>NZ_JACNAS010000001.1:1120000-1805000 GCF_017350115.1 Pseudomonas sp. GW456-L13
CATCAAGGTCACACACATCACCGGGAACTCCCCGCCCAACGATGCATCCTTGACCAGCACCGGGAAGCCCTGCTCTTCCAGGGCCTGGATACCAGCCAGAATCCCCGGGTATTTCGCCAGTACTTCCTGCGGCACATCCGGCAGGGCCATTTCGCCTTCGAGGATTTCGCGTTTGACCGCGCGCTCGAAGATCTCCGACAGGCACTGCACCTGGGCTTCGGCCAGGGTGTTGCCGGCGCTCATGCCATTGCTCAGGAACAGGTTTTCGATCAGGTTGGACGGAAAGTACACCACCTCATTGTCCGACTGGCGCACAAACGGCAGTGAACAAATGCCGCGCTGGGTGTTGCCGGAGTTGGTGTCGTACAGATGCGAACCACGCAACTCGTCATCCCGGTCGTAAATCTTCAGGCAGTACTCGTCGAGGATTTCAGTCGGCAGTTCGTCCTTCGGGCCAGGCTTGAACCAGCGCTCGTCCGGGTAATGCACAAACGCCGCGTTGGCGATGTCCTCGCCCCAGAACTGATCGTTGTAGAAGAAGTTGCAGTTGAGCCGCTCGATAAACTCGCCCAGTGCCGATGCCAGCGCGCCTTCCTTGGTCGCGCCTTTGCCGTTGGTAAAACACATTGGCGAGTGCGCATCGCGGATGTGCAGCGACCACACATTGGGAACGATATTGCGCCACGAAGCGATTTCAATCTTCATGCCCAGGTCAGCCAGGATGCCCGACATGTTGGCGATGGTTTGCTCCAGCGGCAGGTCCTTGCCCACAATGTAGGTGCCCGCCTCGCTGGTCGAGTGCGGCATCAGCAACGCCTGGGCATCGGCGTCGAGGTTTTCGACCTCTTCAATCACAAACTCAGGCCCGGTTTGCACCACCTTCTTTACCGTACAACGGTCGATGGAGCGCAAGATCCCCTGACGGTCCTTGGCGGAAATGTCCGCCGGCAATTCAACCTGAATCTTGAAAATCTGGTTGTAGCGGTTTTCCGGATCAACAATGTTGTTCTGCGACAGGCGGATATTTTCGGTGGGGATATTGCGAGTTTCGCAATACAGCTTCACGAAGTACGCCGCACACAACGCCGACGAAGCCAGGAAGTAATCGAACGGCCCCGGTGCCGAGCCATCGCCCTTGTAGCGAATGGGTTGATCGGCAATCACCGTGAAGTCGTCGAACTTGGCTTCAAGTCGAAGGTTGTCGAGAAAGTTGACCTTGATTTCCATGTGCGATTACCAGAATTACGAGCTAAACGATTTGGCCGCCATTATCCGGTTTTTCGGCACAGACCGTTAACTTTCCGCTATTTATCGATCAACACCACACCGCGCTCCTCAAGCAAGCGCACAAACATCGTCAGGCTCTGCGACACGGTCCCCCTGCGCCACACCAGCCAGGTGCGTAAATAGCGGAACGACTCCGACAACGGCCAGACACTGACCGTCGTGCATCCAGGCATGCTTTCGAGCATGCTGCGGGGCATCAGCGCCAGGCCGGCACCGGCGCTGACGCAGGCCAGCATGCCGTGATAGGACTCCATTTCGAAAATCTTGCCGGGCACCGCCGCGCCATTGGCGAACCAGCTTTCGAAATGATGGCGATAAGAGCAGTTGGAGCGGAAGGCATAGATGTTTTCGCCATTCACATCCTTGGCCCGATGAATCGGGTCATGGTTGATTGGGGCGATCAGGACCATTTCCTCCTCGAATGCAGGCACGCCCTCCAGCGCCGGATGCAACACCGGACCATCGACAAATGCAGCGGCCAGCCGCCCGGACAGCACTCCATCGATCATGGTCCCGGAGGGGCCGGTGGACAGGTCCAGTTCGACCTTGGCGTGCTTCTGGTTATAGGCGGCCAATAGCTCTGGAATACGTACCGCTGCAGTACTTTCCAGCGAACCCAGGGCGAAGGCTCCCTGCGGTTCTTCACCCGCCACGGTGGCGCGCGCCTCCTGAACCAGGTCGAGAATACGTCGAGCGTAATCCAGAAAGCTCCAGCCGGCCGGCGACAGGCGCAGGCGACTCTTCTCGCGAATAAACAGATCCACACCCAGGTCCAGTTCAAGCTGTTTGATTCTGGTCGTGAGATTCGATGGCACCCGGTGAATATGCTGGGCGGCCACGCTGATGCTGCCGTGCTCGGCGACAGCCTTGAAAATTTCGAGCTGAACCAGATCCAAGACATTCTCCAAACGTGAACGTTATGCTCAGTATTATTCAGTTTCCAGAAAACATATAGCCCCATAACCTGAGCACATTCCTACCTCGCAGGACGGTGCCATGACCAACGTATCCAGCCTTACCCATGCCATTTCGATCAACCCCGCCACGGGCGAGCAGATCGGCCATTACCCTTTCGAATCCGATTCGGCATTACAGGCCGCGCTGACGCGGGCCGCTACCGGGTTTCGCGCCTGGCGCGGCAAACCGGTTGAACAGCGCGCGCAACTGTTGATCAACCTCGGTCAGGCCTTGCGCAACAATGCACAGGCTATGGCGAACATGATCACCCAGGAAATGGGTAAGCCGATTGCTCAGGCCCGCGGTGAAATTGAAAAATGTGCGCAGCTCTGCCAGTGGTACGCCGAACATGGCCCCGCCATGCTGAGCCCGGAACCGACCCTGGTTGAAGGCGGCAAGGCACGCATTGAATATCGCCCCCTGGGCCCGATTCTCGCCGTGATGCCGTGGAACTTCCCCATCTGGCAAGTCCTGCGCGGCGCGGTCCCCACCCTGCTCGCCGGCAATACCTACGTACTCAAGCACGCGCCAAACGTCATGGGCAGCACCTACCTGCTGCTGGAGGCCTTCAAGCAAGCGGATTTCCCCGAAGGTGTTTTCGAGGTCATCAACGTCACCCCGGACGGTGTATCCAAGGCGATCGCCGATCCACGCATCGCGGCCGTCACCCTCACCGGTAGCGTGCGAGCGGGCATGGCCATCGGTGCTCAGGCCGGAGCCGCGCTGAAGAAATGCGTATTGGAACTGGGCGGCTCCGACCCGTTTATCGTTCTCGACGACGCGGACCTCGATGAGGCGGTAAAAGCCGCCGTGATCGGGCGCTATCAAAACACCGGACAAGTCTGCGCCGCAGCCAAACGACTGATAGTCGAGCAAGGCATTGCCCGGGAATTTACCCGCAAGTTCGTCGAGGCCACCCAACAACTGGTTGTCGGTGATCCACTGGCTACCACCACCTATATCGGCCCGATGGCTCGCTTCGATCTGCGCGATGAACTGGATCAACAGGTGCGCGACACACTAAAAGAAGGCGCGACGTTGCTGATGGGTGGAAAGAAGGCTGAAGGCCCAGGTAACTACTATGAGCCCACTGTACTCGGCGACGTGACCGATCAGATGACATCATTCAAACAGGAGTTGTTTGGTCCGGTGGCCTCAATCATCACGGCCCGAGACGCAGCCCATGCGCTGGAGTTGGCCAATGACAGCGAGTTCGGCCTCACCGCCACCCTCTACACGCGCAATGTTGAACTCGCCCAGCAGATGGCCAGCGAACTTGAAACCGGCGGCGTGTTCATCAACGGCTATAGCGCCAGCGATCCGCGTGTCAGTTTTGGTGGCGTGAAGAAGAGTGGCTTTGGCCGTGAACTCTCGCATTTCGGTGTGCGTGAATTCTGTAATGCACAAACGGTTTGGCTGGATCGGCGCTAGGGCCGGTATAAATAGGGGTAATTTTCAGACACGAAAAAGCCCAGCCTTCTCAGGCTGGGCTAATTCATTGAAAAACAGGGTCGGGACGGAGTGATTGAAACTCGCTCCCTGGCACCCCATACAGTTAATCAATACTCATCCCTGGTTCAATTTACCCATCTTCAAGCCCAGTAAAAACGGACCATCCTGCGCATCACTCTTCTCATCGAAGGCGATCAACATTCACACTCCATCGCACCGAAAGTTATTTATCCGGACAAGTAACCCCATTACCTTTCATCCTGTTACACCTTATTGAACAGTGATTACTTGACAAACTCTAACACTCACACTTTCCACAAATAACACCCCCCAATAACAGTCAGACCAACATCAATTAGTCTCGCTGACTTCTTATAACATTCGTTGACACTAAGACGTAGACACCCTAGATTAATGGCACTCTGCCAACGCCAAGACGACGCATCAACTTTTAAAAGTTAATGGAATGCTGAGTTTCTGAGTTATTTCATAACTGGTACAACGCATGAAATATGTAGACGATATTGCGAAACTCTTTACACGTTTTGGCGCCAATGCGGAGAGTTACCAGGAAATACAACCGAACTACAAAGATTTCAAAGACGACCCGGTTACACCAGAACTCGCTGAGCCAGAACCGTCGGTGGCCTTGCCTCCCCCAACACCAACACCAACACCAACGCCCCCTGTATTTCTAATGGACGAGCCACAGCCTTCTTTATTGGTTGGTGCGTTGGTCGAGCCTGTGAAGAATGTTGTCCTCTCGCAACCTTCACCCATATCCCCTCCCCTGACCAAGCCACCTGCGAGTTCTGCTACGTGCGATCGTCAGCGATTGAGCGACCTGTTGCGTGAACTCAACCAGGTTCGTCGGGACGGTCTACCAGAAATAACTCGCAAGCGGACCAAGGCGAAGGTCATTGCTATCGTTTCGGCGAATGGTGGAGTGGGTAAAAGCACCGTCGCCGCCGGCCTCGCAAAAACCCTTCGGCGCCCTGGCGGGCGTACCATCGCTATTGATCTGGACCCTCAGAACGCGCTGTCCGGCCACTTGGGTATCACCCGGCAGGTTCCCGGGCTGATCCAGCTCAAAGAACAGCACGCAGACTGGGGCGCTCATTGCCTGCCGGGCTTTAGCGACAGCGAGTGCCTGCCCTTCGGCACTGGCGAGGTGAACGACCGCCGATTGCTCAAGCAGTTGATGCTTGAAGATTCTGACTGGTTGAATCAGCACCTTGCGTCAATGAACCTCAGCGAAAACGATACCGTGATCCTGGACACTCCTTCGGGTGCGACCGTCTATTCGCAACAGGCACTCGACGCCGCCGATCTGGTGCTGGTAATGACGGTGGCCGACGCGGCCTCCTACCTGGCACTGGACACTATGACCCAGTGGCTGGAAACCAGCCCAAGACGCGCGCAGCGGCACCGGTATGTGCTCAACCAACGGGATGACTCGCGTTCGTTCTGCAGGGACATGGGCGTGCTGTTTCGGCGGCGGCTCGGCGCCAACCTGATCGGGACGATTCGCCTCGATCACCAGTTCAACGAGTCGCTGGCCTATGGTCGGGACCTGCTGCAGTACGCACCTGAGAGCATTGGCTGTCAGGACATTCTCTCGCTGTCAGGCGCGGTCCATGCCCTGCTTTTCGCGGATGCTTCCAGCCTGCAGGGCACGCCATGACCGCCCGGCTGAATCAGGCACCTGCGAAGGCGTGGTGGCTGGAGGAGCTATTGGACACTTTCCAGGCTCACGTCAGTCGATGGCCCAAGCGTTGGCGCCAAGGCCTGAAGCTCTCAGCCGTGTTGTTCGCCGCATTGCTGGTGCTGGGTATCCTCACCGCGCCGCTGAACCTGTATTCCCAGGCCGCGTTTGCTGTCGTCTGTTTCGCCACCAGCCTGATCATCCGCAAGCAAGCCGGGCGTCTGGCGATCCTGACGCTGATCACCCTCTCGCTGATCGCTTCGCTGCGCTACATGTACTGGCGCCTGACCGACACCCTGGGCTTCGACAATTGGCAGGATGCCGTATTTGGCTACGGGCTGGTGCTGGCCGAGCTGTATGCCTTGCTCATCCTCGTCTTCGGCTACGTACAGACCGCTTGGCCGCTGCATCGTAAACCGCAGTTTCTGCAACAGCCGCCCGCTGAATGGCCGACGGTAGACGTTTTCATTCCCACCTATAACGAAGCGTTGGGCATCGTCAAACTGGTGGTGCTTGCCGCTCAGGCCATCGACTGGCCCGAGGGCAAACTGCGGGTGCACATGCTCGATGACGGACGCCGGGAGGAATTCAAGGCTTTCTGTCAGCAGATTGGTGTCAACTACATCACCCGCGACAACAATGACCATGCCAAGGCCGGCAACCTCAACGAAGCACTCAAAGTCACCGACGGCGAGTTCATCGCCATATTCGATGCCGACCACGTGCCCACCCGCTCCTTCCTGCAGATCACCATGGGCTGGTTTTCAAAGGACCCGAACCTGGCGTTGCTGCAAACACCGCACTTCTTCTATTCACCCGATCCGTTCGAAAAAAACCTCGATACCTTTCGCTCGGTACCCAATGAAGGTGAGTTGTTCTACGGCCTGGTGCAGGACGGCAACGACCTGTGGAACGCAGCGTTTTTCTGCGGCTCTTGCGCGGTCATCCGGCGGACTCACTTGCTGGAAGTCGGCGGCATCGCCACCGAAACCGTGACGGAGGATGCGCACACGGCACTCAAGCTCAATCGCCGTGGCTTCAATACGGCCTATCTCGCCATTCCACAAGCGGCGGGCCTGGCCACCGAAAGCCTTTCCCGACACATCAGCCAGCGCATACGTTGGGCGCGAGGCATGGCGCAGATTTTTCGGACCGACAATCCGCTATTTGGCAAAGGTCTGAACCTGGGGCAGCGCATCTGCTACCTCAACGCCATGATGCACTTTTTCTACAGCCTGCCCCGGCTGGTGTTCTTGACTGCACCCTTGGCCTATCTGTTTTTCGACGCGCAGATTTTCCATGCCTCGGCGTTGATGGTCACGGTCTATGTACTGCCGCATATTTTCCATTCCAGCCTGACCAACTCCGCCATCCAGGGGCGTTTCCGCCATTCCTTCTGGAACGAAGTGTATGAGTCGGTTTTGGCCTGGTACATCATGCGACCAGTACTGTTGGCCCTGATCAGCCCTTCGCTGGGCAAGTTCAATGTGACCGACAAGGGCGGCACCATCGAGAAGGACTATTTCGACTGGAAGCTTGCACGGCCTTACATCGTGCTGCTGACCTTGAACATGATCGGTCTGGTGATTGGCGTGATGAAGCTGGTCGGGAGTGATTCGGCCGAGGTCACGACCCTGCTGATCAACCTGGCCTGGACCGTGTACAACATCATCATCGTCAGCACCGCCGTAGCGGTGGCCACTGAGTCCTCCCAGGTACGCAACGAACCCAGGGTGCCCGCTGACCTGCCCGTGCGTGTCTACCGCGAAGACGGCACCTGGTTCGATTGCAAAACTCAGGACTTCTCACAAAACGGCGTGGGTCTGGCACTGCCACCGCAGGTGCAGCTCAGCGTCGATGAGAAGCTGCGGCTGTGCATTTTGCGCACGCCGCCTTCAAGCCTCTTTCCCGCAACAACGATCTTCAACAACGACGGCGTGGCAGGCGTGCAATTCGAGGGCCTGACCCTGCGCCAGCAAAGCGAACTGGTGCGACTGACCTTTTCACGGGCCGACACCTGGGCCAATACCTGGGGTAACGGCCGCCTCGACGCGCCCATGTCGGCATTGCGCGAGGTCAGCAGCATTGGCTTACGCGCCATCCTGCGCTTGTTCGTTGCAAGCCTGAAGGACAGCCACGCGCTGCTGCGCAAACGCCCCGACACTCCATCACCCATCGACTCCACCGCGGACACGCAACGATCTTGAAGCCTTCCACTCGCCGGACCTTTCTTCCTCGTCGCTCACTCATGCTGATCGCCTGCTCGCTAGTGGGCTGGAACGGCTGGGCATTGAGTGCTGCCGCCCAAATCAGCGCCACAGAGCCGGCGGTGTTGCCGGTCGCATCGTTGCCCGTGACCGATGCCCCGGGCAACAGCTATACCCGCACCCTCAAGGAGCTGGGCAAAAGCTATTCGATGACCCTAAAAGGCGTGGAGGCGACCGACAGTGTGAATTTCGATGTGCGCGCCGATGAGGTCGTCACGGCTGCACAGGTCACGCTGCAGTACAGCTACTCACCGGCGCTGCTGGCCGACCTTTCGCAAATCAACGTGCTGATCAACGATCAAGTGGCCGCCAGCCTGCCCCTCCCGAAGGAAGAGGCCGGTAAATTGCAGACCCGGACCGTGCAGATTCCGCCGCAGACCATCACCGAATTCAATCGGCTCAGCCTGCAGTTCATCGGTCATTACACGATGCAATGTGAAGACCCTTTGCACTCCAGCCTTTGGGCCAGGATCGGCAACGAGAGCCAGCTGAGCCTCCAGGTGACGTCGATTAAACAGCCCAACGACCTGTCCGCTCTGCCGCTTCCCCTGTTCGATCGTCGAGACGCCTCGCCCCTGAAGCTGCCCTTCGTGTTCGCCGCGCGCCCGGGCGGTCCTGAACTTGAGGCCGCCGGGATCCTGTCGTCCTGGTTTGGCGCCCTGGCCAGCTACCGTGGCGCAACCTTCCCCGCCAGCCTCACCAGCCTGCCGGCCAAGGGCAACGCGGTGGTGTTTGTCATCGGTAACGAATCAACGACCTTGAGTGGTTTGCCGATCAAAGAGGCCACGGGGCCGACATTGACCCTCATGAGCAACCCGAATGATGCTCAGGGCAAACTGTTGATCGTCTCCGGGCGCGATGGCGCCGATCTCAAGGTCGCCGCGACAGCGTTGGTCCTCGGCGGCTCGGCCTTTTCCGGGCAGAGCGTGGTGATCGACCGGATCGACTCGCTCAAGCCACGCCAACCGTACGACGCGCCAAACTGGCTGCCCTCCGATCGCCCGGTTCGCCTGGGTGAGCTGGCCAAGCCCGCAGAACTCAATGTGTCGGGTTACAACCCGGGACAAATGACGGTGGCGCTGCGCTTGCCACCCGACCTGTTCAACTGGCGTGAGCCCGGTGCGCAACTTGACCTGAAATACCGCTATACGCCGCAACCGGTCTCCACAAACTCTTCGTTGCTGATCAGTTTCAACGACACCTTCATCAAGTCGATCGACCTGCCCTCGATCGAGAAACTCGGCAACAGCGACAGCCTGCTGTCGATGCTCAAAACCGACGACAGCCTGGCCCGCACGTCGCGCATGCTGTTGCCGCTCAATTCAGTTGCGCTGCAATCGCGCCTGCAGTTTCGCTTCATGTATGACTACATCAAACAGGGCGAATGCCGCGACATCATCATCGACAACATGCGCGGTGTGATCGACCCGGACTCGACCCTGGACCTCAGCCAGTACGAACACTTCATGGCCATGCCCAACCTCGGGGTGTTCAAGGACAGTGGCTTCCCGTTCACCCGCATGGCCGACCTGTCTGAAACATCGGTGATCCTGCCCGACGAGCCAGGCCCGGCCGATCTGAGCGCCTATCTGACCCTGCTGGGCCGCTTCGGCGACTCCACCGGTTATCCGGCCACCGGCGTTAAGGTGGTCCACGCCGATCAGGTGGCCGAGCAAAGCGACCGGGATTTGCTGGTGCTCGCCTCGGGCAACAATCAGCCGCTGCTACAGCAATGGCAAAGCCTTCTGCCGGCTAAAGGCGAAGACGCTGCGCAGTACTTTGAACTGTCTGACCTGCCCTTGCGCCTGCGCAACTGGATCAGCCCGGATACGAAAACCAATCTACGCGAAGCGCGCAGCAGCTTCAGGTTTAGCGCTGAGGACGGCAGTGCTTATCTGACCGGATTCGAATCGCCGCTCAAGAGTGGCCGTAGCGTGGTGTTTATCGCCGGCACAAGGCCAGACGGCCTGGCCGACGTGACCAACGCCCTGCTCAGCAGCGAAGAAAATGCCCAGCAATTGCAAGGCAGTCTGGTGGTGGTCAGGGGCAAGCATGTCGAGTCGTTAGTCGCCGAGCAGGATTACTACGTCGGGCGCCTGGGTCCGTTGCGCTATCTGCAGTGGTACCTCTCGCAGAACGTAATTGCGCTCATGCTGTTCACCCTCCTCGGGGTCCTGCTGCTTGCTTGCATGGCCTATCTGGCCCTGCGCTTACGGGCCAAACGTCGTCTTGGCCAATGAGCGGCGCAGGCCTGTGTCGTCCATGAGCAGCCGGGGTACTTCACTTTGCCAGGGCCTGTGCGGTAACGCGCGCAGGTTGAGCGCGGTGCTTGCGCTTGCCCTGCTGGCGCCGGCGATAGCGGCCGCAAACTCCTGCGAGTCGCCAGCCTGGCCACTGTGGCAAACCTACGCAACGCGCTTCGTCCAGGACGACGGCCGGGTTCTGGAATCGAGCCTGAAGAGCAATCACAGCACCTCTGAAGGGCAGTCCTACGGCATGCTCTTCGCACTGATCGGCAACGATCAGCCACGCTTCGACACGCTCTGGCGCTGGACCTCGGCCAACCTCGCCGGCGCAGACATCGCCACACGCCTGCCGGGCTGGTTATGGGGGCAAGGCACGGACGGTCAGTGGCGCCTGCAAGACGCCAATTCGGCCGCCGACGCCGACCTGTGGATCGCCTACGCCCTGCTCGAAGCCGCACGCCTGTGGGATCGGCCGGACTATCGCCAGGACGCCCTGCACCTGATGGCGACGATCGAAGCGCAATTGGTCGTCAACCTGCCCGGGCTGGGTCCGATGGTATTGCCTGGACCACAGGGCTTCGTCCAGCCGGACGCACTCTGGCGCCTGAACCCCAGCTACCTGCCACTGCCACTGTTACGGCGGCTGGCCAAGGAAGCACCGTCCGGGCCCTGGCAAGCGATTGCCCGCAACACCGCGACGATGATCGCCCAATCCAGCCGCCACGGCTTCGTCGCGGACTGGGTCGGTTATCAAGGCACTTCAGCGCAATCGGGTGTTTTCGTCAGCGACCCGATCAATGGCGACACGGGCAGCTACGACGCCATTCGCGTGTACCTCTGGCTGGGCATGAGTGATACCTCCGAGCCGCTGGCAGCGCTGCTGCTCAAACGGCTGGACGGCATGGCCCGCAACACCGTAGCGACGGGTTCCCCCCCGGAAACAGTCGAGGTTCGCCACGGCAGTGCCCGGGGTCAGAGCCCGTTCGGATTCCGGGCTGCGCTGATTCCCTACCTTCAGGCCAAGGGGCAACCCGGGTTGGCCGATCAGCAGCGACACCGCGTGGAACTCGCCTTGCGCGAGGCACTGGCCAGGCCTGATGCCGACGTCGGTCCGCCGCGTTACTACGACTTGATGCTCAGCCTGTTCGCGCTCGGCTGGGCAGATAAACATTACCGATTCCGGGAAGACGGAACGCTGAAACTCTCCTGGGAGACCGCATGCACGCGCACCACCGCACGCTAGTCATCGCCGCCATGAGCGCATGGACGGCTGCTGCCCACGCTCAAAGTCCGACGCCACAGACATTACTCGTCGAGCAAGGGCAGTACTGGCAGTTGCACAAAAACCCTCAACGCGCTGCGGAAGTCTGGCGGAAAGTCCTGCTGCTGGACCCGGTCCAGGTTGACGCACTGTATGGCCTGGGTTTGATCGGCGTGCAACAGGGCAAGCCACAACAGGCGCAGCAATACCTCGCCCGCTTGCAGGCCATCGAGCCAGCGCCTCGGCAGGCACTGCAATTGGCGCAGGATATCGCCCTGGCACAACCGCAGAGCCAGCAGCGCCTGGAAGAGGCTCGGCGCCTCGTCGATGCCGGTGAGCGCGACAAGGCGACCGCCGAGTTTCGCTCGCTGTTCGATGGCCGTCCGCCTCAAGGCACGATCGGTCGCGAGTATTACAACAACCTTGCCTTCAATCAGGCTGACTGGCCTGAAGCACGCAGCGGATTTCAGCGCCTGCAACGAGAAATGCCCAATGACTCGATCGTCGCGCTGTTTTACGCCAAGCATCTGGTGCGCCATGAAGACAGCCGTGCCGAAGGTATCCGCGCCCTGGCCGCGCTGACCCAGCGTACCGACATTGCCGGTGATGCCGACGAAAGCTGGCGCCTGGCGCTGACCTGGATCGGTCCACCCAATCCGGCACAAGTGCCGTTGTTCGAGGCGTACCTCAAGACGCATCCGGATGACGTGGAAATTCGGGCGCAGATGGACAAGGGCAAGCAACAGGTAGTAGCAACGACGGCCAGTAAGGGATGGCAACCGCCCGCCGACGTCGCGCGCGGCCTGAAGGCGCTCAAGGCAGGCGATCAGGCCACCGCCGAACAGGCTTTTCAAGCGCGCTTGAAAAGCCAACCCGATGATGCCGATGCGCTGGGCGGTCTTGGGGTTGTTCGCCAACAGCAACGCCAACTGGCCGAAGCGGAAAAGCTCCTGGGTCAGGCCACGCGACAACCTGACGGCAGCCAGTGGCAGGTGGCGCTGAACGAAGTGCGCTACTGGTCTGCGTTGCAGCAGGCTCGGGACGCCCAGGCCAAAGGCCAGACAGCCCAGGCACAGGCCCAGGTAAACCAGGCGCTGCGTCTGGCCCCGAACGGGGTGGACGCTCGCCTCGCCCTGGCGGATATTCAGGCCAGCGCGGGCCAGTTCGATGACGCTCAGGGCAACTATCGCCTGGTATTGAACCTGCGCCGCGACGACCCTCAAGCACAGGAAGGGCTGGTCAACGTGCTGCTCAAGAGCGGCAAGAACGATGAAGCGCTGCAACTGATCAACAGCCTGCCCGCCACCGGGCAGGCAAAGATCGGCCAGTCCGCACGCCTGAAAGCCTTGCGTGCGACGCAACTGGCCGCCCTCGCCGAACAACGCAACGACCTGCCCGCAGCGCGCAACGCCTTGCAAGACGCGTTGCGCTACGAACCGGACAACATCTGGACGCGTTTCGCCCTGGCCCGCCTGAACCTGGCGATGGACGAACCGCAAAAGGCCCGGGACCTGATCAACGCCATGCTCCAGGCCCATCCCGACAATGCCGATGCGCTTTACGTCAGCGCCTTGCTGTCGGTCCAGTTGGGTGAGTGGAAAGCCGCACAGACAACATTGGGACGCTTGCGCCCCGACCAGCGCACCCCGGACATGCAAGCGCTGGCCGCTGATGTCAGCCTCAACCTGCAACTCAGCCAGGCGATAGAGTTGGGCAAACGCGGACAGCGCCAGGAAGCCCTGACCTTGCTCGATCGTATTCAGCCGATGGCCAACAACAGTCCGGATCGCACAGCGAGCCTGGCTACGGCCTATGTCGACATCGGCGAACCGACCCGTGCACTGGCCCTCATGCGCGGCCAGTTGCAACACACCACGGCGCCCTCGGCGGATTTCATCCTGCAATACGCCGCTGTCCTGCTTAAATCCGGAGAAGACGCACAGGTCAACGAGATTCTGCGCGACCTTCAGAACAGGCCCTTGAACGCGCCGGCTCGCAAGCGTTTCGACGACCTGCTCTACCTCTATCGCATCCGCCAGGCTGACCAACTGCGTGAACGCGGCGATCTGGCCAATGCCTATGACACGCTGGCGCCCGCACTGGCACAACGTCCCGGTGACAGCGCTGCCGTCGCAGCCCTGGCGCGGATGTACTCGGCCAATGGCGACACGGCAAAAGCCCTCGAACTCTACAAACCGCTGTTACAGCGCCAGCCAAACGACCCACAACTGCTGCTGGGTGCTGCCGACGCGGCGGTGCTGGCACATGACACGGCCTTTGCAGAACAGGCGCTGCAACAGCTGCTCAAGACCGAATCCGGTAACCCTCAAACGCTGACCGAGGCCGCACGTCTCTACCAGAACATGGGCAAAACCGGCACGGCCACCGATCTGCTGCGCAAGGCAGTGGCCATCGAACAGAACGAGAAACGCAGAAGCCAGGGCGGCCAACTGGCCGGTTCGACGGTGGCGCCCAACCCTTTTGCCGGGGTGTCGGGTTCACGTAACGAAGTCAGTCGCGACACCTTGCTGGCAGCCATCCCGCCACCGGCTCAAGAGATGCCGGGCCGCATGACGTCCCACACCCCTTTCGGCGTCGATGCCCCGCCAAGGCCGCAGCAGGCGAGCAATCCATTCGAGTCGCAGCTGCCACGTGCAGCATTGGTGAGCGAGGACATCAGTCCCGCACAACTGGCACTGAGTAAAATCCTCCAGGAGCGCAGTGCCTACGTGACCCAGGGCGTGAGCATTCGTAGCAACGACAGTGAGTCGGGACTGAGCAAACTGACCGACATTGAAACACCGCTGGAAATCAATATTCCGCTGGATGAAAGCCGCGTCGCCCTGCGCGTGACGCCGGTCTCGCTGAACGCCGGCAGTGCCAGCAGCGAGGCGTTGTCGCGTTTTGGCAATGGTGCGCAGAGCGGCAGCGTCGGTTCGCAAAAAGCCGAGGGCGTCGGCCTTTCCGTCGCCATTCAACGGCCCGCGGATGGGCTCAAAGCCGATCTCGGCACCACCCCCCTCGGCTTCAAATACAGCACAGCCACCGGCGGCATCAGCGTTGATCGCCCCATCAGCGACACCTCTAATGTCCGTTACGGCGTGAGCGTTTCCCGGCGTCCGGTGACTGACAGCGTCACCTCGTTTGCCGGCACCACGGACAAACGCAGCGGGCAGTCCTGGGGCGGTGTGACCGCCAACGGCGGGCGCGGCCAGTTGAGCTTCGACGACAACGAAGTCGGCGTATATGGCTACGCCTCCTGGCACCAGTTATTGGGCAACCATGTCGAGTCCAACAGCCGCAGTGAACTGGGCAGCGGTGTGTACTGGTACCTGCAAAACGCAACGGACAGCAAACTGACCGTCGGCCTGAGCATGACCGGCATCAGCTACGCCAACAACCAGGACTATTTCACATACGGCCACGGCGGCTATTTCAGCCCGCAGACGTTCTTCGCCCTGGGCGTACCGGTGACCTGGGCACAACGCACCGGGCGCTTGACGTATCAAGTCAAGGGTTCGGTCGGCGTGCAGCACTTCGAGCAGGACAGCGTCGACTATTTCCCGACCGACAAAGCCCTGCAGGCGGCCTCGGGCCTGCGCTACGCCGGGCAAAACAAAACCGGGATCGGCTACAGCGTCGCCGCGGCGGCTGAATACAAGGTCGCTTCGAACTTCCTGCTGGGCGCCAATCTGGGCCTGGACAACGCCCGCGACTACCAACAAATCAGCGGTGCCCTGTCCTTGCGCTACCAGTTCGAGGAGATCAACGGCCCCATGAGCCTGCCGGTCAGTCCGTACACCTCGCCTTATTCCAACTGATCATTCTGGAGCTTTCGATGCCCACTTCTGCCCTTGCCGGTCTGACTCTCCTTGTCCTTGGGGAGAGCCACATGAGCCTTGCGGACCATTTGCTGGAGCCGCTGCACGACAACCTGACGCGCCAAGGCGCCCAGGTCCACTCCATCGGTGCCTGCGGCGCCAGCGCCGGCGACTGGCTGATCAGCAAGAAGGTCGACTGCGGTGCCGAGCGCAAAGGCAACGACAAGATCGTGATCAAGGGCCGTGACGCCACTACCACACCGATCCAGGACCTGATCGCCGCCGACAAGCCCGACCTGGTGGTACTGGTCATCGGCGACACCATGGCGTCCTATGACAAGCCGGTGTTTCCGAAGGCCTGGGCATGGCAAAGCGTCACCGGCCTGGCCAAGGCCATCGCGGCCACCGGGACCCGTTGCGCCTGGGTGGGCCCGGCCTGGGGCAAAGCCGGTGGCATGTACCAGAAGAATGACGCCCGCACCCAGTTGATGTCGCAGTTTCTGGCCGCAAACGTGGCGCCTTGCACCTACATCGATTCGCTGACGTTTTCCAAACCCGGACAGTGGATCACCACCGACGGCCAGCACTTCACCGTCGCCGGTTATCAATCCTGGGGCAATGCGATCGGTGATGCCGTGGCCAAACTGCCCGCCGACCGCATCAGCAGCACAGGAGCCGGTAAATGACCCGATTCGCATTCAGCTGGGCACTGTTCGCGCCCTTGATGCTGAGCCTGCAAGCCGAGGCTGCCGACATTGCCCTGTACCCGACGGGCCCGGATCAGGACTCGGCCTTCCTGCGCTTTATCAACGCCGCCGACCACCCCCTGCAACTGCTGGCCGAAGGCTCGCGGGCTAGCCTCAAACTCGAAGGCACCCATGCTGTGTCCGACTACTTGCCCGTGCCCGCCAAC
This sequence comes from Pseudomonas sp. GW456-L13, assembly GCF_017350115.1. NCBI lineage: Bacteria > Pseudomonadati > Pseudomonadota > Gammaproteobacteria > Pseudomonadales > Pseudomonadaceae > Pseudomonas > Pseudomonas sp. GW456-L13. The sequence goes on from NZ_JACNAS010000001.1 coordinate 1,135,910, forward strand.
CAGCCGATCAAGGGCACCCTGGAACGCAACGGCAAGAGCCAGCCGCTGGACATCCAGGTGGCGGCAGGCGAATTCGCCAGCGTGATCGCCTTGCCGGATAGCGCACAAGGTATCCGCCAGGTCGTCATCCGTGAGCAACCCGACGACTTCAATAGCCTGAGGGCCTCGCTGGCGTTTATCAGCGCCGATCCTGCGTGCACCCAGGCCGGTTTGCGCGCTGCGGGGAAGAACGCCGACCTGTTCAAGGAAGTGGCCAACGGCAGCGTGCAACGCCGAGCGATCAACCCGGTCAGCCTGTCGGTTCAATTGGTCTGCGCCCAAACCAACGTCGGTGCCCCGCTTGACCTGGGCCAGCTCAAGGCCGGCGAGCGCTACAGCGTCGTGCTGCTGCCTGGCGCAAATGGCCCTTACCTGTTGCTCGCGACTGACGTCCTGGCCCACTGATCGGATCGCGCCACCACCATGGTTTTTGCTTCTCTCGAGTTTCTGACGTTGTTCCTGCCGCTGTTCCTGTGTGCCTATGCAGTGTGCCCAACCGCCTGGCGCAACGTCACGCTACTGATCGGCAGCTGGCTGTTCTATGGCTGGTTGAGCCCACAGTTCCTCGCGGTGCATGTGGCGCTGACGATCACGGCGTGGGTCGGCGGCTTGCTGATTGACGCCTTACGGGAAGAAAGCAAGGGCCGCGTACGGCTACTCGCAACGCTGATCGTGCTCAACACGGCGGTGCTGTGCTGGTACAAGTACGCCAACATCGTCGCCGGCACCTTGATCGATGCCGCCACCTGGTACGGCGCCATGCCCCTGGACTGGCAGCGGGTCATCATGCCGGCCGGGCTGTCGTTTATCGTATTGCAGGCGATTTCCTATCTGGTGGATGTGCATCGCCACACCGTGCCGGTTGAACGCAGCTTCATTAACTACGCCACCTATATTTCGATGTTCGGCCATTCGGTCGCCGGCCCCATCATTCGCTATGACTGGGTTCGGCGCGAGCTGAATCAACGTTGTTTCAACCTGCAGAATTTCTCGCTGGGTGCGCGCAGGTTCATGGTCGGGATGAGCATGAAGGTGCTGGTGGCCGACACCCTGTCGCCCGTGGTCGATGTGGCGTTCAATGTGCAGAACCCAAGTTTCTCTGACGCCTGGATAGGCTGCGTTGCCTATTCCTTGCAACTGTTCTTCGACTTCGCCGGCTACAGTGCCATGGCCATTGGGCTGGGACTGATGCTGGGTTTTCACTTTCCCGAGAACTTCGACCGTCCGTATCTGGCCAACAGCATCCAGGACTTCTGGCGCCGCTGGCACCTGTCGCTGTCCAGCTGGTTACGTGACTATCTGTACATTCCGCTGGGTGGCAATCGCAACGGCACCTGGAAAACCTACCGCAACCTGTTCCTGATCATGGCCATCGCCGGCCTCTGGCACGGTGGCGACAGCTGGAACTACCTGTTGTGGGGCTGCGCCCATGGCCTCGCGTTATGCGTTGATCGTGCCTGGAGCCGTTCCACCCTGCCCTCTGTACCGCCGGTGCTGTCCCATGGCCTGACTCTACTGTTTGTGTGCCTGGCCTGGACACTGTTCCGCGCCCCCGACTTTCATAGCGCGTTGAGTCTGTATGCCGGGCAGTTCGGCCTGCAGGGCATCGCCCTCGGTGATGAACTGTCCGTGACCCTGCGCCCGGTACACGGCCTTGCAGGCTTGCTGGGTGTGTTCGGTGTCATCGCACCACTGCTGCGCCCTTACTGTGAGAAACGACTGGGCGGCATTGCGTTTTACGCCGCAGCCCTTTGGCCCATCGCCGGTTTCATGCTGTCGTTCGCACTGATCGCCAGTCGCGAAACCGTACCTTTCCTGTACTTCCAATTCTGATGACGACCCCAAAGCACACCCCGCCACCCACTCAGCCAGATGAGCTGGCGACACGCAGCAGTCGGCTGGCAGGCGTGGCGTTGCTGATATTCCTGTTCATCGGGCTGCTGTCCTCTGGCCGTCTGATCGTCTCAGGGCAGATCTCGCTGTTGCCCGATAAAGTGCTGACCCCGCAGCTTTTTGACGGCGATATCACTCATCGGATCGCCAGGGAACTGTCGAACGCTCAACTCCCCACGACCTTCGCCGAGCTGGAGCGCGGTGTCAGCTGGCTCCTGCTCAGTGACAGCGGGCCAAGGGTTCGCTCGGGTTGTCCTGACTGGTTGTTTTTGGCCGATGAGCTCAAGGTCAATCATCAAGCACAGCGCAATGCCGATGCCAAAGTCCAGGCAGTGATTGATCTGAAGCAGCAGCTCTCCCAACGTGGCATCAGCCTGCTGGTGGTCATCGTTCCAGACAAGAGCCGCATCGCTTCCGGGCAGCGTTGCGCACTGCACCGCCCAGCCACTCACGAAAGGCGCATCCAGGCCTGGACCTCGAAGCTGGATGTGGCTGGCGTGGCGAATCTGGACCTCACCGGTGCGCTGACGCCACTGGGGGCCAGTGCCTGGTTGCGCACCGATACGCACTGGAGCGAGTCCGGCGCGAAGGCGGCGGCCGAGGCTATCGCGCAGCGACTGAAGACCCTGGGCATCAGCGCAACGCCACGCAGGTCGTTCAACGAAAGTCATGCCCCGCTCGCGGTGCGACCTGGCGATCTGGTCCATCTGGCGGGCATCGACTGGCTGCCGCTTAAATGGCAACCCGCACCCGAAATGGTCGCCCAGACCAGCACCCACGAACTTCCCGTTGCGTCAGCCGCCAGCCCTGACACGGAGGCAGACCTCTTTGGCGATGCCGACCTCCCCAACACCGCGCTCATCGGCACTTCATTCTCACGCAACTCCAACTTTGCAGGGTTTGTGCAGCAGGCGCTGGGCGCCCCCGTAGGCAACTTCGCCAAAGACGGTGGAGCGTTCTCTGGCGCTGCCAACAGCTACCTCAACAGCCCGGCCTTCAAAGAAACGCCGCCAAAGCAAATCATCTGGGAGATCCCGGAGCGGGACCTGCAGTCGGCTTACATCGAACCCATTGCCTATCGCTTGTTGCGGTAGGCATGCCTTCCCTTAAACTCCACCAGGAACGCGCCTACACTGAAATGCACAGCGATTGAGAGGACATGGAGCTCCACGCATGCGGACTAGCGCCCTTGTGATACTCCTTATCAGCTATGCCGTGCTGATGGTGATTTTTTTCAAGCTAAATGCTCGAAACAATCGACGCCGCAGAGAGGGTCTTTACGAAGCTTTTGAAACGACTATGCGACAGCATGGGATCAAATCTTTCGAGATCCTCAAGGAAAGTATTTATATCGGTAACAACTTTCGGCCATCAGAACTGTGCCGGGTATTGCTGGACGATTCAGGGCACTACTTTCTTTACTTGCACGCCAGCAACGCGCAACCAACTTTAACGCCGCTGACCGAGGAGCGAGCGTTACAAGCTGCACAGGGTGACATAGGAATTCAGGCATAGATCATCGCAACCGCTGCCACCAGTCACCTCCGGGGAGAGTGCGTGTAATGCAACTGGCGAGGTGAACCAATAGAACGTAGCTCTCCTTCAAAGCGTGCCTTACGCCCTTCATCAGATTTCCACGACCCACTTACTAGCCTGCCGGTGAACTGCGAATAGTCACCGGCACCACTGCGACTCACAGGGTACTCCGTCGTTGTCGCCATCCATTTTCATTCCTGGGCAATTACGCAGAAAATTTTTGGCCTCTGCGCACGACGTCATCTGCGAGCAATACTTGCGTCCGTCGCATTTGACTGGAGCCGAAACAGGCTTCGGCGCAGTCAAGACCACGGAGATTCTTTGAGGACTCGATAGCTGAGCCTCAGCCCAGGACTGTAATTCAGGGGAAAGCTTCCAAGCCAACAGACCAACAACAAGCACAACCAAAATCAGTTTCATCTTGATCCATCCATGATGAGAGACCGTTTGTGTTCTCACGTTGCCTGCTTTACAGCGTAATCCACTAATCCACATACAGCCTGCCGGTGGGAGGCGGCAAATTGCTACGCGAGATGGAAGGAAGAGCAGATGCCAAATACTGACCTGCTCCCTTCCCCGCTGTTCAGGATCAGCGAAAACCAACTCGCCCTGAAGGCCATTGATAAAAATGGAGAACTCATCAAGATGACGCTCGCGGTGATGATGACGTCGGTGTGACTCAGGCCAGTCACGCCCGACAGCGCATTCGGAGCAAGGAAATACCTCCCCTTTTCCTCGGCATGCTCACGCCATCACCCGGCGTGAGCATGCGCTGATTACTCAGGTAAAGGCGAAGTCCGCCTCGGTGATGGCTGCCTGTGGGACGCCGGTCAACGTGATGCTTCCCACACCCGGCTGGCCAGTGACGGTTATGACGGCCTCGCCGAACTGTTCTCCAACAGTGAGATTCGCGAAGGTCAATCCGCTGACGCTAAGGTTGATCAGGTCAGTGCCGCCCTCGAAGTCGGCGATAGTGTCCGTTCCCCAGAGGGAGGGAAAGTTCACTGCGAAACGTCCGCAGGGATTCATCGATGAGATCGTGGCAGCGCGGGTGGCGGCATGACCCTCTTACCAATAGCAGCCCCGCTCTACATGCTCTGGCTCATCTACAAGGGGCCGCGACGGTAAAGTCAGGGTCGCTTATTTCCCTTTGCCCAACCTGCAATCATCAGTACCAACCCAGGAATCCAAAGACCGGGCGCGGTGATAGTAACGCCGCAGATCGCCAGTGGCAGCCCAGTTAAGAACAACGGATTTCGAAACGCCTTTTCCATAGCATCAACTCCTTTAAGAACGTATCTCATTAAACCACAAACCCTGCCGGTGAACGGCGGGCGAAGAATCCCTATGTCCAATCGAAGCGCGGCCCAAGTCGCGCCCGTCCCTCCCCGTTTTATCCGAGCCATGGATGCACCTGGCTACTTGGGAATGTGCCGGGATGTATTCAAAAAAACTGTCCGGCCGAACGTTCGCGAATTTCCCATAGGAAAACAGAACGTTGGCTTCGACCGGATTGAGCTCGACCCGTGGGCGGACGTCTATATCGAAGCCATGGCAATTGAAAAGACCGCAAATCAGGACAGCAATCGCCCTCGCAGCGAGCGCCAGCCCGAACGCCGTAAACAGAAACAAGCGCAGCACAAAGATCACTGGACGAAGGTTGAAGAGAGGTATTTGACGCAAGCATTCAAAGAAGCCCGGGAGGCGTCGAACTGCTACGCAGGATGGAAAGAAGAAGAGATGCCGGGCTTTCACGAAGTGCGCGCGCTGTCGCTGCACCTGTACAAAAAAGCCGGAAAGGATGGACAGAAAATCGCTGGTCATGCGAGCGAAGGCATGACCAAAAACTACCAGCGGGACCACGAGGACATCGTCTGGTCCGAGGCAATTCCGGACCTGAATATCAGTGAAATCACCGGGTAGTTTTGCGCCAGTTTTGTGCAGGTTTTGCGCAGGCACAAAAAAGCCGATCTATATGATCGGCCTAAATGCCTGATATTACTCAGTAAATATGGTCGGGACGGAGTGATTCGAACACTCGACCCCTAGCACCCCATGCTAGTGCGCTACCGGACTGCGCTACGCCCCGACTAGGCGTGAAACCCATCCCTCATCTCGAGGAACGCTCAAGAATATATCGCAAGCTTTTGAAAACTGGAAGTATTTAAAAGCGAGAATTTATTTCTTGAGTACCACCAGAACATCTTCGAGCTCGGCGATCATCTGGCGGATCATTTGCTTGTATTGGGTGGTGTCGTCTTTGGCTTCATCACCGGACAAACGCAGGCGCGCTCCGCCGATGGTGAACCCCTGATCGTAAAGGAGCGCGCGGATCTGCCGGATCATCAGCACGTCCTGGCGCTGATAATACCGGCGGTTTCCGCGGCGTTTGACAGGGTTGAGTTGAGGAAACTCCTGCTCCCAGTAGCGCAGCACGTGTGGTTTTACCGCACACAGCTCGCTGACTTCACCAATGGTGAAGTAGCGTTTGCCCGGGATGACGGGGAGCTCGTCGTTATGACTTGGTTCCAGCATAAGCCTCAACTCGGGCCTTCAACTTCTGCCCTGGACGAAAGGTGACCACACGGCGAGCCGTGATCGGGATTTCTTCCCCCGTTTTCGGATTGCGGCCAGGCCGCTGGCGTTTGTCCCGAAGGTCGAAATTGCCGAAACCGGACAATTTGACTTGTTCGTTGTCTTCGAGAGCGTGCCTGATTTCTTCAAAAAACAGTTCGACCAATTCCTTGGCCTCCCGTTTGTTCAGGCCCAGCTCTTCATACAGACGTTCCGCCATCTCAGCTTTCGTCAGAGCCCCCATACGTCACTTCCTTAACGTGGCGTTCAACCTTTGTTCGAGCGAGGTGAGGATGTTTTGTGTTGCGGTATTCACCTCATCGTCATTAAGAGTGCGCGATGGATGCTGCCAGGTCAAGCCGACTGCGAGGCTTTTTCTATCAGGATCAATGCCTTTACCCTGATACACGTCAAATAGCCTGAGGTCTGTCAGCCATTCGCCTGCATTTTCACGGATTACGTCCAGTACAGCCGTGGCTGCAACGTCTTTGTGCGCAATCAGTGCAAGGTCACGACGCACTTCAGGAAAGCGCGATAACTCGTGGAATTTTGGCATTTTGCCCGACGCCACTTCCGCCAGAACCAACTCGAAGACGAAGACCGGACGGTCGAGACCGAGGGTTTTCGACAATTCAGGGTGGATCGCGCCAATGAAGCCGACCAGACGACCGTCACGTTCGATGCGCGCGGTTTGACCCGGGTGCAGCGCTGGGTGCTTGCCTGGCACGAAAGTGAACGAATCCAGGGCACCGGCAAAACCCAGCACCGCTTCCACGTCTGCCTTGACGTCAAAGAAGTCGACGGTATCGCGACCCTGCGCCCAGCCTTCCGGCAGGCGACTACCGCAAACAACACCCGCCAACATCGGCTCTTGCTTGAGACCTTCAAGCTGGCCAACGAAACGCAGGCCGCTTTCGAACAGACGCACGCGATCCTGCTGACGGTTCAGGTTGTGCTGAAGCGCCTTGACCAGACCCGGCCACAGCGACGAACGCATGGCAGCCATGTCATTGGAGATCGGATTGGCCAGCAGCAACGGCTCCACACCCGGATTAAACAGTTCGAACTGTTTCGGATCGATGAAGCTATAGGTAATTGCTTCCTGATATCCACGAGCAACCAGCAGGCGGCGCAGTTCAGGCAGGTCGCTGCGGGCTTCTGCCTTGGCTTGCGGCGCCAGACGCGCTTGCGGATAACGAACCGGCAAACGGTTGTAGCCATACAGGCGTGCCAGTTCTTCGATCAGGTCGACTTCCAGGCTGATATCGAAGCGATGGCTTGGAACTTCTACACGCCACTGCCCTGCCCCATCGGCAGTAATGGTCAGGCCCAAGGCGTTGAGCAGACGCTCCACCTCGGCCGAATCCATTTCCATACCCAGCATCTGGGTAATACGCTGGGCACGCAGGGTGATCGGAGCAATTTTCGGCAGGTGCTGTTCGCTGACGGTCTCGATGATCGGACCCGCTTCACCACCGGTGATTTCCAGCAGCAAACCAGTCGCGCGCTCCATGGCTTCGCGGGCCAGCTGCCAGTCCACGCCACGCTCATAGCGATGGGATGCATCGGTGTGCAGGCCATAGGAACGGGCCTTGCCTGCTACGGCGATCTGATCGAAGAAGGCGCTTTCCAGGAACACATCACGTGTGGTCGCGGAAACACCGCTGTGCTCGCCACCCATGACACCGGCAATTGCCAGTGCGCGGGAGTGGTCGGCAATCACCAGCGTATCGCTACGCAGGCTGACTTCCTGGCCGTCGAGCAGCACCAGCTTCTCGCCCTCTTCAGCCATGCGCACGCGGATGCCACCGTTGATTTCGGCGAGATCGAAGGCGTGCAGCGGCTGACCCAGTTCCAGCATCACATAGTTGGTGATGTCGACGGCAGCGTCGATGCTGCGCACGTCGGCACGACGCAGACGCTCGACCATCCACAGCGGCGTTGCTTTGGACAGGTCGACGTTACGGATCACACGCCCCAGGTAACGCGGGCACGCGGCGGGCGCCAGCACTTCTACCGAGCGCACTTCGTCGTGGGCGGCAGGAACCGAAGCCACCACCGGACGGACCACCGCAGCGGCGTACAGGGCACCCACCTCACGGGCCAGACCGGCCAGGGACAGGCAGTCACCACGGTTCGGGGTCAGATCGACCTCGATGCTGGCGTCTTCCAGGTCCAGGTAAACGCGGAAATCCTCGCCCACCGGCGCATCGGCAGGCAGTTCCATCAGGCCGTCATTGCCTTCACCAACCTGCAGCTCGGTTTGCGAGCACAGCATGCCGTTGGACTCGACGCCACGCAGCTTGGCCTTCTTGATCTTGAAGTCGCCTGGCAGCTCGGCGCCGATCATGGCGAAAGGAATCTTCAAGCCCGGGCGCACGTTTGGCGCACCGCAAACAACCTGGAAGGTTTCCGAACCGTTGCTGACCTGGCACACGCGCAGTTTGTCGGCGTCCGGGTGCTGCTCGGTGCTCAGCACCTCGCCAACGACCACGCCACTGAAAACACCGGCGGCCGGCGTAACGCTATCGACCTCAAGACCGGCCATCGACAGACGAGCAACCAGCTCGTCGCGACTTACCTGCGGGCTAACCCAGCCACGCAGCCATTGTTCACTGAATTTCATCCTGCTCTCCTAAGAATTCGTTACGACTAGCGAAATTGCGCGAGGAACCGCAAGTCGTTGTCGAAGAACAGACGCAAGTCGTTCACGCCGTAACGCAGCATGGCCAGACGCTCTACGCCCATGCCGAAGGCAAAGCCCGAGAACTCTTCCGGGTCGATCCCGGACATGCGCAGCACGTTCGGGTGAACCATGCCGCAACCCATCACTTCCAGCCAGCCGGTCTGCTTGCAGACGCGGCAGCCTTTACCGCTGCACATCACGCATTCCATGTCGACTTCAGCGGATGGCTCGGTGAACGGGAAGTACGAAGGACGGAAACGCACCGCCAGTTCCTTTTCGAAGAAAACCCGCAGGAACTCTTCGATGGTGCCTTTGAGGTCGGCGAAATTGATGTCGCGATCGATCAGCAGGCCTTCGACCTGGTGGAACATCGGCGAGTGGGTGATATCGGAGTCGCTGCGGTATACACGGCCTGGGCAGACGATGCGGATCGGCGGCTGTTTCGACTCCATGGTGCGGACCTGTACCGGCGAGGTATGGGTGCGCAACAACATGTTCGCATTGAAATAGAAGGTGTCATGCATCGACCGGGCCGGGTGGTGGCCGGGGATGTTGAGCGCTTCGAAGTTGTGATAGTCGTCTTCGACCTCAGGGCCTTCGGCGATGCCGTAGCCAATACGGGTGAAGAACTGTTCGACGCGTTCCAGAGTACGGGTAACCGGATGCAGACCACCGGAGGTCTGACCACGGCCAGGCAGGGTCACGTCAATGGACTCGGCGGAGAGTTTGGCAGCCAGATCGGCTTCTTCAAACAATGCCTTGCGCGCATTAAGGACCTCTGTGACACGCTCCTTGGCAACGTTGATCAGCGCACCGACCTGCGGACGCTCTTCTGCCGGCAAATTCCCCAGGGTCTTCATCACCTGAGTCAATTCACCCTTCTTGCCAAGGTAGTGAACCCGGATTTGCTCCAGGGCATTGATATCTTCAGCGCTTTGCACAGCCTCTAGAGCTTGAGAGACGAGCGCATCCAGGTTTTCCATGTACAGACTCCAGATACAAAATAGGGGAAGAGCTTGAAGGCTCTTCCCCTATTTATGACGTTTAACACCTGACCCCACAGATGCGAGGCCGGGTGACTGTCGGGGGTACTTAAGCCAAGGTGGCTTTAGCTTTCTCGACAATCGCAGCAAACGCCGCTTTTTCGTTCACTGCCAGATCAGCCAGAACCTTACGGTCGATCTCGATGGACGCTTTTTTCAGGCCGGCGATGAAACGGCTGTAGGACAGACCGTTGATACGAGCACCAGCGTTGATACGAGCGATCCACAGAGCGCGGAACTGACGTTTTTTCTGACGACGGTCACGGTAGGCGTATTGGCCTGCCTTGATTACCGCTTGCTTGGCAACACGGAATACGCGGGAGCGTGCGCCGTAGTAGCCTTTAGCAAGTTTCAGAATTTTTTTGTGACGCTTACGGGCAATGACGCCACGCTTTACACGAGCCATGAGTTACTTCCTCTATTCTTGACTAAAATTAACGAAGGCGCAGCATGCGCTCGACTTTTGCCACGTCAGACGGATGCAGCAAGCTGCTACCGCGCAGTTGACGCTTACGCTTGGTCGACATTTTGGTCAGGATGTGGCTCTTGAAAGCGTGCTTGTGCTTGATACCGTTAGCAGTTTTCAGAAACCGCTTAGCAGCACCACTTTTGGTCTTCATTTTTGGCATGTTCGGATACTCCGCATTCAGTTGATAAACATAATCAGAAGGCCTGCCGTGCCCTGTTGATTACTTCTTCTTTTTCGGGGCGATGACCATGATCAGCTGGCGTCCTTCCATCTTAGGATGCTGTTCGACCGAACCGTACTCGAGCAAGTCACCTTCAACTCGCTTGAGGAGTTCCATCCCCAGCTCCTGGTGGGCCATCTCACGGCCGCGGAATCGCAAGGATACCTTGGCCCTGTCCCCGTCACTCAGGAAACGTACCAGGTTGCGCAGTTTTACCTGGTAATCCCCTTCCTCCGTCCCTGGACGAAACTTGATTTCTTTAACCTGAATCTGCTTCTGGTTTTTCTTGGCCGCAGCAATCTGCTTCTTCTTTTCGAAGATCGATTTGCCGTAGTCCATCAGTTTGCAAACAGGTGGTACTGCATCGGCGGAAATCTCCACCAGATCCAGCTTGGCCTCTTCAGCCTTAAGAAGCGCGTCTTCAATTGACACAATCCCGAGCTGTTCACCTTCAGCCCCAATTAACCGAACCTCGCGTGCCGAGATATTCTCGTTGATCGGGGCTTTCGGTGCAGTTCGTTTATCTTGTCTCATTTCACGCTTAATAATAATTACTCCGAATCTTGGCGACCACGCCGGGAAACCGCTTGCGCGAGGAACTCAGCGAACTGGGCGACGGGCATCGAGCCCAGGTCAGCACCTTCACGAGTACGCACAGCGACAGTCTGCATCTCGACTTCCCGATCTCCGATAACCAAGAGATAAGGAACCTTGAGCAAAGTATGCTCGCGGATTTTAAAGCCGATTTTTTCATTTCTCAAGTCAGACTTGGCACGAAATCCGCTTTCGTTGAGGGTTTTTTCAACCTCGGCGGCGAAATCAGCCTGTTTGTCAGTGATATTCATCACCACTGCCTGGGTCGGAGCAAGCCACGCCGGGAATGCACCCTCGTAGTGCTCGATCAGGATTCCGACGAAACGCTCGAAGGACCCCAGGATCGCCCGGTGCAACATCACCGGGTGCTTGCGACTGTTGTCTTCGGAGACGAATTCGGCTCCCAGACGGACCGGCAGGTTAAAATCGAGCTGCAGGGTACCACACTGCCAGACGCGACCGAGACAATCTTTCAACGAGAATTCGATCTTCGGACCGTAGAACGCACCCTCGCCCGGCTGCAGATCGTACGGCAGGCCCGCGCTATCAAGGGCTGCGGCCAGCGCAGCTTCGGCGCGATCCCACAGCTCGTCGGAACCGACGCGTTTTTCCGGACGAGTGGACAGCTTCATCTCGACGTCTTTGAAGCCGAAATCGGCGTAAACGTCCATGGTCAGCTTGATGAACGCAGCGGACTCGGCCTGCATCTGCTCTTCGGTGCAGAAGATGTGGGCGTCGTCCTGAGTGAACGCGCGCACGCGCATGATGCCGTGCAAGGCACCCGATGGCTCGTTACGGTGGCACGCACCAAACTCTGCCAGGCGCATTGGCAGTTCGCGGTAGCTTTTCAGGCCCTGGTTGAACACCTGCACGTGGCAAGGGCAGTTCATTGGCTTGATCGCGTAGTCGCGGTTTTCCGACTGGGTGGTGAACATGTTGTCGGCGTAGTTGGCCCAGTGCCCGGATTTCTCCCACAGGCTGCGGTCAACGACTTGCGGCGTCTTGATTTCCAGGTAGCCATTGTCGCGCTGAACCTTGCGCATGTACTGCTCGAGCACCTGGTACAAAGTCCAGCCGTTCGGATGCCAGAACACCATGCCCGGCGACTCTTCCTGGGTGTGGAACAGGCCCAGGCGCTTGCCGATCTTGCGGTGGTCGCGCTTTTCGGCTTCTTCAATGCGCTGGATGTAAGCCGCCAGTTGCTTCTTGTCCGCCCATGCGGTGCCGTAGACGCGCTGCAATTGCTCGTTCTTGGCATCGCCGCGCCAGTAGGCACCGGACAGTTTGGTCAGCTTGAAGGATTTCAGGAAGCGGGTGTTCGGCACGTGCGGACCGCGGCACATGTCGACGTATTCTTCGTGATAGTACAGGCCCATGGCCTGCTCGTTCGGCATGTCTTCGACCAGGCGCAACTTGTAGTCTTCGCCACGGGCCTTGAACACTTCGATCACTTCGGCGCGCGGAGTGACTTTCTTGATCACGTCGTAATCTTTCTCGATCAGCTGCTGCATGCGCTGTTCGATGGCCGCCAGGTCGTCCGGAGTGAAAGGACGCTCGAAGGCGATGTCGTAATAGAAACCTTCATCGATGACCGGACCGATGACCATTTTGGCGGTCGGGTACAACTGCTTGACCGCGTGGCCAACCAGGTGGGCGCAAGAGTGGCGAATGATCTCCAGCCCCTCTTCATCCTTTGGCGTGATGATTTGCAGCGACGCGTCGCTGTCGATGATGTCGCTGGCGTCGACCAGCTTGCCATCGACCTTGCCGGCAACGGTGGCCTTGGCCAGGCCTGCACCGATGGATGCGGCGACGTCGGCTACGGAAACCGGATGATCGAATGAACGTTGACTGCCGTCGGGAAGAGTAATAGTTGGCATGGCGCCTCCTCTCCTAGTGGTGACCCCTACCAAAGGTCACGTGGGTTGGGATGAGCCAGTACAAGATCCGGTCCAGGCCGTTCAATGACGAACGCCTGCCTTACAGCGGCAGGAGCCTTGCGGCCAACCGGGAAACCGAACCAGAGTGACTGGGATTCAAATCAGGGTTAATCGTGCATCTGCCGCCACCGGGACTGAAGGTCCATCGGAGCCTGCAAACGCCCGAGCCACGCATGCTAGCACAGATGAACGGTTGCCACCGTGCGCAGGTTTTGCAGCAGGGTAAATTGGCTGTTTTTATGCCAGAGTGCTGAACTTGAAGCGCACTATCGCCCTCAGATAACAAGATATCTGACCCACAAGGAGTATCTCAGCATGCGTCTGAATCGTTTATTCGCCGTAGTCGCCCCCGTCATTCTCCTCCTGCCACTGGCCGCCCATGCAGAATGGCCAAAAGGCGAACGACAGAAATACATGGCTCAGTGCGTTCCTGCCGCTGCCGAGAAGATTGGTACGCCGGCAGCAAAATCCCACTGCGCCTGCGGTGCCGATGCCATCAAATCGTACCCTGCCGCCGACATTCAGGCCCTGATGAACAACACGGCCAGCGACACATTGAAGCAGCAGGCACTGAGCAAAATTGCAGCCTGCAAGGCCACCAAAACAGAGCAAAAATAAGCCCGCCCCCACGCTTTCAGCCCCTGAAATACTGTTAAAAAGCCGCTGAAACAGGACCTTTCGTACAATTTATTCAGGTTTTTCAGCTTTTTTTATTGCCTTAACTTTCGGCCGAAAGCCTTATAGAACGGGGCTTTCAGCCGCTAAAGGACACAAAGAAAAAACGTCTGATTGGCAAACAGTGCGTCCGGGGGGCTCCCAAACCGAACATTTCGACTATGATACTCGGGTGTGCCCAGTTGGCCTGAGCAGCACAGTACTACTGAAAATATATGTTTCTTGGAGATACACCATGTCTAATCGCCAAACCGGCACCGTTAAATGGTTCAACGATGAAAAAGGCTTCGGCTTCATCACTCCTCAAGGTGGCGGTGACGACCTGTTCGTACACTTCAAAGCTATCGAAAGCGACGGTTTCAAAAGCCTGAAAGAAGGCCAGACTGTTTCCTTCGTGGCTGAGAAAGGCCAAAAGGGTATGCAAGCTGCTCAAGTCCGCCCAGAGTAATTTCCAGGCGCACTAAAAAAACCCCGTCCATGTGACGGGGTTTTTTATGGGTGAAACAAAAGTCGAACGATCAGCCGCAGTTGACGCGGGTCACTACCCGGCTGGCATCGGTGTTCAGGTTCAGGCGATCGGAACGGTACTCCAGCGTCACCATATCGGTTGGCAGCAGGAACCGTGCACTTTGCGCCCCGGCACGGGTACGCGCCTGCTCGAGCAGCTGCGGCGATGCCTGTTTGCCGATGGTGAACTCGGCAGCCTTTGCCTCACAGCGACTGTGACCCGTGTCAGTCGTCGCAACATCCGTTGTTGCCGACTCCGTAGAGGGAGTGCTGCAACCGGCCAGCGTGGCAACGGCCAACAAAGTACCCAATGACGCGAGCTTCCAAGGCATGAAGCCTCCTTATTCAATGATTAAGCTGAGATCGTGCGACAACCAGACTGGCGTTTGGTTTCACAGGGAGCGCTGGCACCCTGCCCATGATCCGGACGAGCCGCGATTCTGCCTGAGCGTCGCCCTGCCCTTAATCACTGAATCGTGACTGAATATGAACGACGCTCAATAGACGTCGATGTAGTCGTAAGGAGGATTGGGCCAGTTCTCTTTCAAGGCATTGAAGATTTGCATGACCCAGACTTCATCGCTGGCCGCGACCCGCCCGACATAACCGGAGCCCTTGGCCCAGGTTTCGAGCCGGAACAACAACCCGTCGATATCGGTACCGCCCACGACACCCGAGGAGATGTAGGCAATGCCCCCCTTGGTGACCCGCAACTGGGTGTGCTCATCGTCACTGGCGCCAGCCAGCAACTGACGCACCGCCTCGAGGGTCAGGCCATCCGGGGAGTTCAAATCGATCTGCACAGCGCGTTCCTTGAATATTCGTCAGAGACCAAGTGTCGCACAGCCCTCCTTTCATGCCTAAGTCGACGTGTCAAAAGCCCCGCAAAATGGTTAACTCGGTACTCAGACTTCCCCGACCTCCCGAGTGCCATCATGACCACCGTAAGCATCGACGCTGCCATCAAGGCCAAGTGGCAAGACGGCCACAGCTCCTACAGCCCAAGCAGCACGGAAGAGCTCGCCATTATCGGTATCGACCTTCTGGTCAGGGACCTTGGAACCGAAGCCGCCCAATCGTTCATCGAGCAAATTTTCGAGAAACATCTATCGGACCAAAAGACCGAAGCGGTTAGTACGAGGGAGTAAAGCCCGCAGGCAAGCACCTGCGGGAGATGATGCTTACTTCAGGCGGGCCAGGCGCTCGGTCAGCAAATCGAAGAAGCCCTGGGCGTCGCCGCTTTCTACCCAGAAGGCGTTCTTTGGCGCCTTCAAGCCGTCATACCAGTCGACGATGGTTTGTCCAAAGGTCGGTCCTTCGCGGCTGTCGACCACCACGTTGACCGAACGACCGCTGAACAATTGCGGCTTGAGCAGATAAGCGACAACCGTGGCGTCATGCACCGGGCCGCCCGGAAGGCCGTAGTGTTCCATGTCGCCCTTGATGTACTCATTGAGAATACTGCCCACCAGACGACTGGCGTTGTTGTTCAGCGCGGCAATCTGGTTCAGTCGCGCCTCGCTGGTAAGGATCTTGTGGGTCACATCCAGCGGCAGGTAGGTCAGCTTCACGCCACTGTTGAGCACCACCTCGGCCGCTTGCGGATCGGCGAACAGGTTGAACTCGGCCACCGGCGTGATGTTGCCGCCATTGAAGTGCGCGCCGCCCATGACCACCACTTCCTTGATGCCCTGAACGATACCCGGCTCCTGGATCAACGCCAGGGCCAGGTTGGTCTGCGGGCCAAGCATGGCGATGGTAATGCTGTGGGGCTCGGCAGATTTCAGGGTGTCGATCAGATAAGTGATGGCGCTGCCCCTGGCCAGACCTTTCCTGGGCTCATGCACGGCAATGCCCGACACCCCTTCCTTGCCATGAATGTCCTCGGCGTAGATGGGTGTGCGCATCAGGGGCCTGGGCGCCCCCGCATAGACCGGCACCTCTTCGCGCCCCGCCCACTCCCGGGCCAGCCGCGCATTGCGTGAGGTCTTGTCCAGGCGAACGTTGCCGGCAACGGTGGTCAATGCCCGGACATTCAGTTCGTCCGGCGACGCCAGGGCGAACAACAGGGCAACGACGTCGTCAGCCCCCGGATCGGTGTCGATGATCAGGTCGATCTTTGGTGCCGCCTGGGCGTTGGTTGCGGTCATCAGGGTCAAAAGCAGCAGGCTCCGGAGCAGTGGGTTCAGTTTCCGAGCATAGCGATACGGGGCGCACGCCTTGTGCCAGGGACATCAAAACGCGGACAGCCAGTCAAAACGTAACCCCGGCGACCAGCACAATGTTGCAGTACGGCTGGCATTCGCCTGTACGAACAATCGCCCTGGCTTGTCGGCTCAGGACCTTGAATTGTTCATGGGTGAGCAACTCACGCCGACCCAACGCGCCTTCGCCATCCAGCGCTTCCAGCGTGACCAGGGCCGACGGCTTTTTATCGAAGATTTCCTGAGCCAGCACATGGCTTTCGACCTGCATTTCACTGAGCACGACCTTCAAGGTGCTGACAAAGTCCGGAATGCCATGGGTCAGGGCCAGGTCGATCAATTCAACGCCCGGAGGAACCGGCAGCCCCGCATCCCCGATGACGACCCTGTCGCCATGTCCCAATGAAGCGATCAGTCGCGACAGCGCAATGTTGAGCAGAGGTGTCTTTTTCATGGGGTTTTAAACGCCTGTACATCGCTCAAGGCGGGAATTGAAGGCTGCGCGCCGGCACGGGTGACCGACAGCGCCGCGGCCACCTGCCCGAAGCGGATCGCCTGCGCCTCATCGTTACCCGCCGCCAGTGCCGCAGCGAAACCGCCGACGAACGTATCGCCGGCCGCCGTGGTATCCACAGCCTTTACCACGGGCGCGGGGAAATGTTCGAAGCGTTGGCCATCGGCAAACAGCGAACCTTGCGCACCGAGAGTGATGATCACCTTGCCGGCGCCCAGGGCAATCAGGCGGGTTGCCGCGGCTTGTGCGGTGTCCAGGGAGTCCACTGACAGTCCGCTCAGGGCCGACGCTTCGCTTTCGTTGGGAATCAGGTAATCGATGGACGCGTACCAGTCCGATGGCAGTGGACGACTGGCCGGAGCCGGGTTGAGGATGACTGTCTTGCCCAGCTCGCGGCCGCGCTTGAGCGCATGGCCAACAGACGCATCGGGCACTTCCAGCTGACAGATGAGCACGTCTGCCGCACGTATCACCGAATCAAAACGGTCAATGGTTTCTGCGGTCAATGCACCGTTGGCACCGGGGACGATCACGATGGAGTTCTGACTGCTGTCGTCGACCACAATCAACGCCACGCCGCTGGAACCGTCAACGGTGCTCACCGCCCGGCAATCGATCTGCTCGGCCAACAGCGCCCCGCGCAGTGCCTCACCATAAGCGTCATTGCCCACGCAGCCGATCATCGACACCTGGGCTCCCAGCCGCGCCGCAGCCACGGCCTGATTGGCGCCCTTGCCACCGGAGACGGTGGTAAACGATTGACCAATCAGCGTTTCACCGCCCTTGGGCAAGCGCGGGGCCCGGGTCACCAGGTCCATGTTCAAACTGCCAATTACCACTACTTTTGCTGACATACATTGCTACTCATCGATTCTGTTTCGGCGGCGCTTTTGATTCAGCGGCTTTCTGTTTTCAACGGCTTTTTGTTTCAACGGAATTGGGCAAACACGCTGGCCAGCGGCGCCGTCGATTCACGCATGACGATACTCGGCGTCACGATCCGCTGATCGGTCGCCAGACCCGGCGTGGCGATTCGGCGCAAAAGCACTTCGGCAGCCATTTCGCCGAGCTGCAGGATCGATTGCCCGACCGTGGTCAGCGACGGGTAGACATACCGACTCATCTGGATATCGTCGAAGCCGATCACCGACAACTCGCTCGGTACGCGAATATTGCGCTCGGCGGCGGCCCTCAGCACACCGATGCCGATCATGTCGTTGGCCGCAAAAACAGCGGTAGGCGGATTGCTTTCCAGCAGAATCGCGGCAGCGCTGTAACCGCCGGTGCTGGTGAAATCGCTTTCCAGCATGCGCCCGGGAGAGACTTCGACGCCCGCCTCCTTCAAGGCCCTGCGATAACCCGCCAGACGCATCTGCGCCACACTGGTGCTTTGCGGCCCGCTGATCGTGGCGATATCCCGGTGCCCCAACTCCAACAGGTGCCGGGTCGCCAGATACGCGCCGTATTCATGGTCGATGCGCACCAGGTCCGCATCGACACCGTCCAGTCCGCGGTCGACGATCACCATGGGCGTGCGGACGCCTTTCAGGCCTTGTGCCAGGCCACTGTCGCCGCCGGCCGAGGCGACGATCAGGCCGTCGATGCGTTTTTCCAGCAGCACACGCAGGTAGCTGCGCTGCTTGTCCGGATTGTCGTCGGAGTTGCACAGGATGACGCAGTAGCCGTTTCGCTCGCAGTAATCCTCGATACCCCGGGCCAGTTCGGCGAAATACGGGTTGAGACTGTTGGGCACCAACAGGCCGATGGTCGCCGTGGTCTTGGCCTTGAGCGAACGGGCCACGGCGCTGGGGACGTAGTCGAGGGTCTGGATCGCCGCCTCGACCTTGATCCGCACCTCTTCACTGACCGGGCGGGTCTTGTTCACCACATGGGAAACCGTGGTGTAGGAAATGCCGGCAAGGGCTGCCACATCTTTGATAGTCGCCATGACTCAGGTCCGCCGGCTTGCGCGCTGACTGCGATAAGTATCCAGCACCACCGCCACCACGATCACCGCGCCGGTAATGATGCGCTTGGTCGGTTCGGTTGCCCCGATCTGCGCCAGCCCCGCGGCCAGCACGGAAATGATCAGGACGCCAAAAAACGTGCTGATCACCGAGCCGCGCCCGCCCATCAGGCTGGTCCCGCCGATCACGACGGCCGCGATCACCTGCAATTCAAGACCGGAGCCAGCATTCGGGTCGGCGGCTTCCAGGCGAGAAATCTGGAACAACGCGGCAACGCCGGCCAGCAACCCCATCAGGCTGAAGACCAGGACCTTGTAAGGCTTCGGGTTGATCCCCGCCAGCCGCACAGCCTCTTCGTTGGTGCCGATACCGATCAGGTAGCGACCGAACACCGTCCGGGTCAACACGGCCTGAGCGACGAAAATGATCAGCAACGCAATGATGAACGACGGCGAAATGCCGAAGGCAATCGGATTGGACAGCCAGGCGAACGCATCGCCGATGTAGGCCGTACGCGAACCGGTCATCTGGTACGCCACACCGCGAGCCATTTCCAGCACGCCCAGGGACACGATGAATGATGGTATCCGCCACGCCACAGTGATCGAGCCGGTGATGGTACCGGCAAGCGCCGCGACGGCCATGCCCAGCAACGCCGCCGGCAGCACGCCCCAGCCCCACCCAAGAATCGCCACGCTCACGGTCGAGGCCGCCAGCGCCAGCACCGAGCCCACCGACAGGTCGATGCCACCGATGATCAACACAAAGGTCATGCCGACCGCCAGCACCATCAGGTCCGGAATCTGGTTGGCCAGAGTGCTGAAAGTATCGTACGACAGGAAGTGACTGCTCAGCACCGAGAACAGCACGATCATCGCCAACAAGGCACCCGCCAGCCCCAGATAGGTGCCCAGGCCGTAGAAGTTGCCACTGCGTTTGCCGGCATAAGAAGCGGTATTCATGGAAGATCCCTAGGCGCGGCTTCAACGAGCTGCGCATCACGTTTTTGGTAGCCGGCGAAAGCAGCGGCGAGCAACTCATCCTGGGTCCAGCTGTCGCGATCGAAGGTATCGATCAGGCTTCCTGCCGACAGCACGCCGATCCGGTCGCAGATCAGCATCAGCTCGCGCAAGTCGCTGGAGACCACCACCAGCGCCTTGCCCTGGCGGGTCAATTCACCGAGCAGGTTGTAGATATCGAACTTGGCGCCGACGTCGATGCCGCGGGTCGGCTCGTCGAACAGCAACACCGAGCAATCGCGCTCCAGCCAACGGCCGATAACGACTTTCTGCTGATTGCCGCCGGACAACTCGGACACCAGTTGTGCCGGACCGGAACTGCGGATGCGCATGGCGTCAATCTGACGCTGGGCCAGGGCGCGTTCCTTATCGTTGTCGACAAAGCCCGCGCCGGAGATGCCGGGCATGTTGCCCAAGGCGATATTGGCGCCGATCGACTGCGTCAACAAAAGGCCTTCGCCCTTGCGATCTTCAGTGATCAACGCGATGCCATGCCCGACCGCATCCACTGGCGAACGCACATTGATGACCTGCGCCGGCGCACCCAGGGCAATCGTGCCGCTGTCGGCGATATCCGCACCGAAGATCAGTCGCAGCAATTCAGTGCGCCCCGCGCCGATCAAACCGGAAATCCCGAAAATCTCTCCGGCACGGACTTCGAACGACACGTCGCGAACCTTGTCGGACCGGCTCAGGCCGTTGACCGTCAACACCGGAGCGCCGATCTTGCGCGCCCCCATATCGATATGTTCGCCGAGTTCGCGGCCGACCATCAGCGTGACCAATTGCTCGCTGTTGTAGTTGGCCATCGGCTCGACACAGACCAGGTTGCCGTCGCGCAGCACGGCAATGCGTTGCGCGACCCGCGCCAACTCTTCGAGGCGATGGGAGATGTAGATAATCGATACGCCGCGAGACTGCAGGCGGGTGATCTGCTCGAACAGCATTTCGACTTCGCGGGCAGTGAGCATCGCGGTCGGCTCGTCGAGAATCAGCACATGACAATCGCCAATCAGGTTGCGGGCGATCTCCACCATTTGCTGGTGGCCGATGCCCAGCTCGCCGACCAGGGTGTCCGGGTCGATGGCGTCTAGCCCGACATGAGCCATGGCCTCGATGGCGGCCTTGCGCAACTGCTTGCGACTGATCCAGCCGCCTTTGCTGGGCAAGTTGTCGAGAAACAGGTTTTCCGCCACCGACAGGGTCGGCAGCAGATTGAGTTCCTGCATGACCATGCGGATACCCAGCGCTTCAGCCTGAGCCCGGCTACCCGGACGGTAGTCCTGCCCCTGGTACTGCATCTGGCCGGTGGTCGGCGTGACCAACCCGCCAATAATCTTCGAAAGCGTGCTTTTGCCCGCACCGTTCTCGCCGGTCAGCGCCAGCACTTCCCCGCGCATGAGCGTCAAGTCGATGCCGGCCAGGACCGGTTGGGCGTAAGTCTTGCCGATACCACTGACCGAAAGGACAGCGTTCGGAGCGCAAACTGACATAGAAACTCTCCATGCGCCCGTCCGGCTGGACGAGCGCCGTTACGTCGCCAGAAGGCTACTTGGTGACCAGTTCTACCGGCGTTTCGATCACGCCATTGGCGCCGCCGTCGACCTTCTCGCCCTTGAGAATCTTCAATGCAGTCTCGATGCCGAACACCGCCTGTTTAGCCGCGAACTGGTCCGCAGTGGCCAGCACGCGACCATCCTTGAGCATAGGCTGGATGGCATTGATGTTGTCGTAGCCCACCACCTGCACCTTGCCGGCCTTGCCCGCGGCGCGCACCGCAGACACCGCACCGACCGCCATGCTGTCGTTGCCGGCCAACAGGGCCTTGGTTTGCGGGTATTCGCTGAGAATCGACGCAGCTACCTTGTTGCCCTTGTCGATCTCCCAGTCTCCGGACTGCAGGGACACGACCTTGATCTGCGCCGCCTCCATCGCATCCTTGAAACCTGCGGTCCGCTGCTGGGCATTGGTAGTGGTGGACACACCTTCGATGATGCCGACTTCGTCACCGGCCTTCAGCTGTTTGGCCAGGTAGTCCCCCACCAGCCGTGCGCCCTTGCGATTGTCCGGGCCTACGAACGGAACATTGATGTTTTTGCTTTTGACGACGGCGGGGTCCAGCTGGTTGTCGATGTTGATCACGGTGATACCGGCATCGATGGCTTTCTTGATCACCGGGACCATGGCCTTGGAGTCTGCCGGCGCAATCACCAGTGCATTGACCTTGGCCAGGATCATCTGCTCGACGATACGCGTCTGGCCTGCGGTGTCGGTTTCATCCTTGATGCCGTTGGAGATGAGGTCGAATTCGCCGGAGTGATCTTTCTGGTAGGCCTTGGCGCCGTCCTCCATTGTCAGGAAGAACTCGTTGGCCAGGGATTTCATGACCAGAGCGACTTTCGGTTTTTCAGTGGTTTCAGCAAAAGCCGAAGAGACAGGCAATGCAGCGGATGCAGCAGCCAACATAGCGACAGCGAGAAGACGTCCAGCGAATGGCAGCTTCATGGGTTCACTCCGATCTTATGATTATTGTGAGCAACGCTTGCGCTGGCGTAAGCTTCACGGCCCGCCGTGATGAAAAGCCATCATTGGAGCCGCGCAAACGTTTGCGTGAACCAAACTATGCGAACCCTGCCGGTATTTGTCAACGACCTGAAAAGCGCTTTCAGCTATGTTTGGCGAAAAACGGCATTCAGCTATGCCGTGGTATTGACCACCGATCCCGTGCCAGAACTCTTGGCCATTTCCTTGATCAGGCTCGCACTCACTTGCAGGATGGCGCCGTTGGTGTCGGCAACTTGCCCCTGTATGGCTGCTACTGCTGTGGTCTTGGCTTCCGGGGTTGGATAGGACGCTGCCTGGGCTTGTGCCAGTTGCTGCTGTTGCTCGCGCAATTGCTGCTGCAATTCCTTCAGACGCTTGAGCAAGACCTTCACCGCAACGCTGGTGTTATCGCTGGCTTCCGATTCGGCCTTTACGCCGGCACCCTCCCCCAGACCTACCGGGCCCGTCTTGACCTGGTTGCCATCGCTTTCCTTTGCACCCAGCGCTTGAGCAGCCGAATCAGCGGCTGCGTCGCTCAAGGCACGAAGGGTGGTGGCCGATTTGCCAGCGATGGTGATGCCGGCGGCATTGGGAATGCCAACAGATAACGACATGTGAACTCCTGAAGAAAAAATCCCTTGAAGGAGCATCGACCGGCGCCGGCGTTTCTTTAGTCATGACGGATGATTTGATCCGTTTAAATCCCAAACAAGACCACGATCCGTTTCGGAGAGCCGAACGCGAAAGTTAAACATGTTCGGCATTCCGGACGCCCAGCCCCGAAACCGCTCTGGACACAAACAGCAATACCGTTACAAATCATTAACTTAGGTGTGTTTTTCAATTCAGCGTATTACTGGTACAGATCCTGCTCTTCCCCTCGCACCCCCGGCGTTCAGATTCGCCCGGGGCGTATCTAGATGAACCTGCATCTGCACCGTCTCACAACTAGAAGAGAAAAATAATGACATCTGCACTCAAGACCTTCGTTCCGGGCGCCTTGGCCCTGCTGTTGCTTCTACCCACTGCCCTTCAGGCCAAAGAAGCCGAAACCCAACAAAAACTGGCCAACGTGGTGATCCTCGCCACCGGCGGTACCATTGCCGGCGCGGGGGCCAGCGCCGCCAATAGCGCAACCTATCAAGCGGCGAAAGTCGGCATTGAACAGTTGATCGCCGGCGTTCCTGAGCTGAGCCAATTGGCTAACGTTCGCGGCGAACAGGTCATGCAAATCGCCTCCGAAAGCATCACCAACGAAAACCTGCTGCAACTGGGTCGCCGCGTAGCCGAGCTGGCCGACAGCAAAGACGTCGATGGCATCGTGATCACCCACGGCACCGACACCCTGGAAGAAACGGCGTACTTCCTCAACCTGGTGGAAAAAACCGAGAAGCCGATCATCGTCGTGGGCTCCATGCGCCCAGGCACCGCGATGTCCGCCGATGGCATGCTGAACCTGTATAACGCGGTGGCCGTGGCCAGCAGCAAAGACGCGCGAGGCAAAGGTGTACTGGTGACCATGAACGATGAAATCCAGTCGGGTCGCGACGTCAGCAAAATGATCAATATCAAGACCGAAGCGTTTAAAAGTGCCTGGGGTCCGCTGGGCATGGTGGTAGAAGGCAAATCCTACTGGTACCGCCTGCCGGCCAAGCGTCACACCATGGATTCCGAATTCGACATCAAGACCATCAAGAGCCTGCCTGACGTCGAGATCGCCTATTCCTATGGCAACGTCAGCGACACCGCCTACAAGGCCCTGGCTCAGTCCGGCGCCAAAGCCATCATCCACGCCGGCACCGGCAATGGCTCGGTATCGTCGCGAGTGGTGCCCGCCCTGCAAGCCCTGCGCAAGGATGGCGTGCAGATCATTCGTTCCTCCCATGTCAACGCCGGCGGTTTTGTACTGCGCAACGCCGAACAGCCTGACGATAAATACGACTGGGTCGTGGCCAACGACCTGAATCCACAAAAAGCCCGGGTCCTGGCGATGGTCGCGTTGACCAAAACCAATGACAGCAAAGAGCTGCAACGGATGTTCTGGGAATACTGATTCGCCCTCGCCCGACCGGATCCGGTCGGGCACCCCGTGCGCCACTCGCCAGCCTTGGCGAGTGGCTGCCGCGGATCTGACAAAAAAACTCCCTTCGCCTTACGCCAAACGGAACAAATCGCTGTCAGAGGATTTTCTTGGTTTTTAAGCAGTTGCGAAATGGCCTACAGTTAAATACTGTATGCACGTACAGCTTAATAAGGATAATTCCGTGGACACCACCTCAGCCTCTCCCGACACCTATGTACGCATGGGCCTGCGCGTTCAGAAAATCATCAACTCCCCTACCGCACAAAAAGCCAGGGCAGCGTTGATCTTCCGCCTTCCCGACGAGCCGGTGGATGAATGGGAACGCTTACTGGAAGAAATAGACGAAAACGACAACGTCACCCTCGCCTATCGCGACGATGGCGGTGTGCAGATTTTCTGGGTTGTGCCGAAGGAAGATTGAGTCGATGAGTGTCCGCTGGTTTGCTTTGCTGTTTCTGTTTTTTGTCATGGGGGCGCAAGCCGACGCGCCGCGCACTTTTACCGAAGCGAAAAAGGTCGCCTGGAAGCTCTACGCGCCCCAGTCCACCGAGTTTTACTGTGGCTGCAAGTACACCGGCAACCGGGTGAACCTTGAAGCCTGCGGTTATGTGCCACGTAAAAATGCCAAGCGCGCATCCCGCATCGAGTGGGAGCATATTGTTCCGGCCTGGCAAATCGGCCATCAACGCCAGTGCTGGCAAGAGGGCGGTCGCAAGAACTGCACCCGCTACGACCCGGTTTACCAGAAGGCCGAGGCTGATTTGCACAACCTGGTGCCCAGCATTGGCGAGGTCAATGGCGATCGCAGCAACTTCAGCTTTGGCTGGCTGCCCGAGCAGTCGGGGCAATATGGTTCCTGCCTGACCCAGGTCGACTTCAAGGCCAAGAAAGTCATGCCCCGCCCTTCCATTCGCGGCATGATCGCCCGGACCTACTTCTACATGAGCAAGCAGTATGGCTTGCGCCTGTCGAAACAGGATCGACAACTGTACGAAGCCTGGGACAAGACCTATCCGGTACAGGCCTGGGAACGCCAACGCAATCAGAGCGTGGGGTGCGTCATGGGGCGCGGCAACGAGTTCGTCGGCCCGGTAGACATGAAGGCCTGCGGCTGAATCCAGGACGGGACACTGAAACAAAAAAGGCCCCGGTGCTAAACGCCCGAGGCCTTTTTTGTTTCTTCAACGTCTGCGCTACGTTATTGAGCGGCTGGACGCTCAAGCACCAGCAATTCGATGTTCTGTTTCTTCGCGCGAGTGAGTGCCGCGCGAACTTCATCCTGTTTGGCTTCGGCTTCGGCTTTCGAATTGAATGGCCCCACCAGGATTCGGGTATTGCCATTCTCCTTGACGACACTGGACATGAAACTGTGCTCGATCAGCCAGCCACTCAGATCACTGACCGCCTGAGGGGTTTCACCTCGCACTTCAAGATCCCATTGCGGACCGGAAACTGGCGCGGGTACGGCAGCCATGGCCGGCTTGGGCTTCGGCGCATCCACACGGCTGCCCTCGCCACATCCCGCCAGTGCCAATATCGCGATGATCAAAACCATTTTGCGCACGACGCTTCCCTCCAAATGCATAAAGCGGCGATTTTAACACCCATGAATACTTCACGAGTGCCGTAAAATGGGCTCAAAACAACGAGATTGATGATTGCGGCCTCTGTATAGTTACACCTTGGGAATTAATGCCACATCTGCGCGTCAGAAAGAGGCACCCAAACCACGAGACTTCGCACTAATCTATACATACCACCGACCTCTGCACTGTCCGAATCAGGTGCCCCACAAAGCAATCAAGGAGAAGACCATGCTGATACTCACCCGCAAAGTCGGTGAAAGCATAAACATTGGTGATGACATTACGATCACCATCCTGGGCGTAAGCGGCCAGCAAGTCAGGATCGGCATCAACGCTCCGAAGGACGTTGCAGTGCATCGTGAAGAAATTTACCAGCGCATTCAGGCCGGCCTGACCGCCCCGGAAAAGCCGCAATCCTGAATCCTGTTGCAGTCAGTAGCCAGCCCGTTCAGTCCGGAATTACGGCTGGCTAAAGATTCAGCACCCCATCGCCCTGCGCTTTCGCCCCCACCCAAACCCCTGGGGCCGATACTAGCGGCAAGCTCCATCCTTTTGCTGTCAGACTTTTCTGGTTTACCCCAGGGAAGGATGCGTTCACTGCGCAGTCAACCAAGCATCACGCCTCGCGCCATGCCAGTCGCTGCCACCACCATCAGCAACACCAGCAGCGCCTCGATATGACTGATCCGTGCAAACAGCTTCGCACGGCCGGTATCGATCGCCACTTTACGGGCAAGCGCTATCCGCCATTTGATCAGCGTCACCATCGGCGCAATCTCCAGCAACAAGATCAGGACGAACAGCGTCATCTTCAGATGAAACAGCGGCTGATGCAGGTAATAGTCCGCGCCCTTCTCGTACCCGCCAAAGGCTCGCATCCCGCCACTGATCAATAAAACGACAGCTGAAATACCCCAGATATTGTCCGCCATCAAAACACTGCGCACCTCTGTGGCGCCATCGGCCAAACGCCGAAAAGCCGTGCCTCGAACCAATACCGCCCAGAATCCCAAGGCAAATGCCAGAAGATGAACCGCCGCCAGAAACCATTGAGTCAGCATCGAGAAACTCCTGCCAGGTCGAAGTTGTATGAGCCTGTCAGTAGTAGCCCATGAAATGGCTGCGTGCACGCCATCCGCAGACAATGCCCGGAACACAATATGACAGACCTACTAGACTCCACTGCGCCGGTATTGAGCGTCCGTGACAGTACCCGCCCCAACAGCAACTCACTCTCACCCCATTGAACTGAGTAAACAAAATCATGTGTAAATCATGTGATTCAAGCTCTGCTTCAAACACAACAGGCCGTCGTCGTTTTCTTCAATTTGCCGGATTGAGCGCAGGCGCCCTGCTGCTGACCGGCACACTGCCCGGCAAGATCATCCAGGCAGCCGAAAAAGCGTCAGCCCCACCCAAACCTCAAAACGTAATCAGTCCCGACATGGCGTTGAAAAGACTGATGGAGGGCAATGCACGATATGTAGGCGGCACTTCCACGACGCACGATTTCAAGGCAGAGCGAGAGGCCTTGGTGTCCGGCCAAAATCCGTTCGTGGCCGTGCTGAGTTGTTCTGACTCGAGGATCGCCCCGGAATATGCGTTCGACACCGCGCGCGGCGATCTTTTCTCCATCCGCGTTGCGGGCAACTTCGTTACACCGGAAGGCTTGGCCAGTCTTGAATACGGGGTTGCCGTACTGGGCGCCCCGCTGATTCTCGTACTCGGGCATGAGAGTTGCGGTGCCATCGAGGCCGGTATCAAGGCGGTCAAGGATCAGACAATTTTTCCCGGTCATATCCCGAAACTGACTGACGCACTCAAGTCGGCAGTCGAGGCAGTACTCAAGCAGCCCGGGAACCTGATGGAAAACGCCACCGCGCAAAACGTCAAAAATTCGGTCAACAACCTGAAACAGGCCTCGCCATTGCTGACTGATGCGCAGAGCAAAGGCGCGCTCAAGATCGTGGGCGGTATCTATCGCCTGGCGAGCGGCAAGGTGGAGTTGATCGTTTGACCCGCAATGCGCACGCCCCCAGCATCGGTGCATGACCCCGCATGCAAAGAGCCCAGCGCGACGGCTGGGCTCTGGTTATCTTCGGTTTTGCATCATTTTATCCGCGAGGACTCTGGCCCTCTCGATCAACAGGTTCTGCCTGTCCTCGTGAGTAGCCTCGCCCACAATCGGGGCAGTCAGATTGCTTTCGGCAATCAATGCAGCGCAGAAATATCGATCCCAGACAGTCGTGTCCACAGGTGCCTGTTTGCTCATTTGATCGGCGTTCATAGGCGGCTCCTTTTGATAAGGTCGCCTTGCTAGTTTACGCCTGAATAACAAAAAATCCGGACCATCATTCACAGGCACCCGCCATTCGTCGCCTGCCGGAACACAACGAGGAATTCGCCCGTATCCATGGCTTGAGGCTTGCTAAGATCGCCCGTAGCAGCGCCGGAACGACATGATTCTGACGCCGCAGCCATTCAATCAATGCTTAAGGACGCCAGCGATACGCTTGGTCAGTCACCGGGAGATGTAACGTGTCAACGCTCAACGAAATCGCAATGAACCACGCGAGAATGGCCAAGGAAAAAGCAGGAAAGTCGACCGAACTGAGCGAGCGCCACCTCCAGATCGTAGGGAGCTTCGAAGTACCGTCCATTGAAGTACAACAGAACATCCCAATGCACCTGATCGCAGGAGCACAGGAAGGCCACCACGGCCTTGCAGCGACCTTTGCCCTCTGACGCCTATTGAGGCTGGCGACGACCTGAACGATTACCTGGCAATCACTGGTGGCCCGGTATCCGCTCAGCAATCGTCGCGCCCGCATCAACGTTCACATTGCCCAGCGTGAACGAGCCCGATACGTTGTGAACACCTGAAGAAATCCGGGACAACAAAAAGGGCCCACCTTTCGGTGAGCCCTTCCAGGCCGCCCAGCAGAGCGGACTTTATCTGGTACGCGCGATGGCCAATGGGTTGAAAGCTAAAAGTTATTTCGCGACATACTTCGCGCCGTGCGGGTCGTCAAGTTTTGCCTGCAATATCCCCCACTCGCGCTGAATGATCGAGTATGGAATAAAGATGCTGAGCCTCTCAGCCCCCTTTACGCCGGAGTGATTGCTCACATCGTTCAGGGTGGTTGAATAGAAACCAATATTGATGCCGACAATATGGCCGTCACTTGCAAGGACCGGCCCGCCCGACATGCCCTTGATCAGCGGGGCATCGTGGATGGCATAGAGATCACCGCTGTGTTCAGCGGCATTGACGAAAGGCGTTTCATACACCTTGCCCTTCCCGGTAGTGGTCATGAAGTAAGGACTCGCCCCAACGGCAGTTATGCTCTCGCCCACACGCGGTGCGCGCCATGACGGGTAGCGGCCGTTGGCCTTGTGCAGGATGAAGACGAGATCACAACCAGTGCTGCAGCTGTACTTCACGTTGGGGATGAACGGAGTGTGGCGAGTGGTTACGGCGTAGTCCTCGTTCCATTGCACGGCCGAGGCCATGTATAGATACGGTGCGGGAAAGCCCGAGTAGACTAAAAAATATGAATCATTCGCAGATCCCGAAAAGTCGGGTTTTACGATGCCGTTGCATCCTGCAGTTACAGCTCCTATTAAAAAGCAGGCCATGATCTTGATCATGATATATCACCGACTTAATAGGGAGAATGTGACTGTTTTTTGTTGTCAATATTTTGTCTTTTATTGGGTTGCAGTACTCCTCGCCGCTTGTTCCAGTTTGACGCTTTCTTACTTATGGCTGAGATTGTAATGGGGCGTATGAATAAATCGCGCTAAGACCAATCGCTTTTCGATCAACTTAAAAAGTTCAAATATTTGGCGCCTGAAAAACGTTAAAGACGAGAATAAAAACCAAGAGTTTCTATGGACTCCCTCGTTAATTACGCCAACGGTCATGGGAAGTAGCACCTACCTGAATCATTCGCCATGCCCTTCACCCACAAAAGCAACAAGAAGCCTGAAGGCAATCCAGTTGTCCTGCACTACAGCGGCGCCGTAACTCACTAACGAAACTCAATATATGCTGACGGATCAGCACCCACCCTTTTTTTCTCACCCGTTAAGCCCGCCCATACGGGAGTTTTTCGCCTGCTACCTACAGTGTGCGCACCTCTTGGCTACGATTTTTTTCATGGAGGAAGCGCGATGTCAGAATGTCTTACCGCCGCCCCGCTCAATCCTCCCGACGAAGACTTTATTGCCCTCGATGAAGTTGCTGCCTGGATCGACCAGCGCGGCTCTAAGTGTGTATTTGATCGCATCAACAGGCCGACGTTACGGTGTTTAACAAACCCCAACGCCTGTCTTCTAACAATCTGACGATTATCAAATTAACTCGCATGAAATGTGTAGTGCTTGAATTACTAACAAGCGGTGAGGAGCGTGTTATTGGCAACGAGGAAATCCTTATGAAGTTAAATAAGGACCCTTATAATTACAAAGGATTGCCCATGTGCCACAGTAGACTGCAAGTGAAATCCAAGAAGCTCACTAAAGGCAACAACTTCCTCCGTACAGTAAGAAGCCGTGGTGACTGCTTGATCATGTGCATCAATCATCACTTGAATGGCGTTTAACACATGCGTCAAGGTGATGAAGAGCATGCCGGACAACAGCGTCGACAGGGTGCTGGCCGATCTGCGCTACTGCACTACCCAGTGCGCGCGGGGCATGATTATCCCCTTCGAACGGCTCTGGCGTGAGCACCTGCGGATCGCTAAACCGGAAGCGGCCATTGTGGCTACGTGACTTCAGCAAGCGGCAGCTCAAAGTCATGTTCTGTTTTTTTTTGGGGGGGGGGAGGCGCGAATGCACCTTCGACGAGGCGAAGGATCATCTGCTTGAGGCTTTGGCCCAAGTAAAGAGGCCTTGCCGTTCTTATCGCCTTGCCAGGGCTTTGACTTCTCCGGCAGAGGCGGCCCCGACAAGGGGCGTGCGCTGAACGCCTGCAAGGTGCGAAAGCATTGGCAGATCCGCCACGCTGAACTACTTGGTTTTTGTCGCCTGCACCTTGTCTCGAATTGGTGCCCACCCTGACCAGTTGCTGGCCATTCAGTAATCCATCTGAAACACACCAGGCCGGGCAAGCGGTAATGACTTTACCCAGCGCAACGCCAAGTGTCCCGAACACAACCCTGAAAAAAAATAACATTGAACCTGCAGGTGAACGGAGGGCGATGAAACGCTATGAGGGCCGCGCTACATGAGGTTGTCAGTGAATGTCTGCAGGCGCCGCGCACACCTACGACCACGTACCGGCCGGCGAGCGCCCCACTTTTCATGAGATCCGAGCCTTGGGGACATGGCTGTACGAGCGGTAGAAATTCCCACAGGAGTCCTTCCAAGCGCTGATGGGGCATGCAGACGAGAAGATGACGAAGCACTATCAGGAGGGGCACGACGAAAAGTAAATCGAGTACATGGAGGTGGGCGCCAAGTTGGCGTTTTGAGCGGGGAGTTTGCAAATCGCAGACAACAAAAAAGGGCCCACCTTTCGGTGAGCCCTTCTAGACCGCCCAGCAGAGCGGATTTTGTTTGGTAGGCGCGATTGGACTCGAACCAACGACCCCCACCATGTCAAGGTGGTGCTCTAACCAACTGAGCTACGTGCCTGCTGTGAGGCGGCATTCTACGGAATTCCGGAGGGGTGTCAACACCTTTTTTCGCGCTAACCCTATGAATATGCAAAATATTTAATTTTGCCGGTACAAAGAAGATTTTCCGGGTGCTGGCGGGCGATTTTCAACTCGGGTAGGATCAACGCACTCGTAAAATATATTAAACAGAGGCTGCCGGATGGCTAACACTCCCTACCCAGAATCCTATTACGCCGCATCGGCCAATGCGGTTCCACCGCGCCCGGCGTTGCAGGATGACGTGGAGACCGATGTCTGTGTGATTGGCGCCGGTTATACGGGGCTGTCCGCTGCCCTGTTTCTGCTGGAGAACGGCTTCAAGGTCACGGTGCTCGAGGCTGCCAGGGTGGGTTTCGGGGCGTCCGGGCGTAATGGCGGCCAGATCGTTAACAGCTATAGCCGCGATATCGATGTCATCGAGCGCACGGTCGGTCCCAAGCAGGCCCAGTTGCTGGGGCAGATGGCGTTCGAGGGTGGGCGAATCATTCGTGAGCGGGTCGCCAGGTACAACATTCAGTGCGACTTGAAGGACGGTGGCGTGTTCGCCGCGATGACCGCCAAGCAGATGGGTCATCTCGAATCCCAGAAGCGCCTGTGGGAGCGTTTCGGGCACACCCAGCTTGAGTTGATGGATCAACGCCGCATCCGCGAGGTGGTTGCCTGCGATCAATACGTCGGCGGGATGCTCGACATGAGTGGCGGCCACATCCATCCGCTTAACCTGGCGCTGGGTGAAGCGGCGGCGGTCGAGTCCCTCGGCGGGACGATCTATGAGCAGTCGCCGGCCGTACGCATCGAGCGCGGGGCCAGCCCGGTGGTGCACACGCCGCAGGGTAAGGTCCGGGCCAAATTCATCATCGTCGCCGGCAACGCTTACCTGGGCAATCTGGTGCCGGAACTGGCCGCCAAGTCGATGCCTTGCGGCACACAGGTGATTACCACCGAGCCATTAGGTGAAGAACTGGCCAAGACCCTGCTGCCTCAGGATTACTGCGTCGAAGACTGCAATTACCTGCTCGACTACTACCGCCTCAGCGGCGACAAGCGTCTGATTTTCGGTGGTGGCGTGGTGTATGGCGCGCGGGATCCGGCGAACATCGAAGCGATCATCCGGCCGAAGATGCTCAAGGCATTCCCGCAGCTCAAGGACGTGAAGATCGATTACGCGTGGACGGGCAACTTCCTGCTGACCCTGTCGCGCCTGCCCCAGGTCGGACGCCTGGGCGACAACATCTACTATTCCCAGGGCTGCAGCGGCCATGGCGTGACCTACACGCACCTGGCGGGCAAGGTGCTGGCCGAAGCGCTGCGCGGCCAGGCCGAGCGTTTTGACGCCTTTGCCGACCTGCCCCACTACCCGTTCCCCGGCGGCCAGTTGCTGCGCACACCGTTTGCGGCATTGGGTGCGTGGTATTACGGATTGCGGGATAAATTCGGGTACTAAGCGACACGCAATACATTGTGGGAGCGAGCCTGCTCGCGATATCGGTCTGGCAGCCAACGAATGTGTTGGATGTTACGACCTCATCGCGAGCAAGCTCGCTCCCACAGGTTTTGGGGGTTAGAGACGATCTCGTGGGATACCGCTTCGGATCCGCAAGATATCGGCCAGTACCGCCAGCGCGATCTCTGCCGGCGTCTTGCTGCCCAGGTTCAGCCCGATGGGAGCATGAATCCGCCCCAACTCGACATCCCCCAGACCACCGATGCGCCGCAACCGCTCGAAGCGCTTTTGCGAGGTCTGCATGGAGCCCATCACACCGATGTAAAACGCGTCGGTGCGCACTGCCTCCATCATCGCCAAATCGTCGATACGTGGATCGTGGGTCAACGCCACCACCGCCGTGTCGCTGTGGCAACCGCCGTCAGCGATGAACACCGACGGAAGTTGACGGCGAATCTCCACATTTTCCAGCACGACGCCTTCGAGCACTTCGTCCCGCGGGTCACACAGAATCACCTCGAACCCAAGCCCCACGGCAAACTCCGCACAGGCCTGGGCGACACTGGAATACCCCGCCAGCAGCAAGCGCTGGGCCGCGCCGACGCGTACACGCACCCGGTCGATTTCACGCTCGATACGCACACCCTGCTCACGATCATCGAACAGGCTGCGCACACCACTTTGCAGATCAACCTCGCGGATCAACCGACGTCGGCCCAACAGCGCCGACTCCAGTTCCCGCAGATGCGCTTGCACCTCGCAATCGGCCTCGAGCTTCTCGACCAGCACGTCCAGCACCCCGCCACAGGGCAGGCTGACGCGTGAGCGTGGATCGTCGCCTTCGCCGTAACGAACAACGCTGACTGGCTCCAGAAACGCGTCCTCGGCGACTCGCTCGAGAAAGTCTTCCTCGACACAGCCACCGGACAGCGAGCCAATCCAGTACCCCTGCGTGTTCACCGCCAGCAGCGAACCCGGTGCGCGCGGTGCCGAGCCGTAAGTGGCCAGCACCGTACACAGCCAGATGCGCTGACCGGCCGCCGACCACTCCAGCGCCCGACGCACCACTTGCAGATCCAGATGCTGCATATCAGTGGGCCTTGTGCTCGAGCGGCGGCGCATCGGCCCGCAACTTCTGCACGTCGTTCACTGCCAGATCATTCGGCTGACCACCCCAGCCCTGACGCAGGTAGTTCAGCAGGTCCGTGAGTTGTTCGTCATTCAGCTTATCGACAAACCCTGGCATCGGTTGCATGTGTTCGAATCCGGAGAACTTCTGCTCACCGATACCGTCGTCGATCACCCGCACCAGGTTGCGCGGATCTTCCAGGCGCAGCGTGGTGTTGCCGCGCATGGCGACGGCGATGTGCGGTTTGCCCTCACCGCCCGGTGCATGGCAACCGGCGCAGACATTCAAATATTCCTGACGGCCACGCTGGACACTCGGGCTCAGTTTGTCCAACGGCACTTCGACGAGCACTTTCGCCGCAGGCGGCTGATCGCCGAGCAGGAAAGTCGCCATCGCCGCCAGATCCGGATCGCTGAGGCCCTGGGTGCTGTTGTGGAACACCGGGAACATCTCGTTGAACATCGTGCCCTGGGCGCTCATGCCGTGTTTGAGGAACGAGCTCAGGTCCTGATGATTCCAGCCACGGGCCGCCAGGTCAGTGGCCAGCAGACTCGGCGCCAGATAACCATTGAGAATGCCGCCGGTCATGCGTTTGTCCATCTGCATAGCACCGGGCAGGCCGCGCGGGGTGTGGCACTCGCCACAGTGCCCCAGCACGTCGACCATGTACTGGCCGCGCTTCCAGGCTTCGCTTTTGCCTTCAGCCGGTTCCAGCTTCACGTCCTTGCCGTACATCATGTTCCAGCCCATCAGGCCCAGGCGCACGTTGAACGGGAAGCTCAGGCTGGTGACCGGTGCTGCGCGCTCGATCGGCTCGACGGTTTTCAGGTAGGCATGAATCGCGTCGGAATCTGCACGCGGGATCAGGTGATACGAGGTGTAGGGCATCGCCGGATACAGGTTCGCGCCATCACGGCGCTTGCCTTCGGTCAGCGCGGCGAAGAACTCGTCATCGTTGTACAGACCGATACCGTGCTCTTTGCTCGGGGTGATGTTGGTGCCGTAGATCGTGCCGAACGGCGACACGATCGGCAGGCCGCCCGCGTACGGCGCGCCACCCGGTGCGGTGTGGCACGCCATGCAGTCGGCGGCGCGGGCGAGGTACTCGCCTTGCTTGACCTGCGCATCATCGGCGTGAGCTGCCACCACAGGCGCAGCCAGACCAACCGCCAGCGCCAGGCGGCTAAGTAGAAGCTTCATGCTTAACCCTCCTTGACCAGGCCGAGATCGGTCAGCACGTTGCGGGTGGCGCTGTAGTAGCGCACGTACCCGGTGCAACGGCAGATGTGATGACCGAGGCTGTCCTCGATGACTTTTTCCAGCTGGCTTTTGACGATGGGCTGACGCTGCAGCTTTTCCACCAGCACGGTCGCGGCATTCACGAAGCCCGGCGCGCAGTAGCTGCACTGGAAGGCGAACTCGTCGACGAAACGCTGCTGGATCGGGTTCAGCTCGGTGACCTTGCCCTGCTCGTCGCAGGTCGCATGGCCTTCGATGGTCCGAACCTTCTTGCCTTCGAAATAGTGCGCGCCGGTGATGCAGGTGCGCACTTCTTCACTGGTGCCGTCCGGGTTGTCGACGATCACCACGCAGGCGTGGCAGATGCCCTGGCCGCAGCCCAGGCGCGAACCGGTGAGGTTCTTGTATTCGTGCAGGTA
The DNA here is from genome assembly GCF_017350115.1 of Pseudomonas sp. GW456-L13. Classification (NCBI taxonomy): domain Bacteria; kingdom Pseudomonadati; phylum Pseudomonadota; class Gammaproteobacteria; order Pseudomonadales; family Pseudomonadaceae; genus Pseudomonas; species Pseudomonas sp. GW456-L13. Next base: position 1,171,900 of record NZ_JACNAS010000001.1, read on the forward strand.
GTCGATCATCGGCAGGTCATCAGGGATGTCCACCGGGCCGACGGATTGACCGTTGAGGGTCAGTTGAAGCGGACGGTTAGCCATTGAGGGCCTCCTTGATGCGTGCAGAAGTGATAGGCAGGTCGCGGACACGTTTACCGATGGCATGGGCCACGGCGTTACCGATGGCACCGACCACCGGGATCATCACCACCTCGGCGATGCCCTTGGACGGGTCGCTCGGCGACAATGGCGGCAGGATTTCCGCAGTCTGTTTCCACACCGCGACGTGACGCGCCATCGGCAAGCGGTAACGGTTAAAGTTCCAGTCACCCTCCCCCGGCCCGCCTTCGTACAACGGCATCTCTTCCATCAGCGCATGGCCGATGCCCATGGCGATCCCGCCTTCGAGCTGACCCCTGACCAGTTCTTCCACCAGAACCCGACCGCACTCGACCCACGAGTGATGGTTGAGCACCGACACCTCGTTCGAACCCTTATTGACCTTCACTTCCACCAGCGTCGCGACCGGGCTGTAGTAAGTCACCGCCGCGTTGTTCAGCTGGGTCGCCGGGTAGGCGATGCCCTGCCGATCCAGCAGATGGAAACCGGCGCTGTTCATCTGCGCTTTCTTCGCCTTCGGTGCACCGTCGCCGTACTTCACGGCCAGACCGTCGAGCGGCAAGCGCTCACGCACGCCGTCGATGCTGAACTCGGCCTCGGCCCAGCTCCAGCGGTTGAAACCGTGCACGGTGGCGCCGCTCACCAGGCCACGCTCGTGAACGCGCTTGGCCAGCATGGCGAAAGGCAGTGGCTCCATACCGTTGGCCGTGAGCTTACCGTCGACCCAATGGGCGTCTTCGCGGCGCACCACGTAAGGGTTGGCCTGACCGCCGTAAGGGCCTTGTCGCCAGATTTCCAGCGCCGCCGGCCACAGGCCGTGGTTGAACAGCACGCGCGCCGCTTCACGGGTCGCGTGGCTGAAGTAGTACGCCGAGTTGGTGGCCGACGAAGCCGAAGCGACCTTGCCGACCCAGCGCGGATTGCGCAGGAAGTTGTCCTGCTCGGCCTGGCTCATGATGTACGGGTTGCCGCCACTGACCAGCTGCAACTCTTTCCATTCGGTTTCGCCGGTCTTCACTTCGTGCGCCGGAACACCGAGGAAATCGGCCACGACCATGGCCTGAGAGGTGGACATGCCGGTGCCGATTTCGATACCGATGTGGCGCAGGCTGATGCGACCTTCGGCGGTGAATTCAATGCTGGCCATCGGCGCTTCGGAACCGGTACCGAAGTCTTTCTGGCAGATGGCGAAACCCACCCCGTACCAGTTGTCCGGATCGGCGGCTTCGCGTTGTTTCTTGATCGCCTCGCGGTTTTTCCAGACTTCGTGAACCGCGGCCTTGTCGAGAATCTCGTGCAGGCGCAAGGCACCGGCCGGGATCGCGCCCTGGGTGTTTTTCATGCCCGAGCGCAGTGCGTTCTTGCGACGCAGCTCAATCGCATCGACACCGAGGCGACCGGCGATTTCATCGACCATCATCTCGGTCGCCGCCATGCTTTGCAGGGTGCCGTAGCCACGCATCGACCCGGCTTCAACGGCGCGGGAGTGATAAGCCGTGACCTGCAGATCGTTCTGCGGCATGTAGTAGATCGACTGTGCCGCCGTGGCGCCCACCGCAGCCACCGATGGGCTGTAGTTGATTCGTCCGCCACCGTCGACGCTCATCTCGGAGCGGAAAATCTTGAAGCTGTGGTCGTTCTTGTCCACCGCCAATTGGTAGCGAATGTCGAACGGGTGACGCTTGATGCCGCTCTGGAACTGCTCGTAGCGGTCGTTGGCCAGGCGTACCGGTACACCGGCGCCGTACAACGCCGCGAGGGCTGCGTAGTAGACGAAAATGTTGTGATCTTTCGAGCCATAACCGACGGTGTAACCCGGGTGCATGTTCAGGTTGGCCAGGCCGAAACGCGACGGCGCGATCATCTTCGCGGTTTCGGTCGCGGTTTCCAGTGGGCACTGTGTCGCCACCACGAAATGCAGGGTTTTGGTGGCCGGGTCGTACCAGCCGTTGCCGTTGTCCGGCTCGAGGGCGGCCGGTTCGATCGACGGGGTCTTGTAGCGCTCGTCGAACACCAGCCAGTTGTCCGGCGGCGTATCGATCTGCTGCTTCATGCGCTCGGCGTAGAACAACCCGCGCTCGGTCAGGTTGCCGTGCAGGTTCGGCTGGGAGTTCCACACCGGACGACGGTTTTTCAGCATCGGGAACAGAATCGAATCCTTGAGGCTGGCGAATTCGTCTTCGTCCGCCGAGGTCGCGCCGCCGACGCGCACGTAGCGGAAGCTGCCGTACGGATCGCCTTCGTAGAACGGCACCTGGGCACCGTAACGAATCGCCTTGTCATTGAATTTGAGTTGGTTCTTGGCCTGACGGAAGCGCTCGAAGTCGTTCCAGATCAGGATCGCCACCGGGTGGCCGATGAACATCGGCACCTTGCCGGCCGGCAACAGCGGATCCGGGGCGTGCTCCTCAGGGAACACGATACCGTCCTTGACCAGGTCTTCGGCGGTGACGATGCGGTCCGGTTGCAACTCGGCACCGAGCCACGACAGGTCGATGCCAGCAAAGATGTGGTCGGCCTTGATGGTTTTGAGCAGCATGGCGTGGCCTTGCTGCTGCGGCCAGCCCGGCATGTCCTTGGCGCGGATGTCGCGGGCAAAGACCTTGCTGCCGCAGACCTTGGACAAGGCATCGTTACGGGCGCGCGCCTTGCCATTGTTGCCGAGCCACTGCTCGGACGGCACGGTCACGCTGTTTTCCATCAAGGCGGCCAGCGCCTGGCTGCTCAATGGCGTGAGCGTCACGCTCACACCCGCTACCAGCCCGCCCTGAAGGAACGAGCGCCGGGATATATCACGGTTGGACATGGATCATCCTCTGGGCGGTTATGGGGTCCGCCCTTCTGGTTATGTTCTGGAAATCTCGAGTCTTGCAGAAGCCCTTTTCGACGATACAAAGGGCTGTTGTTGACAGTGCAAAGCTGACCGAAAGGTTAAGTTTATAGGCTTATGCCTTCGCGGAAAACTAAAAACTGACCAAGAAATCAAAAAACCGCGGCTTTTCGTCGCAGCAGATCGATGAACAACCCCAACTCCCGGCTGATGTGCTCGCCCTTGCGCAACAACAACCCGAAGGGCGCCATCTGCACATCCAGTTCCACCGGCAGCGCCACCACCAGGCCCATTTTAAGATAGTCGCGCAATGCGGTTTCCGACAGGACCATGATCGCGTCGGTCAGCTGAATCAGTTGCTGCATGGAGTACACCGAACTGCATTCGATGATGTCTGCCGGCAACGGCAACGCCAGGCGCTGCAACGCCTGATCCAGACCGATGCGCGCCGGACTGGTTTCCGGTTGCAGGATCCACGGCCAACCGCTGACCAGCTCCGCCATCTCCAGTTTTTTGCGTCGCGCCAGCGGGTGGCCGGCGTGCACCACCACCAGCAAGCGTTCGTTACCCAGTTGCTCGAAGACGTAATGCTCACTGTCGGTGGCGGCATTGCGCCGGGCGATGGCAAGGTCGATGCGACCCTGTTCCAGCAACTGGATCACCTGGTCGCTGGTGTCGCCCATGATGCGGATCCGCAGCTGCGGATTGAGCGACTTGATTTCAGCAATCGAATCCATCACCAGGCCCGGCGCCGCGCCCATGATGGTACCGATCGACAGATAGCCGTAGCCGCCCAGCTGCCGCGCCATCAGATCCTCGGCACAACGGTCGAGGCCACTGAGGGCCGACTCGGCAAAGCGAATCAGCTCCTGGCCCAACGCTGTCGGGCGCATCCCCCGCGGCAGGCGTTCGAACAGATCGCAGCCGAACATGTCTTCAATCTCATGGAGCATGCGGGTTGCCGCCGGTTGCGACATGTTCAGGCTTTGCGAAGCGCGGTGCAGGTTCTGGCTGCTACTGAGCGTCACCAACATGTGCAGATGCTTGTAACGCAGGCGATTGAGCAGGCTGCGGGAGATGATCGGCGTGGTCATGACGGGCCTTTTTTATCGATACCCTGAAGGTATCAGTTGTGAGCTAGATTCGATTTGTAACGCATCGATCAGCGGCCGTACAGTCTTCCCCATAAGAACAAATGCCCTACCAAAGGAAAACTGCGATGAAGACTCTACCCGCGCCTCTGCTCGCCAAAATTTCCTGGCGGCTACTCCCGTTTCTCCTGCTGATGTACATCATGGCCTTCCTCGACCGCGCCAACGTCGGGTTCGCCAAACAAGCCTTTCAAGCCGACACCAATATCAGCGATGCCGCCTTCGCCTTCGGCGCCGGGGTGTTTTTCGTGGGTTACGCGTTGCTTGAAGTGCCGAGCAACCTGATCCTGCACCGCGTCGGCGCCCGCCTGTGGATGTGCCGGATCATGGTCACCTGGGGCCTGGTCTCCGCCGCCATGGTCTTCGCCCACACAGAAACCAGCTTCTACATCCTGCGCTTTCTGCTGGGCGTGGCCGAAGCCGGCTTCTTCCCCGGCGTGATCCTCTACCTCACCTACTGGTTCCCCAGCGCCGTGCGCGGCAAGGCCATGGGTTTCTTCTATTTCGGTGCACCGCTGGCCTTCATCTTTGGCAGCCCGCTGTCCGGCCTGCTGCTGGAGCTGGACGGCTTCGCCGGCTTCCACGGCTGGCAATGGCTGTTTGCCGTTGAAGGCCTGATGGCGACGGCTGTGGGCATCTGGGCCTACTGGTACCTGGACAACCGCCCGGCCGACGCCAAGTGGCTGACCGTCGAGGAACGCCAACAAGTGCAAAGCCTGCTCAATCAGGAAGACAGCCATAAACAGAACCACGGCCGCAGCCTGCTCAACGTGATCTGCCAACCCTCGGTGCTGTACCTGTGCCTGATTTACCTGCTGATCCAGGCCAGCGTCTATGGCGTGGTGTTTTATCTGCCGAGCCAGGTCGGAGGGCTGCTGGGGACCAAGGTCGGGCTGATGGTCGGCCTGGTGACAGCGATCCCCTGGATCTGCGCATTGATCGCCGCCTACCTGATTCCCGGCTACAGCGACCGCACCGGCGAACGCCGCCGCACCGCGTGCCTGACCTTGCTCATGGCCGCCGCCGGGATCGCCTGCTCGGTGACCTTCAGCAACCCGCTGCTGGGGATCATCGCCCTGTGCTTTGCCGCCTCCGGCTTCATCGCCGTGCAACCGGTGTTCTGGACCTTCCCCTCCAGCTACCTCGCCGGCAGCGCCGCCGCGGCCGGGATCGCTCTGATCAACTCGTTCGGCGCTCTCGGTGGCTTCATCGCCCCGGTGCTGAAGAACTGGGCCGAAGGCGCCTTCCACTCACCGGCAGCAGGCTTGTACGTGCTGGCCGCTACCACCGTCATCGCCGCGTTGCTGGTGCTGGGCATACGCGCGCCCGGCCATAAAGCCTCGAACAAACCGGCCACCGTTTAAACCTGAGGAGTCACACCATGGGCATTCCAACCATCAAACACGTCCGCGCTTTCACTCTGCGAGGCGGCGGCGCGGATTATCACGACCAGGCCGACGGCCACTGGATCGACGATCACATTGCCACGCCGATGAGCAAATACCCCGAGTACCGTCAGAGCCGCCGCACCTTCGGCATCAACGTACTCGGCACCCTGGTGGTGGAAATCGAAGCCAGCGACGGCACCGTCGGTTTTGCCGTGACCACCGGTGGCGAACCTGCCGCGTACATCGTCGAGAAACACCTGGCGCGCTTCCTTGAAGGCGTCCGGGTCACCGACATCGAAAAAATCTGGGATCAGATGTACCAGTCGACCCTGTATTACGGGCGCAAGGGCATCGTCATCAACACTATCTCCGGCGTCGACCTGGCGCTGTGGGACTTGCTCGGCAAGATCCGCCAGGAGCCCGTGCATCAGTTGCTCGGCGGTGCGGTGCGCGACGAGTTGCAGTTCTACGCCACCGGCGCCCGTCCGGACCTGGCGCAGAAAATGGGTTTCATCGGCGGCAAGATGCCGCTGCACCACGGCCCCGCCGAAGGTGAAGAAGGCCTGCGCAAGAACCTCGAAGAACTGGCGACCATGCGCGAGCGTGTCGGCCCGGACTTCTGGCTGATGCTCGATTGCTGGATGAGCCTGGACCTCAACTACGCCACCAAACTGGCGGTTGGCGCCCACGAATACGGCTTGAAATGGATCGAAGAAGCCCTGCCGCCGGACGACTACTGGGGCTACGCGGCCCTGCGCAACAACGTGCCCAAAGGCATGCTGGTGACCACCGGCGAACACGAAGCCACGCGCTGGGGTTTCCGCATGCTGTTGGAGATGGGCTGCTGCGACATCATCCAGCCGGATGTCGGCTGGTGCGGCGGGATCACTGAACTGGTGAAGATCTCGGCCCTGGCCGACGCCCACAACGCGCTGGTCATCCCCCACGGCTCTTCGGTATACAGCTACCACTTCGTCGCCACCCGGCATAACAGCCCGTTCGCCGAGTTCCTGATGATGGCGCCGAAGGCCGACGAAGTGGTGCCGATGTTCCACCCGCAATTGCTCGGCGAACCGGTGCCGGTCAATGGCCGCATGCGCCTGTCCGCGCTCGACCAGCCAGGTTTCGGCGTGACCCTCAACCCCGAATGCCAACTGCATCGGCCGTATAACCGCTGAGAAAGGAGTTCGACATGAACATGCCGCACAACGCGTTCAAGGCAGCGCTGAACAGCTCAGGGACCCAATATGGCATCTGGGCCGGGTTCGCCACCGGCTACGCCGCCGAGATCGTCGCCACCACCGGTTACGACTGGATGCTGATCGATGGCGAGCACGCGCCCAACACCGTGCCCGGGGTACTCGCTCAGTTGCAGGCCGTGGCGCCTTACTCGACCGCGCCAGTGGTGCGCGCAGTGAATGGCGATGCCAACCTGATCAAGCAACTGCTGGACATCGGCGCACAGACGCTGATGATCCCGATGGTCGAAACCGCCGCGCAGGCACAGGCACTGGTGCGCGCCATGCGCTACCCGCCCCACGGCATTCGCGGTGTCGGCGGCGGCCTGACCCGCGCCACCCGCTGGGACGACGTGCCGGATTATCTCAATACCGCCCACGAACAACTGTGCCTGATCGTGCAGGTGGAGTCGCGCACCGGCGTGGAAAACGTCGCAGCGATTGCCGCCGTCGAGGGTGTGGATGCGGTGTTTATCGGCCCGGCGGATTTGTCGATCGGCCTGGGCCACGCCGGCAACCCCGGCCATCCGGAAGTCCAGGAGCGGATTCAATACGCCGTGAACGCCACACTGGCAGCCGGCAAGGCCTGCGGCATCCTCGCCCCCAACGAAGAAGACGCCCGCCGCTACCAGCGCTGGGGCTGCCAGTTCATTGCAGTGGCCATCGACATCAGCCTGCTGCGCCAAGGCGCCATGGCCAGCCTCGCCCGCTACCGCGAACCCGCTGCCACTCAAGCGCCGTCACGCACTTACTGATCTGCCAAGGAGTCGCACCATGTCATCCGTGCCTGTTTACGAAAACTTCATCGACGGCCAGTTCGTGGCCAGCGCTGCCCACCTCGATGTGATCAACCCGGCCACCGGCGCCGTGCTGTCGAAAGTCCCGGCCTCGACCGCCGAGGACGTCGAGCGCGCCCTCGCCGCCGCCTGTGCCGCCCAGAAAGGCTGGGCGCGCAAACCGGCCAATGATCGCGCCGGTTACTTGCGCCGGATCGCTGCCAAACTGCGGGAAAACGTCGCGCACCTGGCGCGCACCATCACTCTGGAACAAGGCAAGATCAGCGGGCTGGCGGAAGTCGAAGTCAATTTCACCGCCGACTACCTCGACTACATGGCCGAATGGGCCCGGCGCATCGAAGGTGAAATCATCACCAGCGACCGCCAGAACGAAAACATCTTCCTGTTCCGCAAACCACTGGGCGTGGTGGCCGGGATCCTGCCGTGGAATTTCCCGTTCTTTCTGATCGCTCGCAAGATGGCCCCGGCCCTGCTGACCGGCAACACCATCGTCATCAAGCCCAGTGAAGAAACCCCGAACAACTGCTTCGAATTCGCCCGACTGGTGGCCGAAACCGACCTGCCGCCCGGTGTGTTCAACGTGGTCTGTGGCGACGGGAAGGTCGGCGCCGCCCTGAGTTCGCACAAGGGCGTGGACATGATCAGCTTCACCGGCAGCGTCGACACCGGCTCGCGGATAATGGCCGCCGCCGCGCCGAACATCACCAAGCTCAATCTGGAGCTGGGCGGCAAGGCTCCGGCTATTGTGTTGGCGGATGCAGACCTCGACCTGGCCGTGAGGGCGATCCGCGATTCGCGCATTATCAACAGCGGGCAGGTGTGCAACTGTGCCGAGCGGGTGTATGTCGAACGCAAGGTGGCGGATCAATTTATCGAACGCATCGCGGCAGCAATGAGCGCGACCCGCTATGGCGACCCGATTGCCCAGCCCGACGTGGAGATGGGTCCGCTGATCAACCGCCAGGGGCTGGACAGCGTCAACCGCAAAGTCCGCACCGCGCTGAGCCAGGGCGCAAGCCTGATCAGCGGCGGGCAGATGGCCGACCTGCCCAATGGCTTCCATTTCCAGCCAACGGTGCTGGCGGGTTGCCGCGCGGACATGGAGATCATGCGCGAAGAGATTTTCGGGCCGGTGCTGCCGATCCAGATAATCGACGACCTGGACGAAGCCATCGCCCTGGCCAATGACTGCGACTATGGCCTGACTTCATCGATCTACACCCGCGACCTGAGCAAAACCATGCAGGCCATGCGTGAACTGGATTTTGGCGAAACTTACGTCAATCGCGAGAACTTCGAAGCGATGCAGGGCTTCCACGCCGGCGTGCGTAAATCGGGTATTGGTGGCGCGGATGGCAAGCATGGGCTGTATGAGTACACCCATACTCATGCGGTGTATTTGCAAGGCTGATTGCCGAAAACCAACAACCGAGCAGGAGCGTGCTTGCTCGCTCCTGCAGAATGGGTCGCAAAAACTTAAATCGCAGAAACAAAAAACCCCGGTCTTTCGACCAGGGTCTTTGCTATCGACTCGAAGTAACCAGTGGTTTCTTCGTAGCTCCAAGGCGTTCAGTGGGCCTCGGGGTAGATATGGCGCAGCGGACGGGACTCGAACCCGCGACCCCCGGCGTGACAGGCCGGTATTCTAACCGACTGAACTACCGCTGCGTATCGCTTTGAGCTGACGCTCAAGTAACTTGTCTGATTGAAAGCTCCGAGACTTTTCAATCTCTCTTTCAATCTCGAATCAAGGCATGCCTGACTCGGAAAATATGGCGCAGCGGACGGGACTCGAACCCGCGACCCCCGGCGTGACAGGCCGGTATTCTAACCGACTGAACTACCGCTGCGCGTCGGTGGAGGCATTTCAGCCTACCTCTTGCTTTCGCAAGTATCTCGGAAGTGGTGGGTGATGACGGGATCGAACCGCCGACATTCTGCTTGTAAGGCAGACGCTCTCCCAGCTGAGCTAATCACCCGTTTGCATCTCCGAGGCCGCGAAATTTACGCAGGTAGCGAACCTAAGTCAATAGCAGGATTGAAGTTTTTCTGAAAAAGACAAAATTATGTATGTGCAGCAAGTGCGCTTTCGCGAGCAAGCCCGCTCCCACAGGGGAATGCATTCCAAATGTGGGAGCGGCGGTGCGACGATTCGACTTGCTCGCGAAAGCAGCACATTCAACATCAATCCCGGAGCTTACTCGCTGTAAATCATCTTCTTGGTCATGCCGCCATCGACCACGAATTCCTGGCCGGTGACAAATCCGGCATTCCTCGACAGCAGCCAGGCCACCATCGCCGCGACATCCTCGACCTTCCCCACCCTGCCCGCCGGATGCTGGGCATGATCGGCCTCGGTCAAGGGTTCGGCACGTTGCACCGAGGGGTCGCGCGCATCGATCCAGCCAGGACTGACGGCATTGACCCGGATCTCCGGGCCAAGGCTGATGGCCAACGCATGCGTCAGGGCCAACAAACCGCCCTTGCTCGCCGCATAGGCCTCCGTGTCGGGCTCCGACTGCCCGGCGCGGGTCGAGGCCAGATTGACGATGGCGCCGCTGTGAGCGCGCAGATACGGTGCACAGTGCTTGGCCAGCAACATCGGCCCACTGAGGTTCACCGCCAACACCCGATTCCAGTGAGCCAGGTCGAGGCTTTCCAGGGTGATGTTGTGCGGATCGGCAACCGCTGCATTGCATACCAGCGCATCCAGGCGCCCGAACTGACCGAGCACCTCGGCTACGCCCAGCGCGACTTGCCCCTCGTTGGAGACATCCATGGCGATGAACCAGGCGTTGTCGCCCAGCACTTTCGCCACTTTCGAACCCCGCTCACGGTCCAGATCCGTCAGCACGACTTGCCAGCCTTCGCTGATCAGCCAGGCCGAAATCCCCAGGCCAATGCCCCGCGCAGCACCGGTCACCAGCGCTACGCGGCCATTTGAGCCGGTGGCCGGCGCAGACAACTCGATCACAACGCAGCCAGGCCGCGCGCCAGATCGGCTTGCAGGTCCGCCACATCTTCCAGGCCGACCGCAACGCGGATCAGGCTGTCACGAATGCCCGCCGCTTCACGCTCTTGCGGCGCCAGGCGACCATGGGAGGTGGTGCTCGGATGGGTGATGGTGGTTTTGCTGTCACCCAGGTTGGCGGTGATCGAAATCAGGCGCGTGGCGTCGATAAAGCGCCAGGCGCCCTCTTTGCCGCCCTTGACCTCAAAACTGACGACCGCACCGAACCCCTTCTGCTGGCGCAGCGCCAGTTCGTGCTGCGGATGGCTCTTGAGGCCGGCGTAATGGACTTTCTCGATACCGTCCTGCTGCTCCAGCCACTCGGCCAGTTGTTGGGCGTTGGCGCAATGGGCCTTCATCCGCAGGTTCAAAGTTTCCAGGCCCTTGAGGAAGATCCAGGCGTTGAACGGGCTCAGGGTCGGCCCGGCGGTGCGCAAGAAACCAACCACCTCTTTCATCTGCTCGCCGCGACCGGCCACGACACCGCCCATGCAACGACCCTGGCCGTCGATGAATTTGGTGGCCGAGTGCACGACGATGTCCGCGCCCATTTTCAGCGGCTGTTGCAGCGCCGGGGTGCAGAAGCAGTTATCGACCACCAGCATCGCGCCTTTGGCGTGAGCGATTTTCGCCAGTTCGGCAATGTCCACCAGCTCGGCCAGCGGGTTGGACGGCGATTCGACGAACAGCAATTTGGTGTTGGCCTTGATTGCCGCGTCCCAGCCGGACAAGTCCGCCAAGGGCACGTAATCGACTTCGATACCGAAACGCTTGAAGTACTTCTCGAACAGGCTGATGGTCGAGCCAAATACGCTGCGCGACACCAGCACGTGATCGCCGGCGCTGCACAGGCTCATCACCACCGCCATGATCGCGGCCATGCCGGTCGCGGTGGCCACGGCCTGCTCGGCGCTTTCCAGCGCGGCAATGCGCTCTTCAAAGGCACGCACAGTCGGGTTGGTGTAGCGCGAGTAGACGTTGCCCGGCACTTCGCCGGCAAAACGCGCGGCGGCATCGGCGGCGGTACGGAATACATAGCTGGAAGTGAAGAACATCGGATCACCGTGCTCACCTTCCGGCGTACGGTGCTGACCGGCACGTACGGCCAGGGTATCGAACGCTACGCCTTCGAGGTCGCTGTCCAGCCGACCGGCATCCCAATCCTGACTCATGCTGTCACTCCTTGCCTTGCTCTTGATAGATAAAAGTCTTTTTGCCAGATACAAAACCGGCCCCTCAGGGCCGGTAATTACTCAGTTGTTGTACAGATCGATGATCGCACTGACTGCCTGCGTCTTGACCTTGGAGGCATCGTTGCGTGCCTGCTCGATCTTGTTCAGATAAGCCTCGTCGACGTCGCCGGTGACGTACTGGCCGTCGAACACCGCGCAATCGAACTTGTCGATCTTGATCTTGCCGCCCCCGACCGCTTCGATCAAGTCAGGCAAGTCCTGATAGATCAGCCAGTCGGCACCGATCAGGTCTGCCACGTCCTGGGTCGAACGGTTGTGGGCGATCAGCTCGTGAGCGCTCGGCATGTCGATGCCGTAGACGTTCGGGTAGCGAACCGCTGGCGCCGCGGAGCAGAAGTAAACGTTCTTGGCACCGGCTTCGCGGGCCATCTGGATGATCTGCTTGCAAGTGGTACCGCGAACGATGGAATCGTCCACCAGCATCACGTTCTTGCCGCGGAATTCCAGCTCGATGGCGTTGAGCTTCTGGCGTACGGATTTTTTCCGCGCAGCCTGGCCCGGCATGATGAAGGTCCGGCCGATGTAGCGGTTCTTCACGAAGCCTTCGCGGAACTTCACGCCCAGGTGATTCGCCAGCTCCAGGGCCGCGGTGCGGCTGGTGTCCGGAATCGGGATGACCACGTCGATGTCGTGATCCGGACGCTCGCGCAGGATCTTCTCGGCGAGTTTCTCGCCCATGCGCAGACGGGCCTTGTAGACCGAAACGCCGTCGATGATCGAGTCCGGACGCGCCAGGTAGACGTGTTCGAAGATGCACGGGGTCAGGGACGGGTTGGTCGCGCACTGACGGGTGTACAGCTTGCCCTCTTCAGTGATGTAGACCGCTTCGCCCGGAGCCAGGTCGCGAATCAGGGTGAAGCCGAGTACGTCCAGGGAAACGCTTTCCGAGGCGATCATGTACTCGACGCCTTCGTCGGTGTGACGCTGGCCGAAAACGATCGGGCGGATGCCGTGCGGGTCGCGAAAGCCCACGATGCCGTAGCCGGTGATCATTGCTACGACGGCATAACCACCGACGCAACGGTTGTGCACGTCGGTGACGGCGGCGAAAACGTCTTCTTCGGTCGGCTGCAACTTGCCGCGCTGGGCCAGTTCGTGCGCGAACACGTTGAGCAGTACTTCCGAATCGGAACTGGTGTTGACGTGGCGCAGGTCAGATTCGTAAATCTCCTTGGCCAGTTGTTCAACATTGGTCAGGTTACCGTTGTGCGCCAGGGTGATGCCGTAAGGCGAGTTGACGTAAAACGGTTGAGCTTCAGCCGACGTCGAGCTGCCCGCGGTTGGATAACGCACATGGCCAATACCCATGTGACCGACCAGGCGCTGCATGTGACGTTGCTGGAACACGTCACGCACCAGGCCGTTGTCCTTGCGCAGGAATAACCGGCCATCATGGCTGGTCACGATACCGGCAGCGTCCTGGCCGCGGTGCTGGAGGACGGTTAGCGCGTCATACAGCGCCTGATTGACGTTCGACTTACCGACGATACCGACGATGCCACACATGCGACGCAACCCCTACTTAATGGATCTGAACTGAGCACTACTCACTGAGGCGTTTTGGCCATCGGCAAGAGTTGCTCCTTGAACGGAATATCAGCGGGTACGCTGATTCCGCTGGCAAGCCACTGACTGCTCCACCCGAGGATCAGGTTTTTGGACCAGTCTGCAACCAATAGAAATTTTGGCACGAGCTGTGACTCTTTCCACCACCCGTCCTGCTGTACCGGCCCCAGGCTCAACAGCCCGACGGCGATAACCACCAGCAACCCGCCACGCGCGGCGCCGAAGGCCATGCCGAGGAATCGGTCGGTCCCGGAGAGCCCGGTGACGCGAACCAGTTCGCCGATAAGATAATTGATCATTGCGCCTACGATTAAAGTGGCGACAAACATGATGGCACAGCCCGTTATTATACGTGCCGATGGCGTTTGAATGTACCCGCCGAGGTACTCGGACAGTGAGCCACCGAACATCCAGGCTACGACTCCTGCGATGATCCAGGTCAACAGCGACAGTGCTTCCTTGACGAAGCCGCGGCTCAGACTGATCAATGCGGAGATGGCGACGATTGCAACGATCGCCCAGTCAACCCAGGTAAATGGCACAGTGCAGCCTACAGACGGATAAGGCGGCGCATTTTAGCAGAGCCCATGCTTATCGGTAAGCTGCGATTGTCAGTGCATTTCATATCGGGGCGATAGTTTTAGCCACGTTCCGGTTGAAAGCGCACCACAAACCCCTTGAGGTTCTGCTGGCGGTTGAGCAAGTCACGCAGCCGGTCGGCTTCGGCACGCTCGATCAGCGGCCCGACAAACACCCGGTTTTTGCCGTCGGCGGTACGGATGTAGGCGTTGTAACCCTGGCTGCGCAGGGTTTTCTGAAGTTTTTCCGCGCTTTCACGGTTCGACAGGCTGGCCAGTTGCACCGACCAGCTGACAGACAAACCATTGGCATCGACACGGCTTTGCGTGGTGTCCGGCTTGCCCGGTGCCGCGGTGATCGGCTGGGCAGGCGCCGTTGCAGGCTTAGCCGCCAAAGCCGGGACCGGCGCGGGTGCAGCCGGCTTGGCTGCTGGCGCTGGAACCGCAGGCGCTGGAGCCACCGGAACAGCTGGCACCGCCGATTCCTGCTGGGCGATTTCGTCATCGCTCGGCACGGGCTCCTGAGGCAGGGCTTGCGGCTCAGGCACCGCCACGGGCTCGACCTGCACCTGGGGCATCGCCGGCGCCTGCGGAGCCGCGGGCGCTTCGACCGTCACCTGGCGCTGTTCGTCCTGGCGGGAAAACAGCATCGGCAGAAAAATCACCGCCAGCGCGACCAACACCAGGGCGCCAACCATGCGCTGCTTGTATGCCTTATCCAGCAATGCCATTTGCCGCTTCCTCCGTGGAGCGCCGGGCCAGCCATTCAAGGGCCTCGGCGACACAATAAAATGATCCGAACAACAGGATTTCGTCGTCGCTCGTGGCCTGAGCGCACTGCCCTTCCAGGGCGGCCGCGACACTGTCGTATGACGTGACCGACGCACCAAGACCTTGCAACGCGGCGTGCAAATCCGCAACCGAACGCGCCCGAGGCGAATCCAGAGGTGCGACAGCCCAGTGCTGGACACTAGCATTCAATTCGCCGACAACACCACCCAGGTCTTTGTCCGCCAGCAACCCGAACACCGCCAGACGCTTGCCGATCGGCGGACGGCTGGCCAGGCGACGAGCCAGATACTCCGCCGCATGGGGGTTATGCCCCACATCCAGCAATAGATTCAAGCGCTTGCCTTGCCACTCGAACTCACGGCGATCCAGGCGACCGACCACCCGGGTGGCCCGTAGCGCCTCGATAATCTGCGCATCTGCCCAAGGCAAGCCGAGCAGCAGGTAAGCCTGCAACGCCAGCGCGGCGTTTTCCATCGGTAGATCGAGCAGTGGCAGGTCGCGCAGCTCCACCACGCGCCCTTGCCCATCGACACCGCGCCATTGCCAGTTGTGATCGGTCACACCGAGGTCAAAATCGCGCCCACGCAGGAAAAACGGGCAATTAAGCTCGCGCGCCTTGTCCAGCAGAGGTTGTGGAGGATTCAGATCGCCGCAGAGCGCAGGCGCGCCCTGACGGAAAATACCGGCCTTCTCAAAGGCCACGGACTCCCGGGTATCACCGAGGTAATCCGCATGATCGACACCGATACTGGTGACCAGCGCCATGTCGGCGTCCACCACGTTGACCGTGTCCAGGCGACCGCCCAGACCGACTTCCAGCACCACTGCATCGAGCCCGGAGCGCTGGAACAGCCAGAATGCCGCCAGGGTGCCCATTTCGAAGTAAGTCAGGGAAGTGTCGCCGCGCCCGGCCTCTACCGCGGCAAAGGCCTCGCACAGCTCGGTATCCGTGGCTTCGACGCCATTGACTGTTACCCGCTCGTTGTAACGCAGCAGGTGTGGGGAGTTGTAGACCCCCACTTTCAAGCCCTGGGCCCGCAGCAAGGACGCCACGAACGCACAGGTGGAACCCTTGCCGTTGGTCCCGGTGACCGTGATCACCCGAGGCGCCGGCTTGCCCAGTCCCATACGGGACGCTACCTGCTGCGATCGCTCCAGGCCCATGTCGATGGCCGAAGGGTGCAACTGTTCAAGGTAGGCGAGCCATTCGCCAAGGGTACGTTGGGTCATAGGCTGGCGGGTACCGGTGGAACCACGATCGGCTCGATAGGGGCAGCAACGAACTTCGGCGTCGGCAGGCCCATCATTTGCGCCAGCAGGTTGCCCAGACGCGGACGCAGTTCCTGACGGTCGATGATCATGTCGATGGCACCGTGCTCCAGCAGGAACTCGCTGCGCTGGAAGCCTTCCGGCAGTTTTTCGCGCACGGTTTGCTCGATCACACGCGGACCGGCAAAACCGATCAACGCCTTCGGCTCGCCGACAATCACGTCGCCGAGCATCGCCAGACTGGCGGAAACGCCGCCGTAGACCGGATCGGTCAACACGGAGATGAACGGGATGCCTTCTTCACGCAGACGGGCCAGCACCGCGGAGGTCTTGGCCATTTGCATCAGGGAAATCAGCGCTTCCTGCATCCGCGCACCGCCGGAAGCGGCGAAGCAGATCATCGGGCAACGTTTTTCCAGGGCGTAGTTGGCGGCGCGAACGAAACGCTCACCGACGATGGCGCCCATCGAACCGCCCATGAAGGAAAATTCGAACGCCGAAACCACGACCGGCATGCCCAGCAAAGTGCCGCTCATGGAAACCAGTGCGTCTTTTTCGCCAGTCTGCTTTTGTGCAGCGGTCAGGCGGTCCTTGTACTTCTTGCCGTCGCGGAATTTCAGACGGTCAACCGGTTCCAGGTCTGCACCCAGCTCGGCACGGCCTTCAACATCGAGGAAGATGTCGATACGGGCGCGGGCGCCGATACGCATGTGATGGTTGCACTTGGGGCAAACGTCCAGGGTCTTTTCCAGCTCCGGACGATACAGCACAGCCTCGCAAGACGGGCATTTGTGCCAAAGACCTTCAGGCACCGAGCTCTTCTTGACCTCGGAACGCATGATCGAAGGGATCAGTTTGTCTACTAACCAGTTGCTCATGCTTTCTTTCTCCAGTACCGGCGGCCCGAACGCTCTGGTTCGCGGCCCCGTGTATGCCCTAGCGCTAAATTCATGTGTGCGGCGATGATCAGTGAATGGCCGGGTCAGCGAAACGTGACCTGCGTACCACCCCATAACCCTCAGCCGTTTTGTACAGTGCAGTGGACGGCGGCAGACTGCCAGCCGTCACATCAACGGGTGCTACCGCGTACCGCTTTGATAAATGCCTGAATCTTTGCGTGATCCTTGATGCCCTTGCTCGCCTCAACCCCGCCGCTGACATCCACGGCATAAGGCCGAACGCGGGCAATCGCTTCGGCGACGTTATCCGGCGTCAGACCGCCCGCCAGAATGACCGGCTTGCTCAGGCCTTGCGGTATCAGTGACCAGTCAAACGCCTCCCCGGTTCCTCCGGGAACGCCTTCGACATAGGTATCGAGCAAGATTCCGCTGGCACTGGCATAAGCATCACAGGCCGCGGCGATGTCATCACCCGCCTTGACCCGTAGCGCCTTGATGTACGGCCGGTGCCAGCCTTCGCATTCAGCGGCGGTTTCGTCGCCATGGAACTGCAGAAGGTCCAGCGGCACGGCGTCGAGGATTTCCCCCAGCTCGCAACGGCTGGCATTGACGAACAAGCCCACGGTGGTCACGAACGGCGGCAGCGCCTTGATGATCGAGCGCGCCTGCTGGACCGTCACCGCACGGGGGCTTTTGGCGTAGAACACGAATCCGATGGCATCCGCCCCGGCCTCGACGGCTGCCAACGCATCCTCTATGCGGGTAATCCCACAGATCTTGCTGCGAACGGCTGACATGTCGATACAACTCC
Organism: Pseudomonas sp. GW456-L13; assembly: GCF_017350115.1. Taxonomy (NCBI): domain Bacteria; kingdom Pseudomonadati; phylum Pseudomonadota; class Gammaproteobacteria; order Pseudomonadales; family Pseudomonadaceae; genus Pseudomonas; species Pseudomonas sp. GW456-L13. The sequence goes on from NZ_JACNAS010000001.1 coordinate 1,189,584, forward strand.
AAGACAAATCCGGGAAAGTCCCGGATGGTAACAAAAGCGTTCGAGGGCGTCAGCCGCCAAGTTCCGAGAAGCCGGTCAGGAAGTGCGGACCGATGTAGCGCTCGGGCAACTCGAACTCGTCACGGTACTCGACCTGAACCAGATACAAGCCGAATGGATGCGCGGTCACGCCACCGGTCCGTCGAATCCGGCTCTCCAGCACCTCTTTCATCCACTCCACCGGACGCTCTCCGGCGCCAATGGTCATCAGCACACCGGCAATGTTGCGCACCATATGATGCAGGAAGGCGCTGGCGCGAATATCCAGCACGATCATCTTGCCGTGACGGGTAACGCGCAGGTGATGCAATTCCTTGATCGGCGACTTGGCCTGGCACTGACCGGCGCGAAAAGCACTGAAATCATGGATGCCGAGCAGGTACTGGGCGGCCTCGGCCATGCGCTCGACGTCCAGCGGACGGTGGTTCCAGGTCACCTCTTCGTTCAAGTGCGCCGGGCGGATCTGATCGTTGTAGATCACGTAGCGATAACGCCGGGCAATGGCCTTGAACCGCGCATGGAAATGCGCCGGCATGACCTTGGCCCAACTGACACTGACGTCATGGGGCAAGTTGATGTTGGCGCCCATGGTCCAGGCCTTCATCGAGCGCTCGACCTGAGTGTCGAAATGCACCACCTGTCCGCAGGCATGCACCCCGGCGTCGGTACGCCCGGCGCACATCAGCGAAACGGGCGAGTCGGCGACTTTGGACAAGGCGTTTTCGAGGGTTTCCTGCACGGTGAGCACCCCGGACGCCTGGCGCTGCCAGCCGCGGTAGCGCGAGCCTTTGTATTCGACGCCCAGCGCGATCCGGAAAAAGCCGTCGGCTGCCATTTCGGCGGCCGGGTTATCTATATTTGCCAAGGAGGGACAGCCTGATGATGTACCAAAGGCGGGCATTATAAGGCCGCCGGGCGGGGATGCCAGAGAGTTCTCCATTGACTGTCCCGGCCTCATCGCGGGCAAGCCCGCTCCCACAGGTTTTGTGAACGACATAAATCTCTGTGGGAGCGGGCTTGCCCGAGATGAGGCCCGAGCAAACAACATCAATTAATGAGCCAAACAAAAACGGCAGCCTCAATGGGCTGCCGCTTTTTTTCAACCTGCCGATCAATCAAGCCAGGCGCGAAAGCATCTCCTCGGCTTCACTCTTCTGCTCGGCACTGCCTTCGCTTACCACCTCATTGAGGATGTCGCGAGCACCGTCGCTGTCGCCCATGTCGATATAGGCCTGAGCCAGATCGAGCTTGGTAGCGGCTTCGTCAGTGCCCGAGAGGAAGTCGAAGTCATCATCGCTATCCAGCGCGGCATCAGCTTCGGTAAAGGTCGGCTCGCCGATGCTGTTGGACAAGCTCTCCAGTTCGGCGTTGACATCATCCAGCTCTGCCGCGAACGCATCCGGCGCGTCCAGTTCCTCGGCCAGCGACAGATCGAAATCGGCCGGCAACTCCAGATCATCCAGCGCGACCTCAGGAACAGCCGGGGTTTCGGCAACCGGGAAATCCTTCACGCCCTCATCCAGATCCAGCAGGAAATCGTCTTCAGCCAGCATCGCCGGCGACGGTTGCGCACCGAGATCCAGGTCAAGGTCGAAGTCCGACAGATCGTCGAGGTTTTCCTTGATTTCTGTCTGCTGCTGCAACACCGACTCAAAGCTCAGATCGTCGTCCAGCGGGAACTCACCAAGGTCTGGCAACGCCGCCACTTCAGGCTCCGCTGCAGGTGCAGGTGCAGGCGCCAAAGGCGTAATCGCGTCCAGATCATCCAGGCTCAGGTCGAAGGCGCTGTCGAGGTCATCCTCGAACGGTGCTGGTTCTGGTTCTGGCGCCGGTGCTTGCGGCTCATCGAGCAACAGCTCCTTGACGTATTGCGCATCCAGTTCGGCAGCAACGGCGGCCGCGGCGATGCCACCGGCAGCCACCAGCGCCATGGCCGGGAAGCGACTTTTGAGTTTTTCAACCTGGGCGAAGTTGTCGCCATTAGCCACCAACTGACGCTCCTGGCCGACGAACGCATCGCGGTCGCCTTGCTGGCCGTAGACTTCCATCAGTTTCAAGCGCAGATCGCTGCGCTTGGGCTCTTGCTTGACGCCGTCCTCCAGCAACGCGGCGGCCTGGTTCAGGCGACCGGCATTGATGTGCGACTGAGCCTGACCCAGCACGTCGTCGGAACGCTCGGCAGCCGGCGCCACCAATGGTGCGGCGATCGGCGTGGTCATCACCACCGGAGCAACCACCGGCGCTGGCGCGGGAGCAGGCGTCGGGGCAGTCGCCAGCTTCACGCTCGGCGGCGGAACTTCCAGGCCTTCGAAGCTGCTTTCCGGCAAGTCGAAATCGGCCGAGAACGGCTGATCTTCGGCCAAGGCACGGGCCATGCGCAGATGTTTCTCGGCTGCTTGCTGGGCTTTGCGTCGACGCGCCAGCAACAGCAGCAGGAGCAGGAGAATCACCGCACCGCCACCGACCAGGCCCAGCAGCAGCGGATTGGTCAGCAATTCATTGAACTTCTGATCGTCAGATGCCGCCGGTGTCGCCTCGACGGGCTTCTCGGCTGGCGCGGGCGTTGCCTCAGGGGCAGGCGCAGCGGCAACCGGTGCAGGCGCTGCCTCCGGGTTGGCAGCCAGCTCGGCCGACATTGCCGGCGCGGTCGCAGCCGCTGGAGCAGCCGCAGCGCCCTCGGTTTGCAACTTGGCCAGTTGGTTGTTCTTCAACTCGAGCAGGCGCTGCAGCTTGTCCACCTGGCTTTGCAGATCGGCCATGCGGCTTTTCAGTTCGGCGTTATCACGACGACTGGTGTCGAGGCTTTCCTGGGTCACCGCCAGCTTGTTGCTGAGGGCCTTGGCATCTCCGGCAGCCCCTTTACCAGGGTTCTTGCCGGACTCGGCAGACACCAGGCTCAACTTGTCGGTGGCTGCTTGCGCCGGAGCACCCTCGGTACGAGCGCGATTGGTGGCGTCGAGCTGTTGCTGCCCTGCCCCGGGTTTTGCCACATAGCGGCGACCCTGGCGCCAGGCCTTGTTCTGTGCGGCCACTTCGGCAATGGCCTTGACTTGCGGCAGGCCAGTGCTCTGCGCCTGGTCCGGCATGCGCAGCACCTGGCCGGTTTTCAGGCGATTGATGTTGCCGTCGATAAAGGCATCCGGGTTCAACGCCTGGATGGCCAGCATGGTTTGCTGGATCGAGCCGCCATTACGCGCTTTTGCGGCGATTTCCCACAAGGTATCGCGCGGCGTGGTGGTGTATTGGGACGGTTTGGTCGCACCGGTGACGGGCGCGGCAACCGTCGACGTCGGCTGTGCAGCCGCTTCAGCGGTTTGCGGCGAGAATTTGGACGGATCGAGCAGCACACTGTAGTCGCGCAGCAAGCGGCCGTTCGGCCACATGACCTGAACCAGGAACTTCACCATGGGTTCGGAAAGTGGCTTGCTGGAGGTCACGCGCAGGATGCTTTTGCCGCTGGCGTTGAGCACCGGGGTGAAGGTCAAGTCGTTGAGAAACGCCTGGCGGTCGACACCGGCCTTGGCGAAATCGTCTGGTGAGGCCAGGCTCGGTACCACTTCGGCTGCGGTGAGATCCTTGACATCGAGCAGCTCGATTTCCGCCACCAACGGCTGGTTGAGCGTCGATTTCAGGGTCAACTCCCCGAGCCCGAGGGCATGCGCCATACCGGAGGACAGCGCCGAGGCGGCCGCTATTGCTAACACCAGTTTGCGAACTTGAACCATTAGCTCATCCTTAGTTTGAACATTCCTCGGCCAGCGAGAAGGTATTGATAGTCGCTGCCGTAAGGCATTGCACGCAACGGCGAGGGTCGTCGCGCGCGGTCATTTCATTGATGCCCGGCAAAGCCCCGCAGAGTGGCTCTGCCTTCAGCACTCCGGCAAGCATAGGCTCGCGCGGAATCATTCGACAAATTGTTGCAAAGTATCTTTTACAGCAGGTCTTTTATCAACAACTCGGCCAGCTGCACAGCGTTGAGCGCCGCGCCTTTGCGTACGTTATCTGACGTCAGCCACAGATTAAGTTCCGACGTGTCGTCAATACCATGGCGAACCCGACCAACGTAGACCACATCCTGGCCTACCGCATCGCCCACCGGGGTCGGGTAGTCGCCGGCTTCCACCAGTTCGATGCCGGGAGCGTCTTCCAGGGCCGCATTGACTTTCCCCAGGTCGATTTCACTCGCGGACTGCAGGGTCACGCTATAGCTATCGCCAAAAAACACCGGGGCTTGAATGCAAGTGACGGAAATCTTCAATGAAGGCCGCGCCATGACCTGGCGCAGCTCACGCACCAGGCGTTTTTCCAGCAGCGTATGACCTTGCTCATCCGGTTTACCGACCTGGGCCAACAGGTTGAAGGCCATCTGCCGATCAAAGAATTTCGGCTCCAGCGGCCGCACATTCAGCAGTTCGGCGGTTTGCCGGGCGAGCTCACTCACGGCTTCGCGGCCCTGGGCCGATACCGCCAGGCTGGCGGTCAGGCTGATGCGCTGCAAATCAAGCAAATCCATCAGTGGCGCCAGCACCACCGCCAGCGTGGTGGCCGACGGGCTTGGACTGCTGACCTGAAAGGGTTTTTTCAAGCCGGCCAACACCTGGGCATTGGCTTCAGGCACAACCTGTGGCGCCTTTTCGGCCGGCAGGGCACCGGAGAGATCGATAACCGAGCAACCGGCATCGGTCGCGCGGGAAGCGAAACTCAACGAAACCGCCGGGCCGGCGGCAAAGAATGCCAACTGCACCTTGCTGAAGTCGAACTGATCGACTTCCCGCACCCGCACGTTCTTGCCACGAAACGGTACCGAACTGCCGGCCGACTCGCTGCTGGCCAACAGGTGCAGGTTGCCGATCGGGAAATCGCGCTCTTCGAGAATCTGCACAAGTGTTTCGCCGACAGTACCGGTGGCGCCGATCACGGCAATATCAATGGACTGGCTCATGGTTTGACCTCTGGCGAAACGGGGGGAGCGGCACTTTACCGGGTGGGTGGGATACAGGCAATTTCTGCCGGGGATTTGTAGTGTCTGTACCGGCCTCATCGCGAGCAAGCTCACTCCCACAGGGTACGCATTCCAATGTGGGAGCAAGCTTGCTCGCGATGACGGAATATCAGGCAACCCATAAACATCAGGTTGCCGGGAATAAAAAACCCGCGCCTCTTTCAAGGCGCGGGTTCTTTCATTGCATCAACCGATCAACGCTCGAGCAGGATCCGCAGCATGCGACGCAGCGGTTCGGCCGCGCCCCACAGCAACTGGTCGCCGACGGTGAACGCGCCGACGAATTGCGAGCCCATGTTCAGCTTGCGCAGACGACCAACCGGGATGTTCAGGGTGCCGGTGACCTTGTTCGGGCTCAGCTCCTGAATGCTGGTTTCGCGGTTGTTCGGCACCAGCTTGACCCAAGGGTTGTGCTGGCTGATCAACCCTTCGATATCAGCGATCGGTACGTCTTTGTTCAGCTTGATGGTCAGCGCCTGGCTGTGGCAGCGCATGGCGCCGATGCGCACGCAGATGCCATCGACCGGGATCGGGCTCTTGAAGCGACCGAGGATCTTGTTGGTCTCGGCCTGGGCCTTCCACTCTTCGCGGCTCTGACCGTTCGGCAGTTCCTTGTCGATCCACGGGATCAGGCTGCCGGCCAACGGTACGCCGAAGTTTTCAGTCGGGTAAGCGTCGCTGCGCATGGCTTCAGCCACACGGCGGTCGATGTCGAGGATCGCGCTGGCCGGATCGGCCAGTTGATCGGCAACAGCGGCATGGGTCGCGCCCATTTGCTTGATCAGTTCACGCATGTTCTGCGCGCCGGCACCGGAGGCCGCCTGATAAGTCATGGCGCTCATCCACTCCACCAGGCCAGCTTCGAACAGGCCACCGAGGCCCATCAGCATCAGGCTGACGGTGCAGTTGCCGCCGATGTAGTTCTTGGTGCCCGCGTCCAGTTGCTGGTCGATGACCTTGCGGTTGACCGGATCCAGAACGATCACCGCATCATCCTGCATACGCAGGCTGGAAGCGGCGTCGATCCAGTAACCCTGCCAGCCGGCTTCACGCAGCTTGGGGAAGACTTCGCTGGTGTAGTCGCCACCCTGGCAGGTCAGAATCACGTCGAGGGTTTTCAGCTCTTCAATGCTGTAAGCGTCCTTGAGCGGAGCAATGTCCTTGCCCACGGACGGGCCTTGGCCACCGACATTGGAAGTGGTGAAAAACACCGGCTCGATAAGATCGAAATCCTGCTCTTCCAGCATCCGCTGCATGAGCACGGAACCGACCATGCCGCGCCAACCGATCAGACCTACACGTTTCATCGCAACTACACCTTCTTGAAATGTGGGCCGCTGCCTTGTCTTGAATTTGGCAGCGGGCCCGAGAGATTACAGATTCCGCAGCGCGGCGACTACTGCGTCACCCATTTCCTGCGTACCGACTTTAGTGCAACCGGCCGACCAGATGTCACCGGTGCGCAAGCCCTGATCCAGCACCAGGCTGACGGCTTTCTCGATGGCATCGGCCGCGGCCTGCTGGTTGAAGCTGTAACGCAACATCATCGACACCGACAAAATGGTCGCCAGCGGGTTGGCGATGCCCTTGCCCGCGATGTCCGGGGCCGAACCGTGGCACGGCTCGTACATGCCCTTGTTGTTGGTGTCCAGGGACGCCGACGGCAGCATGCCGATGGAACCGGTGAGCATCGAGGCCTGGTCGGACAGGATGTCGCCGAACATGTTGTCGGTAACGATCACGTCGAACTGCTTCGGTGCGCGCACCAGCTGCATCGCGGCGTTGTCGACGTACATGTGGCTCAGTTCGACTTCAGGATAATCCTTGGCCACTTGTTCGACCACTTCACGCCACAGTTGGCTGGAGGCCAGTACGTTGGCCTTGTCCACCGAGCACAGCTTCTTGCCACGAACCATGGCCATGTCGAAACCGACACGGGCGATGCGGCGGATTTCGCTTTCGCTGTACGGCAGGGTGTCATAGGACTGACGCTCGCCGTTTTCCAGGGTACGGGTACCACGAGGCGCGCCGAAGTAGATGCCGCCGGTCAGCTCGCGAACGATCAGGATGTCCAGGCCGGCCACGATTTCCGGCTTCAGGCTGGAAGCCTCGGCCAGTTGCGGGTACAGGATCGCCGGACGCAGGTTGCCGAACAGGCCCAGTTGCGCACGGATTTTCAGCAGACCGCGTTCAGGGCGGATGTCACGTTCGATGGCATCCCATTTCGGGCCGCCAACGGCGCCCAGCAACACGGCGTCGGCCGCGCGGGCACGCTCCAGAGTCTCGTCGGCCAACGGCACGCCGTGCTTGTCGATGGCAGCGCCACCGATCACGTCGTGGCTCAGTTCGAAACCCAGGGCGAACTTGTCGCTGGCCAATTCCAGCACCTTGACCGCTTCGGCCATGATTTCCGGGCCAATACCGTCACCTGGGAGAATCAGAATCTGCTTGCTCATGCTTTCCTCATGTCATCAGTCGGTGCGCCTTGGGCGCACCCGGAAAAATTCTATCGCTCGGCCATCAGTACCAGCACATCCGTACTGAACGAACCATCGGCCTCAATCTCAAAATATTCGCGCACTTCATTGCCCATCGACTGCTGCAACTCGCGGATCGCCGCGCGCATCACTTGCGGTGTGCGCATGCGCTCGACCCAGCTGTTGTATTCCAGGCGCAAGCGCTGACGGGTGGTACTGCGGGTGTGCAGCCCCGCCTCGCTGACCTGGCGCAACCACTCGCCAGCGGAATAATCGCGCACATGGCTGGTGTCGCGCAGCACTTCGACGCTTTGCAGGTAAGTGTCGAACAGCGGGCTACCCGGTGACAACACGTCGACGAACGCCGCCACACCGCCCGGCTTCAGGACTCGACGCACCTCCCGCAGGGCCACGCCCAGGTCGCTCCAATGGTGCGCCGAATAGCGGCTGAAGACGAAATCGAATTCGCCATCGGCGAACGGCAGGCGCTCGGCGGCACCGTTGACCGTGGTTACGTTGCTCAAGCCACGGTCGACAGCAGCGGCAGCGACCACGTCGAGCATTTGCTGCGACAGGTCGTAGGCCACCACCTCTTTCACCAATGAGGCTACGTGAAAACTCACGTGACCTGCGCCGCACCCCAGATCCAGGACCCTGGCCTCGCCCTGCCCCGCCAGTTCGGCCTGTAGCAGCGCGAATTCGGTGCCTTGAGCGTGTACGGCGCTGCTCAGGTAGGCCGAGGCCTGTTCACCGAATTGCTTCTGGACTACCTGGCTGTGTCGGGCGGTGCTGGTCATGGGGACTTCCTTTTTGGGGTGAGTCTTGGGGGTGTCTGTTCTGGCCTCATCGCGAGCAAGCTCGCTCCCACAGGTTTTGTTTACGCCGCAAATCCAATGTGGGAGCGAGCTTGCTCGCGATGGCGTCATTACGCCTTAAGCAAATTCAAGCGTCGCGAAACAACCAAGGCTGGCTCGCACGATGCTTGGCCTCAAATGCCGCAATCGCATCGCCGTCCTGCAAGGTCAGGCCGATATCGTCCAGGCCGTTCAACAGGCAATGCTTGCGAAAGGCATCAATCTCAAAGCTCAACACCTTGCCATCCGGACGGGTCACGGTCTGGGCCTGCAGGTCAACCTGCAACTGATAACCCGGATTGGCCTCGACCTGCTGGAACAGTTCGTCGACTTCGGCGTCGCTCAGGATGATCGGCAGCAAGCCGTTCTTGAAGCTGTTGTTGAAGAAGATGTCGGCATAGCTCGGCGCGATGATGCTGCGGAAACCGTACTCTTCCAGCGCCCACGGCGCGTGTTCACGGCTGGAGCCGCAACCGAAGTTCTCGCGGGCCAGCAACACGCTGGCGCCCTGGTAACGTTCGGCGTTGAGGACGAAGTCCTTGTTCAGCGGACGCTTGGAGTTGTCCTGGTAAGGCTGGCCCACATCCAGGTAGCGCCATTCATCGAACAGGTTCGGGCCAAAGCCCGTGCGCTTGATCGACTTCAAGAACTGCTTCGGGATGATCTGGTCGGTGTCGACGTTGGCACGATCCAAAGGCGCGACAAGACCAGTGTGCTGGGTAAAAGCTTTCATGCTGCGCTCCTTCAGATCAATTCACGGACGTCGACGAAACGACCGTTTATAGCAGCGGCCGCGGCCATGGCCGGGCTGACGAGGTGAGTACGACCACCGGCACCCTGACGGCCTTCGAAGTTACGGTTGGAGGTCGAGGCGCAATGCTCACCGGACTCCAGGCGGTCCGGGTTCATCGCCAGGCACATCGAGCAACCCGGCTCACGCCATTCGAAACCGGCTTCGAGGAAAATCTTGTCCAGGCCTTCCGATTCAGCCTGGGCTTTAACCAGGCCCGAGCCCGGCACCACGATGGCCTGCTTGATGGTCGAGGCCACTTTACGGCCCTTGGCGATCACGGCCGCCGCACGCAGGTCTTCGATCCGCGAGTTGGTGCAGGAACCGATGAACACGCGGTCGAGCTGAATGTCGGTGATCGCCTGATTGGCGGTCAAACCCATGTACTTCAAGGCACGGACGATGGAGTCGCGCTTGACCAGGTCCATTTCCTTCGCAGGATCCGGCACGTTCTGGTCTACCGCCAGCACCATCTCAGGCGAAGTACCCCAGCTGACTTGCGGCTTGATCTGGGTCGCATCGAGCTCGACAACCGTATCAAACGTGGCATCGGCGTCAGACACCAGGTCTTTCCAGGCTTCAACGGCCAAGTCCCATTCCGCGCCTTTCGGGGCAAATGGACGGCCCTTGACGTAAGCCACGGTTTTTTCGTCCGCAGCCACCAGGCCTACGCGAGCGCCGGCCTCGATGGACATGTTGCAGATGGTCATGCGGCCTTCGACGGACAGGTCGCGAATCGCGCTGCCGGCGAACTCGATGGCGTGGCCGTTACCGCCGGCGGTGCCAATCTTGCCGATCACCGCGAGCACGATGTCCTTGGCGGTCACGCCGAACGGCAATTGGCCTTCGACGCGCACCAGCATGTTTTTCATTTTCTTGGCGACCAGGCACTGGGTGGCGAGCACATGCTCGACCTCGGAAGTGCCGATACCGTGAGCCAATGCGCCGAATGCGCCATGGGTCGAGGTATGGGAGTCGCCGCAGACCACGGTCATGCCGGGCAAGGTTGCGCCTTGCTCCGGGCCGATGACATGGACGATGCCCTGGCGAACGTCGTTCATCTTGAACTCGACGATGCCGTATTCATCGCAGTTGTCATCGAGGGTCTGGACTTGCAGGCGCGAAACCTGGTCAACGATGGCGTCGATGCCACCCTTGCGCTCCGGCGTGGTCGGTACGTTGTGGTCCGGGGTCGCGATGTTGGCATCGATGCGCCATGGCTTGCGGCCGGCCAGACGCAGGCCTTCGAAGGCTTGCGGCGAGGTCACTTCGTGGATGATGTGACGATCGATGTAGATCAGCGCAGAGCCATCGTCGCGCTGCTTGACCAAATGCGAATCCCAGAGCTTGTCGTAGAGCGTTTTGCCGGCCATCAGACGGTTTCCTCATCAGCTTGTTTCTATGCCCTGGGTCTTGAGCGACTCAATAACCCCTTGGCTTGTGAGGCTGATCCTATGGGGTTACATTAAATAACTCAAATTCATATTTTTTATGCTTTGGATAACCAACTGGAATGCAACTATGGACCTGGCCAACCTCAATGCCTTTATTGCCATCGCCGAGACCGGAAGCTTCTCCGGCGCCGGGGAACGGCTGCACCTGACCCAGCCGGCCATCAGCAAGCGCATCGCCGGGCTGGAGCAGCAATTGAAGGTGCGGTTGTTCGACCGTCTGGGTCGTGAAGTGGGTCTGACCGAGGCCGGGCGCGCCCTGCTGCCGCGGGCTTATCAGATTCTCAATGTCCTCGATGATACGCGCCGTGCCCTGACCAACCTCACCGGCGAAGTGACCGGCCGTCTGACCCTGGCCACCAGTCACCACATCGGCTTGCACCGTTTGCCACCCTTGCTGAGGGAGTTCACCCGACTCTACCCACAAGTGGCGCTGGATATTCAGTTCCTCGATTCGGAAGTGGCCTACGAGGAAATTCTCCATGGCCGCGCCGAACTGGCGGTCATTACCCTGGCGCCAGAACCCCATGCGCTGGTCAAGGCCACCCCGGTATGGGACGACCCGCTGGACTTCGTGGTTGCGCCGGAGCATTCGTTGCTCAATAACGGCAAGGTCAGCCTGGCGGACATCGCCCGACACCCGGCGGTCTTCCCCGGTGGCAATACCTTTACCCACCACATTGTGCAGCGGCTGTTTGAAGCCCAGGGCCTGACGCCAAACATCGCCATGAGCACCAACTACCTGGAAACCATCAAGATGATGGTCTCGATCGGCCTGGCCTGGAGCGTTTTGCCGCGCACCATGCTCGATGACCAGGTGGCGCGCATACCTTTGCCGGGCATACAGCTCACTCGCCAGCTAGGCTATATCTTGCACACAGAAAGGACGCTGTCGAATGCTGCGCGGGCCTTCATGGCCTTGCTGGACGCTCAACTCGATCAGCCAGGGACTCAAGGCTAAGCTGTGCTAATCCTGTAGAGCCGCGAATTCCTGCCCCAAACGCCCATTCAGCCCAAGGCTTGCCAATGCCCAAATCTGTTGACCGTATTCCGCCAATGCCGCGTATACAGGCACTTGACCCGAAAAGCTCCGAACAGAGCTGGGAAAGTGCCCCGCAATTGTTGGCCGCGCTCAACGGCGCGCGCTTGGGTGCGTGGTATTGGGACATCGAGCGCGGAAAGATCAGTTGGTCCCGGGGCACGCAGGCGCTGTTCGGCTTCGATCCCCGCAAACCGTTGCCATCGGATCTGGAATACCTCGACTTGCTGCCTCCGGAGGATCGCGCGAAAACCGTTCGCGCGTTCCACGCAGTCATCGCTGGCGCACCGCTGGAGCAAGCGATGCATCACCGCATCCGCTGGCCCGATGGCAGCCTGCACTGGCTGGAAATCAGCGGCAGCCTGTTACCGGACAAGCACGGCCGGCCACGGATGATCGGTGTAATCCGCGAGATTACCCACCAGCGCCAGCGCGAACAGGCGTTGAGCAGCTCGGAAAAACGCTTCGCCACCCTGTTCCACCTGTGCCCCAACATGGTCCTGCTGACCCGCCAGGAAGACGGCCTGATCACCGAAGCCAACCAGTATTTCGAAAGCCTGTTCGGCTGGCCGGTGCAAAACGCGATCGGCCGCACCACCTTGGAACTGGGCCTGTGGGTGCATCCCGAACAACGGGCCGAACTGGTCAAGGCCACCAAAGCCAAAGGCGACTTGGTCAGCATGGAAGTGCAGTTTCGCGCCAGCAATGGCCAGGTCCACGACGGCATCCTCAGTGCGCAAAAGGTCGAGCTCGAAGGCCAGCCCTATCTACTGAGCACGTTCCTTGACACCACCGAGCGCAAAGTCGCCGAACAGGCCCTCAAGGACAGCCAGGAACGCCTCGACCTGGCACTGGACTCGGCGCAACTCGGCACCTGGGACTGGCACATCCCCAGCGGCATGCTCTACGGATCGGCACGGGCCGCCCAACTGCACGGTCTGGACGCCAAGCCCTTCCACGAGTCCTTCGACGAGTTCTTCGAAGGCGTGCCCGGCGAAGAACGCGACACCATGCGCGACGCCTACCGCAGTCTGCGTGAAGGCCCGGCCGGCAACTATCAATTGACCTACCGCGTGCAATTGCCCGACGGCACCTCGCGCTATCTGGAAAGCCGTGCCCGTCTCTACCGCGATGACAACGGCGTGCCGGTGCGCATGGCCGGCACCTTGCTCGACATCACTGATCAGGTGGAGCGCGAACAACGGCTGGTGGCCTCCGAAGAGAAATTCGCCACGCTGTTCCAGGTCAGCCCCGATCCGATCTGCGTCACCCGCCAGGACTCCGGCCAGTTCATTGAAATCAACTCCAGCTTCACCCAGACCTTCGGCTGGAGCACCGCCGATGTGATCGGCCGCAGCGCCGACGAAATCGGCCTGTGGGACGCTTCGGCGAAAAGCCTGCGACGAATCGAACAAGTGATCCGCGAACAAGGCCTGAACAACGTGGCCATTCTGGTCCAGCACAAGGAAGGACAGACCCTGACTTGCGTGATTTCCAGCCGCCAGATCAGCGTCGGCGACCAGCCCTGCATCGTCACCACCCTGCGCGACATCACCCAGCAACAGCGCTCGGAAGCGGCGCTCAAGGCCAGTGAAGAGAAATTCGCCAAGGCCTTCCACTCCAGCCCCGACGCCATCACCATCACCGAGCGCGACACCGGACGCTATCTGGAGGTCAACGACGGCTTCTGCCGCCTGACCGGCTACCGCGCCGAGGAGGTGGTGGGCCGCACGGTGTACCAGGTCGGGATTTGGGCCGAAGAAAAACAACGCTCGGCGCTGCTGGCCGAATTGCAGATCAAGGGACGGGTTCATCACCAGGAAATGCTCGGGCGCAACAAGCGCGGCGAACTGCTCACCGTCGAAGTCTCGGTGGAACCGATCACCCTCAATGAAACCGCCTGCCTGCTGCTGACCGCGCGCGACGTCAGCCTGCTGAAAAATGCCGAAGCGCAGATCCGCCACCTGGCCTATCACGACCCACTGACCAACCTGCCCAACCGTGCCTTGCTGATGGACCGCCTGAGCCAGCAGATCGCCCTGCTCAAACGGCATAACCTGCGGGGCGCGCTGATGTTCCTCGACCTCGACCATTTCAAGCACATCAACGACTCCCTCGGGCACCCGGTGGGCGATACCGTGCTGAAAATCATCACCGCGCGCCTGGAGGCCAGCGTGCGCATGGAGGACACCGTTGCGCGCCTGGGCGGTGACGAATTCGTGGTACTGCTCAGCGGCCTCGAAGGCTCGCGCAGCGAGGTCAGTGAACAGGTTCGCGAAGTGGCCGACACCATCCGCGAGCTGCTGTCCGAACCGATGTTCCTCGACGGCCAGCGCCTGCAAGTGACACCCAGCATCGGCATTGCGCTGATCCCCGATCACGGCTCGACCCCGACCGACCTGCTCAAGCGCGCCGACATCGCGCTTTATCGCGCCAAGGACTCGGGTCGCAATACCACGCAGATGTACCACAACACCATGCAGAAGGCCGCGAGCGAACGCCTGCGCATGGAAACCGACCTGCGCCTGGCCCTTTCCCGGGGCGAGTTTCGCGTGCATTACCAACCCCAGGTCGACGCCCGGGGCGACCGCATCGTCGGTGCCGAGGCCCTGGTGCGCTGGAATCATCCGGAACTCGGCCCGCAGTCACCCGCCGAGTTCATCAAGGTGCTGGAAGACAGCGGACTGATTCTGGAGGTCGGCACCTGGATCCTCGACGAAGCCTGCCAGGCCTTCAAACGGTTGATCGACGACGGTCTGGTGAATCCGTATAAATTCAGCCTGTGCGTGAACATCAGCCCGCGCCAGTTCCGCCAGAACGATTTCGTCGAACGTGTCGAAAACAGCCTGAACACCTATGGCCTGCCCTGCTCCCTGTTGAAACTGGAAATCACCGAAGGCATCGTGATCCAGAACCTGGAGGACACCATCAGCAAAATGCGCCGCCTGAAAAAACTCGGTGTCAGCTTCGCCATGGACGACTTCGGCACTGGCTACTCCTCGCTGACCTACCTCAAGCGCTTGCCGGTCGACACCCTGAAAATCGACAAGTCATTCATCCGCGACGCCACCAGCGACCCGAACGACGCCGAGATCATCCGCGCCATCGTCGCCATGGCCCACAGCCTGGATTTGAAAGTGATTGCCGAAGGGGTGGAAACGGCAGAGCAGCTTGAGTTCCTGCAGGGGCTGGAGTGTCACTTCTACCAAGGGTATTTGCACAGCCTGCCGTTGCCGGTGGAGGAGTTTCAAAAACTGCTGAAGTGACGGGCACAAAAAAGGGCGCCAGTGGCGCCCTTCTTCTTGCTCCGACTCAGTGTTGCAGAGCCGGCTTTTGCGTCCCGTTGATCGGGATGCGCTTGGCTTTCGCCTCTTCCGGAATCACCCGTAGCAGGTCGATGCTCAACAGACCGTTGCTCAGGCCGGCAGCCTTGATCTCGATGTGGTCCGCCAGACGGAAGGACAGCTTGAACGCACGCTGGGCAATGCCCTGATACAGATAAGTGACGTCTTCGTTCGCGTCGCGTTTACCGCCACTGATGGTCAGCACACCTTTCTCGACTTCGAGCTCCAGATCTTCTTCCTGGAAACCGGCCGCGGCAATTACGATGCGGTATTGATCGTCGCCGTGTTTCTCCACGTTATAGGGTGGATAGCTGCTGCCTGGCTCGTTGCGCAGGGCGGTCTCGAACAGGTCGTTGAAACGGTCGAAACCTACCGAGGAACGGAACAGTGGGGCCAAGGATAATGTAGTAGCCATGATGCAAATCTCCTGAAAACAATCAGCAAGGTTTTTTGTCTCCGCGACCCGAATTCGGCATCGCGTAATCCTTAAATAGGGACCGCTGATTGCATTTCAAGAGATTGTTTTCTGCTTTTTTTACAAAAAATTTCAGGCCGCTTCCGCCACCGGCAGCCCCAGCAAACGCGAGACGTTATCCGGCTCGGTCTCACGACGCAGCACGGTAAAGAGCTCTACCGCCTCGGGATAATTGCGGGTCAGCATCGCCAGCCATTGCTTCAGACGACCCGGCGACTGGCGTGGCGTCATTTGTGCCTTGGCTTGCAGCCAGAAGTCCTGAATCAGCGGCAACAACTCGCTCCAGGTCATCTCGACCACCTCTTCACCGGCCCGCGCCGCGGCGATCTGCCGGGCGAGATCCGGGCGCGAAACCAGGCCGCGACCGAGCATGATGTCTTCCACGCCGCTGATCTCGCGGCAACGACGCCAGTCTTCGACGCTCCAGATATCGCCATTGGCGAACACCGGCACCTTGACCACGTCCTGCACCCGCGGAATCCACTCCCAGTGTGCCGGCGGCTTGTAGCCGTCGACCTTGGTCCGCGCATGCACCACGATATGTTCGGCACCGCCTTCGGCCAGGGCCGTGGCACACACCAGCGAGCCGTCCGGGCTGTCGAAGCCCAGGCGCATCTTGGCGGTGACTGGAATGTGCGCGGGGACGGCACGACGGACGTGCTCGACGATCTGGTTGAGCAGCTCGGGTTCCTTGAGCAATACCGCACCACCACGGGATTTGTTGACGGTCTTGGCCGGACAGCCGAAGTTCAGGTCGATCACTTCGGAACCCAGCTCACAAGCCAGCGCGGCATTTTCCGCCAGGCACACAGGATCGGAACCGAGCAGTTGCACACGCAGCGGCACACCGGAGGCCGTCCGGGCACCGTTGAGCAACTCCGGACCGAACTTGTGGAAATAGGCAGGCGTGAGCAACTGGTCGTTGACCCGAATGAACTCGGTCACGCACCAGTCAATACCACCCACACGGGTCAGCACATCGCGCAGGATGTCGTCGACCAACCCCTCCATGGGCGCCAAAGCAATTTGCATGAAAAACACACTCGAGGAAAAACGTGCGGCAGTTTACTGGATAATCGAGCGAAAGACTTGCGCATACCCTTGTGGCGAGGGGGCTTGCCCCCGTTGGGTCGCGAAGCGGCCCCGGCATTTCGTCAGATAAATTGCATCGACAGGTTTTGCGACTGCTTCGCAGCCGAACGGGGGCAAGCCCCCTTGCCACAGGAACCAGTGTCAGGCCGGGGTTTGCAACGCCGGGCCATAACCCTCGATGAACTCCGCCGGCATGCGCTTGGGCTTGCCCGTGGACAGTTCGATGCAGACGAAGGTGGTCTGCGCGCGCAATAGCGTGGTGTTGTCGCTGGGACGGACCAACTGGAAGTGCCGGGTCATTTTAAGGCGCTGATCCCAATCGACGATCCAGGTCGCCAATTGCAACTCATCGTCCTCATAGGCTGCCGCCAGGTAATCGATCTCGTGCCGCACCACCGCCATCGCCCGGTCCAGCCGCCGATACTCGACCAGGTCCAGGCCAAGACGCTGGGAGTGGCGCCAGGCACAGCGTTCGAGCCAGGTCACGTAGACCGCGTTGTTCGCGTGCCCCAACCCGTCAATGTCCTCGGCGCTCACTTGCAGATCAATGATGAACGGCGTTTCCCGATCCCAGCCCATGCCCGACTCCCTGGTCAGATAATTTCGACCGGGGCAGTGTAACGGAAGCTCAGGCGGATTGGCGTGATTGCAGACTGCGCCCGGCCAGCAGTGATAACACGCCATCAATCACCCGAGGGTCGGCCAACACTCGCTGATGACCACCGTCTTTCAAACGCAACAAGCGGCTGTCGAACCAGGCTTCATGGATCAGCTGGGATTCCTTCACAGAGACAAAGTTGTCGTCTTCGGCGTGGACAATCAGGCCGGGCATGTCGAGTTGATAGTGCGCGACATCCAGCGTCGCGGCTCGCATGCCGACGTCTTGCTCGACCTGGCGAATGAACGCCGAGCGGGCCTTCGGTGGCAGCCCGACATAGCGGGCAAAACCACGCAACACACCAAGAATCCGCGCCGGGGCCGCAATGCTGACCAGGGTTTCGGTGCGCAGGCCCAACTGGACCGCGAGCATCGCACTGGCGCCGCCCATGGAGTGGCCGATGACCGCTTGCAGGGGTGGCAGTTCGGCGGCCGCTTCCAGCATGGCGCGGGCGAACAGCACCACATTCGCTTCACTGCCCGGTGAGCGACCGTGGGCCGGGCCATCCAGGGCCACGACCGAGTAACCGGCATCGACCAGCGCGGTGATGAGGCTGGCAAACTGCGTCGGCCGCCCTTCCCAGCCATGCATCAGCAATACTGCCGGGCCCTGACCCCATCGCAAGGCCGAGAGACCGAAACGCAGGGTGACCCGCTCGGACTTGGCCAACAGTGGCAGCTCCCAGTCACGCAGCGGCAGATCCCGTGGCGTCATGAACGCCTGTCGCATTTTGCTTGCGACCAGTTTCGGGGCAAACCAGCCCAAGGTGCCATTAACGCCACGAACCCACTTTAACGTGCTCATCGCATTCTCCTCAGGCCGCAGCCTTCAGGTCAACGCACTGCCGATTTGGCCGCGCGCAGTAATCGATCGGACAACTCTCCTGGCCCCAGCGCCCGCGCCAGAGCCAGCCCACCCACCATCAAGGCCATGTCGGCCAGGGCTTTTTCGGTTTCTTCAGGGCTGGCCGCCAACTGCGCGACCATCAATTCCACATGCTCATTGAGCGCGACACGAAACGCTTCCGGCAGCCGCCCCAGTTCGCCGACCGATGCCGGGATCGGACAGGCCGATTCGGAGGAATCACGGTGCTTGCGCGACAGATAGAACGCCGCCACCAGCGCGCGGCGCTCTTCGCCGGTCAACTCCGCGTCCATGTCGGCAATCAAGTCACGGCGGTGACCGAGCAATTGCCTGAACGCCTCCAGCATCATCGCGTCCTTGCTTTCGAAGTGGGCGTAGAAGCCGCCGACCGTCAGGCCCGCCGCGCCCATCACTTCGCCCACGCTTGGCTCGGCCGGGCCGCGCTGAATCAGCGCTGCGCTGGCAGCCTTGAGGATGCGTTCGCGGGTCTGGGCTTTTTTATCGTTCATCGTTGCCTCCGAATATTACGATTGAAATATTATTCTCATAATAAATTTTAGCAAGTCATGGGCGTGACCGCTGGTCTGAAGAACAGTTTTTTTTGGAAATTTTGGAAATGGAGGAATTTGGCCAAACACCAGACAAACAAAAGGGCCATTCAATAATTGAATGACCCTTATAAATCCCGCAGAGCGGGTAATCGTGGCGTCCCCTAGGGGACTCGAACCCCTGTTACCGCCGTGAAAGGGCGGTGTCCTAGGCCACTAGACGAAGGGGACACAAACCCTTCTATACAACTGATCAGTGCTGAGTGCTGATCGATTCAAGGCCGGTGTGGCCAGACCTTGAACTGTAAAATTGGTGGAGCTAAGCGGGATCGAACCGCTGACCTCCTGCATGCCATGCAGGCGCTCTCCCAGCTGAGCTATAGCCCCGGATTTTTCGCCTCGCGGCGGAGCGACATCTTGCAACATCGCTTCTGTAAAACTGGCGTCCCCTAGGGGACTCGAACCCCTGTTACCGCCGTGAAAGGGCGGTGTCCTAGGCCACTAGACGAAGGGGACGCAAACCCTTCTATACAACTGATCAACGCTGAGTGTTGATCGCTTCAAGGCCGGTGTGGCCAGACCTTGAAGTGTAAATTGGTGGAGCTAGACGGGATCGAACCGTCGACCTCTTGCATGCCATGCAAGCGCTCTCCCAGCTGAGCTATAGCCCCTCATCGTTGATGTCATCGCTGAGGACGGGGCGAATCTTAAGGGCGTATCGAAAGCCTGTCAAACTTATTTTTCAAAAAAATTAAAATTTTTTGCCGACATAACAATCACTTACCGCCCTCCCCCCCGAAAAATCGGGGTCTGAGGACCACTGCGCGCCCAACGACGGGCACACACAATGGCCATCAGCCCTTCATCAATCGCTTCAGGCAATCGCGCCCAACAGCTTTTCCCACTCCTTGTTTTCTTTCTTCGACACGCCGCCCAGCAGGTCAATGGCCTGGCGCAGACGGAAACGGGTCAGGTCCGGCCCGAGGATTTCCATCGCATCGAGCACCGACACCGAGCTGGCCTGACCAGTGATCGCAGCGAACATCAGCGGCATGGCATCACGCAGCTTCAGCTCCAGGGATTCGACCACCGCCTGAATGGTCGCGGTGATGCTGTCCTTTTCCCACTGACGCAGGCTTTCGAGCTTCCACAGGATCAACTGCATCAACTGACGAACCTGATCACCCGACAGTTTCTTCGATTCGAACAACTTCGCATCCGGGTTCACGCCACCGGCAAAGAAGAACCCGGCCAGCGGTGCCACCTGGCTGAAGGTTTCGACCCGGCCCTGTACGTGCGGTGCGATCTTCATCATGTATTCGGAATTGAACGCCCACTTCTGCACGCGCGCGGCGAACTCTTCCACCGGCAGGTCGCGCAGCCACTGGCCGTTGAGCCACGACAGCTTCTCGATGTCGAAGATCGGCCCGCCGAGGGACACGCGCTTGAGGTCGAAGTTGTCGACCATTTCCTGCAGCGAGAACTTCTCGCGCTCGTCCGGCATCGACCAGCCCATGCGACCCAGGTAGTTGAGCATCGCTTCCGGCATGAAGCCCATGCGCTCGTAGAACGTCACCGAGGTCGGGTTCTTGCGCTTGGACAGCTTGCTCTTGTCCGGGTTACGCAGCAGCGGCATGTAGCACAGCTCCGGTTGTTCCCAGCCGAAGTATTCGTAAAGCAGGATCAGCTTCGGTGCCGATGGCAGCCACTCTTCGCCACGCAATACGTGGGTGATGCCCATCAGGTGGTCGTCGACCACGTTGGCCAGGAAGTAGGTCGGCAGGCCGTCGGTCTTCATCAGGACTTGCATGTCCATACGGTCCCACGGGATTTCAACGTCGCCACGGAGCATGTCCGGCACCACGCAAACGCCTTCGCTCGGTACTTTCATACGGATGACGTGCGGCTCGCCAGCGGCCAGGCGACGGTCGACTTCTTCCTTGGACAGCAGCAGCGCGCGGCCGTCATAACGCGGGGTTTCGCCGCGAGCCATCTGCTCGGCGCGCATCTGGTCCAGCTCTTCGGCGGTGCAGAAGCACGGGAAGGCATGGCCCATTTCGACCAGTTGCTGGCAATACTTCTGGTAAATGTCGCCGCGCTCGCTTTGACGGTACGGACCGTGCGGGCCGCCGACATCCGGGCCTTCGCTCCAGTCGATCCCGAGCCAGCGCAAGGCGTCGAAAATCTGCTGTTCGGACTCGCGGGTCGAACGCAGCTGGTCAGTGTCTTCGATCCGCAGGATGAACTCACCGCCGTGCTGCTTGGCAAAGCAGTAGTTGAACAAGGCGATATAGGCGGTACCTACGTGGGGATCCCCGGTAGGCGATGGCGCGATGCGAGTGCGGACGGTGGTCATGGCATGTCTCGAAAAGAATAAAAGCGAAGTTCAAACAAGGCGCGAATGGTAACAGGCGACACCCGCCCGGCTCCAGTGAACAGGGCATTTAAGCCAAGGTTGCGTCTGTAACGCCCGTATAGGGAGGTGAATGGCCGAAAATCAGCCGACAGCATTTACCGCTTATCGGCTGTATGCCAGATTTGCCCGCTGATAACTTCTCTTACAATTTCTCGACTACAGTTTGCCCCATGCCTGCCCAACTCAAGCGTCGCCTCTTCTCGTTCCTGCTGATTGTCCTGTTGGTTGCCGGGGGCCTGTTTGCCCATTGGCTCTTGAAGGGGCGCTTTTATGAAAGTACCGACAACGCTTATGTCCAGGGCGAGATCACCCGCGTGTCGAGCCAATTGGGCGCGCGTATCGATCAGGTGCTGGTGCAGGACAACCAGCATGTCGAGAAAGGCCAGTTGCTGGTCAAACTCGAAGGCGACGACTTCCGCCTCGCTGTCGACCGCGCCAATGCCGCCCTGGCCACCCGCCAGGCCGAACGCCTGCAAGCCCAGAGTAAACTGACCCAGCAGGCCAGCCTGATTGCCGCCAGCGAAGCGCAGGTCGCGTCCAGCCAGGCCAGCCTGGGTCGCTCGCAGATCGACCTGACCCGCGCCGAGACCTTGCGCAAACCCGGCTATATCTCGGAAGAACGGGTGACCACCCTCTCCGCCGACAACCACATCGCACGCTCGCAAGTGGCCAAGGCCCAGGCCGACGCGCAAAGCCAGCGCCAGCAGGTCAATGCGCTGAATGCAGAGATCAAACGCCTCGATGCGCAGATCGCCAACGCCAAAACCGACCTGGCCCAGGCCGAACTGAACCTGACCCGCAGCGAAATCCATGCCCCCATCAGCGGCCTGATCGGCCAGCGTGCAGCCCGCGAAGGCCAATATGTGCAGGCCGGCGCTTACCTGTTGTCGATCGTGCCGGACGAAGACATCTGGATTCAGGCCAATTTCAAGGAAACCCAGATTGGCCACATGCAACCCGGCCAGGAAGCCGAACTGACCTTCGACGCCTACAGCGACACCCCGATCAAAGCCCGGGTCGACAGCCTGTTCGCCGCCTCGGGCGCGCAGTTCAGCCTGTTGCCGCCGGACAATGCCACGGGCAACTTCACCAAAGTCGTACAACGGATTCCGGTCAAACTGACCTTCGCCGCGGACAATCCGCTGCGCGGCAAGATCCGCCCGGGCATGTCGGTCACCGCCAAGGTGAACATCAAGGACACCCCTGAAGAAATCACCCCCAAAGTGAGCCACAAAGACGCCCCTGACGATGGCCGGTGATCAACTGATCCGCCCGGTCGGCGAACCGACCCGGCGGGACTGGATTGCGGTGATGAGCGTGATGCTCGGTGCGTTCATGGCGGTGCTGGACATCCAGATCACCAACTCCTCGCTCAAGGACATCCAGGGTGCACTGTCGGCGACCCTGGAAGAAGGTTCGTGGATTTCCACCTCGTACCTGGTGGCGGAAATCATCATGATCCCGCTCACGGCCTGGCTCGTGCAGCTGCTGTCAGCCCGGCGCCTGGCGGTATGGGTGTCCCTCGGATTCCTGGTCGCGTCCCTGCTCTGCTCCATGGCGTGGAGCCTGGAAAGCATGATTGTGTTCCGCGCCCTGCAAGGCTTTACCGGTGGCGCGCTGATTCCGCTGGCGTTCACCCTGACCCTGATCAAGCTCCCGGAACACCACCGCGCCAAAGGCATGGCCATGTTCGCCATGACCGCCACCTTCGCGCCCTCCATCGGCCCGACCCTCGGCGGCTGGCTGACGGAAAACTGGGGCTGGGAATACATTTTCTACATCAACATCCCGCCCGGCCTGATCATGATCGCCGGCCTGATGTACGGCCTGGAGAAGAAAGAAGCCCACTGGGAGTTGCTGAAAAGCACCGACTACGCCGGCATTCTCACCCTCGGCGTCGGGCTCGGTTGCTTGCAGGTGTTTCTGGAGGAAGGCCATCGCAAGGACTGGCTGGAATCGAGCCTGATCGTAACCCTGGGCAGCATCGCACTGGTCAGCCTGATCAGCTTTGTGATCGTGCAGACCTCCAAACCCAACCCGCTGATCAACCTCGGCATCCTGCGCAATCGCAACTTTGGCTTATCAAGCATTTCCAGTGTCGGGATGGGGGTCGGGCTGTACGGCTCGATCTACCTGTTGCCGCTGTACCTGGCGCAGATCCAGAACTACAACGCCCTGCAGATCGGCGAAGTGATCATGTGGATGGGCGTGCCGCAGCTGTTTCTGATTCCGCTGGTGCCCAAGTTGATGAAATACGTCTCGCCCAAATGGCTGTGCACACTGGGCTTCGGGCTATTCGGGTTGGCGAGTTTCTCTTCAGGCGTGTTGAACCCGGACTTTGCCGGGCCGCAGTTCAATCAGATCCAGATCATCCGCGCCCTGGGCCAACCACTGATCATGGTCACCATCTCGCTGATCGCCACCGCCTACATCCTGCCCCAGGATGCGGGATCGGCCTCGAGCCTGTTCAACATCCTGCGCAACCTCGGCGGCGCCATCGGCATCGCCCTGCTCGCCACGCTGCTGGATGCGCGGACCAAGGTTTACTTTGATTACCTGCGTGAATCCATCGTGCCGAGCAATCCGCAGGTCGCTGAACGGATCGCCTCACTGGCTGACCGGCTGGGCAATGAAACGGCAGCCCTGGGCAAACTCAGCGAGATCGCCCACCAACAGGCGTCGATCATGGCCTACAACGATGCGTTTCATTTTGTCGGGATTGCGTTGGGGATCAGCATGGTGGCGGTGTTGCTGACCAGGAAGTTGCCGGAGGGGTTGAAGGCTGGGGAAGCACACTAATTGATACTTGCAGCGCCCTGACCGGCCTCATCGCGAGCAAGCTCGCTCCCACAGGGATCACACCGAACCTTGTGGGAGCGAGCTTGCTCGCGATGAGGCCAGTTCAGACACTACAAATCAAACAGTAATCAACCGCTCGCGCAACTTGCCAATCTCATCGCGCATCTGCGCCGCCGCTTCAAACTCCAGATCGCGCGCCAACGCATACATCTTCTCTTCCAAGGCCTTGATACGCTTGGCGATCTCGCCCGGCGAACGCAATTCCGCTTCGTATTTGGCGTTCTCTTCCGCCGCCTTGGCCATGCCCTTGCGCTTCTTGCTGCGCGAACCCGGCACGGTGGCGCCTTCCATGATGTCGGCGACGTCCTTGAACACACCTTTGGGGGTGATGCCGTTGGCCAGGTTGAAGGCGATCTGCTTGTCTCGACGGCGCTCGGTTTCGCCGATCGCGCGCTCCATGGAACCAGTAATCCGGTCGGCATACAGAATCGCCCGGCCATTAAGGTTACGTGCCGCACGCCCGATGGTCTGGATCAGTGAGCGCTCGGAACGCAGGAAACCTTCCTTGTCGGCATCGAGGATCGCCACCAGCGACACTTCCGGCATATCCAGGCCTTCGCGCAGCAGGTTGATCCCCACCAGCACATCGAAAGTACCCAGGCGCAGATCACGGATGATCTCGACCCGCTCCACGGTGTCGATGTCCGAGTGCAAATAGCGCACGCGCACACCGTGATCGGCCAAATAATCAGTCAAGTCTTCAGCCATGCGCTTGGTCAGCGTCGTGACCAGCACTCGCTCTTCCAGAGCGACGCGCTTGGTGATTTCCGACAGCAAGTCGTCGACCTGGGTCAGTGCCGGGCGAATCTCGATTTGTGGGTCCACCAGCCCGGTCGGGCGCACCACCATGTCAATGACGCGGCCAGCGTGTTCGGCTTCGTAGTTGCCCGGGGTCGCCGATACGAAAATCGTCTGCGGGCTGATGCTTTCCCACTCATCGAAACGCATCGGCCGGTTATCCAGCGCCGAAGGCAAGCGGAAACCGTATTCCACCAGTGTCTCTTTACGCGAACGGTCGCCTTTGTACATCGCACCGACCTGCGGAACGCTGACGTGGGACTCGTCGATCACCAGCAAGGCATCGGCAGGCAGGTAATCGTAAAGGGTTGGTGGTGCCGCGCCGGCTTCGCGGCCGGACAGATAGCGCGAGTAGTTTTCGATGCCGTTGCAGTAACCCAGCTCGAGGATCATCTCCAGGTCGAAACGGGTGCGCTGCTCCAGGCGCTGGGCTTCCACCAGTTTGTTGTTGGAGCGCAGGTATTCCAGACGCTCCTGCAACTCGACCTTGATGCCCTCGACCGCGCCCATCAGGGTTTCCCGTGGCGTCACGTAGTGGCTCTTCGGGTAGAAGGTGAAGCGCGGCAGTTTGCGAATGACTTCACCGGTGAGCGGATCGAACGCCGACAGGCTTTCCACTTCATCGTCAAAGAGCTCGATGCGGATCGCCTCGAAGTCGGATTCCGCCGGGTGGATATCGATCACATCGCCACGCACGCGGAAGGTCGCACGGGCAAAATCCATGTCATTGCGGGTGTATTGCAGGTCAGCCAGGCGTCGCAGCAATTCGCGCTGGTCGAGCCGGTCGCCGCGATCCACGTGCAACACCATCTTCAGATAGGTTTCCGGGCTGCCCAGACCGTAGATGCACGACACCGTGGTGACGATGATCGCGTCCTTGCGCTCGAGCAATGCCTTGGTCGCCGACAAACGCATCTGCTCGATGTGGTCGTTGATCGATGCATCCTTCTCGATGAAGGTGTCCGAGGACGGCACGTAGGCTTCAGGCTGGTAGTAGTCGTAGTAGGAAACGAAATACTCCACCGCGTTGTTCGGGAAGAACGCCTTGAACTCTCCGTACAACTGCGCCGCCAGGGTCTTGTTCGGCGCCAGCACCAGGGTCGGGCGCTGCACCTGGGCGATCACGTTGGCGATGCTGAACGTCTTGCCCGAGCCGGTCACACCGAGCAGCGTCTGGTGCGCCAGCCCGGCTTCGATGCCCTCGACCATCAGGCGGATGGCTTCCGGCTGATCGCCGGCGGGCTCGAAACGGGTGACTAGCTGGAATTCAGACATGAAATACCTCTGGATCACTCTTGCCGGCAAAACCGGCACGAACGAGAAAGACCGCAAACGACCGATGTCGCCCGAAGAAAAAACTGGATTGTGCTCAATGTGGAGCCGATTGCCAGCGCTTTCAAGGCAAACGTCCTACATCGCGCAAAACCATTGCCGACGCCTTTCGACTAACGGTCGCAAAATAATCGGAAAAACTTACCTTAAAAGCCGAATAGCCTGTCGCCATTGATCGCGGATGGCCTCTATACTAGCTCCCCGTTTGTGCACCGCTCTAGTGCATTCGGCTGGAGCGCGACACGTCCCTCCACTCTCCATTCAGAGCCGCCGCAATAATGAGCCTGTTCTCCGCTGTCGAAATGGCACCACGCGATCCAATCCTGGGCCTCAACGAAGCATTCAACGCCGATACCCGGACCAACAAAGTCAACCTGGGGGTCGGTGTTTACTGCAACGAGGAGGGGCGAATTCCACTCCTGCGCGCCGTTGTCGAAGCCGAAACCATTCGCGCCGCTCAACACGTTTCCCGTGGCTACCTGCCAATCGACGGTATCGCCGCTTACGACCAGGCTGTGCAAAAGCTGCTGTTCGGCAATGATTCGCCACTGATCGCTGCCGGCCGTGTAATCACCACCCAGGCCGTTGGCGGTACTGGCGCACTGAAAATCGGTGCCGACTTCCTCAAGCAACTGCTGCCGAACGCCGTTGTGGCGATCAGCGACCCGAGCTGGGAAAACCACCGCGCGCTGTTCGAAACCGCCGGTTTCCCGGTGCAGAACTACCGTTACTACGACGCCGCGACCCACGACGTGAACCGTACCGGCATGCTGGAAGACCTGAACGCGCTGCCAAACGGCTCGATCATTGTGCTGCACGCCTGCTGCCACAACCCGACCGGCGTGGACCTGAGCCCGGCGGACTGGAAAAACGTCCTGGACGTGGTCAAAGCCAAAGGCCACGTGCCGTTCCTCGACATGGCGTATCAAGGTTTCGGCGATGGCATCGACGAAGACGCCGCTGCCGTACGCCTGTTTGCCGAGTCGGGCCTGACTTTCTTCGCCTCCAGCTCCTTCTCCAAGTCGTTCTCGCTGTACGGCGAGCGCGTGGGTGCCCTGTCGATCGTCAGCGAATCGAAAGAAGAAAGCGCGCGCGTGTTGTCGCAAGTCAAACGCGTGATCCGCACCAACTACTCCAACCCGCCGACCCACGGTGCCAGCGTTGTCGCTGCAGTGCTGAACAGCCCGGAACTGCGCGCCCAGTGGGAAGCCGAACTGGCCGAAATGCGCCTGCGCATTCGTGGCATGCGTACCCAGATGGTCGACCTGCTGGCACAAAAAGCGCCTCAGCGCGATTTCAGCTTCGTCGGTCGTCAGTGCGGCATGTTCTCCTACTCCGGCCTGACGGTTGAGCAAGTTCACCGCCTGCGCAACGAGTTCGGCATCTACGCCCTGGACACCGGCCGCATCTGCGTGGCCGCGTTGAACCAGAGCAACATCAAGGTTGTGACGGACGCTATCGTCCAAGTCATCTGATGACACCTTGAAATGAAAAACGGGAAGCCATGTGGCTTCCCGTTTTTTATTTGTCACAGATAATTTTCGGCAACTAGAGCGAGCCCTCTAAACTGCACACAACTATCCACTGTGGGAGCGAGCTTGCTCGCGATAGCGATTGT
This sequence comes from Pseudomonas sp. GW456-L13, assembly GCF_017350115.1. Taxonomy (NCBI): domain Bacteria; kingdom Pseudomonadati; phylum Pseudomonadota; class Gammaproteobacteria; order Pseudomonadales; family Pseudomonadaceae; genus Pseudomonas; species Pseudomonas sp. GW456-L13. The sequence continues at coordinate 1,217,240 of NZ_JACNAS010000001.1, forward strand.
CCTGCCAACATCAATGTTGAATGTGATGCCCTCATCGCGAGCAAGCTCGCTCCCACAGGTTTGAATACACCCTGGAATTCCTGCGAGAACCCACATGAAAAACGATGACCTGCGCGCCGACCGTGATGACCTGGATGACCTGGATCACTTCACCCCCCGCGCCCCGGCAAAACGCGGCAACAACCTGGTGATGCAAGTGGCCGCCGGTGTGTTTCTCGGCGGCCTGGCCCTGTGGCTGGTGCAATTGGGTGCCACGGCGCTCTACGCCAAACTGATGCTTGGCACGATTACCTTCGGCGGTTAAGCCAGTTCGGTCGCACGCTGGCTGGCAGCGTCGTCGTAGGCGACATACAGCGATTCAGCGACCTGGCTCTTGATCGCTTTAGTGCTTTCCAGGCCCAGGACAAAACCTTCGGCCTTGCCGCCAGCACGGTTCAATGCTTCAGCGGTGCCGGCCTGAGTGATGGCGTCGAACAACTTTTCGGCGTGAGGGCCGACACCTTTGGGCAGGCTGATCAGAGAGATGCTCATGGGTGCACCCCGTGGTGTCGAGGTGTGAGGGTCAAATGATTCATGGCGCGTACCTTTTCGGCGAATGGCCGGCAGCGCGTGTCACCACTTCCGGGCGGCCATGGTAGACCTCTGGGGCGATCCTGGTAACCGCCAATCGCCGCCAAACCACCGTCCGTCCCGATGATTCGCTCCAATTGTTATTCAATGCTTGACTTCTCTTTTTGAATCAGTAAGATACGCGCCATTCCGCGATAGCTCAGTTGGTAGAGCAAGTGACTGTTAATCACTGGGTCCCTGGTTCGAGTCCAGGTCGTGGAGCCAGACAGCAACATCGAAAAGCCCCTGAATCGAAAGATCCAGGGGCTTTTTTGTGGTCGATTGAAAAGCCAACGCCTGAAAAGCAAAAAGCCGATCTGTCTATTCGACAGATCGGCTTTTTTCAGTTGCCGTGAACGTCAGACATGCTCACTGCTTTTCGTGTGGACCGCCCGTGGTTCCGCCACGCCGTGTTCCGATTCCAGCACCGGAATCTCCTTGCCGTCGCAATCGTGCAGTTTACCGTCACTGAAGTAGTCCCCTTCACGCAACGCCGCCAGATCCTGATAACGCAGCACCCGCTCGGTACCGGCCGCAAACACCGATTGCTGGTCGGAGTTACCGGCAGTCAGATGGTTGAAGGTCAGGTTCAGCACGATGGCCATGATTGCCGAAGAACTGATGCCCGAATGGAAAATGGTCGCGAACCAGCTCGGGAAGTGATCGTAGAAGCTAGGTGCCGCGATCGGGATCATGCCGAAGCCAATCGAGGTCGCGACGATGATCAGGTTGACGTTGTTGCGGTAGTCGACCTTGGACAAGGTCCGAATGCCGCTGGCCGCGACGGTACCGAACAGCACGATGCCGGCGCCACCCAATACGGAGGTCGGTACGGCGGCGATGACCCGGCCCATGAAGGGCAGCAGACCGAGGATCACCAGGAACAGACCGCCGGTGGCCACCACGTAGCGGCTCTTGATGCCGGTGACTGCCACCAGACCGACGTTCTGGGCGAAGGCGCTCTGGGTGAAGGAACCGAAGATCGGCGCGAACATGCTCGACAGCATGTCGGCGCGCAGACCGTTGCCCAGGCGCTTGGAGTCAACCTTGGTGCCAATGATCTCACCGACGGCCAGAATGTCCGCCGAGGTCTCCACCAGCGTCACCATCACCACGATGCACATCGACAGGATCGCAGCGAAGTGGAAGGTCGGCATGCCGAAGTGGAACGGCGTCGGGAAGCCGAACATCGGGCCCTGGGTTACGGACGAGAAATCCGCCATGCCAAGGAACACCGCGATCACCGTACCAATGACCATGGCCAACAGAATCGACAGGCGGGAGATGGTCGCACTGCCGATTTTGCTCAGAAACAGCACCAGCACCAGCGTTACCGCCGCCAGACCGATGTTCGCCATGCTGCCGAAGTCCGGCGCATGGCTGTTGCCGCCCATTGCCCAGCGCGCGGCTACCGGCATCAGCGTCAGGCCGATGGTGGTAATCACGATGCCGGTCACCAGCGGCGGGAAGAACTTGGTGATACGCGAGAACACCGGGGTTATCAGCAACCCGATCAGGGACGCCGCTATCACCGCCCCCAACACCGATTGAAACCCGCCCTCCCCGCCACTGCTGACAATCGCCACCATGGTCGCGACGCCGGAGAAGGATACGCCCTGCACCAGCGGCAATTGACAACCAAAAAACGGTAAACCCAGGGTTTGCAGCAGTGTTGCCAGCCCCCCCGCAAACAATGAAGCAGCAATCAACAAACCGATGTCCGCCGGCGAGAGCCCGGCCGCCTGGCCGATGATCAATGGCACCGCGACGATACCGCCATACATGGTCAGAACATGTTGCAGGCCATAAGCCATATTCGCGCCGATCCCAAGATTTTCGTCCTCGGGCCGTTGGTGTGAAACATGGGGCGTTTTCATGGAGGGGGTTCCCTGGTTTTTGTTATGCGCACACTGTATGCAAGACATAGGACAAATGTCTATAGAGTTGTATACAACTTATCGGTCACAAAATGGATACTTGTCCATTTCCGCCTGACACCCACCCTCCTGGCCACGCCAAAAACCTTGAAATACATCCCTCGCCGCCCACACCCGCGTGCTGACTAGTCTTTTGAATTCCTGGCGACCATCGGTAAGGCCCGCCTCTTCTATATACATATAAAGTATGCATAATGAAGTCATTCGAAATTCAGTTCCACAAGGCCAAGAACGCAGCCAACAAACTCAAGCACCAAGGCATCAGCCTCGCAGAGACTGAACCGGTATTCCATGACGAGCGAGCGCTGACCATCGAGGACAACCACCATGATGAACAACGCTGGATCACCCTGGGGCTGGACGCCAAAGGCCGGTTGCTGGTTGTCGTGTACACCCACCGCGATCCGAATTTCGTTCGAATCATTTCCGCGCGCATCGCCACCAAAAGCGAGCGTCGTCAGTACCTGGAGGCATGACCGATGAAAGACGAATACGATTTCAGTAACGCCAGGCGCGGGGCCGTGGCGCCCGCCAAAGGCAAGACCCGCATTACCATCATGCTCGATGACGCAGTCATCGAAGCAGCCCGCACACTGGCAGAACACGAGGGGTACGGCTACCAGACGGTGATCAACAATACCTTGCGCCGAGCCCTGCTCAACGAAGGCAAGAGCGCACACCTGAAACAAACCCTCACCCCTGCCGAACTCAAGGGGCTGGAGCAGAAACTGGCAGAGGCCTTGCGCGAAATCCAACGGGTGATGGAGCCGGGTGTTCGACCCTGAAACACAAAGGGCCGATCAATCGGATCAGCTCTGTGCGATGCCCAGGATCAGCCTGTTACTGCGGCGCTGCGATCAATCGTTTCAGAGTCCGTGCCAATTGCGCCTGTTCCGGTACGCGAATGCCGAACTCGCTGCCCAGCAGGCCAATCAGTTCCTGAACGTCCGTCACCTCCCGCCGCTCGCTGTCATGGCCAATCCGGTGAATCGCGAAGCTGCCATTGTTGAGCGTGCGTCGCCACCCCTCCCCGGTGCGTGCCACCATCAACTGCTTGACGAAAGACGACTCGGGGTGGGTCGAGACGTACCAGTTGCCCACAGCAAAATCGATATCTTCCTGGCGTTGCAGGTCGAAGATGTACATCGCTCGCCATTCACCCGCAACGTTGGCGCGCAGGGTAAAGCCGTCGACGTGCAGATCGATGCGATACGACTCGTGCGGGGTTGGTTGTTCGGCGCGGGTATCAAGCAACAGGGGCGCGGTCGGTACCATGCCGCCGAAGCCGACGTCGGTGATGTAGCGCACGTCATTGATGATGACCAGGCTCAGGCGGTGGGTCCGGGCAGTCCAGGAGCCCTCCGGCTGACCCATCACCACCCGGCCGCTGATGGCACGGGCGTCGAAACCCAATTCCTGTAGCAAGGCCAGGAACAGGTTGTTGAGTTCGTAGCAGTAACCGCCACGACCATCGTGCAAGACCTTCTGCTCTATGGACGGCAAGTCGATCAGCACCGGCTCGCCGGATAATGTGGTGAGGTTTTCAAACGGGAAAACGCCGGTATGGCGCAGTTGCAGCTGGCGCAAGGTTTCCAGTGTCGGTGCTGGAGGTGCATCGAAGCCCAGGCGTTGCAGATACAAAGCACGGTCGGTCAGGCGTGGCTCGCTCATCGTTCAGTCCTTTTGCACGCAGCGGCGGATTGCTCCGCCAGTGGCCGCTATGTATACGGGATCAAGCATTGCCGCCGACAATTGATTTAGCCAATCACCCGGTATGAAAACACTCAACACCGCTTGTGCGAGCCCAATTGAATCCAGGTCGGCGCGTGATCACTGGCATGGGGCTCGTTGCGCACCCACGCATCCACCCCGGCGTCTTGCAGATACGGACTCAGGGCCGGGTTGAGCAGCAGATGGTCAATGCGCAGCCCCGAGTTTTTCTGCCAGTGCTGACGGAAATAATCCCAGAACGTGTAGAGCCGATCCTGTGGATGCAAGTGCCGCAATGAATCGGTCCAGCCCTGGTCCAGCAACCGCTGGTAGCACTCGCGACTTTCCGGTTGCAGCAAGGCGTCCTTGAGCCAGGAGCGCGGGTTGTAGATGTCCAGGTCGGTGGGCACCACGTTGTAGTCCCCCGCCAGCACCACCGGATGTTCGCTGCCTTCAAGCGTCTGCGCGTAACGGATAAGCCGTTCGAACCACGCCAGCTTGTAATCGAATTTCGGCCCCGGTTGCGGGTTGCCGTTGGGCAAATACAGGCAACCCACCAGAACTCCGTGGACAGCGGCTTCCAGATACCGACTATGGTTGTCGCTGTCATCGCCGGGCAACCCGCGTCGGCTTTCCAGCGGCTGCGCATCCCGCGCCAGGATCGCCACGCCGTTCCAGGACGCCTGACCCTGCCAGATGGCGCCGTAGCCGGCCGCTTCAAGCTCAGCCGCCGGGAATGCGCTGTCCACTGCCTTCAATTCCTGCAGGCAGGCGATATCCGGTTTTTCCCGCTCAAGCCAGGCCAACAGATTCGGCAGGCGTGCGCGCAGGCCATTGACGTTGAACGTGGCGATCCGCAACTTTTTCATGAACGGACACTCCTGAGGACGAGGTGCCTGACGTGTGACACCGGCAGGTTTCGCAGGTTGCGTCAGCGATCCCGGGGGCGCTAGCACCTTGAGCGCAAGCTGGTCGATCATAGGCCTTGCTGACGCTGAGAGCTGTGTGGGAGCGAGCTTGCTCGCGATGGCGCCGTATCAGTGGCCAACCATTTGCCTGACCTGTCGCTTTCGCGGGCAAGCCCGCTCCCACAGGGTTCTCGTTTGGCCATGGATCGGTGGCCCCCTGAGGCCCCGTGCCACTCGTCAACCGGGGCGGCACCAACCGCGTGCCCCTTCACACTAACATCAGGTAACGACTCATCCCGGGAGACGACCATGGTGAACAGAAAAATGACTTCGCTGGTCATGGCCGGATGGTTGTCGGCTACGTCCCTGGCCACGTTTGCGGCGTCCGGCGATGGTCCTGGCGCGACCGGTACGGCACCCGGCGCAACCCGCAATTCAACTCTGCTGCCAGACAACAACAGGCCCAGCGATCCCTCGGGTAATAACGGGCGCGGACAGAGCCCCGGCTCGTCAAGCGGCAGCACCGGCGTCAATGGCCCGGGCAGTGGCGCGGGCGGCGGCACCGGTGCGCCCGGTGGCGGAACCGGCGGTGCTGGCGGCGGAACAGGTAGCTGGACAGGCAAAAGCCGCCAATGACATGCCGTCATTGGCCGCTTTTAGTGACCTGAGGCCTACATCGGCTTGACCGCTGGCGGGTTCCACTTGCCATTCAGCGCCTCGGCTTTCGGGCCGTACAGACGCATGGTCAGGTTGAACGGCCCTTTGGGTGCCGGTAGCCAGTTGGCCTCCAGATCCTTGCCAGGGCTTTCGTTCTGGAAGTAGAGATCCAGCGAGCCATCGGCGTTGTTCTTGAACGGCATCCAGCTACTGACCGCAAAACGATTGAGTGAGTTGGCGACCTGGAACCCTTCCGGGTCATACAGGGTGATCGACCAGAAGGCATTCACTGGCGGCGCCTCGCCCTTGTTGAAATGCAGCACATACTTGTTTGCGCCCTCGAGCGGCTTGCCGTTGCTGTCGCCGATGTTCAACGGATAAATCGCGTCCTCGGGCAGGTTGGCACCGAGCCCCACCTGCGTAACGATGGCGCGTTTGAGGTAGTAGTTGCCATAGACGCCCATGGTGTCAGTGTTCATCGACCAGCCATTGACCTCTCGCGCCAGGGTCGGCACTTTCCAGGTCATCAAGGCCTGCGCATCCTGGGGCACCCTTTGCAGCGCGGCCTGGATTTGCGGATCCAGCGTGTCCATGTCGAACGACTTGCCGGGTTCGATGCCGATCCGTTTGATCTGCGCCAGCATGGGCTGGTCGGTGCTGTGCGGCGGATTCACTTTCAGCAGTTCGGCAGCGTAAGTGAAGTAGTTGGCAGCCGACATGGAATCGACCTGAATCTTCGGTGGCGTTTTCATGTCCACCGCCGGGTCGACCTTCACGGTGACGGCTTCAGGCTCCTTGCCCAACCGGGACAACGGCGTAACCGTGTAACCGGCCTGGATCTTGTGCACCGCCGCGTAATCCGCCGCGCCATCAGTCTTGGTACGGCCGATGACCCAGACAAACGGAGTTGGCGCCGGCAGGTGGCTCATCCCGGCGGGCACCGTCCCGGTCCATCCCGGCGGCGTCACCAGAAATTGCCCGGCCTCAGTGCCCGTGGTGCGCCAGCCCGGCGAAGCGAATACGTCGGTCCACATATCCAGCATCGGTAACAGGTAGAAACGCCCATCGGTATCGGGCGCGGCGATCACCAGCGGTTCCTTGGTCAAGTCCAGCCAGGCAATCGAATACAACGTGTCGAAATTAGAGCGCACCACCCCTCTGAAATCGGCAGGCGGGTACTGCGGCACACTCACAAACATGTTCATCGGGCCTTTACCGAACTCCTTGCCCGGCTCGATGTTGGTGAACTGCTTGCGAGTGACGTCCATGCTCAGCAGCGGGTAAAAATAGATGTAGGCATCCACGCCGATCGAGTGAGCTTCTTCGGCGGTGATTTTCGATTGCGCGTGGCTGGCCAGCGGAAAGATGGCAGTGGCTGCGACGGTCAAAGCAACGGCTGTCAACGTTTGAGGTATCAACATGTTGGCGATCGTCCATGCGAGTGGATGTCTGCCGGGATCGACAGAACAATCGGAACTCTAGACGATCAATTCCGCCAGACCAGGGAGACAGACCACCGGCAGCAACAGCACCTCAACGGTCGGAGCGCATCAACGCCTCGACGCCACCGGCCATCGACAACGTTGCCACGCGGTTTCTCCCCGAATGCTTGGCCTGATACAACGCCGCATCCGCCCGCTCGACAAACACATCCATGCTGTCACGCCCCGACGGCACGAACGAATAGCAACCAAGACTCACCGTCACGTAGCCATTGGGCGAGCCGGTGTGGCTGATGTTCTTGTCGATGACGCTGCGGCGGATCTGCTCGGCAATCGTCATGGCGCCGTGGATGTCGGTGTCCGGCAGCAGCACCGCAAACTCTTCGCCGCCGTAACGCACCGCCAGATCGGCCTTGCGGTGGCAGCAACTCTTCAGCGCGCGTACCACTTCGGCCAGACAGTGATCCCCCACCACGTGGCCGTAGGTGTCGTTGTAGCGCTTGAAGTAATCGATATCGAGCATGATCAGGCTCAAAGGGCTCGCCTGCCGGGCGCCGCGCCCGAACTCGACGTCCAGCGCCCGCTCGAACAATCGGCGGTTGGCCAATCCGGTCAGGCTGTCGTGGGTGGCGATCAGCTCCAGCGCTTGCTGTGCCCTGCGCAAATCCGACTCGACCCGCTCGCCAACACGCACCTGATGCAGGAACACCCACCCGAACAGCCCCACGCCCAGCAATACCAGGGCAACAATGAGACTGGAGCGAAACGCCGTGTCGTACCAGCCCGCGAGAATGGATTCCGTGGACGATGCCGCCGTGACCACCAGCGGATACGCCTCCAGCTGTCGGTAACCGTAAAGGCGTGTCACACCATCGATGATGGATGTGAACATCGCATTGCCGGAGCTGGCCAGTGGCAGGGACTTCTGGAAAATCTCGCTCTGGGCCAACGACGTGCCAATCTGCGCCTCCACAAAAGGTCGACGCGCCAACAGCGTGCCATCGGTCAAGCCGAGAAACATCGAGCCGTTGTCGTCGAGGCTGAAGCTTTTGAAGAACTGGTCGAAGTACGACATCTTGATCCCGGCCAGCAATACGCCCTGGAAACGGCCGTTCTTGTCGTTGACCCGTTTGGAAACCGGAATGATCCACTCACCATTTTCCCGACTGCGAATGGCCGGGCCGATATGCGCCACCGACGATACGTTCTGCTGGTGATACTTGAAGTACTCGCGATCGGCGACGCCGGGCCCCCGAGGCAGATTTTCAAACGAGGTCACCACCCACTGGCCCTTCTGGTCGAACAGCAGGATGCCGTGCAACTGATCCAGCGCCAGCACGCGCCGAGCGAAGGTCTGCTGCAAGCGTGGCTGTTGGTCCGGGCCGAACCCGTCGACCTGAATCCAGTCCACCAGGCTGGTCAACACCAGGTCGGCCTTCATGAAAGTGTCTTCGGCTTGCTGCGCCATGGCCCGCGTCAGGTTCGAAGACGCCACTTGCGCCAGGCTCAGGTCGTGGCGACGGGACTGTTCCAATTGCAGGTAGAGCAAACCGCACAGGCACAGGCACACCGTGGCAATGAACAAGACCGCGGCCTTGCGCAGCGGTATGCGTTTCAATGCGATGCCAGGGGCGTGGTCCGGGTCGTTAAAGCGCGTGGGCAAAAGTTCATCCTGTCGGGGGCAAGGCATGGGCAACGCCCCAAAGCCCTCAGTCTTCGGGTGGCGTAGTTTACGGGGTTATCCAGGACAAATGGGTGGCCACTTGCCCAGCGGTATCACACCGCCCGTCGGTGCTGCCCGGACACAACGTCCGCACCCTGCCTGCGCTGCAAACATGACCCAGGGCAAGCGCTGCCTGTGCGTCAACGAGCTACGATTAAACAAACCTCAATACAGGGAATCGACATGAGCAAGGCAGACGAACTAGCCGCAAAACTGAAACAGACACGGCTGACCAGCGCGGATCAGGCGATCGATGGCTGGCCGGGCCAGGTCTACGAACTGTATCAACGGATAGAGACCTGGCTACAGCCCTTGACCGAAGCTGGCCTGATCCTGCGGCGCAACCCCACCCACGTCTTCGAGAGCCACCCCGATGGCGACGCTTGCGACTACGCTATCGACCAGTTGGTGATCACCGGCAACGGGCACAGCATTACCTTTGACCCGGTTGCACGCTTCACCGCCGACGGTGAGGGGCGGGTCGAGATCCACACAACAGACAACGAACTCGCCCTGTTGCGCACCGTGGACGAACACGGTGAAACACACTGGTGGCTACAAACGATCGAGCAGGCCACCACACAGCTGGACGCAGTGGCGCTGACTGAAACCGATCTGCTTGTCGTGGTCCAGCAAGGGCTGGCGCTTTAGGGGCTAATGCCAGTCAGTTAAGCGTTTGAACACCGCAAATCTTGTGGGAGCGAGCTTGCTCGCGATGACGGTTGGACAGTCACGTAAGGGGTGCCTGACAGTCCGCCAACGCGAGCAAGCTCGCTCCCACAGGTTTCGTGTGTTAAGTGATCAGTAATACGCTCCGCCGCCCGTTTCCAGTCTTTCGCTACAGCTTGTTCTGCCCCGTCACCACCAGCGGTATCTCTGCGCGACGCAAGTCCAGAGCTGGCAATTTCGTAGGCTGACTCAAGCCCTGCAGCACCCTGGCATCGTAATCATAAATGTCGGGCTTGAACGTCACCCGCCCGTCATTGCTCAGGTCCACGGTCCAGTAAGCCAACAACACCGGCACTTTCACCGGTAGCGGGATGTTCTCGGTCCTGCCATTGGCCAACTGTTTTTGAATCCCGGCGCTGTTCCAGCGCACCGGGTCGTTAAACAACAGCTCGACCAGTTGCAAGGGGTTTTCCACGCGGATGCAGCCTGAACTGGTGGCCCGGACCGTTTTGGCAAACAGCTCGCGGTGCGGCGTGTCATGCAGGTAAATCGCATAGTCGTTGGGGAAGCGGATCACCACCTGCCCCAGCGAACTGTCGGGGCCGGCATCCTGACGCAGGTGGATGCCTCGCGGGTTGCTCCAGTCAACACTCGACGGATCGAGCACATTGCCTTCGCGATCCAGCACGCGAATCCGGTTGGCCGCCAGATAACCCGGATCGTTCTGGACTTTCGGAATCACGTCCTGCTTGAGGATGGTCGGCGGCACGGTCCAGGTCGGGTTGAACGTGATGTAGGTGATTTCGGCCTGGAATACCGGCGTACTGCGCACCGGCTTGCCAACCTGCACTCGCGAACGCCAGATCGGCAGACCGTCACGGTACATCGCCACCTTGTATCCGGCGATATCGACGATCACAAACGTGCCCTGCAGTTTGTACAAAAGCCACCGGGCGCGCTCCATGTTGACCCGCACCTGATCGATCCGCGCCTCGACCGGCACGTTCAGCGCCGCCAACGTCACCGCCCCCGCCACGCCATCGGCCCCCAGGTACTGCTCGGTCTGATACTTCTTCACCGCGGCAATGACCTTGTCGTCGTAACCGGCTTTTTTCGACAGGTGCGCGTCCAGGTAACCGCCCGCCACCAGACGCGCACGCAATTGAGCCACCGCCACCCCGTCCATGCCGGGCTTGAGCGATTGCCCTTCAGTGACTTTCGGCCAGCCGCCCGCATCATGGACCTGGCGCAACCGGGCCAGGCCTTCACGCAAATTGCGGTAAATCTCTTCCTGAGGAGGCGCATCGGCGAATGCACGCGCAACGTCATGGGCATCGAGGGCGGCGAACAGGTTGTTCATGTCCTCGTGGGCATTGCCGCCGGCAGGATCGAAATTCCAGTGAATGTCCAGCCGCGACGGATCGACTTTACCCCGGCGCAGTTGCAGCAGCGCGGTGATGAACGTGCGGGTCGCCGCCATGTCGAACATCGCCCGTTGCGCCGTGGAAGGCATGGCCGCCACCAGCGACTCATGGGCCTGAGCCAGTTCGGTGATGCGGAAATCCGCCGGATTCAGGCCGTCGATCCGGGTGGCTTCGAGGCTCTTGAGTAATTGCGCCACGTCACGATCATCCGTCCACGCGGCGCGATAGTTGCGATGCATATAGAAATCCAGCACCACCCGACTGACATCCACACGCTGATGGCGCCTGGACGTGAGCAACGGCGGAAAGGCCGATCGCAGCGGTTCCAGGGTCGCTTGAATCGCTTGGCCGACCGCGTCGTCGGGCGCCGCGGCATCGATTGTGCTGCTCGCCGCAGATACCGGCTCAATCGGCGAAACTTGCCCAAACGCTGCACCGCTGATCAGAAAGCCCATAAAAAATATGCGGCTTATGACGAATGACCTTGTTAACTGCACCATGGATAATCCTTAATCCCCCGTTTCAAACGGCTAGTTTTCCGCTCGCTGCTAGACTCGAAATTATCATGATGAGACCCGACTATGGCGCTAATCCGCTTTGGCCTTTTATTTGCCATTTTACTGACGTGCCTTTCAGTAACGTCAGCCTACGCCGATTCGCTTGAAAACGCGCTGGTCAAAGCAGCACCCGGCGCCGACGCCAAAGTGATTGCCCTGGCCGTTCGTGCCACTCAATGCAGCCGTGCCCAAGGTGTCGCCCCCGCCCAACGACTGGCGGTGATCGATTACTCCCTGCCCTCGACCGAACAACGGCTGTGGGTCTTCGACCTTAAACGGCGCAAGTTGCTGTTTCACGAACTGGTCGCCCATGGCCGCAACAGCGGTGAAAACATGGCCACGCTGTTCTCCAACCGCAACGAAAGCCACGCCACCAGCATCGGTCTGTTCCGCACCCAGCAAAGCTACCTCGGCCAGAACGGTTACTCGTTGCGCATGGAAGGCCTGGAGCCCGGCTTCAACGATAACGCCTTTGACCGGGCCATCGTCATTCACGGCGCGCCCTATGTCAGCCCGGTGCTGGCCCGCGCCAATGGCCGCATCGGCCGCAGCCTGGGTTGCCCGGCCGTCAGACCGGCGATTGCCCATCGGCTGATTGATTCGATGAAGGACGGGCAGTTGTTGTTTTCCTACTACCCGGACCAACGCTGGCTGAAGTCATCGTCCTACATCAACTGCAGCGGCGACACGGTGGCCTCAAGGGAAAAGTCCACTTCACGCCGGTAAGCGACGCCCAACCTGTCAAAACTGTAATCTTCGCCTCAGCCAGCTGAAAGGCACCGCCTGCTAGCCTCATCGACAAGTTCAACAGGCTGACGGGCGGAACAGACGGCATGCACTCCCACACTTCAAGACGCACCTTCGTCAAAGGCCTGGCCATCGGCGGGCTCTTCGGCGGCCTCGGGTTATGGCGCACACCGGCCTGGGCAATCAGCAGTCCCGGCGAACCGCAGGTGTTGGCCGGTAATGAATTCGACCTGTTCATCGGCGAATCCCCGGTCAACTTCAGCGGCAACCCACGCACCGCGATGACCATCAACGGCGGCATCCCCGGCCCGCTGCTGCGCTGGCGTGAAGGCGATACGGTGACACTGCGGGTGCGCAACAGACTCAAGGACAGCACGTCCATTCACTGGCACGGCATCTTGCTGCCGGCCAACATGGACGGCGTGCCGGGGCTGAGCTTCAAGGGCATCGAACCGGGCGGCCTGTACGTCTACCAGTTCACCGTGCGCCAGAACGGCACCTACTGGTATCACAGCCACTCGGGGTTTCAGGAGCAATCCGGCGTCTACGGCCCGCTGGTGATCGACGCCAAAGATCCGGAGCCGTTCCAGTACGACCGCGACTACGTGGTGATGCTCAGCGACTGGACCGACGAAGACCCGGTCGGCCTGATGAAGACGCTGAAAAAACAGTCCGATTACTACAACTTCAACAAACGCACCGTGGGCGATTTCATCCACGACGTCAGCGAAAAAGGCTGGGGGCCGACCGTCGCCGATCGCAAAATGTGGGCCGAAATGAAGATGAACCCCACCGACCTGGCGGACGTCGGCGGCGCCACTTACACCTACCTGTTGAACGGCCAGGCACCGGATTCGAACTGGACCGGGGTGTTCCGCCCCGGGGAAAAGCTGCGGCTGCGCTTCATCAACGGCTCGGCCATGACCTACTTCGACGTGCGCATCCCCGGCCTGAAAATGACTGTGGTCGCCGCCGATGGCCTGTACGTCAAACCCGTGAGCGTCGACGAGTTTCGCATCGCCGTGGCGGAAACCTTCGACGTTATCGTCGAACCGACCGAAGCGGCCTACACCCTGTTCGCCCAAGCGATGGATCGCACCGGCTACGCACGGGGCACCCTGGCGGTGAAGACAGGACTGGTTGCGCCGCTGCCGCCACTGGACCCGCGCCCCCTGGTGACCATGGATGACATGGGCATGGGCGGCATGGACCACGGCAGCATGGCGGGCATGGATCACAGCAACATGGCTATGGGCGATATGCCCGGCATGCAGTCCCACCCGGCCTCGGAAACCGACAACCCGCTGGTGGACATGCAAGCCATGTCCACCTCACCGAAACTCGACGACCCCGGCATGGGCCTGCGCAACAACGGGCGTCGCGTACTCACCTACTCCGACCTGCGCAGCACCTTCGAAGACCCGGACGGCCGCGAGCCTGGCCGCACCCTTGAGCTGCACCTGACCGGCCACATGGAAAAATTCGCCTGGTCGTTCAACGGCGTGAAGTTCTCTGATGCAGAGCCGTTGCGCCTCAAGTACGGCGAGCGGCTGCGGATCGTGCTGGTCAACGACACGATGATGATGCACCCCATCCACCTGCATGGCATGTGGAGCGACCTCGAAGACGAGAACGGCCAGTTCATGGTGCGCAAACACACCATCGACATGCCACCGGGCTCCCGGCGCAGCTATCGGGTTACGGCCGATGCGCTCGGCCGCTGGGCCTATCACTGCCATCTCCTGTACCACATGGAAATGGGCATGTTCCGTGAAGTTCGCGTGGAAGAATGAGGTGCGCCCCATGATTCGATTCACCCCGGTTTTTTTCGCACTCGTGACCTCGACGGCAATGGCCGCCAGCGATGACATGCAAGGCATGGATCACAGCCAGATGGACCACGGCCAGATGCAAGGCATGGATCATAGCCAGATGGACCACGGCCAGATGCAAGGCATGGACGAGGGCCAGATGCAGCCCGCCGCCCCCAGCGAAAGCCGCACGCCGATCCCGGTGCTGACCGATGCCGATCGCGCTGCGGTGTATGCCGATCCCGCCGGCCACCACGTACATGACAGCACGCTCAACTCCTTTTTCCTCGCCGACAAACTGGAATGGCAGGACGCCGATGACGGCAGCACCCTGGCCTGGGATTTGTCCGGTTGGGTCGGCGGTGACATTGATCGCCTGTGGCTGCGCTCCGAAGGCGAGCGCACCAACGGCGTGACCGAGGACGCGGAAATCCAGGCCCTGTGGGGCCACGCCATTTCCCCGTGGTGGGACGTCGTCAGCGGCGTGCGCCAGGACTTCAAACCCGGTGCCCCGCAAACCTGGGCCGCGTTCGGCGTGCAAGGCATGGCGCTGTACAACTTCGAGGCCGAAGCCACGGCCTTCATCGGCGAAGGCGGTCAGAGCGCCGTGCGGCTGGAGGGCGACTACGACATCCTGCTGACCAATCGGCTGATCCTGCAGCCGACCGTCGAGCTCAACGCCTACGGCAAAAACGATCCGCAACGGGGCATCGGCGCGGGGCTATCCAACACCGAGGCTGGCTTGCGCCTGCGCTACGAAATCCGCCGGGAATTCGCGCCCTACCTCGGCGTGACCTGGAACCGCACCTACGGCAACACCGCCGACTACGCTAACGACGAAGGTGAGGACCGCAGCGAAACCCGCCTCGTGCTCGGTGTTCGGATGTGGTTCTGAACAGACTCACCCAAAACCAACAACAACCGCTTCGAGCGGTAAAGGACCTTGCATGCGCATCTTCAAACCCACCGCTATCGCAGTCGCGTTGCTCAGCGGCCTGCTTGTTAGCACCCTCGCTCAAGCGCACCCCAAACTACTCTCTTCCACCCCGGCGGAAGGCGTAGAAGGTGCATCACCCGACAAGATCGAACTGCACTTCTCCGAAAACCTCGTCACCCAGTTTTCCGGTGCAAAACTGTTGATGACCGAAATGGCCGGCATGGCCCACGCCCCAATGCCGGTCAAGGCCAAAGTCAGCGGCGGCAGCGATCCGAAGACCATGTTCATCATCCCGGCAGCGCCCCTGGCTGCCGGTACCTACAAGGTCGAATGGCGCGCGGTGTCGTCGGACACCCACCCGATCACCGGCAACGTCACCTTCAAAGTGAAATGATCGATGAGCGACTCGGCCAACGTCGTGCTGCGGTTTGTGTTGTATGTGGATTTGATGTTGTTGTTTGGCGTGGCGCTGTTCGGGCTCTACAGCTTCAAGGGACAGGAACGGCTATCCGGGACAGTCTTGCCCTTTCGCCGGCTATTGACGGGAACAGCCGGGCTCGGCGCGCTGCTGTCCATCGCCGGCATGGTGCTGATGGTCCGCGTCATGAGCGGTGAATCAGACGTTACCGAGTTGCGCCCTCACCTCGAAATGATGCTGTTCGAGACAGACGTCGGGTTGGCCTGGGCCGTGCGGATGATTGCATTAGCGGTCGCGGGTTTGGCGTTGATGTTCAACCCACGCGCGCCCGGCATCAGCCTGGTGATCGCCGCCACGGCCGGCGGCATCGCCCTCGCCAGCCTGGCCTGGAGCGGGCATGGCGCCATGGACGAAGGCAGTCGCCGTTATTGGCATTTCGCTACGGACATCCTGCACCTGTTGGTGGCGGGTGTCTGGCTCGGCGCGTTGCTGGCGTTTGCGTTGATGGCGCAACCCCGGGCCCTGCAAACCGAAGCGCACATACGGTTGCTGGCTCACGCAGTCAGGCGATTTGAGCTTGTCGGTGCGCTGGTCGTTGTGATCATCACCGTGACGGGCGTGGTGAACTACCTCTTCATTGTCGGGCCGAAGCTCGATGAGGTTTTACTCAGCCACTACGGAGTTTTGCTGGCGATCAAAGTACTGCTGTTTGCCGGGATGCTGGTGTTGGCGGCGCTGAACCGCTTTTATCTTGGCCCCTTGCTGGAGCGGTCGTTGCGAGAGGGCCAGTATCGCGTGGCAGCCCATGCACTTCGACGCAGTGTGTGGGTGGAAATGGCCGCGGCGATATTGATTTTGGGGTTGGTGGCGTGGCTGGGTACGTTGAGCCCGGAAGTGGAGTGAGTCATCTTCAGGGGCGTTGATTTTTCACACCGGTGAAAGTTTCACTACACTCCCCTTTCAAAACCACTCCAGCACAAAAGCCCGATAACAATGACGAAAATCAAAAGAGCAATGATGCTCGGCGGCTTGCTCGCACTCTCCCTTGGCGCCCAGGCAGAACCTTCGCATCTGGACAGCGTCATGCAACAGGGACAGCTGCGCGTCTGTACCACCGGCGACTACAAGCCCTACACCCTCAAAGCCGAGGACGGCGAATACTCCGGCATCGACATCGCCATGGCGCGAGCCCTGGCCGACAGCCTTGGCGTCAAGGTCGAGTGGGTGCCCACCACCTGGAAAACCCTGATGCCCGACATGCTCGCCGGCAAGTGCGACATCGCCATGGGCGGCATCTCGGTCACCCTGGAACGGCAGAAAAAAGCCTTCTTCAGTAGCATCCTGGACGTCGACGGCAAAATCCCGCTGGTGCGCTGCGAAGACCAGGCGCTGTACCAGACCGTCGAACAGATCAACCGGCCAACGGTTCGCCTGGTCGAACCCGCCGGCGGTACCAACGAAGCCTTCGTCCACGCCTTCCTGCCCAAGGCGCAATTGAAGTTGCACGACAACGTGACCATCTTTCAGGAACTGCTGGATAAAAAAGCCGACGTGATGATCACCGACGCATCCGAGGCGCTGTATCAGCAGAAGCTCAAGCCGGGCCTGTGCGCGGTCAACCCCACGCACTACATGCAATACGGCGAAAAAGCCTACCTGCTGCCCCGCGACGACATCACCTGGAAGCTGTACGTCGATCAGTGGCTGCACCTGGCCAAGGCGACAGGCAACTACCAGAAGATTCTGCGCCAATGGCTGGCGGTGCCTGACGCCAAGTAACGGATCGTTTTTTTCGCACAACAAAGGGCGCCCCCAAAGGAGCGCCCTTCTTCATTGCGGAGCGCGTATCAATCGTCGTGCAGCAAACCTGAGCCGTATTCGCCGAAGCTATTGCCGAGCGCACTGCCATGGAAATTCATCTTGTCGGGATTGCTGCTGGTCGGCCCCGGGCCAAACCCGGCTGGCTGCACCGAGTCGGCGGAATAATCACGATGAGAACTCACACCCGAACAGGCGCTCAACAACAAAGCACCGGCAAGCAGCGAGACTTTGACGAGGGTTGCGATCATTTTTTTATTCCTGAGGGTTGAGGCGCGGGGACGTGACCTTTGGCGGTCAGCCTATGCTTCGTCTGTGCCGGACAACGTGAAACTTTGTGGGATGACAGCGTTGGTTCAGGAGCCCGGCGCACCCGAAAGTGCCCCGCGCACAGCCGCCTTCGTTCGGTGCCCTGTACACAGTTGTCCGACGCCTGGCGGCTGGTAGAGCCTGATGGCCCACTTTACATGAGCAGTAATGTAGTTCATGTGTTCGGTGGCCGGTTCCCTGAGGATTACCAATCGGTTGGCATATAGCATACCCTCCCCCCTCTGCACGTGATGCCAAGTAGCAAACAACAACTCTACAAGCCTGTAAAATCCAGGCAGGACGCGTTAGCAGCATGCGTCATCGCACAATCGAATGATCAGGATGAGGCTCAAGGTGATTGATAAAACC
Organism: Pseudomonas sp. GW456-L13; assembly: GCF_017350115.1. Lineage (NCBI taxonomy): Bacteria > Pseudomonadati > Pseudomonadota > Gammaproteobacteria > Pseudomonadales > Pseudomonadaceae > Pseudomonas > Pseudomonas sp. GW456-L13. Next base: position 1,235,285 of record NZ_JACNAS010000001.1, read on the forward strand.
GTCTCAGTAAGCTTGGTGGTACCCGTTTATAAAAGCGCAAGTACGCTCCCGCAATTTTACGAACGCGCGCGCGCGACTCTTGATCAGATTTGCGACGACTGGGAGATTATTCTTGTCGATGACGCGAGCCCGGACCAGACGTGGCTTGCCGCTCTGGCACTGCACGAACAAGACCGCAGAGTCAAAGTCGTTCGCTTCGCGAAGAACAAGGGGCAACAACATGCTACGTTGTGCGGCATCGGCTATGCCTGCAAACGCTGTGTCGTGACAATCGACGATGACCTGCAGTGCTTCCCCGAAGACCTCCCACTGTTTATTGATCAACTTCAAGCCGGCAAGCATGTCGTCATCGGAAAGATCCCGATGGCTGAAAAACAGCACAGCGCCTGGCGCAACATGGCTTCGCGCATCAACCAGAAACTGGTTAGCAAGGTCATGGGCAAACCGACCGGTTTCAGCCTCTCGAGCTACAGGGCCATGAGTCAACAGGTGGCAAGACAGCTCGCCAGATATCAGGGCTCACACCCACATATCGCCGCGATGCTTTTTAATTCGGTGCCCGTCAGCATGATGGCGAACGTGAGCATTCGCCACGCGCCGCGCGCCGATGGCGGCCCAAGCACTTATACCCTTGGCAAGATGTTCAAAACGCTTTCGTTCCTTATCGTCAATTACTCCCTGTTACCACTTCGCTACGTGTCGATCTGGGGCTTTTTGGTCAGCGCGTCGAGCATTTTATTCGCTATGTATGTTCTGCTGCGCACCCTCCTGACCGATCAAATAGTGCCAGGCTGGGCATCGCTCGCGATCTTGCTGTCATTCCTCGCCGGTAACATCCTTCTGGCACTAGGTGTGCAAGGCGAGTACCTCGGAAGACTGGTCGAAAATGCAACCCACCTTAGTCAATTCCCCATTATTGAAGAGCATGTGGAGTAAAGATGACATCCGCTTACCGCGTCGTGGATTATTTCCCTGCTGAACACATTTTAAACAATGGGGTCTTTGCACACCTCGACGAAATCGATGCGCAAACACCAGGCGCACTGGTGTACTGTCAGAACTTGCACTATTTGCAAAAGGCTTTGGCTACGCCCAACGTCGCGTGTGCCTTGTGCCCCGAAAGTTTAAAAAATGAAGAGTTAGCGACTGAAAAATCAATTGTATTCTGTGCCGACCCACGCACCTCTTTTTTCCGCCTCTACAACCGTTTGAGTGAAGAGACAAAGTGCGCAGCTGCGCAAGCACCGCGCATCGGCGACAATTGCACGCTGCACCCCAGCGCCGTTATCTCGCCACTGGCCACACTGGGTAACAATGTCGAAATTTCAGCAAATGTGGTGATCGAAGGCCCTGTCGAGATCGGAGACAATGTCTACATCGGTTCAAATGCCGTTGTAGGCGCCGAAGGCTTGATCACGCTACGCAACGACAACGGCACGCTGATGGTGGTTAAACATCAGGGCGGTGTACGCATTGAATCGGGTTGCCAGATACTTGCTGGCGCAGTAATCGCGAGGTCCTTGTTCCAGCAGCCGACAACCATCAGCGAAAATTGCCAGATCGGCATCATGACCAACATTGGTCATGGCGCCGTGATTGGCAAGAACTCTGTGATTTCTGGCAATACCGTTATTGCAGGACGCACACGCCTGGGGACCGGCGCATGGGTTGGCGCCTCTTGCTCCATCGCACAGGGCCTTGTGATTGGCGACGCGGTACAAATAAAAATGGGCTCGGTTGTCATCGGCGACATCGCCCCAAACGGCGTCGTTTCTGGAAACTTCGCAATCAATCACAGGGCTAACATGACAGCCCACCTCAGGAAACAAAAGTGATGCACTTCATCGAGCTATCACTGGGATTCAAAGGCGAACGAACCTACATACAAGGGTCCGACATGCTCAATGCCACGATGCAGGCCATCACTCACCACGCACCGCACGCACGGATCGAAAAGCTGGACTTCAGAATCAGTAGAATGACCAAACATCTACTCACCTGTCACTGGTGGCCTAGATCAACCCCTCGATCATTGCCGGGTGAGGCTGTCGCTACCTTCACCTTTCAACTCGATGGTATTGATCATGAAGGCAAATTGATTCAAGGCGAAGGTTGCGCCGACACACGACGTGCTTACGACGAGTCGCTGGTTGAAAAACAATGTGTTTTCACACCCGCCCATCGGTCAGTGACCCTGACGACCATGCCAGATGACTTCTCTCCGATCGAAGTGCTGGTATCCATGAACAAGGCACTGCATCTCAAGGAATTGAGCATACCCAGTGGCAGCCAATGGGTCTTCTGTCGCTGGGAAAGCCCAAAGTGGCCGCCGTGTTCTGACTTGAGCGGGGTAGGGCTGACACTTGAGCAGACGCTGGGCACTCGATTGACCCGTAGTCGCATTGAGCTCAATGCAGAACATATCGGCATGCTCTACTTCAGCGCCCTCAAGGTCGAGTAGCCTACCGCTAGCATTCGAACCTTGCAGTAAGGCGAGGTACCAGTTCAGCGAAGCTTATGGCTCGACGATCAACACTACACGCCTCTCACGACAGCTGCTAATGTGCGGCATCTTTTTGAAGCAGGCAACAGAGCAGCCCCCTCTGTTGCATGGAGTGTGGCAACATGACCACCGTTCAGCTCAGTAGCCTGCAGACAACCTCGTCAACTGCCAGCGATGCCACCAAGCTTCCCTCCCGCAGTACAAACGTACCGGCCGGGGTAACTTCAACACCTATACGATGAATTACTAACCATGCCCCAGACAAAAGAACAACTTATCAACATTATTTCCCAGGCTGATGTTGTAGCAGATGCCTCAACGCTGCGCGACAACATCAACCTGAGCGACCAGGGCATTGACTCTCTCGGCATGTTCAACATCATTCTGTCTATCCAGGATCACTACGCCATCGAGATCCCTGACGAGGATATTGAAGACCTTAAATCCATCAATGACCTGGCCGATTACATAAAATCAAAACTGCAATAACCGACATCCCTTGTCATGTAAGGGAGGGAGGCAGACAGTATGCTCACTCTCCCTCATGCCGTTCTCGACCGTGACAGGGTTCACCAGCCTATTATCTACATAGCGTTAGCCTCACCCTCCTACGTTGAGCACCCTGCATGCCTTTGACGTTTTTGAAATTGTTGATCGCGTTTTTTATCTGTGCATTTCTCATACACACATTTGACCTTAAACTAACGGCATTAATCAGCGACATTACAGCATGGCACTACCTTGCGCTGGCTGCTGTTATCCCAATCACTTTGAGTTCTTTTTTTTCTGCCAACCGCTGGCAAGTGTTCCTGCGGCTCAATTCGATTGACGAAGCGTTAACAAACCTCTGGAAAATAAATCTGATCTCTCAATTTCAAGGTTTGATTTTACCCTCAACACAGGGAGCGGATGCCTTTCGTATGCTTCACATCGAACGACGCCACCCGAAAAAGCGGGGTACCGCAGGCAGTACGGTAATTATTGAGCGCATGATTGGACTATTGGTGTTATGTACCTTTACCCTTTTTGCCTTGCCCTTCTTACCTGCATCAGACAACTACACGCTGCTCATCATGACCGTCGGTGCCGTCAGCAGCATAGCAGTAGTGACCCAAATTATATTGACCAGCAAAAAAATCCATGCACTTTATAGCCACCGCACCGTCAAAAACTCGTTACTTGCTCTATTGCTGATGTATATTCAAAAGCTTCATGCCAGCACGATAAACTTCCCCTACCGGCAGGCGCTCACGTCATCCCTGCTTTTTATCTGCTGCTATCAAATATCCCTGATATCGGTAGTGTATTTGGTATTTCGTGCCTATGGCTATGACATCCCCTTCATTCAGCACTTTGCTCTCTATCCAGTCATCGCCATCCTGACCATGGTTCCAATAACAGTGGGCGGGCTTGGGGTACGCGAAGGTTTTTTTGTTTATTTTTATGGTCTACTAGACGTACCAGCCAATATAGCTGTAGGCGCCTCCCTGGCAAACTACACTCTAATGGCCCTGATCCCTGCCACTTGCGGTGGCTTTATTTACTTGTGGGATACTATTCGGGAAAATCACCAGCAGGACAGAAACTAAAACAGAGAGCCAGATTGATGCCCCCAGATCGCACCCCGCTCCCCAAGTCCGCCTTTGAAGTGCTTGCCCTGGCAGAGGCACGCCACTGGTGGTTTCGCACCCGTAACCGCGTGATCATTTGGGTGCTGAAATCTCACATCGGCAAAATCCGGAATTTCCTGGAGATTGGTTGCGGTACCGGCTTTGTGCTGGAAGGGATTCAGCAGGAGTATCCCGAAACGACACTCACCTACACCGAGTTTTTCGATGAAGGCCTGATGCACGCACGTCGACGCGTGCCCGGCGCAAGCTTTGAAAAGCTGGACGCGCGCGCCATGAACGATGCAGCGCGATTTGATGTAATTGGCGCTTTTGATGTCATCGAACATATCAATGAAGATGAACAGGTACTGGCGAACCTTTCCCGTGCACTGCATAAGGATGGTCATCTATTGCTGACCGTTCCCCAGCAACGGTGGCTGTGGTCCGCGGCGGATGAACGCGCCTGTCATGTGCGCCGCTACACTCGACGCGAGCTTGTCGACAAGGTTGGCCGCGCCGACCTTGAGGTTCAATACGTCACATCCTTTGTCACCCTGCTCGTCTCCTTGATGTGGCTGGCACAACAGCGCCCCGGTCAAAAAAATGCGGAAGTAAACAACGAGTTCGATATTTCTGACCGGACCAATCGGCTCCTTGAATTCGTTATGAAGATAGAGTTTGACCTTTTGAAGGCAGGCATCACCTTTCCTCTCGGCGGCTCACTCTTGCTGTTAGCCAAAAAACAATAATCTGGAGACCTACAGTGAGCGACGTTAAAATTCCCTTCAATCGCCCTTTCATGACGGGAAAGGAACTTTACTATATTGCAGAAGCAAAGTTCCTTAATAAGCTTGCTGGAGACGGCCCCTTCACTCGACGTTGCCATCAGTGGCTTGAACAGTACACCGCCAGCGAAAAGGCACTGTTGACGCACTCTTGTACTGCTGCCCTGGAAATGTCAGCCCTATTGCTGAATATTGAACCTGGGGATGAGGTCATCATGCCCTCTTACACCTTCGTCTCCACTGCCAACGCTTTTGTATTGCGCGGTGGAATACCGGTGTTTGTCGATATCAGAGAAGACACACTGAACCTGGACGAACGCTTGATTGAGGCTGCGATTACACCTCGCACCAAGGCAATCGTTCCGGTTCACTACGCTGGCGTCGCATGCGAAATGGACACGATTATGGAGATCGCCCGCCGGCACGGTCTCCGCGTGGTTGAGGATGCTGCGCAGGGGGTCATGGCCTCCTATAAAGGAAGAGCCTTGGGCAGTATTGGTGATCTGGGCGCATATAGCTTCCATGAAACCAAGAACGTGATATCCGGCGAAGGCGGCGCGCTACTGGTTAACGACCCGACACTGTCATTACGCGCCGAGGTTATTCGGGAGAAAGGTACGGACCGCAGCCGTTTCTTCAGAGGTGAAGTGGACAAGTACACTTGGCAGGAAGTCGGTTCTTCCTACCTGCCAGGTGAATTGACCGCCGCTTTTCTTTGGGCGCAGCTGGAAGAGGCACAGTCGATTACACAAAATCGCCTGGGCAGCTGGAACCACTATCACCAAGCGCTCGAAGGGCTTGAATCGACAGGCGCAGTACGCCGCCCGATCATTCCGGCAGATTGCACACACAATGCACACATGTACTATGTCTTGCTTGCTCCCGGCATCGATCGCCAACGCACGCTAGAGAAACTTAAACACGACAATATCCACCCGGTGTTCCATTACGTACCGCTGCATTCCTCACCGGCAGGACTGCGCTACGGCCGACAACATGGCGCGATGACAAATACAGACACCCTGTCGGAGTGCTTGATTCGCTTGCCACTGTGGGTGGGGCTGACAACGGAACAACAGGCAGGTATCGTCGACTCGCTACAGCGCGCCATATCCTGAAGAGGAACACGCAGCGTGCAATTGCTGATCTGCACACTGCGTAGCTGCACCCATGACATTGGACGCACGGTATATCGTTATCAGTAGATAAATGAACTAACCGCTCAGCACACTAGTGGCCTGACCTCTACTTTTGGCGAGTACTAAAAATGGGGGCTTACCGGGCGAACTGGCGTAACGAAGTGATTTTACAGGCTCGCTTCAGGTAGTCAGAGCGCATTTCAGCACATCTGAGGACTTACTTGGAGTTTCCAGAGAGCTTTCAGGTTCAATGGGTACAATGCAGGTTCAATGCTGGGATTGGGCTATCATTGGCGCCGATTAATAAGCCTTTACTGACGAAGATAGAATAATCGATTTTTAAATCGACTGGGTGTTGAAGAATGAGAGATATTTTAACAAATAAAATTCCAATAATTGTTCTGGCATTGTTCTTTGCTGTATTACTGAGCGGGGTATTTCTTCCGGTTTACTCCGATGAAGTCATGACAAAATTCAGGGTTGCGCGGCTATTTCTGGAGGACGGAAATGCGGTTACCCTTTATCCACAATGCACAACAACTGCAGGGCGGACAGTTTCATGGGTATTTTATCCGGCCGGTATATTACTGTCGGCGATCTATGCCCACCTGGGTCCTTTTGGCTTGAGAGTGAGCGGGATTTCTTTATCGCTGATCTGGTTTGCCTTGCTCGCGTATTGGTGCTTGGCGCAGGCGCGTGATGTTGGAGGGGCTCTTCAGCGTTTCGCTGGATTGGTGGCGGTGGCTTCACTGGGCGTCCTACCCTATCTGTGGGTCTTGTCGCGCCCTGAACAACTTCTGATGCTGCCGATCCTGGTGCTTTGTTTGTTGGCGCTCTTCTTCAAGGAGCAGAAGTCTGCGCGCGCGCAGGTGGCAATGACTGTTGGGCTTGCATTGTTGCTGACATTATTTTTCTATGCTCACCCGAAGAGCATGTTCTATGCACCATTCGCGCTAGCGGCCGTGTGGTTCGCGACGGCAACGTACCACAAAGCGATTCGCTATGGCTTGTGGCTGTTCGTCGTGGTTCTGTGCATTCAGAACTTTCACTATTTCAGCGCGCTGGCGGGTTGTCAGGATGCGCCGAACATTCAAAAAATGCTGGCGGCCAACACATTGTTACCGGGTATGCTGTTCTCTGCACCAGCTGAGTTTGTCAGCGCCGCATACAATAATTTAATAAGCTTCCCTGACCGGGTGTTGATACATCTGACCTTTAATGCCACTTTTCAATCAGGCTGGCTGCCTCCTATGGTCGGTAGCTTTGAAGAGTTGCCGTACCTCAATCTTGCCATTTATTATTTTCTGTACGCGTTTATTATCGGAATCCACGTTGTAAGCATCCCGGTATTTCTGTTCCAAGTGGTTCGCCGCCAAGTGTCTGCGTCTGTGGTGCTGGCGCTGTTGTTGGTCGGCGCAGATTTGATCAATGCGTTTTTTTACAACATCCAGAATTTTTATGCAGGCATTCAATTCATGCCTGTGTCGATCATCATCACAGCCCTGTTGATGCATTCCCGACGCGCAGTGAAGCCGAGTAACATACCCACGCTAGTCGCCTATTCACTGTTGTTGCTGCTGTCTATGGCGTCGATGGTGACACTGTTAGCCCTCGTGACCCCTGACATCACACGCAACTCCTCCTTCGCTCAATCGAGCTTGCCCGGGCAGCCACTTTCGATTCCGGTGCTGGGGACTCAGCTTCACTTGGATTCAATCAACAAACTGGGGGCGTCATGTGGTATTCCTGCGGAGTCGGCAGAAAATGTCGTAGTGGACCACATGACATATTTTGCCTTTTTGCGCGACAAGAAACCGATCCACGTGCTCTATGTGTCTGAGATCGGCTACGGTGGCGACTTGAGTAACGGCAGGCTGCTGCCATTTCTCAAAGGACTGAATAGCCCAGGCCTGGTCACGCGTTGCGAATGGGTGCCGTATGAATTCCGGCAGGCCCAGGAGAAGGACGATATGGGCTACTGCTGTGTCAATTTCGGCAAGATCTGACTAGCGTTACCGGCATTAGTGCCCTCGGCACCCCGGAAACGGGAGGCCGAGGGGGCTCGATCATTTCCTTGACCGTCACGCCCTTGCGATGGGCCTTGGCAATTGCACCAGGTTCGGCCAGCTCAGCTTCGCGCCGCTTGAGCCGGGCTTGGGTCGTGGTCTTGCGATCGAAGGTCTGGCTTTCCTGATAAACTGTCATACCCTTTTGCATGATGCGGATCTGTGCGGTGTACGCTGCAGAGCCATCCTTGCGCTTGCGAACGGTGATCGATCCCATGGATTTTGCTACACGAGTGGTTTGCGTTGATACATAGCAGCAAGGCTCACTCAATATTAAGCAAAAACCGTAGTAAACCGTAGCAAATGAGAAGTAGCTAAATGCCGATGAAACCCACAGAAAACCTGGCCTATCCAGCAGATTCGGTATCCAGGAGGTTTTCTGTTGCACCCATGATGGATTGGACTGATAGACACTGCCGCTTCTTCCTGCGCCTATTGTCAAAAAACGCCCTGCTCTACACCGAAATGGTCACCACTGGCGCGCTTCTCAACGGCGACCACGAACGCTTCCTGCGTCACAACGAAACCGAACACCCGCTCGCCCTGCAACTCGGCGGCAGTGTTCCACTGGACCTGGCTGCCTGCGCGCGTATGGCTCAGGAGCATGGTTACGACGAGGTGAACCTGAATGTCGGCTGCCCGAGTGATCGGGTGCAGAACAATATGATCGGCGCGTGCCTGATGGGGCATCCGCAGTTGGTGGCCGATTGTGTGAAGGCGATGCGTGATGCGGTGTCGATTCCGGTGACGGTCAAGCACCGTATCGGGATCAATGGCCGGGACAGTTACGAGGAGCTGTGTGATTTCGTCGGCACGGTGCGGGATGCCGGGTGCACCAGTTTTACCGTGCATGCGCGGATCGCGATTCTGGAGGGATTGTCGCCGAAGGAGAACCGTGACATCCCGCCACTGCGTTATGACGTGGCGGCGCGGTTGAAGGCGGACTTTCCTGAACTGGAGATTATTCTCAACGGCGGGATCAAGACGCTGGAGGCCTGCCACGAACATTTGCAGACGTTCGACGGCGTGATGTTGGGCCGCGAGGCGTATCACAACCCCTATGTGATGGCCGAGGTGGATCAGCAGCTGTTCGGCAGCACGGCGCCGGTGATCAGCCGGGCTGAGGCGCTGGCGCAGTTGCGTCCTTATATAGCGGCGCACATCGCTGCAGGTGGTTCGATGCACCACATCACCCGGCATGTGCTCGGGCTGGGCACCGGGTTTCCGGGAGCACGCAAGTTTCGGCAGTTATTGTCGGTGGATATTCACAAGGCCAAAGAACCTTTGGCCTTGCTGGATCAAGCGGCGGAGTTGCTTGAGGGGCGTTAACGGTTAGCCGCTGCCCTGCGACCAGGCTGCATGTCCTGCAGCCTGGTGCAAGTGTCAGAGCGCTGCAGCTTCGGTCCAGTCAACCCAACCGAATACCCACGTTGCCAGAATCAGCAAACCGAATCCGATCCGGTACCAGGCGAACACGGCGTAACTGTGGCTGGCGATGAACTTGAGCAAACCACGCACGGCGATCATGGCGAAAAAGAACGCCGTCACGAAACCCAGCGCAAATACTGGCAGGTCGCCAGCCTGAAACAGATCCCGATACTTATAGCCTGAATACACTGCTGCACCGACCATGGTCGGCATCGCCAGAAAAAACGAAAACTCCGTGGCAGCCTTACGCGACAGACCAAACAGCAACCCACCGATAATCGTCGATCCGGAGCGCGAGGTGCCCGGGATCATGGCCAGGCATTGCGCGAAACCGACCTTGAGGGCGTCGGCCCAGCGCATATCGTCAACATGCTCGACAGACACCACATGTTCCCGCTGCTCGGCCCACAACATGATGATGCCACCCACCACTAATGCCACTGCTACAGTGATTGGATTAAACAGATACTCATGGATCTTATCGGCGAACAACACCCCCAGGACCACTGCCGGAAGAAAACCGATCAATAGATTCAAGGTGAAACGTTGTGCATTGCGTTGAGTCGGTAAGCCGGTAACGATCTCGAGAATCTTGCGACGGAACTCCCAGACAACTGCCAGGATCGCGCCCAATTGAATGATGATGTTAAAAGCCATGGCTCGCTCGCCGCCGAAGCTGAGCAAGTCCGCGACAACAATCTGGTGCCCTGTACTTGATATCGGCAAAAACTCCGTCAGACCTTCGACCATCCCTAAAACCAACACTGATATGGTTGTCCAAAGATCCATTAATTCCTCCCTCAACGACAAATACCCATGCGTCGACTTCGCTCTGATTCAACGCCAACACGAAAGTAAAGCGCATTAGACAAACTAATAAAACTCAATGTTATGAAATGTCCATGGTCAACACCACCAACATGAACGTTATATAACGGTTAATATTGGATAGCTCCGAGCCAAACAAGAGCAATCACTCGCACTTGAATCAACAAAGCCCTACTGCCTCATGGCACCCAATGAAAAAAATCAAGCCGCGGGAACTTTAGCGGCATCCACGGTCGTATTGATGCGAAAAACCGGGACATCGGGACAAAAGATGGCACAATGATATGACCTGTCAGCCCGCGAGATTCCAATAGGCCATCAGGCCTCTTGAGCCATTGGTAAGCAAACGATCACGTGAGAATCACCAGCAACGTTAAAAAAAGATAGCGACCGCTTGAAAAACGAGTGAAATGTTACCAATTGTCAGTCACAACCGAGAATGGGTGCTTTAACATTCAAATGCCAGCACCCAGCCGAGTCAAAGCATGATGCTTACAGGGAAAATAACGACTACAGACCACAGCTACGCGAAGGAGGAGAAAGGTATTCTCACCGTTGGGCGAACCCACACGCTAGCTGAGGGCTTTAGGGAATTAGTCGCAAGCCACGTAGGCAAGGATATTGCCGTTGATGCAATGTGCTATAGCAACTCATTCAAAAGAAACAAGAATACTGATTCATACCGTGCAATTTTTATCGTAATCGACAGCCCTCAAGCATTTGTTGAAAGCCTCACCGCGGTAGAAAATATTCGCGTCGAAAATCTGGCGTCAATAATTTTCGTAGCCATCACCGGTAGAGGCACCTACAACAAGATGAAGTATTATTTTGCCGGGGCCGACTACTGTATTAATTGCGATACTCTTGCAGACAAAAAGTCTGATGTACTGTCCGAATTTTTTAACAGTCCAGAATGGCAAAAAAAGCATAATTTGCTTTTGGACCCCACTCGCATGTGCCTGATTGGCGAGTATAAAAAACTTGATGTATCGTTTGCAGAAATGAAAATTCTTGAGGCTTTTTCTCAGACCAAAAACCAAATATTGAGCCATGATGAAATCGCCAGGATCATGGGGCTGAATATAAATTTTTATGACCCAAGAGCCTTGGAAAAGTCGATCAGTCGCCTTCGCGGCAAAATAAAAGGCATGTATGGAACCAACGCCATTCAAAGTATCCGTGGGCATGGATATCGTTTAATCAGGGGTCTGATCTCGACAACCTGATTCTTAATGTAAAAGGGAGTTTCTGTTTTATGAACGCAACAGGGAGCGTGCGATTCTACGATCACGCAGAGCATTACCTGTCTCGACAATTGATCCTCACTCGGGATGACTGCCCGTTTGCCAGCGAGATCAGAATACATTTTGACGATTCTGCTTCCGCGCCCTGCGCGCCAGAGGCGTATCAGATGAGTGGGATCTACAGTGAAGTACTGATGCAAACCAGGCTGATTGCGTTCTCACTAAAAGATCGCGACACCACTAACGGGAGCAAGTACTTAAGCCGTAGTTTTGTTTGCGTAAAACAGTCGGACCTCGCCAACTCTGCGCTCACGGAAGAGTTGATACAGTCCGGCGCTGCTCTGCGCGAATTTGGCCAGACACTGGTTATCGCGCTCAATGAACTACCCCTCTCGGCAGTCAGCTTCGCAGAAAAAAAGAAAATCCTTCATAACGTGTATCTATTGAAAGATCACGGCATAGAAATCGCGCTCGACGATTACAACATCGACGATGAAAGTATCGAAATCTTTACAACCCTGAATCTATTCGACTATATAAAGATTTCCACTTCCTCTCTAGACTTGAGTCTCAAGCTCAGCGGCAATCCAGAATTATTCAATCGCCTCCACGAACGCATGACCATGCTCACTCACAACACAAAAGTCTCCTTTATAGCAGACAGAGTCGAGCATGCTGCCAGCCATATACTGGCACGTGCGCTGCCCTTTGATTACTTCCAAGGGAGCCATTACTCCCCCGCCGACAACCTTTAAATCAACACCCAGATGTGCAAATCAGGAGAGAGCCATGGATAGCAGCACAAACCTCCCTAGAAAATACTTTGTCGTGGTTACTCACAACCCCGCACTACAACTAGAGCTTGAGGCATTACTGACCAGCAAGCGATATAACAGTTACGGCACGTCACAGGCAAAGATGTTTTATGAAGGCGTTGCCCCACCCACTTCCGCCCCCAAGCTTATGGAATTTATTTCCCCGCAGGTAGCCAAGATGGTTCCTCCGGTTATCAAGCATGATACCCAGCGCATCCTTTCGACGTTCAAGTCCGAATGGCAAGCAGTCCAATCCGTAACGAAATTTACTCACTTCACATCAACTGCGGACAACGCCAGAGATGACACCAGGGAATGCGTCTCCCAGGCGGCCAAACCGCACGCTCCACTGACTGAAACCTGGCGACTGAGCGATGCCAACGGCGCGCTGACCAAAGATGGCGTGGAGATTGCCTTGACTGGCCTGGAGGCCACGCTGCTGAAAAAAATGCTGCACCATGAAGATCGCGTGGTCAGCAAGGACGATCTTATCCGCAGCATCGGCAGAGAACCTGAACACTATCGGGGTCTCGAAATGTGCCTGAGCCGACTACAGGATAAGTTTAAAAACGCCAGTAACGGCGAACGTCTTTTCCGTGCAGTAAGGAATCGTGGGTACTGCCTGATACAAAAAATCGTACGCGTAAAAAAATCAGCCTGAACCATTCAGGCGTTCGCCCCGGCAGTGCAATACAACAATAAAAAAGCACGCCAATTTATCTCCCCCCCTCTCCACCCGCCCCGCCTCTAAAAAGCCGTGTTAATAAAGTTGAATCCAGACTATTTCTAACGCCGCTCTCGCCCAGATATATCAACCATATACACCGCCCACTCGTTAAAAGTCGTCAGACAGTGCTCCCCCTAATAACTTAATCTATCCATTGATGACGGCGCCGCCCTCTTGGCGTTTCGATCATCAATGCTCCGCCATCTAACATGAACAATAACTCTTATTTCATTAATTTTGGCTTTTGTCTGTCGAAACGCGAATGGACGTATTTTGGGGATAACGTATGGTTAACAATCTTCGTATCAATCGAAATACCACTCTCAAAGGACTGACCTTCTGGGGACAGTGGGCACTGGGTCAGGGCTTTGTTGTCGCCCTGTTACTTCTAATGGTTTATTACCAGACTGGAACGGTAGAGTTCTATTATCGAGTATGCGCAACGCTTACGGTGCTTGCATCGGTTCCGGCCTATACATGGTGCGGCGTCTATGCAAAGAAAGACAATTACCTGGAAGGGTTGATAAGACTACTGATGGGTTGGTCAATGACACTGGCAGCGTTAGCTATTGTCGCCTTTCTCTGTAAGGCCAACGAACTGTTTTCCCGTCAAATCATTCTTGTATGGGCTATCGGCAGCTACATCGGACAGGCACTGTTGTACGTCCCACTGCATGGTTTTTCGAAGTACTACCAACGGGCGCTTCAAGTTGAGCGCAGAACGCTGATAGTGGGTACTGGCGAGCTGGCACTGGGACTGGCTAACAAGCTTCGTGCCCTCGAGCACTTCCCATTGGTCGGCCTGGTAAGCTCCGACACCACTCCTTTGCTGGAGACAGGCGCGCCACCGGTTGTAGGCCCGCAAGAGGAACTGCTCGAACTGATCAAGACTCATGACATCCGACGCCTGTACATCACGCTCCCCCTGAGCGAAGCGGTACAAATCGAAGAAATGTATGTCGACTTGCTGGATGCCCACGTCGATGTTGTCTGGGTCCCGGACTTGAACAGCCTGACGCTGCTCAATCACTCGGTCAGTGATGTGGATGGCATGCCGGCAATCCATTTGATTGAATGCCCGCTGACCAGCCAACCCACTGCCGCGTTGAGCAAAAGCCTGCTCGATAAATGCGTGGCGCTGATGGCCATTATCGCTCTAAGCCCGTTACTTTTGATCATTGGCCTGGCCGTCAAATTCACCTCCCATGGTCCGGTATTTTTCAAACAGGACCGCCACGGGTGGAACGGGAAGGTCATCAAAGTCTGGAAGTTTCGATCCATGCGCGTTCACGACGATCACGAGGTGAAGCAAGCCAGTCGTAACGACTCGCGAATTACCCCGATCGGGCGCTTTATCCGTCGCACTTCCATTGACGAGTTGCCGCAGCTGTTCAATGTATTGCAAGGTCATATGGCGCTGGTCGGACCTCGCCCTCATGCCGTTGCGCACAACAACTACTACTCCGGCAAGATTCTCGCCTACATGGCTCGCCATCGAATCAAACCGGGGATCACCGGGCTGGCTCAAATCAACGGGTGCCGCGGCGAGACCGACACCATCGACAAGATGCAGAAGCGCGTCGAGATCGACCTCAAGTACATCAATAACTGGTCGTTGTGGCTGGATGTGAAAATCCTGGTGAAGACGCCGTTCACCTTGCTGTCAAAAGACATTTATTGAGGGGACGCCTGCAGGCTAACCAGGGGACGCAAGCCATTTACCCAGTGCGCTTGCGCCGTCACTAGTGGCTGGTTTTTCCCAGCCATGCCTGCAACTACACCAACACCGGCAGGTTGTTCTGCTGTCGACTCTCGTGGCGATGCTCATCGCCAACTTCTTTTAAGTCTCCGCTCGATACCGTACAGCTTTTTGACCAGATTCAGGGCGATTCGGCACGCCCGGACTTACCTTCAGGCAGGCGCAACGGCAGCAGTTGACCGCTAAATAAGTGGATACCGGGTAATCGCGTGACGACAAACACCGTATTTGCGAACTGGAACGCCAGTTACGCCGCAAAGCAGCGGCCCTGGCTGAGACCGCTGCTTTCCTGGTGCTGCGACAAAAGCTAAATGCCTACGGGGGGGGGAACTAAGACGACGGCAACTGACCTTGTTGCCAGGCGGTATCTGCTTGTTGATTGGCAGGCCGGGAGCAACGCTCCGTGTCAATGCTTACTGATACCAACCAAGGGCATGCTGATTCTTTGCTCACGTTGCAGCAATGTCATCAGGAGCAACACTCGCTGCTCGCCCTCCATCGCCAGGAAGATCGCTTCCACATCGACAAAAGGCCCCTCATTGATACGCACCCGCTCTCCACAGGCAAACCGAGCCTCCACAGGGGTTCCGCTATCGTGCTCATGAAGTTGTGCGATCAAGTCATCACCTACGGGTACCGGTTTGCCTCCAAAACTGACAATTCGCAATACACCGCGAGTAGAACGCAAAGGCGCCCAACTCTCACCTAAGCCGAGCTGGATAAACAGATAACCCGGAAACAGCGATTCGCGAACAATCCTCCTGCGCCCCTGCATCTCACGCTCGCGCCGATGCGTAGGGCGAAAACAGGTATACCCCTGGTTAACCAGATTGATCTCTGCACGCTCGTCCTGGCTCGCCTTGCATTGCACCAAATACCATGCGCTAGAGGTGAGACTCTCAGGCAAGGTCATTTGAACAGCCGAAGCACTATGGAAGGACACAATCAGCCCCTTCTGCACCTGTGTGGTCAAGTAGCTCCGTGGTTTTCTCATCGATCTTGCGACGAATTTCTCCCAAGGATGGAAATGCACCTGAAAAACGGAGTTGGCCGATCATGGAAACGTAACCCTTCAAAAACATACGAAACTTATTAGCAATACAGGAACGCTAGTGAACCCTTCGCCCAAGGCAAAACCCCGAACATCATTAGCATCAAATTACGTATCAAGACGTTTAACACACTCCAATACAGGACAACACAAAAAAGCCAAAAACGTTAAAAACCGTCAGACAGGAACCAACAATGTTATTTAACTGTTATTTAATATCTGGCTTTATATATGGAATTTTTTTTGCCATATGCTTTCAATACTCGCGTGGCATTTAATGGTTGATGTTGTCGTGGGTTGCCAGTTATGATTTTTAGCATAGCAACTGTCAAGCACACTCCAAGTCCGGATTCCAGCAGGCCAGAGTCTTCGCAGTCAAAAGCTTCATCCAGCACGGTAACTCCTCACGGAAAGAGGCACACACCCAATAGCTGCAAGCCGTCACAAAAGTGCCATTGAAGAAAAGCATAGTTTTAGTCTTTCCAATTGCACATCACCACAAGTGTGGAATTTCCAGGGAGGTTGCCTTGTTTAACAAGATTCTAATCGTTTGCATTGGCAACATTTGCCGAAGTCCCACTGCCGAACATTTATTGCGAGCAGCACTGGGGCAGTCCGATATCGAAGTTAGCTCTGCCGGTCTTGGCGCACTACAAGATCACCCGATCGAACCCACCGCCCGGATCGTACTGGAAGAGCATGGCCATCTGCCAGAAGAGCACAAAGCCAATCAACTGACTCCTGCCGCCATCAGCGAATCGGATCTGATCCTGGTGATGGAGCAGTCGCACATAGACCGTGTTCTCAAGATCGCGCCTGAAGCGCGAGGCAAGGTCCTCTTGCTGGGCAAGTGGCAGAACAACCGCGAAATCAGCGACCCCTACCGTCAAGGCAAACCTGCTTTTGTGCATGCATACGCGTTGATTGAAGAAGCAGTAACCGCCTGGGCAAAGCGTCTCGCACGCTAAACCACTCCTCGAATACCTGTTAAAAAAGAACCCACTTATGCAGCAAACTCCAGCATTAACCTCACATGACGATGATGATATCGACTTGATGGGCCTACTCGGGACACTGGTCGATCATAAATGGTTGATTGCCGGGATCACTGCTGCCTCTATGGCCGTTGGAACGGCCTATGCGGTGTTGGCCAATCCTGTTTACCAGGCAACTGCCTTGCTACAGGTGGAGGCAAAAAAGAATGACTTACTCGGTTTCTCCGATATCAACAGCATGTTGGGTAAAGAGTCACCTTCCGCCACAGAAATTGAATTAATCAAATCGCGCGCCATCATCGGTAAGGTTGTCGACAATCTATCGCTCGATATCACTGTCGAGCCGAACCGTTTTCCGGTGATCGGCGACTTTATTGCTCGTCGGTTCAAACCAGACGCTGTTAATACGGTCGCGACGCCATGGCTTGGCATGAACAGTTTTGCCTGGGGTGGCGAAACCCTGAAAATATTTCAGCTCGAGCTCCCACAAGAGCTTCTGGGTCAGGAATTAACTTTCATCACCGGTGAAAGTGGCCACTTCACTTTGCTGGATGAAGACGACAATGTCCTGATCGAAGGCCAAGCGGGCCAAGCCTATGACCAGGACGGCATTAAACTGCAAGTCGAAGTGTTGCAGGCTAATCCTGGTACAACGTTCAGCATTGTGCGTGACCCACGTCTGACCAGTATTTTGAAGTACCAAAAGGTACTTGATGTATCAGAGCGCGGTAAAGAATCCGGCATGATCGGGCTTGCTCTTGAAAGCGAGAAACCGGCTGAAGCCATTCAAATCCTCAATGAAATCGCCAAGCTCTACGTACGGCAAAATGTCGAGCGGACTTCGGCCGAAGCCGCTCAAAGCCTGGAGTTTCTAAAAGATCAACTGCCTCAGGTCCGAAAAGACCTGGAAAAAGCCGAAAACGCCCTGAACAAGTATCAAATTCGTAGTAAATCCATCGATATCAGCCTGGAAGCCAAAGCCATTCTCGATCAGATCGTGGCGCTTGATACCAGCATCTCCGAACTGAAATTGCAGCAAGCGGAAATGGATCGCAAGTTTACCCGTCAACACCCTGCCTATCGGGCTTTGCTCAGCCAATTAGGCGAACTGACAGCGAAGCAGGACGGTTTGGCCAAAAAAGTCGAGGGCCTGCCTTCAACACAGCAAGAACTCCTTAGCCTCACCCGCGACGTAAAAGTCAGCACCGAAATTTATACCCAGCTCCTGAATAAATCCCAGGAACTGGATGTAATGCGTGCCGGCACTGTGGGCAACGTGCGCTTGATCGATACCGCCGATGTGGATCTGAAAAAGCCCGTTAAACCCAAGAAGCCCCTGATCGTTCTCATCGCCACCCTGCTCGGGGCTTTCCTGGCGACTGCAGTGGTGCTTTTTCGCAAAGCCCTTAGCCGCGGCGTGGAAAATCCGGACCAAATTGAACAGCTGGGGTTGCCGGTGTACGCATCCATTCCATTCAGCACGCTGCAAAAAACTGAAGAAAGCAAAACCTTCCGAAGTGGCCGAGGCCGTGCTAACAACACCGCCCCCATACTGGCAAGCAGTCACCCCACCGACCTGGCCATAGAAGGATTGCGCAGCCTGCGCACCAGCCTTCACTTCGCCATGCTCGAAGCCAGCAATAATCGTCTGATGATCTTCGGCCCGAGCCCCAAGGTAGGTAAAACGTTCGTTTCCGCCAACCTCGCCGCAGTCATCGCTCAGACCGGCCAGCGCGTATTGCTGATCGACGTGGATATGCGCAAAGGGTATTTGCATAAGGTGTTCGGAACCCCCGCTGAAAACGGGCTTTCTGATTTACTCGTCAAGCGCTGCGACCTGGCAACTGCGATCAATAAAACTGAATTCGAGCACCTTGACGTTATCGGTCGCGGACAAATACCGCCCAACCCTTCAGAACTGCTAATGCATGCAAACTTCAGTGCCTTTCTGGAGCAAGTCAGCGCCCAGTACGACCTGGTAATTCTGGATACACCACCGTTGCTGGCGGTGACGGATGCGGCGATTGTCGGTCGCCAGTCGGGTACAAGTTTGATTGTGACGCGCTTTGCGCTCAACCCGGTTCGTGAAATTGAATTGACCATGCGCCGCTTTGCACAAAATGGTGTTGATTTGAAAGGCGCCATTTTCAATGGTGTTGAAAAAAGAGCCTCGGCCAAATATGGCTATGCCGACTATGGTTATTACAACTACGAATATAAATCAGAGAACGTTTAGTTAATTAACTGCTGTCTATACCCCCGCTACCGTCGAGCAGTAATGAATGGCGGTAGCCATATCAACTCCACCTTGCTACCTGCAGCTGAAAAAATGCAGACACATTAATAAATAGTGACGCTCTCAGGGACTGGCAATTAATCCTGGGGCGGTAGCGTGGCAAAAATCAAATTCGTACAGCCCTACATCAATGGTTATCCATTAATTCGGCGTATTTCTCTGGATCAACAAAAGTTGGGTCGCCGTTGTTTTATCAGCATCGATCCGAAACGACATTTGTTAGTCAGTCCAAACATCCCTCCACCTTCAGCTACGAACATAGCAATGGATCGCCCTATGAAGACCCTATGCATTTTTGGTACCCGTCCTGAGGCCATTAAAATGGCTCCACTTGCGTTGGCACTGGCGGCAGACGAACGCTTTGAGGCGAAAGTCTGCGTCACCGGCCAACACCGTGAAATGCTCGATCAAGTACTGGGGTTGTTTGCCATTGAGCCGGACTTCGACCTGAACATCATGAAACCCGGCCAGGACCTGACCGACGTTACCAGCGCGATCCTGCAAGGGCTGAAGAAAGTCCTGGCGGAATTCAAACCCGATATCGTGTTGGTTCACGGAGATACCGCCACCACCTTTGCTGCCAGCCTCGCGGCCTACTACCAGCAGATTCCGGTTGCGCACGTGGAAGCCGGTTTGCGCACGGGCAATCTCTACTCTCCGTGGCCGGAAGAAGGCAATCGAAAACTCACGGGGGCGTTGGCCAACCTGCACTTTGCGCCAACCGAAACGTCGCAAGCCAATCTGCTGCGCGAGGGCGTTGATCCAGACACGATCGTCGTCACTGGCAACACAGTGATCGATGCCCTGCTGGATGTCGTCAAGCGTCTCGATCAGGACCAGGCACTGCTTGCCCAAGCCTCTGCACCGGCGGCCTTTCTCAACCCTGCAAGAAAATTGATCCTCGTGACAGGCCATCGCCGGGAAAGTTTCGGTGACGGCTTCGAGCGCATCTGTCAGGCGTTAATGGAGGTTGCCCAGCAACATCCAGGGGTCGATATCGTCTATCCCGTGCACCTCAATCCCAATGTGCGCGAGCCCGTCAATCGTCTACTCACCGGCATTGACAACATCTACCTGATCGATCCCCTGGACTACCTGCCTTTCGTTCACATGATGAGCCGTGCGCATATCATTTTGACCGACTCCGGAGGCATCCAGGAGGAAGCGCCGTCACTGGGCAAACCTGTGCTGGTGATGCGCGATACCACGGAACGGCCAGAGGCTGTTGCCGCAGGCACGGTGAAACTGGTCGGCACCGAAACCGCCGATATCGCCCGCGAGTTGAATCGTTTGCTGACCGATACGGTCGCCTACCGCACCATGAGTTACGCCCATAACCCCTACGGCGACGGTAACGCCTGCCAGCGCATCATCGAGGCGCTGCTCGCTCGATAACCCCCTCCCTTGCTTAACAGCCGTTGCGTTGCGCGGCTGTTATCTCGCTTGAAAAACGTATCTACACATCACTATTCAAGGACGTTCCATGCCTTTCAAAACCATCTCCGTCGTTGGTCTCGGGTATATCGGCTTGCCCACTGCGGCTGTCTTCGCTTCACGCAAAAAACAAGTGATTGGCGTCGACGTTAATCAAAATGCGGTCGATATCATCAACCGCGGTCAGATTCATATCGTTGAGCCAGACCTGGATATGGTGGTGCATGCCGCCGTGACTGAAGGCTACCTACGCGCCTCCACCCGGCCGGAACCCGCCGATGCTTTTCTGATTGCCGTGCCCACACCGTTCAAGGGCGACCATGAACCGGACTTGGGCTACATCGAATCGGCCAGTAAAAGCATTGCCCCGGTGTTGAAGAAAGGCGATCTGGTCATTCTTGAATCGACCTCCCCGGTGGGCGCTACCGAACAGATGGCCGCCTGGCTCGCCGAAGCTCGTCCAGACCTGAGCTTTCCGCAAACCCACGGTGAAAGCTCCGACATCCGCATTGCTCACTGCCCGGAACGGGTACTGCCCGGCCATGTGCTGCACGAATTGGTGCAGAACGATCGGGTCATTGGGGGCATGACACCTAAATGCTCCGCGTTGGCCATCAGCCTTTACAAGATCTTCGTCCAAGGCGAATGCATCGTCACCAACGCCCGCACTGCGGAAATGTGCAAACTCACCGAAAACAGTTTTCGCGACGTGAACATCGCCTTCGCCAACGAACTCTCGATGATTTGCGACAGACTGGATATCAACGTCTGGGAACTGATCCGCCTTGCCAACCGCCACCCAAGGGTCAATATCCTGCAGCCTGGCCCCGGGGTTGGCGGACACTGCATTGCAGTTGATCCGTGGTTCATCGTTAGCAAAACCCCAGATGAAGCTCGCTTAATTCGGACTGCTCGGGAAGTGAATGACAGTAAACCAGAATGGGTACTAGATAAAGTTAAGATTGCTGTCGCAGAGTTACTCCAGAAAAACCCATTAAAAACCGCCTACGAAATTACAATTGCATGTTTTGGCCTAGCCTTCAAACCCGATATTGACGACTTGCGCGAGAGTCCGGCAGTTTCAATCACCCAGAAAATCGCTGCTTTCCACCCTGGGCGAGTGTTGGCAGTCGAGCCGCACATTGAAGAACTCCCTGCGAAATTAACTAACCAGCTAACATTGAGCAGCATTGATCATGCGCTACCTGAAGCAGACGTTATTGTCCTGCTCGTAGACCATAAAATTTTTAAAGAAATCAGTCTAGAGCAACTAGAAAATCGCAAACTTATTGACACTCGAGGTATCTGGAACAGCTAATTCGCAGCATGAATTAATTTTTATTGACGCTGCCTTTGCACACAACAAAGGCAGCATCCTTACAACCCATAAAAGACAAAATAGAGCTAAGCACACCACAATGCACGACCTGAGCTTTCCACCCTACAAAAACTCCACTTTGCAAATCAGGAATGCTCTTAATGAAGGTTAGCAAAGGAACATCTTTGAGCATCATCAGCACATCTCTGCTATTTTTTATTAACGAGATGGCCCTTCTATCTATTATTGCTTCAGCCCTATACTTAAAATTCAAGAAAAAGCCATTTGAGTGCTTACTCGTAATTTGCTTTTATCTGACTTTTCAATGGACCTGGAGTGCGATCAGCGCAAACACAGGCGTAAGTAATCTTGAGCCAGCACATGTCAAGACCATAGCAGGATCAATCTTTTTAGCGATCATTCTTACCAAATATTTATCTAAGCCTGCAAAATTTCAAATACTATGCATTGCAGGAATCTTTCTATTACTAATGAAAGGTACGTTTTTTGCCGCAAACAAGATGGTAGCCATAAAATATTTAATCAACATGTACATCCCAATGATCATCACGATCATTAGTATGGGCAACATTTCTTTCAGCAAAAACAGAGAAAAGATTTCTAGCAAAATAGAAACCTATATTGCTTTGATCTTGATTGGCTCGCTAATCGGTGCATTGGCGCATGTAGTATCAGGCTACGACACCCTAATTTCGTTAACGTCCTCTCTAGCAGACAATAGACAAGACACCGATAGCATCATGCAAGAAATCGATGGCGAGTTTAAATATTTCACGGCTGGAGCCGCAACGAAAATAGCAGGAATCCCTGTAATTAGAAATCCCGGGTTAATTATCGACTCCATCCTCGCAGGTTATACTCTTGCCTTCATAATTGTTTATATTATTTATTTCGTACGCAGAAACAAAGCCGTACTACTTGGCGCATCGTGCTTCTTACTATTTATCACATTTTCAAAAGGCGCCTGGGTCATACCGATCATCACCATATTCATAACTGAAATAAACAAATTTCTTTGGAAGAAGTCAGTAAAACTTAGACTTATTACCAACATACTACTAATTTCGGTAATTTCGCTCAGCACGATAGTTTCTGCCTCACGGGGAACCGGCGATAGTTCATTCATTCACTTTATGGGGCTTTCCCAAGTATTCGTATTCCACCCATCTATTGCAGGGAATGATTTAGGTAGCGGAGGAAACTATGCTGATTCTGAATTTACAGAAAAACTAAAAACCGGAGCAGAAAGCACAATTGGCGTTATCTATTATCATACTGGTGCAGCAGGACTTGCACTACTCATAGCATTAAACGCCTCAATACTTATGTCCCTACTAAAGAAAAACGATCGAAAGCATAGCGTTCTAATAGGCATGCTGGCAGCTCAGCTTATTTTGTCTTTCCTTCAAGAAAACACATACAACCTAGCATATAGCTTCCCGCGAATACTGATATTCATCGCAATCATTTTTGAAATTAACAGAACCAATACCCATGCAAATCAAAAAAATAATCCCCTTAGCCATAATGGCACTGGGTGCAGGATCAATCTTCCTATCAATACTATTACTTAAACATCATCTTTCACCTGAAGATTATGGACGTTATTCAGGACTTATAACGCTCACAATGATCACATCAGCAATAGGACTGCTTTCTTATGAACAATCTACGCTCAGACTTGCAATCATCTCGGCGCAAAACACCTTACTTCTACCCTCCAACACAGTGGTGACTGCTCTACTTATAGCAGCATCCACATCGGCGGCATCTTCTTTTTTTTACACTCACTTTTTTGATTGCAATAGTTCCCCCTGGAAAATATTCATAATTTGCTTCTCTCTATCCGTAGCTTTATTCGCATCATCACTCCATCGTTTGTGCTCAAACTTCACGAACAGCCAAATTACACTGCACAGTTGGAAAATAATATTCCTGGTAATCATCGTGGCAATCCTTTACTTCAAAGGAAATGTGGATTACGAAACGATTGAAACAACACTTCTACTAGCGTGCCTATTAGGGCTTTCATCAGCAGCCTTTTCAATACGAGGTAGAATTGACTCTTCTGCACTGCAAATAAACACCATACCTTTTACTGCCAGCTTTTTGGGCTCTACCGCTATAATAGTGGCAATCAACAGTTTTGATAAATTTGCTGTAGGCAAGCTGATTGGCAAAGAGGAGCTTGGAAATTATTTTTACACAGCCACAATTTACACCTATCCATTTTTAATTATTTCATCCTTCATAGGACTTACACAACTAATTTCATTTAAAACAAAATTTAACATCAGCGATCTAAAGAGACAGATCAGACAAGTACTAATACTGACACCACTGTCGCTAATAGCTTACTCTGGAGTATCAGCATACGTCATCTCGCTAGTCAGCCCAACAGAAAACCAAGACCATGCTTTAATAGCTATATTCTTAGGGATTTCAATGACCCGAATTGCTTATGCTGTGATCTCATCTGCAATGGGGGCGACAGGGTTGAGCAAGACCATATTTATTGCGAACCTTTACTTCATTATTCTCTCAATACCACTTTTAATACTACTGTCGCAGTTTCCAGCAAGCACATATACAATTGCCACAACCGTCCTCGGACTCTTACTAATCAGATCACTCCTTTACTTTATATTTCTAATCAGGCAAGAACATGAAAAAGCTACTAGCACAATTCAGCTTCGAAGCTAAGCAATGGTTTATTCTACTTACTAAATACGCACCCGGTAAATTTGGGTGTCACATTCGAAATTTAACATGGGGGTATAAGGCTGGAAAATTTTCTACCATCTGGGACGGAACCCATATAAATCACCCAGAAAAACTGAAAATTGGCCATAATGTTTCGATCAATAGAGGCTGTACAATTCATGCAGGCGGCGAAATTGATATAGGCGACAATGTTTTAATTGGCCCTAAAGTCGTCATATACTCGCAAAACCACAAATTTCGCTCTTTAAGTAAAAATATTGCTGAACAGGGCTACTCCTATAAAAAGGTCACCATCGAAGACGATGTATGGATTGCTTCTGGCGCAATTATATTGCCAGGCTCTTACATTTCGAAAGGTGCAATCATTGGTGCGGGTGCGGTTGTTCGAGGCAGCATTCCCAGCCTTGCCATCGTAACCGGCAACCCCGGCACTATCACTGGAACTCGGACACAAATGGATTAATAGATAAATCACTGACTCTATTGCAGGGTTGTCGATGACATTGAATTCATTTCACCAACAAGCGATTAACCTGCAAATTTTTTCTTTTCTGGCTGGATACGTATCAACTTACTCATCGTTAGTTCATTGCGAAACTACTCCTGTACCGGTACGAGCGCGCGCGCATTGGCAGCAGACGCGCGATCTAACTGCGTAGTTATTTACCCAGCTAGCGACCTTCAACAGCGATCGCACAATTGCTGGTAAAAAATCTATTCAATTGGCAGGACCGCTTTTTACTTCCCCGCTGGCCTAGGCGTATTACTCGCTCGCCTTTACACCCCAAACCCCGCTGAGATTAACCATGCAAAGAATTGAAGTTTTGGACTGCCCCATGGATGTCGCTTCCATGGACAACACGGTCGAGACAATTCGCAACGCGATTACTGCCGGCCACTTCACCCAGCACGTGGTAGTGAATGTCGCCAAGCTAGTAAACATGCGCGACGACCCTCAGTTGAGCGAATCCGTCCGTTCTTGTGACATCATTAATATCGACGGTATGGGTGTGGTGTTGGGTGCCCGCTTTCTCGGCCACTCAGTGCCCGAACGCGTCGCGGGTGTCGACCTGTTTCATGAATTGCTGGAGATGAGCGCCGCCAACCAGTTTTCGGTGTTTTTGTTGGGCGCCAAGGACGAGGTCGTTTCCACCGCCGCCAGCAAGGTGAAAGCGCTTTACCCTGGGCTGAAAGTCGCCGGGTATCACCATGGCTATTTCTGGGACGACGAAGCCGCACTGGTCGAGAAGGTTCGGGCTTCAGGTGCTCAGCTGCTGTTCGTCGCCATCACTTCGCCGATGAAAGAAAACTTTATCAACCGCTGGCGCGATCAGTTGGGGGTCACCTTTGTGATGGGGGTGGGCGGAACGTTCGATGTGGTCGCGGGGAAGGTAAAACGTGCGCCGCAATGGATGCAGAATTACGGGCTGGAATGGCTGTACCGTGTTATCCAGGAACCCGGCAGGATGTGGAAGCGCTACTTGACCACCAACAGCAAGTTCGCCTGGTTGCTTATAAAAGAAAAGCTTAAGCGGTCTTGAATATCATCGCCGTACTCGTGGCGCGGACGGGTAATGTTAGAAACAGTGGGTGCGCGTTATAAAACGTCAGACCTGTCAGGCGTCCTACGCAGGTATTCTTAAGGCAATAATCGCAAGATAAACCTCACTGAGGAACGACCCAGAGGTCCACTCTCATCGAGTTCGAATCAATACTATCCTTAACGTTAATGGACGCTCAGCGTTTTTGGCCTTGCACGCTCGCTTCTTAGTTTCACCGCCAATACCGACGATGCATCAAAAAGGAATCTACCATGACCAAACTACTTGTTTCCGCCCTAATGCTTTCTTTAAGTGCCTCCGTTTTGGCCGCTGAGCCTCCCGCAGCGTCTTCTGCTCCAGGCACACCTGCAAAACCCGCAGCAAACGCTCCTTTGAGTCTGAACACCCCTCTCGTGGGCAGCCTGACCACAGGGACTGCTCTCGGCATCGGCGCCGCGGTTATTGCCGGCGCCGCTGCGCTGTCATCCAGTGGTGGCGGAAGCAACAATGACGGCGGCACTACTGGCACTACCGGCACCACTGGCACCACCGGTACACGCTAAGCGCACCGCGAGGTCGATAGCCTTCTACCACCCGGAGCAATCCGGGTGGTTCCGTTTTGATGTGTTCCCTCCACAAGTGTCCTCAATCATGATTCGTAGTTTGTCGCTCGCTGTGCTTGCAGGTATTGCCCTGCAAGGCTGTATGTTCTCACCCGGTCAACACCTGGATACCAGCCAGGTCGGCCGTGAAGGCTCACCGGAAAGCAGTCGGATCGAGTTGATTCCGATAACGCCCAAACTGATTGCCCAGAACGCGGCGACAAAAGTGCAAGCCTCGATGCCCGCCGAGTTGTTGGCGTACAAGCCGGGTGCTTACCGGATTGGCGCCAATGATGTGTTGTACATCACTGTGTGGGACCATCCTGAGTTGACTGCGCCATCGGGCGCGCAACAGCAAATTGATGCGAACGGTCGCCTGGTACGCCCGGACGGCACTCTGTTTTACCCCTATATCGGCAACATTCATGCCGCAGGTAAAACCATCGAGGAGCTACGCGGTTTTATTGCTGAGCGCCTGACTCAATTCGTCGACAGCCCCCAGGTTGACTTGAGTGTTTTGCGGTTTGCCAGTCAAAAAGTCGTTATTTCCGGTGCTATTTTGAAAGCCGGTCAACAACCCATTACCACTTCGCCGCTCAGTGTCGTCGAAGCCATGGGTACTGCTACTGTCGATCCATTGAATGCCGACCTTGCCGGCCTGACACTGACCCGGGACGGACGTGAGTATCCGCTCGACCTGGACTCGCTGAACAGCAAAGGCTCGGAGTTGCATAACGTCTATTTGAAAGACGGCGATCAGTTGTACCTGCCCTACAACGACCGGAAAAAGATCTACGTCATGGGTGAGGTCAACCAGCCTCGGGCGCTCACGTTCAAAATCAATCGGATGAATCTGGCGGATGCGGTCGGAACGGTCGGTGGACTGAACCAGACCACATCCAACGGCAATGCACTGTATGTCATTCGAGGTGCCGAGAACCTTGAAACCGAGCCGGCAAAGGTCTTTCAGCTGGACGCCGAATCGCCTACCGCGTTTGCTCTCGCCAGCCGCTTCGATCTGCAACCCCAGGACATCGTCTACGTCGGCCCTGCAGGCGTGACCCGCTGGAACCGCTTGATCAGTCAGTTGCTGCCCTCGGCTACTATCCTGGGTACCGGAGCGGCCGCTCAAAACAATCTCAGTGAAGCCAGCAGTCGATAAGGTTTGAGCCGCTTTGAAAACTTTGCGTAACAGCTCATGCCTGGCGGTGGGTTTACTGCTGTGTGGCTGCAATCCGTTGATGCAGGCGTCCCTGGATACCTTTAAAGCCGCCACACTGGGCGTCCAGCCGCTGCAAGTGACTGCAGCGCAAGTGGAGGCCGTGCCCTATGCGCAGATCAAGGTCACCACGGACGTCAGCGAAGGTGTGCTGGCGAAGCTTCGCCAGCAGGACGACCTGGAGTTCTGGGTCGCCTCCGGCAAGCAAGTGCTGTTGATGCGCGATGGTCTGGTCGTGCGCACTGTCGGCCTGAGCATCAATCTCGATGGCACGCGCTTCGACGGTGAGTCGCCGTTCAAGCGTGGCTTGCAGCAATTGCCCGACGGTTACAGCAGTACCCGCTGGATTGATGTCTATCAGGGTCCGCGGGTCGGACTGGCTGTTAACAGTCGTTTCAGTCGACAGGGCATCGAAACCGTCACCATCCTGGACAAGGACTATGCGTTGCAGCGCATAGATGAACGCGTCGACATCCCCGAGCTGGGATTCAAGGCCACCAACCGTTTTTGGGTCAGGCCTGACGATGGCTTGATCCTGCAGAGCGAACAACATCTCACGCCGGAACTTTTCTTGAAGATTGTGCAATTGCGCCCTGACCGGGAGACGGCTCGGTGAGATATTCGAAAACGCTATCGGCTTGCCTGTTGCTGGCAAGTTCTGCGATGACTCAGGCCGCTGTCACGGTCACGGGTGATGTACAAAACGCCGGATCCTTCACGTTCGTGCCAGGCACGCGCTTACTCGATGCCGTCAGCCTGGGACGCCCGAACGCCGAAAGTTACTGGTTGGCCGCCGCCTGGCTGCACCAGCCACTGTTGGAGCAGCAAACCCGCCTTAAGGCCGGCGTGCTGTTCGATCTGAAGTTGCTTCAACGTGGGGCCTTGCTTGAAGAAAAAAACAGCCTTGCGGCCCTGGCTGCGCGTCTGTTTGAAGAGGTCAGCCGACTGCCCGTTACCGGCCGCAAAGTCGCGGTGCTCGACCCCGTGGCGCTGGAGGTTGGGTTCGCCCCTAATTACTCGCTCAGTGACGGTGACCAGCTGATTTACCCTCTACGCCCGACGACGGTCACTGTCCTGGGTGCAGTTGAACAGCCCTGCACGCTGCCCTATCGCGCCCTGCTGCCAGCCCAGGAATATCTCAAAAGCTGTCTGCCGGTGACCGACGCAGATGCCGATTACCTGTGGTTGATTCAGCCCGATGGCCTGGTCAAGCGAGTCGGCAACGCCGCCTGGAACCGCGAAGATGGGGTGATTGCCGCCGCCGGCAGCACAATTCTGGTGCCCGTGCGCAACGATGATCTGGATTTGCCCACACCCGACTTGAACGAGCAGCTTGCTCAGTTTCTCGCCACCCAACCGCTGCCCGAGGTGGCCCCTTGAAGTTACGTTTTGCCGCCGTAGTGTTGTTGCCCTACAGCTTGGCTCATGGAGAGCCGCGTTTTACCCAGAATGATTTCGGTGGTGTGGGTTTGTTGCAAACCCCTACCGCACGGATGGCACCCGCCGGCGAATTCAGCCTGAACGCCAACCGGACAGACCCTTACTCGCGCTATAGCATTTCAATACAGCCCCTCGATTGGCTAGAAGGTAGTTTTCGTTATACCGCTATCAGCGACCGTAAATACGGGGCCGAATCATTCAGTGGCGACCAGAGCTATAAAGACAAGGCGGTCGATGTCAAAGCCCGCCTCTGGAAAGAAAGCCACTGGTTGCCCGAGGTCGCGCTCGGTTTTCGGGATGTCGGGGGCACCGGCCTGTTTTCCAGCGAATACTTTGTGGCGAACAAACGTTACTACGACCTGGATTTCAGCCTCGGCGTTGCCTGGGGTTACATCGGTAACCGTGCGGACCTCGAGAACCCGCTGGGGTACATCGACGAGCGCTTTGATACACGCCCGGTAAACACCGGCGCGGACGCGGGCAACGTCAATACCGGCTCGTATTTTCGCGGCTCGCCCGCGTTGTTTGGCGGTGTGTCCTATCAGACGCCCTGGGCGCCCTTGAGCTTGAAACTCGAGTTCGACGGTAACGACTACAAGCACGAGCCGCTGGATAATAGCCTGAAGCAGGACTCGCCCATCAACATCGGGGCGGTCTTCAAGCTAAGTGACTCTGTCGATCTGACCGCCGGTTGGGAGCGCGGCAACACCGCGTTGTTCGGCATCACTTTTCATACCAATTTCGCCAGCCGCAAGGCGCCGGCCAAGCGCTACGACCCCGCTGTCGAGGCGCTGCCGGCACATGCGCCAACTGCGCCGCTCGACCAGGTCGACTGGGCGGGGGTTTCCAAACGATTGGAAAACAACGCCGGTTATAAGGTCGAGCGTATTGCTCAGCGCGATTCCGAGCTGATTGTGTATGGCGAGCAGTCGCGCTATTTCTACTCAGCCAAAGGTGTGGGCCGGGCCAGCCGGATTCTGGACAACAGCGCGAATGACGAAATCGACTGGTTCACGCTGGTGAACAAGCGTTACGACATGCCCGTTGAAGAAACCAGTGTGCCCCGCGAAACCTTCCGGGAAGTGGTGAATAACCAACAGGACCTTACTGACCTGCACCGCACCACCGAATTGAACCGGGCCACGCCACACATTGAAAACACGCTGTACACCCAGCCCCTTGAGCGTTTTACCTATGGTATCGGCTTGGGTTACAAGCAAAACATTGGTGGTCCCGACGGTTTGCTGTACCAGTTGACCGCTGATTTGGACGCAGAATACCGCTTTACCCGCAACACGTGGACGAGCGGGGTCATAAGCACCAATCTCCTGAACAACTTTGATAAGTTCACGTACGACGCGCCGAGCAATCTGCCCCGAGTGCGGACCGATTTGCGCAAGTACGTCATCACCTCTGATGTAACAATGCCGACATTTCAACTCAACCATGCCAAGCAACTGGATCAAGACTTGTATGGCATGGTGTATGGCGGTTATCTGGAATCAATGTTCGCCGGGGTCGGTGGTGAATTGCTGTACCGCCCCATGGGCGAGCGTTGGGCCGTGGGTGCTGATTTGAACTTTGTACGCCAGCGTGACTTTGACCAGGGTTTTGGTCTGCGCGATTACAACACCACGACCGGTCACATCACCACCTATACCGAACTGCCGTTCGACTTGCAGGCTGCGGTCAGTGTTGGACGCTACCTGGCGCGCGATTGGGGTGCCACGATCGATCTGTCGCATGAGTTCACTAACGGCGTGAAGTTCGGTGGCTGGGTCACCCGAACCACGGCCTCGAAAGAAGAGTTCGGCGAGGGTAGCTTCGACAAAGGTATCTATATCTCGGTCCCCTTCGACGAGTTGATGAGCGTTTCCACGATGCGTCGCGCCAACCTGGTCTGGGCTCCGCTGACCCGCGATGGTGGCGCGCGTCTGAACCGCCAATATTCGCTGTACACAATGACCAATGGCCGCGACAAAGATGCGTTCTATAAGAACTTTGAGAAAATCACCGAATGAGTTCGTTGTTCCTGGGTGTCACACAACTTCCCCAATGGATACGAACTCTGATTTTCATCAGCGTTGGCGCGGTCTTACTGGCAGCCGGGTTGCGAGCGCAACCCATTCCCGAAGCCTTTGTCCAGGAAGACAAGCTGCATCACTTGATAGGCTTTTTCGCTTTGTCGTTTAGTTGCCGGCTGGCCTTCCTGCGGGTCAACGTGCGCTGGATCGCCTTGGGCTGTCTGGTGACGGGTATCCTGATCGAGTATGCACAAGGACTGATGCCGCTGCGCACAGCATCACCTTACGACGCCCTGGCGAATGCTGTCGGTGTGCTGATCGGCTTGATTGTGTGGCGTTGTAAGCACCCAATCAAACAGTCCGCTGAGCTCCCGGACACTTAAGACCACGGCTTCGTCCGTGAGCATAGTGAGAATTTGGAAGCTCTACCTATTGGCGGGGGCATCTTAGTGCTCTCCGCAGAAAATGACGGCTTCTCTTATACATTGGAAAAAAGGACGCTTCTATGATCCGTAAATGTCTATTCCCTGCTGCCGGCTATGGCACGCGCTTTCTGCCCGCCACCAAGTCGATGCCGAAGGAAATGCTGCCGATCGTCAACAAGCCGCTGATCCAGTACGGCGTTGAGGAAGCACGGGATGCCGGCCTGCAGCACATGGCGATCGTCACCGGGCGCGGCAAGCGGGCGCTGGAAGACCATTTCGATATCAGCTACGAGCTGGAGCATCAGATTCGTGGTACCGACAAGGAGAACTATCTCAACGGTACCCGCGAGTTGATGGATACCTGCACCTTCTCTTACACCCGTCAGGTGGAGATGAAGGGGCTGGGGCACGCCATTCTCTCTGGCCGTCCGTTGATTGGTGATGAGCCGTTTGCGGTGGTGCTGGCGGACGACCTGTGCTTGAACCTGGAAGGCGATGGTGTGCTGTCGCAGATGATCGCGCTCTATAAGCAGTTCCGTTGCTCGATCGTGGCCATTCAGGAAGTACCCAACGACCAGACGCACAAGTACGGCATCATCGCCGGCGAGCAGATTCGCGAAGGTATTTACCGGGTTAACAGCATGGTTGAAAAGCCTAAACCGGAAGATGCCCCGTCCAATCTGGCCATTATTGGTCGTTACATTCTGACGGCCGATATCTTTGACTTGATTGCTGATACCGAACCCGGCAAGGGCGGTGAGATCCAGATCACTGACGCGTTGATGAAGCAGGCACAAAGCGGTTGTGTCCTGGCATACAAGTTCGAAGGTCACCGCTTTGACTGCGGCGGAGCGGAAGGTTATATCGACGCGACCAATTTCTGTTATGAGAATTTGTATAAGAAAGGCCTGTAACCGGTAATTTTCAGCTCTTGGGTGCCGCGTTTCTGAGCGGCCATAAACCTTTTGCAAGGCAGACCACTATGAACGCTTCCAGATCACCGATCGACTCTGTCTATAAATCGCTGGACCCTTTTGCACCGGGCAATATGGTTTTGGGGCAGGAGTTCACCGAGGGCAACAGTGGATTGATGGCCTGGTTGCGGACGTACGAAAAAGCACCCTCCTCTACCTCCCCTCAACCCAGATTGCTGGTGGAACGCATCGGGCTTTTCCCCTCCTCCGGGGACATTCGATGTGCAGTCAGTAATCCGACTGCCGTACTGACGCATCTTCGTTCGTTGTACGCCAGTAAAGCGCTGGACTTAGACGAGAGCGACGGCCTAAGCCTGACGTTCACTGAATGGCGCTTCAAGATCCACCTCTCGCAGACCGAGCCAGAAATCGTGCTGAACGTTGAGAGTCGTGGCGATGTTGCACTGATGCAGTTGAAAACTGCAGAGCTGCTGGCCCGGATTGATGAGAAAAGCAGTAGTGAGTCCTAGCTCCACCCTCTTGCCGGGACTCGACATCAAGCCAATCGCTATAACCGTGACGGCCCGCCAGAAGTACGCCAATGAGGCTGCATAAAAGCCTTTTCTGCCCCCGACAGAGTCACTGCCAGCGAGTTCAAGACCCCCTCGGCGGTGTACTTGGGAATGCTCGTACTCAGTAGAATCCCCGCTAGCCCCAGCGCCAGGGCCGGCAAAGGAATTTTGCGGATTTCCCTTCTCTCCAGCCTGAAAAGAAAGACGCACGCCGCGGCTGATCCCACAACCGCCCCGGCAATCGCTTCCGGCAGAGGATGAATCGTCTGACCGACATACTGGATGCTGAACCACCAGGTCGATAGCAGCCCCGCTCCCAGCGCCAGCCATCGAAGACGATGATCCAGTTGGCGCAACAGCAAACTCAGTACAACGGTCGACACCAGGCAGGCGTTCATTGCGTGGCCACTGATGACCGCGATATCCAGGCTTTCCAGGCCGATTCCCCAGCCCTTGAAAAGCACTTTACTGAAACCTACGACGAGATAGGCTACGAACAGTACGCCTAGCCATAAGAGGGCGAGTTTTCTGGATGCCGTGCACCATAACCAACCCGCGACGACCATGGCCGCTGGAAGCATGACTGTGATTCCGGCGTATTGTGCGATGTACAGTTTTGACTCCAATCTACTTCCTCACGCCTGATGCAATTTTCCAGTGTAATGGACACTGGGCGCGTGTTCAGTAGATACAGCGCTCATCGATCCGAAAAGCACTTCAGACGGTTCTCTACGACAAGCACCGAATAACTCGCGATGTGCATTGCCAGTCCGTCCTCTACCAGCGCGTCCAGCAAGGCCGCCTGTGCCGCGAAGCGCAGGTCGCGGTTGAGTTTTCGAGAGGCGTGCATCTGATCGATCAGAACATGCGTCACTTGATAAGGAGTGTTAATCCTCAAACGTCCCAGCCAGACAGATAGTTTTTTTGCTGTTTTAGTCTGCCTGATATCCTGTACGCCTGTTGCCTTGTCCGAAGAGGGGCTTTTCGAAACTTCCACGATCTCTTCAAACACGTTGGTCAACTTTTTTAATGCGTAGCCGAGCATCAGATCATCAAACGCATCCAAAAACATATACCTCTTCACTTTGTGAAGTCATTTCCACCATGCAAACACTTGCTATTATCACACTACACTTTATTCGCTTTATATATTCGACGTATTCTAACGATCACACCTTATTAGATAACACCCCACCAACAACAAGATTACCTTTGCGACAACTTAGTGGACTTTTTATAACAATCACTGAGGGCGCAACCAAACTATATAGAATTCAAAAATTTAGCGGTATTACACCCAGGACACAGTGAGCGTTATCAGAAGATTCAGGTGCTAGGTGATGTGATTGCAAGGCGATAACCGTCAGATGAGTTGAACCTGTGAGCCCGCCTGGCATCCTATTTATCGATACCGCCCCCCACCTTTCAAACACCTGTTTTCAGGTTGTTGCCACAGGGGGCATTGATACACGTACACGCCCTTGAGTGGCTGTCAGCGCTCGGGTAATGTCATCAGACCCATAGGACAGAGCACGCCCATGACTTCCAAGCTGGAACAACTCAAACAAATGACAACCGTGGTTGCCGACACCGGCGACTTCGAAGCAATCGCTCGCGTTAAACCCGTGGACGCCACCACCAACCCTTCCCTGCTGCTCAAGGCCGCGGCCATTCCTGCGTATGCCGAGCTGCTGAACGCCTGCGTCAATGACTGCAAGGGCGATGTGGGCCTGGCCAGCGACCGTTTTGGCGTGGCCGTGGGGCAAGAAATCCTGAAAGTGATTCCGGGCCGCATTTCCACCGAAGTGGATGCGCGCCTGTCGTTCGACACTGATGCCATGCTCAAGCGTGCGCATCGCCTGATCGAGCTGTACGACAAGGCCGGTATTGGCCGCGACCGCGTGCTGATCAAGATCGCGTCCACCTGGGAAGGCATCCGCGCTGCCGAGATCCTGGAAAAGGAAGGCATCCAGACCAACCTGACCCTGTTGTTCTCCTTTGCCCAGGCGGCCGCCTGTGCCGACGCCGGGGTGTTCCTGATTTCGCCGTTCGTGGGCCGTATCTACGACTGGTACAAGAAAGCCAACGGCAACGACTACACCGGCGCGGATGATCCGGGCGTGCAGTCGGTGACGCGCATCTACAACTACTACAAGGCCAATGACTACAAGACCGTGGTCATGGGGGCGAGCTTCCGCAACCTGGGCCAGATCGAGCAACTGGCCGGCTGTGACCGCCTGACCATCAGCCCGGACCTCATCGACAAGCTGGCCGCGGATACCGGCAAGCTGGAGCGCAAACTGGCGCCTGGCCATGCCGGTGAAGCGCGCCTGAGCCTAAACGAATCGCAGTTCCGCTGGCTGTCCAACGAAGATGCGATGGCGACCGAGAAACTCGCCGAAGGCATTCGTCAGTTCGCGCGGGATCAGGAGAAGCTCGAGGCGTTGTTGCAGGCCAAGCTGTGATCTGAGCGGGTGTAATGCAAAAAGGGCGAACCTGTGAGGGTTCGCCCTTTTTTGTATGTGCTTGGTGACTGGCAGGACGCCATCGCGAGCAAGCTCGCTCCCACAGGAGTTCGCGGGATGACTGAGGTCGTGTGCTAAACGAGGACCTGTGGGAGCGAGCTTGCTCGCGATGGGGGTCTGGCTGACCCACATCAGTTCAGGGGATCAATGGCGTTCGAGCGCATTCACCAGGTCATGGAAGGCTTCACGATTGGTGTCGTTCAGGCCCATGAGGATCTTGTGCGCTTCGAGCACCTTGATCCGCACCACTTCTTCGGACTGATCCTGGTCTGGCAGGTCGTCCAGGCATTCCGGGCACGGCACCGGCTTGTCAACGATGTTGAACACCTGCTCGAAGCCCATGGACTGCAGCAGCCGCGTGATGTCTTCGTGGGTGGTGACGACGGTCGGCAGCAGGCCAACCTTCTGCCGCGACAGGATCGACAGCTTGGCCAGCAGGCCAAGTGTGGTGCTGTCGATGCTGCGGGTTTCGGTCAGATCGATCACGATCGAATTGAAATTCAACGCGCTGAAGATCCGCTCAATAGTCGCATCCAACGCCGAACACAGGGTCAGGCGAACTTCACCGACGAACTTCAGGACGAAGGTGCCATCCTGCTCGGCGAACTGGATTCTACCGGTACTCATCAAAGATTCCTGCTCAACACCAACAGGGCGATATCATCCGGCATCTCCCCTAGCGTGGCCAATCCAAAAACCTGCCGCAGCCCATCCAGGGTGCCGCCCGCAGCCTTGACCCGTTGGGGCAACGCCGCTTCTTTCTCTTTGAGTGTGGGTTCTGGCAAAAGATCCAGAATGCCATCAGACATCAGCGTCAGGCTGAACGTCGGTGGCAGTTCCAGCACGTGGTCTTCGTAGGTGGCTTCGTTGAAGAGGCCCACCGGCAGACCACGCCCTTGCAGATAACGAACACTGTCTGGCGTGTACAACACTGGCAACGGCAAATGACCGCCGATGCTATAGGTCAACAAACCGGTCTCCTCGTCGATGACTCCACCGACCATTGTGACGTGTTTACCCAGCTTACAACTGATCAGGCCCCGGTTGATATGACCAAGAACCTCTGAAGGCTTGAATTCCGGCAGGGTGCCGCTGCGCTTGGACTCGAACAGCAAGCGCGTGGTCATGAACTTCAACAGCACGGTGACGAAGGCTGAGGAGGCGCCGTGACCGGAAACGTCCGCCAGGTAAAAGGCGACCCGTCGCTCGTCGACCCGGAAGTAGTCGACGAAATCACCCGACAGGTACAGCGACGGGATGATCTGGTGAGCAAACTTGAACTCGTCGATGGTCCAGGGGCTGACCGGCAGCATGTTCATCTGCACCTGGCGACCGGCGTTCTGGTCCTCCTGGAGCAGGTTCAGGCTGGCTTCGAGCTCGCGATTGGCCTTCTCCAGCTTCTCGCGGTAGCGCTGGTTCTCCAGCAGCAGGCGCGCACGATCCAGGGCCCGGCGCACAGAGTGCTCGAGCACAGCCAGATCTTCGAGAGGCTTGATCAGGTAGTCCGCCGCGCCCAGGCGCAGGGCTTCGACCGCGTCATTCATCACGCCGGCACCCGACACCACGATCACCGGGGTTTGCGGCGACAGTTCGGTGACCTGGCGAATGAGTTCGAGACCGCCCATCTGCGGCATGCGCAGATCGCAGATGACCAAGTCGGGCTTGTCTTGCTCGAATACCTGAAGACCCTGCTGACCATTGCTGGCCTGCAAGACGCTGAAACCACTGTCTTCCAAATAGGCGGCGAGGCTCGCGCGCACTACTTCGTCATCATCGATTATCAGCAGCGTGGCACTGGTTTTTGGCATGTGGGCAAACGGCGCCAGAATTAGGTTGGCGTAGCAGGCGGGGATTTTGGCCCGGCACTGACTACTGGATTCGCTTTCTAGCCTCTCTGTAGCACCGCTTTCGGGCATTTGCCCTACACACGTGTTCACCAGAGGTGCCCTTCTAAGGCGCAGACGGTACTCCCATCCGCGGGGCGTTTCAAGCTCACGCCGATGGTCGCCTGACGTCTTTATTTGTCAAATCACCGAGAGTTATAAGAACAGGCAAATCCGTAACCCAATGGAAGGTTCGAACCCACGAGTCAAACCGGCCGGGACTACAGTGAAAACCGCGATTTCATCCGCATGCGGCTCTTCGCAGACAAAAAAGGCGGCCTTGATGGCCGCCTTTTTCAGTTTACCGGTCGAGATCAAAAATCGTCTTCGACCTGACCGTCCTTCACCTTGAATTCACGGTTCTGCAAGTACGCATTACGGATGAAGGTGTACTTGTCGCCGGTGATCAGCTTCTCGCTCGACAGCAGGTTGGCACGGGTATCGATGATGTCCAGGGCGTAGAACGAGTTACGCACCGGAACGTCGTTTATGTAACGATAAGCGCCGGTGTAGCTGTCGACGTACTTGGACGGCGCATCACGCAAGGTGCTTGGCCCCAGCAGCGGCAGCATCACGTAAGGGCCGCTGCCGACACCCCAGTAGCCCAGCGTCTGACCGAAGTCTTCGTCATTGCGCTGCAGGCCCATTTTCGTGCCGACATCAATGACGCCCAGCAAGCCGAAGGTGGTGTTGAAAATGATTCGCGCGGTATCAACGCCTGCGGCATGAGGTTTGGCCTGCAGGATATCGTTGGCCAGGTTGCGCACATCGCCGATATTACGGAAGAAGTTGTGAACGCCGTCTTCGACAAACTGTGGCGTCACGTACTCGTAGCCCTGGGCCAGGGGTTTGAGCGCGTAGGTGTCGATCACGTCGTTGAACTTGAAAATCGGGCGGTTGACGCTTTCCCAAGGATCCTCTTCCGTGGCTGCCTGGGCAGCGAACGGAACCAGCATCACGCTGGCGCATACACAAATCCTGGCTAGATGATTGCTCCAGCGCATAGAAAAAAAACTCCTTGGTTTGTACTGGCTCGGGCACTTGGCCCAAGCAATAAGTTGGCAAGTATAAGACGTAAACGCCGTTTAACGCACTTTGTACGAGATCCACACGGAAGGAATCGTGCCAAATGTGAGCGTTTCACATCCATGTCATTCAACTGTCACCGTCGTCCACTAGCCTTCAGGCTATTTCAGGGACGTCCACATGCCGCTCGCCGAAGCCTTACCCCAAACCGCACCCAGCCTGACCGCCGTACTGTTCGGCCTCAGTGGCTGCCTGGTGGATTTCGGCGCGCACACGCACCGGCACGGCAGCCACTCGGCCGAACACGCCGAGGCCACGCCCGGCGCACTGGATAGCCTGCGCAGCTTGCAGCGCCAGCAAATCCCCTGCGCCTGGCTCGATGAATTGCCCCCTGCCCTCAGCCAATCCCTGGCCGCGGCGCTGCCGGAATGGATCAAACCCTCGCAACATTCAGCTACAAACAACCCATGGCCCGCTCCGAATGCCTGCTGGCACGCCTTGATGACCCTGAACGTCGAGCGACTCGACGGCTGCGTACTGGTGAGCGGTGAACCCCGTTTGCTGCAGGCGGGGCTCAATGCCGGGTTGTGGACCATCGGTCTGGCGTCCTGCGGCTCGCTGTGCGGGCTGGCGCCCGAGCAATGGCAAGCGCTGCCCCCGCAGGAGCGCGACATCAAACGCGCCAAGGCGACGATGCAACTGTTTGGTCTGGGCGTGCATTCGGTGATCGATCACCTCGGTGAACTCGATACCTGCCTGGCCGATATCAGCTTGCGTCGGCTCAAGGGCGAAAAGCCCTGATCGAGATCATGCACGTTGGGCGCGAGTGGATTAATCTAAAGGTCAGACATCGACCTTTGGCCTGCCGCCATGGTCTATGCCAGTGCCTATCGATAAAAGAAGGAAGAACGCCATGCCTGCCCGCGAACTGCAAGAACAGCTCAATGCCCTGCGCGAGCAATTGGAACAGAATCCTCCATTGTCTGAAGCCGAACGCGCAGAGTTGAACGAACTGATGCAACAGATCGAGTTGAAGCTTGAACTCGAAACCAAAACCCAGGATTCCAGCCTCGCCGATGGCGTAAACCTGGCTGTCGAGCGCTTTGAACTCGAACACCCTACCCTTGCCGGCACCCTGCGCAACATCGGGCAGGCCTTGGCCAATATGGGAATCTGAACCCCGCCAGACGCAAAAAAGCCCTGCTAGTGATAGCAGGGCTTTTTCTTTTCTGCACTTGGCAATGCAAGTCCCCTGTGGGAGCGGGCTTGCTCGCGAAAGCGGTGGGTCAGTCAACATCATCGTTGAATGTGAAGCCGCCTTCGCGAGCAAGCCCGCTCCCACATTAAAGCGTTACTGGCGGACCAGACGGTGGTTCGGCAGTTGAACGGTTTCAGTGCTGCGATACGGGTTGATATCCAGCCCGCCACGACGCACATAACGCGCATACACCGTCAGCTTCTCTGGCTTCAGCAACCGCTGCAGGTCGAGAAAGATCCGCTCTACACACTGCTCATGGAAGTCCGAGTGCTGGCGGAAGCTGACGATGTACTCGAGCAGGCTCGCGTGATCCAGCGCCGCGCCACGGTACTCCACCGCGACGCTGCCCCAGTCCGGCTGGCTGGTGACCGGGCAGTTGGATTTGAGCAAATGGCTGTGCACGCTCTCCTCGACAATGCGCGAATCATCGCAACGCAACAGTTCCGGCCGTGGATGCTCGTAGTTGCTGACGCTGATATCCAGTTCATCGATGCACACGCCCGGCAAGGCCACGACGCCTTCGCTCTCGACCTCCTTGAGACTGCGAATGCGCACACCCACCGGCTTGCCGGCAGCCGCCGACAGGTCCTTGGCCAGCGTCGCCTCAAGGCTCGCGGTATCGGCAAACGGCGTCTGGTTCAGGGAGTTGAGGTAGAGCTTGAACGACTTCGACTCGATGATGTTCGGCGAATCCGCCGGAATGCTGAATTCGCCGATCGCCACCACCGGCTTGCCCGACGGCAGCAGCCAGGACAACTCGAAGCAGTTCCAGAAGTCCACGCCTTTGTACGGCAGGGTTTGCGCCGTCAGGCCCAGCTCCGCCCACTTCGCGGTGCGCGGGATCGGGAACAGCAAGGACGGCGTGTAGGTGGCGATGTATTCGCTGGACTTGCCCAGCGGCGAGTGTTCGGCTGCGGGATGCATGGCGGAAACCTGACTGAAGAATCAGCGGATTCTATCAGCCTTTGCTCCCGCCTTTGAGTGCTTACTGACTGACAGTCAGTTTGCCGACCATGCCGGCCTGGTAATGACCGGGAATATTGCAGGCAAACTCAAGGCTGGTGGCCTTGCTGAAGGTCCAGGTCAGCTCGGCGGTCTTGCCCGGTTCCACCAGCACGCTGTTGGGGTCATCATGCTTCATGCCGTGGTCCATTTTGCTGTGATCCATGCCGGCCATTGCCTTCATACCGGTTGGCGCCAGCATGCCGCTCTGTTGCATCTGCAACATTTCCTGCTGGTGCCTGGCGTGCAATGCCGCATCCCCCAAGTTGAACTCATGCAGCAACTGGCCTTTATTGACCAGCACGAAGCGCACGGTTTCCCCGGCCTTGATATCGAGGGACTTCGGCGCGAAGGACATGTCCCCCATCACCACCTCGATGCTGCGGGTCGCCTTGGCCGCCGAGGCCGGTTGACCGAAATCGTAGGTATGCCCGGCGTCTGCCCACACCGGTGAACTCAGCGCCAGCAAACACAGGATTTGCGCCACGGATTTGCGTAAAAACATCGTCATACTCCAACAAGTTAAGGCTCAGCATGCGCAAAACTCTAAACTGCTGCCACTGCCCGTAACCTGACAACCAGATTACAACTTTGTCAGGTTGCCCTGTGCGAATGCTGCCCACGGTATAAAGCCTTCGTTCCACTTGCCATGAGTCGCCCATGAAACTGCTGATCGTCGAAGACCAACCGAAAACCGGCCATTATCTGCGCCAGGGCCTGACCGAGGCCGGGTTCAACACGGAACTGGTGGCCGACGGCAACACCGGCCAGCAATTGGCCCTCAGCGGCGAATATGCCCTGCTGATTCTTGATGTGATGCTGCCGGGTCGTGATGGCTGGCAGATTCTGCAAGCGGTACGCAGCGCCGGCCTGGACACGCCGGTACTTTTTCTGACCGCCCGTGACGCCGTGGAGGACAGGGTTCACGGCCTCGAACTGGGTGCCGATGACTATCTGGTCAAGCCGTTTGCCTTCTCCGAACTGCTGGCCCGGGTCCGCAGCCTGTTGCGTCGCGGCAGCACCACGCCGCAGGAGACCAGCCTGCAACTGGCCGATCTGCGCCTGGACCTGATCCGGCGCCGGGTCGAACGCAGCGGCCAGCGTATCGACCTGACCGCAAAGGAATTCGCCCTGCTGGAAATGCTCCTGCGCCGCCAGGGCGAAGTCCTGCCCAAGTCGCTGATTGCGTCCCAGGTCTGGGACATGAATTTCGACAGCGACACCAATGTCATCGAGGTGGCGATCCGTCGCCTGCGCCTGAAGATCGACGATGAATTCCCCAACAAGCTGATCCATACCGTACGCGGCATGGGCTACGTCCTTGAAGAGCGTCCCGCCTGATGCGCCGTCTCTCCTTGAGCAGCCGCCTGGCCCTGCTGTTTGCCGCATGCACCGCCGTGGTGTCGTTGTTCGCCGGGGTGCTCTTCAGCCGCGCCAGCGAGGCGCACTTCGTTGAACTCGACCAGCAACTGCTGGACGGCAAGCTGATTGGCTTGCGTCGGGCCCTGCACGACTTACAGTCGAGTGACAGCGAAGTGAAACTGGCGGAGGAATTGAGTCGGCAGGCTGACCTGTCCCTGCGAATCACCGGCAGTGACGGCCAGCGCTGGTATGACAGTTCGACCAACATTCCCCAGGCACTGCCGCGCCGGTCCGGATTGTCGACGGTGAGCCATGAAGGCACAGATTACCGCGTCCTCAATGCACCGCTTTTCGCGGACAAACCCGAGTCACCGCAACTGACTCTGCTGTTGGACATCACCCATCACCAGCACTTTCTGCAACGCATGCAGCATTTGATCTGGCTGACCGTCGGCCTGTCAGCCCTGGCCACCGCACTGCTGGGCGCCTGGGCGGCACGCAGCGGTTTGCGCCCGTTAAGGCGGATCAGCGCGGTGGCCAGTGGTGTTTCCGCGCAATCGCTGAACTCGCGACTACCTGAAGAAAACATGCCGCCGGAACTGGCGGAAATGGCCCACAACTTCAACGCCATGCTCGGACGCCTCGACGACTCGTTTCAGCGCCTGTCGGCCTTCTCCGCCGACATTGCCCATGAACTGCGCACGCCATTGTCGAACCTGCTGACCCACACCCAGGTCACCCTCACCCGCCCTCGCCCCATCGAGGACTACCGCGAAGCCCTGCACAGCAACCTCGAAGAGCTGCAATGGATGGCGCAACTGGTCAACGACATGCTCTATCTGGCCAAGGCTGACCATGGACTGTTAATCCCCAAGCGCGAACCGCTGGAACTGGGACAGGAAACGGATCTGCTGCTGGAGTTTTTTGCGCCGCTGGCTGAAGACGCGCAGGTAAAACTGAGTCGTGACGGCAATGCCCGCCTCGAAGGTGACCGCAGCATGTTGCGCAGGGCACTGTCGAACCTGCTGGACAACGCACTGCGATTCACACCGGTCGATGGCGAGGTTCGGGTGCGAATCGTCGATCAGCCCAAAGAGTTGCGCCTGACTGTTGAAAACACCGGCCAACAGATTTCCAAAGATCTATTGCCGCGCCTGTTTGACCGGTTTTACCGGGCCGATCCTGCGCGTCGCGAAGGCACTAGCGAACATGCGGGACTGGGACTGGCGATCACCCAGTCGATCATCCGTGCCCATGGCGGGCAGATTCGTTGCGAATCGGAGAATGGGTGGACGCGGTTTGTGATCGAGTTGCCAAGGGGGGATTGAGGCCGGCAGGTACAGCCCCATCGCGAGCAAGCTCGCTCCCACAGTTGACCGAGTTGACTCAGATCTACTGTGGGAGCGAGCTTGCTCGCGATGGCGGTGTTACTGGTTACGAATATCTAAGTGCATGAGCCGGCTCGATCTTCGCCGCACGCCAGGCCGGGTAAACCGTGGCCAGGAAGCTCATGACAAACCCCGCCGTGCAGATCAGCGCCACATCCGCGCCTTGCAACTCAGACGGCAGGTTACTGACGAAGTACACGTCGGAACTGAAGATGTGCTGCCCGCTGACCCGCTCGATCCAGCCCACGATCTGGCTGACGTTCAGTGCGGCAATCACGCCCAATACACCGCCAATCAAGGTGCCGACGATGCCGATCACCGTGCCCTGCACCACGAAGATCGCCATGATCTGCCGTGGCGTGGCGCCGATGGTGCGCAGGATCGCGATGTCCGCACCCTTGTCGTTCACCACCATGATCAGGGTCGCGATGATGTTGAACGCCGCCACCGCGACGATCATCAGCAACAGCAGGCCGATCATGGTTTTTTCCATCTTCATCGCGCTGAACAGGCTGCCCTGGGTGTGGGTCCAGTCGTCAGCCTTGTAGGCGGCGCCCAGCCCCGTGGCGATGTCGTTCGACACTTGCGGCGCGGCATACAAGTCCTTCACCGCCAGGCGCACGCTCTGCACCTGATTCGGCTCCCAGCGCTGCATCTGCGCGGCATCGGCCATGTGGATCAGCGCCATGGTGCCGTCCAGTTCCGCACCGACCTTGAACACGCCGACCACATTCAGCCGCTGCATGCGCGGGGTAATGCCGCCCGGCGCATTGCTGACCTCAGGCACGATCAAGGTGATCTTGTCGCCCACGTTCAAGCGGAAGCGGCGCGCCGTGATCTGCCCGATCACCACGCCGAATTCGCCCGGTTTCAGGGCTTCCAGGCTCCCCTGAACGATGTGCTTGGCGA
Organism: Pseudomonas sp. GW456-L13; assembly: GCF_017350115.1. NCBI lineage: Bacteria > Pseudomonadati > Pseudomonadota > Gammaproteobacteria > Pseudomonadales > Pseudomonadaceae > Pseudomonas > Pseudomonas sp. GW456-L13. Next base: position 1,280,118 of record NZ_JACNAS010000001.1, read on the forward strand.
CGATCGACACCTGGCCTTCCAGCGCCGGGTCGACACCGCTGACCTGGATCGGCTGCATCGTGCCCTTGTAGGACAGCATGCCCTCCATCTCGGTGAACGGCACCGCCGCCGTCACTTCCGGGTTTTTCATCGCGGCCGCCGCCACGGGCTTCCAGTCGTCAATCGGGTTCACGCCGACGATGGTGGCGTGCGGCACCATACCGAGGATGCGTGAGCTCATTTCGCGCTGAAAGCCGTTCATCACCGACAGCACCACGATCATCGCCAGCACGCCGAGGGCGAGGCCGATCATCGAGGTCATCGAGATGAAGGAAACAAAGCGATTGCGGCGCTTGGCGCGGGTATAGCGCGTGCCGATAAAGATCGATAACGGTCTGAACATTCGCTGGGGCACCGTATAAAAATAAAAGACCCGACGCACCTTTCGGTCGCGTCGGGTTTCAATCCGTTAGATGGGAGTCAGGCAACCTTCCTGCAAGTGCAGGACGCGGTCCATCTGGCGGGCGAGGTTCATGTCGTGGGTCACCACCAGGAACGCCGTGCGCATCGAGGTGCTGAGCTCCAGCATCAAGTCCTGGATCCCCTGGGCGGTGTGGGAATCGAGGTTGCCGGTCGGCTCGTCGAGCATCACCAGGCCCGGATTGTTCACCAGGGCGCGGGCGATGGCCACGCGCTGACGCTCACCACCGGACAGTTCGGCCGGCTTGTGCTCCAGGCGATGACCCAGCCCTACCCGCTCCAGCAACGCCGTGGCACGCTGACGCGCTTCGGGGATCGCGGTCTTGCCGATCAACAGCGGCATGCAGACGTTTTCCAGGGCGGTGAATTCCGGCAGCAGGTGGTGGAACTGGTACACGAAGCCGAGGGCGCGATTACGCAGCAGGCCGCGCTTCTTCTCGCTCAGTGCCGACAGTTCTTCACCGTCGAGCCAGACGCTGCCCTTGGTCGGTGTATCGAGGCCGCCCAGCAGGTTGAGCAAGGTACTTTTGCCCGAGCCCGACTTGCCGACAATCGCCACACGCTCGCCCGGGTGCAACTCCAGTTGCAGGCCGGCCAACACTTCCACCGATTCCGGGCCTTCCTCGTAGGATTTGCCCAGGCTGCGGCAGCTCAAGATTGCTTTATCACTCATGCCCGACTCACTCATAACGTAGCGCCTCCGCAGGCTGGGTGCGCGCGGCACGCCAGGCTGGATACAGGGTGGCGAGGAAACTCAGGACCAACGCCGCGGAGCAGACCATTACGACGTCCTGGCTCTGCACCTGCGACGGCAGGTAATCGATGAAGTACACGTCGGCGTTGAGGAACTTGTGCCCGATCAGGCCTTCGAGGGCCGAGATCGCGGCGCTGACGTTCAGCGCGGCGAAGATCCCGACCACCGCGCCGATCGCGGTACCGACTACGCCAATGACAGTGCCTTGCACCATGAACGTGCGCATGATCGTGCCCGGTGTGGCGCCCAGCGTGCGCAGGATCGCGATGTCGCCCTTCTTGTCATTCACCACCATCACCAGCGTGGAAATAATGTTGAACGCAGCGACGGCAACGATCAGCAGCAGCAACAGGCCGATCATGGCTTTTTCCATGCGGATCGCCTGGTACAGGTTGCCGTGGGTGCGGGTCCAGTCGCGGGCGTAGTAGCGGTCTTCGCCGAGGTCGCGGGCGATGCTCCACGCGGTGCGCGGCGCCTGGAACAGATCGTCGAACTTCAGGCGCAGGCCCTGGACCTGATCCGGTTTCCAGCGGTGCAGCCGGGCCAGATCCTGCAGGTTGGTGACGCCAAGATAGCCATCGAGCTCACCGGCGCCGACATGGAAGATGCCGACCACGGTAAAACGCTTCATGCGCGGGAACATCCCCGCCGGGGTCACCGTGACTTCGGGCGCGACGAAGGTCAGCTTGTCGCCGATGGCCGCACCGAGCTTGGCCGCAGCCTTGTCGCCGATGACGATGCCGAACTCACCCGGCACCAGGTCGTCGAGTTTTCCCTGGGTCATGAATTGATCGATGATCGACACCTGGCGCTCTTGCGCCGGGTCAATGGCATTGAGCAGGACTTTCGAGACCTTGCCGTTATTGGTCAGCAAACCCTGCATTTGCGTAAACGGCGCCACGGCCGTCACCTGCGGGTTCTGCTTGATCTTCGCGGCCAGGCCTTGCCAATCGCTGATCGCCTCACCGGACTCGATGGTCGCGTGGGGCACCATGCCCAGCACGCGGGTGCGCATCTCATGATCGAAGCCATTCATCACCGACAGCACCACGATCATCACGACCACGCCAAGGGCGAGCCCGATCATCGAAGTCAGGGAAATGAATGACACAAAATGATTGCGACGCTTTGCACGGGTGTAACGCGTGCCGATAAATACGAAGAGAGGTCTGAACATGTCGGGGCTTGTTCGGAGGGAAAAGGAACGTCCTTGTGGCGGGGGTCGATAACCAGCTTTACACTCAGACCACCGCCGCTACCATGGGTTCGCCATGTCGACATTAGATGAAGAAGATCGCCGCGAATACTACCGTATCGAGGATACGATCGCACTGGAAATTCGGCCCCTGTCCGCTACTGAAGCCACAGGCCAGGAAGTGTTGCAGGATGCTTCCCCGCTCTTCAACTTGCTCAGCGAACTGCACCTGAGCGAATTCGAGTCGCAACACCTGTTGCGCCAGATCAGCGAACGCGACCGGAACCTCGCGGCGTTCCTCAAATCCCAGAACAAACGCATCGACTTGCTGAGCCAGGTGATCGCCATCACCGTGCTCGGGCAGATCGGCGAGCCGCAGCCGGTGATCATCTCCGAAGGCGGCATCGACTTTCAGCATCCATCGCCCATTGCCGCCGGCGCACGCCTGTCGGTCAGGCTGGTACTGATGCCCCAAGCCCTGGGCCTGCTACTGCGCGCCCGCGTCACCCATTGCGACCGCAAGGGCGACGGCTATGACGTCGGCACCGAGTTCGAATACCTGACCGACGCCCAACGCCAACTGCTGGCCCGCCACATCTTGCAAAAGCAGGCCCAGGAACGACGCCTGGCCCGCGACCAACTCGAATCAGGCAATTAAATTAAGGAAGAACCGTGACCCTCATCTACGGCCATCGCGGCGCCAAGGGCGAAGCACCGGAAAACACCCTGACCAGCTTTCAGGAATGTCTCAAGCACGGCGTGCGTCGCTGCGAACTGGACCTGCACCTGTCCATGGACGGCGAGCTGATGGTCATCCACGACCCGACCCTCAAGCGCACCACTGACCGTCGCGGCAAGGTCGTCGAACACACGGCGGCCGAGCTTGTGACGTATGACGCACGCAAGGGTGGCCCGGGCTGGATCAAGCCGTGCCCGATTCCGACGCTGGAACAGCTGTTCGAGCAATGCGACTTCGATCACTGGCAGCTGGAAGTCAAAAGCGCATCAAGGATGCGTGCCGCGACCACCGTGCTGGCGATTCGCGAAATGGTGCAGCGTCATGGCTTGATGGACAAGGTGACCATCACCTCGAGTTCCCGTGAAGTGCTCAAGGCGGCGCTGGAGTTGGTGCCGGACGTATCCCGCGGGCTGGTGGCCGAGTATGCCTGGCTTGACCCACTGAAGGTCGCCGCCAGCTATGGCTGTGAGATTCTGGCGCTGAACTGGACCCTGTGCACGCCGGAACGCCTGCAAAGGGCGCAACGTCAGGGGCTGCATGTGTCGGTATGGACCGTCAACGAGCCCGCGCTGATGCGCAGACTCGCCGACTTCGGCGTTGACAGCCTGATTACAGACTTTCCCGGTTTGGCCACCGCCACGCTCGAGAATTGCTGAAATCGGTCTCCCCGGCCGGCTCAGGCCACCGGCCGGAGCCCGTCAAAAAAGCCGGTTGAGGCCGTCGTACGCGGCTACCCGATAGGCCTCGGCCATGGTCGGGTAGTTGAACGTGGTGTTGACGAAGTACTTCAACGTGTTGAGTTCGCCCGGCTGGTTCATGATCGCCTGACCGATGTGCACGATCTCCGACGCCTGATAACCGAAGCAGTGAACACCCAGCACTTCCAGGGTTTCACGGTGGAACAGGATCTTCAGCATGCCTTGCGGCTCGCCGGCGATCTGCGCCCGCGCCATGCTCTTGAAGAAGGCCTTGCCCACTTCGTACGGCACCTTGGCCTGAGTCAGTTCCTGCTCGTTCTTGCCGATCGAACTGATCTCCGGAATGGTGTAGATGCCGGTCGGCACGTCATTCACAAAGCGCCAGCTGCCGTTATCGACGATGCTGCCAGCGGCCGAACGGCCCTGGTCGTGGGCGGCACTGGCCAGGCTCGGCCAGCCGATCACGTCGCCGGCGCCGTAGATGTTCGGCACGCAGGTGCGGTATGCCTCGTCGACTTCGATCTGGCCACGGCTGTTGACCTTTACGCCGATGTTTTCCAGCCCCAACTGATCGGTGTTACCGGTACGACCGTTACACCAGAGCAAGGCGTCGGCCTTGATCTTCTTGCCGGACTTGAGGTGCAGGATCACGCCGTTGTCCACGCCTTCGACGCGGTCGTAGTCTTCGTTGTGGCGAACCGTGATGTTGTTATTGCTGAAGTGATAACTCAGGGCCTGGGAAATTTCCGAGTCGAGGAAACTCAGCAGTTGCCCACGGTTGTCCACCAATTCAACCAATACACCCAGACCGCTGAAGATCGAGGCGTATTCGCAACCGATCACGCCGGCGCCGTAAACGATGAGTTTACGCGGTGTGTGGCCGAGGCTGAGGATGGTATCGCTATCGTAGATACGCGGGTGGTGAAAATCGATGTCCGCCGGGCGATAAGGACGCGAACCGGTGGCAATGATGATGTGCTTGGCCACCAGTTTCTCGACCACGCCGTTGGCGCAGACCACTTCGATGGTTTGCTCGTCGGCGAAGCTGCCGGTGCCGAAGAACACGTCGACGCGGTTACGGGCGTAGTAGCCGGTACGCGAAGCGACTTGCTTGGAGATGACTTTCTCGGCGCTTTTCAACACGTCCGGGAACGAGAACCAGCGCGGCTCACCAATGGCCCGGAACATCGGGTTGGTGTTGAATTGCATGATCTGCCGCACCGAGTGACGCAGTGCCTTGGACGGGATGGTGCCCAAGTGAGTGCAGTTGCCGCCGACCTGGCGACGGCTATCGACCATCGCCACCTTGCGCCCTGCCTTGGCGGCGTTCATTGCCGCGCCTTCCCCTGCCGGGCCGGAACCCAACACCACCACGTCGTAGTTGTAGACAGCCATGCGTACTCCTCAGAACAGGCCGCGGTACCCTCGGCACCTGCGGCTAAATCACGCCAATGCGTGGCATGAAGGAACAATTTGGGGCCAGTGCAGAACCCGGACACAGTCTATAGAAGCGTCAACGCCGCGCACATTAACCCTTGGTCGCGTCGTAGGCTACTTTTGCCTGCGCTACAACGCCAGTTTTCAATGCTCAAATCGCCGAAATCATTCGGTTTTTTTGCCACTGAGGCGTTCAAAAGCGCGACTGCTGCGTGTGACGAAACCTGTATCGGCACGAATCACAAAAAATGCGCCGATATCGTGTTTTTCTGCGTAGTCCCAACCGCGCTCAGGACCGAGAATCAGCAACAGCGTCGATAAGCCATCGGCCATCAACGCAGAAGGATGAATCACTGTGACGGATGCCAGGTTGTGTGAGACCGGCGCACCGGTGCGGGCATCGAAGGTGTGGGAAAAACGCTGTCCGTCCTGCTTGAAATAATTCCGGTAGTCGCCGGAAGTGGACAGGCCATAGCCGTCGACAACAATGACCCGCTCCGCCAGCTGCCGGTCATCCCGCGGCTCTTCCAGGGCAATGCGCCACGGCGAGCCGTCAGCCTTCTTGCCGGACGCCTTGAGCTCACCCGTGGCCTCGGCGAGGTAGTCATGGATACCCATCGCCTCGAGCCTTGCGGCAATCGTGTCCACGGCATAACCGGCGGCGATGCTGTTGAAGTCGACCTCCACGGCGGCGTCCTTGCACAACCGGTCACCATCGATGCGCAAGTGTTCATGACCGACGCGCTTGCGGGCTTCGGCGAGCGCCTCGGCGGTCGGGACTTTTTCCCCGCGGGCCTGCGGGCCAAATCCCCAGAGGTTCAGCAATGGCTCCACCGTCAGGTCGTAGGAACCGTCGCTTTGCGCTGACAGTTGCTCGCCCACGCGGACCAATTCGAGGATCGACGCCGGCATTGCCTGACAGCCGTTGGCCGGCAATGCATTGAAGCGCTCGATGTCCGAGTCGCTGCGGTAGGTCGACATTTGCCGGTCAATGTCAGCGAGGATCTGCTCGACCTGGACACGGACTTCGTCCGGCGCCGGAAGGTCGGCATGGCGCACATACTTGATCGAATAAGTGCTGCCCATGGTCGGGCCGCCGAAGCTCTCCAGAGTGTCGCCGTTGCCGCAGCCTGATAGTGCGCCGAGCAGCAAAAATGCCACCCCCTGCCACCTGATCAACAATTCCCGAGCTCCCCAATGCATCCCCTGACACACCGCCAGGGCCAGCCATTATGCGATAGAACCGTGGGTGCGGGCTTGCTCGCGATGAGGCCATCACATCCAGCATTGATATCTCTCTCAGACCGCTATCGCGAGCAAGCTCGCTCCCACATCGGATAGCTGGCGTGATCACTACCGTGCAAACACCACCGAATCCTGTGGGAGCGAGCTTGCTCGCGATGAGGCCAGTGCGAACAACACATCCCCCAATAGACAAAAGCAGCACAAACAAAAACGCCCCGACCAAGGCCGGGGCGTTTTCATGTGCAGCTAAGGCTTAGCGCGGGAATGCTGGCGGGTTTACACCGGCCATGTCTTCCATCACGCGAACTACCTGGCAGCTGTAACCGAACTCGTTGTCGTACCAGACGTACAGAACAACGCGGTTATCCTGGGTGATGGTCGCTTCAGCGTCCACTACGCCTGCGTGGCGCGAGCCAACGAAGTCTGTGGAAACCACTTCCTGGGAGCTGACGTAATCGATCTGCTTGTGCAGATCCGAGTGCATGGCCATCTGGCGCAGGTACTCGTTGATCTCTTCGCGAGTGGTGGCCTTTTCCAGGTTCAGGTTCAGGATAGCCATCGACACGTTCGGCGTAGGAACGCGAATCGCGTTACCGGTCAGCTTGCCCTTCAACACTGGCAGAGCCTTGGCGGCTGCAGTGGCGGCACCGGTCTCGGTGATTACCATGTTCAGCGGCGCGGCGCGGCCACGACGGCTGCCCTTGTGGAAGTTGTCGATCAGGTTCTGGTCGTTGGTGAACGAGTGAACGGTTTCGACGTGGCCGTTGACGATGCCGTACTTGTCATTCACAGCTTTGAGCACCGGCACGATGGCGTTGGTGGTGCACGAAGCGGCCGAGATGATCTTGTCGTCAGGGGTGATTTCGCCGTGGTTGATGCCGTGCACGATGTTCTTCAGCGCGCCCTTGCCAGGTGCGGTGAGGATTACGCGGGCAGCGCCCGGGCAAGCCAGGTGCTGGCCCAGGCCATCGGCGTCACGCCATACACCGGTGTTGTCGACGATCAGAGCGTTTTCGATGCCGTACTGGGTGTAGTCGACTTCGGCCGGGCCCTTGGCGTAGATAACCTGGATCAGGTTGCCGTTGGCGGTGATGGTGTTGTTGGCTTCATCAATGGTGATGGTGCCATCGAACGGGCCATGAACCGAGTCGCGACGCAGCAGGCTGGCACGTTTGACCAGGTCGTTCTCGGCGCCCTTGCGGACAACGATGGCGCGCAGACGCAGGCCGTCGCCACCACCGGTTTTCTCGATCAGGATGCGCGCCAGCAGACGGCCGATACGACCGAAGCCGTACAGGACAACGTCGGTGCCTTTGCGGGCGGAAGCGTTCTGCTGGCCAACCACGTCGGCCATCTCTTCACGGACGAACTGCTCGGCACTACGACCATTGCCTTCGGCCTTGTATTTGGCCGCCAGCTTGCCCAGGTCTACCGAAGCGGCACCGAGCTTGAGCTCGCTCATCGCCTTGAGTAGCGGGAATGTTTCGTGGACGGAGAGTTCGGTTTCGTCGGTCTGGCGATGACGGGCAAAGCGGTGCGCTTTGAGGATCGAAATCACCGAGCGGTTGATCAGGCTGCGGCCATAGATCGAGCTCACCACGTTGTTATTGCGGTAGAGCTGACCGATAAGCGGAATCATCGCTTCTGCGAGTGCTTCACGGTCGATCCATTCACCAAGACACTGGTCGGGCTTCTGAGTCACGGGAACCTTCCACATGTAGGGGCAGAAAAAAGGGGCTACATTATGCCGCCGAGTGACAGCGGTAGCAATGCGCGCCCGTCGCGCTTTACGTAACAAATCGTCGTTCAAAAAAATTACGCCTCGCTCCAGCCCAATAAAACCGGGGCTTTCAGCACAGTCAATTTTTTGGAGCCAAAGTCTCGTTATCCGTAACCCTCCGTAACACTCGTTGTTTTTGCCACTACATATTCATTAATTTCAGGTAAAAAAGCGCAGAATTTTGTCTTTACCACTACATTTCGCCAAACCCGTGCTTTAGACACAGTCAGCAACTGACAGGCGGCATCGTAGACCGCTACAATTACCGACTTTGTCGCAACGCTTGGAGCTCAACCTTCCGTGCCCGTTCTGCGTCTACCGCTTCTCCCTGCCGCGGCAGGTAAACAGCACTGGGGCAACCTGCCCGGTGCCGCCCTGAGCCTGGCCATTGCCGAGGCCGCCAGCGCTGCCAAGCGCTTTACCCTGCTGCTGACCGCCGACAGCCAAAGTGCCGAACGGCTGGAACAGGAGCTGGCTTTCTTCGCCCCGGATTTGCCCGTATTGCACTTTCCCGACTGGGAAACCCTGCCCTACGACCTGTTCTCACCGCACCAGGACATCATTTCCCAACGTATCTCGGCGCTCTATCGACTGCCGGAGTTGAGTCATGGCGTGCTGGTGGTGCCGATCACCACGGCCCTGCACCGCCTGGCGCCCACCAAATTCCTGCTCGGCAGCAGTTTGGTGCTGGATGTCGGCCAGAAGCTAGACGTCGAGCAAATGCGCACCCGGCTTGAAGCCACCGGTTATCGCTATGTCGATACCGTGTACGAGCATGGCGAGTTCACGGTCCGCGGCTCGTTGATCGACCTGTTCCCGATGGGCAGCAAACTCCCATACCGCATCGACCTGTTCGACGACGAAATCGAAACCCTGCGCACCTTCGACCCGGAGAATCAACGCTCCATCGACAAGGTCGACTCGGTCAAACTGCTGCCGGCCAAGGAGTTCCCGCTGGAGAAAGAAGCCGTGACCCGCTTCAAGGCGCGTTTTCGCGAGCGCTTCGATGTCGATTTCCGTCGCTGCCCTATCTTCCAGGACTTGAACAGCGGGATCACCCCGGCCGGTATCGAGTACTACCTGCCATTGTTCTTCGAAGAAACCTCGACGCTATTCGATTACCTGCCACAGGACACGCAAGTGTTTTCCCTGCCGGGCATCGAACAGGCCGCCGAGAATTTCTGGAACGATGTGCGCAATCGCTATGAAGAACGCCGTGTCGATCCTTCCCGTCCTTTATTACCGCCAGCCGAGTTGTTCCTTCCAGTGGAAGACTGCTTCGCGCGCCTGAAGAACTGGCCGCGCGTAGTGGCCAGCCAACAGGACATTGAAAGCGGTGGCGGCCGCGAGCGCTTCCCGGCTCGAGAACTGCCGAACCTGGCCATCGAAGCCAAGGCCACCCAGCCATTAGCGGCACTGGCTGGTTTCCTCGACGAATTCCCCGGTCGCGTGTTGTTTACCGCCGAATCGGCAGGCCGCCGCGAAGTGTTGCTGGAGCTGCTGGAACGCCTGAAGCTGCGACCAAAAACCGTCGACAGCTGGCCGGACTTTGTCGCCGGCAAGGAACGCCTGGCGATCACCATCGCCCCGCTCGACGAAGGCTTGCTGCTCGATGACCCGGCCCTGGCCCTCGTCGCCGAAAGCCCGCTGTTCGGCCAGCGCGTGATGCAGCGCCGTCGCCGCGAAAAACGCGCCGATGCCAACAACGATGCTGTCATCAAGAACCTCACCGAGCTGCGCGAAGGTGCGCCGGTGGTGCACATCGACCACGGTGTCGGCCGCTACCTGGGCCTGGCGACCCTGGAAATCGACAGCCAGACCGCTGAATTCCTCGCCCTGGAATACGCCGAAGGCGCCAAGCTTTATGTGCCGGTGGCCAACCTGCACCTGATCGCCCGCTACACCGGCAGCGACGATGCCCTGGCCCCGTTGCATCGCCTGGGCTCCGAGACCTGGCAGAAAGCCAAGCGCAAAGCCGCCGAACAGGTGCGCGATGTGGCCGCCGAGTTGCTCGACATCTATGCACGTCGCGCTGCCCGCGAAGGCTACGCTTTCGCAGATCCGAAGGCCGACTACGCCACCTTCAGCGCCGGTTTCCCGTTCGAAGAAACCCCGGACCAGCAAACCACCATCGAAGCGGTGCGCGAAGACATGCTTGCGCCCAAGCCGATGGATCGCCTGGTGTGCGGCGACGTCGGCTTCGGCAAGACCGAAGTGGCAATGCGCGCCGCGTTCATTGCAGTGCACGGCGGTCGCCAGGTAGCGATCCTGGTGCCGACCACCCTGCTCGCCCAGCAGCACTACAACAGCTTCCGCGACCGCTTTGCCGACTGGCCGGTGAGCGTGGAAGTGATGAGCCGCTTCAAGTCGGCCAAGGAAGTGAATGCGGCGGTCGCGGACCTGGCCGAAGGCAAGATCGACATCGTCATCGGCACGCACAAGCTGCTGCAGGACGACGTGAAGATCAAAAACCTCGGGCTGGTGATCATCGACGAAGAGCACCGTTTCGGTGTCCGTCAGAAAGAACAGCTCAAGGCCCTGCGCAGCGAAGTCGACATCCTGACCCTGACCGCCACGCCGATTCCGCGCACGCTGAACATGGCGGTGTCGGGCATGCGCGACCTGTCGATCATCGCCACGCCGCCGGCCCGTCGCCTGTCGGTACGCACCTTCGTCATGGAGCAGAACAAGAGTACGGTCAAAGAGGCCTTGCTGCGTGAGTTGCTGCGTGGCGGCCAGGTCTACTACCTGCACAACGACGTGAAGACCATCGAGAAATGCGCTGCCGATCTGGCCGAACTGGTGCCGGAAGCACGGATCGGTATCGGCCACGGGCAGATGCGCGAACGCGAACTCGAACAGGTGATGAGCGACTTCTACCACAAGCGCTTCAACGTGCTGATTGCCTCGACCATCATCGAGACCGGCATCGACGTACCGAGCGCCAACACCATTATCATCGAGCGTGCCGACAAGTTCGGCCTGGCACAGTTGCACCAGTTGCGCGGCCGGGTCGGACGCAGCCACCACCAGGCGTACGCCTACCTGCTGACGCCGCCACGCCAGCAAATCACCCCGGACGCGGAAAAGCGCCTGGAAGCGATTGCCAACACCCAGGACCTCGGCGCTGGCTTCGTGCTTGCCACCAACGACCTGGAAATCCGTGGCGCCGGCGAACTGCTCGGCGACGGCCAGAGCGGGCAGATTCAGGCCGTCGGCTTCACGCTGTACATGGAAATGCTCGAGCGCGCGGTGAAGTCGATCCGCAAGGGCGAGCAGCCAAACCTCGATCAACCGCTTGGCGGCGGTCCGGAAGTCAACTTGCGGGTACCGGCGTTGATCCCGGAAGACTACCTGCCGGATGTCCACGCTCGCCTGATTCTCTACAAGCGCATTGCCTCGGCCACCGACGAGGACGGCCTCAAGGATTTGCAAGTGGAGATGATCGACCGTTTCGGCCTGTTGCCGGAACCGACCAAGAACCTGATCCGCATCACAGCATTGAAATTGCAGGCCGAGCAACTGGGCATCAAGAAAGTCGATGGCGGCCCCCAAGGCGGTCGCGTCGAGTTCGCCGCACAGACGCCGGTCGACCCGTTGACCCTGATCAAACTGATCCAGAGCCAGCCAAAACGCTACAAATTCGAAGGTGCCACGATGTTCAAGTTCATGGTTCCGATGGAGCGCCCGGAAGAGCGCTTTAATACTGTAGAGGCGCTTTTCGAGCGCCTCGTTCCGAAAACTGCTTGAAGGACGCCGCATGCGCCTGTTTCGCTCACTGACCCTGCTGACCCTGTTGATGCCAGCGCTGGTCGCACCCACGGCATATGCCGATGACCTGTATCAGGTCGAAATGATTCTGGTCCGTCAAAACACCGTGCCGGCAATCGTCAGTCGCGCCGCGCCGGAAGACTGGGCCGCTGGCGCCCAACCGGTCAGCCCCGACAGCCTGCGCACGCCAAGCCTCAATGGCGAGGTGGAAAAACTCACCAGCAGCGCTGACTACACGGTGTTGCTGCACAAGGCGTGGCAACAGCCCCTCGGCGAAACCGCCAGCAAAGTGGCGATCAGCGACGGCAAGGAACAGTATGGTCAGTACCCGATCGAGGGCACACTGAACATGAAACTGGGGCGCTTTACCGACGTCGACGCCGATTTCTGGGTCAACCAGATCGATGCCAATGGCATGGTGACCGCCAGCGAGCGCTTGAAACAGGAAAGCCACACCAAAAACGGCCAATTGAACTTCCTCGACAACGGCCACCTCGGCCTGCTGATCAAGATCACCTCGCTGACCGCCCCCGCCCCCCGAGCAGCTCCCGAAGAAATTCCGGACTGATTCCCAATGTCCGCGACCCTGAGCAAACCCCTGGCACCGTCCTGGGTCAGCCGATTCAAGGAACAGAGCCTGGAGCGTGGCCGCCGCTACGCGCTGGAGAATCGTGTCAGGATCGTCGAAGCCGGCGACGCAACCATCGTCGCCGCGTGTGAAGGCTCGGGCGGTAACGTTTACCGTCAGACCATTCGCCTGCGCGAGTCAGCCAAGGGCACTCTGCTGATGGTCGACGCCACCTGCTCCTGCCCGGTCCACAGCAACTGCAAACATTGCGCGGCGGTGCTCCTGCAAGTGCAGGAAACCCTCGACTACCCCGCTGCCGCCAAAGATGCCGAACTCCTGGAAAAACTCCAGGCGGTCCTGGAAAACCGCAGCCCGAAAGCACCGCCGCAAGTGCTGGTGGACAATGTGCAGCCCGTTCCCCGCCTGTGGCTGGCCAGCATCGAGTTCAGCGCGTTCGAACCGCGCAACGGTCGAATGCAGCGTTACATCCAGCATCGCGCGGCGCTGTCTTTCAGTTACCTGGACGAGTACGTTTCCGGGCAGAAAAACACCGACATCCTGATTCGTCAGGAAACCCAGACGCTGCGGATAAAACGCCACCCGGAAGTGGAACAGTCCTACCGAGAGCAACTGCGAATCCTCGGCTTCAAAATCGCCACCCGGCAAAGCAAGGCCCTGCCGGAAAGTGCCGGCGAGCTGTTCGAGATGGTCAATGACAGCGCCTGGCTGACCTTTACCCTCAATGAACTGCCGAAGTTGCGCACCCAGGGCTGGGAATTGCAGATCGACGAGGAATTCGGTTTCGACCTGACGGCGGTAGACGACTGGTACGCCACCGTCGAACAGGCACCGGAACGCGACTGGTTCGACCTGGAATTGGGGATCATCGTCAACGGCGAACGTCTGAGCCTGTTACCGATCCTGCTCAACCTGATGCGCTCCCACACCGAAATCCTCAACCCGGAGCGCCTTGCCCGACGCCGCGACGATGAGCTGATCCTGGTCAATATCCCCAATCGCCCGAACTCCGGGCACGGCCCGTTGCAAGTCGCCCTGCCCTTCGGCCGCTTGAAACCGGTGCTGGCCACCCTCGGCGAGTTCTACCTGCAGGAGCCCGGCGACACCACGCTGCGCCTGAGCAAGGCCGATGCCACACGCCTGAACCCACTGGAAGACATGCCACTGCTCTGGGAGGGTGGCGAACAGATCCGCACCTTTGCCCAGCGCCTGCGCGACATCAAGGACCACACGGCCGTCGCCCCGGACGGCCTGAATGCGACGTTGCGTCCGTATCAGCTTGAGGGCTTGAGCTGGATGCAATCGCTGCGGCAGCTGGAAGTGGGTGGAATCCTTGCGGATGACATGGGCCTGGGCAAAACCCTGCAGACACTGGCGCACGTCCTGAGCGAGAAAAACGCCGGTCGTCTCGATCGTCCGTGCATGGTGGTGATGCCGACCAGCCTGATCCCCAACTGGCTCGACGAAGCGGCGCACTTCACGCCGCAGCTCAAGGTACTGGCGCTGTACGGTGCCAGCCGCAAAAAGCACTTCGACAAGCTGGCCGACTACGATCTGATCCTGACCACCTATGCGCTGCTGCCCAAGGATGTCGAACGCCTGGCGGCGCAGCCCTTGCACATACTGGTGCTGGATGAAGCGCAATACATCAAGAACCCGACCAGCAAGGCCGCCCAGGCTGCCCGCGAGCTCAACGCCCGGCAGCGCCTGTGCCTGAGTGGCACGCCGCTGGAAAACCATCTCGGTGAACTCTGGTCGCTGTTTCACTTCCTGTTGCCCGGCTGGCTGGGCGACGTCAAAAGCTTCAACCGCGATTACCGCGTGCCGATTGAAAAACGCACCAGCGAGGTCAGGCTCCAGCACCTCAACGGCCGGATCAAACCTTTCCTGCTGCGCCGCACCAAGGAACAGGTTGCCACCGAGTTGCCGCCGAAAACCGAGATCATCCACTGGGTCGAACTCAATGAGGCCCAGCGCGACGTGTACGAAACCATGCGCCTGGCCATGGACAAGAAAGTCCGCGACGAGATCACCCGCAAAGGCGTGGCCCGCAGCCAGATCATCATTCTTGAAGCCCTGCTCAAGTTGCGACAGGTGTGCTGCGATTTGCGCCTGGTCAACGAGGCGACCCTGCCAAGCCGTGGCAGTACGTCAGGCAAGCTCGATAGCCTGATGGAAATGCTCGAGGAATTGTTCGAGGAAGGTCGGCGGATCCTGCTGTTCTCGCAGTTCACTTCAATGCTGTCACTGATCGAAGACGAACTGAACAAGCGCGGCGTGGCCTACGCTCTGTTGACCGGCCAGACCCGCGACCGCCGCACACCGGTGAAGGAATTCCAGAGCGGCAAGCGTCAGATTTTTCTGATCAGCCTGAAGGCCGGTGGCGTTGGCCTGAACCTGACCGAAGCGGACACGGTGATTCATTACGACCCGTGGTGGAACCCGGCGACGGAAAACCAGGCGACCGACCGTGCGTATCGCATCGGCCAGGAGAAGCCGGTGTTCGTCTACAAACTGATCGCGCGCGGAACGGTGGAAGAAAAGATTCAGCACCTGCAAAAGGAAAAATCCGACCTCGCGGCCGGCGTATTGGATGGGCGCAAGGCCGGGGACTGGAAACTGCAGAGCGATGATATCGAGGCGCTGTTTGCGCCGCTGCCGGAAAACCTCGAAAAACGTTGAGATCTGTGGCGTTTTTAATCCGCCATCGCGAGCAAGTCGGATCGCCGCACCGTCGCTCCCACAGATTCAGAGGTGTCCGCAAAAGACGCGGACACTGTGGGAGCGAGCTTGCTCGCGATGAAGTCAACTCGGTATCAAGCAGGCCTCAGCCCTTGAGCACCCGCGCCAACGTCGACTTCACCTTGCCCATGCCGTCATGCAACGCCTGCTCGATCTCGGCCATGGTGATCACCGCCGTCGACTTGCCCGCCGCCGGGTTCACCACCAGCGCCAGACAGGCGTAATCGAGTTCCAGCTCGCGGGCCAAGGCGGCTTCCGGCATACCGGTCATGCCGACGATGTCGCAGCCATCGCGCTCCAGCCTGGCGATTTCAGCCACCGTCTCCAGGCGCGGCCCTTGAGTGCAGGCATACACGCCATGACTGCTGTAGCCCACGCCTTCCGCCGCCAATGCCGCAATCAGTTGCTGACGCAACGGTTCGCTGTAGGGGTAGCTGAAGTCGATATGGGTGACGTGCTCCAGGTCATCGGCAAAGTAGGTGTGCTCACGACCGCTGGTGTAGTCGATCAACTGATGCGGCACGCAGAAATGCCCGGCGCCCATCGCGGCATGGATGCCGCCCACGGCGTTGACCGCCAGGATGGCTTCGGCACCGGCCTGCTTCAGCGCCCAGAGGTTGGCGCGGTAGTTGACCTGATGCGGTGGAAAACGATGGGGATGACCGTGACGCGCGAGGAACAGTACTTCCTTGCCGGCATACTCGCCGATCTGAACGTCGGCCGAAGGTGCGCCATAAGGCGTGTCCACTGCCAGTGACTGGCGAATGCTCAGGCCTTCGAGTTGAGTCAGGCCAGTGCCACCGATAATCGCGTAAACCGTCATAACGAACAGTCCTTAATCAATCAATTGAGCTTCTTTGAGCGCGCCGACAGCGGCCAGCCAGCGCGGATCCTGACGGTATTCGGTGCTGGCAAACGACTGGCCGCGCATCCGCGCAATGCGCTCGGAAGGCTTGACCTTCAGACGCTGGGCAGCGCTCAGGGCCAGTTCGGCGGCCGCACGGTCGTTGCACACCAGACCCATGTCGCAACCGGCAGTCAGCGCCGCTTCGATACGGCTGGCGGCATCGCCGACCACGTGAGCGCCTGCCATGGACAGGTCGTCACTGAAGATCACGCCATCGAACTGCAATTCGCCACGCAGGATGTCCTGCAACCAGCGGCGGGAGAAGCCGGCGGGCTGGGAATCGACTTGTGGATAAATGACGTGGGCCGGCATGACCGCGGCCAGTTGCTTGCTCAGCCTGGCAAACGGCACCAGGTCATTGGCACGGATCTCGTCGAGGCTGCGTTCGTCGTTGGGAATCGCGACGTGAGAATCCGCTTCAGCCCAGCCGTGGCCGGGGAAGTGCTTGCCGGTGGCAGCCATCCCGGCGCTGTTCATCCCGCGGATGAATGCACCCGCGAGCAAGGCTGCGCGCTCGGGATCACCTTCGAACGAACGGGTGCCAACAACGGCGCTGCGCTGGTAATCCAGGTCCAGCACCGGGGCAAAGCTCAAGTCCAGGCCAACGGCCAACACTTCGGTGGCCATGATCCAGCCGCACTGCTCGGCCAGGTATTCGGCGTTCGGGTTGTCGGCAATGGCGCGCATGGCGGGCAATCGCACGAATCCCTGGCGCAGGCGCTGCACGCGGCCGCCCTCTTGATCCACCGCCAACAGCAGATCGGGACGGATGGCGCGAATGGCCGCACTCAGCTCGCGCACTTGACGCGGATGCTCGATGTTGCGGGCAAAGATGATCAGGCCACCCACTTCGGGCTGGCGCAACAATTGGCGATCTTCAGCCGTCAGCCAGGTACCGGCGACGTCCACCATCAACGAGCCTTGCAAGCCAGCAGTCATAGAAATTCCTTGATAACAGAAAACCCGGCCCACACGAATTCGCCGCAAGACGCTATGCCCGGCAGGTCGGCGATTTCAATGGGAAACGGGTTCAGAACGAGAGTCGGCATGGGCGGCTAGCTTAGCGGATGTCAGCTGCCGCGCCCACCCGTGTGCGGTTAAACCTTGGCGGCAACCGGTGTCGATTTGCTACGCGGACGCAACTGGGCCGTGGCCATGGCCGTGTCGGTAACGCCGGATTCGGCGCGCATGCCGGCAGCCAGGAACGGCACCATCAGGCGCATGACCTGCTCGATCGAGGTGTTCACGCCGAAATCGGTTTCGGCAATCGCGCGCAAGGCCTTGATACCGGACATGCTGAACGCCGCCGCACCCAGCATGAAGTGCACGCGCCAGAACAGTTCGATAGGTGGAATACGTGGCGCTGCTTCGTTGACCAGCATCATGTAGCGGCGAAACACCTTGCCGTACATGTCTTCCAGATAACGACGCAAGTGCCCCTGGCTCTGACTGAACGCCAGTCCCAGCAAACGCATGAAGATAGACAGGTCGTTGCCACTGCGCGGCTGCACCACCAATGCCTGCTCGACGAGGATTTCCAGCAACTCTTCGAGTGTCGGCTTGATTTCAGGCTTGGCCTGACGCCGCTCCAGCTCTTTATCGAGGCTGATGCAGAATGGCCCGAGGAACCGCGAGAAAACCGCTTGAATCAACGCCTTCTTCGAACCGAAGTGATAGTTCACCGCCGCCAGGTTGACACCCGCCTTGCTGGTGATCAGACGCAACGAGGTTTCGGCGAAACCTTTTTCCGCGAACAACTGCTCGGCGGCATCAAGAATGCGTTCAACGGTTTCCGACTGGGCCATGGCTACTCCGCCTGACAAACACTTGTTTGAAACATACGTTTCAGCCTGTGCATTGTCAAGTCTGGCAGTTCGTTTCGGGAATGGTCGGTCAGACATTTAACCACACAACGGCAAAGCTTCAATCCACCAGCTGTTTGACCGTCCGGCGGCGACTGAAAAATGGAGCATTGCCAAGACCGCCTTACTGTATATAATCCCAGTCACTGTATAAAAAAACAGAGCGATCGATATGCTAAAGCTGACGCCACGACAAGCAGAGATTCTGGCCTTCATCAAGCGCTGCCTGGAAGACAATGGGTATCCACCCACCCGCGCGGAAATCGCTCAGGAACTGGGTTTCAAGTCACCCAATGCGGCGGAAGAACACCTCAAGGCACTGGCCCGCAAGGGTGCAATCGAGATGACGCCTGGCGCCTCCCGTGGCATCCGCATTCCCGGCTTCGAAGCCAAGGCCGACGATTCCACCCTGCCGATCATTGGCCGGGTAGCAGCCGGCGCCCCGATTCTTGCGCAGCAACACATCGAAGAGTCCTGCAACATCAATCCCGCCTTCTTCCATCCGCGCGCCGACTACCTGCTGCGCGTCCATGGGATGAGCATGAAGGATATCGGCATTTTCGACGGCGACCTGCTGGCGGTCCACACCACCCGCGAAGCCCGTAACGGCCAGATCGTCGTTGCGCGGATCGGCGACGAAGTGACCGTCAAGCGCTTCAAGCGTGACGGCAGCAAAGTCTGGCTGATCGCCGAGAACCCCGAGTTCGCCCCTATTGAAGTGAACCTTCAAGACCAGGAACTGGTGATCGAAGGCTTGAGTGTCGGCGTCATTCGCCGCTAAAGGAGGCACCATGCAGTTCCCACAGACATCACCACAGCAAACCCAACTGCCGTTGTTCGAAGCGTTCATGGCACAGCCATTGGCGCCGATCCTGAAAGACGTAGTCGAGTCCCCCTGGAGCGCCGAACCTGACGCTTTCAGCGAGCTGTCACTGCGTGGTGCAGCCGGGAACTGCCTGAGCCTTCTGGCACCGATCCTCAGAGAACTGAGCCAGGACCAGGACGCACGCTGGCTGACACTGATCGCGCCACCTGCCAGCCTGACTCAAGCCTGGCTGCGAGATGCCGGCCTTAACCGCGAGCGCATTCTGCTGCTGCAACCCCGGGGCACCCAGAGCGCCCAGCAACTGACTTGCGAAGCACTGCGCCTGGGTCGTAGCCACACGGTGGTCAGCTGGATCAACCCGCTGAGCCCCCAATCGCGACAACAACTGATCAGCGCCGCCCGTACCGGGGACGCTCAGAGCCTGAATATTCGACTGGGTTAACCGGCGGACAAACGCGTGATTCACCGCGCAAGGCTTCTCCAGGGACAGAGAAGCCGATGAGTAACGACATCAGGAAAAGCGACAGGCGGCGGTCAATGAAGAACCCGCGACCCCTCTTCCTTGTCGAATTCGCCTTCAACCAGGCGACCGGCCATCTGAACACCGACGCTCAACATCGCCTTGGCGACTTCCACGTGCTGCCCTTGCAGGAATGCCTTGGCGTCCTCGGAGAAATCCAAAGTAACCAGAGAACCCTCGTCCTCGGCCCTGCGCAGCTCGATACGGCCGTCTGGTAACTCGACAATTTCTAGAAAGGACGTTGGCATAAAGGACTGTTCTCCACGAAAGGCGGGGATTATATAGGCATCGGCCAGGCTTCGCTCGGGATCTTGACCAGATGCCATCCCAAAACTGTTTCTGTCAGCACTCGTTCAGGCCTTCGCGAAAGCGGATCGCCAATCCTTTCAGATTCTGACGCCAGCTCTCCAGCTCCTCCCGACTCAGCTCTTGCGGCGCCTCCTCTTCATCCAGATTGACAGCCTGAATCAGTGGCTGGGTCACGTCGCCTTTTGGCTTGTGGGGCGCGCGCGGCGGCTGAAACAACGCAGCATGGGCAGCCAACAACTTGGCCAGCCAGGTCTCCGGGTTGTTGGCCAGCTCGACCAGCTCAGCCATTTCCGGAATGGCGATGGTGTCCAGCACCTCGCGAGTCAGCAACAACTCTGCACGGGGCGCATTGGCCTGAGGCAAGCGATAGAAACCGGCGATCTCATGACACAGGCCCAGCAGCGCGCCGTACAGATGAAACAGCGCGGATTCGCGCCCAGCCTGGATCAGCGCCAGCGAATTCATCGCCCGCCCCTCTTCAGTGCGGGCCAGCGCTTCGAGCGACAAGCCGGCGAAATAAATCTTCTGATTGGTGCGGGTGTACAGTTCGTGGGCCATGACGGCAGCCTCCACAACGAAATAATTGCTTCACGCAGGTCTGACAGTGTCGTGGATCAGCCGATCCGACCGCAAGCCCAAAACAAAAAAGCCGCATGAAAACCCGAGGGTTCTCATGCGGCCTTGCGCACTAACTGTAGGAGCGAGCTCGCTCGCGATGGACCTGAGAGCAACGCGGGCATTCTGATGGCCCGCGTCATCGTTGACGACCATCGCGAGCAAGCTCGCTCCTACAGTTTTTTAAGCCTTGGCTGCCGGACGCTTGTCTTCGACCGCCCACTTGCCGCCATCGTAGAACGCTTTCCAGCCAGTCGGCTTACCGTCAACTTCGGTCTGCACGTACTGCTCCTTGGTCTTGCGGCTGTAACGGATCACGGCTGGCAGACCATCCGGATCTTTCTTCGGTGCTTCGCAGAGGAAGTGATACTTCGGATCGATCTCATCCTTGTGCGGGATGATTTCCATCACCAATGGAGCACGAGTCTCGCGGTTTTTCGGGAACTGGCTGGCCGCCAGGAACAGACCGGATGCACCGTCGCGCAGAATGTAGGTGTCATTGACCTTTTCGCACTTCAGCTCAGGCATCTTCACCGGATCCATCTTCGGCGGCGCGGCATCACCACTCTTCAGCAGTTTGCGGGTGTTCTTGCAGGTGGCATTGGTGCAACCGAAGAACTTGCCGAAACGGCCGGTCTTGAGCTGCATCTCGCTGCCACACTTGTCGCACTCCAGGCTCGGACCTTCATAGCCCTTGATGCGATAAGTGCCCTCTTCGATTTCGTAGCCATCGCAATCCGGGTTGTTACCGCAGATGTGCAGCTTGCGCTTCTCATCGAGCAGGTAGGCGTCCATCGCCGTGCTGCAGATCGGGCAGCGATGCTTGCCACGCAACACCAGCGACTCCGATTCACCCTCGTCGTCCGCAGCGATTTCATCGCCCGGCACCAGGTTGACGGTGGCCTTGCAGCGCTCTTTCGGCGGCAGGCTGTAACCCGAGCAACCGAGGAACACGCCGGTCGACGCGGTACGGATCTGCATCGGCCGGCCGCAGGTGGTGCACGGAATGTCAGTCATGACGGGCTGATTGGCCCGCATGCCGTGTTCCGGGCTTTCGGCTACTTCGAGTTTCTTCTTGAAGTCGCCGTAGAACTCATCGAGCACGTTTTTCCAGTCGCGTTCGCCTTGGGCCACGTCATCGAGATGCTCTTCCATGCCGGCGGTGAAGCCGTAGTCCATCAGGTTGGAGAAGCTTTCGGCCAGACGCTCGGTGACGATGTCGCCCATCTTTTCCGAATAGAAACGACGGTTGTGCAGCGCCACGTAGCCGCGGTCCTGAATGGTCGAAATGATCGCCGCGTAGGTCGAAGGACGACCGATACCGCGCTTTTCCATTTCTTTTACCAGGCTGGCTTCCGAGTAACGCGCCGGCGGCTTGGTGAAGTGCTGGGTCGGATCAAGCTTGATCAGCTTCATCGCGTCGCCCTGGGCCATGTCCGGCAGTACGTCGTCATCGCCTGGCTTGGCGATTTGCGGCATGACGCGGGTGTAACCGTCGAACTTCAGGATGCGGCCCTTGGCGCGCAGCTCGAAGTCGCCGGCACCGACAGTGACCGTGGTCGACAGGTATTGCGCCGGCAGCATCTGGCAGGCGAGGAACTGGCGCCAGATGAGCTCGTAGAGGCGCTCAGCGTCACGCTCCATGCCCGACAGCTTGCTTGGCTCGGTATTGGCGTCGGACGGACGAATCGCTTCGTGAGCCTCTTGTGCGCCTTCCTTGCTGCTGTAGACGTTCGGGGTTTCCGGCAGGTATTTCTTGCCGAATTCGCCTTCAATATAGGCACGCGCCATCGCCACGGCATCAACCGAAAGGTTGGTGGAGTCGGTACGCATATAAGTGATGTAGCCAGCTTCGTAAAGACGCTGGGCCATCATCATGGTCTTCTTCACACCGAAGCCAAGCCGATTGCTTGCGGCTTGCTGCAAGGTGGACGTGATGAAGGGGGCCGACGGCTTGCTGCTGGTCGGTTTGTCTTCGCGCTTGACGATGCTGTAGCTGGAAGCCTTGAGCTTCTCCAGCGCGGCCATGGCCTGGGTTTCATTGAGCGGCTTGAAGGCTTCGCCTTTCTCGCGGGCCACGTCGAAGCGCACGGTCGCGCCTTTTGCGGTGCCGAGGTCGGCGTGAACTTCCCAGTACTCTTCCGGGTTGAACGCGCGGATTTCACGTTCGCGCTCGACCACCAGCTTCACGGCAACCGACTGCACGCGACCGGCGGACAGACCGCGAGCGATCTTGGCCCACAGCAGCGGCGAAACCATGTAACCCACCACGCGGTCGAGGAAACGACGCGCCTGCTGGGCGTTGACGCGATCGATATCCAGCTCGCCTGGTTTCGAGAAGGCTTCCTGAATCGCCTTTTTGGTGATTTCGTTGAACACCACGCGCTTGTAGCGGGTATCGTCACCACCGATGGCTTCGCGCAGGTGCCAGGCAATGGCTTCCCCCTCGCGGTCCAAGTCGGTTGCGAGATAGATGGTGTCAGCATCCTTGGCGAGCCGGCGCAGCTCTTCGATGACTTTTTCCTTGCCCGGGAGGATCTCGTACTTGGCTTTCCAGCCATGATCCGGATCGACACCCATGCGCGCGACCAGCTGCTTGCGCGCTTTTTCTTTCGGCGACAGTGCCGGCGCTTCACCCGCAGCAGCCTTGCCGCGCTTGGCGGCTGGCTCTTTGCTGGCGCTAGCCGAACCGCTGGTGGGCAGGTCTCGGATATGGCCGATACTCGACTTCACCACGTATTCGTTGCCCAAATACTTGTTGATGGTCTTGGCCTTAGCCGGGGATTCCACAATGACCAGCGATTTGCCCATGGATCAGAAAATTCCTGAATTCGAGAAGTGAAAGGCGGTTGGCGCCTGACGCGGCACCGCTATATATAGTGGCTACAAGATGAGGTCAAGCGCAGGGCTCTGCGCGCACTCCCCTTATGGCTGCGGAAAAACGCTCGGTTCGGCCTGCACCAAAGCAAAGCGTGGCACCTGTTCGCCGTCAACCTCGACGGACTCCAGGAACATGCTCAAGGGACGCACCCAAAAGCCGTAATCGCCATACAGGGCTTGGTAGAAGACCACTTCTTCTTCGGTTTCCGAATGCCGCGCAACACTGAATACGCGGTACTGCGGACCTTTGTAATGTTGGTAGAGCCCAGGTTGTATCGGCATGCTTTGGCCCTCACTCAAATTTTTTCAAAATAAAAAAATAAATCCGGAAAAACAAAAACCGGGGCACTTGGCCCCGGCTTCCATCAACGAGACGCTTAAACGCGTTCGAAGACGGTGGAGATGCCTTGGCCGAGACCAATGCACATGGTGGCTACCCCGAAGGTACCGCCATTCTGCTTCATCACATTGAGCAAAGTGCCGGAGATGCGCGCACCGGAGCAACCGAACGGGTGGCCCAGGGCGATCGCGCCGCCGTGCAGGTTAACCTTCTCGTTCATCTTGTCGAGTACTTTCAGATCTTTCAGCACTGGCAGGGCCTGTGCGGCGAAAGCTTCGTTGAGCTCGAAGAAGTCGATGTCGGAAATGCCCAGACCCGCGCGCTTCAGTGCTTTTTGTGTGGCCGGTACTGGACCATAGCCCATGATTGCCGGATCCACACCTGCCACTGCCATCGAACGAATCACCGCCAGAGGCTGGATACCCAGATCCTGTGCACGCTGCGCCGACATCACGATCATGCACGAGGCACCATCGGTGATCTGCGACGAGGTACCGGCTGTCACGGTGCCGCCCTTCGGATTGAACGCCGGCTTCAGAGCCGCCAGGCTTTCCAGGGTAGTTTCCGGACGAATGGTTTCGTCGTAGTCGAAGGTTTTCAGGAAACCGTTCTCGTCGTAGCCCTGCATCGGGATGATTTCGTCTTTGAACTTGCCTTCCACGGTCGCCTTGTGGGCGAGTTGGTGGGAGCGCACGCCGAAAGCGTCCTGCTGCTCGCGAGTGATGCCGTGCATTTTGCCCAGCATTTCCGCGGTCAGGCCCATCATGCCCGAGGCTTTCGCCGCGTACAGCGACATGTGCGGGTTCGGATCGACACCGTGCATCATGCTCACGTGACCCATATGCTCGACGCCACCAACCACGAAAACGTCACCGTTGCCGGTCATGATCGCTTGCGCGGCAGTGTGCAGAGCGCTCATGGACGAGCCACACAGGCGGCTGACGGTCTGGCCGGCCGAAGTGTGCGGGATCTGGGTCATCAGCGACGCCATGCGCGCGATGTTCCAGCCCTGCTCCAGGGTCTGGTTCACACAGCCCCAGATCACGTCTTCGACTTCGTTCGGGTCGACCTTGACGTTACGTTCCAGCAGTTTACTGATCAGGTGCGCCGACATGTCTTCGGCACGGGTGTTGCGGTGCATGCCGCCCTTGGAGCGGCCCATCGGAGTACGACCGAAGTCGACAATCACGACGTCTCTAGGATTCAAGCTCATAAGTTCACTCTCACTCTAGTTGGGGGCGCTTAACCGAAGAAGCTCTGGCCGTTCTTGGCCATTTCGCGCAGCTTCGCGGTCGGGTGGTACAGCGCGCCCAAATCAGCGTACTGGTCAGCCAGGGCAACGAACTCTGCCACACCGATCGAATCGATGTAACGCAGCGCACCGCCACGGAATGGAGGGAAACCAATACCGTAGACCAGACCCATGTCGGCTTCGGCAGCGGTTTCGACAATGCCGTCTTCTAGGCAACGCACGGTTTCCAGGCACAACGGGATCATCATCCAGTTGATGATGTCTTCGTCGGTGACTTCGCGCTGCTCGTAAACGATCGGCTTGAGCACTTCCAGTACCGAAGGATCGGCAACCTTCTTCTGCTTGCCTTTCTTGTCGGTCTCGTAGGCGTAGAAGCCCTTGCCGTTCTTCTGGCCCAGGCGCTTGGCTTCGTAGAGCACGTCGACGGCCGAGCGACGGTCGTCCTTCATGCGGTCCGGGAAGCCTTCGGCCATTACGTCACGACCGTGGTGACCGGTGTCGATGCCGACCACGTCCATCAGGTAGGCCGGGCCCATAGGCCAGCCGAATTTTTCCATGATCTTGTCGATACGGACGAAGTCCACACCGGCGCTGACCAGCTTGGCGAAACCGCCGAAGTACGGGAACAGGACGCGGTTGACCAGGAAGCCCGGGCAGTCATTGACCACGATCGGGTTCTTGCCCATTTTCTTGGCGTAGGCAACGGTGGTGGCAACAGCCAGCTCGCTGGACTTCTCGCCACGGATCACTTCCACCAGCGGCATCATGTGCACCGGGTTGAAGAAGTGCATGCCGACGAAGTTTTCCGGACGCTTGAGGGCTTTGGCCAGCAAGGTGATGGAAATGGTCGAGGTGTTGGACGCCAGGATGGTGTCCTCCTTGACCTTGTCTTCAACTTCGGCCAGTACCGCTTGCTTGACCTTCGGGTTCTCGACGACCGCTTCGACCACCAGATCCACGTGACCGAAGTCGCCGTAAGACAGGGTTGGACGGATGCCGTTGAGCACTTCAGCCATTTTCGCGGCGGTCATGCGACCTTTATCAACGCGGCCGACCAGCAGTTTGGCGGCTTCGGCCAGACCCTGCTCGATACCGTGCTCGTTGATGTCCTTCATCAGGATCGGCGTGCCTTTGGAGGCCGACTGATAGGCGATACCGCCACCCATGATGCCGGCGCCCAGTACGGCGGCCTGCTTCACGTCCTTGGCGATTTCGTCGTAGGCCTTGGCCTTTTTCTTCAGTTCCTGATCGTTCAGGAACAAGCCGATCAGGCTCTGCGCGGCAGAGGTCTTGGCCAGTTTGACGAAACCTGCAGCTTCAATTTCCAGCGCCTTGTCGCGACCGAAGTTCGCGGCTTTCTGGATGGTCTTGATCGCTTCAACCGGCGCCGGGTAATTCGGACCAGCCTGGCCGGCCACGAAACCCTTGGCGGTTTCGAAAGCCATCATTTGTTCGATGGCGTTCAGCTTCAGCTTTTCCAGCTTCGGCTGGCGCTTGGCCTTGTAGTCGAACTCGCCGGAGATGGCGCGCTTGATCAGTTCCAGCGCGGCATCCTGCAGTTGCTCAGGAGCAACCACGGCGTCGACGGCGCCGACTTTCAGCGCGTCTTCAGGACGGTTTTCCTTGCCGGCGGCGATCCATTCGATGGCGTTGTCGGCACCGATCAGGCGCGGCAGGCGCACAGTACCGCCGAAGCCCGGGTAGATGCCCAGCTTGACTTCCGGCAGACCGATCTTGGCCTTGGTGGACATGACGCGGTAGTCCGCCGCCAGACACATTTCCAGACCGCCACCCAACGCGATGCCATTGATCGCGGCGACGGTCGGGACGTTGAGGTCTTCGAAATCGCTGAAAATCTTGTTGGCTTCGAGGTTGCCAGCAACAAGTTCTGCATCCGGCAGCTTGAAGTTGTCGACAAATTCGGTGATGTCGGCGCCGACGATGAACACGTCCTTGCCACTGCTGACGATCACGCCCTTGATCGAAGCATCTGCCTTGATGGTGTCTACGGCCTGACGCAGTTCGTTCAGGGTTAGACGGTTGAACTTGTTGACGGACTCACCCTTGAGGTCGAACTTCAGTTCGACGATGCCACTTTCAAGAGCCTTAACCGTGATGGCTTTACCTTCGTAAATCATCAACTGATCTCCACGATATGGAAGCTGAACAGTACACGTCGGACGCAGGCGAACGGCTTGGCAGGGACGTTGATCGTCAATGCTACGCCCATTCCCCCGGCACACCCGCCAACGCGATAGTCGGGATTCTGTAGGAGCGGTCTGAAATACAAACGCTCAATTCATACGCCCGTTTGATTTGGGTACGTCACCTTCACGGAATTTCCGACAATTGTCAATCGCCCGAAACACGGGTTGAAACGCGACTTTCCGGTCATATCCGTACTGCGAAGACCTTAAACACGCTTGAGCATGCAAGGTCATTCATAGAATCAATTGTTAGAAAGTTCGCCCTAATTCGCTGCAGCCCGTGTTTAACAAGCTACGCTGGCGGAACCCAGGGGAAAATTGTGAACGCTTTTGGCGAATGCCCAGCGTAAGATCAGCCAACACCGTTTTTACCGGCCTGCCTGGCCAACTCCAGCCCGATGATGAATGTCGGGCTTTTTATTGCCTGCGAAAAACACCTGTAGGAGCGAGCTCGCTCGCGATGGACGTCAACGATGACGCGGGAAGCCTGGCACCCCGCGGCGCTCTCAGGTTCATCGCGAGCAGGCTCGCTCCTACAGGGGATCGGGGTTCAGGCGAGGGCTTTGAGGGTGGCGTCGATCTGCTGCAACACCTCGGCCTCGCCCTTCTCGCCCCAGTACAACGTGATCATTTGCTTGTCCGCCTCGACTTTGTAGACGTTGGCCGGCAATTTTTCGAAATGATCGAGCAGTGCCCTGTCTTCACAGATTTCCTGCCATTGATTAACCCAGACACCCGGTGATTTTTGCCAGTAACTCCAGCACGCCGGCTGATTGCCACGTCGAGATCGATGGTACTGGGCGCAGGGGCTCGGCGGCCCCTGGCTGAGCCAGTGCGGCCACTCCTGAGGCGCCAATTGCATGGCCAGCCCGATGCGCCGAGCCTCCATCCGCAAGGCGATGCGCCCGCTCTGAACTCGCGACGGCCGCAACCATGCCAGCGGACTCAGCACCACCAGCAGGATTGACACCACTATCCAGACCGTCATATCTGTACTCCCGAATTTGAATGAGCCCATTGTGTCACTTTGGAACCAATGCGCTTGAAACCAGCCATACTTACCAATATTGCATCCCTCAGGAGGAGCACCTCATGCCCTACAACCATATTCTGGTCGCTGTAGATCTGACCGAAGAGTGCGACCCTGTGATTCACCGCGCTCGCGAACTGTCGGTGAGCAACGGTGCGAAATTGTCGCTGGTGCACATTGTCGAGCCGATGGCGATGGCCTTCGGCGGCGACGTGCCAATGGACCTGTCACAACTGCAACAGCAGCAGTTCGACCAGGCCAAGGAGCGCCTTGACCGCTTGATCCTGAAATACCCGGAGCTCTCCAGGGAATACAGCCACCTGACCTACGGACAGCCACGCCAGGAGATCCACCACCTGGCCAAGGAGCAAACCTGTGACCTGATCGTGGTGGGCAGCCATGGCCGGCATGGTCTGGCACTGTTGCTGGGCTCCACCGCCAATGACGTGCTGCATGGCGCGCCTTGCGATGTGCTGGCGGTGCGTCTGCAAAACAAAAGCTGACAACACGCCCTTGTAGGAGCGAGCCTGCTCGCGATGAACCTGAGAGCGCCACGGGGTGTCAGGCTCCCCGCGTCATCGTTGACGACCATCGCGAGCAAGCTCGCTCCTACAGGGGGATTGCATTTCATATGAAAAGCCCGGCATTCATCACTGAACGCCGGGCTTTTTTTGTTACCGGGTCAATCAGGCATCCAGTTCGGCCCAACGCTCGACCATGATGTCGAGTTCAGCCTGCAACTGCTCCAATTGAGCAATCACCGCAGCCGTTTCGGCCGCCGGACGCTGATAGAAGCCGGCATCCGCCATCTGTGCTTCAACGGCGGCAATCTGCTGCTCCATGGCCTCGATCTGCCCCGGCAACGCTTCCAGTTCGCGCTGCAATTTGTAGCTGAGCTTTTTCTTCGCCACTGGCGCTTCGACAGCTGCCGCAACCGGCGCAGGCTCGGCCTTCACCACCGCGGAGTTCAGGTCGGCCTTGCCGGACTTGCTCTCGGTCACGCCCAGCAGACGCGGCGAGCCGCCCTGGCGCAGCCAGTCCTGGTAGCCACCGACGTACTCGCGAACCTTGCCTTCACCTTCGAAGACCAGAGTACTGGTGACCACGTTGTCGAGGAATGCCCGGTCGTGGCTGACCATCAGTACGGTGCCGTTGAAGGTCAGCAAGACCTCTTCCAGCAGTTCGAGGGTTTCGACGTCGAGGTCGTTGGTCGGTTCGTCGAGTACCAGCAGGTTCGCCGGCTTGCTGAACAGCTTGGCCAGCAACAGACGGGCACGCTCACCACCCGACAGCGCCTTGACTGGCGTGCGGGCACGCTGCGGGCTGAACAGGAAGTCGCCGAGGTAGCTCAGCACGTGGCGGCTCTGGCCATCGATATCGATGAAGTCGCGACCTTCGGCCACGTTGTCGATCACGGTTTTTTCCAGATCCAGCTGATGGCGCAACTGGTCGAAGTAGGCGACATCGATCCTGGTGCCCTCTTCCACTTTGCCGCTGGTCGGCTGCAAGCCGCTGAGCATCAGTTTCAGCAGGGTGGTCTTGCCGGTACCGTTGGCGCCGAGCAGACCGATACGGTCGCCGCGCTGCAGCACCATGGAGAAATCCTTGATCAGGAACGGACCGTCCGGGTGAGCGAAACTCACGTTATCGAGGACCATTACCTGCTTGCCGGACTTGTCGGCGGTTTCCAGCTGGATATTGGCCTTGCCGGTACGCTCACGGCGCTCGCTGCGTTCGACACGCAAGGCTTTGAGCGCACGTACGCGGCCTTCGTTACGGGTGCGACGGGCCTTGATGCCCTGGCGAATCCACACTTCTTCCTGGGCCAGGCGCTTGTCGAACAGCGCGTTGGCGGTCTCCTCGGCCGCCAGTGCGGCTTCCTTGTGCACGAGGAAACTGGCGTAGTCGCCGTTCCAGTCGATCAGGCCGCCGCGATCCAGTTCGAGGATGCGGGTTGCCAGGTTCTGCAGGAAAGAACGGTCGTGCGTGATGAACAGCACGGCGCCCTGGAAATCCTTCAGCGCTTCTTCAAGCCAGGCGATGGCACCGATGTCCAGATGGTTGGTCGGTTCGTCGAGCAGCAGCAGGTCCGGCTCGGACACCAGGGCCTGGGCCAGCAGGACGCGACGACGCCAGCCGCCGGACAACTCGGCGAGGGTCTTGTCGGCCGGCAGTTGCAGGCGGCTCAAGGTGCTGTCGACGAGGGTCTGCAAGCGCCAGCCATCGCGGGCTTCGAGGTCGTGCTGGACGTGCATCAGCTTGTCCAGATCGGCGTCAGTGACGATGTTCTGGCTCAGGTGGTGATATTCGGCGAGCAAGGCGCCAACGCCGTCCAGGCCTTCGGCCACCACGTCGAACACTGTCCGCTCGTCGGCCACCGGCAATTCTTGCGGCAATTCGCCGATCTTGAGCCCGGGTGCGCGCCAAACGGAGCCGTCATCGGGCTTCTGGTCGCCCTTGACGAGCTTCATCATGCTGGACTTGCCAGTGCCGTTGCGGCCGATGATGCACACCCGCTCACCACGGGCGATCTGCCAGGACACCTTGTCCAACAACGGCATAGCGCCGAAAGCAAGGGACACATCGCTGAATTTGAGCAGGGTCATGAGCTTCTCCAAAAACCGGGCGCGCATTCTACCTGACTTGAGGCTTCAGAAGGCCGGCAATTTCACTCTCGTAGCACTCTGCATGACAAATGTTGCGAACTGATGCGGGAAGACCCGCAAAGCTTTCACCGGCTGCTGGCAAAAGGCTAAGCTACAGACAATTCAGCGCGGGCCTGGCCCGCGCTTGTCATGATTTTTCTCTGCCCGGACGTCTCATGCGCAGTCGCCTTTTCAATCTTTTATCTGCTTTTTTACTGTCTGCCGCTGCCGTTCAATCCGCCCAGGCGGTGGACCTGTCCACCCAACGCCAGTATTACGATGAAGCCAAGCGCGCCCTGGCCAAGGGCGATAGCGGACCGTATTTCCGTTACAGCCAGGCCCTCGCCGATTATCCGCTGGAACCCTACCTGGCGTACGACGAACTGACCGCGCGCCTGAAAACCGCGAGCAACGCCGAAATCGAGAAATTCCTCGCCGAACACGGCGACCTGCCCCAGGCCAACTGGATGAAGTTGCGTTGGTTGCGCTGGCTGGCGGAACGGGGCGACTGGGCGACCTTCGTCAAGTACTACGACCCGAAAATGAACTTCACCGAACTGGACTGCCTGAATGCGCAGTACCAGATCAGCCACAACCTCAAAGCCGAAGGTTACGCCAACACTGAAAAGCTCTGGCTGACCGGTAAATCCCAGCCCGAAGCCTGCGATGCCCTGTTCGGCATGTGGGCCGCCGATGGCCAGTTGACCGAGCAAAAACGTTGGGAACGCGCCAAACTCGCCGCCCAGGCGCGCAACTATCCCCTGGCCAACAGCCTGATCAACGGCATGACCACCCTCGCCCCTCGCGGCCGCTTGCTGGTGGACGTGGCGCAGAAACCGGAACTGCTCAACCAGCCGTCACGCTTTACCCCGGCCGATGAAGCCATGTCCGATGTGGTCAGCCTCGGCCTGCGCCGCCTGGCTCGTCAGGACCCGGACAGGGCCATGAATCTGCTCGACGGTTACGCCAGCAGCATGCATTTCTCCCGGGATGAAAAAGTGGCGATCGCCCGGGAAATCGGGCTGACCCTCGCCAAACGTTTCGACAGTCGAGCCCTGGACGTCATGACCAAATACGATCCGGAACTGCGCGACAACACGGTTTCCGAATGGCGCTTGCGCCTGCTCCTGCGCCTGGCGCGCTGGGACGATGCCTATCAGTTGACCCGCCGCCTGCCCCAGGACCTGGCCACCACCAACCGCTGGCGTTACTGGCAGGCCCGCACCCTGGAGCTGGCGCAACCGCAGAACCCGGAAGCCCAGACCCTGTATCGAAGCGTGGCTCGTGAGCGCGACTTTTATGGGTTCCTCGCGGCGGATCGCTCGCAGTCACCCTATTCGCTGAATAACAAGCCGCTGGTGATGAGCCAGGCGCTGATCAACAAAGTGCGCAACACCCCCGGCATACGTCGCGCCCTGGAGTTCCACGCTCGCGGGCAAATCGTCGACGGGCGCCGCGAGTGGTACCACGTCAGCCGTCACTTCAGCCGCGACGAAATGGTCGCCCAGGCCAAACTGGCCTACGACCTGAAATGGTACTTCCCGGCCATTCGCACCATCAGCCAGGCGCAGTACTGGGACGACCTGGATATCCGTTTCCCGATGGCCCACCGCAACACGCTGGTGCGTGAAGCGAAGAATCGCGGCCTGCATCCGAGCTGGGCGTTTGCCATCACTCGCCAGGAAAGCGCCTTCATGGAAGATGCCCGCTCCGGGGTCGGCGCCTCGGGCCTGATGCAACTGATGCCCGCCACCGCCAAGGAAACCGCACGCAAGTTCAGCATTCCCTATAGCTCGCCACAGCAACTGTTCAACCCGGACAAGAACATCCAGCTCGGCGCCGCGTACCTGAGCCAGGTGCACAGCCAGTTCAACGGCAACCGCGTCCTCGCCTCCGCCGCCTACAACGCCGGCCCGGGCCGAGTGCGCCAATGGCTGCGCGGTGCGGACCACCTGAGTTTCGACGTGTGGGTGGAAAGCATTCCGTTCGACGAAACCCGCCAGTACGTGCAAAACGTGCTGTCGTATTCGGTGATCTATGGCGAGAAGCTCAACTCACCGCAGCCAATCGTGGATTGGCATGAGCGGTATTTCGACGATCAATGATCACTGCAGGAGCGAGCCTGCTCGCGATGGACATTAGAGTGCCGCTGGGTGTCAGGCATCCCGCGTCATCGTTGACGACCATCGCGAGCAGGCTCGCTCCTACAAGAGTTCCCCAGCGTTAATCAATCCATCACTGAACTGCAACGCCGCCAACCGCGCATACAACGCATTGCTGGCAATCAGCTCCAGATGCGTGCCCACCGCCACCAGTTTCCCTTGGTCCATCACCGCAATTCGGTCGGCGTTTTTCACCGTGGCCAGGCGATGGGCGATCACCAGGGTGGTCCGGTTTCTCATCAGGCTCGGCAGCGCCTGCTGGATCAGGTGTTCGCTTTGGGCGTCGAGGGCGCTGGTGGCCTCGTCCAGGAGCAGGATCGGGGCGTCTACCAGCAGCGCACGGGCAATGGCCAGGCGTTGGCGCTGGCCGCCGGACAAGCCGAGACCACCGTCCCCCAGATGAGTCTGGTAACCATTGGGCATGGCTTCGATAAAGTCATGGGCGTAAGCGACTTTTGCCGCTTCCTGTACCTCGGCCAACGTCGCCTGCGGATTGCCGTAGCGAATGTTTTCTTCAATGCTGCCGAAAAACAGCGCCGGGGTTTGCGACACCAGGGCAAAACAGCGACGCAGGTCCAGCGGGTCGAGTTGAGTCAACGGCACGCCATCGAGCAGGATGCGCCCCTCGGCCGGGTCGTAAAAACGCAGCAGCAAGTCATACACCGTGGATTTTCCGGCCCCCGATGGCCCGACCAGCGCCAGCGTCTCACCGGCATTGACGGTCAGGCTCAACCCGTCAACAGCATAATTTTCCGGCCGCGACGGGTAGGAAAAACGCACATTGTGCAGTTGTAGTTGGCCATTGACCCGCTCCGGCAGCTTCACCGCGTCCGCCACCGGCGGCAAGATGATGTTTTCCGAACGCAGCAACTCGGCAATCCGCTCGGCCGCGCCGGCTGCCCGCTGCAACTCGCCAATCACTTCGCTCAACGTGCCGAACGCGCTGCCGACAATCAGGCTGTAGAACACGAACGCCGCCAGCTCGCCAGCGGAAATTCGCCCGGCGATGACGTCCATGCCACCAACCCAGAGCATCACCCCGACCGCACCCAAGACCAACACGATCACCAGGGTAATCAGCCAGGCCCGCTGGAAGATGCGCTTGCGCGCGGTGTTGAGCGCCTCTTCCACCGTCACGGCAAACCGTCGCTCGTCCTGGGCCTGATGGTTGTAGGCCTGCACGGTCTTGATCTGCCCCAGGGTTTCGGACACATAACTGCCGATATCGGCAATCCGGTCCTGACTCAGGCGTGAGAGGTTACGCACCCGGCGTCCGAAGATCAGGATCGGCGCGATCACCAGGGGCAAGGCAACCACCACGATGCTGGTGAGTTTGGGGTTAGTGATGAACAGCAGGACGATCCCACCGATCACCATCAGCAAATTGCGCAGGAACAATGACAGCGAAGAACCGATGACCGATTGCAGCAGCGTGGTGTCGGCGGTCAGGCGGGACTGGATTTCCGAGCTGCGATTGTCTTCGTAAAACCCCGGGTGCAGGTAAATCAGATGATTGAACACGTTGCGGCGGATATCGGCGACGCAGCGCTCGCCGATCCACGACACCAGGTAAAACCGTGCAAAGGTTCCTATCGCCAATCCCGCCACCAGTAACATGAACAGACCGATGGACTGATTGAGCAGATGCGGTGACTGGGTCATGAACCCCTCGTCCACCAGCAGGCGGATGCCTTGCCCCATGGACAAGGTGATGCCAGCGGTGACGATCAGCGCCAGCAAGGCGCCAAAGGCCTGCCAGCGATATGGCGCGATGAAGCGACTGGCCAGGCGAATGGCACGGCGGTGACGGGCAGAGAGCATCGTAATCATCCTGGACAAGGCAATCATTAGGGTCAGCCTATACCGCTCAATGGGGTGGCTTGCTGCAAATCACAATGAGTCGGGTTAATTATGTCCGCCAACACTAGAGGCTAGACGCTATTGGTCTAAAGTTCGGGTAGCCACGTGGTGGCATTTCTGGTGGACTGGTTCTGCCCCCCAGGAAAGATCGCAGGGAGTTGTCATAGCCCGGTCACCTGGCGGTTCTACAGTAAGCACACAACCTGATGAGGAGACAGGCCATGTCCTTGCAACACAGCAGCGATGACAAGATTCAAGTGATCCGCACGCAACCAGACCAGTCTCTGGGTTGCTCGATTATTGACGAGCAGGGTCGCGAAGTACCGATCACTGAAGAAATGATCCAGAAAGCTTGCAGCGAACTGGATAAGCGATTGGTCAAACCTGCCAAACAAAAGTGATATAGCCACCGTCTTCTTGACCCGGCCCATTGTTGGCCGGGTTTTTTATGGGCGCCTGTCCGGACATTGTGGGGCGCCCTTCGCGGTCTATCAGACTGCCGTTGCCCCCAACGCCGCCACAATCCTCTGCAACTCAGGCGCATCCCCCTCGATCCGCACCTGCAATCCGTCGATCTCTCGACGCGAAGGATAATTCTTGCGCAACGCATCAAATGCCGCTCGCTGTTCGCTGACACTGCCGACAAGGCTGCGACGGAAGTCCGCATCGTCACGTCGCGGGTCATACACGCCACGGCACAGCATCGCCAACGCCCAGGCCGGGTCACTTTGCGCATTGAGGGTCACGTGCGACAGCCACGGCGCCGGCAGCAAATCGCCCAGGCTGACCCGGGCTGGCTGCCCAAGGAAATCGCAATAGGCCTGATAAATCTGCGCGGTGCCCCGCTGCTTGCCGTCGAGGCTGTAGCCGGCAATGTGTGGCGTTGCCAGCACGCAGAGTTCGGCCAGCGCCACGTCGACTTCAGGCTCGCCTTCCCAGACATCGAGCACCGCTTGCAGGTCTTCGCGCTCCAGCAGCACGTCGCGCAGTGCTGCATTGTTGACCACCGGCCCGCGACTGGCATTAATCAGCCAGGTGCCGGACCTGAGCTGGTTCAAGTGTTTTTCATCGAACAAATGCCAGGTCGATTGCTGACCCTGTTTAGTCAATGGCGTGTGCAGACTGATGACGTCGCACTCGTCGATGATCTGCTCGAGGCTGACGTAGTCTCCACCTTCCGCAGTTTGCCGTGGCGGATCGCACACCAGCACCTTCCAGCCCAGGCCTTGCAATACCTTGACCAGGCGTCCACCCACTTCGCCGGCACCGACCACGCCGTAGGTACGCCGGGTCAGGTCGACACCCTCGATTTCGGCAAGGGTCAGCAGACTGCCGAGCACATAGTCGACCACACCACGGGCATTGCAGCCCGGCGCGCTGGACCAGGTAATACCGGCCTGCTGAAAGTAATTCAGGTCCAGATGATCGGTGCCGATGGTGCACGTACCGACAAAGCGCACCTTGCTGCCCTCGAGCAGCGCGCGATTGACGTTGGTCACCGAGCGCACCAACAGCACATCGGCCTGCTCGACCGTGGCACGGTCGATGGCGCGACCCGGTACCCGGCGGATTTCACCGAAGCCTTCGAAGAAGGCATCGAGCAGAGGGATATTTTCGTCGGCAACAATCAGCATGGCAGGCTCCTTTGGCGGGGTGGCAGTGTAGGCGCAGAATTCATCTCTGTGTAGGAGCGAGCATGCTCGCCATGGGCGTTAACGATAACGAGGGCTGCCTGAATGAACGCGGCGCCCCCACATTCATCGCGAGCGAGCTCGCTCCTACAGGGAGAGCGGAGCGATTACAAATACCCAACACAGTCTTTTCCTGACCGAAGCGTCAACGCGTAGAATGCGCAGCCCTGCGCATCAAAACCTCTGGACGCTTCGCTTGTGAATTCCGTGACTGACACTACCGCCGCCCCACGCACGACCCCGGTTCGCCTGGAACTCAAGGGCCTGCTCGGCCTGGCCCTGCCGATCATGATCGCGCAACTGGCCACCACGGCCATGGGCTTCGTCGATGCGGTGATGGCCGGCCGCGTCAGCCCACGGGACCTGGCATCGGTGGCCCTGGGCAACTCGATCTGGATTCCGGTCTACCTGTTGATGTCCGGCGTCCTGCTGGCAACCACACCCAAGGTCGCGCAACGCTTTGGCGCCGGGCAGTTTGACGAAATCGGCCCGCTGGTCCGCCAGGCGCTGTGGCTCGCATTGTGTGTCGGGTTGATCGGCAGCGGCCTGTTGCTCGGCGCCGAGCCGATCCTGCACTGGATGAAAGTCGATCCGCAATTGATCGAGCCGAGCATGGGTTACCTGCACGGGATCGCCTTCGGCTTGCCGGGCATGGCGTTCTATTACGTGCTGCGCTGCTACAGCGATGGCATGGGTCGGACCCGTCCGAGCATGGTCATCGGCTTGTGCGGGCTACTGCTGAACATCCCGCTGAACTACACGTTGATCTATGGCCATTTCGGCGCACCGGCCCTGGGCGGTGTTGGTTGCGGCTGGGCCAGCGGCATCGTGATGTGGTTCATGGCGTTGAGCATGGCCGGCTGGACCTTCTGGGCCCCGTTCTATGCCCGCACCCGTGTGCTGGTGCGCTTCGACCGGCCGAAATGGGCCGTGATCAAGCGCCTGGTCAGCATTGGCCTGCCGATCGGTATCGCCGTCTTCGCCGAGTCCAGCATCTTCGCGGTCATCGCCCTGCTGATCGGCAGTCTCGGCTCCACCGTGGTGGCAGGGCATCAAATCGCCCTGAATATCAGCTCGTTGCTGTTCATGATTCCTTACTCGCTGGGCATGGCGGTGACCGTGCGGGTCGGCCAGGCACTGGGGGCCGGCAATCCTTGGCAGGCGCGCTTCGCGGCGAAGGTCGGGCTCGGCGCGGCACTGGTGTTCGCGGCGTTCTCGGCGGCACTGATCCTGCTCCTGCGCGAACCTATCGCCTCGATCTACACGCCTGACAAGGCCGTGATCCAGATTGCGTCGATGTTGATTGTGTATGCCGCGCTGTATCAGTTTTCCGATGCCATCCAGGTGATCTGCGCCGGCGCGCTGCGTGGGTACCAGGACACCCGGGTGACGATGATCCTGACCTTGTTCGCCTATTGGGGCATCGGCCTGCCGGTCGGCTACGTGCTGGGACTGACCGATTGGTTCGGTCCGGCCAGCGGCCCGAGCGGGCTGTGGGAAGGGTTGATTGCCGGTTTGAGCTGTGCGGCGCTGATGCTGTCGATCCGACTGACGCTCAGTGCGCGCCGGCGGATTCGTAACAGCCAGGGTTGATCGCCACAACCCTGCAGGAGCGAGCTTGCTCGCGAAGGTCGTGAACGATAACGCGCAAAAACCAGATGCCCAACGGCGCCTTCGTTATTTTCGCGAGCAAGCTCGCTCCTACAGGGGGCTTGTTGGTTAAACAGACTTCTTGCGAATCCAGTAGAGGTAGGTGCCCTCATCTTCGTGCTGTGCCACCAGTTCATGGTCGAGAAACACACAGAACTTGGGAATGTCGCGACGGGTCGACGGGTCGGTGGCGATCACTTTGAGCAGGCCGCCGGGCACCAGATCACGGATGTGCTGATGCAGCATCATCACCGGCTCGGGGCAATTGAGGCCGGTGGCGTCGAGGGTGCCGTCTACCGGCGTATCAAGCATTTCACTCATGATTCACTCCTGAAGCTGGCCGGCATTGTCGCGCATTGCCGGGTGTAACGTCATCTGTGGCATTACGCCGCCCCCTTGTAGGAGCGAGCCTGCTCGCGATGATCGTTAACGATAACGCTGGATGCCTGACACCCCAATGCGCTCTCAGGTCCATCGCGAGCAGGCTCGCTCCTACAGGGGATTGCGGTGTTTCAGCGGGACTTGGGTTTCTTCACGTCCAGTCGACGCAAATGGCAAGTCACTTCCTCGCGGTCGTGGTACAGCTGCTTGCAGCCAATCTCGACCTTGATACCCCGGGCCTTGAAGCCATCGGCAATGCGCTCGAGCAAACGCTTCACTTCGGCATAGCGCTGCTTCATCGGCAGCTTGAGATTGACCACCGCCTCGCGGCAGTGGCCGTCGCCGATCCACTCTTCCAGCATCGCGGCGTTGCGCGCCGGCTTCTCGACGATGTCGCAGACCATCCAGTCCACCGGTTGCTTGGGCTTGAAGGTGAAACCGTCAGCCATCAAGTGCTGCACCAGACCGGTGTCCATCAGGCTTTCGGCCATCGGGCCGTTGTCGATGGCCGTGACCAGCATGCCACGGTTGACCAGTTGCCAGGTCCACCCACCAGGGGCGGCCCCCAAGTCAACGCCGGTCATGTCGCCATGCAGGCGCTCGTCCCACTGGTCGCGCGGGATGAAGTGGTGCCAGGCCTCTTCCAGCTTGAGGGTCGAGCGGCTCGGCGCCTCGCGGGGGAACTTCAAACGGGGAATGCCCATCGGCCACATCGCCGAGTTGTTCGACTCCGCCAGGCCCATGAACACTTCACGACCGCTCTTGAACGTCAGCAGCAAACGCGGCTTGTGGGCATCTTCCACCAGCTTGCCGGCCGCCATCAGCGCCTTGCGCAGGTGCACTTCGAATTTCTTGCAGAAGTTCGACAGTTCCTTGCCGTCGTTGGTGTCGACCATTTCCAGCCACAGGCTGCCGCACAGCGGAAAGTCCGCCATGTGGGCGAGGATCACACTGATGCGGTCGGTTTCCGGCAGATCGATGAAAATCCCCCGGGCCCATTGGCGCGGGAAGATCAGCTCGGCAAAACGCTGCCCGCGCATCAGGCGCTCGGCGCCGTCTTCTTCGGTGCAGACAAACTCGGCGCAGGCAGTTGCCGCCTTGGCCTTGGCATAACCGGCCACGTTCAAGCGCGCGGCGAGGTCGGAAATCTCGGAACAGACTTCGCCTTCGAAGCCCGGCCGGCAATGCATAAAGAGGGTGTTCATTAATACTCCTGGACCCTGTAGGAGCGAGCTCGCTCCCACAAAGAGAGACCGCTTGCCCTGAAGCAAAGCCTGTCACGAAAACCGGCGCATGATAGCCGAGATCGGAAGCTGGAGCTTGTCGATAGAACCCGGTTATTAGCCAGCTACTGAAAACAGAGCTAGGTTTAATGTTCTGCCCATCCCCTCAGTCCGTAGCCGTGCGGACTCAAAGGAGTGATTGCAATGCCGTCCCTCGATAGCCTGAATACGCTCAAGACCCTGCAAGTCGGCAACAAGACCTACCACTACTTCAGCCTGCCCGAGGCCGCCAAAAGCCTGGGTGATCTGAACAAGTTGCCGATGTCGTTGAAAGTCCTGCTGGAAAACCTGCTGCGCTGGGAGGACGAAAAAACCGTCACCGGTGCCGACCTCAAGGCATTGGCCGCGTGGCTCAAGGAGCGTCGTTCCGACCGCGAGATCCAGTACCGCCCCGCGCGAGTGCTGATGCAGGACTTCACCGGCGTACCGGCGGTGGTCGACCTGGCCGCGATGCGCGCGGCGATGGCCAAGGCCGGCGGCAATCCGCAACGGATCAACCCGCTGTCGCCGGTGGACCTGGTGATCGACCACTCGGTGATGGTCGACAAGTTCGCCAGCAGCAGCGCCTTCGAGCAGAACGTCGACATTGAAATGCAGCGCAATGGCGAGCGCTATGCGTTCCTGCGCTGGGGCCAGAGTGCCTTCGACAATTTCAGCGTGGTGCCGCCGGGCACCGGGATCTGCCACCAGGTGAATCTTGAATACCTCGGCCGCACGGTCTGGACCAAGGACGAGGACGGCCGCACTTACGCCTTCCCGGACACTCTGGTTGGCACCGATTCCCACACCACCATGATCAACGGCCTCGGCGTGCTTGGCTGGGGTGTCGGCGGTATCGAGGCGGAAGCGGCGATGCTCGGGCAACCGGTGTCGATGCTGATTCCCGAAGTCATCGGTTTCAAACTCACCGGCAAGCTCAAGGAAGGCATCACCGCCACCGACCTGGTGCTGACCGTGACCCAGATGCTGCGCAAGAAAGGCGTGGTGGGCAAATTCGTCGAATTCTACGGCGACGGCCTTGCCGACCTGCCCCTGGCCGACCGCGCGACCATCGCCAACATGGCCCCGGAATACGGCGCCACCTGCGGTTTCTTCCCGGTGGACGACATCACCCTGGATTACCTGCGCCTGTCCGGCCGGCCCCTGGAAACGGTGCAACTGGTCGAGGCCTACAGCAAGGCCCAGGGCCTGTGGCGCCTGCCCGGCCAGGAACCGGTGTTCACCGACAGCCTGGCGCTGGACATGGGCAGCGTCGAAGCCTGCCTCGCGGGGCCGAAACGCCCGCAGGACCGGGTGACGCTGCCGAATGTCGCGCAAGCGTTCAGCGACTTCACCGACCTGCAATTCAAGCCCACCAGCAAGGAGGAAGGCCGCCTGGAAAGTGAAGGCGGTGGCGGTGTTGCCGTCGGCAATGCCGATATGGCCGGCGAAGCGGATTACGATTACGAAGGCCAGACCTATCGCCTGAAAAACGGCGCCGTGGTCATCGCCGCGATCACCTCCTGCACCAACACCTCCAATCCCAGCGTGATGATGGCCGCCGGGCTGGTGGCGAAGAAGGCCGTGGAAAAAGGCCTGAAACGCAAACCCTGGGTGAAGAGCTCGCTGGCCCCCGGCTCGAAAGTGGTCACCGACTACTACAAGGCGGCCGGCCTGACCCAGTACCTCGATGAATTGGGCTTTGCCCTGGTCGGCTATGGCTGCACCACTTGCATCGGCAACTCCGGGCCGCTGTCGGAGCCCATCGAGAAAGCCATCCAGCAAGCCGACCTCACCGTGGCCTCCGTGCTCTCGGGCAATCGCAACTTCGAAGGCCGGGTGCATCCATTGGTGAAAACCAACTGGCTGGCCTCCCCGCCGCTGGTGGTGGCCTATGCGCTGGCCGGCACGGTGCGCACCGACCTCAGCCGCGAGCCGCTGGGCGATGGCAAGGACGGCAAACCGGTGTACCTGCGGGACATCTGGCCAAGCAGCAAGGAAATTGCCGACGCCGTGAATCAGGTCAACACCGCCATGTTCCACAAGGAGTACGCCGAAGTGTTTGCCGGTGACGAACAATGGCAGGCGATCAAGGTTCCGCAGGCGGCGACCTATGTCTGGCAGGACGACTCGACTTACATCCAGCACCCGCCGTTCTTCGACGACATCGGCGGCCCAGCGCCGGTGGTCAAGGATGTCAGCGGCGCCAGGATCCTCGCACTGCTCGGCGACTCGGTGACCACCGACCACATTTCCCCGGCCGGCAACATCAAGGTCGACAGCCCGGCAGGGCAATACCTGCGCGACAAAGGCGTGGAACCGCGGGACTTCAACTCCTACGGCTCGCGGCGTGGCAACCATGAAGTTATGATGCGCGGCACCTTCGCCAACATTCGCATACGCAACGAAATGCTCGGCGGCGAAGAAGGCGGCAACACCCGCTACATTCCCACCGGGGAAAAAATGTCGATCTACGACGCCGCCATGCGCTATCAGGCTTCGGGCACGCCGCTGGTGGTGATCGCCGGCCAGGAATACGGCACCGGCTCGAGTCGCGACTGGGCGGCCAAGGGCACCATCCTGCTGGGGGTGAAAGCAGTCGTCGCCGAAAGCTTCGAACGGATTCACCGCTCCAACCTGGTGGGCATGGGCGTGCTGCCGTTGCAATTCAAGCTGGATCAGAACCGCAAGAGCCTGAAACTGGGCGGCAGCGAAACCCTGGACATCCTCGGCTTGACCGGCGTCGAGCTGACGCCACGGATGAACCTGACGCTGGTCATCACCCGCGAAGACGGCAGCCGCGAGAAGATCGAGGTGTTGTGCCGCATCGATACGTTGAATGAGGTGGAGTACTTCAAGTCCGGTGGGATTCTGCACTACGTGTTGCGGCAGTTGATCGCGTCTTGACCGACCGCTGACAAAGACACCGCCTTCGGGCGGTGTCTTTGTTTGGGGCACGAAAGTCCATGTGGGAGCGAGCTTGCTCGCGATATGGACATAACATTCAACATTGTTGCCGACAGTCGGTAAGCTATCGCGAGCAAGCTCGGTCCCACAGGGGTTTGGCGGTGCATCGCAAATCCCGACAAAAGGACTTCAAATGATTGCCCTGCCATGGACGCTTCTGGCCCTGCTTTCCTTCGGCTACGGCCTGGCGCTGACCTACGGCCATCTCGGCTGGCTCTCGGCAATCTCGGTGTTCCTGTTGCTGGTCGCAGGTGTCGCCGTCCGCCAACGCGACATCCCTTTTGCCCGCAACCTCGGCCACGGCCTGTTCATCGTCCTGGCCCTGGCATTGGCGACGCATTGGCTACCCGGCTTCTATAACGGTCGCGCCATCGACCCCCAGCGTTTTACCGACAATGCCGTGTCATTCGCCATGCACCTGAACCTGGACAAACCGCTGATCGGCTTCTGGCTGCTACTGGTTTGCCCGTGGATTGTCGGCCGCCGTTCGCTTCGGTTGTCACTGTATGACACCGTACTGGCCCTGGCCTTGAGCGCCATGCTGGCATTGGGTGGCGCGCTGTTGCTGGGCGTAATCGCCTGGGCGCCGAAATGGCCGGATCAAGCCTGGCTGTGGTTGCTGAACAATCTGCTGCTGGTGACGCTGGTCGAGGAGGCGCTGTTCCGTGGCTACATCCAGGGCGGCCTGACCCGGTATCTCAAAGACCGGCCCTACGGTGAACACCTCGCCCTGCTGCTGGCGTCATTGGTCTTCGGCCTGGCCCATGCCGGCGCGGGATGGCAGTGGGTATTGCTGGCAACGCTGGCCGGGGTCGGCTATGGCCTGGCCTATCGGTTCGGGGGGCTGGGTGCCGCCATCGCCAGCCACTTTGGCCTGAACCTGCTGCACTTCGGTCTGTTCACCTATCCGATGCTCGCCGGCTGACGCAAGGGTCATTTTGCGACGCATTGCCGATTATCGAAAAATAATCTCAACAATCCGCCAGCCTTGCCGATACAGCACTTGAAAGCCTTGCGGATTAAAAAAGCCATGCGTAACAACCAGCCAATTACACAACGCGAGCGGACCTTCCCGGCTCAGCAACGGTTGATTTCCACCACCGATGCCAAGGGCATGATCACCTACTGTAACGACGCTTTCGTCGAGATCAGCGGGTTTTCCCGAGAGGAATTGATCCGTGCACCGCACAACCTGGTCCGTCACCCCGACGTCCCGGCGGCGGTGTTCGCACACATGTGGGACACGCTGAAACAAGGCTTGCCATGGATGGGCATTGTCAAGAATCGCTGCAAGACCGGTGATCATTACTGGGTGAACGCCTATGTGACACCGATCTTCGAAGGCAATCAGGTGATCGGTTATGAGTCGGTGCGGGTCAAGCCCACCGCCGAACAGATCCGCCGTGCCGAAGCGCTCTACCAGCGCATCAACCAGGGCAAGTCAGCCATTCCCTCCTCGGATAAATGGTTGCCGATCCTGCAGGACTGGCTGCCGTTCATTCTGGTCAGCCAATTGAGCTTCATGATCGGTGCCTCGTTGAACTCCCACTGGGGGTTTGCCCTGGCTGCCGGTCTTTCGGTGCCACTGGGCCTGATGGGCCTCCAGTGGCAACAACGAGGCCTCAAGCGTTTGCTGCGCCT
The DNA here is from genome assembly GCF_017350115.1 of Pseudomonas sp. GW456-L13. NCBI lineage: Bacteria > Pseudomonadati > Pseudomonadota > Gammaproteobacteria > Pseudomonadales > Pseudomonadaceae > Pseudomonas > Pseudomonas sp. GW456-L13. The sequence continues at coordinate 1,324,531 of NZ_JACNAS010000001.1, forward strand.
GGCCGAGCAGACCACCTCCGATCCGTTGATCGCACAGATGTACACCGACAGTCGCGGCGCCCAGGCGCGTCTGGAAATGTCCATCCTCAGTCAGGAAGCACGCCTGAAAACCTGCCTGACGCGTCTGCAGGACACGGCCGAACACCTGACCGTTCAGGCCCGACAGTCCGACGCCCTGGCGCACAACAGCTCCAGCGGCCTGGAACGTCAACGGGTCGAGACCGAGCAAGTGGCCACCGCGGTCAACCAGATGGCCGCGACCACCCAGGAAGTCGCCAGCCACGTGCAACGCACCGCCGACGCCACCCAGGAAGCCAACCGCCTGACCGGTCGTGGTCGTGACATCGCCGGGGAAACCCGCGAAGCCATCCAGCGCCTGTCGGTAGTCGTCGGTGAAACCGGCGTGACCGTGACCCAACTGGCCAAGGACAGCAACGAAATCGGTGGCGTGGTCGACGTGATCAAAGGCATCGCCGACCAGACCAACCTGCTGGCCCTGAACGCCGCCATCGAAGCGGCCCGTGCCGGCGAAATGGGTCGCGGATTTGCGGTGGTGGCCGACGAAGTCCGTCAGCTGGCGCAACGCACCAGCGAGTCCACCGGGCAGATTCACGCACTGATCGCCAAGCTCCAGCACACCGCCGGCACCGCCGTGCAAACCATGGAAGCCGGGCATCGTCAGGCGGAAGAAGGCGTGGCGCGGGTACTGGAAGCGGACCAGGCCCTGGTGGGGATCAGCGAAGCGGTGGCCAATATCACCGACATGACCACCCAGATCGCCGCCGCGACCGAAGAGCAAAGTGCCGTGGCCGAAGAAATCAGTCGCAACATCAGCAACATTTCGGAACTGGCGGACCAGACCTCGGAACAGGCACAGAACTCGGCGTTGCTGAGTGAAGAGCTGACCAAGACTGCCAATACACAGTATTCGTTGGTGGAGCGGTTTAACCGCTGATTGCTACTGGAATGATAAAAACCCGGACAGTGAGAGCTTCCGGGTTTTTTATTGAGCCGGTGAAAGTGATGTTGTCTGGTAGTCCCTCATCGCGAGCAAGCTCGCTCCCACAGGGTTTTGAGCCACACCACAAATCACTGTGGGAGCGAGCTTGCTCGCGATGGGGGCCTCACAGCCTGCACAAAACCTCACTGAAGGAATGAAGCCACCTTCTGCGCCGCAGCCGCCAAATGCTGCTCATGGCTAAACCCCGAAGCCTTCAGCGGCTTCAAGTCATGATCCCCCGCCACCAGCCAGAACACCTCGATACCCGGCGATAGCGCATAACCCTCGACCGCTTCCCGGTTGCCCAACGCATCGCGCTCACCTTGCACGATCAAGGTCCGCGTCTTCAGCGCCACCAAATGCTCGACCCGTGGCTTCTCCGGTTTGCCCACCGCATAGAACGGATAACCCAGGCACACCAGCCCATCCGCGCCCAACTCATCCGCCAGCAGACTGGCCATGCGCCCGCCCATGGACTTGCCGCCGATGGCCAGCGGCCCAGTGACATGGCGTCGCACCTGGGCATACACCTCACGCCAGCATTCCAGCAGTTTCGGCGCGGGGTTCGGCGGACGTCTACCGCCATCGAGGCGCCGTTGCGCCATGTAGGGAAACTCGAAGCGCAACACGTTGACGCCTTGAGCGGCGAGGCGTGCAGCCATGTCGCTCATCCAGTCGCTGTCCATCGGTGCGCCGGCGCCATGGGCGAGGATCAGCGTCGCCGCAGCCTTGCCAGCGGCAGCATTCCACAACCATCCATGATCCCGCACGCACTGCGCCCATTGATCCCCGTCAATACCGGCCTTGTGCCCTTTGTCCATGCTTGCCTCGCTTTTAGTCTGCCTATAACTCCGGCCGAAGGGTGCACTGCCTTGCGCTGCGCGCTCACTTCGGCTGAACCGTGGATGGGGAACCATGAACACTTCTATCAGTACCGCCTACAACTACAAGGTGGTCCGCCAATTCGCCATTATGACGGTGGTGTGGGGCATCGTCGGCATGGGGCTCGGGGTTTTTCTCGCTGCCCAGTTGGTCTGGCCCGAACTCAACTTCAATTTGCCGTGGACCAGCTTCGGCCGCCTGCGCCCACTGCACACCAACGCCGTGATCTTCGCCTTTGGCGGCTGCGCGTTGTTTGCCAGTTCGTTCTATTCGGTGCAACGCACCTGCCAGACCCGGTTGTTTGCGCCGAAAATCGCCGCGTTCTGTTTCTGGGGCTGGCAGCTGGTGATCCTGCTGGCGGCCATCAGCCTGCCGCTGGGCTACACCAGCTCCAAGGAATACGCCGAGCTGGAATGGCCGATCGACATCCTGATCACCATTGTCTGGGTCGCCTACGCCATCGTGTTCTTCGGCACGATCATGCAGCGCAAGACCAAGCACATCTATGTCGGTAACTGGTTCTTCGGTGCGTTCATCGTCACCGTGGCGATCCTGCACATCGTCAACAACATGGAACTGCCGGTCAGCTTCACCAAGTCCTACTCGCTGTACTCCGGTGCCACCGATGCGATGGTGCAATGGTGGTACGGGCACAACGCCGTAGGCTTCTTCCTCACCGCCGGTTTCCTCGGAATGATGTATTACTTCGTGCCGAAACAGGCCGAACGTCCGGTGTACTCCTATCGTTTGTCCATCGTGCACTTCTGGGCACTGATCACCCTTTACATCTGGGCCGGTCCGCACCACTTGCACTACACGGCGCTGCCGGACTGGGCGCAGTCGCTGGGCATGGTGATGTCGCTGATCCTGCTGGCGCCGAGCTGGGGCGGGATGATCAACGGCATGATGACCCTTTCGGGTGCCTGGCATAAGTTGCGCAGCGACCCCGTCCTGCGCTTCCTCGTGGTGTCGCTGGCGTTCTACGGCATGTCGACCTTCGAAGGGCCGATGATGGCGATCAAGACGGTCAACGCCCTCTCCCACTACACCGACTGGACCATCGGCCACGTACACGCAGGCGCCTTGGGCTGGGTGGCGATGATCTCCATCGGCGCGCTGTACCACATGATCCCGAAAGTCTTCGGCCGCGAGCAGATGCACAGCATCGGCCTGATCAACGCGCACTTCTGGCTCGCCACCATCGGCACCGTTCTGTACATCGCCTCGATGTGGGTCAACGGCATCGCCCAGGGCCTGATGTGGCGTGCGGTGAACGAGGACGGCACGCTGACCTACTCCTTCGTCGAAACCCTGGTGGCCAGCCACCCAGGCTTCGTCGTGCGGCTGGTGGGTGGCGCGATCTTCCTCAGCGGCATGTTCCTGATGGCCTACAACACCTGGCGCACCGTGCGGGCCTCGCAGCCTGCCGAAGTCGCCGCTGCCGCGCAGATGGCCTGAGGAGTCCGCCATGAAACACGAAACTATCGAGAAAAACGTCGGCCTGTTGCTGCTGCTGATGATCCTGGCCGTGAGCATCGGCGGCCTGACCCAGATCGTCCCGCTGTTCTTTCAGGACGTGACCAACAAACCGGTGGAAGGCATGAAGCCCTACACCGCGCTGCAACTGGAAGGTCGCGATATCTATATCCGCGAAGGCTGTGTCGGCTGTCACTCGCAGATGATCCGTCCGTTCCGTGCCGAGACCGAACGCTACGGGCACTACTCGGTGGCTGGCGAAAGCGTGTGGGATCACCCGTTCCTGTGGGGCTCGAAACGCACCGGGCCGGACTTGGCCCGTGTCGGTGCGCGCTACTCCGATGACTGGCACCGCGCGCACTTGTACAACCCGCGCAACGTCGTGCCGGAGTCGAAGATGCCGGCGTACCCGTGGCTGGTGGCCAACCCGGTCGACAGCAGTCATACCGAAACCAAGATCAAGGCCATGCGTACCCTGGGCGTGCCGTACACCGACGAAGACATCACCGGCGCCGTCGCTTCACTCAAGGGCAAGAGCGAAATGGATGCATTGGTCGCCTACCTGCAAGTGCTCGGCACTGCCATCAAGAGCAAGAGGTGAGCCATGCCCCTGTCTTTTACAGAGATCGAATTGAGCACTGGAATGATCCGCGGCCTGGGCACCGTCGTGGTGTTCGTGGCCTTCGTCGGCCTGACACTGTGGGTATTCAACGGCAAGCGCAGCCCGGAATTCGCCGAAGCGCGCCTGCTGCCGTTCGCCGACGAGCCACAACCCGACATCACTGACGAATCAGCAACAAGGAGTACCCGGCCATGACCACCTTCTGGAGTACGTGGATCTGCGTACTGACCATCGGCAGCCTGATCGGCCTGACCTGGTTGCTGCTCAGCACCCGCAAGGGCGAAACCAAGGGCAGTGTCGACCAGACCATGGGCCACAGCTTCGACGGTATTGAGGAGTACGACAATCCGTTGCCGCAATGGTGGTTCATGCTGTTCGTTGGCACCTTGGTGTTTGCCGTCGGCTATCTGATCCTCTATCCGGGCCTGGGCAACTGGAAAGGCATCCTCCCCGGCTACGAAAACGGCTGGACCGGGGTGCACGAATGGGAAAAGGAAATGGCCAAGGCGGACACGAAGTTCGGGCCGATCTTCGCCAAATTCGCGGCAATGCCCGTGGAAGAAGTGGCCAAGGACCCGCAGGCTCTGAAAATGGGCGGCCGCCTGTTTGCCTCCAACTGCTCGGTGTGCCACGGCTCGGACGCCAAGGGTGCATTCGGCTTTCCCAACCTGACCGACAGCGACTGGCGCTGGGGCGGCAACCCGGAAACCATCAAGACCACCGTCATGGGCGGCCGGATGGCGATGATGCCGGCCTGGGGTGAAGTCCTGGGGGAGGAAGGTGTGAAAAACGTCGCCGCTTATGTGCGCCATGATCTGGCCGGCCTGCCGTTGCCCGCCGACAGCAAAGCCGACCTGCAAGCCGGACAGCAAGCCTTCAGCACCACCTGCGTCGCCTGTCACGGAGCCAACGGCCAGGGCACTGAAGCCATGGGCGCACCGAACCTGACCCACCCGGCCGGCTTCATTTACGGTACAAGCCTGACGCAGCTTGAACAGACGATCCGGCATGGTCGCCAAGGCCATATGCCGGCGCAGAACGAACTGCTCGGCAACGATAAGGTGCAGTTGCTGGCTGCGTATGTGTACAGCCTGTCACACGGTTTGAATACCGAGCGCCTGCAGGCTGAAGACAACCGCAAATAAATTTCGACCGCTCTGCTGCCGCATTCTCCCGGATGCGGCAGTTCCCTGCCCCTTTGCGACCCATTGTCGCACCCTCGCACAGACTTTCTTTCGGAACCCCGGATTCGAGTCTAAGCTTCCCCCGATGCGGACTGGCCGGTGCCGGTTCCAGGTCGACCCTGAACGATGTGTTCGACGAATCTGCCCGATGACAGGCCGCAAAGGCTGGTAGATACCGGCTGTCGCGCCAGTTGCCTTCGGTCAGCCAAACGTTGCGTTTGAACACACCGCGTTACATCCGACCTGACCCCCTCGCCTGATCAGTCCGCCGGGACGTTTTGCCCACGGGCAATTTTGTCCCTACGCGGTGCATGGAAAGGCCGCAGAATCAGCTTTTGAAAGCATTGACCCAGGTCATGGCGCGTTGCAATGACCCCCTGCTTTCTCCATACTTGCGGCCGATTTTTAATCCTAATAAAACACCCAAACCGTGGAACCTTAGAATGAGCACAGCAATCAGTCCGACTGCTTATAACTATAAGGTAGTCCGCCAGTTCGCCATCATGACGGTGGTCTGGGGGATCCTTGGCATGGGGCTTGGTGTCTTCATCGCCTCGCAACTGGTCTGGCCGGAGTTGAACTTCGGTCTGGCATGGACGAGCTTTGGACGCCTGCGCCCGTTGCACACCAACCTGGTGATTTTCGCCTTCGGTGGATGTGCACTGTTTGCCACTTCTTATTACGTCGTGCAGCGAACCTGCCAAACGCGACTGATTTCCGACAGCCTCGCCGCCTTCACCTTCTGGGGATGGCAAGCGGTGATCGTCGGCGCGATCATTACCTTGCCGATGGGTTTCACCACCACCAAGGAATACGCGGAACTGGAATGGCCCCTGGCTATTCTGCTGGCCATTGTCTGGGTCACCTACGGTCTGGTGTTCTTCGGCACCATCGTCAAGCGCAAGACCAAGCACATCTATGTGGGTAACTGGTTCTACGGCGCGTTCATCGTCGTGACCGCGATGCTGCACATCGTCAACCACATGTCGCTGCCGGTCAGCCTGTTCAAGTCCTACTCGGCCTACTCGGGTGCGACGGACGCGATGATCCAGTGGTGGTACGGCCACAACGCCGTGGGCTTCTTCCTGACCACCGGCTTCCTGGGCATGATGTACTACTTCGTGCCGAAACAGGCCGAACGTCCGATCTACTCCTATCGCCTGTCGATCGTGCACTTCTGGGCGCTGATCACCCTGTACATCTGGGCCGGTCCGCACCACCTGCACTACACCGCGCTGCCGGACTGGGCTCAGTCCCTGGGCATGGCGATGTCGATCATCCTGCTGGCGCCAAGCTGGGGCGGCATGATCAACGGCATGATGACCCTGTCGGGCGCCTGGCATAAGCTGCGCACCGACCCGATCCTGCGCTTCCTGGTCGTCTCCCTGGCGTTCTACGGCATGTCGACTTTCGAAGGCCCGATGATGGCCATCAAGACCGTCAACTCCCTGTCGCACTACACCGACTGGACCATCGGCCACGTACACGCCGGCGCTCTGGGCTGGGTTGCGATGATCTCGATCGGCGCCATCTACCACATGATCCCGAAACTGTTCGGTCGTGCGCAGATGCACAGCACCGGCCTGATCAACACCCACTTCTGGCTCGCGACCATCGGTACCGTGCTCTACATCGCCTCGATGTGGGTCAACGGCATCACCCAGGGCCTGATGTGGCGTGCAATCAACGATGACGGCACCCTCACCTACTCGTTCGTCGAAGCGCTGCAAGCCAGCCACCCGGGCTTCATCGTCCGTGCCCTGGGCGGCGCGTTCTTCGCCACCGGCATGTTGTTCATGGCCTACAACGTATTCCGCACCGTACGCGCCTCGAACCCGGCTGAAGCCAAAGCCGCCGAACAGATTGCCGTAGTTGGAGCTCACTGATGAAGCATGAAGCAGTCGAGAAGAATATTGGCCTGCTGGCCTTCTTCATGGTCATCGCCGTCAGCATCGGCGGCCTGACCCAGATCGTTCCGCTGTTTTTCCAGGATGTCACCAACAAGCCGGTCGAGGGCATGAAGCCCCGCACCGCCCTTGAACTGGAAGGCCGGGACGTTTATATCGCCAACGGTTGTGTCGGCTGCCACTCGCAGATGATCCGCCCGTTCCGTGCTGAAACCGAACGCTATGGCCACTACTCGGTCGCCGGTGAAAGCGTCTGGGACCACCCGTTCCTGTGGGGTTCCAAGCGTACCGGTCCGGACCTGGCCCGCGTCGGCGGTCGTTACTCCGATGACTGGCAGCGTGCGCACTTGTACAACCCGCGCAACGTGGTGCCTGAGTCGAAAATGCCAGCCTACCCGTTCCTCGTGGAAAACAAGCTCGACGGCAAAGACACCGCCAAGAAAATGGAAGTCTTGCGCACGCTCGGCGTCCCTTACACCGACGAAGACATCGCCGGCGCCAAGGATGCTGTGAAGGGCAAAACCGAAATGGACGCGCTGGTGGCCTATCTGCAAGGCCTGGGCACCATCATCAAAAGCAAACGGTGATCTAAATGGATATCGGGATGATTCGTGGCCTGGGCACCGTCGTTGTGATGGTGGCCTTCATCGGTCTGGCGCTGTGGGTATTCAGCCCCAAGCGCAAGTCTGAGTTTGAAGACGCGACCTTGCTGCCTTTTGCGGATGATCCCGAAGCCATCAAGCACGTCGAGCAAGCTTCTAGGAGTAACAAAGAATGACTACATTCTGGAGTCTGTACGTCACAGTCCTCAGTCTCGGTACGATCTTTTCCCTGACCTGGCTGTTGCTGTCGACCCGCAAGGGCCAGCGCAGCGAGCAGACAGACGAGACCGTCGGGCACTCCTTCGATGGCATCGAGGAGTACGACAACCCGCTGCCGAAATGGTGGTTCATGCTGTTCGTGGGCACCATCATCTTCGCACTGGGTTACCTGGTGCTGTATCCGGGCCTGGGTAACTGGAAAGGCCTGCTGCCGGGTTATGGCTACCTCGACAACGAGAAGCAGACCCCGTTCGCCAACGGCCAGACCGGCTGGACCGGCGTTCACGAGTGGGAAAAGGAAATGGCCAGGTCGGACGCCAAGTTCGGTCCGATCTTCGCCAAGTTCGCGGCCATGCCAATCGAAGAAGTGGCCAAGGACCCGCAAGCCCTGAAGATGGGCGGCCGCCTGTTCGCCTCCAACTGCTCGGTTTGCCACGGTTCCGACGCCAAGGGCGCCTACGGCTTCCCTAACCTGACCGACGCCGACTGGCGCTGGGGCGGCGACGCGCAAGCCATCAAGACCACCATCATGGGCGGCCGTCACGCGGTGATGCCTGCGTGGGCTGAAGTGATCGGCGAGCAAGGCGTGGCCGACGTGGCCGCGTTTATCCTGACCAACCTCGATGGCCGCAAGCTGCCGGAAGGCGCCAAGGCCGACCCGGCTGCCGGGCAGAAACTGTTCGCCACCAACTGCGTGGCGTGCCACGGTCCGGAAGGCAAGGGTACGCCAGCGATGGGCGCACCTGACCTGACTCACCCGGCAGCGTTCATCTACGGCTCGAGCTTCGCTCAACTGCAGCAGACCATCCGTTACGGCCGTCAGGGCCAGATGCCTGCACAAGAGGCAATGCAGGGTAACGACAAGGTTCACCTGCTGGCCGCTTACGTCTACAGCCTGTCTCACGGTGAGAAGGCAGCGGACGCCGAGTAAGGCAAACGCTTGAAGCAACAAAAAACGGCCCCGCCAATGTGAATTGGCGGGGCCGTTTTCATTTCAAGTCTACGCACGCTTATTTGCGCATAGTTCCATGGACTTGCTGGCGAGTCATCCGGGTTATTATTTTTCACGCACTCTTCGATCAACCAATGTAAAACGGCTTCGCCATTTTTAGTTGGCGAAACCGTTTTAGACGCTCATGAACACACTTCGCATTCATGCGTATTGGTTGTAATCAAGGAAGGTTACCGCCACCCAGACTGTCCAGACCACCAGTCCCTTTCTTGTTGCCTGAAGAGCGATTTTCCTGAACTTTTTTCGCCGTCGGCGCCACCATATCCACAGTCGTGGCTGGTGCCGGAATCGTGCAATCTGTACCAGGCTCATGAGCTTCGACAGTGACTGGTCCAACAGACTGAGTTGCCCAGGTGCAATCTTTATCATTAATAGACATTTTTACTTATCCTTAAGTAGATTTTTAAATATACGACACGCAATACCACAATCAAATCTTATTGCTGCCGCAGTGACAACTTATTAAAACAAGAACCAAACATCCATCGACCAACAATCACAAAGTATGACCAAAGTTAAAAACATATTCTTTATACAGCAGACTTTTGATATCTCTTTCCACCCAGGCACCCGTCGACGCTCGACGGAGAAAAAAGATAAATCGTCTATAGTCAATTGACCTGCATCATGTTTTGTTACATCTGCTACACCATTCATGATTTTTCCCCAACGCGACCAAAGGTCGCACCCGCAGGCTAGAGCGACAGGCGTATCATTGCGCCACTGCAACACCCCTTTTTGACCGCGGTCGGCACGTACTGACCGAGGCATTTTTCCACTGCCGTGGGATGCAATGATGAGCAACCAGATTCCGGTACACGACGTCACTCCACCCACCAAGAACGCGAACAACAGCGTCGACCTCTACGCCTCCAGGGAAAAAATCTACACCCGCGCCTTCACCGGCCTGTTTCGCAACCTGCGGATGACCGGCGGAGCCCTGTTGTTCCTGCTGTATTTCGGCACGGTGTGGCTGGACTGGGGCGGTCATCAGGCCGTGTGGTGGAACCTGCCGGAGCGCAAGTTCTTCATTTTCGGCGCCACCTTCTGGCCTCAGGATTTCATTCTGCTGTCCGGCATGTTGATCATCGCCGCCTTCGGCCTGTTCTTCATCACCGTGTACGCCGGACGGGTCTGGTGCGGCTATACCTGCCCGCAAAGTGTCTGGACCTGGATTTTCATGTGGTGCGAAAAAGTCACCGAAGGTGACCGCAACCAACGCATCAAGCTCGACAAGGCGCCAATGAGCGCCAACAAGTTCGTGCGCAAGCTCAGCAAACACAGCTTGTGGCTGTTGATCGGCTTCGTTACCGGCATGACCTTCGTCGGCTACTTCTCGCCGATCCGCGAACTGGTATTCGAATTTTTCACCGGCCAGGCGGATGGCTGGTCGTACTTCTGGGTCGGTTTCTTCACCCTCGCCACTTACGGCAACGCCGGCTGGTTGCGCGAACAGGTGTGCATCTACATGTGCCCGTACGCACGCTTCCAGAGCGTGATGTTCGACAAGGACACCCTGATCGTTTCCTACGATCCGCGCCGTGGCGAAGGCCGTGGACCGCGTAAAAAAGGTATCGACTACAAGGCCCAGGGCCTGGGTGACTGCATCGACTGCACCATGTGCGTCCAGGTCTGCCCGACGGGCATCGACATCCGCGACGGCCTGCAAATCGAATGCATCGGTTGCGCCGCCTGCATCGATGCCTGCGACGCCATCATGGACAAGATGGACTACCCTCGCGGACTGATCAGCTACACCACCGAGCACAACCTGTCCGGACAGAAAACCCATAAACTGCGCCCGCGCCTGATTGGCTATGCCATTGTGCTGCTGGCGATGATCAGCCTGCTGGTAACGGCATTCTTCATGCGTGCGCTGGTGGGTTTCGATGTCAGCAAGGACCGCGTGCTGTACCGCGAGAACGCCGAAGGCCGGATCGAAAACGTCTACAGCCTGAAAATCATGAACAAGGACCAGCGCGACCATACCTACCTGCTCGAAGCATCCGGCCTGCCGGATCTCAAATTGCAGGGTCGACGCGAGATCAAGGTCGCGGCCGGCGAGATCGTCAGCCAGCCTGCTGAGCTGTCCGTTGCACCGGAAAAACTGCCGTCGAGCACCAACGAGGTGAAATTCATCCTCAAGGACGCCGATGACGACAGCGTCCACATTGAAGCCAAGAGCCGGTTCATCGGCCCACAGAATCGTTGAGAGAACTGAACATGCCCGCAGCAAATGCCGCAAGCCCCTGGTACAAGCACCTCTGGCCGTGGATCATCATCGGGATCCTGGCCTGCTCGGTGGCCCTGACCTTGTCCATGGTGACCATCGCGGTGAACAACCCGGACAACCTGGTCAACGACAACTACTACGAGGCCGGCAAAGGCATCAACCGCTCCCTCGACCGTGAGCTGCTGGCCCAGACCCTGAAAATGCGCGCCAGCGTTCATCTCGACGGCATGACTGGCGAGGTTGACCTGCGCCTGAGCGGCGACAGCCAGCCCAAGACCCTGGAGCTGAACCTGATCTCGCCGACCCAGCCGGAAAAGGATCGCAAGATCACCCTGACCCGCAGCGAAACCGAACAGGGCCGCTACATCGGCCAGTTGAGCGACAAGATCGAAGGCCGGCGTTTTGTCGAGTTGCTTGGCACTCAGGACGAGCACATCTGGCGCATGTTCGAAGAGGAACCGGTCAGCCATGACAAGGATCTGTTGCTGGGTGACGAACCGCTGCAAGGTGCTGAAGACCTGAAGAAGTAAAAGCGCGCTTCGCGCATCGCGAGCAAGCTCGCTCCCACAGTTGATTCCTGTGGGAGCGAGCTTGCTCGCGATGAGGCCCTATCCGACGATAGAGATTCAGCAGTACTAGTGAATACTCCATGACCACCACCCCACTCCCCTGCTACCACTGCGCCCTGCCCGTCCCGGCCGGCAGCCGCTTCACCGCTGCGGTCTTGGGGCAAACCCGCGAATTCTGCTGCCCGGGTTGCCAGGCCGTGGCCGAGGCCATTGTCGCCGGTGGCCTGGAAAACTATTACCAGCACCGCAGCGAAGCCTCGGCCAACCCTGAAGCGCTGCCGGTGCAACTGGTGGATGAACTGGCACTGTACGACCGCGCCGATGTGCAGCAGCCCTTTGTCCGCCACGATGGCGAACTGGCCGAAACCACACTGCTGATGGAAGGCATCAGTTGCGCGGCCTGCGGCTGGCTGATCGAAAAACACCTGCGCACCTTGCCGGCCGTAGCCGAAGCGCGCCTGAACCTGTCCAACCATCGCCTGCACGTACGCTGGGCCGATGGGCAGTTGCCGCTGAGCCAGGTCCTCAGCGAACTGCGTCACATCGGGTACGCCGCACACCCGTATCAGGCCGACCGGGCCAGCGAACAACTGGCCAGCGAAAACCGCCTGGCCCTGCGCCAGCTCGGCGTGGCCGGTCTGCTGTGGTTCCAGGCGATGATGGCAACCATGGCCACCTGGCCTGAATTCAACATCGACCTCAGCCCCGAACTGCACACCATCCTGCGCTGGGTCGCGCTGTTCCTCACCACCCCGATTGTGTTCTACAGCTGCGCGCCGTTCTTCAAAGGCGCCATGCGCGATCTGCGCACCCGCCACCTGACCATGGACGTTTCGGTGTCGCTGGCCATCGGCAGTGCCTACATCGCCGGGATCTGGACGTCCATCACCGGGGTCGGCGAACTGTATTTCGATGCCGTCGGCATGTTTGCCCTGTTCCTGCTGGCCGGGCGTTATCTGGAGCGGCGCGCCCGCGAACGCACCGCCGCCGCCACCGCGCAGCTTGTGAATCTATTGCCCGCCTCGTGCCTGCGATTGACAGCCGACGGCCAGAGCGAACGCATTCTGCTCAGTGAACTGCGTGTCGGCGATCAGGTGCTGGTTCATCCGGGCGCCATTCTCCCGGCTGACGGCAAGATCCTCGACGGCCAGTCGAGTGTCGACGAGTCGCTGCTGACCGGCGAATACCTGCCGCAACCACGCACCCTCGGCGACGCGGTCACCGCCGGCACAATGAACGTCGAAGGCGCACTGACCGTCGAGGTCCAGGCCCTGGGCCAGGACACTCGCCTCTCGGCCATCGTTCGCCTGCTCGATCGTGCCCAGGCGGAAAAACCGCGCCTGGCCGAAATCGCCGACCGCGCCGCGCAATGGTTCCTGCTGTTGTCGCTGATCGCTGCCGCCGCGATTGGCCTGTTGTGGTGGCAGTTGGATGCCTCGCGAGCCTTCTGGATCGTGCTGGCGATGCTGGTGGCGACGTGTCCGTGCGCCTTGTCGCTGGCGACGCCGACCGCGCTCACCGCCGCCACCGGCACACTGCACAAACTCGGTCTGTTGCTGACCCGCGGCCATGTGCTGGAAGGCCTGAACCAGATCGACACGGTGATTTTCGACAAGACCGGCACCCTCACCGAAGGACGCCTGGCGCTGCGCTCGATCCGCCCCCTCGGCGCGCTCGACAGCCATCAATGCCTGAGCCTCGCTGCCGCCCTGGAAAACCGCTCCGAACATCCGATCGCCCGCGCTTTCGGTCGTGCGCCGATGGCTGCCGAAGAAGTCCACAGCACACCGGGCCTTGGCCTGGAGGGGCTGGTTGATGGGCGGCGTCTGCGTATCGGCCAACCGCGTTTTGTCTGCGAACTCAGCGGCGCCATGGTGCCATCGATGCCCGAAGAACCCGGCCAATGGCTGCTACTCGGCGACACCGACGGGCCGCTGGCCTGGCTCGTCCTCGATGATCGCTTGCGTGCCGATGCGCCCGCGCTGCTCGCCGCGTGCAAGGCCCGTGGCTGGCGCACGCTGCTGCTGTCCGGCGACAGCTCGCCGATGGTCGCCAGCGTGGCCGCGGAACTGGGTATCGATGAAGCCCGCGGCGGCTTGCGTCCGGACGATAAACTGCAGGTCCTGCAACAACTCCACAAGGAAGGCCGCAAGGTGTTGATGCTCGGTGACGGGGTCAATGACGTGCCGGTGCTGGCGGCTGCGGATATCAGCGTCGCCATGGGCTCGGCCACCGACCTGGCAAAAACCAGTGCCGACGCCGTGCTGCTGTCCAACCGCCTCGACGCGCTGGTGCAAGCCTTCAGCCTGGCGCGGCGCACCCGTCGGGTCATTATCGAGAACCTTCTGTGGGCCGGGTTGTACAATGGCCTCATGTTGCCCTTCGCCGCCCTCGGCTGGATCACTCCGGTATGGGCTGCGGTGGGCATGTCGATCAGTTCGTTGACCGTGGTGTTGAACGCGCTGCGCCTGACTCGCATGCCGAGCGCGCCCGCCCCCGGCACCACGCCAGAAACCCGCCCGCTGCCGGCCTGAGCCGCGCGGGCATGGAGTCCAGATGCCAGCTCTTTACGTGATGATTCCCGCTGCGCTGCTGATCGTGGCCATCGCCGTCTATATCTTCTTCTGGGCGGTGGACAGCGGTCAGTACGACGACCTGGACGGCCCGGCCCACAGCATCCTGTTCGACGACCAGGACCCGAACCACACCGCCGCCGTCGACGAGGCCAGCGGCCAACCGGCCAAAACGGACGACAAGGCCCCGCCCCATGCTTGAATTGACGCCACTGCTGGTGTCTGCGGTGATCCTCGGCTTGCTCGGCGGCGGCCATTGCCTGGGCATGTGCGGCGGCTTGATGGGCGCGCTGACCCTGGCGATTCCCAATGAGCAACGCAGCCGCCGCTTTCGTCTGCTGCTGGCCTATAACCTGGGCCGGATTCTGAGCTATGCCTGTGCCGGACTGCTGATCGGCCTGGCCGGATGGGCCGTGGCCAGCAGCCCGGCGGCGATGTTCCTGCGCATCCTCGCCGGCTTGCTGCTGATTGCCATGGGCCTGTACCTGGCCGGCTGGTGGAGCGGCCTGACCCGTATCGAAAGCCTCGGTCGAGGCCTGTGGCGGCACATCCAGCCAGTCGCCAATCGGTTACTGCCGGTGTCGAACGTTCCGCGTGCGCTGCTGTTGGGCGCGCTCTGGGGCTGGCTGCCGTGCGGCCTGGTCTACAGCACCTTGCTATGGTCGGCCAGCCAGGGCAACGCGCTGGACAGCGCATTGTTGATGCTCGCGTTCGGGCTCGGCACCTGGCCGGTGTTGCTGGCGACAGGCCTTGCCGCCGAGCGCATCACCGCACTGTTGCGCAAGCGCAGCGTGCGGATGGCCGGCGGGATGCTGGTGATGCTGTTTGGCATCTGGACCTTGCCGGGGCCGCATCAGCATTGGTTGATGGGGCACTAACATTGTGGCGAGGGGGCTTGCCCCCGTTCGGCGGCGAAGCCGTCGTAAACCCGGCAACTCCTTTCGCACTGACTCACCGCATTCTCTGATTTTGGGGCTGCTTCGCAGCCCAACGGGGGCAAGCCCCCTCGCCACAAATGAGCTTCAAACGCCCACTTGATGCAAATCAAGATGCCCCACCCCGCCCTCGCATAAAGTGGCTGACACTGCCAGCCTATCCGGGGGAATGCCCGCATGATGCTCGACGCCATTCGTTGGGACACCGATCTGATCCGCCGTTATGACCTGGCGGGACCACGCTACACCTCGTACCCGACCGCCGTGCAATTCAACAGCCAGGTCGGCACCTTCGACCTGTTTCATGCCCTGCGCGACAGCCGCAAGGCCCAACGCCCGTTGTCGCTGTACGTGCACGTGCCGTTCTGCGCGAACATTTGCTATTACTGCGCCTGCAACAAGGTCATCACCAAGGATCGCGGCCGGGCGCAACCGTACTTGCAGCGTCTGGAGCAGGAAATCCAGTTGATCGCCTGCCACCTCGACCCTACGCAGAAAGTCGAGCAACTGCACTTCGGTGGCGGCACACCGACCTTTCTCAGCCACGACGAACTGCGCCAGTTGATGGCGCATTTGCGCAAACACTTCAATTTGCTGGACGACGACTCCGGCGACTACGGCATCGAGATCGACCCGCGCGAGGCCGACTGGTCGACCATGGGCCTGCTGCGGGAACTGGGTTTCAATCGGGTCAGCATCGGCCTGCAAGACCTCGACCCGGCCGTGCAACGTGCAGTCAATCGCCTGCAAAGCCTGGAAGAAACCCGCGCGGTGATCGATGCCGCCCGCACCTTGCAGTTTCGCTCGATCAATATCGACCTGATCTACGGCCTGCCGAGACAGACACCGGAGAATTTCGCCCGCACCGTGGAAGAGGTCATCCGCCTGCAACCGGACAGACTATCGGTGTTCAACTACGCCCACCTGCCAGAACGCTTCATGCCGCAGCGGCGCATCAACAGCGATGAACTGCCGACACCGGCGCAGAAACTGGAAATGCTGCAGCGCACCATCGAGCAACTGATCAGCGCCGGCTACCGCTACATCGGCATGGACCACTTCGCCCTGCCCGACGATGAGCTGGCGATTGCCCAGGAAGAATCGACCCTGCAACGCAATTTCCAGGGCTACACCACCCACGGTCATTGCGATCTGATTGGCCTCGGCGTGTCGGCGATCAGCCAGATCGGCGACCTGTACTGCCAGAACAGCAGCGACCTTAACCAGTACCAGAACGCGCTCGCATCCATGCAACTGGCCACCAGCCGCGGCCTGCTGTGCAATGCCGATGACCGGCTGCGGCGTGCGGTCATCCAGCAATTGATCTGCAATTTCAGTCTCGAATACGCTGCCATCGAGCAGGCCTTCAACATCGATTTCCAAGGCTACTTCGGCGAACTCTGGCCTCAACTGCAGGACATGGCCAAAGACGGGCTGATCGAACTCGATCGCGACAGGATCACCATCCTGCCCGCCGGGCGACTGTTGGTGCGCTCGGTGTGCATGGTGTTCGACGCGTACCTGGAACAACACAGTCGCCAGCGATTTTCACGGGTAATCTAATTCTGCAAGCTAGCACCCCAGACTGGCCTCGATATCCTATGGTGAGTTACCCTTACGTCTTATGTGTGAATTCCCACAAGGATTGAAGAAATGTCCGAGCCAGTAAAACTGCGCGCTCATAATCAAGCCCATTGCAAGGATTGCAGCCTGGCCCCTCTTTGCCTGCCACTTTCGCTGAATCTGGAAGACATGGATGCGCTGGACGAAATCGTCAAACGTGGCCGGCCGCTGAAAAAAGGCGAATTTCTGTTCCGTCAGGGCGATACCTTCGATTCTGTCTACGCGGTCCGTTCTGGCGCCCTCAAGACCTTCAGCCTGAGCGACACCGGTGAAGAACAGCTCACCGGCTTCCACCTGCCCAGCGAACTGGTCGGCCTGTCGGGCATGGACACAGAAAAGCACCCTGTGTCGGCACAAGCCCTGGAAACCACCTCGGTGTGTGAAATTCCTTTCGAGCGTCTCGACGAACTGGCCCTGCAATTGCCGCAGTTGCGCCGTCAGCTGATGCGGGTGATGAGTCGCGAAATCCGTGACGACCAGCAGATGATGCTGCTGTTGTCGAAAAAGACCGCCGACGAACGCATCGCCACCTTCCTGGTCAACCTTTCGGCACGTTTCCGCGCCCGGGGTTTTTCCGCCAATCAGTTCCGCCTGAGCATGTCGCGTAACGAAATCGGCAACTACCTGGGCCTGGCGGTGGAAACCGTATCCCGCGTCTTTACCCGCTTCCAGCAAAACGAGCTGATTGCGGCAGAAGGCAAGGAAATCCGGATTATCGACCCGATCCAGCTGTGCGCCCTGGCCGGTGGCTCACTGGAAGGCTGAAACAAAACGTTGCGGCTGAGCGAAACGGGTCAGCCGCCGTTATACTGCGTCGTTTGCAGCCCTGCCAGGACACCACGACGATGGTCTTCGACTCCTTCGACATCAAATCCCTCATCCGCCCTGTCATCGACTTCCCGAAACCGGGTGTGATCTTTCGCGACATCACCCCGCTGTTCCAGTCGCCCACGGCCCTGCGCCTGGTGATGGACAGCTTCGCCCACCGTTATGTCGAGGCTGACTTCACCCACATCGGCGCGATGGACGCCCGTGGCTTCCTGATCGGTTCGGTACTGGCCTATCAGTTGAACAAGCCGCTGGTGCTGTTCCGCAAGCAAGGCAAGCTGCCAGCCGACGTGCTGGCCGAGGGCTATGCGACCGAATACGGCGAAGCCTTCCTGGAAGTGCACGCCGACAGCCTATGCGAGGGGGATTCGGTGGT
The DNA here is from genome assembly GCF_017350115.1 of Pseudomonas sp. GW456-L13. NCBI lineage: Bacteria > Pseudomonadati > Pseudomonadota > Gammaproteobacteria > Pseudomonadales > Pseudomonadaceae > Pseudomonas > Pseudomonas sp. GW456-L13. The sequence goes on from NZ_JACNAS010000001.1 coordinate 1,342,572, forward strand.
GATGTTCGATGACCTGATCGCCACCGGCGGCACCCTGATTGCCGCCGCCAACCTGATCCGCCGCATGGGCGCCCGGGTGCATGAAGCGGCGGCGATCATCGATCTGCCGGAGCTAGGTGGCTCGCAGCGTCTGGAAGACATGGGCATTCCTACGTTCTGCCTGACGCAGTTTGCGTTGAGCGACAAGTAAGCGGCGCCGGTCAGACCGCCATCGCGAGCAAGCTCGCTCCCACATTCGACCGCGTTCTGTCAGAAAGAATGCAATCCACTGTGGGAGCGAGCTTGCTCGCGATGGCGTCAGCGGCAACACCACTAAATTCAAGATCGGCTCAAAGCCCCATCTGCTTGCTGATGATCTCGTTCATCACTTCCCGCGTCCCGCCGCCAATCGACAGGATGCGGTTATCGCGGTACAGCCGCTCCACCAGGCTCTCGCGCATGTAACCCAGCCCACCGAGTATCTGCACCGCATCGTTCACGATCCGGTCCGCAGTATCCGTCGCAAAATTCTTGGCCATGGAAATCTCCTTGATCACACTCTGCCCCGCCGCCATTTTCGCGGCCTGGCGGTATGTGAACTCCCGGGACACCTCCAGCGCGGTCGCCATCTCGGCGAGGCGATGCTTGATCACCTGAAACTTGCCGATCGGTTTGCCAAAGGCTTCGCGCTCGAGCGCCCATTTCAGGCTCTCTTCCAGCGCCAGCTGTGCGGTCATGTTGGCCATCAATGCTAGGGCCAGGCGTTCGCTCTGGAAGTTGCCCATGATGCAAGCAAAGCCCATGTTCTCGGCGCCGATCAGGTTTCCTGCGGGCACTGGGCAATCATCGAAGAACAGTTCAGCGGTGTCTGACGCCCACCAGCCCATTTTCTTCAGCTGCCGTCCTACGGTGAATCCCGGTGTGCCCTTCTCGATCAGTAACAGGCTGATGCCACCGAAACCCGGTTCGCCCGTTCGCACTGCGACGGTATAGAAATCCGCGCGCACGCCGCTGGTGATAAAGGTCTTGCTGCCACTGACCCGGTAAAAGTCACCGTCGCGCACGGCACGGGTTTGCAGGTTGGCGACGTCGGAACCGCCGCCGGGCTCGGTGATGGCCAGGGCGCTGATCTTCTCTCCCGACAGCACCTGGGGCAGCACTCGGTCCCGCACTTCGGGTCGGGCCCACTTGAGGATGGGCGGCAAGCCGATATCCAGCGACCCCAGGCCGGCAACCAACCCGCCTGAGCCACAACGCATCAACTCTTCACTGGCGGCAACCTTTGCGAACAGATCCCCTTCGTGGCTGCCTCCGTAGGCCTCCGGGTACCCGATGCCGAGAATCCCCGCCGCGCCGGCCTTGAGGTAGAGCTCGCGAGGAAAGCTTTCGGCTTCTTCCCACTGCGAGATGTCAGGAAGAATCTCGCGCTCGACGAAACGTCTGACGCTGTCGCGGACCAATTGGTGGCTGGGGTCGAAGTATTCCTGAAAGGCAGACATCGGCGAGCTCCACTGAAGGGGTCAGTGAAGTTAACCGAGCGCTTGCTTGGTTTTCAACAGGATTGTGTCATTCAGACGGACCGCGCCGCCTGCATCGCGAGCAAGCTCGCTCCCACAGGGGTTCTGCGGTGCACACAAAACCAATGTGGGAGCGAGCTTGCTCCGGGCGGCGATCCGACGATGGCGTCAGCATGGACGCCACATGAACTCAGAGCGAAATCGGCTTACGCCCGGCAAACGAATGCGCCAGCGTCCCGCCATCCACCAGCTCCAGCTCGCCACCCAGCGGTACGCCATGGGCGATGCGCGAGGCGATCAGGCCTTTGCTGCTGAGCAATTGGGCGATGTAGTGCGCCGTGGCTTCACCTTCCACGGTCGGGTTGGTGGCCAGAATGACTTCGGTGAAGGTGCCGGCCTCTTCGATCCGTGCCATCAACTGCGGAATGCCGATGGCTTCCGGCCCCAAGCCGTCGAGCGGCGACAGATGGCCCTTGAGCACGAAATAGCGCCCGCGAAAACCGGTCTGCTCCACCGCATAGACGTCCATCGGCCCTTCCACCACGCAGAGCAAGGTGTCGTCGCGACGGGTATCGGCGCATTGCGGGCACAGATCATCTTCCGTCAGCGTACGGCACAAGCGGCAGTGACCGACCCCTTCCATGGCCTGGCTCAGGGCCAGCGCCAGGCGCGAGCCGCCGCTGCGGTCACGCTCGAGCAACTGCAACGCCATGCGCTGGGCGGTTTTCTGACCCACGCCTGGCAGAATTCGCAGGGCGTCGATCAGTTGGCGAATCAAAGGGCTGAAGCTCATGGTGGAAAAGTCCGACAAAACAACGAGACGCGGTTTATACCCGCGCCTCGGTTGAGCGTCAAATTGCAGCGTGAATTACTCAGTCCCGGGAAACCCGAACCACCAGCTTGCCGAAGTTGCGCCCTTCCAGCAGGCCGATAAACGCATCAGGCGCCTGTTCCAGGCCATCGACCACGTCTTCGCGGAACTTCACCTTGCCATCGCGCACCCAGGGCGCCATGGCACTGAGGAATTCCGGCTGGCGATCACCATAGTCATCGAACACGATGAAGCCCTGGATGCGCACTCGCTTGGTCAACAGGGTGCGCTGCAACAGTGGCAGATGATCCGGGCCGCTCGGCGCCTCATGGGCGTTATAGGACGCGATCAAGCCACACAGCGGAATCCGTGCCTTGGGGTTGAGCAATGGCACCACGGCGTCGAATACCTTGCCGCCGACGTTTTCATAATAGATGTCGATGCCCTTGGGACAGGCTTGCGCCAGTTCGTCGGCAAAGTCCGGGCTCTTGTGGTCGATGCAGGCGTCGAAGCCCAACTCGTCGACCACATAACGGCACTTTTCCGCACCGCCCGCTACACCGACCACGCGCAGCCCCTTGATCTTCGCCACCTGGCCGACCACCGAGCCCACCGCCCCGGACGCCGCTGCGACCACCAGGGTTTCGCCGGCCTTCGGCTGGCCGATGTCCATCAGCCCCATGTAAGCGGTCATACCCGGCATACCCAGTACCCCGAGAGCCATCGAAGGGCTTGGCAGCGCGGGAATCGGAATGATGCTGCGACCGTCATTGATGCTGTGGCTTTGCCAACCGGTGGCACCGACCACCAGATCACCTTCCTGAAACTTCGGATTGAGCGAGCGCTCGACCCGGCTGACAGCGCCCCCGGTCATGACTTCGCCGATTTCCACCGGTGCGGCGTAGGACGGTGCGTCACTCATGCGCCCGCGCATGTAGGGATCCAGCGACAGGAAAACGGTCTTGAGCAGCACCTGACCGTCGGCCAGGTCCGGTAGCGCCACCCGCTCCATACGGAAGTTTTCCGGCGTTGGCGCGCCCACCGGGCGAGAAGCCAGGACAATGCGTTGATTGAGGGTCATGGGGTCGGACATGGCAGCGTCTCCTGTGATCGATGAGGTTCAGTGATGTAGGGAGCAGACCTTTGTGGCGGTATGGCGTTCGATGTTTATTCAGCAAGACCGAGGCGAATTCTTCGCGGGCAAGTCGGATCGCCGCACCGCCGCTCCCACATTTGGAATGCACCCCCCCTGTGGGAGCGAGCTTGCTCGCGATGACGGCATTCCAGACACTACATCTCCAATGCCGAAAACAAAAATGCCAGGCGCTATGCCTGGCATTTTTGTAACTCATCTGCCGCCTGAAGGCGAATCAGAATGGCAGTTTCATGCCCGGCGGCAGTTGCATGCCGGCAGTCATGCTGCCCATTTTGTCCTGGCTGTTGGCTTCGATCTTGCGCACGGCATCGTTGACCGCGGATGCGATGACCGCTTCCAGCATTTCCTTGTCGTCTTCGCTCATGCCTTCGACCAGGCTTGGGTCGATGGTCACGCTCTTGACGTCATGACGACCGGTCATCACCACGGTGACCATATCGCCACCGGCCTTACCGGTGACTTCGGCGTTGGCCAGTTCTTCCTGCATCTTGGCCATTTTTTCCTGCATCTGCTGCGCCTGCTTCATCAGGCCGGCCATGCCACCTTTCATCATGGTAATCACCTCAAAAGTACTTGGATTAAAACAGCGCCCGGCCCATGCGGCCAGGTGCCTTCAGTTATTAGCCCTGAGTGACCAGGGCGTCGACAGGTTCAATAGTATCGTTACGGACCACTGCACCGAACTGCTGCATCATTTGCTGGATGAACGGATCACCGTGGATCGATTCCTCTGCCTCGCGCTGACGGTTGGCGCGGCGGCGCGAAGCCGCTTGTGCCGGGGTTTCCTGCTCGGGCTTGATCAGCTCGATGCTCAGGGTCAGCGTGCGCTGGTGATACTGGTTCAGCGCATCGTTGAGGCGCCGCTGTTGAGTGGCGTTGAACAAGGCACTGTGGGCCGGGTCCAGGTGCATCAGCCAATTGTCGCCATCGACCGCGATCAGCGTGCAGTTGGCGGCGATACTGCCGGTCATGCCGGAGATCGGCAATTTCGGGAACAGCTCCAGCCATTGCAGGGCCAGACCGGTGGCCGGCATCGCCGCGGGCTCAGGCTCGGGCTCCGGAGCCGGGTCGGCGGCATGCTCGCTGGCCAGTTCGTCGAGGTAACTGTAGGCCGAATCCATGTCCGGCTCGATGTAATCCTCGTCCAGCGGCGGCTCGTCATCCAGGTCCATGCCCGGCGTCGCGGCATCGACGTCGGCCACCGAAGGTTCCGGGATCGGCGCGGCGGCCCACTCCGGGGCGTCCGGCACCACGCTGTCCGGCGTCGGCAACGGCATTGGCGGTAATTCGGGTTGTTCGCTGGCGGTTTCCAGCACCGGCTCTGCCGCCGGTTGCTGGACGGGCGCTGGCTCGACCGGGTCATTCCACGGCAGGTCGACAACCTCTTCGACCACGACCGCTTCAACCACAGGCACAGGCGCAGGTTCTGGCACAACGACTGGCGCAACCGGTTCCGGTGCAGGCACTGGAGCTGCCACTGGCGCAGCCGCTATCGGTGCAACGGCCGCAGCGACTACCGGCGCAACAACTGGCGCGGCAGCCACTGAGTTTGCGGAATCAACTGTGGCCTGGCTGATCCCCACTGGCTTTAGCGGTTGCCTCGGGGCATCCGCGGTGTCTGCGGGCCGGAACGCCAGCATCCGCAGCAACACCATTTCAAAACCGCCCCGGGGATCCGGCGCCAGCGGCAGGTCGCGGCGCCCGATCAGGCCCATCTGGTAGTAGAACTGCACGTCTTCGGCCGGCAACGCCTGGGCCAGTGCCAGCACGCGATCGCGGTCGCCGTGACCGTTATCGACACCTTCCGGCAAGGCCTGGGCGATGGCAACGCGGTGCAGCACATTGAGAATTTCCGAAAGCACGCCGTTCCAGTCCGGGCCTTGTTCGGCCAGATGGCGGACGGCTTCGAGCAACGCCTTGGCATCGCCTTCGATCAGGGCATGCAGGACGTCGTAGACCTGCCCGTGATCGAGGGTCCCGAGCATCGCCCGCACGTCGGCGGCCATGACCTTGCCTTCACCGAAGGCAATCGCCTGGTCGGTCAGGCTCATGGCATCACGCATCGACCCGTCGGCGGCACGGCCCAGCAGCCACAGCGCATCGTCTTCGAACGGCACGTTCTCGACACCCAGTACGTGGGTCAGGTGCTCGACAACGCGTTCCGGCGTCATGTTCTTCAGGGAGAACTGCAGGCACCGCGACAGAATCGTTGCAGGAAGTTTCTGCGGGTCAGTGGTCGCCAGGATGAACTTGACGTAGGGTGGCGGCTCTTCAAGGGTTTTGAGCAGTGCGTTGAAGGAATGGCTGGAGAGCATGTGCACTTCGTCGATCAGGTAGACCTTGAAGCGCCCGCGGCTCGGGGCGTACTGCACGTTGTCGAGCAGTTCGCGGGTATCTTCGACCTTGGTACGGCTCGCGGCGTCGATCTCGATCAGGTCGACAAAGCGGCCTTCGTCGATTTCGCGACACACCGAGCATTCGCCACAGGGGGTCGAAGTGATACCTGTCTCGCAGTTAAGGCATTTGGCAATGATCCGCGCGATGGTGGTCTTGCCGACCCCACGGGTACCGGTAAAGAGATAGGCGTGGTGCAGCCGCTGGCTGTCCAAGGCATTGATCAGAGCCTTGAGCACATGGGTCTGGCCGACCATTTCGCGGAACGAGCGCGGACGCCATTTACGTGCAAGAACCTGATAACTCATCGAAAACCGTCGCAGCGAAGGAAGCAGAAGCGGCTAATGCTAGCGGAGCAAGGGACAAATTGCATCCGGTGCGCTCGTGTATTGTGGCTAAGCTGCACATCGGGGGCTTTTAACGGAGTGTTTATGCGGCTGGCCTTGGGGGCATTGCTGTTGATCAGCCTGGACGGCGTGGCTGCGCAAGCACCGCTGCGCTTCGTGATATCCGACAGCTGGACCATGCCCATGGTGCAGCTTGAACGGGGCAAGCCGACCCAGGGCATCCTGTATGACGTGATGCTCAGCCTCGCGACTCAGGTCGGCGTGCCGGCCGAATTCCATGTGTTGCCTCGCGGGCGGGTGGAAAACGCCATGGCGCAAGGCGAGGTCGATGTCCGCTGTTATGCCGCGCAATCGTGGCTGCCCGATCAGCCTGACGATTATCTCTGGAGCATCCCGCTCTTCATTCAACCTGACTTGTTGATCACCCGGCATGCGCCGCCCGGCGCAGTCAACCCCGCCGACTTGCCGGAACAGCCCATTGGCACCGTGCTCGGTTACAGCTACCCGACCCTGCAGCCGCTGTTCGACACCGGCCAACTGCAGCGCGACGACGCACGCAATCAGGAACAAGTGCTGGAAAAGCTCCTGGCCGGCCGCAATCGCTATGCCGTCAGCAATCAATGGAGCCTGGACTGGTTCAATCACCGCCTGCTGCCGGAGCAGCAACTGCAAGGCGTGGCAGTGCTGCAGGAAAACCAAATCGGTTGCTACGTTCGCAACGACCCGAAGATCCCGGTGCAGAGCATCCTGCGCACCTTGGCGCGAATGAAGATGTCCGGGGAGATCGATGAGGTTGTTCGGCTGTATATCGGTGGCGAGCCTGCGGCTGTGGATAAACCGCAAACGGCAAAAAACCGCCCCGGAGAAGATCCTGGCAGCTAGCGAAAGTCTGATTTCAGAAAGATAACGCGAGAGAACACTCGCGTGGCGTTAAGGTGGTAACCCTACCAGCCACACCCCGGCACACAATGTCACCGCTGCGGCTGCTCCCTTCCAGGCCTGACCGGGTTCACGGCTGATCGTTGCGGGGGGACCGATAGGGTCACCATAACGACGCTCACCTGTCGGCGAGCCGCGCCATTGTACCTATCTGAGGCGAAGTTACAACCGTTGGTTTCGGATTAAAAACATGAGGGGCTTCAAGCACTTGCTATTGCGCCTCAAGCACCTCGTCCGCCCTGCCGCCCTCCTGCTGAATCACCAGGTGAATAAAGTGCAGCTTGGCAATGACCGCTGGCGGCAGGACGAACGGATAGAAATCCGGCTGCCCCATGCTGCGTGACAATTCGTTGAGCATGCCGGCCAGTTCGATCCAGGCATTGACGAACGACAGGAACGCCGCGCCGCCGGGATGCTGCGGATCGTAAAGGGTTTGAGGTGGAAACGGCTGATAGTCGAAGTCCATTTCCCGGGCACTCATGCCAAACCCCAGCGCGGTGTCCACCGCATCCATCATGTGCAGGTAATGCGCCCAGGTTTCCGCCCAGTCTTCCCACGGATGCATGGTCGCATAGGCGCTGACGTAGTGCTGCTGCCAGTCGAGCGGTGCGCCCTGCTGATAATGCCGCTCGAGGGCTTCGGCATAGCTGGCGCGCTCATCGCCGAACAATCCGCGAAAAGGCTCAAGCCACTGGCCATGGGCGATCAATCGATCCCAATAGTAGTGCCCGACTTCGTGACGAAAATGCCCGAGCAGCGTGCGATAGGGTTCGCGCATTTGCACTCGCACCTGCTCACGGTGCGCATCGTCGGCTTCCTTGATGTCGAGGGTGACCAGGCCATTGGCGTGCCCGGTAGTGGGTGGTTTGCCTTCGAGGTCCACGCCGATGAAATCGAAGGCAAGGCCCGCGTCTTCATCGACGGCTTTGGGAATCACCTGTAACCCCAGGCTGACCAGTTGCGCGACCAGACGCCGCTTGGCGGTTTCCACCTTGCGCCAGCGCTCGTGGTTGTCGGCTATCGATAGGTCAGGAATGGTGCGATTGAGGCTGCAGGCAATGCACAAGACGTCACGGTCATTGGCAGGCAGCAACCAATTACAGGCCGCCGGGGAGTCGAGATTGGCGCAGCGTCGAAACAGGCCCGCCCCGGGATCGGCATCCAGCCGCCAGGTGCCTGCCTGCACACCCGGTTGCAGCGCAGACAAGCGACTCCGCTCCGGCTGATAACCCAACGCCGCTGAACAGGCCAGGCACTGGCTGTTGCGAAAGAACAGCGACTGCCCGCAACGACAGGACCAGACCTTGCTGTTGCGCGAGCTTTCGCCCATGAACGGCGCGGCGATGCGCGAGCTGAGTTGCTCGAAGAAAGGGTACATGGCGATCTCTCCCTGGGGCTTGCCAAGACTAGATCATTACCGTGACAAGATCGTTCCCACACGCAAGACCATCCCTGACTGTGGCGAGGGGGCTTGCCCCCGTTCGGCTGCGCAGCAGTCGTGAATGCGGCTAGCTCGGAGTGTCAGCAAAGACAGTGTTTGCCGGTTTTAGGGTTGCTTCGCAACCCAACGGGGGCAAGCCCCCTCGCCACAGGGTTCGTGCTAGACCGGGATGTTGTGATCCTTCAGGAACGCCACAAACGCCTCTTCATCCAGCACCTTCAGCCCCAGCTCATTGGCCTTGGTCAACTTGGAGCCCGCACCCGGCCCAGCCACCACGCAATGGGTCTTGGCCGATACCGAGCCGGCGACCTTGGCGCCGAGGCTTTCGAGTTTGTCCTTGGCGATATCGCGGCTCATCAGCTCCAGCGAACCGGTCAGCACCCAGGTCTGCCCGGCCAGCGGCAAGCCTTCAACGACCTTCCTCTCGCTCTGCCAGTGCATGCCGAAATCAGCCAGTTGCTTCTCTGCCGCTTCGGCCAATTGGCGATTGGCCTCGACCGCGAAGAACTCGCGCACCGAATTGGCCTGTTTTTCCGGCAGCGCCTGGCGCATATCCAGCCAGTCAGCACCGATCACAGCCTGCAGCGAGCCGAATTTGTCCGCCAGTTTCTGCGCCCCGCCCGGCCCTACCAAGGGGATATGCAGTTTGTCGAGGAAACCGCCCAGCGTGGTGCTCGCCGAAAACTCGGCACCCAACTCGCCCTGATCCTGAATCTGCAGGCCATGCCTGAGCAAATCAGCGATCACCTGCTGGTTATGCTCATCCTCGAAGAAACTGTGGATCTCGTGCGCGACTTCCAGGCCAACATCCGGCAAGTACGTCAGCACCTGCGGCAAGGCCTGTTGCACCCGCTCCAACGAACCCAGGGAGCGGGCCAGGACCTTGGCTGTCTCCTCGCCGACATCAGGAATCCCCAGGGCGTAGATGAACCGCGCCAGCCCCGGCCTCTTGCTGTCTTCGATGGCGCCGAGCAGGTTCTTGCTCGACAGTTCGGCAAAGCCTTCCAGATCGACGATCTGCTCGAAGGTCAGGGCGTACAGATCCGCAGGCGAGCTCACCAGGCCTTCGTCGACCAGTTGCTCGACACTCTTCTCACCCAGGCCTTCAATGTCCATGGCGCGACGGGAAACGAAGTGAATGATGGCCTGTTTAAGCTGCGCGCCACAGGCCAGCCGGCCGACGCAGCGATACACCGCGCCTTCACTGACCGTTTCGCGCCCCTTGCTGCGCTTGATCAGTTGCGTGCGCTCGACATGGGAACCGCACACCGGACATTGCTCGGGGATCTGTACTGGCCGGGCGTTTTCCGGACGACGCTCCATGACCACTTGCACCACTTGCGGAATCACGTCACCGGCACGGCGGATGATCACCATGTCGCCGATCATCAGGCCCAGGCGCGCGACTTCGTCCATGTTGTGCAAGGTGGCGTTGGCCACCGTGACGCCCGCGACCTTGACCGGTTTCAGACGCGCCACCGGCGTCACCGCCCCGGTGCGGCCGACCTGGAATTCCACATCGAGCAGCTCGGTGAGCTCTTCCATCGCCGGGAATTTGTGGGCGATGGCCCAGCGCGGTTCGCGGGCGCGGAAACCCAGTTCGCGTTGGGAGGCAATGCTGTTGACCTTGAATACCACGCCGTCGATTTCATATGGCAGCGCGTTGCGACGCTCACCGATGTCGCGGTAGTAATCCAGGCACTCGGCGATACCGTGCGCCAGTTTCAACTCATGACTGATCGGCATGCCCCAAGCCTGGAGTTGCTGCAAATTGCCGATGTGCGTATCGGCGATGTCCGCCGATACCTGGCCGATGCCGTAGCAGCAGAACTCCAGCGGGCGATTGGCGGTGATCTTCGAGTCCAGCTGGCGCAAACTGCCCGCCGCCGCGTTGCGCGGGTTGGCGAAGGTCTTGCCGCCGACTTCCAGTTGCGTGGCGTTGAGCCGCTCGAAACCGGCCTTGGACATGAACACTTCGCCGCGCACCTCCAAGGTCGCCGGCCAGCCGGTGCCGTGCAGCTTGAGCGGAATGTTGCGTACGGTGCGCACGTTGACGCTGATGTCTTCGCCGGTGGTGCCATCGCCGCGGGTCGCGCCGCGCACCAGCACGCCATCCTGATACAGCAGGCTGACGGCCAGGCCATCAAGCTTGGGCTCACAGCTATATTCAACGGTTGCGCCGCCACCGAACAGGTCGCCCGCCGGCAGGTCCAGGCCTTCGGTCACCCGGCGGTCGAACTCACGCATGTCGGTTTCTTCGAAGGCGTTGCCGAGACTGAGCATCGGCACTTCGTGACGCACCTGGGTAAACGCCGACAGCGCCGCGCTGCCCACTCGCTGGGTTGGCGAGTCACTGGTGATCAGTTCGGGATTGGCCGCTTCCAGAGCCTTGAGCTCGCTGAACAAGCGGTCGTATTCGGCGTCCGGAATGCTCGGTTCGTCGAGCACGTGGTAACGATAGTTGTGCTGATCCAGCTCAGCGCGCAGCTCTAAAATACGGTTCTTGGCGGCGGTCATGGGTGTTCTCTCATAAAGCAAAAGAGCAGCCGAGGCTGCTCAATTTTCATATTTCGGCCCGGCAAGGGGCTGCATTTGTGGCGAGGGGGCTTGCCCCCGTTCGGCGGCGAAGCCGTCGCAATGCCGGAGAATTCGGTGTCGTGGATGGGGCTGCTTCGCAGCCCAACGGGGGCAAGCCCCCTCGCCACAAGAGCCCGCTCCAACCATTTCAATCAACGTTTCTGGGTCAGGGCGCGGCGTTCGAACTCGACAATGCGCTGACGGTAGTGCTCGATCGTCTGGGCGGTCAGCACGCTGCGCTGGTCGTCCTTGAGCTCACCGTTGAGCTCCTGGGACAGTTTACGCGCCGCTGCCACCATCACGTCGAAGGCTTGCTTCGGATGGCGAGGACCTGGCAGACCCAGGAAGAAACTCACCGCCGGGGTGCTGAAGTGGTCGATGTCGTCCAGGTCGAATACGCCAGGCTTGACGGCGTTGGCCATGGAGAACAGCACTTCACCGTTGCCGGCCATGCTTTCGTGGCGATGGAAAATATCCATCTCGCCGAAACGCAGGCCGCTCTCCAGAATGTTCTGCAACAGCGCCGGGCCCTTGAAGCCGGCAGCGTCGCGGCAGATCACGCTGATCACCAGCACTTCTTCAGCTTGCGGCTGATCCTTGTCGTTGACCGCTGGCGCGGACTTGGTGTCGTCCGGGAAATCGTCGTCGCGGCTGCTGAAGCTCGGGCCGCCGTCCAGATCCAGGCTGAGGTTCATGTCGCCCTGGGAAGGCTCGCTGTGGCCACGCTTGCCGCGTTTGGAGCCCGACTCGCGAGGCTCCCGGGCCGGCATGCTCACCGACGGCAGATCCTGCTCGTCCAGTTGCGGCTCTTTATGTGCGTCCAGCACGCGTGGCGGGCCCAGCAGCTCGGCGCTGCTGTCCTCGTCCGGCAGGTTGGACAGACTTCGATCAAGACGGAACTTCAGTTTTCCCTTGCCGCCGCGCATACGGCGCCAGCCATCGAAAAGAATACCGGCAATGACAATAATGCCGATGACGATCAGCCACTCGCGCAGACCGATTTCCATGTAATCCCGTGCCTCTATAAAAAATGCTGAAAAATAAGGGGTTTACAACCTGCAAACCGCTTTAAAACGTGGCGCCAACTCTATGTTCTGACAGGCGTTTTGCCCACGTATACGAAAAATTGACATTAAACTAGCACGACCAAAGGCAACTTTACACCGTCTACCACGTTGGCTAGCGCGAATATGTCGATTGGCCAGCAAGTCGAAGCCAGGAAAAGAGTCCTACAAGCCGCAAACACTCTTCCTACAACCCCGACTCAGGCATCCACCATCGCCATCGCCTCCTCGACATCCACCGCCACCAGTCGTGAACAACCGGGTTCGTGCATCGTCACACCCATCAGTTGTTCGGCCATTTCCATGGCGATCTTGTTGTGGGTGATATAGATGAACTGCACTGTCTGTGACATCTCTTTTACCAATCGCGCGTAGCGTCCAACGTTAGCGTCATCCAGTGGCGCGTCAACCTCATCGAGCATGCAGAACGGCGCCGGGTTCAACTTGAAGATCGCAAAAACCAGGGCCAATGCGGTCAGGGCCTTTTCGCCGCCGGAGAGCAAATGGATGGTGCTGTTCTTCTTTCCTGGCGGCTGCGCCATGATTGTTACCCCTGTATCGAGTAGATCTTCGCCCGTCAGTTCCAAATACGCGCGGCCTCCACCGAAAACTTTTGGGAAAAGTGCCTGTAAACCGCCATTGATCTGATCAAAGGTATCCTTGAAACGGTTGCGGGTTTCCTTGTCGATCTTGCGAATCACGTTTTCAAGGGTTTCAAGGGCTTCCACCAGATCGTCGTTCTGCGCATCCAGATAACGCTTACGCTCCGATTGTTGCTGGTACTCATCGATGGCCGCCAGGTTGATCGCGCCCAGACGCTGGATCCTGGCGGCGATGCGCTCGAGTTCTTCCTCAGCTTCCTTCTCGCTGGCCTCGGCAGTCAGCGTCGCGAGTACGCCGTGGAGATCGTAGCCGTCTTCCAGCAATTGGTCCTGCAAAGTCTTGCGGCGTACGGTCAGGGCTTGCCATTCCATGCGCTGGGTTTCGAGCTGGCTGCGAATCAACTGGGATTGCTGTTCGGCCTGGCTGCGGCGCTTCTCGGCGTCGCGCAGTTCGCGGTCGGCATCTTCGAGGGCGATCTGCGCGGTCTTGAGCTCTTCGTCGACGGTCATGCGCTTGTCGAGCAACTCCTCGAGTTTCAGGCGCAGCTCTTCCAGTGGCGCTTCGCCCTCCTCCAGATTGAGGCTCAGTTGCTCGCGTTTTTCGGTCAGCCGCTCGGACTGCATCTCCAGACGCTCCAGCGCCTGGCGCGTCGAATCATGCTGCGCCTTGAGCGAGCCCAGACGCACCGCCAGCTGATGGGCGTGATCCTTGTGCTGCCGCGCTTCCTGACGCACCCGGTCCAGACGCTCACGCAGGCTGTCGCGCTGGGCCAGCAGCAACTCACGCTGCTCGGTGTCCTGCGCCATGCTGTCGAGGGCTTCCTGCAATTGCAGGCGCGCTTCGCCGATGTTTTCGTGTTCCAGCGCTCGCTGCTCATCGAGTTCGATGAGCTCTTCGTCGAGGCGGGTACGGCGCAGGGTCAATTGTTCGGCCTTGGCCTTGCCGGCGGACAATTGAGCCTTCAATTCACCTTGCTGACGCGCTTCGTCCTGCAGCAAACGGCGCAGATGTTCGCGACCGTTCTCCTGCTGACGCTGCTGCGCCCTGAGATTCTGCAGACGGGTTTCCAGGGATTCGACAGCGGCTTCGCGTTCTTCGCGCTCCAGGCCCAGTTGCTGGATTTCCTGACCCCGGGCGAGCACGCCGCTTTCCGCTTCACTGGCCCGACGCACCCGCAGAAAATGCCGACCGACCCAGTAACCGTCGCGGCTGATCAGGCTCTGCCCGGCAGCCAATTGACTGCGCAAGGCCAAGGCCTGTTCCAGGCTGTTCACCGGTTTGACCTGCCCCAGCCATGGCGACAGATCGAGCTGCGCCTCGACCTTGTCCAGCAGGCTGCCCGGCACCCGTACGCCATCGCTGGACGGGCTGAGCAAGCGCAAGTCGCCCTGGGCAAACCCGGACAGATCGAAATCGTTGAAATCGTCCACCAGCACCGCTTGCAGGTCGGCACCCAGCACGGTTTCCACCGCCAGTTCCCAACCGGCCTCAACCTTCAGGCCTTCTGCCAGGCGCGGGCGATTCGCAAGATTCTGTTCGCGCAGCCATTCGGCGGTACCGGTGCCCGGGTCGAGCGCGGCTTGCTGCAAAGCTTCGAGTGAAGCCAGTCGACCGTTGAGGCGCTGCAAATCGCCTTGCGCCTGCTGCTGCGCGGTCAGCGCTTGCTGCAATTCCTGACGCAACTGCTCAAGCTTTTCGACCTGGGCTTCTTCGCTGGTCTGCAAATCCTCGAGCGTCGCTTCGGATTCGGCGAGCTGCTCGCTGAGCGCCATGATCGCCGCGTCTTCCGGGTCCGCCGAGAGCAAGGCGCGTTCTTCGCCAAGACGCTTCTGGCGATCGGCCAGGCGCTCCAGGCTGGTTTCCAGTTGCTGGATCCGCGATTGCTGCACTTCGGCCTGACGGCGCGGCTCGGCGGCGGTGAGGTTGAACGTATCCCACTGCTCTTGCCAGCCGTGCATGGTGGTTTCGGATTCTTCCAGCGCGGCAGCGGCCTCTTCGGCGGCGGCGCTGGTGACTTCCTGCTCCGGGGTGAGCATGTCCAGCTCTTCGCCGAGGGTCAGCAGCAGCGTGCGGTCGTGGCCCAGGTGCGATTCGGTTTCCAGGCGCGCGCGCTCGGCCTCTTTCAGGTCATCCTGCAACTGGCGCAAACGCTGCTGACCGTGCTGGATGCTCTGCTCGACCCGGGCAATGTCGCCGCCGACCGAGTAGAAGCGCCCCTGCACCAGGTTGAAGCGCTCCGACAGGTCGTGGTGCCCGTCACGCAGGCGCTCGATGCTTGCGTCGGCATTGCGCTGTTCGGCCACCAAGGCTTCGAAAGAAACTTCCTGGTTGCCGATGATCGCTTCACGCTGGCCGACCTGATCGTTCAGCGCCTGCCAGCGCAGGGCCGACAGCTGGGCCTTGAGCTGACGCTCCTCGCCCTTGAATTCCTGATACTTCTTGGCGGCCTCGGCCTGGCGGTGCAAGCGTTCGAGCTGACGCTCAAGCTCTTCGCGCAGGTCGGTCAGGCGCTCAAGGTTCTCGTGGGTGCGGCGGATGCGGTTTTCCGTCTCGCGCCGGCGCTCCTTGTACTTGGAGATACCCGCGGCTTCTTCGATGAAGTTGCGCAGGTCTTCGGGCTTGGACTCGATCAGCTTGGAGATCATCCCCTGCTCGATGATCGAATAGCTGCGCGGGCCAAGGCCGGTGCCGAGGAAGATGTCGGTGATGTCGCGGCGCCGGCATTTGGTGCCGTTGAGGTAATAGGTAGTCTGGCTGTCGCGGGTTACTTTGCGGCGAATGGAGATTTCCGCATAAGCGGCGTACTCCCCGAGCAAGGTGCCGTCGGAGTTGTCGAACACCAGTTCGATACTCGCCTGGCTCACCGGCTTGCGGCTGGTGGAGCCGTTGAAGATGACGTCGGTCATCGATTCGCCGCGCAGGTTCTTCGCCGAACTCTCACCCATCACCCAGCGCACGGCGTCGATGATGTTCGATTTGCCGCAGCCATTGGGCCCGACCACCGCCGCCATGTTACTGGGGAAGTTCACCGTGGTCGGGTCGACGAAGGATTTGAACCCCGCCAGCTTGATGCACTTGAGCCGCACCCTCAGGCGTCCGTCAGGGCAGAGATCACCAGATCGCAACTGCGCTGGGCGTAAGCCGTCAGCACTTCACGAATCTGCACAAAGTCACGGGCCAGCACCGCAGCGAGCAAGCGTTCGAACAGTTCGAGGAATTCGCTCATCGACGCTTTGCGCTGCTCCAGCGCGAGAAAATAGGCACGGCTCATGGCCGGCTGCAGATTCTCGACTGTCTCCTGCAAGTACGGGTTGTTGGCGAACGGGTACGCGGCGCGCATCACGTTGAAGCTGTCGTCGACGAAAGTGCGGATGTCCTGACGCTCGTAGCTGGCAGTCAGGCGTTGCTGGATCTGCACGAACGGCGCCATGTCGGCCTGGGTTTTCCAGCCGCTGGCCACGGAGTTACCGAGCAGGATATAGAGTTCGCTCATCAGCGTGCACAGGCTCTGCACCTTGTGCGGCGTGAGCTCGGTGACGTGGGCGCCACGTCGCGGCAGGATCGCGATCAGGTGCCGACGCTCGAGGATCAGCAAGGCCTCGCGGACCGAACCGCGGCTGACGTTGAGGGCCAGCGTGACCTTCTGTTCCTGGATGCGCTCTCCGGGCTTCATTTCGCCGCGAATGATGCGTTCGGCGAGGTGGTGAGCGATTTGCTCGGCGAGGCTGTCCGGCGCCTTGAACGTCATGGTTGTCCTTCAAACTCTTTGATCTGTACAAGCGGCGCAGTGTAGCGCAATTGCTTCGTCAGGGCGGAGTGCCCGCCCGGAGGTTTTTGGCACGATTCAAGCAAATTCAAGCAAAAAAGCAGGCTATCGAACCAGCGACAATAATTAAGGAACAGGTGGTTAATCGACAAATTGCAATTTCCTGACCTTTAAGTCAGAAAATCATTGACCGAAAAGTCAGACCTGCTAAATTCAGTTCCTATCGGTTAACAACAATAATGAGTCTGCGAGGCCTTCCGTGATCCAGTTTTTACTAAACCAGGAACTCCGTAGCGAGCACGCCCTGGACCCGAACCTGACCGTGCTCAATTATCTGCGCGACCATGTGGGCAAGCCCGGCACCAAAGAAGGCTGCGCCAGCGGTGACTGCGGCGCCTGCACCGTGGTGGTCGGCGAATTGCAGACCGATGATGACGGCCGCGAACACATTCGCTATCGCAGCCTCAACTCGTGCCTGACCTTCGTGTCGTCCCTGCACGGCAAGCAACTGATCAGCGTCGAAGACCTCAAGCACAAAGGTGAACTGCACAGCGTGCAGAAAGCCATGGTCGAGTGCCACGGCTCGCAATGCGGCTTCTGCACCCCCGGTTTCGTGATGTCGCTGTTTGCCCTGCAAAAGAACAGCGATGCACCGGATCATGCCAAGGCCCACGAAGCACTGGCCGGCAACCTCTGCCGTTGCACCGGCTACCGGCCGATCCTGGAAGCCGCCGAGCAGTCCTGCTGCGCCAAGCAACCGGACCAGTTCGACGCCCGCGAAGCCGACACCATCGCACGCCTGAAAGCCATTGCCCCGACCGATATCGGCGAACTCAACAGCGGCGACAAGCGCTGCCTGGTGCCGCTGACCGTGGCCGACCTGGCCGACCTCTACGACGCTTATCCACAGGCCCGCCTGCTGGCCGGCGGTACTGACCTTGCGCTGGAAGTCACGCAGTTCCACCGCACCCTGCCGGTGATGATCTACGTCGGCAACGTCGCCGAGATGAAGCGCATCGACCGCTTTGACGATCGCCTGGAAATCGGCGCCGCCACGTCCCTGTCCGATTGCTACGAGGCCTTGAACGCCGAGTACCCGGACTTCGGTGAATTGCTGCACCGCTTCGCGTCCTTGCAGATCCGCAACCAGGGCACCCTGGGCGGCAACATCGGCAACGCCTCGCCGATTGGTGACTCGCCGCCCCTGCTGATCGCCCTCGGCGCGCAAATCGTGCTGTGCAAAGGCGAAACCCGCCGTACCCTGGCGCTGGAAGATTACTTCATCGATTACCGTGTCACTGCGCGCCAGGAAAGCGAGTTTATTGAGAAGATCATCGTGCCCCGCGCCAGCGTCGAAAAACTGTTCCGTGCCTACAAGGTTTCCAAGCGCCTGGACGATGACATCTCGGCAGTCTGCGCCGCCTTCAACATTCGCCTGGAAAACGGCGTCGTCGCTGAAGCCCGCGTCGCCTTCGGCGGCATGGCCGCCATCCCGAAACGCGCCGCAGCCTGCGAAGCCGCATTGCTCGGTTCGCCATTCAACAACGCCACTGTCGAACGCGCCTGCGCTGCCCTGGCCGAAGACTTCACGCCGCTCTCGGACTTCCGCGCCAGCAAGGAATATCGCCTGCTCAGCGCACAGAACCTGCTGCGCAAATACTTCATCGAACTGCAAACACCGCACATCGAGACTCGGGTGACCGCTTATGTCTAATCATCACGCCGTAGAGAAGACCCAAGCCGAATTGGCTGAACTGTTCGCCAAGGACCTGACCACCGGTGTCGGCCGCAGCGTCAAGCACGACAGCGCCGCCAAGCATGTGGCCGGTGAAGCGCAGTACATCGACGACCGCCTGGAGTTTCCGAACCAGTTGCACGTTTATGCGCGCATGTCGGACCGTGCCCACGCCCGGATCATCAGCATCGACACTTCGCCCTGCTACGCCTTTGAAGGCGTGCGCATCGCCATCACCCACGAGGACGTGCCAGGCCTGAAGGACATCGGTCCGCTGCTGCCGGGCGATCCGCTGCTGGCGATCGATACCGTGCAATTCGTCGGTCAACCGGTGATCGCCGTGGCGGCGAAAGACCTGGAAACCGCGCGCAAGGCGGCGATGGCCGCGATCATCGAATACGAAGACCTGGAGCCTGTGCTGGACGTGGTCGAAGCCCTGCGCAAACGCCACTTCGTACTCGACAGCCACACCCACAAACGCGGCGATTCGGCCACTGCGCTGGCCACTGCCGAACATCGCATCCAGGGCACGCTGCACATTGGTGGCCAGGAACACTTCTACCTGGAAACCCAGATCTCTTCGGTGATGCCGACCGAAGACGGCGGCATGATCGTCTACTGCTCCACGCAGAACCCCACCGAAGTGCAGAAGCTGGTGGCAGAAGTGCTGGACGTGTCGATGAACAAAATCGTTGTCGACATGCGCCGCATGGGCGGTGGTTTCGGCGGCAAGGAAACCCAGGCGGCCAGCCCGGCATGCCTGTGCGCGGTGATCGCGCACCTCACCGGCCAGCCGACCAAGATGCGTCTGCCACGGGTCGAAGACATGCTGATGACCGGCAAGCGTCACCCGTTCTATGTCGAGTACGACGTGGGCTTCGACAGCACCGGCCGCCTGCACGGCATCAACCTGGAACTGGCCGGCAACTGCGGTTGTTCCCCTGACCTGTCGGCGTCGATCGTCGACCGCGCGATGTTCCACTCGGACAACTCGTACTACCTGGGCGATGCGACCATCAACGGTCACCGCTGCAAGACCAACACCGCGTCGAACACCGCCTACCGTGGTTTCGGCGGCCCGCAAGGCATGGTCGCCATCGAAGAAGTGATGGATGCCATCGCCCGTCACTTGGCCCTTGATCCGTTGGCGGTGCGCAAGGCCAACTACTACGGCAAGACCGAGCGCAACGTCACCCACTACTACCAGACCGTCGAGCACAACATGCTCGAGGAAATGACCGCGGAACTGGAAAAAAGCAGCCAATATGCCGAGCGCCGCGAAGCGATCCGTCGCTACAACGCCAACAGCCCGATCCTGAAAAAGGGCCTGGCGCTGACCCCGGTGAAATTCGGTATTTCCTTCACCGCCAGCTTCCTCAACCAGGCCGGTGCCCTGGTGCACGTCTACACCGACGGCAGCATCCACCTGAACCACGGTGGCACCGAAATGGGCCAGGGCCTGAACACCAAGGTCGCGCAAGTCGTGGCCGAAGTGTTCCAGGTGGAAATGGACCGCGTGCAGATCACCGCGACCAACACCGACAAAGTACCGAACACCTCGCCGACCGCCGCGTCCAGCGGTGCCGACCTGAACGGCAAGGCCGCGCAGAACGCCGCCGAAACCATCAAGCAACGCCTGGTGGAATTCGCGGCTCGCCAGTACAAGGTCAGCGAAGAGGACGTGGAATTCCACAACGGCCACGTTCGGGTTCGCGATCACATCCTGACCTTCGAAGCGCTGATCCAGCAGGCGTATTTCGCCCAGGTGTCGCTGTCGAGCACCGGCTTCTACAAGACCCCGAAAATCTACTACGACCGCAGCCAGGCTCGCGGCCGTCCGTTCTACTACTTCGCCTTTGGCGCGGCGTGCTGCGAAGTGCTGGTCGACACCCTGACCGGCGAATACAAGATGCTGCGCACCGACATCCTCCACGACGTCGGCGCCTCGCTGAACCCGGCCATCGACATCGGTCAGGTCGAGGGCGGTTTCATCCAGGGCATGGGCTGGCTGACCATGGAAGAGCTGGTGTGGAACAACAAGGGCAAGCTGATGACCAACGGCCCGGCCAGCTACAAGATCCCGGCCGTGGCGGACATGCCGCTGGACCTGCGGGTGAAGCTGGTGGAAAACCGCAAGAACCCCGAAGACACGGTGTTCCATTCCAAGGCTGTGGGCGAGCCGCCGTTCATGCTCGGCATCGCCTCGTGGTGTGCGATCAAGGACGCCGTGGCGAGCCTGGGCGATTACCGGCATCAACCGAAAATCGACGCCCCGGCGACGCCGGAGCGAGTGTTGTGGGGCTGTGAGCAGATGCGTCAGTTGAAGATGGCGAAGGCTGTCGAGACTGAGACCGAGTTGGCTTCGCTCTAGGACCGAGGTGCGGCTATCGCGAGCAAGCTCGCTCCCACAGGGTTATGTGCTGACTGATGGACCTGTACAAATCCAATGTGGGAGCGAGCTTGCTCGCGATGGCGGACTAACAGACACACAGATGTCGAGGTGAACATGTACAACTGGATCGACGCCCTCGCCGACCTGCAAAACCAGGGTGAGCCCTGCGTGCTGGTTACCATCATCGAAGAGCTCGGCTCGACGCCGCGCAACGCTGGCTCGAAGATGGTCATCAGCGCGAACCAGAGCTTCGACACCATCGGTGGCGGGCACCTGGAATACAAGGCCATGAAGATCGCTCGCGAGATGCTCGCCAGCGGCAAGCAGGACACCCATCTGGAGCGCTTCAGCCTCGGCGCCAGCCTCGGCCAGTGCTGCGGTGGCGCGACCGTATTGCTGTTCGAACCGATGGGCCAGGTTCAGGCGCAGATCGCCGTGTTCGGTGCCGGCCACGTCGGCCGCGCGCTGGTGCCACTGCTGGCCAGCCTGCCCTGCCGGGTGCGCTGGATCGATTCGCGGGAAGATGAATTCCCCGAGCAGATCCCCCATGGCGTGCGCAAGATCGTCAGCGAAGAACCGGTGGATGAAATCGATGATCTGCCGGCCGGCAGCTACTACATCGTGATGACCCACAACCATCAACTCGACCTCGAACTGACCGCTGCGATCCTCAAGCGCAACGACTTCGCCTACTTCGGCCTGATCGGTTCGAAGACCAAACGGGTGAAGTTCGAACATCGCCTGCGCGACCGCGGTTTCGACAACAGCGTCGTGCAACGCATGCGCTGCCCGATGGGCATCGGCGAAGTCAAAGGCAAGCTGCCTGTGGAAATCGCCATCTCCATCGCCGGCGAAATCATCGCCACCTATAACGCGAACTTCGGCCAGCAAACCTCCAGCGCCGGATCGATTGCCAAACTGCTGCCTGCCTCACGCCGCAGCCAAGCCTCCAACTGAGAATTCTCATGCCTCTGACTCGCAAAGCCTACCGCGCCGCCATCCTGCACAGCATCGCCGACCCAGCCGTCGTTGGCATCGAAGCCTCCTACGAGTATTTCGAAGACGGCTTGCTGGTTGTGGATAACGGCCAGATCAGCGCCCTCGGTCACGCCAGCGAACTGCTGCCGACCCTGCCGGCTGACGTCGAAATCACCCACTACCAGGATGCACTGATCACCCCCGGCTTCATCGACACCCACATCCACCTGCCGCAAACCGGCATGGTCGGCGCCTATGGCGAGCAACTGCTGGACTGGCTCAACACCTACACCTTCCCGTGCGAAAGCCAGTTCGCCGACAAAGCCCACGCCGACCAGGTCGCGGACATTTTCATCAAGGAACTGCTGCGCAACGGCACCACCACTGCGCTGGTATTCGGCAGCGTGCACCCGCAATCGGTGAACTCGTTCTTCGAAGCGGCCCAGCAGCTCGACCTGCGGATGATCGCCGGCAAGGTGATGATGGACCGCAACGCCCCGGACTACCTGACCGACACCGCCGAATCCAGCTACGTCGAAAGCAAGGCGCTGATCGAGCGCTGGCACGGCAAGGGTCGCCTGCACTACGCGGTCACCCCACGCTTCGCACCGACCAGCACCCCGGAACAGCTCACCCTGGCCGGCCAGTTACTGACTGAATACCCGGATCTGTACATGCAGACCCACATCAGCGAAAACCTCAAGGAAATCGAGTGGGTCAAGGCGCTTTTCCCGGAGCGCAAGGGTTACCTGGACGTCTACGATCACTACCAGTTGCTCGGCGAGCGCTCAGTGTTCGCCCACGGTGTGCACCTGTGCGATGACGAGTGCGCGCGACTGGCAGAAACAGGTTCGGCCATCTCGTTCTGCCCGACCTCGAACTTCTTCCTCGGCAGCGGCCTGTTCAACCTGCCGATGGCCGAGAAGCACAAGCTCAATGTCGGTATCGGCACCGATGTGGGTGGTGGCACCAGTTTCTCGCTGCTGCAAACCCTCAACGAAGCCTACAAGGTCATGCAACTGCAAGGTGCACGCCTGAGCCCGTTCAAGTCGCTGTACCTGGCCACCCTCGGCGGCGCCCGCGCATTGCGCCTGGAAGACAAGATCGGCAACCTGCAACCGGGCACCGACGCCGACTTCCTGGTGCTGGACTACAACGCCACGCCGCTGCTGAGCTATCGCCTGAAGCAGGCCAATAACATCGCCGAGACATTGTTTGTGTTGATGACCCTGGGGGATGACCGGACTGTGCTGCAGACCTATGCGGCGGGGAACCTGGTGCATCAGCGATAAAATTTGCGCCCATAAAAAAATCCCCCGTGATCATCAGATTCCGGGGGATTTTTTATGCCCTATACCTGTAGGAGCGAGCCTGCTCGCGATGAACCTGAGGGCGCCACGGGGTGTCAGGCTTCCCGCGTAATCGTTAACGACCATCGCGAGCAGGCTCGCTCCTACAGGGGGCGGTGTCAGATTTTCGCGGGCGAACGCCCAGGCTTCTTGGTCTGCAACAAATGCGAGAACACCGCATGCAGATCATCCGACGCACTTTCCTCATCGAGGTTGAGTTTGCTGTCGATGTGATCCATGTGATGCATCATCAGGTTTACCGCCAGTTCAGCGTCGCGCTTTTCGATGGCGTCGATCAACTGGGTGTGCTCGTCGTAGGAGCAATGGGAACGGTTGCCGCTTTCGTACTGGGCGATGATCAGCGACGTCTGGGACACCAGGCTGCGCTGGAAGCTGATCAACGGGGCGTTTTTCGCCGCTTCGGCCAGTTTCAGGTGAAACTCGCCCGACAGACGGATACCGGCACCGCGATCACCGCGCGAGAAGCTGTCGCGTTCATCGTTGACCATCTGGCGCAACTCGGCAATCTGCTCGGCGGTAGCGTGCTGAACCGCCAATTCGGTGATCGCACGCTCGACCAGACGGCGGGCCATGAACACCTGACGGGCTTCTTCGACGCTCGGGCTGGCGACCACGGCGCCGCGATTCGGACGCAGCAGCACCACGCCTTCATGGGCCAGGCGCGACAAGGCGCGGCGAATGATGGTGCGGCTGACCCCGAAAATTTCCCCCAGCGCTTCTTCGCTCAACTTGGTGCCGGGCGCCAGACGCTGCTCGAGGATGGCCTCGAAGATATGCGCGTAGACAATATCGTCCTGGGTACCGCTGCGGCCGGCTTTGCCTGCTCGCGGTTGTTTCTTTAGGGGTTGCAACTGTTCGTTCATGGGCACTCGAGTCGGAAGAACTGCGGCGAATTGACCGTGACTGTAATACGGCACAGTGGGTCGCTGGCAAGTATCGCGTAAAAAACACTGCGATTGTACACAATGGAGGGTGGCAACACGACTGTACGGCTGAATGTTGCCTCGGCTGTATTGCAACGTCTGGTTACTTTTGAGTTTAGGCTTGTTCGCAGAATCCGCCTTTGTAACGCGATCCCTGTGGGAGCGAGCTTGCTCGCGATGGCGGCGTCACATTCAGCACTTCTGTTGGCTGATCCACCGTTATCGCGAGCAAGCTCGCTCCCACAGAGCTCGTGTTGCAGCGGACATCTTCATCTGTAAAAGGAACACCGCCGTCATGAACGACGCCACCCACACGCAAATCCGCCCGTTGGCCGACACCTCGCCCTCGGCCATCGTCGCCGGCTTCATCGCCATGATGACCGGCTACACCAGCTCCCTGGTGCTGATGTTCCAGGCCGGGCAAGCGGCGGGCCTGAGCAGCGGGCAGATTTCTTCGTGGATCTGGGCGATTTCCATCGGCATGGCGGTGTGCTCCATCGGCCTGTCCTTGCGTTATCGCACGCCGATCACCATTGCCTGGTCGACCCCGGGCGCAGCGCTGTTGATCACCAGCCTGGGCGGCGTGAGCTACGGCGAAGCCATTGGTGCCTATATTACCTGCGCGGTGCTGGTGACGATTTGCGGGCTGACCGGCAGCTTCGAACGACTGGTGAAAAAGATTCCGGCATCCCTGGCCGCCGCCCTGCTGGCGGGAATCCTGTTCAAGATCGGCAGCGAGATTTTCGTCGCAGCGCAACACCGCACTGCCCTGGTACTGGGGATGTTCGTCACTTATCTGGTGGTCAAGCGCCTGTCGCCGCGCTATGCGGTGTTGGCGGCATTGCTGATCGGCACGGCATTGTCAGGGTTCATGGGGTTACTGGACTTCAGCGACTTCCACCTGGAAGTGGCCACGCCGGTCTGGACCACACCGCATTTCTCCCTGGCCGCGACCATCAGCATCGGCATCCCGCTGTTTGTCGTCGCCATGACCTCACAAAACATGCCCGGCATCGCCGTATTGCGCGCCGATGGTTACACGGTACCCGCCTCGCCGCTGATCACCACCACCGGCATCGCCAGTTTACTGTTGGCACCGTTCGGTTCCCACGGGATCAACCTGGCGGCGATCAGCGCAGCGATCTGCACCGGTCCGCACGCCCATGAAGACCGTAACAAGCGCTACACCGCGGCGGTCTGGTGCGGGATCTTCTACGGGATTGCCGGCGTGTTCGGCGCGACGCTCGCGGCATTGTTTGCCGCGCTGCCCAAGGAACTGGTGCTGTCGATTGCGGCGCTGGCGCTGTTCGGCTCGATCATCAATGGCTTGAGCATCGCCATGAGCGAAGTGAAGGAACGTGAAGCGGCGCTGATCACCTTCATGGTCACCGCATCGGGGCTGACGCTGTTTTCCATCGGTTCGGCGTTCTGGGGGATTGTCGCGGGGGTGGTGACGCTGCTGATCCTGAACTGTAGGAGCGAGCTTGCTCGCGATGGTCGTCAACGATAACGCCGGGAACCTGAGACCCCGCAGCGCTCTCAGGTTCATCGCGAGCAAGCTCGCTCTTGCAAAAAAAGCAAAAAAAAACGGCGACCCTCGGGTCGCCGTTTTTTTCAGAACATCAAGCTACCGGATTGATCGGCTTTTCCGGGTACCAGACGTCCAGCAGCGGGCTGACTTCAACGCTGGTCAGCTCGGTGCGGCCTTTGAGCCAGGCTTCAACGGCAGCGCGCTGTTCAGCGCTGACCGAGCCACGCTTCTGCAGGCAAACCAGACCGTAGTCGTCGCCGCCAACATAGCCCAGACCGTTGGCTTCCATGGCTTCTTTGAGGAACGCGTCGAGGAAAGCATCAATGGCTTCATCAGCCAAATCTTCTTTGAAATCCAGGTTCAGTTCGAAACCCAGCTCTTGAAATTCATCGACGCACAGTTTTTTGCGCAGACGCTGGGAACGGTTAGTCGCCATTGGAACAATCCTCTTAAGTAATAACGGGCGGCACTTTAGCAGTTTAAGCCGCCGATTGCCTGACTCTCTGGGCCACCACGCCTACCGTCGGTAAAAAAATAGCCGATCAGGATGCTCGCGCACGGCACAAGCCGTGACACCTTGGGGCATAATGCCGACACTTTCATGACCATTGAGGGAATTTATCTCCATGCCCTCTTTATATTTCCCCCTCGGCTGTAGGGTTTTATTTCAGATGATCAAATCTTTGCGTCCTTTGCTGTTGGCCGGTTTTCTTCTCCCACTGGCCCTCGCCGTTTCCGCCGCTCCAATCAATACCGCGTTGTCGCCCAACGTTGAAAAAGCCCTGAAAGCCAGCAAGCTGCAGGACAACGCCCTGTCGCTGGTGATGATCCCGCTCACAGGCCCCGGCACCCCGACGGTGTTCAACGCTGACGTGTCGGTCAACCCGGCATCGACCATGAAACTGGTCACCACCTACGCGGCGCTGGAAATGCTCGGCCCGAACCACCAGTGGAAAACCGAGTTCTACACCGACGGCACCCTCAGTGGCGGCATTCTCAACGGCAACCTCTACCTCAAGGGTGGCGGCGATCCGAAGCTGAACATGGAAAAACTCTGGCTGCTGATGCGCGACCTGCGCGCCAACGGCGTGACCCAGGTCACCGGCGACCTGGTGCTGGATAAAACCTTTTTCGTGCAACCGCAACTGCCGGAGTTCAATGACGACGGCAACGACGATAACAAGCCGTTCCTGGTCAAGCCCGACTCGCTGCTGGTCAACCTCAAGGCGCTGCGCTTCGTCGCACGCAATGACTCGGGCAAGGTGCTGGTCTCGGTGGAACCGCCGATTGCGAGCATCCGCATCGACAACCAGGTCAAGGCCCTCAACTCCAAGCAATGCACCGGTGGCGTGCGCTACAACCCGGTGGCACAGGCCGACGGCAGCGTGACCGTGACGGTCGGCGGCCAACTGGGTGAAGGCTGCAGCTCGCAGACTTACCTGTCGCTGCTCGACCACGCGACCTACACCGCCGGTGCCGTCCGCGCGATCTGGAAGGAGCTGGGTGGCAGCATTCAGGGCAGGGATGTGCTGGCGCCAACACCGAAAGACGCCAAGGTCCTGGCCCGGGCGTTCTCGCCGGACCTGGCGGAAATCATCCGCGACATCAACAAGTACAGCAACAACACCATGGCCCAGCAGTTGTTCCTGAGCCTGGGCCAACGCTTCCGCACCGATGCCGACGGTGACGACGCCAAGGCTGCCCAGCGTGTCGTGCGCCAGTGGCTGGCGAAAAAGGGCATCACCGCGCCGCACCTGGTGATGGAGAACGGCTCCGGCCTGTCCCGTGCCGAGCGTGTCAGCGCCCGAGAAATGGCCTCGATGCTGGAAGCTGCCTGGCACAGTCCGTATTCCGCCGAATACATCAGTTCGATGCCGATCGCCGGCACCGACGGCACCATGCGCAAACGCCTGAAGACCACTGCGATGCGCGGTGAAGCCCACGTCAAGACCGGCACCCTGAACACCGTGCGGGCGATCGCCGGTTTCAGTCGCGACGTCAACGGCAACACCTGGGCGGTGGTGGCGATCCTCAACGACAAGGCCCCGTTCGGCGCCTCGTCAGTGCTCGATCAGGTGCTGCTGGACCTGTACCGCCAACCGAAAACGCCGCAAACGGCGTCGGTGTTGTAACCGAATCTAGAAAGCTCCAGAGATCTACTGTGGGAGCGAGCTTGCTCGCGATGGCGGCATGACAGTCAGCATCAATGTTGAATGTAAAACCGCTATCACGAGCAAGCTCGCTCCCACAGGGTCTGCGTACAACCCGGGTTAACTCATCTCCCCCTCTACCCGATCCCTTCCTGCCTGCTTCGCCGCGTAAACCCCCGAATCCGCACGCAACAGCAAGGCATCGGCGCCCTCCCCGACCCGCCAACTGGCAATCCCGAAACTGGCAGTGACCGTACCGACACCTTCAATGGGTGAACTGCGCAGGCCTTGCCACAATT
This sequence comes from Pseudomonas sp. GW456-L13, assembly GCF_017350115.1. Lineage (NCBI taxonomy): Bacteria > Pseudomonadati > Pseudomonadota > Gammaproteobacteria > Pseudomonadales > Pseudomonadaceae > Pseudomonas > Pseudomonas sp. GW456-L13. The sequence goes on from NZ_JACNAS010000001.1 coordinate 1,370,544, forward strand.
GCTGGGCCAACATATAGGCCTGTTCGCCGCTGATATCCGGGCACAGCACCATGAACTCCTCACCGCCCAAGCGGCAGAACACATCGGTGCGACGCAGCCGGTGGCCGATCCGTTGGCACACGGCCTGCAACACCCGATCACCGATGGCATGACCATGCAGGTCATTGATGCGCTTGAAATGGTCGATATCGAGCATGATCACCGACAGATCCCCACCGCCACGCTCCACCCGGGCCATTTCGATGGTCAAGCGCTCCTGGAAATAACGCCGGTTGTGGATACCGGTCAGGGAATCGGTGACCGACAACGCGCGCAACTCTTCTTCCACCCGCTTCCTATCGGAAATGTCCGAGATGTAGCCGTGCCACAGCACACCGCCACCAGGCAGTTCCTCTGGCGTGGCCTCGCCACGCACCCAACGCAGACCCCGTTGCGGCAATTGCACGCGGTATTCCTCGCGCCAGGGGCTGAGGGTGTCGGCCGAGGCGCGGATCGAGGCACGGACACGGGTGCTGTCCTGGGGGTGAATCCGGGTGAAGATCGCTTCGGCATTGAGCAGCAGCACGTCAGGTTCCAGCTCGTAGATCTCGCGAATGCCGTCGCTGGCGTAGATCACGCTGAAACGCCCGTCGAACTCCATCTTGAACTGGTAGATGCCACCGGGCACATGGGCGCTGAGTTTCTTCAACAACAGATCCCGCGCCGCGAGCGCCTCATGGACCCGCTTGCGTTCGGTGATGTCGATGCACACCGCCAGGTGCCCGACCCACAGGCCTTGCTCGTCGAGCACTGGCGTGGCGAGCATGTTGACTATCAAATGGCTGCCATCGCCACGTACCAGCGTCCACTCCCGCGCCTCGTGGCTGCCCTGCGCGTCGCCTTCGACCAGCATCGCCTGGCAAGTCGGCACCGGTTTACCATAGCGTGCGCTCAACTCTGCCGAGCGAGCGACCAGCTCCCGGGGCAGGTGCAGACTCTCCAGGGTCATATACCCCACCACCTCGGCACTGGTATAGCCAAGCATCTGCTCAGCACCGGCGTTGAAGGTACTGATGACACCGCGCAGGTCGGTGGCGATGATCGCGACCTGGGTGGCGGCATTCAGCACACCACGCAACTGACCATGGGTGCCGCGCAGCTCCTGCTCTCGATCCCGTAGCTCCCGGGTGCGTTGCTCGACCATTTTCAACGCCCGCTGCCGCTGGCTGACCAACACGTACAGCAAGGCACTGAGCATCACGCTGAGCATTCCACCCAACACCACCACACTGGTCACGGAGGAATGATTGGCCTTCACGAACGCATCGCTGGGCTGGATATCGACTTGATAGTCATGGTCGGCCATGCGCAACAGGCGCGTGGCCGACAGCTCGCTGATGGCCGGCGGGTTGGGTGACTCGAACAGCACCTCGTGCTGGTCATCGATCGACAAATCGAGGATGCGCACCGAGAGATAGTCATGGCTGGCGTCCGGCAGTCCGTCCGCCAACAACTGGCGCATGCTGATCACGGCCATGACATAACCGTAGGGCTTCGTGGGTTTGCGGTCCTGACTGCTGCGCTGCATGAGCGGCGCGACCAGCAGCACGCCGCGGGCATAAGCCGGTTCGATACTCACCAGATGCATCGGTTGTGATACCGCCATACCGCCACGCTGATCGGCTCGAGCGAGCGTGGCACGCCGCAGTGGCTGGGCCAGCAAGTCGTAACCGAGGGGAGCGCCGAGTTTGCTTTGCGTCTGGCTGTACAGCACCGCCACGTACTCATCTCGCTCGCCGGCCAGTTGCAGTTGGCCGTCGGCGTTGAGCTCTCTCAGGGTGAAGTTGTTCAAGCCCTCGTCTCGCACCCGACGCTCGAACGCCACCCGCTCGTCACGAGTGACCCGCTGGGCATAGGAATACGCTTGGGTTCGCAGCAGCAAAGGTTGGGTGTAGCCGTCGAATTCCGCTCGGGACACCGAATCGGAATTGGCGAAAAACCGGCGCAGGCCGTCGAGGCGCTGCTCCTGATCTTCGAAACGCTCTTCGATACGGCTGTAACGTTCACTGGCCAGCAGTTGGAAACGTTGCCGCAATTGATGGTGAAACAGATTCAGCGTCGACCACGCCAGCAACCCGGTGAGCACCCCGCCAACCAGCAATACCAGCAGCGCGACCAACCAGGCCGAGGCATCTTCGCTGATTATTCCCAGGATCCTGGGGCGCACGGCGTGCAACGACATAAAACGCAAACTCAAAACGCCAGGTGCGGAGAAGCCCTTTGGCCATGAACTGAGTTATAGCTATTAGCCACTAATTTGACCAGCACTGAAACCCTGTAGGAGCGAGCTTGCTCGCGATGGTCGATAACGATAACGCGTGCTTTCTGAATACACGCGGCGCTTTCGGGTTCATCGCGAGCAGGCTCGCTCCTACAGTGAATCAGCACAGCTATCAACGAGCCGTAATTTTCCAGGCGCGATGGATCTTGGCGTTGCGGGCAAAATCCGGGTCGATGGTCTGGGCGGTGATCTCCTCGACCGCATAACGCTCGCCGAAGCACTGTAGGAGCGAGCTTGCTCGCGATGGACTCAAGAACACCGCGTGCATTCAGAAAGCACGCGTTATCGTTATCGACCATCGCGAGCAGGCTCGCTCCTACAGGAAGGCTCAACCGTCAACGAGCCGTGATTTTCCAGGCGCGATGGATCTTGGCGTTGCGGGCAAAATCCGGGTCGATGGTCTGGGCGGTGATCTCCTCGACTGCATAACGCTCACCGAGGTTGGCTTCCAGTTCAAACTTGCGGAAGTTGTTGGAGAAGTACAACACGCCGCCGGGCGCCAGTCGCGCCATGGCCAGGTCGATCAGTTGCACCTGGTCGCGCTGCACGTCGAAGACACCTTCCATGCGCTTGGAGTTGGAGAACGTCGGCGGGTCGATGAAGATCATGTCGTACTCGTCACGACTGGCTTCGAGCCACGCCATCACATCACCCTGCTCCAGGCGGTTCTTGTCGGAGAAACCGTTCAACGACAGGTTGCGACGCGCCCAGTCCAGATAGGTTTTCGACAAGTCGACACTGGTGGTGCTGCGCGCGCCGCCCTTGGCCGCATGCACACTGGCCGTCGCGGTGTAGCAGAACAGATTGAGGAAGCGCTTGCCGGCCGCCTCTTTCTGGATACGCATGCGCATCGGCCGGTGGTCGAGGAACAGACCGGTGTCGAGGTAGTCGGTGAGGTTCACCAGCAGCTTCACGCCACCCTCATTGACCTCGACGAACTTGCCCTGTGCCGCCTGGCGCTCGTACTGCTTGGTGCCGCTCTGGCGCTCGCGGCGCTTGACCACCACACGGCTCTTGTCGATGTTCAACGCCTGCGGGATGGCTGCCAGGGCATCGAACATGCGGGCCGAAGCCTTTTCCGGATCGATTGATTTCGGCGCGACGTACTCCTGGACATGCACCCAATCGTGATACAGGTCGATGGCCATGGAGTATTCCGGCATGTCGGCATCGTATACGCGGTAGCAGTCGATGCCTTCACGCTTGACCCACTTGCCCAGGGCCTTGAGGTTCTTTTGCAGGCGGTTGGCGAACATCTGCCCGCCTTCGCTCAGGCGCGGCTGCTCGACCACTGGAGCCGGTGCCGGCGCCGGTTTGATCGGGTTGCCGTTTTTGTTGAACTTGCGTTCCTGCGGTTCGTTCGGCGCCTGATCGTAGGCGGCTTGCTCGCGCTCGACCTGGCGCTGCTCCGGAGTACGACGCTCGCCGGTGACGAATTGATCCGGCAACACCTTGATCAGCAACAGCTTGCACGGCAAGGCGCCGTTCCAGAACGAATACTGCTTGTGGCTGCGGATGCCCATGCGCTTGCCCAGGTCCGGGGCGCCGGTGAACACCGCGGCTTCCCAGTTGAGGCAAGCCTGACGCAGGCGTTCGCCAAGGTTCTGGTAGAGGTAGAGCAGGCTCGCCTCGTCGCCCAGACGCTCGCCGTATGGTGGGTTGCAGATCACCAGGCCTTTCTGGTTCTGGTCCGGACGCGGCTCGAAGGTCGCGACTTCGCCCTGGTAGATCTTGATCCACTCACTGAGGCCGGCACGTTCGACGTTGTTGCGGCCCGGTTGAATCAGGCGCGGGTCGGCTTCGTAACCGCGAATCCACAGCGGCGGCTTGGCCAGGCCGGCCGCGGCGCGTTCGGTGGCTTCTTCGTGGAGTTTTTTCCACAGCGCCGGTACGTGACCGAGCCAGGCGGTGAAGCCCCACTGCTCGCGACGCAGGTTCGGCGCCATGTCGGCGGCGATCATGGCGGCTTCCACCAGGAACGTGCCGACGCCGCACATCGGGTCGGCCAGAGCGCCGCCTTCGGCCGCGATACGGGGCCAGCCGGAACGGATCAGGATGGCGGCCGCGAGGTTTTCCTTGAGCGGCGCCGCACCTTGCTGCAAGCGATAGCCGCGCTGGTGCAGGCTGTGACCGGACAGGTCAAGAGACAGAATGGCTTCGCCACGATCCAGGCGCAGGTGAATGCGCAGGTCCGGGTTGAGCTTGTCGATGGACGGACGGTCGCCTTGCGGGGTGCGCAGTTTGTCGACGATGGCATCCTTGACCTTCAGCGCGCCGAAGTGGGTGTTGTCGATACCTGAGCCATGGCCGCTGAATTCGACAGCCAGGGTGCCGTCATTGAGCATGTGGTCTTGCCACTCGATGTCCAGCACGCCGTGGTACAGGTCTTCGGCGTCCTTCATTTGGAAACGCTTGAGCACCAGCAGCACGCGGTTGGCCAGGCGCGACCACAGGCACAGGCGATAAGCGGTTTCCATTGTGGCCATGCCGCGTACGGCAGAGGTGTGCTCCCGCGCTTCCTCAAGGCCAAGCCCGACGGCTTCCTCGATGAGCAGGCCTTCAAGGCCTTTTGGGCAAGTGAGGAAGAGTTCGAAACGATCGGACATGGGAATTCCAGAACCTTTAGCTAAGTGACCGGGCAACGCATTGCCGGTCCGGTTTTCAATCAGGCACTTTTCTCGAAGAGCGCCCGCGTGGCACGAAGGTGTGCCGTTCCACCCCTGCTGCTCGGGTTAAATGAGCTTAGATGCAAGGACAGATAAAAAAGTTGATGCAACAAAATGTCATAAGTCGACCCTTCGTCGAATAGTGCTTCCCGGCAACGGGAGCCATTCTCACTAAAGGATTAAGCCCATCATCCAGCGCAGAGCCGATCATACCGGGGTTTGGCCAATAAATACGCTACAAACGCTCTGTTACTTATGGCGTTAGCACATGAACGGTTACGTCCTTATGACAAAACGATCATTCCCTCGATGTGACGCATTGGTTAGAACTCAATACAGGTTGGCGCCGCAATGACGCCAACACCTTGGCTCGTCACGCCGGCAACGAGCCCCCAACGGCAGAGTTTTTCTGCCAGACCTCAATAGAGGTCGACGCGATAAATACAGTCAACAAGTGAGGGCAACACCCTATGAGAAGACTTAAGCGTGATCCGTTGGAAAGAGCATTTTTGCGCGGATATCAATATGGCGTTGGTGGTAAATCCCGTGAGCTTTGCCCATTTACTCTACCGTCGGTACGTCAAGCCTGGATTAACGGTTGGCGAGAAGGACGCGGCGACAACTGGGACGGTATGACCGGCACTGCGGGAATCCACAGACTCAACGAACTTCACGCCGTCGGCTAATTACAGGGCAGAACACTCCGACACGACAATCTGATTTGTACTGAATTAACCATGCACGTCCCATCCGGACGGCGGGCTCCGGCCCAGGGGCTCCTTTAAAGGGGCCCTTTTTTATGCCTGCTTCACATTCAGCGACGATACCCTTGTGGCGAGGGGGCTTGCCCCCGTTGGGTCGCGAAGCGGCCCCGAAACCAATCGACTCGGTGACACAGGTAAAACACAGTGGCCGGAATTGCGGCTGCTTCGCAGCCGAACGGGGGCAAGCCCCCTCGCCACAAAGCTCGCTAGCGTAGTGCTGCGATGGCGTCTACCGACTCACGAATCAGCGCCGGGCCTTTGTAGATGAAGCCCGAGTAGATCTGCACCAGGCTCGCGCCTGCGGTGATTTTCTCCGCCGCGTGCTTGCCTTCGGTAATACCGCCGGCAGCGATGATCGGCAGCCGACCACCCAGCTCCGATGCCAGCACTTTCACGGTGTGGGTGCTCTTGTCGCGAACCGGCGCGCCGGACAGACCACCGGCTTCTTCGCCGTGCTCCATGCCTTCGACGCCTATACGGCTCAGGGTGGTGTTAGTCGCAATGACCGCATCCATCCCGGTTTCGATCAGCGCTTGCGCAACTTGTGCGGTTTCTTCGTCGCTCATGTCCGGCGCGATCTTGATCGCCAGCGGTACATGTTTGCCATGACGCAATGCCAATTCCGCGCGGCGCTCGGCCAGATCGGCCAGCAACTGCTTGAGCGAGTCACCGAATTGCAGGCTGCGCAGGCCCGGCGTGTTCGGCGAGCTGACGTTGACCGTCACATAGCTGGCGTGGGCGTAGACCTTGTCCAGGCAGATCAGGTAGTCGTCCACGGCACGCTCGACCGGCGTATCGAAGTTCTTGCCGATGTTGATGCCCAGCACGCCCTTGTATTTGGCCGCCGCCACGCGGGCCAGCAGGTGATCGACGCCGAGGTTGTTGAACCCCATGCGATTGATGATCGCCTCGGCTTCCGGCAGACGGAACAGGCGTGGCTTCGGATTGCCCGGCTGCGGACGCGGCGTGATGGTGCCGATTTCGACAAAACCGAAACCCAGTTGGGCGAAACCATCGATGGCCGCGCCGTTCTTGTCCAGGCCGGCGGCCAGCCCCACCGGATTCGGGAAGTCCAGGCCCATGACATTCACCGGCGTCTTCGCCGGGGCCTTGCACAGCAAGCCGTTGAGCCCAAGACGCCCGCCCGCGCCGATCAGGTCCAGGGACAGATCGTGGGAGGTTTCCGGGGAGAGTTTGAACAACAGCTGACGGGCCAGGGTGTACATGGGCGGATTTGACTCGATTGGCGGCGAATTGAGGCGGCGATTATAGCCGGGCAACGGGGTGGCAAGCGAGGCGCGTGATCAAATCAACGGATAATGGCATATGCCTTGCACCACTCTGGGCACCAGCACCCATGCCAACGACCGAATGTGTGCAAAGACAATGGCGTCGTCCCCGACCTGCTCATGCAAGAACTCGGGACGACGTTTTTTTTGCAAGGTGAACACGCGATGAACGAACCATCAGCCGGCCCTCTGGCCTGGGTCAATGGCAGCGATGCCCCGGAAAAAACCGAAATCAATCTCGGCTTCATGGCTCTGAGCGACTGCGCCTCGGTGGTTGTCGCCGCCACCCAGGGCTTCGCCCAACCCCATGGCTTGACCCTGAACCTCAAGCGTCAGTCGTCCTGGGCCAACCTGCGGGACAAACTGGTCAGCGGCGAACTCGATGCCGCCCACAGCCTCTACGGTCTGGTTTACGCCGTTCACCTGGGCATCGGTGGCGTGGCCGCGACCGACATGGCCGTGCTGATGGGCCTGAATCAGAACGGCCAGAGCATCAACCTGTCCCGTGGTTTGCAAGCGCTTGGAGTGACCAGTCCTGAAGCACTGGAACGGCACGTGCACCAAACTCGCTCAAAATTCACCTTCGCCCAGACGTTTCCAACCGGCACCCACGCCATGTGGTTGTATTACTGGCTCGCCAGCCAGGGCATTCACCCGCTCCTGGATGTCGACAGCGTGGTGGTGCCGCCGCCGCAAATGGTCGCGCACCTGCGGGCCGGGCGTATCGACGGGTTCTGCGTCGGCGAACCCTGGTCCGCCAGTGCCGTGCAACAGGACCTCGGCTTCACCTTGGCGACGACCCAGACCATCTGGCCCGATCATCCGGAAAAGGTCCTGGGCTGCACCCGCGCCTTCGTCGAGCAATACCCCAACACTGCCCGCGCGTTGGTGATGGCGATTCTGGAGGCCAGTCGCTTCATCGAAGAAAGCAGCGAAAATCGTCGCAGCACCGCGCAATTGCTCAGTGCAGCGCAATACCTCGATGCGCCGCTGGAGTGCATCGAGCCGCGCCTGCTGGGCGACTATGTCGATGGTCTGGGCAATCGCTGGCAAGACCCACACGCCCTGCGCTTCCACGGTGAAGGCGAGGTCAATCTGCCGTACCTGTCCGATGGCATGTGGTTCATGACCCAGTTCCGTCGCTGGGGTTTGTTGCGCGACGACCCGGATTACCTCGCCGTGGCCCGTCAAGTCCAGCAACTAGACTTGTATCGTGAAGCGGCCAGCGCTGTAGGGGTCGCGGCACGGGGCAAGGAGATGCGCAGCAGTCAGTTGATCGACGGCAAGACCTGGGACGGTTCGGACCCGGCCGGTTATGCCCGCAGTTTCAAACTGCACGCCATGAGCGACAGCTCGCACCGATCCGCCAGCCGCTGACAGGAGACCATGAACATGCTGCGTATCCTGCTGATCAACGACACCGCTAAAAAAGTCGGGCGCCTGAAGGCCGCCCTGATCGAGGCCGGATTCGAAGTGATCGATGAATCCGGCCTGACCATCGACCTGCCCGAACGCGTCGAAACGGTGCGTCCGGATGTGATTCTGATCGATACCGAGTCACCGGGCCGCGATGTCATGGAACAAGTGGTGCTGGTGACTCGCGACCAGCCACGACCGATTGTGATGTTCACGGACGAACACGACCCCGATGTGATGCGACAGGCGATCAAGTCCGGTGTCAGCGCCTACATCGTCGAAGGCATTCACGCACAACGCCTGCAGCCGATTCTCGATGTGGCCATGGCACGTTTCGAAAGCGATCAGGCCTTGCGTGCCCAACTGCATGCCCGCGACCAGCAATTGGCCGAGCGCAAGCGCATTGAACTGGCCAAGGGACTGCTGATGAAAATGAAGGACTGCAACGAGGAAGAGGCCTACACACTGATGCGCCGCCAGGCGATGAGCCGCCAGCAGAAGCTGATTCAAGTGGCGGAGCAGATTATTGCCATGAGCGAGTTGCTCGGCTGAAGTCCAGTGACGCTTGTAAGGGCGCCATCGCGAGCAGGCTCGCTCCCACAGGTGGTTTGTGTTCGACGCCATTCCCTTGTGGGAGCGAGCCTGCTCGCGAATGGCTGCTCGATTTCGAGTGTTGGCACAGATCTCGCTAAGTAATCACCACAGGTAACCAACGGCGGTTGCCCCACCTACGACAAAGACGTCGCTCACCTCATTTGCCCTTGGCGGATCGGGTAGCGGCGTTTTTTCGTTTTGGCCCCACAGCACGGGGCCGGTGGTGCGGCCGTATCGGCGCCCCACCTGCAAGCTCATGACTCCTTTCGAGACTCTTCACAGCTGAGGTGCGCAATGAATTCAAGCTTCTGGAAATCCGGCCATACACCCACATTGTTCGCAGCCTTCCTCTATTTCGACCTGAGCTTCATGGTCTGGTACCTGCTCGGTCCTTTGGCGGTACAGATCGCCGCCGACCTGCACCTGACGACGCAGCAACGAGGGCTGGTGGTCGCCACGCCGATTCTGGCCGGGGCGGTGTTGCGCTTCGTGATGGGGATGCTGGCTGATCGCCTGTCGCCCAAAACCGCCGGCCTGATCGGTCAGGTCATCGTGATCTGCGCGCTGTTCGGTGCCTGGAAACTCGGGATCCACAGCTACGAGCAGGCGTTGCTGCTGGGCCTGTTCCTCGGCATGGCCGGCGCTTCGTTCGCCGTCGCCTTGCCCCTGGCCTCGCAGTGGTATCCGCCGCAGCATCAAGGCAAGGCCATGGGCATCGCCGGCGCGGGGAACTCGGGCACGGTGCTCGCCGCATTGATCGCCCCGGTGCTGGCGGCGGCGGTTGGCTGGAGCAACGTGTTCGGTTTCGCCCTGATTCCGCTGATTCTGACCCTGATCGTCTTCGCCTGGCTGGCCCGCAATGCCCCCGAGCGGCCAAAAGCCAAATCCATGGCCGACTACTTCAAGGCCTTGGGCGATCGTGACAGCTGGTGGTTCATGTTTTTCTACAGCGTGACATTCGGCGGCTTCATCGGTCTGGCCAGTGCCCTGCCCGGTTATTTCAACGACCAGTACGGCTTGAGCCCGGTGACCGCCGGCTACTACACCGCAGCCTGCGTGTTCGGCGGCAGCCTGATGCGCCCCTTGGGTGGCGCGCTGGCTGACCGGTTCGGCGGCATTCGGACTCTGCTGGCGATGTACACCGTCGCGGCGATCTGCATTGCCGTGGTCGGCTTCAATCTGCCGAGTTCCTACGCCGCACTGGCACTTTTCGTCTGCACCATGCTCGGTCTGGGCGCAGGCAATGGCGCGGTATTCCAATTGGTGCCCCAGCGTTTTCGCCGGGAAATCGGCGTGATGACCGGCCTGATCGGCATGGCCGGCGGTATCGGTGGCTTTGCCCTCGCGGCCGGCATGGGCGCGATCAAGCAAAGCACCGGCAGCTATCAACTGGCACTGTGGTTGTTCGCCAGCCTCGGCGTTCTGGCCTGGTTCGGTCTGCACGGCGTAAAACGTCGCTGGAGAACCACCTGGGGTTCGGCCGCCGTGACGGCAGCGCGAGTCTGACGCCCCGATGAGCCTGCAACTGAGTTTCGCCGAAGCCAGCGCCATCGGTCCTCGCGAGGAAAACCAGGATGCCCTGCGCCTGGTCACGCCGGCTCCGGCGCTGGCCGCGAGCAAGGGTTACCTGTTCGCGATTGCCGACGGAGTCAGCCAATGCGTCGATGGCGGTCTGGCTGCCCGTTCGACCCTGCAGGCCCTGGCGCTGGATTACTACGCCACGCCGGAAACCTGGAGCGCCGCACAGGCACTCGATCGCCTGCTGCTGGCGCAGAACCGCTGGTTACAGGCCAATGGCGGCGGACAACCGCTGCTGACCACCCTGAGTGCGCTGGTCCTGCGCGGCCGGCGTTTTACCCTGGCCCATGTCGGCGATTGTCGGGTGTATCGCTGGCACGCCGACCAATTGCAGCGAATCAGCGAGGATCACGTCTGGGACCAGCCGGGCATGCAGCATGTGCTGAAACGGGCGCTGGGGCTCGATCAACACCTGGTGCTGGATTTTCTCGACGGTGAGTTGCGCCCCGATGAATGCTTCGTCCTGCTCAGCGACGGCGTCTGGGCCGTCCTGGGCGATACCGCCATTGCCGCGATCCTGCGCGATCAACCGGATTTGCACAGCGCTGCGAACACCCTGGTTAATGCTGCGCACCTGGCGGGCAGCCAGGACAACGCCAGCGCCATGCTGGTGCGGGTCGATGCCCTCGGTGAAGCGAGCATTGGCGATGCGTTGATGCACTTACAGCAATGGCCACTGCCGCCTGCCCTGAAACCGGGTCAGGCGTTCGAGGGCTGGCAGGTCGAAGGGATCGTCGCACAGAGCCAGCAATCACTGCTTTATCGCGTTCGCGACAGCCAGCAACAACCCTGGCTGTTGAAAACCCTGCCCGGTCGCCTGCACGACGATCACCAGGCCGGGCAAGCGTTACTGTCGGAAGAATGGTTTCTCAAACGCGTGGCCGGTCGACATTTTCCTGAAGTCCACTCCGCCAGTCAGCGTCAGCATTTGTACTACGTGATGCGTGAATATTCGGGCGCTACCCTGGCCCAACGACATGAGCAAGGCGGACCGCTGCCGCTGCCCCAGTGGCAAGACATCGCCGAACGCTTGCTGCGAGCGGTCGGCCTGTTGCATCGACGGCAGATCCTGCATCGCGATATCAAACCGGAAAACCTGCTGCTGGGGGACGATGGTGAGTTGCGCCTGCTGGATTTCGGCCTCGCCTACTGCCCCGGGCTTTCGCAAGATCTGCCCTGGGCGCTGCCGGGTACACCCAGTTACATCGCGCCCGAAGCCTTTCGCGGCGAAGTACCGACGCCACAGCAGGACTTGTACGCCGTCGGAGTAACCCTGTATTTCCTGCTCACCGGGCATTACCCCTATGGCGAAATCGAAGCCTTCCAGCGCCCGAGGTTTGGCCTCCCGGTCAACGCCAGCCGCTACCGGCCCGACCTGCCGGACTGGATCGCCCATAGCCTGGAGCGCGCCGTGGCGGCGGCCCCCGACCAGCGTTTCGAAACAGCGGAAGAATGGCTGCTACTGATCGAACAGGGCGAGCGCCACAGCTTGAGCGTGCGCCCCAGGCCTTTGCTGGAGCGCGAACCGCTGAAAGTCTGGCGAACATTGGCGCTGGTATCGTTGCTGCTCAATCTGGTGCTGCTGATGGTTGCGCTCCATTAGCGGGCAAAGCGCCTTGAATCGGTGCACTCCCTCACGGTTCTGCCCTTGTGAACGGGGAAAATGCCAACAAACACGGGATTTGAGCGACTTGGCATAACCACTGCATTACCTCTTTCAACAGACATACAGCGCAGGCTTCAACGACGAAGGTTGCACTTCCCGAGAGAACGGGACCAGGACAAAGGCGTCCTCGCTAGGCAACTAGCGGGACGCCTTTTTTTGTTTGCGCAAAATTTGTCGAGCATGGCCTGCCACTGATGAGGCAGGCCCGAGCTCCCCGGAGAACCTGATGAAAAAACTAAAACTGGTGATGATCGGCAACGGCATGGCCGGGGTCCGGACCCTGGAAGAGCTGCTCAAACTGAGCACGGAGCTGTACGACATCACGGTCTTCGGTGCCGAACCGCACACCAACTACAACCGCATCCTGCTGTCGCCGGTGCTGGCGGGCGAACAGACCTTCGAAGAAATCGTGCTCAACGACCTGGACTGGTACCTGGAAAACAACATCAAGCTGCTGCTCAACCGCAAGGTGGTGGAGATCGACCGGGTCAAGCGCCGGGTCATTGCCGAAGACGGCAGCGAAGCCGAATACGATCGCCTGCTGATCGCCACCGGCTCAACGCCTTTCATCCTGCCCATTCCCGGCAACACCCTTGACGGCGTGATCGGCTACCGCGACATCGCCGACACCCAGGCCATGATCGACACCGCGAAAACCCACCGGCACGCCGTAGTGATCGGCGGCGGCCTGCTCGGCCTGGAGGCCGCCAACGGCCTGATGCTGCGGGGCATGCACGTCACCGTGGTGCATATCGGCGAGTGGTTGCTGGAGCGGCAACTGGACAAGACCAGCGGCCAGTTGCTGCAAACCGCGCTGGAATCTCGCGGCCTGCACTTTCGCCTGTGCGAGCAGACCCAGGCCTTGCACGACGCTGGCAACGGCCGGGTCGGTTCGGTGCAATTCAAGAACGGCGACATCATTCCCGCTGACCTGGTAGTGATGGCCGCCGGCATTCGCCCCAATACCGAATTGGCGGAGAAATCCGGCATTCCGTGCAGCCGCGGGATTCTGGTCAACGACACAATGCAAACTTACGACCCACGGATCTATGCCATCGGCGAGTGTGCCAGCCACCGCGGTATCGCCTATGGTTTGGTGGCGCCGCTGTTCGAACAGGCCAAAGTCTGCGCCAACCACCTGGCCCAACTGGGTTTTGCCACCTACAAGGGTTCGGTGACCTCGACCAAATTGAAGGTTACCGGTATCGACCTGTTTTCCGCCGGCGACTTCATGGGCGGTGAAGGCACCGAGACCATTACCCTCTCGGACCCGATTGGCGGCATCTACAAAAAACTGGTGATCAAGGATGACGTGCTGGTGGGCGCCTGCCTGTACGGCGATACGGCGGATGGCGGCTGGTATTTCCGGCAGATCCGTGAAAACCATGCCATCAGTGAGATCCGCGATCACTTGATGTTCGGTGAAAATGCGCTTGGCGACGTAGGACATCAAGGCCAGGACAAAGCCATGAGCATGGCCGACAACGCCGAAGTCTGCGGCTGCAACGGCGTGTGCAAAGGCACCATCGTCAAGGCGATCCAGGAGCACGGGCTGTTCAGTGTCGACGACGTCAAGAAACACACCAAGGCTGCCAGCTCCTGCGGCTCGTGCGCGGGTTTGGTGGAGCAGATCCTGATCAACACCGTGGGCGGCGCGGCGGACGTCAAACCGAAAAGCGAAAAGGCCATCTGCGGCTGCAGCGATCTCAACCACGGGCAAATCCGCCAGGCCATCCGCGAGCAGCACCTGCTGACCATCGCCGGCACCATGAGCTACCTGAACTGGCGCACACCCAACGGCTGCGCCACCTGCCGCCCGGCGCTCAACTACTACCTGATCTCCACCTGGCCAGGAGAAGCCAAGGACGATCCGCAATCGCGCCTGATCAATGAACGCGCCCACGCCAATATTCAGAAAGACGGCACCTACTCTGTAGTCCCGCGGATGTGGGGCGGTGTGACCAATCCTTCAGAGCTGCGGCGCATTGCCGACGTCGCCGACAAGTACAACGTGCCGATGGTCAAGGTCACCGGTGGCCAGCGCATCGACTTGCTGGGTATTCGCAAGCAAGACCTGCCGGGGGTGTGGAAAGACCTGGACATGCCGTCCGGCCACGCCTATGGCAAATCCATCCGCACAGTGAAAACCTGCGTCGGCAGCGAGTTCTGCCGCTTTGGCACCCAGAATTCAACACAGCTGGGCATTGAACTGGAACATGACCTGTTCAACATGTGGTCGCCGCACAAGGTGAAACTGGCTGTCTCCGGTTGCCCGCGCAACTGCTCGGAAGCCGGTATCAAGGATGTGGGAATTATCGGTGTGGACTCCGGCTGGGAGATGTACATCGGCGGCAACGGCGGGATCAAGACCGAAGTCGCGGAATTTTTCGTCAAACTGAAAACCGCCGAAGAAGTGCGCGAATACAACGGTGCATTCCTGCAGCTCTATCGCGAAGAAGCCTTCTACCTCGAGCGCACCGTGCACTACCTGCAACGGGTCGGCATGGAACACATCAAGAAAGCCGTGCTGGAAGATCCGGAGCGGCGCAAGGCGCTCAACGATCGCCTGCAATTCTCCCTGTCGTTCGAACAGGATCCGTGGAAAGAGCGCCTGGAACAGCCCCAGCTGAAAAAAGAATTCGACGTCATCCCCGTGAAAAACCTGGAGGTGCTGGCATGAACTGGCTGGATATCTGTGCACTGGAAGAGATCAATGCCCTGGGCTCGCGGATCATCGCCGGGCCAAAGGGAGACATCGCGATTTTCCGTACCAGCGACGACGAAGTGTTCGCCCTCGACGACCGCTGCCCGCACAAGGGCGGCCCGTTGTCCCAAGGTCTGGTCTACGGCAAGCGTGTGGCCTGCCCGCTGCACAACTGGCAAATCGACCTGGAAAGCGGCGAAGCCCTGGCCCCGGACATCGGCTGTGCCCATCACCATCTCGCCCGGGTGGAAAATGGCCGGGTGATGCTGGCCCTGCGGGATGCAGGCTGATGGACCGCCAGATCACTGCGTCCACCTGCTGTTACTGCGGGGTCGGCTGCGGGGTGCTGATCGAGCACGACGGCGAGCACATCCTCGGCGTCAGCGGCGACCCGGCGCACCCGGCCAATTTCGGCAAACTGTGCAGCAAGGGTTCGACCCTGCACCTGACCGGCGACTTGACGGCGCGGGCGTTGTACCCCGAACTGCGCCTCGGTAAAAGCCTGGCCCGCCACCGCACCGATTGGGATACCGCCCTCGATCACGCCACCAGCGTGTTTGCCGCGACCATTGCCGAACATGGCCCGGACAGCGTGGCGTTCTACATTTCCGGGCAACTGTTGACCGAGGACTACTACGCCTTCAACAAGCTGGCGCGTGCCCTGGTAGGCACCAACAACATCGACAGCAATTCGCGCCTGTGCATGTCATCGGCGGTGGTCGGCTACAAGCGCAGCCTGGGTGCCGACGCCCCGCCCTGCAGCTACGAAGACCTGGAGCTGAGCGATTGCGTGATGATCGTCGGCAGCAACATGGCCTACGCCCACCCGGTGCTGTTTCGCCGGCTGGAAGCAGCCAAATCCCGCCGGCCGCAGATGAAGGTCATCGTCATTGACCCACGTCGCACAGATACCTGCGATCTGGCTGACCTGCACCTGGCGATCTTGCCGGGCACCGATGTCGCCTTGTTCCATGGGATTTTGCATCTGCTGCTGTGGGAAGACTGGATAGATCGTGACTTCATCAGGGACCACACCGAAGGCCTGGCCGAGCTGAAAAACCTGGTGCGTGACTACACGCCGCAAATGGTTTCGCAGCTCTGCGGTATCAGCCTCGGGCAATTGCAGCAATGTGCCGAGTGGATCGGCACATCACCGAGCTTTCTGTCGCTGTGGTGCATGGGGCTTAACCAGTCCACCGCCGGCAGCGCGAAAAACAGTGCATTGATCAATCTGCACCTGGCCACCGGGCAGATCGGTCGTCCCGGCGCCGGACCTTTCTCCCTCACCGGTCAGCCAAATGCCATGGGCGGACGGGAAACCGGCAGTTTGTCCAACTTGCTGCCCGGTCACCGTGACGCCGCCAATGCACAACACCGTGCGCAAGTGGCGTCCTACTGGGGCGTCGAGCAACTGCCGGAAAGCCCCGGGCTCACTGCGATCGAATTGTTCGAGCAAGTGCGCAACGGCAAGATCAAGGCGTTGTGGATCGCCTGCACCAACCCCGCGCAATCCATGCCGGACCAGACGGCCGTGCGCGCAGCTCTGCAAGCCTGCCCGTTCGTGGTGTTGCAGGAAGCCTTCAGCACCACTGAAACCGCGAAGTTCGCCGACCTTCTGTTGCCCGCCGCCAGTTGGGGGGAAAAGGAAGGTTGCGTGACCAACTCCGAGCGACGCATTTCCCACGTACGCCAGGCAATCGTCGCACCGGGTGAGGCGCGGCCGGACTGGGCAATCACCGTAGATTTCGCACAACGCCTGGAAAAACACCTGCGTCCCGGCCAAGCCAGCCTGTTTGAATTTGATAATCCCGCTCAGGTCTTTGACGAATACAAACAACTGACTCAAGGTCGCGACCTGGATCTGTCCGGTATCAGCCATGCACTGATCGATCGTCTCGGCCCGCAGCAGTGGCCCTTCCCTGCGGGTGCCGTTGAAGGCACGGCCCGGCTGTACGTCGACGGGGTATTTGCCACTGCCAATGGGCGCGCACAGTTCGTGGCCGATCCATACCGTGCCGCCAAAGAGCAACGCGATGCACGCTTCCCGCTGACCCTGATCACCGGCCGTCTGCGCGATCAATGGCACGGCATGAGCCGCACCGGCACCGCTGCGCAGCTGTTTGGCCATGTCAGCGAAGCGGAGTTGAGCCTGCACCCGGACGAACTGCGCCGCCATCGCCTGCAGCCGGGGGATCTGGTCAGCCTGAAAAGCAGGCGCGGCGCAATCGTCGTCGCGGTTGCCAGCGATGACAGCGTGCGTCCAGGCCAGGCCTTTTTGCCGATGCATTGGGGCGATCGTTTTCTCAAGGGCGGGGTGAACAGTCTCACTCTGCCCGCATTCGATCCTTTGTCGAAACAGCCCGAACTTAAACACAGCGGCGTTCGCCTGGATCCGGTGGATTTGCCCTGGAAACTATTCGCACTGATCGAGGGCGATGTTCAACGGCATTTTGAAACGCTACGACCGCTCTGTGAGGCGTTTTCCTACGTCAGTCTCAGTCTGGTTGGCCGTGAGCGCCCTGCCCTGCTTGTGCGGGCTGCCAATACTTCAGCACCTTCGGCAGAGTTGCTAAGCGAAATCGATAAAAACCTGGCGCTCGATGACGGCCCGGTACTGGCTTACGACGACCCTCGACGGGCCATAGGCAAGCGCGTGCGGATCGAAAATGGCCGGATCACTGCCATTCGACTGGCCGGTGAAACCCTTGCCCAGCACTGGTTGCAGGGGCTGTGGCTCGAAGGTCGCGCGGACCAGCAACTGCGGCGCTGGCTGCTTGCGCCGCTGAGCGCACCACCGGGCAATCTCGACATGCCCTTCAACTCGAACAAGATCCTGTGCAATTGCAAGAACGTCGGCCAGAACGCGATCTGCGCCGGCATCAGCCGTGGCCTGGACTTGCAGGGGCTCAAGCAAGAACTGGGTTGCGGCACGCAATGCGGGTCCTGCGTTCCGGAAATCAAACGCCTGCTGGCTGCCACGGCGCAGCCAGTCACCGTCTTCTCGTGAGGAAAACACTATGAGTGCAAAAGTCTGGCTGGTAGGTGCGGGCCCGGGTGATCCGGAGTTGCTCACGTTGAAGGCGGTACGTGCCTTGCGCGAGGCAGATGTGGTGCTGATCGATGACCTGGTCAATGTCGCGGTACTCGAGCATTGCCCTGGGGCGCGGATCATTCCGGTGGGCAAGCGTGGCGGCTGCCGCTCTACCCCACAAGCGTTCATCCATCGCCTGATGCTTCGTTATGCCCGGCAGGGTAAATGCGTAGCGCGGCTCAAGGGCGGCGATCCATGCATTTTCGGCCGCGGTGGTGAAGAGGCGCAGTGGCTGCGTGAGCGTGGGGTCGAAGCCGAGTTGGTCAACGGCATCACTGCCGGGCTGGCGGGGGCAACGCAATGCGATATTCCGCTGACTTTGCGCGGTGTAGCCCGTGGTGTCACGCTGGTCACCGCACACACCCAGGACGACAGCCAATTGAACTGGCAGGCACTGGCCCAAGGCGGAACGACGCTGGTGATTTACATGGGAGTGGCCAAGCTCGGTGAAATCCGTGAGCAGCTATTGGCCGGCGGCATGGCAACGGATACGCCCGTGGCCATGATTGAAAATGCCTCCTTGCCCCATCAACGGGAATGTCGGAGCACTCTCACAAACATGGATGAAGCTGCCTACAGATTCCAGCTGAAAAGCCCTGCCATACTGGTGATCGGTGCAGTGGCAGCCTGTGCAACTCAATCGCTGTGGGAGCGTGAATTGCCTGTGATGGCGGCAGATCAGTCAGCGTAGTTTCACCTGTTCCACTAAATCGCAGACAAAGAAAAGCCCGGCCTGAGCCGGGCTTTTCAGAGCTGCGAGCTAATTACTTAGCTTGAGCTTCAACCTGCGCTTCTACGCGACGGTTAACTGCACGACCAGCGTCAGTTTTGTTGTCAGCAACTGGGCGGGATTCGCCGTAGCCAACAGACTGAACGCGGGACGATTCAACACCGTACTGGTTGGTCAGAACTTGTTTAACGGCGTTTGCACGACGCTCGGACAGTTTCTGGTTGTAAGCGTCAGGACCGACGGAGTCAGTGTGACCTTCAACAGTAGTGCTGGTGGATGGGTACTGCTTCATGAAGTCAGCCAGGTTCTTGATGTCGCCGTAGCTGTTTGGCTTGACTACCGACTTGTCGAAGTCGAACTTCACGTCCAGCTCAACACGAACAACTTCAGCAACTGCCGGGCAGCCGTCAGCGTCAACAGTTACGTTGGCTGGGGTGTCTGGGCACTTGTCAACGTTGTCGCAAACGCCATCGTTGTCGCTGTCAGAGCAAACTTCCGGAGCTGGAACTGGAGCAGCAGCTGGCTTGCTGCCGCCACCGAAGTTCACACCGATACCGACGCTAGGAGCCCACTCGGTGTTGCCCTGGTCGATGTTGTACTGAGCTTCAACGCCAGCACGGGCGTAGAAGTTGTCAGTGAAGTACAGCTTGGCACCGCCGCCAACGTTGGCGAAGGTGGAACGGTTACGACCGTTCGAGCCGTTCTGGTCGATGCTCTGGTCGGAGAAACCGCCCGAGACGTAAGGACGCAGCATGTCGCCTGGGTTGTTGAAGTGGTACAGAGCGTCCAGAGCGGTGTTCGCGCCCTTAACGTTCTTGCCATCGTTTGCACGGGCATTGTGCACTTCGTCGTAGGCCAGACGCAGTTCAACGTCGTCTGTCAGGAAGTAACCGATAGAACCACCCGGCAGGATGCCGTCGTTCTTGAAGTTACGGTCGCTATCGAAATATTGCTTCTTTGCGTAGCCTTCGATTTCAACTGCGCCTTGGCCCTGTGCCAGAGCGCCGATGGAAGTGGCGGCAATAAGAGAACCAATGGCCAAGCCCAAGGTGTTTTTCAGTTTCATCCGTTAAATCCCCATCTGGTGATTGTGAAGCAGTCCCGCAAACCGGGGGACAACTCGGCGGCAAGTCTAACAGAACTTGCCTACACGTAAGAGATATTTGCGCTGAACTAAGTTTCAGCAATGCCTGCAAATTTCTCACGCAATTTATCTAGAGCGCGTTTGTACCGCATTTTTGTTGCGCTCAAACCCATATGCATGATGTCTGCGATTTCCTGAAACTCCAGCTCTGCGACAAATCGTAGCACCAGAATTTCACGATCAATCGGGTTCACATACACCAACCAGCGATCAAGTCCGCCTTTTTCCTCAGGTTTCGGCGTCTTTTCTTCAGACGCTTCCTCGAGGGGGTCAAGACTCAATGCGTCCATCAAGCGACGCTTTCGCCGTTCCTTCCGATACTGTGTGATGCACTCGTTGTACGTGATGCTATATAGCCATGTCTTGAACTTCGATTTACCTTCGAAGTTCTTCAGGCCATACAGCACCTTCAACATGACCTCCTGACAGACATCGTCTGCGTCGCGATCGTTCCCTAGATATCGTGCGCACACGTTAAATAATGTTCGCTGGTAACGCCGCATCAGTTCTTCATAGGCGCGTGTTACGTGAAACAGCTCGGTATGCGAGCGCGCGACCAACTCCTCATCAGAGAGCTCGCGGGGGTCGTAGCGCATGGATAACGATTGGGCTTTATTCAAAACAAGTCGGGCCGACAGTCAGGTCAATGTCCGCCGCAGCCAGCGTGAGCAGGCATTTTGCGGCGGCATACATTAGCAGGGTTTGCCGGGTTAGCGGCTACTCACATGCTGCTCAAGGAGGATCCGATTGGAAAGAGAGACTAGCTCACCCTCATCGGTCAGCAATGTGGTTTTAACCGTGCCGATCTCTTCGATCTGGCCTTCGACCTCGCCAACACGCACTTGTTGCCCAACCTGGTACAGCTCACGCACGTAGATTCCCGCAAGAATCTGGCCGGCAATTTCCCGGCTTCCCAACCCCATGGCCAGCGCTACTGCCAGACCAACGGTTATCAACACAATCACGATCACATGGTTCAGCAGGTCAGTCTTGACCTCCAACTGGCTGATCGCAACCGAAATACTGATGATAATCACCAGGCCCTGGGCAATCCGTCCAAGCCCTGAAGCATAGTCCAGCCCCACGCCTTCTGCCGCTCCGCGCACCAGCCCGTTGGCCAGTTGCGCCAGCAAGACACCGACCAGCAACACCAGCGCCGCGCCGAACACCTTCGGCAAATACAACGCAAGCATGTCCAGCGTAGCTGAAACTCGCTCAAGGCCAAGGGATTCTGCGGCAGAAACCAGAAAAATCAGCAGAACGAACCAATAGACGATTTTGCCGATCAGCGTCGAAATAGGAACTTGCAACCCTGCACGGGACAGCAATTTGGTCAGACCGGTGCCACCCATCAAGCGATCAAGGCCCAGTTTGGCGAGCAACTTCGAGAGCAAGGTGTCCAGCAGTTTGGCCACGACAAAACCCAACAGCAGCACAACCAGTGCGCCGAACAGGTTCGGAATGAAGTTCGCAACCTTGGTCCACAACGCAGTCATTGCAGTGACGAGGCTCTGAGTCCAGAGATCAAGTTCCATATTCAATCAGCCTTATCAGCAGTGCGAGCAGTAGGTTTACGAAGACGGGATACCGGCGCGACATGGGCCGATCCGTTATTCAGGGCGATCATCAGTGCGGGCAACCAGCGCCCCAGCAGGCTGAACAGATCACCGGCGCCGACCTGGCGGTTGGCGGTTTTCAGCACACGCCCCAGGCACGCATCGTCGTCCCGGGTGGACGGTGAGGCGTTGAGCATGTCGCGTAAAGACTGTTCAAACGGATCGTGCATACGCACCTCTCGTGATGTCTGTGGGAGACGCGGTCAGTTTTGGTCGGGTCACATGGTTTCCCTCAGACCCAGCGCAAACGTCGGAACAACCACCACTGCCCGAGTGCCACCGAGACCATCATCAGGCAAGCGATCAGAAAGCCGTAAGGGCTGGCAGAGAATGGAATTCCACCGACGTTGATCCCCAAAAGCCCGGCCAGAAAACTCATCGGCAAAAAGATCCCGGTGATGATCCCGAAGCGATACATCGTGCGGTTCATGCGCACGCTCAAGCGACGGTCTTCAGCCTCCAGGACCAGCCCCACCCGCTCCCGGGTCAATTCCAGCTCTTCGAGGTAGCGGGTCAGGCTGTTGTTCAATTCGTTCCAGTAATCGCCGTCATCCTCGACGAACCAGGGCAACTTGATTCGCGTCAACTGCCCGAAAATGTCCCGCTGCGGAGCCAGAAAGCGCTTCAACGCAGCCGCCCGGCGACGAATCTGCAAAACCGCCCCGTGCTCAGGAGTATACCGTTCGTCGGCATCCAGCTTTTCTTCTTCCTCATCGACCACTTCCGAGAGACAGCTGACCAGATCCTGCACCTTGTTGGTGAGGTACTGCGCCATGCAAAGGATGAGTTCGGAGGCAGTTTTCGGCCCCTTGCCCTCGGACAGTTGCACCAGCAACTCGTCAGTGGCACGCAAAGGACGCAAACGCAGGGAAATGACACGCTGGGCAGAGCCGAAAATCCGCACCGACACCATGTCTTCCGGTTCGGCGCCAGGGTTCAGATTGACCCCGCGCAAAAATAGCAGCAGCTCGCTGTCCGAAAGCTGCAAAAGTCGCGGACGGGTGTTTTCTTCGAGTAACAGGTCACAGCTGAATTCGCTCAGACCGCTGGATTTGCGCAACCAGGTCCGGGTTTGCGGATGACTGCGATCCCAGTGCAGCCACAGGCTTTCATGGGCCTGCAGCTGCAAGTCATCGAGTTCAGTCCGGGCAATCGAACGCGCACCGCCTTTACCGTCCAGCACCAGGGCATGCACCAGCCCCCATTGCGCGTTTTCTTCCTCGAACATCCGCACTCCTTTGGTCAACCGGCGCTTTATTCAGGCATTTTCAGCGGGCTGGGCGAGATGATCACGCCGTTGTTGTCCGCATAAATGTATTCGCCTGGACGGAACGTCACGCCGGCAAACGTCACCACAACGTTGAGATCGCCGAGCCCGCGCCTGTCGGATTTCCTCGGGTGGCTGGCGAGGGCCTGAACGCCCAGATCGGTCTGCGCGATGATATCGACGTCGCGGATGCAACCGTAGATCACCAGCCCTTCCCAACCGTTTTTCGCGGCTTTCTCGGCCAGCATGTCACCGAGCAACGCATGACGCAGGGAACCGCCACCGTCTACCACCAGCACTTTGCCATTCCCCTTGAGCTCGACCTGCTCCTTGACCCGCGAGTTGTCTTCAAAGCATTTGATGGTCACGATTTCGCCGCCGAAGGAATCACGGCCGCCGAAATTGCTGAACATCGGTTCCAGCACCTGCACCAGCTCCGGATAGGCGTCGCACAGGTCAGGCGTGATGTAATGGTTCATCGAGAAACTCCTGTAAGAGGAAGACAATCGAGGATGTCGGAAAGTGACCAGAACAGCTCAATGCGTCATATCTTAGCCGCAAGCCGACCGGAGCGAAATGCCCTTGTCAGAGCGTCAGGCTCAGATCGCCGCGACCAAATCCTGTTGCGCTCCCGGCAAAGGTGTCTGTTGATCGGCCAACCAGCGCGTCACCAAAGGCCAGACTTCAGCCTGGGCTGCCTTGCTGACGAGCATTTCCACGTGACCGAAATTGTCGCCGAAGCCCTGCTCGCGCTCCAGGTTGATGAATTGCTTGTGCTCGGAACCGAATTGCTCGAACAGCTTGCGACACGCCCACGCAGGATCCTGATGATCACCCGCAGCGCTCACGGCAAGCACCGGCAACTTGACCTCGGCCAAACCCGCCCACCAGTTTTTATCGGCATCGCCAAAGCGCCCGAACAGACCGTACCAGCGCATGCCTTCCAGGGCCAGGCCGATGGGCTCGTCCTCCGGACCGCGCTTGAGCCTTGAGCCGGACAACTGGGCAAAACGCTTGAGAATGAAGCGACCGCTCCACTCTACCGGCGGAATCTTCAATGGCCAGTAGGTGCGACTGACTTGTGTACCGAAAAACGCCGCCGAGGCCACGACGGGCTCACCGATGTACTCGCCACCCAGCGCTGCGGCCAGTGTAATACCGCCCAGTGAGTGACCGATCCAGTGTGGCACCTGCCCGCTCTGTTCGCGCACGAACGCGCCAATGGCCGGCAGGTCATAGCGTGCGTAGTCGGCAACACGGTTCTTGCGGTAGTCGTGGTTACGCTGGGACAGGCCGTGACCGCGCATTTCCGGAATCCAGACATCGAACCCCAGACGGGCCAGGTAAGCGCCCAACCCCAGGCCTTTGGGAGAAAACCAGAACCGGCGATTGGAAAAGCTGCCGTGCAGCAGGATCACCGGCACGCCACGGGAGGACGACTCATCGGCCATGCCAAGGCGTGTCACAGCCAATTCGACGGTGAAGTCGGGACTGTTACCGGGTTTCAAACGATACACATCTTCGCTCAGATCACCGCGCCGTTCGGCACTGATCAGGGCGACAGGAAATAGGTTGCTGCTGCTTTGCATAATCTCTTGCACAAAAAAGGGCGGCATCCAGATGGAGCCCGCCCTGCTTGAATCACATAAAGACCGCTCCCTGTAGGAGCGAGCCCTGCTCGCGAAGAACTCGGGACACCACGTTTATCCAGGATAAACGCGTTATCGTTGACGTCCATCGCGAGCAAGCTCGCTCCCACAGAAAGGGGCGGCCCGTTTACACCGGATCAGGCCGAAGCTTGACCTTCCGCCAGGAAGAACCAGGTTTCCAGTACGGAGTCAGGGTTCAACGAAACGCTTTCAATGCCCTGCTCCATCAGCCACTTGGCCAGGTCCGGGTGGTCCGAAGGACCCTGACCGCAGATACCGATGTATTTGCCGGCCTTGTTGCACGCGGCAATCGCATTGGCCAGCAGCTTCTTGACCGCCGGATTACGCTCGTCGAACAGGTGGGCGATGATGCCGGAGTCACGGTCCAGGCCCAGGGTCAGCTGGGTCAGGTCGTTGGAGCCGATGGAGAAACCGTCGAAGAACTCGAGGAACTCTTCAGCCAGGATGGCGTTGGACGGCAGTTCGCACATCATGATCACGCGCAGGCCGTTCTGGCCACGAGCCAGACCATTTTCCGCCAGCAGATCCACCACCTGGCTCGCTTCGCCCAAGGTACGGACGAACGGCACCATGATTTCGACGTTGGTCAGGCCCATCTCGTTGCGCACGCGCTTGAGGGCGCGGCATTCGAGCTCGAAGCAGTCGCGGAACGATTCGCTGATGTAACGCGAGGCACCGCGGAAGCCCAACATCGGGTTCTCTTCTTCCGGCTCGTATAGCTTGCCGCCGATCAGGTTGGCGTATTCGTTGGACTTGAAGTCCGACAGACGCACGATGACCTTTTTCGGCCAGAACGCAGCCGCCAGGGTGCTGATGCCTTCGACCAGTTTCTCGACGTAGAAGCCGACCGGATCGTTGTAACCGGCGATGCGCTTGTCGACGCTTTCCTTGATGTCCAGCGGCAGGCCGTCGTAGTTCAGCAGTGCCTTGGGGTGCACGCCGATCATGCGGTTGATGATGAACTCCAGGCGGGCCAGGCCCACACCGGCGTTCGGCAGCTGTGCGAAGTCGAAGGCGCGGTCCGGGTTACCGACGTTCATCATGATCTTGAACGGCAGCTCAGGCATGGCGTCCACGGAGTTCTTCTTGATGTCGAAGCCCAGTTCGCCTTCGAAGATGAAACCGGTGTCGCCTTCAGCGCAGGAAACGGTCACGCCCTGGCCATCTTTCAACAGCTGGGTGGCGTTGCCGCAACCTACTACCGCTGGAATACCCAGCTCACGGGCGATGATCGCCGCGTGGCAAGTACGGCCGCCACGGTTGGTGACGATCGCGCTCGCGCGCTTCATGACCGGCTCCCAGTCCGGGTCGGTCATGTCGGAAACCAGTACGTCGCCTGGCTGGACCTTGTCCATCTCGGACACGTCCTTGATGATGCGGACCTTGCCGGCGCCGATACGCTGGCCGATGGCGCGACCTTCCACCAGCACGGTGCCGGTTTCTTTCAACAGGTAACGTTCCATGACGTTGGCCTGGGTGCGGCTCTTCACGGTTTCCGGACGGGCCTGCACGATGTACAGCTTGCCGTCGTCACCGTCCTTGGCCCACTCGATGTCCATCGGGCACTGGTAGTGCTTCTCGATGATCATCGCCTGCTTGGCCAGTTCGCTGACTTCGGCGTCGGTCAGGCAGAAACGTGCGCGCTCAGCCTTGTCCACGTCGACGGTCTTGACCGAACGACCGGCCTTGGCCTCGTCGCCGTAGATCATCTTGATGGCTTTGCTACCCAGGTTGCGGCGCAGGATCGCCGGGCGACCCGCGGCCAGCGTGCCTTTGTGAACGTAGAACTCATCCGGGTTCACCGCGCCTTGTACGACGGTTTCACCCAGGCCGTAGGCGCCGGTGATGAACACCACGTCACGGAAGCCCGACTCGGTATCGAGGGTGAACATCACGCCGGCAGTGCCGGTTTCGGAACGGACCATGCGCTGCACGCCAGCGGACAGGGCAACCAGCTTGTGGTCGAAGCCCTGGTGCACGCGATAGGAAATGGCACGGTCGTTGAACAACGAGGCGAACACCTCTTTGGCGGCGCGAATGACGTTTTCGACACCACGGATGTTCAGGAAGGTTTCCTGCTGACCGGCAAAGGATGCGTCGGGCAAGTCTTCGGCGGTGGCGGAAGAACGCACGGCCACGGCCATGTCAGGGTTGCCGGCGGACAGCGTGGCGAACGCGGTACGAATTTCGGCATTCAGTTTTTCAGGGAACTCGGCTTCCATGATCCATTGGCGGATCTGGGCACCGGTCTTGGCCAGCGCATTCACGTCATCGACGTCCAGGGCATCGAGCGCATCGTGAATCTGCTGATTCAGGCCGCTCAGTTCCAGGAAATCACGATAAGCCTGAGCGGTCGTGGCGAAGCCGCCGGGCACCGATACACCGGCACCTGCAAGGTTGCTGATCATCTCGCCCAGGGATGCGTTCTTGCCCCCCACATGCTCAACATCGTGTTTGCCGAGCTTATCGAGGGAAACTACGTACTCTACCAAGGTGATCTCTCCACTAACTGTGTTGGAAAAGCTCAGAAACCGGCTGCTTAAGTGAGCATTTGCCGGTTATATGGCCTGGACCTGGAAAATAAGTGAGAATGCGGGCCAATGGCGGCCGGCAAATCGCGCCTATCATATCCAAGATTCGTCACTAGCTTAAGGCCCAAGGTGCAAATGAAACGATCTGCTTTCTTTATCTCCGATGGTACCGGCATTACCGCCGAAACCCTGGGTCAAAGCCTTCTGGCGCAGTTCGAAAACATTACCTTCAGCAAAGTCACGCGGCCGTACATCGACAACGTGGACAAAGCGCGGGCCATGGTACAACAAATCAACAAAGCCGCCGAAACCGACGGCTTCCGTCCGATTATCTTCGACACCATCGTCAATCAGGACATTCGTGAGATTCTCGCAACCTCGAATGGTTTCATGATCGACATTTTCTCGACGTTCCTGGCACCGCTTGAACAGGAACTGACCGAGCATTCTTCCTATACCGTGGGCAAGTCCCACTCCATCGGCGCCAACACCAACTACATGGAGCGTATCGAGGCCGTTAACTTCGCCCTCGACAACGACGACGGCGCCCGCACGCACTATTACGACAAGGCCGACCTGATACTAGTGGGCGTGTCGCGATGTGGTAAGACGCCGACGTGCCTGTACATGGCGATGCAGTTCGGTATCCGTGCAGCCAACTACCCGCTGACCGAAGACGACATGGAGCGCCTGCAACTGCCGTCCGCCCTGCGCGCCCACCAGCACAAGCTGTTCGGCCTGACCATCGACCCGGACCGCCTTACCGCGATCCGCAACGAGCGCAAGCCCAACAGCCGCTATTCGAGCTACGCCCAGTGCGAGTTCGAAGTTCGCGAGGTGGAAAACCTGTTCCGCCGCGAGAACATTCCGAACATCAACTCCACGCACTTTTCCGTAGAAGAAATCTCCGCGAAGATTCTCGTGGAGAAAGGTGTGGAGCGGCGTTTCAAGTAGTTCTTTATTGCCTGTTCCGGCCTCATCGCGAGCAAGCTCGCTCCCACAGTTGGTTTGTGTTCACCGCAGATCTCCTGTGGGAGCGAGCTTGCTCGCGATGAACGATAACTCGGTCTCCTAGATAACAAACAAATCCACAAACCGGTTTACCGGTGTCGCCTCAAGTTTCTGCCGATCCTTGCACAACGCAAAAATCTCTTCGCTACGCTGACTGGTGAATCGTGTCAGCAAGTTCGCCCTGAACTTGTCCTCCAGCAACGGAATGCCTTCGACCCGACGTCGACGATGCCCAATCGGGTATTCCACCACCACGTTTTCAGTACTCGACCCGTCCTTGAAAAACACCTGCACAGCGTTGGCAATGGAGCGCTTGTCGGACTCCAGATACTCACGGGTGAAACGCGGATCCTCGACAATCACCATCTTGTCGCGCAACACATCGATGATCGGATGCGCCTTGTGGAAATCATCTTCGTAATACTCGGCAACCAGATTGCCAAAGACCAGCGGCACGGCAGTCATGTACTGGATGCAGTGATCGCGATCAGCGGCATTGGCCAGCGGGCCGACCTTGGAAATGATGCGAATCGCCGACTCGTGAGTGGTGATGACGATCCGGTCGATTTCGTGCAGACGATTGCGCACTTGCGGATGCAGGGTCACCGCCGCCTCACAGGCCGTTTGCGCATGGAACTCGGCCGGAAAACTGATCTTGAACAACACGTTTTCCATCACATAACTGCCGTACGGTCGCGAGAAACTGAACGCACGCCTGTCTTCAGGCTTGAGCGCCAGATCATTGTTAGTGTGGCTGAACAATACGTCGTAAAACCCCCACTGCCTGGCACTCAACACACCGGGAATACCCATTTCGCCGCGCATCGCCATGTCCGCCAAACGCACGCCACGACTGGACGCATCCCCCGCCGCCCAGGATTTACGCGAACCGGCATTCGGCGCATGCCGATACGTGCGCAATGCCTGACCGTCAGCAAAGGCGTGAGACAACGCCGACAACAACTGCTCGCGATTGGCACCCATCAGCTTGGCGGTGACTGCGGTCGAGGCCACTTTCACCAGAATGACGTGATCGAGGCCGACACGGTTGAACGAGTTTTCCAGGGCAATCACGCCTTGAATCTCATGGGCCATGATCATCGCTTCAAGCACTGTACGCACGGTCAGCGGTGCCACACCATTAGCCAGGTGCTTTTGTGATAAATGGTCGGCTACCGCGAGAATACCGCCGAGGTTGTCCGACGGATGCCCCCACTCCGCCGCGAGCCAGGTGTCGTTGTAGTCGAGCCAGCGCACGATGCAGCCGATGTCCCACGCCGCCTTCACAGGATCGAGCCGGTAACTGGTCCCCGGCACCCGGGCGCCGAACGGCACGACAGTGCCTTCTACCACTGGCCCCAAATGCTTGGTGCACTCGGGAAAACGCAGGGCCAGCAGGCCGCAACCCAAGGTATCGATCAGACAGTTGCGCGCAGTATCCAGCGCCTCTTTTGACTCGATCTTGTAGTTGAGGACGTAATCGGCAATGTCCTGCAGGACCTTGTCGTAGTCGGGGCGGTTGTTCAGGTCGACGTTGGCACTCATGTTCGATTCACTCTGCGGTGTTCGTTGATGGGACCTCGGTTCAGGGCAATCTCAGTCAATGACAAATTCTTATGATTGAAATGCAGGCCACTGTGGGAGCGAGCTTGCTCGCGATGGCGGTGCATCAGCCAGCACACGTATTGAATGTGTTGGCCCCATCGCGAGCAAGCTCGCTCCCACAGGGGTTTGGATGATCTTAGAAAGAATCACCCGGCACACGGACAAACCCTTCCATCAACACCCGTGCACTGCGGCTCATGATCGCTTTGTTCACGGTCCACTCGCCATTGACCTGGCTGGCCTCGGCGCCGACGCGCAAGGTACCGGACGGGTGGCCGAAGCGCACCGCGTTGCGTTCGATACCGCCTGCCGCGAGGTTAACCAGCGTACCGGTGATCGCTGCCGCCGTGCCGATTGCCACCGCAGCAGTACCCATCATCGCGTGGTGCAACTTGCCCATGGACAGTGCACGCACCAGCAGGTCGACATCACCCGCCGCAATGGCCTTACCACTGGACGATACGTAATCCGCCGGTTTGGCGACGAAGGCCACCTTCGGCGTGTGCTGCCGCTTGGCCGCTTCGTCGACGTTCGAGATCAGGCCCATGCGCAATGCGCCGTAAGCGCGGATGGTTTCGAACATCAGCAAGGCTTTCGGGTCGCCGTTGATCGCGCCCTGCAACTCGGTGCCCTTGTAGCCGATGTCTTCGGCATTGACGAAAATCGTCGGGATACCAGCGTTGATCATCGTGGCCTTGAAGGTGCCGACGCCGGGCACATCCAGGTCGTCCACCAGGTTGCCGGTAGGGAACATCGAACCGCCGCCGCCCTCTTCGTCCGCCGCCGGATCGAGGAACTCGATCTGCACTTCGGCCGCCGGGAAGGTCACGCCGTCGAGTTCGAAATCGCCGGTTTCCTGTACTTCACCATTGGTGATCGGCACGTGGGCGATGATGGTCTTGCCAATGTTGGCCTGCCACACGCGAACCACCGCCACGCCGTTGTGCGGGATGCGGCTGGCGTCCACCAGGCCATTGCTGACGGCGAACGAACCGACCGCCGCCGACAGGTTGCCGCAGTTGCCGCTCCAGTCCACGAAGGGCTTGTCGATGGACACCTGACCGAACAGGTAATCGACATCGTGATCGGCCTTGATGCTTTTCGACAGGATCACGGTTTTGCTGGTGCTGGAAGTCGCGCCACCCATGCCGTCGATTTGTTTGTCGTACGGGTCGGGGCTGCCGATCACCCGCAGCAGCAAAGCGTCGCGGGCCTGACCCGGGACCTGTGCCGCTTCAGGCAAATCCTTCAGGCTGAAAAACACGCCTTTGCTGGTGCCGCCACGCATGTATGTCGCTGGAATTTTGATCTGCGGTGCATGAGCCATGGTGCTCGTTACTCCTAATCTGAAAACAGACACGGGACTTAAAGTCCCGTGTCTGCAAAGCGTGTGTTAAACAGCAACCGCCGATTCTTCGAGGAAGTCCTGGGCGAAGCGTTGCAGCACGCCACCGGCTTCGTAGATCGACACTTCTTCAGCAGTGTCGAGGCGGCAGGTCACCGGCACATCGACGCGCTCGCCATTCTTGCGATGGATCACCAGGGTCAGCTCGGCACGCGGGGTGCGGTCGCCAATCACGTCGTAGGTTTCGCTGCCGTCGATGGCCAGGGTGTGGCGGTTGGTGCCCGGCTTGAATTCCAGCGGCAACACGCCCATGCCCACCAGGTTGGTGCGGTGAATGCGCTCGAAACCTTCGGCGGCAATCGCTTCCACACCCGCCAGGCGCACGCCCTTGGCCGCCCAGTCGCGGGACGAACCCTGACCGTAGTCGGCACCTGCGATGATGATCAGCGGCTGCTTGCGATCCATGTAGGTCTCGATGGCTTCCCACATGCGCATCACTTTGCCTTCCGGCTCGACGCGGGCCAGCGAACCCTGCTTGACCTTGCCGTTTTCCAGAACCATTTCGTTGAACAGTTTCGGGTTGGCGAAGGTCGCGCGCTGCGCGGTCAGGTGGTCACCACGGTGAGTCGCGTAGGAGTTGAAGTCCTCTTCCGGCAGGCCCATTTTCGCCAGGTATTCGCCCGCGGCGCTGTCGAGCATGATGGCGTTGGACGGCGACAGGTGATCGGTGGTGATGTTGTCCGGCAGCACCGCCAGCGGGCGCATGCCCTTGAGCGGACGGGCGCCGGCCAGTGCGCCTTCCCAGTACGGCGGACGGCGGATGTAGGTGCTCATCTCGCGCCACTCGTACAGCGGCGCGACTTTTGGGCCTGTGTCTTCGTGGATCGCGAACATCGGGATGTAGACCTGACGGAACTGCTCAGGCTTGACCGAGGCTTTCACCACGGCGTCGATTTCTTCGTCGCTCGGCCAGATGTCTTTCAGGCGGATTTCCTTGCCATCCACCACGCCCAGCACATCTTTTTCGATGTCGAAGCGGATGGTACCGGCAATGGCGTAAGCAACGACCAATGGCGGCGATGCGAGGAACGCCTGCTTGGCGTACGGGTGAATCCGGCCGTCGAAGTTACGGTTACCGGACAACACAGCAGTGGCGTACAGGTCACGGTCGATGATCTCTTGCTGGATCACCGGGTCCAGTGCGCCGGACATGCCGTTGCAGGTGGTGCAGGCGAAGGCCACGACGCCGAAACCGAGCTGTTCCAGCTCATCGGTCAAACCGGCTTCATCGAGGTACAGCGCCACGGTTTTGGAGCCCGGTGCCAGGGACGACTTGACCCACGGCTTGCGGGTCAGGCCGAGCTTGTTGGCATTGCGCGCCAGCAGGCCGGCAGCGATCACGTTGCGCGGGTTGCTGGTGTTGGTGCAGCTGGTGATGGCAGCGATGATCACTGCGCCGTCCGGCATTTGGCCTGGCACATCGTCCCACTGACCGGAGATACCTTTGGCAGCCAGATCCGACACCGCCACACGGGCGTGCGGGTTGCTCGGGCCAGCCATGTTGCGCACCACAGAAGACAGGTCGAACGTCAGGCCGCGCTCGTACTGCGCGCCTTTGAGGCTGTCAGCCCACAGGCCGACCTGCTTGGCGTAGTTCTCGACCAACTGCACCTGCTCGTCTTCACGTCCGGTGAGCTTGAGGTAGTCGATAGTCTGCTGATCGATGTAGAACATCGCCGCGGTGGCGCCGTACTCCGGGGCCATGTTAGAGATGGTCGCGCGGTCGCCGAGGGTCAGCGCCGCAGCACCTTCACCGAAGAACTCCAGCCACGCGCCAACCACTTTTTGTTTGCGCAGGAACTCGGTCAGCGCCAGCACCATGTCGGTGGCGGTGATGCCCGGCTGCAGCTTGCCGGTCAGCTCGACGCCGACGCTTTCCGGCAGACGCATCCACGATGCGCGGCCGAGCATTACGCTTTCGGCTTCCAGACCACCGACACCGATGGCGATCACGCCCAACGCATCGACGTGCGGGGTGTGGCTGTCGGTGCCGACGCAGGTATCAGGGAAGGCCACGCCGTCACGCACCTGGATCACCGGAGACATTTTCTCCAGGTTGATCTGGTGCATGATGCCGTTGCCCGGCGGGATCACGTCGACGTTCTTGAACGCCTTCTTGGTCCAGTTGATGAAGTGGAAGCGGTCTTCGTTGCGACGGTCTTCGATGGCGCGGTTCTTCTCGAACGCTTCCGGATCGAAGCCACCGCGCTCGACGGCCAGGGAGTGGTCGACGATCAGTTGGGTCGGCACCACCGGGTTGACTTGCGCCGGATCACCGCCCTGCAGGGCGATGGCGTCACGCAGGCCGGCGAGGTCAACCAGCGCGGTCTGGCCGAGAATGTCGTGGCACACCACGCGGGCCGGGAACCACGGGAAGTCGAGGTCGCGCTTGCGCTCGATGAATTGCTTCAGGGATTCGGTGAGCGTGGCCGGGTCGCAGCGACGCACAAGGTTTTCCGCCAGTACACGGGAGGTGTACGGCAGGGTGTCGTAGGCGCCAGGCTGGATCGCCTCGACCGCTGCGCGGACATCGAAGTAATCCAGGTGGCTGCCGGGCAGCGGTTTACGAAATTGTGTGTTCATCGTCAGGACTCGGTCACGGTAGTTACAAAAGGTGGGGCCTGGCACCAGACTTGAAGTGAACACAATCCACTGTGGGAGCGAGCTTGCTCGCGATGGTGTGTCAGTCGACACCAATGTGAATGACACTCCATCGCGAGCAAGCTCGCTCCTACAGGGATCTGCGTTGCATTCAGATCCCGGTGCCGGCCGCCACCATTCAGCGTTGTTCGATTGGTACGAACTTGCGCTGCTCAACGCCGGTGTATTCGGCGCTTGGACGGATGATGCGGTTGTTGGCACGTTGTTCGTACACGTGGGCGGCCCAGCCGGTCAGGCGCGAGCAGACGAAGATCGGCGTGAACAACTTGGTCGGGATGCCCATGAAGTGGTACGCCGAGGCATGGTAGAAGTCGGCGTTCGGGAACAGTTTCTTCTGCTCCCACATGGTCTTGTCGATGGCTTCGGACACCGGGAACAACACCTTGTCACCCACTTCGTCAGCAAGCTTTTTCGACCAGCCCTTGATCACCTCGTTACGCGGATCGTTGTCCTTATAGATCGCGTGGCCGAAGCCCATGATCTTGTCCTTGCGCTCGAGCATGCCGAGGGTGCCCTTGATCGCGTCTTCCGGCGACGAGAAACGCTCGATCATTTCCATCGCCGCTTCGTTGGCGCCGCCGTGCAGCGGACCGCGCAGCGAGCCAATGGCCGCGGTGATGCACGAATACAGGTCGGACAGGGTCGAGGCGCAAACACGTGCGGTGAAGGTCGACGCGTTGAACTCGTGCTCCGCGTAGAGGATCAGCGAAACGTTCATCACCTTGACGTGCAGCGCGCTCGGCTTCTTGCCGTGCAGCAGGTGCAGGAAGTGGCCGCCGATGGACTGCTCGTCGCTCACGCAATCGATGCGCTTGCCTTCGTGGCTGAAGCGATACCAGTAGGTCATGATCGCCGGGAACGCGGCCAGCAGGCGGTCGGTCTTGTCGTGTTGCTCGGAGAAGTTGTTCTCCGGCTCCAGGTTGCCCAGGAACGAGCAGCCAGTGCGCATCACGTCCATCGGGTGGGCGTCGGCGGGGATGCGTTCCAGCACTTCTTTGAGCGCTTGCGGCAGGTCGCGCAGCTTGCTCAGTTTGGCAACGTAGGCTGCCAGTTGCGCCTTGCTCGGCAGTTCGCCGTACAGCAGCAGGTAGGCAACTTCTTCGAACTGTGCGTCAGCCGCCAGTTCACGTACGTCATAACCACGATAGGTCAGACCGGCACCCGACTGGCCCACGGTGGACAGTGCGGTTTGCCCGGCTACCTGGCCACGGAGCCCGGCGCCACTGAGTACTTTTGCTTCGGCCATTGCTGTCTCCAATTCTTGAATTTTTTAGGGAAACCAATCTTTCATCTGTAGGAGCGAGCTTGCTCGCGATGGACGCCGATGATGACGCGGGAAAACTGATACCCCGCGGTGTATGGCCCACCATCGCGAGCCAGCTCGCTCCTACAGGTACACGGTGTTCATTATTTTTTCGCGGCGAACAACGCATCGAGCTTCTGCTCGAAGGTGTGGTAGTCGATGCGATCGTAAAGCTCCATGCGAGTCTGCATGGTGTCGATGACGTTCTGTTGCGTGCCATCGCGACGGATGGCGGTGTAGACGTTTTCTGCAGCCTTGTTCATGGCACGGAACGCCGACAGCGGGTACAGCACCAGCGATACATCCGCTCCAGCAAGCTGTTCGGTGGTGTACAGCGGCGTCGCGCCGAACTCGGTGATATTGGCCAGGATCGGCGCTTTCACGCGATTGGCGAACAGCTTGTACATTTCCAGTTCAGTGATGGCTTCCGGGAACACCATGTCAGCGCCGGCCTCGATGCACGCGGCGGCGCGATCCAGGGCAGACTCCAGACCTTCCACCGCCAGGGCGTCGGTACGGGCCATGATCACGAAGCTGTCATCGGAACGGGCATCGACTGCAGCCTTGATGCGGTCGACCATTTCCTGCTGGGTCACGATTTCCTTGTTAGGACGGTGACCGCAGCGCTTGGCGCCGACCTGGTCTTCGATGTGAATCGCCGCCGCGCCGAACTTGATCATCGACTTCACGGTACGGGCGACGTTGAACGCCGAGGAACCGAAACCGGTGTCCACATCCACCAGCAGCGGCAGGTCGCAAACATCGGTGATGCGGCGCACGTCGGTCAGCACGTCATCCAGGCCGGTGATGCCCAGGTCCGGCACGCCGAGGGAGCCGGCAGCCACCCCGCCACCCGACAGGTAGATCGCCTTGAAACCGGCGCGCTTGGCCAGCAGCGCATGGTTGGCGTTGATCGCGCCGACCACTTGCAATGGATGCTCGCTGGCGACCGCATCGCGGAAACGCTGGCCTGGAGTGCTCTTGTTCAAACTCATGACTCACCTCGTTTGGCTGTCGGGTTAGCGCCGTCCTGGTAATGACGGGCGATGTTGCGTTTGGAGGCGCCGATGTGACGACGCATCAACAACTCGGCCAGTTCACCGTCACGGTCGGCGATGGCATCGAGAATTCGGTGGTGCTCGGCGAACGCCTGGTGCGGGCGATTGGGCGTGGTGGAAAACTGGATGCGGTACATGCGCACCAGTTGATACAGCTCGCCGCAGAGCATTTGGGTCAGCGTACGGTTGCCGCTGCCCTGGATGATTCGGTAGTGGAAGTCGAAATCGCCTTCCTGCTGGTAGTAGCCTCTCCCGGCCTGAAACGCCTCATCGCGTTCGTGGGTTTCCAGGACCCGACGCAGCTCGTCGATTTCTTCGAGGCTCATGCGCTCGGCGGCCAGGCGACAGGCCATGCCTTCCAGGGATTCGCGGATTTCGTATAGCTCAATCAGTTCGGCGTGATTGAGCGACACCACCCGTGCGCCGACATGCGGCACGCGAACCAGCAGGCGCTGGCCTTCCAGACGGTGGATGGCCTCGCGCAACGGGCCACGGCTGATGCCGTAGGTGCGCGCCAGTTCCGGTTCGGAGATTTTGCTGCCCGGCGCGATATCGCCTTTGACGATAGCCGCCTGAATGCGTCGGAAGACGTTCTCGGAAAGCGTCTCCGTATCGTCTTGCGTAGAAACCGGGGGATCGAGTTGATCCAGCATATTGTCGACACCTTGTAAGCCAGTGCCGCAAAAACTATCGAATAGTGGCGACACAGTCAAAGTATAAATCGATATTGTCGACAATCTTCTGATAACCGGTTGCACCATTACGAAGCAACCGGCCTATTTATAGCCACCGGCCAGCGCTGGCGCCATCAAACCACCGTGCTAGAATGCCGCCCGCATTTGTTTGTCACATCTGCACTGCCTGTCATAAAAACCTGACAGGCATACGAGGGAGCTTGCGCAGCGATGCCAGGGCCTTGAATCAAGTCGGACCGCTGCGCATCAGGATTTATGAGACTCAAGCCCTTCCCCACCTTCCTTTATTTCCTTTGCCTGCCCGGTTTCGCAATGGCCGGGGAAAAGACCGTGTATGGCCTTAACGAGTACGCATCGCTCAATGGCATCGATCTGGAAGTGGCGGCCAAACTCGACACCGGGGCGAAAACCGCCTCCCTGAGTGCACGGGATATCAAACGTTTCAAACGCAACGGCGAGTCGTGGGTGCGCTTTTACCTGGCCATCGACGCCGCCCATTCGCACCCGATCGAACGCCCGCTGGCCCGTGTCAGCAAGATCAAGCGCCGGGCCGGCGACTACGATCCGGAGGAAGGCAAGAAGTACACCGCTCGCCCGGTGATCGAACTGGACATCTGCATGGGCTCGGCCCTGCGCAGCATCGAAGTGAACCTGACCGACCGCAGCGCTTTCCAATACCCGCTACTGATTGGCTCCGAAGCCCTCAAACGTTTCGATGCTCTGGTTGACCCCAGCCTTAAATATGCTGCCGGCAAACCTGCCTGCACCACCGACGCTCATACCGCCGAGTAATTCAAATGCGCTCTCTTACCCTTCACCTGAAACTGCTGATCGCCATCCTGGTGGTGCTGGGCATTTCAGTTACGGCCTATCAGATCTTCGTGCTGGGCATCCCCGTGACCGAAGACGCCACCGACGACCTGTGGAACATCGACGCCAAGGTCGAGTTCGTCGCCAGTGCCAAGGATCCGGTCAAGATCCAGATGTTCGTGCCTCCGCTGAGCCGCGACTTCGTGAGCCTCAACGAGAGCTTCATCTCCAACAACTACGGCGTGGCCGTGAACCGGGTCGACGGCAACCGCAAGGTCACCTGGTCGGCACGCCGGGCCAAAGGCAATCAGACGCTGTATTACCGCCTGGTGCTGACCAAGCGTTATTCCGGTGAGAAAGCCAAGATCAAAGGCCCGACCTTTCGCGACAGCATGACCATCGAAGGCCCGGAAAAAATCGCCGCCGAAGCCCTGCTGGCACCGATTCGCCAACACTCGGCCGATGTCGAAACTTTCGTCGGCGAAGCCATCAAGCGGGTCAACAACCTTAATGACGACAACGTGAAGCTGCTGCTGGCCGGTGATCCATCCGCGGCGCACAAGGCGAAAATCGTCGAGCTGCTGCTGTCCATCGCCCACGTGCCGATCGAGAAGGTCCACACCATCCGCCTGGTGGCCGACCAGCCGCAAATGCCGGAACTGTGGCTGCGCAGTTTCAATGGCACCGACTGGCTGTACTTCAACCCGGAAACCGGTGAACAGGGCCTGCCGACCGACCGCCTGCTGTGGTGGACCGGCGACGAAAACCTGATCACCGTCGATGGTGGCAAGAAAGCCAACGTGACCTTCAGCCTGAACAACAGCGAAATGAACGCCATTCGCCTGGCCAAGCTGACCGACGAAAACACCGACGCCAACTTCCTCGAGTACTCGCTGTACGGCCTGCCGCTGCAAACCCAGCAGACCTTCATGATCATGGTGATGATCCCGATCGGCGTGCTGGTGATCCTGATCCTGCGCAACCTGATCGGCATCCAGACCCTGGGCACCTTCACCCCGGTGCTGATCGCCCTGGCCTTCCGCGAAACCCAGCTCGGCTTCGGTATCGTGCTGTTTACCATCATCACGGCACTGGGCTTGTCGCTGCGCTCCTATCTCGAACACCTGAAACTGCAAATGCTGCCGCGGCTGTCGGTGGTGCTGACGTTCGTGGTGGTGCTGATTGCAGCCATCAGCCTGCTCAGCCATAAACTCGGCCTGGAACGCGGTTTGTCGGTGGCGCTGTTCCCGATGGTGATCCTGACCATGACCATCGAACGCCTGTCGATCACCTGGGAAGAGCGCGGCGGTGGCCATGCCATGAAAGTGGCCGTCGGCACGCTGTTCGCCGCGTCCCTGGCGCACCTGATCATGAGCGTGCCGGAACTGGTGTACTTCGTGTTCACTTTCCCGGCGATCCTGCTGATTCTGGTGGGCTTCATGCTGGCCATGGGTCGTTATCGCGGTTACCGCCTGACCGAACTGGTGCGCTTCAAGGCCTTCCTGAAAAAGGCTGACGCCTGATGTTCGGCCTCTGGAAGACCTGGAAGGCCCTGGAAGCCCGGGGCATCATGGGGATCAATCGGCGCAACGCAGACTACGTGCTCAAATACAACAAGCGCAGCCTGTACCCGATCGTCGATGACAAGATCATCACCAAGGAACGCGCCATCGCCGCCGGCATCCATGTGCCCGAACTGTATGGCGTGATCTCCACCGAGAAGGAAATCGACAATCTCGAAGAGATCATCGGCGCACGCAATGACTTCGTGATCAAACCGGCCCAGGGCGCTGGCGGAGATGGCATCCTGGTCATCGCCGACCGCTTTGAAGGGCGTTATCGCACGGTGTCCGGCCGGATCATCAGCCATGAAGAAATCGAACACCAGGTTTCCAGCATCCTGACCGGCCTGTACTCCCTGGGCGGTCACCGCGACCGGGCGCTGATCGAATACCGCGTGATTCCGGACCAGATCTTCAAGAGCATCAGTTACGAAGGCGTGCCGGACATTCGCATCATTGTTTTGATGGGCTACCCGGTGATGGCCATGTTGCGCCTGCCGACGCGCCAGTCCAACGGCAAGGCCAACCTGCACCAGGGCGCCATCGGCGTCGGTGTGGACCTGGCCACCGGCCTCACCCTGCGCGGCACCTGGCTGAACAACATCATCAACAAACACCCGGACACCACCAATGCAGTGGATGGCGTGCAACTGCCCTACTGGGACGGTTTCATGAAACTCGCCGCTGGTTGCTATGAGTTGTGCGGCCTGGGCTACATCGGTGTCGACATGGTTCTGGACCAGGAAAAAGGCCCGCTGATTCTGGAGCTCAACGCCCGGCCGGGGCTGAATATCCAGATTGCCAATGACTGCGGCCTGACGTTGCGCACTCATGCGGTCGAGGCGCGGCTGGAAGACCTGAAGGCGCGTGGCGTGAGTGAATCGGTCGAAGAGCGCGTGGCGTTTGTGCAGGAGATGTTTGGGCATATTCCTGCGGTCGAGGGCTGAGGCCCTTCTCTTGCTCGCGATGAACTGAGACCCATCGATTGTAGGAGCGAGCTTGCTCGCGATGAACCTGAAAACACTGTGGGGGGTCAGGCATACAGCGTTATCGTTGACGACCATCGCGAGCGAGCTCGCTCCTACAGCAATCAATCCCCTCTAGGAGCAATTCTCCGAGGGGACTACAATCGCCACCCCGCCTCGATGGCTGACTTCCCCCGCCCATGTTGACCTGTTCCGTACACCCGCTGCCCTATCGCGCCAACCCCGCCGAATATTTCGCGGCGATTCGCCATGCGCCCGGTGCCGTCCTGCTCGACAGTGGCCGCCCCAGCGCCGACCGCGGTCGCTATGACCTGCTCAGCGCCTGGCCACTGGAACAACTGACGGTGTCGCCCGACGAAAGTGGCGATGCTTTCCTGCAACGCCTGCGCAACAACCTGACACGCCTGGGCGAAGCCATTCTGCCGGAAGATTATGAGTTGCCGTTTGCCGGTGGGTTGATCGGTTACCTGAGTTACGACTTCGGCCGACATCTGGAGCGCCTGCCGAGCCAGGCCAGTGATGACCTGCATCTGCCTGACGCGCGTTTCGGTTTGTACGGCTGGGCCTTGATCAGCGATCACCTTTCACGGACCAGTCAATTGGTGTTCCACCCGACCCTGCCCGACAGCGAGCGTCAGCGCCTGATCGAACTGTTCAGTCAGCCCGCACCGGAAGTGGTCACGCCCTTCAAACTGCTCACCCCGATGACTGCCGATCTGAGCGCAGACGAGTATCAACAGGCCATCGAGCGCATCCAGCAGTACATTCAGGCCGGCGACTGCTATCAGGTCAATTTCGCCCAACGGTTTCGCGCACCCTGCCTGGGTGATCCGTGGGCCGCTTACTGTGCGCTACGCGCTGCTTGCCCGACGCCTTTTTCCGGTTTCCAGAACTTGCCTGATGGCGATGCCGTACTCAGCCTGTCGCCGGAACGCTTCGTCAAAGTCAGCCAGGGTCATGTGGAAACCCGCCCGATCAAGGGCACTCGCCCCCGGGGCCTGACGCCCGAGCAGGACGCCGCGAACGCCGCCGAATTGCTGGCCAGCCCCAAGGACCGCGCGGAAAACCTGATGATTGTCGACCTGCTGCGCAATGACCTCGGTCGCACCTGCCGCACAGGCTCGGTACGGGTGCCGGAATTGTTCAGCCTGGAAAGCTATCCGAACGTGCACCACCTGGTGAGCAGCGTCACCGGTGAACTGGCGGATGAGCGCGATGCCCTGGACCTGATCGCCGGCAGCTTCCCCGGCGGCTCGATTACCGGCGCGCCAAAGATTCGTGCCATGCAGATCATCGACGAACTGGAGCCGACCCGGCGCGGCCTGTATTGCGGTTCGTTGCTGTACCTGGACGTACGCGGCGAAATGGACAGCTCCATCGCCATCCGTAGTTTGCTGGTCAAGGACGGGCAGGTGTGTTGCTGGGGCGGTGGCGGGATTGTCGCGGACTCGCAGTGGCAGGCTGAGTATCAGGAGTCGATTACCAAAGTGAAGGTACTGCTCGATACCCTGCAAAACCTGTAGGAGCGAGCCTGCTCGCGATGGAGCAACTGACGACGCGGGCTGTCTGGTGCCCCGCGTTATCGTTGACGACCATCGCGAGCAGGCTCGCTCCTACATACAGGGAATGTGATTACAAGCTCAGGGTCCGGTTTGATGCCTTGATGAACTCCTGCTTCAACGCTTCAAACGTGTGCACCGCCGGGAACTGCGGGAACTGCGCAATCACGTTATCCGGCGCATGGAACAGAATCCCGGCATCGGCCTCTCCCAGCATCGTGGTGTCGTTGTAGGAATCCCCCGCCGCGA
This sequence comes from Pseudomonas sp. GW456-L13, assembly GCF_017350115.1. NCBI lineage: Bacteria > Pseudomonadati > Pseudomonadota > Gammaproteobacteria > Pseudomonadales > Pseudomonadaceae > Pseudomonas > Pseudomonas sp. GW456-L13. The sequence continues at coordinate 1,412,494 of NZ_JACNAS010000001.1, forward strand.
TCACCCGGTAGTAGAGGCTCTTGAAGGCCAGGACCGATTGACGCTTGGGATCTTTCTGACGCAGTTGATAGTCGGTGACTCGCCCAGTGTCGTCAGTAATCAGGCGATGGCAGAGCAAGGTCGGGAAGCCCAGCTGACGCATCAGCGGCTGGGAGAACTCATAGAAGGTGTCCGACAGGATCACCACCTGGAAGCGCTCGCGCAGCCAGTCGACGAACTCGATGGCGCCATCGAGCGGCTTGAGCGTGGCGATCACTTCCTGAATGTCGGAGAGCTTCAGGCCGTGCTCGTCGAGAATTCGCAGGCGCTGCTTCATCAGCACGTCGTAGTCGGGAATGTCCCGGGTAGTGGCCCTGAGGGATTCGATCCCGGTTTTTTCGGCGAAGGCGATCCAGATTTCCGGAACCAGCACACCTTCAAGATCCAGACAGGCAATTTCCACAAGACACTCCCATTTGTATTGATTATTGAGTCGAGCGAGCAAAAAGACTGCCGAACTCTAGCGATTCGGGCCTGCCTGCGCAACGCAGAGGATGCCCCGGCCCGTGCAGCTTTTTGTTACCATCGACCCCATATAGAGCGCCCAGCGCCACCGACCTGTAGGAAGCCGCCCTGATGAGCCCAACGTTCGACGTCGTGGAACTCGCCACGACCTATGCCAACAAATCCGCCCAGGACATTCTGAAACTCGCGTTTGCCGAGTTCGGCGATGACCTGTGGATATCTTTCAGCGGCGCCGAAGACGTGGTGCTGGTGGACATGGCCTGGAAGCTGAACAAGAACGTCAAAGTGTTCAGCCTCGACACCGGTCGCTTGCACCCCGAGACCTACCGGTTCATCGATCAGGTGCGCGAGCACTACAAGATCGACATCGAACTGGTGTCGCCGGACTACACGAAACTTGAGCCGTTCGTGAAGGAAAAAGGCCTGTTCAGCTTCTACAAGGACGGCCATGGCGAATGCTGCGGCATCCGCAAGATCGAACCGCTGCGCCGCAAGCTGTCAGGCGTGACGGCCTGGGCGACCGGCCAGCGTCGGGACCAGAGCCCCGGCACCCGCAGCGCCGTCGCGGTGATGGAAATCGACACCGCGTTCTCCACCCCGGAACGTACCCTGTACAAGTTCAACCCGCTGGCGCAAATGACCAGCGAAGAGATCTGGGGCTACATCCGCATGCTGGAGTTGCCGTACAACAGCCTGCACGAACGCGGTTTCATCAGCATCGGCTGCGAACCCTGCACCCGCCCGGTACTGCCGAACCAGCATGAGCGTGAAGGCCGTTGGTGGTGGGAAGAAGCGACGCAGAAGGAATGCGGGCTGCATGCGGGGAATATCATCAGCAAGTCGAAAGCGTAAATGCCCCTGTAGGAGCGAGCTTGCTCGCGATAAACCCAAGAGCGCCATGGGGTGTCAGGAATACAGCGTTTTCATTGACGACCATCGCGAGCAAGCTCGCTCCCACAAAAATGTGTACACATAAATGTCACCATCGGTGCCATTTATGTGTGCACTTTTCGTTTCTGCGCCCCCAAAAGTTACATTCCCCCGCCTGACGTACACCGCCATGTCCTCCTGAATCCCCTTCGTAAAATAAATACCTGTTCAATCGGTCAATTTTAATTGCCTATTTTTCAGTAAGTTGGCGAACCGACATAACAAAACGAAATGAATAGCGCGTTTCATAGATCTCCCGACTGGCATGGATCTGGCTTAAGTGCATACATGTTTTGTATACAATCAATTCAAAACATACACACACTTTAGATCCGCAAGCCTGAAGCGCCCTATCCCGTACAGGCTGCAGATGCCCCGTAACCAATGATATTCGCCATCCGCGACGAAGATTTGTCGAGCCAACGCTCATGCACAGTCATCGCGAGGTCGAGCATCAGGAGCCTGCCGGAATGCGTACTAGTCTCTCCAATAACAACATCGCGCTGGATCTACCCTCCTCCCATTCCATCCACACCGTCGACAATCAGGCGCATCACGCTCCCGTGGTGCTCAGCCCCCGATTGCACAACAAGGACCTGGCACCGACCAAGTCCGAAGGTCGGCGCTGGGGCCGCTACAGCATCTTTGCCCTGTGGACCAACGACGTGCACAACATTGCCAACTACTCGTTTGCCATAGGCCTGTACGCCTTGGGTCTGGGTGGCTGGCAGATTCTTCTGTCCCTGGGAATCGGCGCCGCGCTGGTTTACTTCTTCATGAACCTGTCTGGCTACATGGGCCAGAAAACCGGGGTGCCGTTTCCGGTCATCAGCCGGATCAGTTTCGGCATTCACGGTGCGCAGATTCCTGCATTGATCCGCGCCGTTATCGCCATCGCCTGGTTCGGTATCCAGACGTATCTTGCGTCCGTGGTCTTTCGCGTGCTGTTAACCGCGGTCCATCCCGGGTTCGCCGACTACGACCACGACTCGATCCTCGGTCTGTCGACCCTGGGCTGGGTGTGTTTCGTCGCGATCTGGTTCGTGCAACTGGCGATCCTGGCCTATGGCATGGAGATGGTGCGACGCTACGAGGCATTTGCCGGCCCGGTGATTTTGCTGACCGTCGCCGCCCTTGCCGCGTGGATGTACACCCAGGCCGATGCGACCATCGCCTGGTCTATCCGTGAGCCGCTGACTGGCGGTGAGATGTGGCGCAACATCTTTGCCGGTGGCGCACTGTGGCTGGCGATCTACGGCACCTTGATCCTCAACTTCTGCGACTTTGCCCGTTCTTCGCCGTGCCGAAAAACCATCAAGGTCGGAAATTTCTGGGGCTTGCCGGTGAACATCCTGGTATTCGCCGGCATTACCGTCCTGCTGTGCGGCGCGCAATTTCAGATCAATGGCCGGATCATCGAAAGCCCGACCGAAATCATCGCCTCGATCCCCAACACCTTCTTCCTGGTGCTCGGCTGCCTGGCGTTCCTGATCGTCACCGTGGCGGTGAACATCATGGCCAACTTCGTCGCCCCGGCGTTCGTACTCAGCAACCTGGCGCCCAAGTACCTGACCTTCCGCCGCGCCGGGCTGATCAGCGCGACCATCGCCGTGCTGATCCTGCCGTGGAACCTCTACAACAGCCCGCTGGTGATCGTGTATTTCCTGTCCGGCCTCGGTGCCCTGCTCGGCCCGTTGTACGGGGTGATCATGGTCGACTACTGGCTGGTACGCAAAGGCCGGATCAACGTGCCGCAGTTGTACAGCGAAGACCCTGACGGCGCGTATTACTACAGCCGCGGTGTCAATTTGCGCGCGGTGGCGGCGTTCATTCCTGCAGCGTTGATCGCCATCGTCCTGGCATTGGTACCGGGCTTCCACAGCGTATCGCCATTCTCCTGGCTGATTGGTGCCGGTATCGCCGGGATGCTCTACCTGATCATCGCCAAGCGCCAACCGCATTACGTCGATGTTAGCGGCGAAGCCATCGCGGTCGACAACGTCAGCCACTGATCCTGTCGCGGCCCGGCGTTGTCGGGCCGCAGAACCAACTGCAATAAGGACTCCCCATGCGCATTCTCGTGGTCAACGTCAACACCACCGAATCCATCACCCAGGCCATCGCCCGTTCGGCGCAGGCCGTCGCGTCACCCGGCACGGAAATCGTCGGCCTCACCCCGCACTTCGGTGCCGACTCCATCGAAGGCAATTTCGAGAGTTACCTGGCGGCCATCGCGGTCATGGACCGGGTGATGTCCTACGACCAGCCGTTCGACGCCGTAATCCAGGCCGGCTACGGCGAGCACGGCCGTGAAGGCTTGCAGGAACTGCTCAATGTGCCGGTGGTGGACATCACCGACGCCGCCGCCAGCACGGCGATGTTCCTCGGTCACGCCTATTCCGTGGTCACCACCCTCGACCGCACCGTGCCGCTGATCGAAGATCGCCTCAAGCTCTCCGGCCTCTGGGACCGTTGCGCCTCGGTACGGGCCAGTGGGCTGGCCGTACTGGAACTGGAACACGAACCGCAGCGCGCACTGGAGGCCATCGTCCATCAGGCCGAACTGGCGGTGACCCAGGACAAGGCCGAAGTGATTTGCCTGGGCTGCGGCGGCATGGCCGGGCTGGACGAGCAGATTCGCCGACGTACCGGGGTACCGGTGGTGGATGGGGTGACGGCGGCGGTGACCATTGCCGAATCATTGGTGCGACTGGGGCTGTCGACATCGAAGGTGCGGACTTATGCGACGCCACGGCCGAAAAACATCATTGGTTGGCCGGGGCGGTTTGCCCGGTAGACCGCGGTGCCCCAATCGCGAGCAAGCTCGCTCCCACAGGTTATGCATCGCACCTCAGTAATGTATTCGACGCAAACCTGTGGGAGCGTGGCTTGCCCGCGATGGCAACACCTCGGTCTTAAGCCAGGCTCAAACCGCACTGAACCTCTGCCCCAACCCCCGCTCGGCAAACTGCTCAATGACAAACTCGACAAACGCCCGGGTTTTGCCCGGCAGCAGTTTGTGTTCGGCGTAATAGATGGAGGTGTAGCCGTCGTCGATGTACCAATCCGGCAACACCCGCTGCAGCCTGCCCGACTCCAGATAGCCCGCGGCAAACGGCATGCTCACCAGCGCAATGCCAAGGCCCTGCGCGGCCGTGGCGCAGGCGGCCTCGGAATCGCTCATGGTCATCCGCGCCTTGAGCGACAACGGGCTGTGTTGCTGATTGCGATGGGTCAACTGCCAGGAGCGTACCCGACCGGTCTGCGGTGAGCGGATCAGAATCCCGTCATGGTGCTTGAGGTCATCCGGCTCGCTGATCGCTGCATGTGTCTCCAGGTAGTCCTGCGTAGCCACCAACACCCGATGCGCCGGACTCAGCCGGCGTGCCACCACGCCCTGGGGCAATTCGAAGCCGCCGCCGATGGCCGCGTCGAAACCCTGCCCGATCAGATCGACCTGGCGGTTGTCGAAGTGCCAGTCCGGGTTGATCGCCGGGAATCGCCGCAGAAACTCGCCGAGCATCGGCACAATGTACAGGCAGCCAAATACTGTCCCCATGCTGACTTTCAAGGTGCCCGCCGGCTGCCCTCCGGCGCTGGCGAGATTGGCCACGGCATTCTGGATCGTGTGCAGGCTGCCGCTGACTTCGCCGAGAAACAACTGACCGGCTTCCGTCAGGGTCAGGCTGCGAGTGCTGCGCTGGAACAATCTGACACCCAGGCGCGCCTCGAGCTTGGCAACGCTCTTGCCCACCGCCGCCGGTGTCAGGCTCAAGCGCCGCGCAGCCTCAGCAAAGCTGCCGACCTCGGCACTGCGCACAAAGCATTCGATACTGCTGAAGGTTTCCATAAGCGCCACTATAAACTTTTGGTTTACACAGACTATCGCAACTATGGTCTACACAGCACGTAATCCTGAATCGATACTAGCCTCCATCAACCGGGACATCTCGCCTCGGGACTTGGAGATCGATATGACTACTCAGAACCTCAGCGGCAAAGTGGCCTTGATTCAAGGTGGTTCCCGCGGCATCGGCGCAGCCATCGTCAAGCGCCTGGCCGCTGAAGGCGCCACCGTTGCCTTCACCTACGTCAGCTCCACGGCCAAAGCCGAAGAACTGCAAGACAGCATCACCGCCAAGGGCGGCAAGGCCCTGGCCATCAAGGCCGACAGCGCCGACGCCGACGCCATCCGCAGTGCCGTGTCCGCCACGGTAGAAGCCTTCGGTCGCCTGGATATCCTGGTCAACAATGCTGGGGTACTGGCGGTCGCACCGCTGGCCGAGTTCAAACTCGAAGACTTCGACCAGACCCTGGCCATCAACGTGCGCAGCGTGTTCATCGCCACCCAGGCCGCCGCCAGACACATGACCGAAGGCGGTCGCATCATCAATATCGGCAGCACCAACGCAGACCGCATGCCCTTCGCCGGTGGTGGCCCGTACGCCATGAGCAAGTCGGCGCTGGTCGGCCTGACCAAAGGCCTGGCCCGTGATCTCGGCCCGCAAGGCATCACCATCAATAACGTGCAACCGGGCCCTGTCGACACCGACATGAATCCGGCCGAGGGTGACTTTGCGGAAAGCCTGATCCCGTTGATGGCCGTGGGCCGTTACGGCAAGGCCGAAGAGATCGCCAGCTTCGTCGCCTACCTTGTCAGCCCTGAAGCGGGCTATATCACGGGGGCCAGCCTGACCATCGACGGTGGTTTCGGCGCCTGATGCGTTAAACGCAAACCCTATGTGGGAGCGGGCTTGCTCGCGAAAGCGGTGAATCAGACGACATCAATGTTGCCTGGTACACCGCCTTCGCGAGCAAGCCCGCTCCCACATTTGCCAGAGTCGACCCGTCTTTTTAGCTAGGCCCACTCAAGCGCCGGCAAACCAAAAGCACTCGGTACAAACGCCTTCAGCGTACGAAGAATGCCATCGGCGTGTGCGTACCTGGCATCTGCCATTGCCGCATCCGGAATCGCAATTGCCGTCATCCCTGCCGCTTTCGCCGCAGTGACGCCGAAGGGCGAATCCTCGAACACCAGGCAGTCTTGCGGTGCAACGCCCAGGCGCCGCGCCGCCGTCAGGAAAATATCCGGTGCTGGTTTGGCCGCGCCCACCTCGGCGTCATCGGCGGTGACGATAAAATCGAACAAGGCGAACCAGTCGCGGTGCAAGGTGGTTTTCTGGCCGAACGACTGGCTCGAAGAACTGGTGCCTACGGCAATGGGAATATTGTTGGCCTTCAGATGCCGTACCAGTTCCTGTGCTCCGGGCATTGCCTGCGCTGTAGGAAAACGCTCGCGCATCAGCGGCTCGCGGATCACCAGAAACTCTTGTGCCGTAATCGGCAAGTCCAGCGCTTCAACCACATAGCGCGCCAGATCGCCCGCGCCCCGGCCAATGATGTTCTGTTTGATGCTCCAGTCGAACGTCCGGCCGTAACGCGCGGCAATGATGGAGGTGACTTCGGTGTAGATGCCTTCCGTGTCCAGCAACAAGCCGTCCATATCGAAAATCACGGCCTTGATCGGGCCGAATGCTTTCAGTGGTGCATTCATCGCATCTGATCCGTTTTCTAAGGTATCCCGGGCAGCTCAGGTACGGCCGATGCCCCATGGATTAAAGGATTCAGCAGCATAGCGAGCGCCGCTGGTCTAGAGCAATGATGAAATTCCGATCGACGCCGAATGGCCCTCCGCGATTTAGCGAATAGCCCTACAGCAAGCGCCACCCTTTCCCGACTTCTTTCCTCGCCGATCCCCCGCAGAGTTTCGCGCTCCACATTCCGCCAAGCGAAAGACAGCAGATGTTCGATCCCCAAGAGGTATTGGCATGCCCCGCCAGCGGTCCCCTGATACTTTGCCCCGGCAGGCATGAACGCCACGAGGACGCCGCCAGACAGGCGAAAAACCCCAATGGTGTCAGTATCGACACCGCCGAGCGAACCGCCACCCACAACGGCCCGGTGTCGATGGTTACCGGTGAAGAACTGCTGACCCTGACCGATGGCACCCTCGACGGAATCCTGCCTTTCGACTTCACCCGCCTCTATCGCACCAGTGCCGTCGAAATCGACAGTGGCCTCGGTTTTGGCTGGAGCCATTCGCTGTCCCAGCACCTGGAACTCCACAGCGAGCGGGTGCTGTGGATCGACCCCGAAAACCGCCGCACGCCCTTTCCACGGCCGACGGCGGCGCGCCCGGTGATCCACAACAGCCTGTCGCGGGCGGCGATTTACCTCGGCGAAGAGCCGGACGAATTGATCCTCGCCCTGGCCGGCCACCGCGCGCGGTTCTACCACTTTCATGACGGCCGGCTCAGCACGATCAGCGATGCCTACGGCAACCGCCTGACGGTGCAACGGGACCGCTGTGACCGGATCCAACGCCTGGACAACGGCGCCGACCGCGCCTTATTGCTGCGTTACGACGTCAAGCACCTGGTGGCCGTCGACTATCAGGTGTTTCAGCGCGGCGACTGCGAGGCAAACACCTGGCGCACCGAACAGACACTGGTCAGTTACCGCTACGACGCCCGCCAGCGCTTGATCGAGGCAACCAACGCCGCAGGTGAAAGCGAACGCTATGACTACGACGAGCAGCACGTGATCCTGCAACGGCAACTGGCCGGCGGCGCGAGTTTCTTCTGGGCGTGGGAACGCTCTGGCAAGGCAGCCCGCTGCATCCATCATTGGGCCTCGTTTTCGCAAATGGAGGCACGTTACGCCTGGGACGATAAAGGCTGTGTGACAGTGAACAACGCTGACGGTAGCGAAGAGGTTTACGTTCATGACAACCGCGCACGCCTGGTACGCCAGGTCGGGCCCGACGGCGGTGAGTTGCACAAGGCCTACGACGATCAGGGTCGCCTGATCGCCGAGCAGGACGCCCTCGGCGCCGTCACCGAATACCATTATGACGAAGCCGGCCGGTTGATCGCGCGGCGTGCGCCCGATGAGGCGCCCATGACCTGCAACTATCGGCACGGTTTCCTGCGCACCCTCACCCGTGGTCAGGCGACCTGGACCTGTCAGCGCAATGCCCAGGGCGACATCACTGCTGTTTCCGATCCCGACGGGCAGATCACCCGCTATTTCTACGACCCCAAAGGGCGCTTGCTGACAATCCGATTCCCCGATCAGAGCGGTCACCGGTTTGTCTGGAACGCCCTGGGGCAACTGTTGGAGGAGACCTTGCCGGACGGTGCCCAGCGTGCTTTTTCCTACGATGTGCTGGGCCGGCGGATTACCCGGCAGGACGAACACGATGCCGTCACCGGCTATGAGTGGGACGCCGTGGGTCGACTGACCAGGATCACGCTGCCCACCGGTGCCTGCCGTGCCTATCGCTACAACGCCTACGGCCAGGTCACCGCCGAAACCGACGAACTGGGACGGGTAACCCGTTACGAATACGCCGACGACCTGCACTTGGTCAGCCGTCGGATCAACCCCGACGGCAGCACGCTGAAGTACGGCTACGATCATGCGCAACTGTTGCTCACCGAGTTCGAAAACGAGGTCGGCGACTCCTATCGGCTGGACTACACGCCTGGCGGATTGATCCGACAGGAAACCGGCTTTGATGGCCGTCGTACCACCTATGCGTATGACGGTAATGGCCAGTTGCTGAAAAAAACCGAGTTCGGCGACGACGGTTCGCAACTCGTCACACAATACCAACGCGACAGCGCCGGGCGCTTGTTGCTCAAGACCCTGCCCGACGGGATCAAGGTCGAGTACCACTACGACAACTCAGGGCGACTGGTTCGCATCGATGACGGTCAGGGCCATCCGCTGGCGTTCGAATACGACCGCCAGGGCCGGTTGATCACCGAGCATCAGGGCTGGGGCACCCTGCGTTACGGCTACGATGCCTGTGGTCGGCTCAAGCGGCTGCGCCTTCCGGACGACTGCGTCCTTGTCTACCACCACGCCAAGGGGGGCGTCCTCACTGCCATCGATCTCAATGGCACGCGCCTGACCTGCCACCGTTTTGTCGGCGGGCGCGAACAGCAACGCCAACAGGGCCTGCTACTCAGCGACTACGCCTATGACGAGCAAGGCCGCTTGCAGGTCCATTGCGTCAGCCAAAAGCAACGAGCGCTGTATCGCCGCGAGTATGCCTACAGCGCCAAGGGCAATCTCCTGCAGATTACCGACAGCCGTCACGGCCAACGCCACTATCAATACGATGCGTTCGACCGCCTGACCGGCGTACGCCACGACCGCGATCCGTTCGCGGAGAACTTCACCCATGACCCGGCCGGCAATCTGCTGATCCGTGGCCGTCCAGGCCCGTTCGTGCTCCAGGGCAACCGTCTGCACCGCCATTGCAACAGCCACTACGACTACGACGCCTTCGGCAACCTGATCCGCGAACGCCGCGGCATGCCGCCCCAAGTCACCCAATACACCTATGACAGCCAGCACCGCCTGATCAGCGTCAGCACCCCGGACGGTAAAAGTATCAGCTACCGCTACGACGCCTTCGGCCGGCGCATCCGCAAAACCATCGACAGCCAGACCACGCAATTCTTCTGGCAAGGCGACCAGCTCATCGCCGAAAGCGCTCCCGAGCACTACCGCAGCTACGTTTACGAACCCGGCAGCTTCCGCCCGCTGGCGCTGCTTGACGGAAAAGGCCGGGCAGACGCCCGCCCGCTCTACTACCAACTCGACCACCTCGGTACTCCGCAGGAACTGACCAACTACGGCGGCGCTATCGTCTGGTCGGCCAAATACACCGCCCACGGCAAACTTCGTGAAGTGAGCCAGGGCGACGGCGAACGACTCAAACAGCCTCTACGGTTTCAGGGGCAATACTTCGACGCCGAGAGCGGCCTGCACTACAACCGTCATCGCTACTACCATCCCGACATTGGTCGTTATCTGACGCAGGATCCGGTCATGCTGGCCGGTGGGTTGAACCCCTATCGGTACACCCGGAACCCGACGGGGTGGGTGGCGCCATTGGGATTGGGGGGGAATTGCCCGCAGGAGAACAAGCCGGGATGCTCGGTGCCGTATGGGCAAGGAAGGGCAAAGGTTGATGAGGGAGAGCCTGATGCGCCCTCTCCAAAACCTTCTAATAATTACGGGTATTGCGGAGATTCACTAGAGCCCCGGGGAGTTTTTTAACCGGATTCCCCCCTCGGACCGACGCTTTAAAGAAGCAATCGGGACCCAGGGTTCTTCACTGTCGCTTTGTATTAGCTGGCTCACCCGCGCCATCGTCCCGATCTTCTGGATCGGCCTCTATATCATCGTCGTCGCTCGCAACCTGCTCCACACCTGCATCATCATCGTCCGGTGGTCGTTGGTCACGGCTCAAGGAATCGGTAGGCGACGGCAGCGGATACTCCGGTGTTTCATCAACGTCGGGGACTTTCCGATCAGTATTCATATCGCACCTCTTGTGTGACCTGAAGTGCAGGCCACGACCTGGCGAGGATCGGGCGATGGACGCGTTCGATCAGCTGGACAACCGGTCAATCCGCCAGCACGATTCGATCAGTCCTCGTCCTCTTCCTCATCTTCAAACTCGATATTCCCCACATCGCCCGCATCATCAGCATCGTTAAGCGGTACCGTCGCATCATCCATCAGCGATCCCGGATCTTCATTGCCGGGATCGTTTATAGATGGCTGTGCGCTCGGCCCCTTTTCTTCCTTGTCTTCGCTTTTCGCAGTCATGGGATGCCTCGCTCAACTAGTGATGCTTATTGTGGTGCTTGTTCGAATGTTTATGTCCGCCACCGGAATGGGAGTGGCCGCTATCACTCCCCAGATCATTGCCGACCGCACCGCCGGCTGCACCGCCAAGACCGGCACCGATGGCCGATCCGGTCGAACCGCCAAGACTGTTGCCGATCACTGATCCACCCGCCGCGCCCAAACCACCGCCTACCGCCGCTTCGGTGCGACTGCGCTTTGGCGCGGCAATGGCACTACCGGCCGCGCCGCCGACTCCGGCACCGACGGCCGCACCCGTGCTGCCACCCAGCTGGCCACCGACAACATTGCCCAGCACCCCACCAAGACCACCGCCCACTGCGGCATCTCCATTACCTCCCGCCAGCGCCACCTGAGAGACCAGCAATCCAAAAACAATTGCAGGCACCATCAATAGTCGAGCATTCAGGCTTCCGTTTTTTTTGTCGTTGGTTTTCGGGTTCATGGCACGCCTCGCATTCTTCCAGGGTATGGAAGATTTGAGCTGCTGCGGCGTAAAACGTTCATAAATGAAAAAGCCCGGCATCAAGCCGGGCTCTTTTCAAATCTGGATCAGGATCAGTGACGCTTGTGACCATTGGCCAGGTTGCTGCCCACGCCGCCGCCCAATGCACCGCCCAGGCCAGCACCGATGGTGGCACCGGACTTGCCGCCGAGACTATTGCCGATTACCGAACCACCGGCCGCGCCGACACCGCCACCGATAGCAGCGCTGGTGCGATGACCTTTTTTGGCGGCAACTGCGCTGCCTGCCGCGCCAGCGACGCCCGCGCCAATCGCGGCGCCAGTGCTGCCGCCCATCTTCTGGCCGACGACGTTACCCAATGCGCCGCCCAAGCCACCGCCCAGCGCGGCAGTGCCGTCACCAGCCATTGCACCTTGAGCAACCAGAAGCCCCAGAACCAGAGCGGGCAGTGTTAAACGCATGACAAAAACCTCAAAAATAGGGGGTACACAAAAGGGGGCGAGATTGAATGCTTTTGCGCGGATAAAGTCCAGCACACCGGTCCAACTTCGCGATTGGCGAGGGTTGGACAGCGTTTACCGAAAAGGTTTTATCGCGGACAAAAAAAAGCCCGCTGGGGAAACGGGCCAGGTGTTGCTTTCTAACGGATGAGTCGAGATTACGGAGGGTGTTGTGAAAAGTTCGTGAAAGATCCCCCCCTTCAAAAAAATTGTCATAAAACTTTTCGAGCATGAAAAACCCCGCTCTATGACGGGGTCTACCTGACGTTCGATTACTTCCTGACCGGCGCTGTCACCTTGGGTAAAAATTTGCCCTTCAGTACCCGGCACGCCCTGGTCTTGATCTTGTCGACCTCAGTCTGGTCCTCGCCGAAACTGGCCACATACTGGGTCTGACCACACCGCACGGAGTTGTTGATCGGAAACTCTGCGCCATCGTCCTCGATATACGGATCAACCATCTCTCCACCCTTTTCAAAAAGCGCGATCGACAGCGGCAAGCCCTTTGCCTGAAGGAATATCGATCGCCAAGGTTTTTGAGACTAGACGGTCACTAACGGACCTGCCGTTCGGATTTCCCCGTGACCGACGAATGGCTTCTCACCTTTTACCTCAACTTGACCGCAGTCCCGGTCACAAACACCACGACCATCCCTCCCTTTCCGGCCGGCATGCTGATCTCATAATCAAGCCCGACCACCGCGTCCGCCTGAAGCGCCTGAGCCCGCTCCTTGATCTCATCGGTGGCCTGAATGCGTGCTTCCTTCAACGCTCGCTCCAGTGTCTGGGAACGCCCGCCGAAAAAGTCGCGCATCCCGGCAAACACGTCGCGGACAACGTTGATCCCTTGCACCGACTCGGCGCTGACGATGTCCAGGTAGGCGGTAATTTGCCGGCCTTCGATGGACTGGGTCGTGGTGATGATCATGGGTGTTCCTTCCTGTTCAGATAGTCAGCCAACGCGTCAAACGCCGGCAAAGTGACGGGATCATTGGCCGAGTTGTTGGCCACCGGATGGGATGCGTAGCGGACGATGACCATCTCGGCCTTCGGGTCGACATAAATGCGCTGCCCATGGACCCCACGCGCCATGAATGCCCCGCCTGCCATTTAACTTTCAGTTGGATTTCGCAGGTACATCGATGAAGTCATAGATGCCCTTGAAAAGATTCACGTGGATCCTGGAACAGGTATCCGGATTTTTTCGGATGTAGACAACGTCATTTTCCACTGGCCCGCAGGTCGTGACCTTGGACGCGTCAGCGAGAACCGCATACCGAATTAAGGGATCAACCTGTGATGAAGCGAGCATGCCGGCTCCCATCAGGGTCCCGATGAAGAAAATCTTCAGCCCTGGAACATGTTCTTCGACAGACGCGCCAATCCGCACACCAAACAACTCTTTCACCTGCCAACAGACGAGCATGCACATGCTGATCAAAAGCAGTGAAACGGGTACAGATAAAATGAAACCACCGATTGTCGAGGCGTACCTGATATTTTCGACTTCAATTCCAGTGGTAGCGTTGATGGTTTTCTCCGCTACGATTTTACAAATGTAAAAAACGATTGCTGTGTAGGCTAGGGAGCTTGGCCATTTCTTTGCAAAAGCACTGATGTTCTTTCGGTTGCGAAAAGCAAAATACGCACCACATGAAAGTACAGCCGTAAAAATTAAAGCGGTCAGAGTCTCATGCTCAAGAAACTGCGCAAGCCACACCGCAAAAATCAACACGGCAGCCTTGATCATGTTCTTTATTTCAATGCTCATTCTTGCGAAAAACCCTATTCAAAACTGTGTTTTGCATGGGAAGCAGCATATCGAGGCACCCTCGCTCTGGCTGTAGGAGAGCTCCGCGAGTTGCGAAGGACGTTACGTTTGCTTCGTTTTCGCTTGGTTATCGGCAGGATGATGTATTTGGGGCCGGATTGCGGAGTAGATGGGGCATACGAACGGGAATATGATCCGGCAACATTCCCATATCGCCCTTTTTCAGACGCCAAAAACCACAAACCCCCGACTTTCTCTAGGAAAATCAGGGGTTTGTGTTTGCAGAATGTGGCGGTGAAGGAGAGATTCGAAACTACCCGTGAGCGATTTTCGGAACCTACCCTCCCGGTTTACAAGGGCTGCAGCCTGGCAGTGTGCGTAGGATCTGTCCCAGTGTTGTCCCAGAGTTTAAACGCGTCAGGTTGTGAAACACGGCCGTGACAGGTGTTTTCCCCGTTTTATGTTGAGCCATGGGAAAAAGGTAATTTTGGTAATGAGTTGCCGAAACTCGTAAAAAACCCAATAAAATCAGATAGTTGATATGTTTTTATAGAGGTAACAATAAGGTAAGTAAATGGTTATAAAATTACTTTCAGTACAAGTAATGCCCATCCGCTACCAAACCCAGTGAAATATGGCCTTGAACAAAATATTACCCTTCCCCTTACCTTAAATTACCCTCTGAGGTAATGGGTGAAAGCCACGATCTACAAGGGCTCTGGCCCGTTTTGATCCCTCGCTTACTAAAATTACCCTTTTCCCAACCCACCTCTGAAAAAATGGCCATGCGCCATTCGTTTTGGCGTTTTTCACGCCCTCTAAATCGGTACTGACAGCCAGGAAATTCGTGGTGATGCTGTGCAATACCACAGAACACCGGAAAGCCGCACGGGCTGCTCCTCACAGCTGTTTTGCTATTGTGCTGGGCGGTTACTGATTCGCACCTGGTGCGAACAGTTCCGAAATCGAAAACTCCGTCTGCAGCTGATTTTCGCAACCGTGGCCCTTGTAAACCGGGCGTCTCTTCAAGGCTCACTTGCTCGCGGCCGGGGTTCGCTATCGAGGGCCTGGCCAATGCCGGCATACCTACGCCAGTCAGTTGTTGACTACCGGAGTGGCCTCGATCGACTGGATCGCCGAGCAGATGGGGCATACCAACGGGAATATGATCCGCCAGCACTACGGTACGTGGATCAACGAGGACGGACCGGATGTTGTTGGGATGCTGCAGTTGGCATTGAATCTTTAGAGGTTGGAACACCAACATTAACGGGTAGCCATCGGCCACAGCTCTCGCTAAAAAATGGGGATTGTAAAATGATGGCATCCCACGCTAGCCTTGGCAAAACGCCAGCTAAGGATTTGCAGGAATAGTGCCCCTCATTGACTGCCTCACATCCCCACCCAATCGTCAAGCGCAGCCCACTGCCGCGTTTAAACGTACCATTTAGCTTTATTGTCGGCTCACTTCATTCAATGGCCAGTAAATCAGTTCGTTTTTTATTTGCCGACTAACATAATTTTTATGTCCCTAAGGATTAGTAATGTCTAAAAAATATCAAGTTTTCATCAGCTCCACTTATCAGGATCTCGTAGAGGAGCGCGAGCAAGTAATAAAAGCAGTCTTGGAAATGGGTCATATTCCCGTTGGAATGGAGATGTTCAGCGCAGCAGATGAAGAGCAATGGAAGATCATCGCCAGACAGATTGACGAAATTGATTATTACGCGGTGATCGTCGCTCACCGCTACGGCTCTGTGACGCCAGAAGGAATTGGCTATACCGAAAAAGAGTATGACTACGCAATTGAAAAGGGGGTTCCCATACTAGGTTTTGTTCTTGACAACTCTGCCCCATGGCCTAGAGATAGATGTGAGACTGAAACAAAATCCCAGCAGCGCTTAGCGAATTTCAAGACAAAAGTTAAATCAAGACTGGTAAATTTTTGGTCATCAAAAGATGACTTGCATGGAAAATTCTCAATTTCTTTAATGAAGGCGATCACTGGAAACCCACGAACTGGATGGATTAGAGCGGACCAAGTCACTGGCGCTGAAGTTACAAAAGAGTTGACACGATTGAGTAGCGAGAATGCTAGCCTCAGAGAGCAGATCGAGAAAATCAAGAAAGCAGAAGATATGCAAGTTGACGAGGTTCGTTCGGCAATTCGAATTCTTAGCGCCAACAAGAGAAATCTAGGTGCAAGAACTAGAGACAAGCCTAAGTGGGAAGATGTTACATTCAAAGAAGTAACGCTTGCAGATGTGTTCCATTGGGTTGCGAAGAATATGATCGTCGAAAACTCCAGCGAAGACATTGGTAAAAATATTGCACTCCATCTAGAGGGCCCTACATATGTTGTACACTTCCCAATCGGCAAGAATATCGTAACCGATATTCTTGCCGACCTTGCTGCACTAGAACTCGTAGAGCCCTCTAAGAAAAAGCACTCTGTAAGCGATACCGCAAGTTATTGGTCTCTTACTAAGCTAGGCAAGCAAGTACTTAAAGAGTTTCGGCGCGTATTGCTGGAAGAGGGCATCCAAGCATCCGAGATACTAACCGAAACAGAATAGAACCTTTTTAAGTCGACTACAACAATTAACCTCGACCTAGCCAACAAGCAATACACCGCTTAAATAGAGTACGTCGGTGGACGAGAAACAAAAATCGAATAAATACTCGAAGCCAAGATATCTACAAAGCTAGGGACGATTCCAGCCCCTAGCTTCATCGATCTTTTATTTATATTAGTCCTGGTCGGAGCGCCTTCCGGTGGGTGTGCCACAAACCACTGAAAAGAAGGCCATACCATCCTCCTGGGTGACAGTCCCGACCGCTTGACGATAATCCGGTGCTTCCTGCCCCCTTTCACGAATTAAGCGCTTGAACACGCCATAGCGGCTTTGCGGCGCATTCCTTTGATGGTGTGATGTCCCAATCTAAGTAGACGACACCGAGGCCTGACGACAGGGGCTTCGAGATGAACGACTTCCCCTCAGTCCCATATTGGTCCCATACAGCCCTTTTTCAGACGCCAAAAACCACAAACCCCCGACTTTCTCTAGGAAAATCAGGGGTTTGTGTTTGCAGAATGTGGCGGTGAAGGAGAGATTCGAACTCTCGATACAGTTTCCTGTATACACACTTTCCAGGCGTGCTCCTTAAGCCACTCGGACACTTCACCGTATCTCTTCAAACATGTTCTGTCTGTCGAGGCGCGCTAATGTAGTCGAAAGCTTTTCCGATGGCAAACATTTTTTTCAGAATTTTCATGCGGTTAACGCGATTCAGCGTTTCCGGTCGTTCCCGGCCATGGCAAACCGGCCAATCTCCGGCTTCGTGCCCTCTTCTATATAGAGGGGAATGCGCAGCAGGCACGGCGGGCTGCGCCTGACGGGCGGGCAAAGGGTGACTGGCGGGTCAGTCACGGCGCTTTACCTGGCTTGCGGCGGTGGGTAACGTCTGCCCAACTTTATTGAAAGGAATAGCGTCATGAGTGAGTTGATTTCCTACCATCTCGAAGACGGTATCGCGACCCTGACCTTGAGCAATGGCAAGGTCAATGCCATCTCCCCGGATGTGATTGCCGAGTTCAACGCTGCGCTGGATCGGGCAGTGGCTGATCGTGCGGTGGTGATCATTACCGGCCAGCCGGGCATTCTCTCTGGCGGTTATGACCTGAAGGTGATGACGGCCGGTCCTAGAGAGGCCGTGGCGCTGGTGACCGCCGGCTCGACCCTGGCCCGCCGCCTGCTGTCGCACCCCTTCCCGGTGATCGTGGCGTGCCCGGGGCACGCGGTGGCCAAGGGCGCGTTCCTGCTGTTGTCGGCTGACTATCGCATCGGCGTTGAAGGTGCGTTCAGCATTGGCCTGAACGAAGTGCAGATCGGCATGACCATGCACCACGCGGGCATCGAGATTGCCCGTGACCGCCTGAACAAAGTGGCGTTGCAACGTTCGGTGGTCAACGGCGAGATGTTCAATCCACAAGGCGCCGTGGCGGCCGGCTTCCTCGATGTCGTGGTCTCGCCTGAAGAACTGCAAGGCGCGGCACTGGCGGCGGCTCGTCAGTTGAAGAAGATCAACATGACCGCGCACAAGAACACCAAATTGAAAGTGCGCAAAGCGCTGCTGGAGGCCCTGGACAACGCGATCATCCAGGATCAGGAGCATTTGGGCTAAGCCCGGATCTGCTGCCACGAAAAGCCCGACCGTCGTGTCGGGCTTTTTCATACATGTCTGCGTTAAACGTCTGTGACCGCTCTAGGCTGCATCTGACCAAACAGTCGGAAACATCAGCTCAAACATCGACCATCTCCCACTTCCCTGGGAGCAATTGCCGAAAACAGTGCACATCCGTACACTGCGCCACCTTTTGTCCCGGTGGGGCCTGTAAATGCTGTTTTTGTGCCGTATGTCATTGATGGGCCTGCACTTTATCGTGGCGGGTGTGCTGGGGGTGATGCTCGGCCTGTGCCGGCCGTTCAATCCGGACAACAGCCGCCTGTGCGCACGCCTGTACGCATGGCCGGCCATGTGCATTTTGCGTTTGCGAGTGAAGGCCGAAGTCGGGCCGTTGATGGATAAACCCGACAGCTGCGTGATCATCGCCAATCACCAGTCCAACTATGACCTGTTTGTGTTTGGCAACGTGGTGCCCCGTCGTACCGTGTGCATCGGCAAAAAGAGCCTGAAGTGGGTGCCGCTGTTCGGGCAGTTGTTCTGGCTGGCCGGCAATGTGCTGATCGACCGTGGCAATGCACAAAAGGCACGCAAGTCGATGTTGACCACCACCCACACCCTGCAAAACAAAGACACCTCGATCTGGGTTTTCCCGGAAGGCACGCGCAACCTGGGTGAGGACTTGCTGCCCTTCAAGAAAGGCGCCTTTCAGATGGCCATTGCCGCCGGGGTGCCGATTGTCCCGGTGTGCGTCAGCAGTTACGTCAAACACATGCGGTTGAACCGCTGGCGCAGCGGGAAAATCCTGATTCGCTCGTTGCCGGCGATTCCCACCGCTGGATTGAGCCTGGACGACATGCCCCTGCTGATCGCCCAGTGCCGCGAGCAGATGCGTGAATGCATCGAATCGATGGACCGGCAACTGCAAGCCGCCTGAAAAAGAAACCCGCCTGGTGCGGGTTTTCTTTTGCCTGTGCGTCTTTGCCCAGAACTCGGCAGATTTAACTGACTCTCAAACACTGCAAGGCTAAGCTGAGCCACACTGCCAATGCATTCGTTGCCAATTGAAAGCTGCCAAAAGAAGTGAACCACCATCATGGGTAGAGTTGTTGCTGCTGCGGTTTATAGCGCCGGTAAGAGAGTCACTGATATCAGCCTTGACGAAGGCGCAGCCTGGGCTGCAAAGCCCGGGCACTTTGTCTGGATCGGCCTCGAAGAGCCGAACGCCGAGGAGCTCTACAACCTGCAACGCCAGTTCAACCTGCACGAACTGGCCATCGAAGACGCCCTGGAAAAGCACAGCCGACCGAAGCTGGAAACCTTCGGCGATGCGCTGTTCATCGTGACGTATTCGCCCATCCGCCATGAGGGCAAACTCGAGTTCATCGAGACGCATATCTTTGCCGGCAATGGCTACATCATTACTGCGCGCAACGGTCACTCAGCGTCCTACGCCCATGTCCGACAGCGCTGTGAGGCGCGTCCGCTATTGCTTGAGCACGGGGAAGATTTCGTACTCTATGCCATCCTCGATTTCGTGATCGAAAACTACCAGCCGATGGGCGAAGCCATTCACGGGGAAATCGATGAGTTGGAGCGCAACGTGTTGTGCGGCTCGCTCAATGACTACGACATCCAGAAGCTACATGGCCTGCGTCGTGATGTTTTGCGCTTGCGTCGTTATGTGGCACCGATGATTGAGATCGGGGAGGAATTGCAGAGGCTGAGCTTCCCGTTCATCGACAAGAACATGCGCCCGTACTTTCGCGATGTGCAGATTCATGTAACGCGGCAGATGGAAGACCTGACGACGCTGGCGGATATTGCCAGCCAGACGATTGAGGTCGGGGTGCTGTTGGAGGCCTCTCGCCAGAGCGTGGTGCAACGCAAGTTTGCGGCTTGGGCGGCGATTCTGGCCTTCCCGACGGCAGTGGCGGGGATCTACGGGATGAATTTCCAGAACATGCCGGAGTTGGGCTGGCACTACGGGTATTTCGGGGTGCTGGGGTTTATTACGGTGGGTTGTCTGGGGTTGTGGGCGAGCTTCAAGAAATCGGGGTGGCTGTAGGAGCGAGCCTGCTCGCGAAAAACCTGAGAGCACCGCGGGCTGTCAGGTTTGGCGCGTTATCGTTCACGACCATCGCGAGCAGGGCTAGCTCCTACAGGTTTTAAACAGCTGTTGGCTTGTGCGCGACAAACCGCATCATCCACTCGGCAACCGTGGTGCCGTGGTGTTCCTGTTCCAGGCTCGCGATACCTTTGGAGTAGACCTGCTCGCCCAGTGCCTGCTGGCGAATTTCCAGTAGGGCACGGGAGTAATCGTGGATGAACTCCGGATGCCCCTGGAAGCACAGCACCTGATCGTTGATGTGGTAGGCGGCAAACGGGCAGAAGTCGCTGGAAGCGATGACCGTGGCGTTCTCCGGCAGCGACGTGACCTGGTCCTGGTGGCTGATCAGTAGCGTCAATTCTTCGCGCACCGGGTTCATCCACGGCGCCTTGGCGGCCAATTTGTAATTGTGGGTGCCGACGCCCCAACCCTGGGTCGCACGCTCGCTCTTGCCACCGAGCAGCAACGCCAGCAACTGATGACCGAAGCAGACGCCCAGCAACTTGTCGCCGCGCTCGTAGCGGGTCAGCAGATATTTCTTGAGGGTTTCGATCCACGGGTCGGTGCCGAAAGAGTCGGCCTTGCTGCCCGTCACCAGGTAGGCGTCGAACGTCAGGTCGTCGCTTGGGTACTCACCCTGCACCACGTTGTAGACCGTGAACTCGGCGGCAATTGGCTGCTGCGAAAACAGGTGTTTGAACATCTGCCCGTAGCCCTGATATTGGTCAACCAATTCCGGACGCAGGTGGTCGGTTTCCAGAATGCAGATGCGTAACGACATAAAAAATACCTGACACGTGATGGGAATAATGCACACCCCAGAGCCTGCCTTGAAACGCTGTGACAAGGCAAGCCCCGAAATGCATCATCTCCCCCTTAGAACGCCTCCCCTTTGGCGGCCTTCTCCAGCAGCAAGGCGGGAGGCGCGAACCGCTCGCCATACTGTGTGGCCAGATACTGGGCTCGGGCCACAAAGTCCTGCACGCCGTACTGGTTGATGAACTGCAGCGCACCGCCGGTCCAGGCGGCGAAACCGATGCCGAAGATCGAGCCAACGTTGGCATCCGCCGTCGAGGTCAACACCCCCTCCTCCACACAGCGCACGGTTTCGATGGCTTGCACGAACAGCAGGCGATCACGCACGTCCTTGGGCGAAATCTGCCCGTCGGCTTTCTCGAAGCGGGTTTTCAACTCAGGCCACAGGTGTTTCTGGCCGCCCGCCGGATACTCGTAGAAACCTCCACCGCCAGCCTTGCCCGGACGTTTGAACTCATTGAGCAACAAGTCAATCACGGTAAATGCCGGGTGTTCTGTCAGCGGCTTGCCTTCTGCTTGCAGGTCCTTGGCCGTTTGCAGGCGGATATGGTTCATCAGGCTGAGGGAAACTTCGTCAGAGATCGCCAGCGGTCCTACTGGCATGCCGGCCTTGCGCGCTTCAGTCTCGATCATCGCCGCGCTCACGCCCTCACCCAGCATGGCAATGCCTTCATTGGTGAAGGTGCCGAACACCCGCGACGTGAAGAAACCGCGGCTGTCATTGACCACAATCGGGGTTTTCTTGATTTGCAGGACGTAATCGAAGCCGCGGGCCAGGGTTTCATCGCTGGTGTTGGCGCCCTTGATGATTTCCACCAGCGGCATTTTTTCCACGGGGCTGAAAAAATGCAGGCCGATGAACTTGCTCTGATCGGGCACGGCACACGCCAGGCCGCTGATCGGCAAGGTCGAGGTGTTGGAGGCGATCACCGCGTCCGCGCCGACGACCTTCTGCGCCGCCAACGAGACTTTGGCCTTCAAATCTCGATCCTCGAACACGGCCTCGATGATCAGGTCGCAACCGGCCAGGTCGGCATCGCTTTCGCTGGTTTGAATGCGTGACAGAACGGTGTCGCGTTGCTCGATGCTTATTTGTCCGCGAGCAACCTTCTTGTCCAGCAGCGCCGCCGAATGCGCCTTGCCCTTCTGCGCCGCCGCGAGGTTGATGTCCTTGAGCACCACATCGATCCCCGCCGACGCACTGACAAACGCAATACCGGCGCCCATCATCCCGGCGCCGAGCACGCCGACCTTGCGGGTGACATAAGGTGCAAAGCCTTGAGGCCGCGAGCCGCCGGCATTGATTTCGTTGAGCTGGAACCAGAACGTGCCAATCAGGTTTTTCGAGACCTGGCCGGTGGTCAGTTCGGTGAAGTAGCGGGTTTCGATCAAGTTCGCCGTGTCGAAGTCCACCTGGGCGCCCTCGACCGCTGCGCAGAGGATTTTCTCTGGCGCGGGCATCGTGCCCTGGGTTTTACTGCGCAGGATCGAAGGCGCAATTGCCAGCATCTGCGCAACTTTCGGGTTTGACGGTGTGCCGCCCGGAATCTGGTAGCCCTTCACGTCCCAGCGCTGCACCGCCGCTGGATTGGCCAGAATCCACGTCCGCGCCTTGGCCAACAAGTCTTCGTGATCGGTCGCCAGCGCGTCGATCAATCCTGCCTGCAATGCCTGTGGTGGCCGCACTTTCTTGCCTTCAAGCAAATAAGGCAGGGCTTTTTCCAGGCCGAGCATGCGTACCATGCGCACCACGCCTCCGCCACCCGGCAGCAGGCCAAGGGTGACTTCCGGCAGGCCGAGTTGCACCGACGGGTGGTCCAGCGCCACGCGGTGATGGCAGGCCAGGCAGATTTCCCAGCCGCCGCCCAGTGCGGCGCCATTGATCGCCGCGACCACAGGCTTGCCGAGGGTTTCCAGGGCGCGCAACTGGCCCTTGAGGCTCAGCACCATGTCGTAGAAGGCCTTGGCCTGGGGTTTGCCAACCTTGATCAGCTCGTTGAGATCGCCGCCAGCGAAAAATGTCTTCTTGGCCGAGGTGATAATCACACCGGCGATGCTGTCCTTGTCGGCCACCAGGCGCGTAACGCAGTCCGCCATGGCTTCGCGGTACACCGCGTTCATGGTGTTGGCACTCTGGCCCGGCATGTCGATGGTCAGGACGACGATCTGGTCCTGGTCTTTTTCGTAACGAATGGCTTCGCTCATAACTGGGTTCCTTGATGTCCGGGCTCAGAGGCGTTCGATGATGGTGGCAATGCCCATGCCGCCGCCGACACACAGGGTCGCGAGGCCATAACGCAGGCGCCGGGCTTCCAGCTCATCGAGCAGCGTGCCGAGAATGGCGCAGCCAGTGGCGCCCAGCGGGTGGCCCATGGCGATTGAGCCGCCGTTGACATTGACCTTGTCCGGATCGACGGCCATGTCCTTGATGAATTTCAACACCACCGACGCGAAAGCCTCGTTGACCTCGAACAGGTCGATGTCTTCGACCCGCAGCCCGGCCTTGGCCAACGCCTTGCGGGTCGCCGGCGCGGGGCCGGTGAGCATGATGGTCGGATCGGTGCTGCTGACTGCCGTGGCGACAATCCGCGCCCGGGGCTGCAAGCCCAGCGCCCGGCCCTTGGCTTCGGAGCCGATGAGCATCAGCGCCGCGCCGTCGACAATCCCGGAGCTGTTGCCGGGGGTGTGCACATGGTTGATCCGCTCGACATGGCTGTATACCCGCAGCGCGGTGGCATCGAAACCCATCTGCCCCATCATCTCGAAACTCGGCTTGAGCTTGCCCAGGCCTTCCAGGGTCGAGTCGGCGCGAATGAACTCATCGTGATCGAGCAGGATGATGCCGTTCTGGTCCTGCACCGGCACCAGCGATTTGTTGAACGAGCCATCGGCCCGCGCCCGTGCAGCCTTTTGCTGGGAATGCAGGGCGTAGGCATCGACGTCCTGACGGCTGAAGCCTTCAAGTGTGGCGATCAGGTCGGCACCCACGCCCTGTGGCGTGAAGTGACTGTGCAGGTTGGTCGCCGGGTCCAGCGCCCAGGCCCCGCCATCGCTGCCCATCGGCACCCGGGACATCGACTCGACACCACCGACCACCACCAGGTCTTCGAAACCGGAACGCACTTTCATCGCGCCGAGGTTCACGGCCTCCAGCCCCGAAGCACAGAACCGGTTGATCTGTACTCCCGCCACGCTGACATCCCAATCGGCCACCTGAGCGGCAGTCTTGGCGATGTCGGAACCTTGATCACCAATCGGGGTTACGCAGCCAAGCACCACATCATCGACCTGGCTGGTGTCCAGCGCTGTGCGCTGTTGCAGTGCGGTGAGCAAACCAGCCACCAGGTTCACCGGTTTGACGCTGTGCAAGGCGCCATCGGCCTTGCCTTTGCCACGGGGCGTGCGTAACGCGTCGAAAATCAATGCTTGGGTCATGACGTCCTCGAACCGCAGTGCAGGTGGGTAAATACCGAGTGTCCACTCTTGGCCCGAGCTGCGTTTGATTCAATGACCGCAGCGCTCACAGACATTGACGCTCACGCTCAGACGAACGGTAGTCAGCTACCGTTCAGGACACCAAGCTGTCTAGCCAACGGCTGCCAAAGAAGCTGGCACTAGGCCTCATGCTATTTTTAACGCGAATTTGAAGAACACCATACGAAATGGATCTAAGCCAAGCGTATCGCGGGCTCTAAGGTGAACATGTACGAAGTTGTCGTCGGGTTTTGCCGAGGCACTCGTCACTACAGGAAGTGCAACGCGCTGCCATCATGGATGCTATGCGGGCAGGCATCAGGAAATAACAAAAAAGGCGGTCAAGCCATGTTCAAACAATCGAAAGTACGTCAAGCCGGGCTCATCCTTTTCGCCACCACGCTGTTGTTGATATTGCCGAACCTGACCAAGGTCATCGGCTAGTCGCGTCTATAAAGCTACGGCGTCACAGTTTTTGAATTGCCACTCTCAAAATGTGACTGGCCCGCTACCCGGGCCAGCGTGGCTGTGCCAATCTTTGCGGCACTTGCACGACATGGACGGCGATCACTTGAAAATGCTCATTCTGCTCGGGGCCACGCTGTTCGGCTCGCCCCTGTATGCCGCACAGCTGAACCTGGAGCTGGGCGCGAACAGTCGCACCTGGCAGACCGAGCAATTGCTCAAGCATCCTCAGGTTCAAACCATCGACATCAGCAACGACGTTTCCTACAAGCGGGACATGAGTTACCGCGCCGTGCCGCTGTCCGCACTGCTGACCGGCATCAAGCCTGAAGACCACCTGCAAGCCGTGGCCCTGGATGGCTTTGCCGCCGAAATGACAGCCGCGCCGTTGCTCAATACCCAGGGTGCACAGGCGTGGCTGGCGATTGAAGACCCGGCCAAACCCTGGCCACCGCTATCCGAAGGCAAGCCAGGCGCCGGGCCGTTCTATCTGGTCTGGAGCAATCCGCAGGCCGGCAACATCAGCCCAGAACAATGGCCATTCCAGGTGGCGAGCATCAAACGCCTGGCACCCGTGGCCGAGCGCTTTCCCGCACTGCTGCCCGATCCGACATTGAAGGCGGATGATCCGGTGAACAAGGGATTTGCGTTGTTCCAGAAGAACTGCCTGGCGTGTCATCGACTCAATGGCGCCGGGGACGCGCAATTCGGGCCGGACCTGAATATTCCGTACAACCCGACCGAGTATTTCGGTGCGGACTTCCTCAAGCGCTACATCCGCGATCCACAGAGTTTGCGCCAGTGGCCGCAAGCGAAGATGCCCGGGTTCTCGGCCGAGGTGTTGCCGGATGGGGATCTGCAGAGCCTGGTGGGGTATTTGCAGCATATGGTCGGGCGCAAGGTTAAGCCGTAACAACATCGTACCTGTGGGAGCGAGCTTGCTCGCGATAGCGGTGTATCAGTCACAAAAGTATTGACTGAAATGACGCCATCGCGAGCAAGCTCGCTCCCACAAGGTTCCTTGGTATCGCGCCTACTGCTGCTGCACTGAAATCACCGGCGCTGGCGTCGGTGACACCAGCACCTTGGCGTGCATCTGCTCACACCCGCCGCCCCGGCGCATCCCGCGCACCGGGCAGGCATCCAGGTAATCCAGGCCCACCGCCAGTTTCAGATGGCGTTCCGGCCGGGCCAGCTCATTGGTCACGTCGAAGCTGTACCAGGCGTCATCCAGCCAGGCTTCGGCCCAGGCGTGGCTGGCCAGGTGTTCGCTGTTTTCGCTGTACAGATAGCCCGACACATAACGCGCTGGAATGCCCAGGCTGCGGGTGCAGGCGAGAAACGCGTGGGTGTGGTCTTGGCACACGCCGGACCGTCCGGCAAAGGCCTGGGCCGCGCTGGTGTCCACTTCCGTGGAGCCCGGTGTGTAGGTCATATGCTGGTTGAGGCCGTGCATCAGATCGATCAGCGCCGTGCGATCGCGACGTTGCCTGCATTCCTTCTCGGCGAACGCACGCAGGGCGGCGTCGGCTTCGGTCAAACGGGTGAAGCGCAGAAACGGCAGTGCCGACTGGCTCTCGTGTTCGGCCTCACGCAATTCGTCGATATCGACCTGGCCACGGGCACCGATGATGATCGCCTCATGGGGCTCGTCCATGGTCAGCACATGCAGGATGTTGCCGAACGGATCGAGTTGCGCCCGCACCGGACGCGGCAGGTCGAGCTGCCAGCTGAGCACGTGCTGGCGCTCGCTGTCGTGGGGGGTCAGGCGCAGATACTGGATGCTCGCCCGCACCTTGTCTTCGTAGTGATAGGTGGTTTCGTGGCTAATGGAAAGTCTCATGCGGCCTCCAGATAAGAACTGTGAATCGCGTTACCCAACTGGCGCACCAGCGGGATGAACTCGGTCAGCCAGGCGTGCAGGCCTTCTTCGAGAATTTCATGGATGCCGGTGTAGCGCAGGCGTGCGTCCATTTCTGCCGCCAGGCGTTGTGCCGGGCGACCGTTGGCCCCCGGCAATTGCGAGAGAATCTGGTCGATTTCTTCGGTGCAGGCGCGCAAGGATCGCGGTACATCGGCCCGCAGCAACAGCAACTCCGCCACATGCCTGGCGCCGGGGGCGTCGCGGTAGATTTCCGTGTAGGCCTCGAACGACGACAACGCCCGCAACAACGCGCTCCACTGGTAATACGCGTGAGCGGTGCCATCGCTGACCGCTTCGGCCTGATCGCCGGCCATTTCGTAGCGGGCATCGAGCAGGCGCAAGGTGTTGTCCGCCCGTTCGATAAAGGTCCCCAGACGAATGAAGCGAAACGCATCGTTACGCATGATGGTGCCGTAGGACGCCCCCCGGAACAGGTGGGAACGTTCCTTGATCCACTCGCAGAAACGGCTCATGCCGTAGCGACTGAGGCCCTGTTCGGCGATGCCGCGAATTTCCAGCCAGGTGGCGTTGATGTTTTCCCACATGTCGGCGGTGATGCGCCCTCGCACCGCATGGGCGCTGGCCCTTGCCGCACCGAGACAGCTGTAGATGCTCGCCGGGTTGGCCGCATCCAGGGCGAAGAAATGCAGCAGCCGTTCGGCATGCAGTTCGCCATGACGCTCCAGGTAATCGTCCAGGGTGCCGGTGATCAACAGCGGCATGGCCAGTTCGTGCAAACCGTCGCCACGACCGTCCTGCGGCATCAGCGACAGCGAATAGCTGATGTCGAGCATCCGGGCGAGGTTTTCCGCCCGCTCCAGGTAACGCGACATCCAATACAAATCCGAGGCAGTTCTACTTAACATGACAGGCTTCCTTTAATCCTCGACCACCCAGGTGTCCTTGGTTCCACCGCCCTGGGAGGAATTGACCACCAGTGAGCCCTCGCGCAGGGCGACGCGGGTCAAGCCGCCGGGCACGACCCGGGTTTCACGACCCGACAGGACAAACGGCCGCAAGTCGATGTGGCGTGGCGCAATGCCGTTTTCGACAAAGGTCGGACAGGTCGACAGCGACAGCGTCGGTTGCGCGATATACGCATGGGGCTTGGCGATGATCCGCGCACGGAAGGCTTCGATTTCCGCCGCCGTCGCCGCCGGCCCCACCAGCATTCCGTACCCGCCGGAGCCTTGGGTTTCCTTGACCACCAGTTCTGGAAGATTGGCCAGCACATGGGAAAGCTCAGACGGATTACGGCATTGCCAGGTCGGCACGTTCTTCAGGATCGGTTCTTCATCGAGGTAGAAACGGATCATGTCGGTAACGAACGGATACACCGATTTGTCGTCCGCTACCCCCGTGCCAATGGCATTGGCCAGCACCACGTTGCCGGAACGGTAGGACGACAGCAGCCCCGGCACACCGAGCATCGATTCCGGGTTGAAGGCCAGTGGATCGAGGAAGGCGTCGTCGAGGCGACGATAAATCACGTCGACCGCTTTCGGCCCGTCGGTGGTGCGCATGTAGACCTTGTCGTCCCGCACGAACAGGTCCGCGCCCTCCACCAGTTCCACGCCCATTTCCCGCGCCAGGAACGCATGTTCGAAGAACGCACTGTTGAAGCGCCCCGGCGTCAGCACCACCACGCTCGGGTTATCGATCGGGCTTGAACTTTTCAGGGTGTCGAGCAGCAAGTTCGGGTAGTGGTCGATGGGGGCAATGCGTTGCGCCGCGAACAACTCGGGAAACAGGCGCATCATCATCTTGCGATCTTCGAGCATGTAGCTGACGCCGCTCGGCGTACGCAGATTGTCTTCGAGCACGTAGTAGGTGCCGTCGCCGTCGCGCACCAGGTCGACGCCGGAGATGTGCGAATAGATATCGCGGTGCAGGTCCAGGCCCTGCATCGCCAACTGGTACTGTTCGTTGGCCAGCACCTGCTCGGCCGGAATGATGCCGGCCTTGATGATGCGCTGCTCGTGGTAAAGGTCGGCGAGGAACATGTTCAACGCCTTGACCCGCTGGATGCAGCCGCGTTCGACAATCCGCCATTCGCTGGCGGGGATGCTGCGTGGAATGGTGTCGAAGGGAATCAGGCGCTCTGTGCCCTGCTCGTCCCCGTAGAGCGTGAAGGTAATCCCGGCGCGATGAAACAACAGATCGGCCTCGCGTCGCCGTTGTGCCAGAAGCTCGTCAGGCGTCTCGGCCAGCCAACGGGCAAACTCCCGATAATGCGGGCGGACCTGGCCGCCGGCATCGTACATCTCATCAAAATAGTTGCGGATCATGCCGTACTCCTTGTCACTCGGACGTCCAGACCTTCGCAAGGCCCGTGCCATCGGCATAAACGCTTAAATTTCAATCGGTTGGATAATCAACGCGCACGTACCGCACCAATCCTGTGCGGTAAATGCCCCAACCTGATCGCCCCCGCTTCATTGCAAGGCGTGGTGGTCGCCTATCACCAGCATAGTCAGAGTTGATTTCACTGCCCGGCAATGGGTACGGATAATCCAGGCATTCGCTGAAAAGCTCACCGAACTTCCCTTTTAGCCGCCTGCCCTGGCGGTTTTTTTTTGGTCTCCAACGCCCACAAATGAAAACGGCCAACCCGAAGGTCAGCCGTGATTGCTGATTGTCACTGTTCATAAGGTTATGCGAGTCGCCCTCGTACCTCCTGTTTCACACCCCAGCCTTCGATGATGCCGCCCAGAGGCTCGACCACTGCTTCGAAACCCTGTTCGAAGTCGCCGATATCGTCGTAGGTGGCATACATGACCTTGCACAGCTCCAGCGCCCAAGCGCCGTCGTCGCGCACACTGACTTGCGCATCCAGGGATTCACCACGGTGGAAATGACCTGCCGCCCTGCGTGCCCGCTCCTCATCCGGGAAAATGGCGTAGAACTCGATGGGATGAAACCGTGAAAAGTCAAAACCGCCTTCTTTCATGCGGCGCAGCACGCTGCTGCTGATGTCTTCTTGATAGGCTGTGCTCATGAAACGTCCTCCTCAAAACGATGGATAGACTTTCCGTACTCCCTCACCCGCAACCGAACAGCGCGAGCGACGGCAACCGATGTGCCGGCGGGAAACAAGCATGGAGCTGACAAGACCAGACCTTAGCGATTCATTCGCTGATCTCGCTTGCAGAGTAGCCTCAAGACAGAGCCCGTGCCAAGGCCTGGATGCGAATGCGACAGGTGTCGTTCAGATTGGAGTAATGCCGAGGATTTGAATGCTGTTCTGGAGTTTCAGGCTTTTGACCGTCGGATTGTCGGTGCGCCCCTCCAGATCATTGAGGTCGAGTTCGGCAGCAACTGGCAGGCGACGCGCGCGGATGAGTTTGGCGGCTTGCTCGTTGTTCGGGCATTCCGCGCTTTCGAACACTTCGTCAACTTGTTCGCCGTGATCATCTACGAAGGTGACTTTCCACTTTTGCATTGGTGCCTCCTCGATAAAACCCATGGATGGGCCTACCTCTATCTCGACCTTGTTAGCTGGCTAATTGTTCCGGTGGATCTGCACCCATCGCAAATTTCTGTAGGAGCGAGCCTGCTCGCGAAAAACTTGAGAACGCCGCGTTAAATCAGACATCCCGCGTCATCGTTCACGTCCATCGCGAGCAGGCTCGCTCCTACAGGTCTGCGTTTCAATCCATCAGTCGTTACTTGGCTTGTTCACTGCCTGCAACACGTATTGCGGCAAGGCGAAGGCGCCGATGTGGATTTCAGGATTGTAGTAGCGGGTGATGATGCCGCTGCCCGCGAAGCGCTGTTGCAGGGTTTCGCGGGACAACTTGCGATAAGCGGTATTGGTGGCGCCCCAGGCGAAGGTCATCGAGCCACCGATGTAGGTCGGTACGGCGGCCTGATAGAAGTGCCAGTCCGGGAACAGGCTGCGCAGGCGACCGGCGGTGGTCTTCACTTCTTCGATCTGCATGAACGGCGTGCCGTTCTGGGTCACCAGGATGCCGCCTTCGTTCAGGCAGCGGTGGCAAGCCTGGTAGAAGTTTTCCGAGAACAGCACTTCGCCCGGTCCGATCGGATCGGTGGAGTCAGAAATGATCACGTCGAACTTTTCAGTGGTGGTAGCGACGAAACGCATGCCGTCGTCGATCACCAGGTTCAGGCGTGGATCATCGAATGCACCCTTGGAGTGATTCGGCAGGAATTCCTTGCACATGTCGACCACGGTGCCGTCGATCTCGACCATGGTGATGTGCTCGACGCTGCGGTGCTTGGCCACTTCACGCAACATGCCGCCGTCACCGCCGCCGATGATCAGCACGCGCTTGGCGGCACCGTGCGCCAGGATCGGCACGTGGGTGAGCATTTCGTGGTAGATGAATTCGTCGGCTTCGGTGGTCTGGATCACGCCGTCCAGCGCCATCACCCGGCCCATGCGCGGGTTTTCGAAGATCACCAGGTGCTGGTGCTCGGTGCGCACTTCGTGCAGCAGTTTTTCCATGCGAAAACGCTGGCCGTAGCCTTCGTAGAGGGTTTCCAGGTAGTCGCTGGCAGGGATGTTGCTCATGGGAAGTGCTCCGATGAATGCGGGTGGCAACGGACGGTTACCCGCCCATGATGGCCAATCGAGCGTCTCGATTGGCCGGGAAAGGCGCGCATTCTACGTCGCGCAACATGACAGGTCGAACCTCTGTTGATCAGCATTCCACAATCCTGTGGGAGCCTGTTCAGAGTTTGACGTTGCCCCGCGGCCCGGCAATGGCCCAGATGATCAGTCCCAGCACCGGCAACAGCGCGATCAGCAGTACCCAGAGGATTTTCATCCCAGTCCCGGCACTACTTTTGAAGACGTTGATGATGGCCCAGATGTCCAGGACAAAAATGATCAAGGCAACCAGGCTGTTGAACGTAGAACCCATGGTGACGCTCCCGAAAAGTGATATGCCCCCTCAGGATAGACGGTCGTCGCGAGGATTCCTTTTTATTGACAGTGTCTGGATCAGACGTGGATCGCCACTTTCAGGGCTTCCAGGGAAGGAGCGGCTGTAATGCCCACTTCGGTGCACAATTCCAGCACCCGTGGCACGTCGTTGCCGTAGACCAGGACCACCTGCAACTCGTCATCGAGCAACTGGCTGAAGTTCATCAGCGTGTAGCCACCGTTTTCCTTGTTCATGCTGCTCATCTGCACCTGGATGCGGTTGAGCGCGGTCAGGGCTTCGGTCCTGGCCAGTTGCTTGGGCTTGAGATTGAACTCCACACCCGGGCCGAACGAGGCGACGATCTGCGCGAACAGGTCCACGTAAGTGTCAGCCTGGAACAGCACCGTTTCCGGCAGGCTGCCAACCACCACCCACTCACCCAGCGGGATCGGGAAGGTTTCGTCGTAGTTGATGTCCGGATTGGCCGTCAGAAAAGCCTCGGGATCGGCGTAGGCCTGGGCCGCTTCGTCCGCGACCTTGAGGATTTCGTCTTCGCCCATGCACCCGGAGCTGATTTTGCTGATGAGTTCGACGAGTGCGGCTTTCATGGGGAGGATCCTGTAGCGAGGTGAATTTTGAGGGCGCGAAGGATAGCGCATTAATGAGGGAAATGCGGACCTGTGGCGAGGGGGCTTGCCCCCGTTGGGTCGCGAAGCGGCCCCAAAAGATTCAATTGGGGTACATCAGAAAGACCGCATATGCTGATTCTACGACTGCTTCGCAGCCGAACGGGGGCAAGCCCCCTCGCCACAATTGGGATTAACAGCCTCAAGTCATTCGATATCAGCCAATCAGCTTCTCAAGCTGCGCAACGGTATCGGAAGCCCCCATGGTCCTGGCAGCCTCCAGCGCGGTGATGCCATTGGCGTCCTTGGCTTTCGGGTCGGCGCCCTTGCTGATCAGGTAATCGACCACTTCGACGCGGTTGAACATCGCCGCCATCATCAGCGCCGTGCGGCCATCGAAGGACGAGCCTTCAACCTGGGCGCCGCCATCGACCAAGGCCTTGATCACCGCCAGGTCGCCCTTGAAGGCGGCACCGGCAATCGGGCTCTGGCCGTTGTCGTTGCGGATCTCCGGGTCGGCCTTGTGCTCCAGCAGGACTTTTACCGTGTCCACATGCCCGTGATACGCGGCCAGCATCAGCAAGGTATCGCCCTTGTGGTTACGCAGGTTCGGCGGCAAACCCTTGGTCAGCAGCGCGGCCATCATCGCCGCATCGCCCTCCCGTGCCTTGTTGAATACCTGTTCGGTAAATTCGGCGGCTTCTTCGGGGGTCATCTGGCGGCTTTTGTCTGACATTGGGCACTCCCTTTTCTGTCATTCGTAAAAACCGACAGTTTCCCGAGCGCCCCCGGCACTGTCACTTGTTTTTTCTCATGGGCCGCCATAGTCAGATTCAATAGCGGTACTTGCCGCCGTGAATGTCGGACAACAACTGCTCCGTGACCTGTACATAAGTCTGTGTCCCCGGCAGCCAGGCATAGATCGGGTCATCGCCGGTTTTACCCGGGTCGAAGGCCTCGTCCTTGAGTCGGGTCTTCTGATATTTGAACGTCCCGGTGGTTTCCATTTTCACTTTCACCCGCAGGAACAACGGCACCGCATAGGCCGGCATCTGCTCGCGGGCGAAGGCCAGCAGCTCACTGAAGTCCAGGGTTGCCAGGGATTCGGCGGGAGTAATCGCCGCCATCCCGGCCCGACCATTGGTGTTGCGGATTTCCACGCCATAGGCCACGGCTTCGGAAATAAGCGGGTGTTGCAGGAGGATGTTTTCGACCTCCGTGGTCGAAACGTTTTCGCCCTTCCAGCGGTAGGTGTCGCCCAGGCGGTCGACAAACTGTGCATGCCCAAAGCCGATGTTGCGCAACAGGTCGCCGGTGTTGAAGTAGCGGTCTCCCTTTTCGAACACATCCTGAAGCACGACCTTGGCGGTTTTCTGCGGATCGGTGTAACCGTCCAGGGGGGCCTTGTCGTCGATTTTTGCCAGCAACAACCCCTGCTCACCCTTGGCGACCTTGCGCATCAGGCCATTGGCCTGTCGAATCGGCGCGCCGCTGTCATGGTCGTACGCGACCAACTCCCAGGACATCAGGGAAAAGCCGATGGTGTTGTCGAAATTGAGAATGTTGGTGAAACCGATATTGCCGTCGCTGGCAGCGTACAGCTCGCAGATGTGATTCACCGCAAAGCGGGTCTTGAACTCGCTCCAGGCGCCGGGGCGCAAGCCGTTGCCGATCATTTTCTTCACATCGTGCCGGCTGTCCTCGGAGCTGGGCGGTTGATCGACCAGGTAGCGGCACAGTTCGCCGACATAACCGATGGTGGTCGCCCGGTACTTGCGCGCATCGTTCCAGAACTGACTGGCGCTGAATTTGCGGCGGATGGCGAACCCGCTGGCCCCACTGACGGCCGAACCCCAGCACACGCAAAGGCCCGTGGCGTGGTACAGCGGCAAGGTGCAATAGACGACATCCTCGGGGCGCATGTCCAGGGCGATCATGCCGAAGCTCGCAGAGCTGCGCATCCAGCGACCGTGCTTGAACACGCCGGCCTTGGGCAGCCCCGTGGTGCCCGAGGTGTAGATATAAAAGCAGGGATCGTCGAAGAAAATCTGCTGGCTGCTGGCCGGGTTGTCGCTGGCGTCGTCGAGGCTGACGGTCATCAGGTTGATGAAACCTTCAGGTGCGATACCGGGTTGGCGAGAGGTGTCCTGATCGGCAACGAACCAGGTTCGCGCAGCCTTGATCGACACCCGCTCACGCACCGCCAGGTACGCCGGGACCAACTCCTCACCGACAATGATCGCCACCGGTGCCACCAGGTTCACACTGTGTACCAGAGTGTCGCGAGTCTGCGAGGTATTGAGCAGCGCACTGATCGCGCCGACCTTGGCCACCGCCAGAATCGTCACCAGCAATTCCGGGCGGTTCTCGATGAAGACCGCCACCACATCACCCTTGCCGATGCCTTGGCCGATCAGGTGATGGGCGATGCGATTGGCCCATTGGTTGACCTCGGAGTAACTGAGCGTTACGTCACCTTGCAACAGCGCCGGGCCATCCGGGTTGCGCAACGTGGCTTGCTCGAAACTCCAGCCCAAACCACACGCCTGGGTCGGGTCCTTGACGTTGGCGGCCTTCATGCCCCTCACCACCCGGGGGATGGCCTTGGCGATGGAAGGCAGCTTGCGGAGCATCATGCTCCAGGTAATCGTGTCGTTCGACGTGCGACTCATGATGCTCCCGTTCGATCTTTTTATTGTCGGGCTGCGATGACTGAACCCGAAAATACGTCAACGGTTCTTGAGCTGTACACGCGGTTTTTGAAATGTTTTGTATCTGCGATCTTGATCTGCGATTGATACAGGGCCAATCGTGAACCCCCGCACACGCAATGGTTCCATCGAATCGCCGAGCGACCTCGCAAAATGCAGGATGCACGATGGCCGTTCATGCAGAATGCACGAAAGCAAAAATCACCACAGATACTAACTTGTTGTTTTATAAGATAATTTACAAACAGCCCATACTGGCACAATCACTGCAACCCTCTCCGTATGCTTGTCATTCAAGAGCCAACGGAGCTGAAAGAAATGAACCTGATTCAGGAAAAATTTTCGTCCCTGTTCTCCAACTTCGAAGTCACCACCCATGCCCGGCCTGACGGTGGGATCCTGCTGACCCTGAGCGGCGGCGAAGGCAAGGTGTTCAAGCGCTCGATTTCCTATCAGCAATTGCACAATGGCGACCAACTGACGTGGGTCATCAGTGCGATTCGCCGCGACCTCGCCGAACAAGCCAGTGAACTGCCGCAGATTTCCATGCTGCAGAGCCAGCAACGGTTTGCCCTGCCGACCTATCACTCGCTTTAAACAGTTGTGGGAAAAACACTGTGGGAGCGAGCAGGCTCGCTCCCACAGGTTTTGCGGCGTTTAGAAATTGGCGGGATTTATCCGCGCAAAGCTGTCCACGGTGACATGCCCCGCCAGTTCCCCACCCTCGCGGGCCAGCCCGCAAGTGGCCATCCCCGCCATGCGCGCCGCGTCGAGTTCTTCGACGATGTCCGACAGAAACAGAATCTGCCCCGCCTCAAGGTTGATCGCCTGAGTGATGTTGGCGTAGGACTGCGCCTCGCGCTTGGGGCCCGAAGTGGTATCGAAATAGCCGCTGAACAGTGGCGTCAGATCCCCCGCCTCTGAGCAGCCGAAGATCAACCGCTGGGCCTGGATCGAACCGGACGAATAAACAAACAGTTGAAAGCCGTCCCGATGCCAGCGCTTGAGCGCTTCAACGGCGTCCGGGTACACATGTCCCTTCAACTGCCCGGCCTGATAGCCCTGCTCCCAGACCATGCCCTGCAATGCTTTCAGCGGCGTGGCCTTGCGGTCTTCAGCGATCCAGCCCAACAGGATCTCGACGACCCGCTCGACGTCGGCGTCCGGTTCGTTGCTGTCGCGGCGCACGGCAGCCAGTTGCTCCGCCACATCGGCGCGTTCGGCATGCTGACGGACAAACGCCGGCAAGTGTTTGGCGGCATAGGGGAACAGCACGTCGAACACAAAACTCACCGCGCTGGTGGTGCCTTCGATGTCGGTGAGAATCGCTTTGATCGGCATCGACTCAGTCCTCCAGGCGCGGGAATTGGCTGGCGATGTCTTCGCCGGTGAAATTGGCCACCCAACCTTCCGGGTTGTTGAACAGACGGATCGCGACGAAGTGCGGATGCTCGCCCATGTCGAACCAGTGTTTGGTTCCGGCCGGTACCGAGATCAGGTCGTTTTTCTCGCACAGCACCGCGTAGACGTAATCGTCGATGTGCAGGGTAAACAGGCCACGGCCGGCAACGAAAAATCGTACTTCATCTTCGCCGTGGCGATGTTCGTCGAGGAACTTGGCACGCAGTTCGGCTTTTTGCGGGTGATCGCTGTTGAGGCTGATCACGTCGACAGTGACGTAACCGCGCTCGGTCATCAGCTTGTCGATTTGCTCCTGGTAGGCGGCAATCACTTCGTCCTGAGTGGCGCCCGGCTGGATCTTCGCCGCGGCTTGCCAGCGGTCGAAGCGTACGCCCTGCTCGGCCAGGGTCGAGGCGATGTCTTCGAAATGGGTCAGCACCTTGTTGGGGATTTCAGGGCTGGAGACGTGATAGACGGACAGGCTGCTCATCAGGGCAACTCCTTAACGGTTCATGCTTTAAAGAGCGAGCGCATCTTCAACTCGCACTCGAACAAAAATTCAAAGGCCTCGATCTGCCGCAGGGCATCGCTCATGCGCGCGCCCCAGGTGTACAGGCCATGGCCACGGATCAGGTAGCCGACGCAATCGGGATGGGCGTCGAGCCAAGGCTGCACCTTGGCGGCCAGTCGCGCAATGTCCTGGTCGTTGTCGAAAATCGGCACCCGCACCCGGGATTCGTGGGTCGTCACACCGCTGAAGGCCTTTTGCAGTTCGTAGTCTTCGAACTCGATAAAGTCTTGCGGCGTCAGGCGCGACAGCACGGTGGCGTTCACGGAGTGGGTGTGCAACACGGCACCGATCTCCGGGCGCCAGCTGTAGAGCTGGGTGTGCAACAGGGTTTCGGCGGACGGTTTCTTGCCCGGTTCCAGGCTGTTGCCGGACAGGTCGGTGGCCAACACGTCGTCCATGCCCAGTTGCCCCTTGTGCTTGCCGGACACGGTCAACAAGGCTTCGCTCGGCGACAGGCGCGTCGAGTAATTACTGCTGGTGGCCGGCGACCAGCCGCGGCCATACAGAAAACGCCCGGCGTCGATGATTTCCTGGGCGAGTTGTTCACGGGTAAGGCTCATGGCCTGTCCTCTTGCATACGTGTGGCAATGATAACGGCAGCCGCGACGGCTGCGAGACTGGCAATACTAAATGTCCATGCCGCGCCGAGGGCATTCCAGCTGTAGCCGGAATACAACGCGCCCAACCCACCGCCGGTGCCGGCCAATGCGGCGTACAGCGCCTGGCCCTGGCCTTGCTGGCGCGCACCGAAGCTACGTTGCACGAATGAAATGGCAGCGGCGTGAAAGCTGCCGAACGTCGCCGCGTGCAGGATCTGGGCAAACAGCAGTACCCAAAGAAACTCTGCCAGCGAACCCAGCAACAGCCAACGCAACGCCGCCAGCAGAAAGCTGGCCATCAGCACCCGGCGCAGTGAAAAGCGCGCAAAGATCCGGCTCATGGCCAGAAACATCAGGACTTCGGCGACCACGCCGACCGCCCAGAGCATGCCGATCACACCCCGGCTGTAACCCAGGCGCTCAAGGTGCAAGGTCAAGAACGTGTAATACGGTCCGTGGCTCATTTGCATCAGCGCCACGCAGCTGTAAAACGCCAAAACGCCGGGGTTGCGCAGTTGCTTGAGGAATCCCTCCCCCGCCACCCGGTTGCCCGGGGCCGGTTGGGCATTGGGCACCCACAGACTGCTGAGCACGATGCCCACCATGATCAGCACCAGCGCCGCCGGATAGATGTCCAGGCTCAGCCATTCAAACAAACGGCCCAGCGCGACCACGGTGATGATGAAACCGATCGAGCCCCACAGGCGAATCTGGCTGTAGCGCGAGGTCTGGCTCTGCAAATGCGCCAGGGTGATGACTTCGAACTGTGGCAACACCGCGTGCCAGAAGAACGCATGCAAGGCCATGACCATCGCCAGCCAGGCGTAGGTCTTGCTGACGAAGATCAGCGAAAAGGTCAGCAGCGTGCACACCGCGCCGAAGCGCACGATGGCCAGTCGCCGACCGGTGTAGTCGCCCAGCCAGCCCCAGATGTTCGGCGCCACACAGCGCATCAGCATCGGGATCGCCACCAGCTCGCCGATCCGCGCTGCGCTGAACCCCAGGTGATCGAAGTACAGCGCCAGAAACGGCGCTGTCGAACCGAGCAAGGCGAAATAGAACAGATAGAAACTGGAGAGCCGCCAGTACGGGAGCGCCGCAGTCGCCATCAGACGGCTGCGACCATGATGTCAGCCATTTACAGCTGACCCAGCACCGGCGTGCTCACACGCACGTCGGCGTTTTGCCCACGATGGCGCAGCAGGTGATCCATCAGCACGATGGCCATCATCGCCTCGGCAATCGGCGTGGCGCGGATGCCCACGCACGGGTCGTGACGGCCCTTGGTGATCACTTCCACCGGGTTGCCATGGATGTCGATGGAACGGCCCGGCGTTGTGATGCTCGACGTCGGCTTCAGCGCCAGGTGCGCAACGATGGGTTGACCGGAGGAAATACCGCCGAGAATGCCGCCCGCGTTGTTGCTGAGGAAACCTTCCGGGGTCATTTCATCGCGATGCTCGGTGCCACGCTGGGCGACGCTGGCAAAACCGGCGCCGATTTCCACGCCCTTGACCGCGTTGATGCTCATCAGCGCATGGGCCAGCTCCGCGTCGAGGCGATCGAAGATCGGCTCGCCCAGGCCCGGCATCACGCCTTCGGCGACCACGGTGATTTTCGCACCGACCGAATCCTGGTCGCGACGCAACTGGTCCATATAGGCCTCCAGCTCAGGCACTTTGTCCGGGTCCGGGCTGAAGAAGGCGTTCTGCTCGACCGAATCCCAGGTCTTGAACGGTATTTCAATCGGCCCCAACTGGCTCATGTAGCCGCGAATGACGATGCCCTGGCTGGCCAGGTATTTTTTTGCAATCGCACCGGCCGCGACGCGCATCGCGGTTTCCCGGGCCGAGCTGCGACCGCCGCCGCGATAATCGCGCTCGCCGTACTTGTGGTGGTAGGTGTAATCGGCGTGGGCCGGGCGGAACAGGTCCTTGATCGCCGAGTAGTCCTTGGACTTCTGGTCGGTGTTGCGGATCAACAGGCCGATGGCGCAACCGGTGGTGCGGCCTTCGAACACGCCGGAGAGGATTTCGACTTCGTCGGCTTCCTGGCGCTGGGTCGTGTGGCGGCTGGTGCCGGGCTTGCGGCGGTCCAGGTCACGCTGCAGATCCTCCAGGGATATCTCCAGCCCCGGCGGGCAGCCATCGACAATGGCGACCAACGCCGGGCCATGGCTTTCGCCCGCGGTGGTGACAGTGAACAGCTTGCCGTAGGTATTGCCGGACATGCAGGACGCTCCGTGAAATGAACCTGAATACGTAATGCGCGCCAGTATACGCAGGCTACCCAAGTAGTTCATCCTCGAACCTTATGGGTGCCCGTGAGTCCAACCGGCATCTTCTTGATAATGGCGCGATGATGCTGCGAGTTCTAGCCTTGAGCCTTACCCTGATTTCCGGCTTCGCCCAGGCGACTGTCCTGCAACGACCGATCACATTGGATACGGGCACCGGCGAGCTTTTCGGCTCGCTGTTGCTGCCAAAATCCGACAATCGAGTGCCGGTTGTCCTGATCATTTCAGGCTCCGGCCCTACGGATCGTGACGGAAACAACGCCGACGGCGGGCGCAATGACAGCCTCAAGCGCCTGGCCTGGGTGCTGGCCAAACACAACATCGCCAGCGTGCGTTACGACAAGCGTGGCGTGGCCGCGAGCCTGGCGGCGACCCCGGATGAACGCAATCTGACGGTGGAAGCTTATGTGGCCGACGCCCAAGCCTGGGGCCGGAAACTCAAGACCGATCCGCGTTTTGGCCAGTTGATCGTGCTGGGTCACAGCGAAGGCGCCCTGATCGCCAGCCTCGCTGCGCCGGATATCGATGCCGACGCGGTGATATCTGTCTCCGGCAGCGCAAGACCGGTGGATCAGGTCATTCGCGAGCAACTGGGCAATCGCCTGCCTCAACCGCTGATGCTGCGCAGCAATCAATTGCTCGACAGCCTCAAGGCCGGAAAAACCGACGACAATGTGCCGCCACCCTTGCAGGTGATTTTCCGTCCGAGCGTGCAGCCTTACCTGATTTCCCTGTTCCGCCAGGACCCGGCCGCGGCATTTGCGAAGTTGAAGATGCCAGCACTGATCATCCAGGGCAGCAACGACATCCAGGTCGGCGTCAATGACGCAAGGCTGCTCAAGGCTGCCAAACCGGACGCCGAACTGGCGCTGATCGAGGGCATGAACCACGTCATGCGCATCGTGCCTAACGACGTCAAACGCCAACTGGCCTCCTATAAGGACCCGCAGCTGCCCCTGGCGGCGGAACTGGGCACGCGAATTCTCGGTTTTATTGACGGACTTCGCGCCAGTTAACCTCCAGTCTTGAAAAAAACGGCCGATAAGCCTTTGTCGCCAACACATTGGTTGGCGACAAGCTGAGCTTGGACAGGATCTCGCCGTTATGACTGACACCCAGACTTCACCCGACACCAGCGCTGAAAAAGACGCACCGCCAGCGGTCGAGCTGCCCTGGGCGGACCTCCACGTCGAGCACCACAAGATGCTCCGTCTGGCGCCGCTGCAGACTGACCGCAACACAGGCGGACGCCCATTGCGCTTTATCGAGTTAGGCTATGCCGAACGCAATGACAAGACGCACAGCCTGATGCGCATGAACATCACCCTGCCCGGCCAGCGCGTACGCAAGGAACAGAATCATCTGGACGTGTGGGTCGATCACGCTGAAAAACGCGTGCATTTCGGACCGGAAAGCGGACTGCAGATTGAACCGCTGAACCGTGGCATTGGTCGCTACATGGCGGCCCAGGGCATCAATTGGGCGAAAAAGCGCTGGCCGACCTACACCGTCGACGGCTTTGACCTGAACAACAAGGATGCACTGAACGAAGACACTCGCCTGCGCCGCGATCATTTTTTACGCGTGCACGGTTTCGACGTGGCGTATGCCGATGCCCAGCATTTGAAAGGCAGCGTCAAGCCGGTCAAGGTCGGCGACCTTTCTGGCGACTGGAACAGCGAAAAACTGCAGGTCGTGGAAATCCTCGAGGCGGCGCAGATGCTCCAGCAAGCCGAACAGAACCTGGCCGAGCAGGAAGTCAAACTCAAGAAACACGAAGAAAAGGTCAGCAAGTACAAACGCGAAGACGCCGGGTTGCGATTCACCATCACCTGCCTGGTGGCATTTGCGGTGTTTCAGGCGGGGTTGTTGATCTGGATTGCCACGCATCGTTGAAGGCTTGAGACCGCGGCGCATTCATTGTAGGAGCGAGCTTGCTCGCGATGGACGTTAACGATGACGCGTGTATTCTGAATAAACACGTCGCCCTTACGTCCATCGCGAGCGAGCTCGCTCCTACAAGGTCAGACGCGAGAAGCGAACAACGCCTGATGCTCACGACACTGCTGCGCGCTGAGCATGAACACACCATGGCCGCCACGCTCGAACTCCAGCCAGGCGAAGTCGACTTCCGGGTACAACGCCTCGACGTGCACCTGGCTGTTGCCCACTTCGACAATCAGCAAGCCCTTCTCGGTCAGGTGATCCGCCGCCTCGGCAAGCATGCGCCGCACCAGGTTCAAACCGTCATCACCGCAGGCCAGGCCCAGTTCCGGTTCGTGCTGGTATTCGTCCGGCATGTCGGCGAAATCTTCCGCATCGACGTAGGGCGGGTTCGACACGATCAGGTCGAAACGTTGACCCGGCAAGCCCTCGAAACCGTCGCCCTGCACCGTGTACACACGCTCATCGACACCATGGCGCTCGATGTTCTGATTGGCCACTTCCAGCGCTTCGAACGACAGGTCCGCCAACACCACCTCGGCATGCTGGAACTCATAGGCGCAGGCGATGCCGATGCAACCGGAACCGGTGCACAGGTCGAGAATCCGCGCCGGCTCGGTAGCCAGCCACGGGGTAAAACGGTTTTCGATCAACTCGCCGATGGGGGAGCGCGGGATCAGCACACGCTCATCGACGATGAACGACATGCCACAGAACCAGGCCTCGCCCAGCAGATACGCGGTAGGCACCCGATCTTCGATGCGGCGCTTGAGCAAAAGCTGCAGGTGAACCACTTCGTCTTCTTCCAGATTGCAGTCGAGGTAGCTGTCGGATATTTCCCATGGCAGGTGCAACGCGCCCAACACCAATTGCCGGGCTTCGTCCCAGGCGTTGTCAGTGCCATGGCCGAAAAAAAGATCCTCCCCATGGAAGCGGCTGACGGCCCAACGGATATGGTCACGCAGGGTACGAAGGCGGGAAGTGATCACGACGGCAAACTCCAGAAAAATCGACGGGGGATTCTACCAGTCAAACGACTTCACGACGACGCGGGAAAGTACCGATTCAAATGTAGGAGTTATCCATTTTTTCGCTAGGCTATTGAACAAAACGTGACTATTGACAAGGCTACAGGCCAGCAACGACGGCACCTACGATCGTAGCGATTCACAGAACCGCTCAGCCAGAGGACAATGGCGCAAAAGCCCCACTCCAAGGAGCC
Source organism: Pseudomonas sp. GW456-L13 (assembly GCF_017350115.1). NCBI lineage: Bacteria > Pseudomonadati > Pseudomonadota > Gammaproteobacteria > Pseudomonadales > Pseudomonadaceae > Pseudomonas > Pseudomonas sp. GW456-L13. The sequence continues at coordinate 1,455,627 of NZ_JACNAS010000001.1, forward strand.
CCAGAATGTCTGTTCCAAAAACGATGTTTCAACTCAGCGGCCGCGGTTATGCAGCGGCCAATCTGAGCCATGCCACCCTGGTCATCATCGATGCCCAGAAAGAATACCTCAGCGGTCCCCTGGCCCTGAGCGGCATGGATGAAGCTGTCGCGAACATCAAGCAATTGCTCGCCGCTGCCCGCGCCGCCGGCCGGCCGATCGTGCATGTCCGCCACCTCGGCACCCTCGGCGGGCTGTTCAACCCACAGGGCGTAGGTGGTGAGTTCATTCCGGGCCTGGAGCCACAGAGCGATGAAACCGTCATCGGCAAATTGTTGCCAAGCGCTTTTCACGGCACCGAACTGGCACAACGCCTGGAAGACCTCGGCGCCCTTGACCTGATCGTCTGCGGCTTCATGAGCCACTCCAGCGTCAGCACCACGGTGCGTGCCGCCAAGAACCTGGGCTTCCGCTGCACCCTGGTGGAAGACGCCTGCGCCACCCGCGACCTGCCTTACAAGGGCGGCGTACTCAGTGCCGCACACGTCCATCAGACGGAAATGGCGATCATGGGCGACAACTTCGCCACCCTCGCGCTGACCCGTGAACTGATCTGATCGACGCTCAATGAGCGGCCTGGAACGCCGCTCATCCGCAAAAGCCTCCCATTTGCCGTAATTGTCTTAGCCTCAGGAACATCCCGGTCAACTCCCGGTCGAAGGGCCGATACCCATTGAGGAAGGTCGGAATGAAGTTATCCGATGGTTTTGACGCTCGCCGCTTGCGGCCCAAAGGCCAAAGCAACTGGCGTTTTCGAATCGGCGCGACGTTCGCGGCGTTGCTGGCGATGTGCGGCGTGTTGCTCGCCATGGCCGGTGCCGCCAGCCTGCTCGGCCACGCACCCGCCCTGGGTGAATTGAACACAAGCCGCACCGGTGCTGCCGTGATCCTGGCCATCGGCCTGTTCGTGCTGTACCTCGGTGTTTGGCTATGGCGCCGTTGCCGTCGTCGCTCGCGGCAGTCGCGGGAGCTGGCCATGTCCCCGCACCTGATGAAAAAACACGACTGAGCCTGGCATCGCGCGCGTTTTTGTCGCGCCCGATTCGCTTCGAGTTGGGTAAACTGGCCGCCCTTCGCGGAGGCTGACATGCAAGACGACGATTTTTCCCTGTTCAAAAGCGCGATCCAAGGCGTCAAGCCGATCAAGCACGATCGCGCCGAAACCGGCAAACCCAAGGCTGACCGCGCGCAGATTGCCAAGCTGCGTCAAGCGGCCACCGTGCGCACCGAATCCACCACCGTCGACGGGCTGTCCGATCAGTTCGTCATCGACGTCGGCCCTGAAGACGAGCTGATGTGGGCCCGCGATGGCGTGCAGGAAAGCCAGATGCGCAAGCTCAAGGTCGGGCAGATTCCTTTCGAAGGCAGCCTCGACCTGCACGGCATGAGCGTGGAAAAGGCCCGGGAAACCCTCTGGGCATTTTTGGCTGAAGCCACCAAATTCGAAATCCGCTGCGTGCGCGTCACCCATGGCAAGGCTGTTCGCCTGGACGGCAAGCGGCCGATGATCAAAAGCCACGTCAACACCTGGCTGCGCCAGCATCCACAGGTACTCGGCTTTACCTCGTGCCAGGCGAAACATGGTGGTGCCGGCGCGGTTTATGTGATGCTCAAACGCACCATGATGGAAGGTCGTGACGAGTAAAGCTGACGCGTCACGCTTGCAGCGTCGTGTCCGTCACCGTACCCTTGCCCTTTGCGTAAAATCCCACAGGTAGTTTCATGTCCCTGGAACAGAATTACACGGCGATCCTCGGCCAGCTCGGCGAGGACGTTTCCCGCGAAGGCCTGCTCGACACGCCAAAACGTGCCGCCAAAGCCATGCAGTACCTCTGCCGCGGCTATGAACAGACACTGGAAGAGGTCACCAACGGTGCCCTGTTCAGCTCCGACAACAGCGAAATGGTGCTGGTCAAGGACATCGAGTTGTACTCGTTGTGCGAACACCACCTGCTGCCGTTCATCGGCAAGGCTCACGTCGCCTACATCCCGAGCGGCAAGGTCCTGGGCCTGTCGAAAGTCGCGCGGATCGTCGACATGTACGCCCGCCGCCTGCAGATCCAGGAAAACCTCAGCCGCCAGATCGCCGATGCGGTCCAGCAGGTCACCGGCGCCCTAGGCGTTGCGGTGGTGATCGAGGCCAAGCACATGTGCATGATGATGCGCGGCGTGGAAAAGCAGAATTCGACGATGATCACCTCGGTGATGCTCGGTGAGTTCCGCGAGAACGCCGCCACCCGCAGCGAATTCCTCAGCCTCATCAAGTAATTTGCGGCACGAAGAAAACCGGCGTTCATCGCCGGTTTTTTTTCGCCCGCAAAAAATCAGGTAAGCTGCGCGCCCTTATTCGTTTGCACCGTGAGGCTTTCAACGTGTTCGTAAAAGCGCTTCGTGTCGGCCTTGGCCAACTGATCATCTTCATCGACTTCATCACCCGCCCAGGCAAGAAGCAGCGCCCGGCGGAAGTTCAGGCACAGGTCAATTCGGCTGCCAAGGGCCTGACGCTGTATCAATTCCACGCCTGCCCGTTCTGCGTGAAGACTCGCCGTACCCTGCGCCGCCTGAATGTGCCGGTGGCCCTTCGCGACGCGAAGAACAACGAACAGGATCGCCAGACCTTGCTGGAGCAAGGCGGCAAGATCAAGGTGCCGTGCCTGCGCATTGAAGAGAATGGCCAGACCACCTGGATGTACGAGTCCAAGGTGATCATTGATTATCTGGACAAGCGTTTTGCGGCAGCCTGAAAAATTTGGGCGGGGCTGATGCCCCCATCGCGAGCAAGCTCGCTCCCACAGTGGACTTGTGGTGTACACAAAACCTGTGGGAGCGAGCTTGCTCGCGATGAGGCCGGCACAGGCACCATAAATTTCAGACAAAAATAAACCGGCCCATTGGCCGGTTTATTTGTATCTAGGCTGCTTTTGCGGCCTGGGCAGCACGCACCACCGCCGCCAACCGCTTGAGCCCCTCATCCAGCCGCGCCGGATCAATGTGGCTGAAGTTCAATCGCAGATACCCCGGATGGTTGTCCGGCTCGGGGAAGAACGGCTCCCCCGGCATGAACGCCACGTCGTTGGCCAGCGCGGCATTCAGCAAGGTGCGGGTGTCTTGCGGCTGCTTGAGTTTCAACCAGAAGAACAGCCCGCCCTGCGGCACGTTCCAGTCCGCCAGATCGGAGAAGTGCGTTTCCAGCGCAGCCTGAAACGCATCCCGACGCCCCCGATAAAAATCGCGCAACTCACTACGGTGTTGCTGATATTTCTCGGTGCCGATCCATTGCAGCGCCTGCCACTGGCCGACCCGATTGGTGTGCAAATCCGCCGACTGCTTGAGTTTCAACAGATGTGGAAACAGGTCCGGGCTGGCGATCAAGTAGCCGACACGCAAACCCGGCAACAGGGTTTTCGACACGGTCCCGGTATAGATCCAGCTGGCCCTCTTCAAGCGACTGACAATCGGCGTGGCGCAGCCACCGTCAAAGGTCAGCTCGCGGTAAGGCTCGTCCTCAATCAGCGTCACGCCAAACTCATCGAGCAATGCCGCCACCGCGTTGCGTTTGGCTTCGCTGTAACGCACCGCCGATGGATTCTGGAATGTCGGGATCAAGTAGATGAAAGCCGGGCGGTGTTGTTCCAGGCGAGCACGTAGCGCCGTCAAGTTCGGTCCGTCAGCCTCCAGCGACACGGTCAGGCAGTCGGCGCCGAACAGCTGGAAAATCTGCAATGCCGCCAGATAAGTCGGCGCTTCGAGCAGAATTTCGGTGCCCTTGTCGATATACAGCTTGGCGGCCAGGTCGAGGGTCTGCTGTGAGCCGCTGACCACCAGTACCTGACTTGCCTCACATGGCACTCCCAACGCTCGCGCCTCGGCGGCCAGCGCTTCGCGCAGCGCCGGTTCGCCTTCGCTCATGCCGTATTGGCCCATGGAAACCGGCATCTCGGCCCACTCGACCTTCGGCAACATGGTTTCGGCCGGCAAGCCGCCGGCAAACGACATCACCTGCGGACGTTGGGCCGCAGCGAGGATTTCACGGATCAAGGAACTTTTAAGGCGTGAGACACGTTCGGAAAAAGCCATGGGGATCACCGGTAGCGAGGCATGTGAAAAATGAGTCAAACTTGTTGACCGAAATTACGCCTCCCCGAACGGATACGTCAATATGCTTGACCTTAAAAACCCGCTTTCCCAGCAGCAAGCCATGGAAGCGTTTTTCTTCGGCTACCAGGCCTTCACCGCCAAGGCCGATGAAATGCTCGAACGTCGCGGCCTGAGTCGGGTGCATCAGCGCATTGTGTTTTTCATCGCCCGCTATCCGAACCTGAGTGTCAAGGAACTGCTGGCTTTACTCGGGGTGAGCAAGCAGGCGTTGAACATGCCGTTGCGTCAGTTGGTCGAGATGCATCTGGTGGACAGCGTCGCGTCCGAGTCGGACAAGCGTAAGCGGCTGCTGGAACTGACCGATGACGGCGCTCGTTTCGAACAGTCGTTGCGCCGTGAGCAGGTGAAATTGCTGGAGCGGGTGTTTGCCGAGGCTGGGGAGACGGCGGTGAATGGCTGGCTGGCGGTGAATCTGGCGCTTGGGGAGAATCAACAAAAAACCTGAGCCCGAAAGTCCTTCGCGAGCAGGCTCGCTCCTACAGGGGTATGCGATCAACTGTGGAAGCGAGCTTGCCCGCGATGGCATCGGAACAGGCGATATATCCCTATTGCCAAACTTTTCGTCTACAAAATCAAAAACATTATTTGCTTTCTTTGTATACAAAAGCATAATCCACTTCGTGCGAGTTCCTGACCAAGCGGTCAACAAATTCGCAAGTACCTCAAAGGGCCGCTGCCACCCCTCTCGGATCCGGCCCTGGAAATAAAAATAAAACTCTTGAGGAGTACTCGCTGTGGAAAGCCGCAAATCCGAAGCACCGACGCTGGAAATCTCGCCGCCATTACGCAATGGCTTGCTGGAACGTCTGTTCAAACTCAGCTTGCACGGCACCACGGTGAAGACCGAGCTGATTGCCGGTCTGACAACCTTCATCACCATGGCTTACATCATTTTCGTCAACCCCAACATCATGGCCGACGCCGGGATCGATCACGGGGCGGCGTTCGTCGCCACCTGTATCGCCGCGGCACTCGGTTGCCTGTTGATGGGCCTGTACGCCAACTGGCCGGTCGGCCTGGCACCAGGCATGGGGCTGAACGCCTTCTTCACCTACACCGTGGTTGGCACCATGGGCTACAACTGGGAAACCGCCCTCGGCGCGGTGTTTGTGTCCGGTGTGTTGTTCATGATCCTGACCTTCTCGCGGATCCGCGAATGGCTGCTCAACAGCATCCCGGTCAGCCTGCGCTTCGCCATGGGCGCCGGCGTGGGTCTGTTCCTGGGGCTGATCGGCCTGAAAACCGCAGGTATCGTCGTCGATAGCCCGGCGACCCTGATCAAGCTCGGCTCCCTGCGCGAACCCGGTCCGCTGCTCGCCGCCGTGTGCTTCCTGATGATCGCCATCCTCAGCTATCACAAGGTGTTCGGCGCGATCCTCATCAGCATCATCACCGTGACCCTCGCCGGTTGGGGCCTTGGGCTGGTGCACTACGAGGGCATCATGTCCGCCCCACCGAGCCTGGCTCCGACCTGGATGGCCATGAACGTTGTGGGTGTATTCAACATCAGCATGGTCAGCGTGGTCCTGGCCTTCCTCTTCGTGCACATGTTCGACACCGCAGGCACCCTGATGGGCGTTGCCCAGCGTGCCAACCTGGTGGGCGCTGATGGCAGGATCGAAAACCTCTCCCGCGCCATGAAAGCCGACAGTGCTTCCAGCGTATTCGGTGCGGTAGTCGGCGTTCCGCCGGTCACCAGCTACGTGGAAAGTGCTGCCGGTGTCGCAGCGGGTGGTCGGACTGGTCTTACCGCAGTGACCGTAGGTGTGCTATTTATTGCAGCCATGTTCTTCGCACCGCTGGCCGGCATGATCCCTGCCTATGCAACCGCGGGTGCGCTGATTTATGTAGCGATGCTGATGATGGGCGGCATGGCCCACATCGAATGGGACGAAGCCACCGACAGTATTCCGGCGATCGTTACCGCAATCATGATGCCGCTGACCTTCTCGGTCGCCGACGGCATCGCACTGGGCTTCATCACCTATGTGGCGATGAAGGCCGGTACCGGCAAGTACAAGGAAATTTCGGTGAGCCTGTGGGTGCTCTGCGCGATCTTCATCGCCAAGTTCATCTTCTTGTAAACCACACGCGGTACACGCTTGAAAACAGCCTCACCCCGTCGGGTGGGGCTTTTGTGCAAATGGAGGAAAGTGATGAGTCTGGAAACCTGGCTGCTGTTCAGCGGCGCTGCGCTGATAGTGATCCTGATCCCGGGGCCGCTGTCGTTGCTGATGATCAGCAACAGTCTGAATTACGGCTTGCGCCGCTCTTACCCGGCCTTTCTCGGCGGCGTGTCGGCATCGATCTGCCTGCTGAGTGCTTCGGCGCTGGGCCTGGGGGCGTTGTTGCTGGCGTCGGAACAGCTGTTCAGTGCCCTGAAGATTCTTGGCGCCCTTTACCTGTTCTACCTCGCCTGGCAGAGCTGGCAGCAATCGCGCCTGCCTTCCCATGGCGCGGAAGTGCCACAGGCCGCGCCGGTGCCACGCTTTCGCGCACTGTTCGGGCGTGCGTTCATGCTGGGCGCAAGCAACCCGAAAGACATCCTGTTCTTCGCCGCTTTCCTGCCGCAGTTCTTGAGTGCCGAACAGCCGTTCCTGCCACAACTGCTGGTGATGATCGTGACCTGGACCGTGCTCGACCTGCTGTGCAAATTGGCCTACGGCCTCAGCGCCCATGGTGCGGCACGGTATCTGCGCAGCGGCAAGGGCCAGAGCTGGTTCAACAGGATCAGTGCGGGGTTGTTCAGTGGTGCGGGGGCTGCATCGTTGTTGAGCCGATAACAGTTGTAGGGGCGAGCTTGCTCGCGATGGACGTTAACGATGACGTGGGCCATCTGAATGCCCGCGTTGTCTGGGCCTCCATCGCGAGCAATCGAGCGTCGACCGGCTGCTCCTACAGAAGACGAAAAAAAGCCCGCAGTGTGAGCGGGCGAAAGACCAAAGAAGCTATATGCGCAGTCGCTTCCAGGTTGCAGCAGCTGCCTGGGGGATCAGCTGCCGCGATAGGTGGAGTAGCTGTAAGGCGAAATCAACAACGGCACATGGTAGTGATCCTGCTCGGCGGAGATGCCAAAACGCAGCACCACCACATCAAGGAATGCAGGCTCCGGCAGCTGAACGCCACGGGCGCGGTAGTAATCGCCGGCATGAAACTGAACCTGATAGACCCCGGTGCGGTAGTCATCGCCTTGCAGCAGCGGTGCATCGACACGGCCATCGCTGTTGGTTATCGCGCTGGCGACCAATTCCAGGTGCGATCCTTCAACGCGGTACAACTCGACCTTGATCGAGCTGCCCGGGCAACCGTGTGCTGCGTCCAAAACGTGTGTAGTCAAACGTCCCATTGATTCTGCGCGCCTGCCTGCGTGGAGCAGTCAGACTTCGCGCCTCCCGAAGTCAGTTGAAAAGGAGACCGCACCGATTCGGAGCACGAAAAGCTGCGGCGAGCGACTAATTAAGACACTTTTCAAAAAAATTGTACACAATAAAAACGACATTTTTCGTATGGCGTCCGCCATCTGCATATTTACCGCCGATTTCCCGCCAAACCGCACAGTCTATGAACCCTTCAATCAATAATTGACCAGTCAGGCAGATTTCTTGCAGGCTCACGCCAATAGCAGTAAAAGATGACAGTCGGTGAAAAATGCGAAAAATCAGGCTTACAAAGTGAATATAAAGTTGTATACAATCAGCCCATCGCTGTGACGCAAGCCCGCCATCCCATTTTCAGCTGCGTCACACCAACCGTCATCATCGAATAAGAAGGAAGCCTGCAGTGAGCGCTGACTACCCACGCGACCTGGTCGGTTACGGCAGTAACCCTCCTCACCCCCACTGGCCGGGCAATGCCCGTATTGCCCTGTCGTTCGTACTCAATTACGAAGAAGGCGGCGAGCGCAACATCCTGCACGGCGACAAAGAATCCGAAGCGTTCCTCTCGGAAATGGTTTCAGCCCAGCCGCTGCAAGGCGCGCGCAACATGAGCATGGAATCCCTCTACGAGTATGGCAGCCGTGCCGGCGTGTGGCGGATCCTGAAGCTGTTCAAGGAATTCGACATTCCACTGACCATCTTCGCCGTGGCCATGGCCGCCCAGCGTCACCCGGACGTAATCCGCGCCATGGTCGATGCCGGCCACGAGATCTGCAGCCATGGCTATCGCTGGATCGACTACCAGTACATGGACGAAGCCCAGGAACGCGAGCACATGCTCGAAGCGATCCGCATCCTTACCGAAATCACAGGCACTCGCCCGCTGGGCTGGTACACCGGCCGCACGGGTCCGAACACCCGTCGCCTGGTGATGGAAGAAGGTGGTTTCCTCTACGACTGCGACACCTACGACGACGACCTGCCCTACTGGGAACCGAACAACCCGACCGGCAAGCCGCACCTGGTGATCCCGTACACCCTGGACACCAACGACATGCGCTTCACCCAGGTCCAGGGTTTCAACAAGGGCGACGACTTCTTCGAATACCTGAAAGATGCGTTCGACGTGCTCTACGCCGAAGGCGCCGAGGCTCCGAAGATGCTGTCGATCGGCCTGCACTGCCGCCTGATCGGCCGTCCGGCGCGTCTGGCTTCACTCAAGCGCTTTATCGAATACGCTAAAAGTCATGAACAGGTGTGGTTCAGCCGTCGCGTCGACATCGCGCGTCACTGGCAAGAAACCCACCCGTACACAGGGGCTGCCAAATGAGCACCTTTCAAACCGTCAAACCTTCGGCCCTGAGCCGCGACGCCTTCGTCGCCGCTTTCGCCGACATCTACGAACATTCGCCATGGGTGGCCGAGAAGGCCTACGACCTGGGCCAGGATGCCTCGATCGATGAGATCGAAACCCTGCACCAGCGCATGAGCGACATCCTGTTGAGCGCCGATCACACCAGTCAGCTGGCATTGATCAACGCTCACCCGGACCTGGCCGGCAAAGCCGCCGTCCAGGGCCAACTTACCGAAGCCAGCACCAATGAACAGGCTGGCGCCGGTATTCACCAATGCACGGCCGAAGAGTTTTCTCGCTTCACCGAGCTGAACGACGCCTACAAAGCCAAGTTCAAGTTTCCCTTCATCATGGCGGTAAAAGGCAGCAACCGGCATCAGATCCTCGCAGCGTTCGAAACGCGCATCCACAACCCGGTCGACACCGAGTTCAAGTGCGCGCTGGCGGAGATCAACAAGATCGCCCTGTTCCGATTACTGACCCTATAGCAAGCCTGGCCCCAGCGGATTCAAGAACGCCGAAACCGCCCGGGGGCCTGGCAAGTATCCCAAGCCACTTATTTAAAGGCAGACAAGAAGAATGAAAGCTTACGCCGTACCTTTCGAGAAGTTCGTCAACCTGGCCGATGCCCGCCTGGGCACCAAAATCATCTCGGTCACCGATGACTGGTTCGCAGACGCCAACCGTCTGTTCCAACCGACCCCGGCCGTATGGAAGGAGGGCGTGTTCGATGACAACGGCAAGTGGATGGACGGCTGGGAATCGCGCCGCAAGCGCTTCGAAGGCTTCGACAGCGCAGTGATCCGCCTGGGCGTACCGGGTTCGATCAAGGGCGTCGACATCGACACTTCATTCTTCACCGGCAACTTCCCGCCATCGGCGTCCCTGGAAGCCTGCTTCCTGACCGAAGGCGAGCCGAACGAAAACACCCAGTGGGTTGAAGTGCTGTCGGCCGTCGAGCTGCAAGGCAACAGCCACCACTACCACGAAATCAACAACGACCAGGCCTTCAGCCACCTGCGCTTCAACATCTACCCGGATGGCGGCGTGGCCCGTCTGCGCGTGTACGGCGTGCCGTTCCGTGATTGGTCGGCTACCGGTGACAACGAGCAAGTCGACCTGGCTGCAGCCCTTAACGGTGGTCGCGCCCTCGCCTGCTCCGATGAACACTTCGGTCGCATGAGTAACATCCTCAACCCGGGCCGTGGCATCAACATGGGCGATGGCTGGGAAACCGCGCGTCGTCGTACCCCGGGCAATGACTGGGTCATCGTCGCGCTGGGTCATGCCGGCGAAGTCGAGAAAGTCATCGTCGACACCCTGCACTTCAAAGGCAACTACCCGGACAGCTGCTCGATCCAGGGCGCGTTCGTGAAGGGCGGTACCGACAGCCAGATCGAAACCCAGTCGCTGTTCTGGCGCGAACTGCTGCCAAGCCAGAAGCTGGAAATGCACGCCGAACACACCTTCGCCGAGCAGATTAAGGCACTGGGCCCGATCACCCACATCCGCCTGAACGTGTTCCCGGATGGTGGTGTGAGCCGCCTGCGCGTTTTGGGCAAGGTCGCTAAATAAGCGGTGGGACCAATCGCGAGCAAGCTCGCTCCCACAGGTTTTGTGAACGCCACAGTCCACTGTGGGAGCGAGCTTGCTCGCGATGGCGATAGAACTAACAACACAGAATTCGGATAAGAACAGCATGCGCACACTGACGATTGAACCGCTGACCAAAGAAGCCTTCGCCCCTTTCGGTGACGTGATCGAAACCGACGGCAGCGATCACTTCATGATCAACAACGGTTCGACCATGCGCTTCCATAAACTGGCTGTGGTCGAAACCGCTAAGCCAGAGGACAACGCGATCATCAGCATCTTCCGCGCCGATGCGCAGGACATGCCGCTGACCGTCAGCATGCTGGAACGCCATCCGCTGGGCAGCCAGGCTTTCATTCCGCTGCTCGGCAACCCCTTTCTGATCGTGGTCGCGCCACTTGGCGATGAACCTGTATCAGGCTTGGTCCGCGCCTTCGTCACCAACGGCAGGCAGGGCATTAATTACCATCGCGGCGTCTGGCACCACCCGGTGCTGACGATCGAAAAGCGGGATGACTTCCTGGTGGTTGATCGCAGTGGCACAGGCAATAACTGCGATGAGCATTTTTTCAAAGAGGATGAGCGTTTGATCCTCGCCCCCCACCAATAAGAGAAGGTCTGATCACTCGACAACAGAGTGACAGGCGAGAGGTAAAGACTGTGGAAGCACATCTGTTGGAATGGCTGAACCTGAGCGTGCGCTGGGTTCACATGATTACTGGCGTGGCCTGGATCGGTGCGTCGTTCTACTTCGTCTGGCTGGAAAACAACCTCAATCGGGTCAATCCGAAAAGCGGTCTGGCCGGTGATTTGTGGGCGATCCACGGCGGCGGTATCTATCACCTGGAAAAATACAAACTGGCTCCACCGACCATGCCGGACAACCTGCACTGGTTCAAATGGGAAGCCTACTTCACCTGGATGTCGGGTATCGCGCTGCTGTGCGTGGTGTTCTACTCCAACCCGACGCTCTACCTGCTGGCTCCGGGCAGCACCCTGAGCGGTCCTGAAGGCGTGGCCATCGGCCTCGGCTCGCTGTTCATCGGTTGGTTCATCTACTCCTTCCTGTGCGACTCGGCCCTGGGCAAACGCCCTGCCCTGTTGGGTTTCATCCTGTTCGTCCTGATCATCGGCGCTGCCTACGGCTTCAGCAAAGTGTTCAGCGGTCGGGGTGCGTACCTTCACGTCGGCGCGATCATCGGCACCATCATGGTCGGCAACGTGTTCCGCATCATCATGCCGGCACAGCGCGCACTGGTTGCGGCGATTGCCGAGAACCGCACGCCGGATCCGGCGCTGCCGGCCAAAGGCCTGTTGCGTTCGCGTCACAACAACTACTTCACCTTGCCGGTGCTGTTCATCATGATCAGCAACCACTTCCCGAGCACCTACGGCAGCCAGTACAACTGGTTGATCCTGGCCGGGATCGCGGTACTGGCGGTGTTGGTGCGTCACTACTTCAACACCCGTCACGACAGCCACAAGTTTGCCTGGACCCTGCCGGTGGCAGCGGTGGGCATGATCTGCCTGGCTTATGTGTCCGGTCCGAAGCCGATGTCCAGCGCCCCAGAAGTGGCCAACGCTCCAGCGAAAATCGAATACCAGCCGCTGCCGGAAACCGCAGTGGGCGGTGGTTTGAAACCTGCTGAAGCCAAACCTGCACAAGCACCTGCTGCCGCTCCGGCTCAGGCATCCAATGCCGGCCCGGGTTTCGACAAGGTGCACAGCGTGATTCAGGAACGTTGCACGGTTTGCCACTCGGCGAAGCCAACCAGCCCGTTGTTCAGCGCGGCACCGGCCGGTGTGATGCTGGACACTCCCGAGCAGATCCGCCAGAACGCACCGCGGATTCAGGCGCAAGCCGTCACCAGCCAGATCATGCCACTGGGCAACATCACGCAGATGACTCAGCAGGAACGTGACCTGATCGGTGCCTGGATTGTGCAGGGAGCCCAGACCAATTAATCGCTAAAAGCTTCGCGGGCAAGCTCGCTCCCACAGGTTTTGCATGGCCTGTGTGGGAGCTGGCTTGCCTGCGATTGGCCGCAACGCGGTCCACCAGATTCGAATACAGCTGCCAGCAGCACTGCAGCTGTAAATCACAAGAATAAAAAGATCCGAGGTGTTGCATGTCCGAGCTATCCGAAGCGCGCATCCCCGACGCACCCGCCATTCAGCGTTTGCCCCTCTTGCAACTGATCCTGGTCGGTTTGCAACATGTTCTGCTGATGTACGGTGGTGCCATCGCGGTACCGCTGATCATCGGACAGGCCGCTGGCCTGAGTCGTGAAGAAATCGCCTTCCTGATCAACGCCGACCTGTTGGTGGCGGGTATCGCCACCATCGTCCAGTCCCTCGGCATCGGCCCCATGGGCATTCGCATGCCGGTGATGATGGGCGCCAGTTTCGCCGCCGTCGGCAGCATGGTCGCCATGGCCGGCATGCCCGGTATCGGCCTGCAAGGGATCTTCGGCGCGACCATCGCCGCCGGGTTCTTCGGCATGATCATCGCCCCGTTCATGTCCAAAGTCGTACGCTTCTTCCCGCCGCTGGTGACCGGCACAGTCATCACCTCGATCGGTTTGTCGCTGTTCCCCGTGGCTGTGAACTGGGCCGGCGGCGGTGCCAGCGCCACTCAATTCGGTTCACCGATTTACCTGACCATCGCCGCACTGGTACTGGGCACCATCTTGCTGGTGCATCGCTTCATGCGCGGTTTCTGGGTCAATATTTCCGTGCTGATCGGCATGTGCCTGGGCTATGTGCTCTGCGGCCTGCTCGGCATGGTCGACCTCAGCGGCATGGCTCAGGCTCCATGGCTGCAATTCGTCACTCCGCTGCACTTCGGCATGCCCAAATTCGAACTCGCGCCGATCCTGTCGATGTGTCTGGTGGTAGTGATCATCTTCGTCGAGTCCACCGGGATGTTCCTGGCGCTGGGCAAGATCACCGGCCAGGAAGTCTGTCCACGGATGCTGCGTCGAGGCTTGTTGTGCGATGCCGGCGCTTCGTTCTTCGCCGGCTTCTTCAACACCTTCACCCACTCCTCCTTCGCCCAGAATATCGGCCTGGTACAGATGACCGGCGTGCGTTGCCGTTCGGTGACCATCGTTGCCGGCGGACTGCTGATCGTCCTGAGCCTGCTGCCCAAAGCCGCGTTTTTGGTGGCGTCGATTCCTCCGGCAGTACTGGGCGGCGCAGCGATTGCGATGTTCGGCATGGTCGCCGCCACCGGAATCAAGATTCTCCAGGAGGCCGACATCGGTGACCGTCGCAACCAGTTGCTGGTGGCGGTGAGCATCGGCATGGGTCTGATCCCGGTTGTACGCCCGGAGTTTTTCGCCCACCTGCCCGTGTGGATGAGCCCGATCACCCACAGCGGCATCGCCATGGCCACCCTCAGCGCGCTGACGCTGAACCTGCTGTTCAACATCCTTGGTGGCGCCGAACGCGCGGCCATCAACGACTGCCACGCTCACACGCATTAACCCGGAAACACACGCCCCCCTGTAGGAGCGAGCCTGCTCGCGATGAACCCGAGAACACCGCGTTTATCCAGATAACACGCGTAATCGTTGACGACCATCGCGAGCAGGCTCGCTCCTACAGGGTAAGGGTTTCCTGCGCCTTAAAATAAAAACAAGAGGGAGCAACAGATGATTCGGACACAAACCAACCTGCTGTTGGGTGCTGGCCTGCTGGCCGCGAGTCAGGCCATGGCCGGCGATCTGCTGCTGTGGCAGACCAACAGCCTGAGCTATCTGTATGGCAAGAACTTCGCGATCAACCCGGCGATCCAGCAGACGATAACCTTCGAACACGCCGACCGCTGGAAGTACGGCGACAACTTCATGTTCATCGACAGCACCTACTACAACGGCGAGAAAGACCGAAACAAAGGCGTTCATGCCTATTACGGCGAGTTCAGCCCACGCCTCTCCTTCGGCAAGATCCTCGACCGCCGTTTCGAATTCGGCCCGATCAAGGACGTGCTGCTGGCCATGACCTACGAGAACGGCGAAGACGACACCGAGGCCTACCTGATCGGTCCCGGTTTCGACCTGGCGGTACCGGGTTTCAACTTTTTTACCCTGAACTTCTATTACCGCCAGACCGAAGGCTCGCGCCCTGGCGATGATGTCTGGCAAATCAGCCCGGCCTGGTCCTACACCCTGCCACTGGGCAACTCGAACCTGTTGATCGACGGCTACATCGACTGGGTGGTGGATAACGACCAGAACGCCCGCGGCACCTATCACGCCAACCTGCACTTCAACCCGCAGATCAAATACGACCTGGGCAAAGCCCTGGGCTGGCGCGAGAAACAGGTGTATGTCGGCACCGAATACAGCTACTGGAAAGACAAATACGGCGTCCAGGACAGCTCCCGTTTCAACACCAATGAAAACACCGCCAGCCTGCTGGTAAAGGTGCACTTCTGATGCTGCTCCGCAACCGTGCCCAAAACCTGCCGTCGGTGCGCCGTTGCGGAGCACTTGAGACCTGGCCGAGGAGTCAGTATTCTCCGCGGCCGCCCGAATCCGGTTTAAAAAAAAGCCCGGATGTAAAACCTGACCAGAAAGCCAACTTATCCCGGCTCTGGCAGGCACCAAGGCACTCCAAAACCCCTCTCAATCGACCGCTCTTGAGCCGTCGAACGGGAGTTTTTTTGCTTTTTGAAAGCCTTGGCTCAGCTCTTGCTAACAGCATTAAAGCTGACCGAATGGATGATTTTTTACCGCTACAGAAAAAGGCGCCACACCAGAGCGCCGACCTTAAAAAAATAACGTGGAACCACCTACTTTTTGGGAGCAACCGAATGAAACGTACGTGCACTAGCCTGATGCTGGCGGGATCGATGCTGGCCGGGGGCCAGGCCATGGCCGGCGATTTGCTGCAGTGGCAAAACAACAGCCTGACCTATCTGTATGGCAAGGACTTCCAGGTCAACCCGCGCATCCAGCAGACGGTGACCTTCGAACACGCCGATGCCTGGAAGTACGGCGACAACTTCTTCTTCATCGACAAAATCTTCTACAACGGCAAGGAAGACCATTTCGCGGGTGAAAACACTCACTACGGCGAATTCCAGCCACGCCTGTCGTTCGGCAAGATCTTTGACCAGAAGCTGGAGTTCGGCCCGATCAAGGACGTGCTGCTGGCCATGACGTATGAGTTCGGCGAAGACGACACCGAGTCGTACCTGGTCGGTCCTGGTTTCGACCTGGCCATTCCTGGTTTCGATTACTTCCAGTTGAACTTCTATAATCGTCACACCGAGGGTGGCCGTCCGGGTGACGATGTCTGGCAGATCACTCCGGTCTGGTCCTACACCATTCCGGTGGGTGGCTCGGACGTCCTGATCGACGGCTTCATGGACTGGGTGGTAGACAACGACGTCAACAGCAAAGGCGAGTACCACGCCAACCTGCACTTCAACCCGCAGGTCAAATACGACCTGGGCAAGGCGTTGAATCTGGGTGCCAAGCAGCTGTACGTCGGTGTCGAGTATGACTACTGGAAAAACAAATACGGTATCGAAGACAGCGAGGGCTTCAAGACCGATCAGAGCGTGACCAGCTTCCTGGTCAAGGTTCACTTCTGATCTGAACACCTCCTGTAGGAGCGAGCCCGCTCGCGATGGTCGTGAACGATAACGCTGGGGTCCTGATACCCCGCGGTGTCCTTTCGTCCATCGCGAGCGGGCTCGCTCCTACATCTCAAGCCGAAACCAAAGACTCCCCAATTCCAAGAAACCGGCACAACTCCCCGCGCTTGGCCAACGCATCCCGCCGCCCCAGTTCAATCAACTCGCTGCAATACCCCGCCTCGAACAGCAGGTAGCTCAAAACCCCCGCCCCGCTGGTCTTGGTCGCCCCCGGCCCGCGCAGAAACAGGCGCAATGCCGCCGGCAATTCCTGGCGATGACGCGCGGCAATCTCATCGATCGGCTGGCTCGGTGAAATCACCAACACGTCCACCGGCGCCACGCCCAAAGCGCGGGTGGGTGTACCGTCGGGCATCAGGTGACTGAACTGGTTCAGGCGCTGCAACAGCTCGATGTCGCTTTCCAGGCTGTCAATGAACGTACTGTTGAGCATGTGCCCGCCGATCTGCGCCAGGGACGGCTGCTGACCGGTGTAGCTACGCAACAAGGGTTGTCGCGGGTCAATCCCGCGGGGGTTGCCACTGACGCCCACCACCAGCACCCGACTGGCACCCAGATGCAACGCCGGACTGATCGGCGCCGACTGACGCACCGCGCCATCACCGAAATACTCTTCGCCGATTTTCACCGGGGCGAACAGCAGCGGGATGGCCGAACTGGCGAGCAGGTGTTCAACGGATAACCGGGTGGGAACACCGATACGCCGATGGCGCAACCAGGCATCGATCTTGCCGCCGCCCTCATAGAAGGTGACGGCCTGGCCGGACTCATAGCCGAACGCGGTAACCGCCACCGCATGCAATTGCTTCTGTGCGATCGCTTCGGCGATGCCACCCATATGCAGCTTGTCGTTGAGCAAATCCCGCAACGGAGAACTGTTGAGCAGCGCCACCGGAACCTGGGCACCGATGCCGAGCAAACTGTGGCTGACAAAACGGCTGGCCTGGCGGACCACCCCGGGCCAGTCGCTGCGCAACACCAGATGACTGCGAAAGCCCTGCCAGAATGCCGTCAGGCGTTCGATGGCGTTACGAAAGTCCATCGCCCCGCTGGCGAGGCTGACGGCGTTGATCGCGCCCGCCGAGGTGCCGACGATCACCGGGAACGGATTGCGGCCCCCCGGCGGCAGCAATTCGGCAATCGCCGCCAGCACCCCGACCTGATAGGCCGCCCGAGCCCCGCCACCGGAAAGAATCAACCCTGTAACCGGTTCGCCTGGACTCATGCACAACTCTCCATGGTGCTTGATGGGATTTCGTTGTTTCAACCTGTTCCCTTGCTCGCGATGGTTGTGAAAACGCCGCGGGGGTCAGGTGTCCCGCGTTATCGTTGGCCACCATCGCGAGCGTGCTCGCTCCTACACGCGCTTGGCGTACAGCTTGGGCTCGCCCGGTGGACGGCTCTTGAAGCGGCGATGGGCCCACAGGTATTGCTCGGGATGCTCGCGCAGAACGCTTTCAATCCATTGGTTGATGCGCAGGCAGTCGGCCTCCTCGGTTTCGCCGGGGAAGCCTTCGAGCGGCGCATGGATCACCAGGCGATATCCGCTGCCGTCCGCCAGACGTTCCTGGGTGAACGGCACCACCAGCGCCTTGCCCAGCCGCGCAAACTTGCTCGTGGCGGTGACGGTCGCGGCCTGAATGCCGAACAGCGGCACGAAAATGCTTTGCTTGGCGCCGTAGTCCTGATCCGGTGCGTACCAGATCGCCCGGCCCGCGCGCAGCAGTTTGAGCATGCCGCGCACGTCTTCGCGTTCCACCGCCAGCGAATCGAGGTTGTGCCGCTCGCGGCCCTGGCGCTGGATGTAGTCGAACAGCGGATTCTTGTGCTCGCGGTACATGCCGTCGATGGTGTGCTGTTGACCGAGCAACGCCGCGCCGATTTCCAGCGTCGTGAAGTGCAGGGCCATCAGGATCACGCCCTTGCCCTCACGCTGAGCCTGCTGCAAATGCTCCAGCCCTTCGATATGAGCAAGATTTGCCAGGCGCTTGCGCGACCACCACCAGCTCATCGCCATCTCAAAGAATGCGATGCCGGTGGAGGCGAAGTTTTCCTTGAGCAGGCGTTTGCGTTCGGCGGCGGTTTTTTCAGGAAAACACAGTTCCAGATTGCGCTTGGCAATGCGCCGTCTGTCGCCGGCTACCCGATACATCAATGCGCCCAGTGCGCGACCGATCCACAGCAGTGCCGGGTACGGCAGCTGGACGATCAGCCACAACAGCCCCAGGCCACACCACAGTGGCCAGAAACGTGGAGATAGAAATGCTTTTCGAAAACGCGGGCGGTCCATTAATGCTTCCGGAATGACAATGGCCGCGCATTCTACATCGTTCGACCCGGCTTGCGGCCCGCGGGCGTTCTCGTTATAAGTCTCGGCACTTTTAGTGACAAGTCGTTGTATGCCGACCATGAGCCAAACCGAACCGCAAGACCAAGATCCCGTGTTCCAGTTGAAGGGCAGCATGCTGGCCATTACGGTGCTGGAACTGGCCCGTAACGACCTCGAAAGCCTTGATCGGCAACTGGCCGCCAAGGTCGCCCAGGCGCCCAACTTCTTCAGCAACGCGCCACTGGTACTGGCCCTGGACAAACTCCCGGCCAACGGAGGCGCGGTCGATCTGCCAGGGCTGATGCGCGTCTGCCGCCAGCATGGCCTGCGTACCCTGGCGATCCGCGCGAGCCGCATCGAAGACATTGCCGCCGCCATCGCGGTCGACCTGCCGGTACTGCCACCGTCCGGTGCCCGGGAGCGTCCACTGGACCTGACCGAAGGCGAACCGAAGAAAAAACCGGAAAAACCGCCCGAGCCGACCATCAAGCCGACGAAAATCATCACCTCGCCGGTACGCGGTGGCCAGCAGATTTATGCCCAGGGCAGCGATCTGGTGGTGATCTCCTCGGTAAGCCCGGGAGCGGAACTTCTCGCCGATGGCAACATCCATGTATACGGCCCGATGCGTGGTCGCGTGTTGGCCGGCGTCAAGGGCGACACCAAGGCGCGGATTTTCTGTCAGCAAATGAGTGCTGAACTGATTTCCATCGCCGGGCATTACAAGGTTTCCGAAGATCTGCGCCGCGACCCGCTATGGGGTTCGGGTGTGCAGGTCAGCCTGTCCGGCGACGTGTTGAACATCATTCGGCTTTAACGGATACTGCCGCATTTTCCAAGCATCTCTAAAACGTAGCGAAAACGGCTCAAACGAAGTAGGAAAAAGGCCGAAAGCAGTGTTTACCGGGGGTAAACGCCGCTCAAAACCGGATTCCAGCCAAGGCTGTCCGACTGCAGTAGTTTTTCAGGAGATGTTTTTCAGGGACTGAAAAGTCCTTTTTCCTTAGGGGTGAAACACCTTGGCCAAGATTCTCGTGGTTACATCCGGCAAGGGTGGTGTGGGTAAGACCACCACCAGCGCCGCTATCGGTACCGGCCTCGCTCTGCGCGGCCACAAAACAGTGATCGTCGACTTCGACGTGGGCTTGCGCAACCTCGACCTGATCATGGGTTGCGAGCGCCGCGTGGTGTATGACTTCGTCAACGTGGTCAACGGCGAAGCCAACCTGCAACAGGCTCTGATCAAAGACAAGCGCCTGGAAAACCTCTACGTGCTGGCCGCCAGCCAGACCCGCGACAAAGACGCGCTGACCGTCGAAGGCGTGGAAAAGGTCCTGATGCAACTCAAGGAAGACTTTGAGTTCGTGGTCTGCGACTCCCCGGCAGGCATCGAGAAAGGCGCACACCTGGCCATGTACTTCGCCGATGAAGCGATCGTCGTGACCAACCCGGAAGTCTCCTCGGTACGTGACTCCGACCGCATGCTCGGCCTGCTGGCCAGCAAGTCCCGTCGCGCCGAACGCGGCGAAGACCCGATCAAGGAACACCTGCTGATTACCCGTTATCACCCGGAACGTGTGAGCAAAGGCGAAATGCTCGGCGTAGAAGACGTCAAGGACATCCTTTCGGTGACCCTGCTCGGCGTGATCCCTGAATCCCAGGCGGTGCTCAAGGCATCCAACCAGGGTGTTCCGGTGATTCTCGACGACCAGAGCGATGCCGGCCAGGCCTACAGCGATACCGTTGACCGCCTGCTGGGCAAGGTCGTGGATCATCGATTCCTTGATGTACAGAAGAAGGGATTCTTCGAGCGCCTGTTTGGAGGCAACTAAGCAATGAACCTTTTTGACTTCTTTCGTGCCAACAAAAAGCAAAGCACCGCGTCGGTAGCGAAAGAGCGTCTACAGATCATCGTGGCGCACGAACGCGGCCAACGCAGTACCCCGGACTACCTGCCAGCCTTGCAGAAGGAACTGGTGGAGGTGATCCGCAAGTACGTCAATATCGGGTCCGATGACGTGCACGTCGCACTGGAAAGCCAGGGCAGCTGCTCGATTCTGGAACTCAATATCACCCTGCCAGATCGCTGAGTCGATCCGGCTGGAGCCACGGCGGCTCAGGCTTTCACGGCCCTTTGTGTAGGAGCGAGCCTGCTCGCGATGTAGTGTCAGTCGACTTCGATGTAGCTGACACACCATCGCGAGCAGGCTCGCTCCTACAAGGACAGCGAAAGCCTGGGCCGCCGTTGGCGTTTGTTACGAGGCTGTTTTAATGCCGCTGTCCAACATCCACATCATCCATCAGGATGCCGCCGTACTGGTGGTGAACAAACCGACCCTGTTGCTCTCTGTCCCTGGCCGGGCCGATGACAACAAGGACTGCCTGATTACCCGCCTGCAGGAAAACGGCTACCCGGAAGCGCGAATTGTCCATCGCCTGGACTGGGAGACTTCCGGCATCATCCTGCTGGCCCGCGACCCGGACACCCATCGCGAACTGTCCCGGCAATTTCACGACCGCGAAACCGAAAAGGCCTACACCGCCCTGTGCTGGGGTCAGCCGGAACTGGACAGCGGCAGCATCGACCTGCCCTTGCGCTACGACCCGCCGACCAAGCCACGCCACGTGGTCGACCATGAGTTCGGCAAACACGCACTGACCTTCTGGCGAGTGCTGGAGCGTTGCGGCGACTGGTGCCGCGTTGAGCTGACACCGATCACCGGCCGCTCCCACCAGTTGCGCGTGCACATGCTCTCGATTGGTCATCCGCTGCTGGGTGACGGGCTCTATGCCCATGAGCAGGCGCTGGCGGCTTGGCCGCGCCTGTGTCTGCACGCGAGCATGCTCAGCTTCACCCATCCGCAAAGTGGCGAACGCCTGCGCTTCGAGTGCCCGGCACCGTTCTGAACGCAACGCACTCCCCCCTGTAGGAGCGAGCTTGCTCGCGATGGTCGTCAACGATAACGCGGGAAGCCTGGCGCCCCGCGGCGTTCTTGGGATCATCGCGAGCAAGCTCGCTCCTACAGGGGGGGGGGGCGCCACTCCACCCGCACGCCACCGCCAATTCCCTGACCAATACGTTAAACTGGCGCCACTGCTGTCTGGAGCTACTTTATGCGCGAAGAGTTGAACCAAGGCCTGATCGATTTCCTCAAGGCCTCCCCTACCCCGTTCCATGCCACCGCCAGCCTTGTTCAGCGTCTGGAAGCGGCGGGCTACCAACGCCTCGACGAGCGCGAGCCGTGGAATACCGAAGCCAACGGTCGCTACTACGTCACCCGCAACGACTCTTCGATTGTCGCGATCAAGATGGGCCGCCATTCACCGCTGCACGGCGGTATTCGCCTGGTCGGCGCCCACACCGACAGCCCGTGCCTGCGCGTCAAGCCGCAACCGGAACTGCAACGCCAGGGCTTCTGGCAACTGGGCGTTGAAGTCTATGGCGGCGCGCTGCTGGCGCCGTGGTTCGACCGCGACCTGTCCCTGGCGGGCCGCGTAACCTTCCGTCGTGATGGCAAGGTCGAGAGCCAGTTGATCGACTTCAAGGCACCGGTCGCGATCATTCCGAACCTGGCGATTCACCTCAACCGCGAAGCCAACATGGGCTGGGCAATCAACGCCCAGACCGAACTGCCGCCGATCCTCGCGCAATTTGCCGGTGACGAGCGCGTGGACTTCCGCGCGGTGCTCACCGATCAACTCGCCCGTGAACACGGCCTGAACGCGGACGTGGTGCTCGATTACGAGCTGAGCTTCTACGACACCCAAAGCGCTGCGGTCATTGGCCTGCATGGCGACTTCATCGCCGGCGCGCGCCTGGACAACCTGCTGTCGTGCTACGCCGGCCTGCAAGCGCTGTTGACGGCCGACACCGACGAAACCTGCGTGCTGGTCTGCAACGACCACGAAGAAGTCGGTTCCTGCTCGGCCTGCGGTGCCGACGGCCCGATGCTTGAGCAAACCTTGCGTCGCTTGCTGCCTGAAGGTGATGAATTCGTACGCACCATTCAGAAATCCCTGCTGGTTTCGGCTGACAACGCCCACGGCGTGCATCCGAACTACGCCGACAAGCACGATGCCAACCACGGCCCGAAACTCAACGCCGGCCCGGTGATCAAGGTCAACAGCAACCAGCGCTACGCCACCAACAGCGAAACCGCCGGGTTCTTCCGTCACCTGTGCATGGCTGAAGAGGTGCCGGTGCAAAGCTTCGTAGTGCGCAGCGACATGGGCTGTGGTTCGACCATCGGCCCGATCACCGCCAGCCACCTGGGCGTGCGCACCGTGGATATCGGCTTGCCGACGTTCGCCATGCACTCGATCCGCGAACTGTGCGGCAGCCATGACCTGGCGCACCTGGTCAAGGTGCTGAACGCGTTCTACGCCTGCCGCGAATTGCCGTAAACCCCGCAATACCCTGTAGGAGCGAGCCTGCTCGCGATGGACGTGAACGATTACGCGTGTTTTCCGGATAAACGCGGCGCCCTGAAGTTCATCGCGAGCAAGCTCGTTCCTACAGACAACACGGTGCAAAAAAGCCGCCTAGACTTCCAGTATCCCTTCGACAAGGCCGTCTCCATGATTTCGATGTCTACCTTTCACGCCATGCTGATTCCGATTCTTGCCGGGATGCTCCTGCTGGCGGTCGGCTTCAACTTTCGCGACAAAAATGCCGGTGTGTTTGCCATGTGGATCGGCATGCTGACCATTCTCGCGACCGTTGTTCTCAAGATCCTCGCCAAACTCAACGAATAATTCCTCGCCCTTGGCTCGCATTGATTTTGACGGGCTCGTACACTCGGTCGATCCGCTCCCTGCGAGGTTGACCGCCTAGTGTTCGCTCGTCTTTTTTCCCTCCCGTGTATTGTCCTTGTCTGCCTGATGACGCTGCTGTCAGTGGCGCCTGCCCAGGCGGCCGGCCTGCCGGGCCTGCTCAACAACCAGGCCAAGGCGCAGCCCGAAGCACAGGAACCGCTGGGGCAATCTCTGGACGAAGTGATCAAGTCACTGGAGAACGACCAGCAACGCACCAAGCTGCTGGCCGACCTGAAAAGGCTCCGCGACACCACCAAACAGGCCCAGCCGATTACCGAAGAAGGCGTACTGGGCCTGATTGGCGGAACCCTGGCCAATTTCGAGAAGAAATTTTCCGGCGTCGACAGTCCCCTCACGCTCTGGTCCAGTGAATTCGATCAGGCCAGGGAAGAACTGGTGGCGCTGGCGCTGCCGGCCAATGAATGGCTGCCCATGCTGTTCGCCTTTGCCATGATCCTGATGATCTGGAGCCTGCTGGCCGCCGCCCTGATCTGGATCAGCCACCGCGTGCGGATGCGTTTCGGCCTGACCGAAGAACTGCCGCAGCATCCCAGGGCCCTGGACATGTTGCGTTTTGCGCTGCGCAAACTCGGGCCATGGCTGATCGCCCTGGTGATCACGGTCTACATGAGCTACGCCCTGCCCTCGTCCCTGGGCAAAAGCCTGGCGATGGTGCTGGCCTATGCACTGGTGGTCGGCACCTGCTTCTCGGCCATCTGCGTGATTGCCTTTTCCCTGCTCGACGGCCCACACCGCCACCGCGCCTTGTACATCCTGCGGCACCAGGCGTTTCGGCCGCTATGGCTGATCGGCAGCTTCGCCGCGTTTGGCGAAGCGCTGAGCGATCCGCAACTGGTCAACAGCCTCGGCAGCCATCTGGCCCATACCGCCGCGACTGCCGCCAACGTCCTGGCCGCGCTCTCCACGGGGCGCTTCATCCTGCGTTTCCGCCGGCCGATCGCCCACCTGATCCGCAACCAGCCGCTGTCCCGGCGCCTGACCCGCCGCGCCCTCAACGACACCCTGTCGATTCTCGGCACCTTCTGGTACGTGCCGGCGTTGGTGCTGGTGGCCATTTCCCTGTTCGCGACGTTCATTTCCGCCGGCGACACCAGCACCGCCCTGCGCCAGTCGCTGATCTGCACCGTTTTGCTGGTGTTGTGCATGGTCATCAACGGCCTGGTACGCCGCCACGCCCTCAAACCGCAGCGCGGCATCCGGCGCTACGCGGTGTATTCGGAACGGCTGAAAAACTTCTTCTACACCATCGTTCACCTGTTGGTGTGGCTAGCCTTTATCGAACTCGGCCTGCGGGTCTGGGGCATGTCGTTGATCCGCTTTACCGAAGGCGACGGACATGAAGTCAGCGTCAAACTGTTCAGCCTCGCTGGCACGCTGCTGTTCGCCTGGCTGATCTGGATTCTCAGCGATACCGCCGTGCACCACGCACTCACCCGCTCGCGCAAAGGCCTGGCCAACGCCCGCGCACAGACGATGATGCCGCTGATCCGCAATGTGCTGTTCATAGCGATTTTCATCATCGCGCTGATCGTTGCCCTGGCGAACATGGGCATGAACGTCACGCCCCTGCTGGCCGGTGCCGGTGTGATCGGTCTGGCCATCGGTTTTGGTGCGCAGTCGCTGGTAGCCGACCTGATTACCGGGTTGTTCATCATCATCGAAGACTCCCTGGCCATTGACGACTACGTGGATGTCGGCGGCCACCTCGGCACGGTCGAAGGCCTGACCATCCGTACCGTGCGTCTGCGGGACATCGACGGCATCGTCCACACCATTCCGTTCAGCGAAATCAAAAGCATCAAGAACTACTCCCGGGAATTCGGCTACGCGATCTTCCGGGTAGCGGTGCCGGCCAACATGGACATCGACAACGCAATCAAACTGATGCGCGAAGTCGGCCAGAAAATGCGCACCGACCCGCTGCAGCGGCGCAATATCTGGTCGCCGCTGGAGTTCCAGGGGGTGGAAAGTTTCGAGTCGGGCAACGCGATCCTTCGCGCCCGGTTCAAGACGGCGCCGATCAAGCAGTGGGAGGTTTCGCGGGCGTTCAACCTGTCGCTCAAGCGGCACATGGATGAAGCCGGACTGGATCTGGCGACACCGCGGATGAGTGTGCACATAATGACGCCGGGCGTAGCGCAAGAATAATCATGAAAAGGCAGCTTCAAATTATCCAAAGCTGCCTTGAACTGAAAAAATTCACGACTTGATCAAACTATAGAACCTGACTCAAGCAGCTGGTACTCCGACACTTCCTATAGTCAGTTCAATCGATGCAGGTTTTGCCGAGTACGGTTTTTTTTCAGGGTACTCAATCCAACTGTCGTCACCTGTTGGAACTAAATATTTGGTTGTACCTCTGATTGAATCCACCTTTATTTTTTGCGCTGCTATCAAGAAGTTATAGAGCGTATCCGCATCTTCAAAACCATCATCACCTCCAAACTGCAGAACCGGGGCGCCACAGGCCGTAACCAGATTAACCATTTTACTCCCCTGACTGGCGCCGCCCCACACCGAACCAGAAGCACTATCAAATAGTTGAAACATGGCCGGATCAGCGTTAAGCGTTAGAAACCCCTTTTCATTACAACCAATCCAACCATTCTGTTCGCCAGCCACCTGAATTTTGCAAAAAGGCCCCGTATAAATAAAATAAAACTGCGCTGGCTCCCCATTATTCCATCGAGTCCCAACTGTTCCATTTTCCAGCACCATGATCGGACGACCTGAAACCCTCAAAGTAGCACCAAATATTGAAAGCATAATAATTCCTTATAAAATTTAACTCCATAAGCTGCCTTAAAAGCAGCCATATCAACCTACACAAATAACCACTAAACAAGCCAACTAAATCACGCGCCATTAATTTCAAAGTTTAACAACACCAAACACTCCCCAAACAAATAACAATCAACCAACATCGTCCATCTCACACCAATACACCGATGTTCACCCTAAAAAATATCAAACTACATCAACTCCAACATGAATCGCATCATGCCGCCAGAACTCCAGGTCGCAGTCGATCAAGCGTTCATGCTGGTCATAGTTAACCCGGGCAATCTGCAAGCCCGGGCTACCCACCGACACCTTCAACGCCGCCGCCGCATCCACCGACAACGCCGTAGGTACAATCTCGAAGCGCACCCGCCCGTAGTGCAAATCGTAATGCCGCGCATACAACTCGGTAATCGACTGATTCAGATCGAACTCAAGAATCCCCGGGAAATACTGTGGGTTCAGATAGTGCTCCACATACAACACCAGTCGCCCGTCAATCCGCCGTGAACGGCAGATCTGAATCACGCTCGACAGCGCCGGCAATTGCAGCCAGGCACACACCGCCGCCGACGCCGGCTGCAATCGCGCCGAAATCACCTCGGTCGACGGCACCCGCCCCTGGGCGCTGACCATCGCGTGAAAGTGGCTACGCTGCATGAGGTTGTAGGCCAGGCGTGGCGGCGAGACGAACCAGCCGCGACGCTCCTCGCGATAAATCTGCCCCTGGGACTCCAACTGCAACAACGCTTCACGCAAAGTGATCCGTGTGGTGCCAAACAATTCACTGAGCTTGCGCTCGGCCGGCAATTTGCTGCCGGGGGTCAACAGTCCATGGTCGATCTGCTCCTGAAGCACCTGGCCGATGGCTGTTACCGCTTTTGTTGCCTCTTCACGCATCAACGTTTCCTTTCTGGACTAGACCAGCACCATTTCAGGGCAGAACCGCAGTGTAAACCGGCTCATTCAATAGTCTGCAGCGTAGGCAGTGCAGATGAACCAGATGTGACAAAGCCGCCCAACGGTCGCCATTCCCTGCCTTCAACAACTTGCAATTCATCGGCCAAGTCCCTTACCACCCGGGGTCTTGACCATGGTCTACGCTTAGCAGGCCAGTCGCGATACCGCTGAACAAAAAGTCATTCCGGGCGACGAACGACATCAAAGTGTCATCCAGCCCCCTTAAATTGGCTCAGGTATTGCTGACCTAGACCAACACGAACCGCAATCGCAGCGTTGAACACGACCCAAGGAGCTTCGGAATGAAAAAGCTTTTCCTGGCATCACTGTTAGGCTCGACCATCGCAATGTGCACCGCGGCCATCGCGGCCGATGATCTGAAAACCCTGGAAGCCGCTGCGAAAGCGGAAGGCGCCGTCAACAGCGTTGGCATGCCCAATGACTGGGCCAACTGGGCCGGCACCTGGAAAGACCTGAGCGACAAGTACGGCCTCAAGCACATCGACACCGACATGAGCTCGGCCCAAGAGATCGCCAAGTTCGCCGCGGAAAAAGACAACGCCAGCGCCGACATCGGCGACGTCGGTGCAGCGTTCGGCCCGATCGCGGTCAAGCAAGGCGTGGTCCAGCCTTACAAGCCTTCGACCTGGGATCAGATTCCGGCCTGGGCCAAGGACAAAGACGGCAACTGGGCACTGGCCTACACCGGCACCATCGCTTTCATCGTCAACAAGAAGTTGCTGCATGGCTCCGAGGCGCCAACCAAGTGGGCTGACCTCAAGGACGGCAAATACAAGGTCTCCATCGGCGACGTGAGCACCGCGGCCCAGGCAGCCAACGGCGTATTGGCCGCGGCACTGGCCAACGGTGGCGACGAGAAGAACCTGCAGCCTGCCCTGCTGCTGTTCGCCGACATCGCGAAGCAAGGTCGCCTGTCGATGTCCAACCCGACGATTGCCACCATGGAAAAAGGCGAAATCGAAGTCGGCGTGGTCTGGGACTTCAACGGCCTGAGCTACAAGGCCAAGATGGCCAACCCGGATGACTACGTGGTGCTGATCCCGTCCGACGGCTCGGTGATCTCCGGCTACACCACCATCATCAACAAGTACGCGAAAAACCCGAATGCAGCCAAGCTGACCCGCGAATACATCTTCAGTGACGCCGGCCAGATCAACCTGGCCAAGGGCAACGCCCGTCCGATCCGTGCCGAACACCTGACCCTGCCAGCCGAGGTGCAGGCCAAGCTGCTGCCTAACGAGCAGTACAAGAAGGTCACGCCGATCAAGGACGCGGACGCCTGGGAGAAGACTTCCAAGGCCCTTCCTCAGAAGTGGCAGGAAGAAGTCATCATCAATATGCAGTAAGCGGGTAGCCCACTAACGGGAGGCCTGATGGAGATCCCTGTGGGAGCGAGCTTGCTCGCGATAGCGACCTGACATTCAGCATTGATGTTGAATGGAAGTCCCTCATCGCGAGCAAGCTCGCTCCCACAAGGGATTGGTTGCGTACTTGAATCATCTGTTTCACGGAGTCATCGCCCCTATGAAGCACAACGTCATCCTTGTCGTGCTCGACGGCCTCAACTACGAGGTCGCCCGCCACGCCATGGGGCACCTGCAGGCCTACGTCGGCGCAGGACGCGCGGCACTCTACAAACTGCAGTGCGAGTTGCCGGCCCTGTCCCGCCCCCTGTACGAATGCATCCTGACCGGCGTCGCGCCGATCGACAGCGGCATCGTCCACAACAATGTCTCGCGCCTGTCCAACCAGCGCAGCATCTATCACTACGCCACTGACGCAGGCCTTGTCACCGCGGCGGCGGCCTATCACTGGGTCAGCGAGTTGTACAACCGTTCGCCCTTCGTGGCGGCCCGGGACCGTCACACCGATGACCCGCAACTGCCGATCCAGCATGGGCATTTTTACTGGAACGATCACTACCCGGATTCGCACCTGTTCGCCGATGCCGAAAACCTGCGCCTGCGCCATGCACCGAATTTTCTGCTGATCCACCCGATGAACATCGACGACGCCGGGCACAAGCACGGCCTCGACACCCCGCAGTACCGCAACAGTGCCCGCTCGGCCGACATCATCCTGGCCGACTACCTGCAAGGCTGGCTCGATGCCGGTTACCAAGTGCTGGTCACCGCCGACCACGGCATGAACAACGACCGCTCCCACAACGGGCTGCTTGCCGAAGAGCGCGAAGTACCGCTGTTCGTCCTCGGCGACGCATTCAGTTTCGATTCGGGCGCTGCGCCCGAACAGACTGACATTTGCGGCACCGTCTGCGAACTGCTGGGCGTGCCTCACGACAAGCCGGTGTGCCGGGAGCTTCTGAAGTGAATTCCATGACTCGCGGCAAATGGCTCGCAGCCTTGTGCCTGGTGCCATTTGCGCTGTTCTTCATCGTGTTCGAAATCGCACCGCTGACCTGGGTGATGATCAACAGCTTGCAATCGGAAGAGTTCGGCTGGGGCCTGGCCAACTTCACCAAGATCTTCAATTCGAAGTTCTACTTGCAGGCGATCCAGTACAGTCTCGAGATCAGTTTCTGGTCCAGCTTGTTCGGCATCATCATCGCGGTACTTGGCGCCTATTCCCTGCGCCGGGTGGACTCGAAACTGCGCAACTTCGTCAACGCCTTCGCCAACATGACCAGTAACTTCGCCGGTGTGCCCCTGGCCTTCGCGTTCATCATTCTGCTCGGCTTCAACGGCAGCTTCACCATCCTGCTCAAGCAGGCCGGGATCATTCAGGACTTCAACCTGTACTCCAAAACCGGGCTGATCCTTCTCTACACCTATTTCCAGATTCCCCTCGGCGTGCTGCTGCTGTATCCGGCCTTCGATGCACTGCGCGAAGACTGGCGCGAGTCCGCTGCGCTGCTCGGCGCCGACGGTTGGCAGTACTGGCGGCACATCGGCTTGCCTGTTTTGACGCCGGCACTGCTGGGCACCTTCGTGATCCTGCTGGCAAACGCCCTCGGTGCCTACGCCACGGTGTACGCCCTGACCACCGGCAACTTCAACGTGCTGCCGATCCGCATCGCGGCGATGGTGTCCGGTGACATTTCCCTGGACCCGAACCTGGCCAGCGCCCTGGCCGTGGTGCTGGTGGCCTTGATGACCCTGGTGACCATCGTGCATCAGTTGCTGTTGAAGAGGAGCTACCATGTCTCGCGCTGAACTGGGGCCCGCCGGTGTCTACCACCGCGTCGTGGTGTATCTACTGTTTGCCATCCTGCTGTTGCCGCTGCTCGGCACGCTGATCTATTCGATCTCCAGCAGTTGGTCGGCGACCATTCTGCCCAGTGGCTTCACCCTCAAGTGGTACA
Organism: Pseudomonas sp. GW456-L13; assembly: GCF_017350115.1. NCBI lineage: Bacteria > Pseudomonadati > Pseudomonadota > Gammaproteobacteria > Pseudomonadales > Pseudomonadaceae > Pseudomonas > Pseudomonas sp. GW456-L13. Next base: position 1,486,065 of record NZ_JACNAS010000001.1, read on the forward strand.
TCCAGCTGTGGAGCGATCCGCGCTTCCTGAATGCGTTCGGGCAGTCGCTGCTGGTCTGCGTCGGTTCGCTGATTCTTTCGGTAGTGCTGATTCTGCCGCTGCTGTTCGTGGTGCATTACCACTTCCCGAAACTCGACGCACTGATGAACATCCTGATCCTGCTGCCCTTCGCCGTGCCGCCGGTGGTGTCGTCGGTGGGGCTGTTGCAGCTCTACGGCTCCGGACCGTTCGCCATGGTCGGGACGCCATGGATCCTGATCGGTTGCTACTTCACCGTGGCGCTGCCGTTCATGTACCGGGCGATCACCAACAACCTGCAGGCGATCAACCTGCGCGACCTGATGGATGCCGCCCAGTTGCTCGGCGCCAGCACCTTTCAAGCCGCCGTCCTGGTGGTGCTGCCGAACCTGCGCAAGGGCCTGATGGTGGCGTTGCTGCTGTCGTTCTCGTTCCTGTTCGGTGAGTTCGTGTTCGCCAACATCCTTGTCGGTACCCGCTACGAAACCCTGCAGGTCTACCTCAACAACATGCGCAACAGCAGCGGTCATTTCACCAGTGCGCTGGTGATTTCCTACTTCTTCTTTGTGCTGGTTCTGACCTGGATTGCCAATATCTTGAACAGGGACAAAAGCGAATGAGCTATGTCAGCGTCCAACATCTTCAGAAAAGCTTCGCCGGCACCACGGTGTTCAGCGACATCAATTGCGAAATCCAGAAAGGTGAATTCGTCACCCTGCTCGGTCCGTCCGGTTGCGGCAAATCCACCCTGCTGCGCTGCATCGCCGGCCTGACTTCGGTGGATGGCGGCAAAATCCTGCTCGATGGTGCCGATATCGTGCCGGTGAGCCCGCAGAAGCGCGGGATCGGCATGGTGTTCCAAAGCTATGCGCTGTTCCCCAACATGACCGTGGAGCAAAACGTCGCCTTCGGCCTGCGCATGCAAAAGGTCAATGCCGATGACAGCCGCAAACGCGTCGCAGAAGTGCTCAAACTGGTGGAACTCAATGACTTTGCCGCGCGTTACCCGCATCAACTGTCGGGCGGTCAGTGCCAGCGCGTGGCCCTCGCCCGCTCCCTGGTGACCCGGCCACGCCTGTTGTTGCTGGACGAACCGTTATCGGCCCTGGACGCGCGGATTCGCAAGCACCTGCGCGAACAGATCCGTCAGATCCAGCGCGAACTGGGCTTGACCACGATTTTCGTCACACACGATCAGGAAGAAGCCCTGACCATGTCTGACCGGATTTTCCTGATGAATCAGGGAAAGATCGTACAAAGTGGCGACGCCGAAACCCTCTACACTGCGCCAGTCGATGTGTTCGCCGCCGGGTTCATCGGCAACTACAACCTGCTGGACGCCGACAGCGCCTCGAAGCTGTTGCAGCGACCGATCAACAAGCGCATTGCGATTCGCCCGGAAGCCATCGAACTGAGCCTCGACGGTGAACTGGACGCGCAAGTGCGCAGCCACAGCCTGCTGGGCAACGTGATTCGCTACCGGGTCGAAGCCCGGGGCGTGGAATTGGTGGTGGATGTGCTGAACCGCTCGGCGGCCGACCTGCATCCCGATGGTCAGCGCCTGGCGCTTTCCATCGATCCGACGGCCCTGTGTGAGGTAGCCTGATGCCTTTGCTGACGCTGAAGAGAGAACTGCACTGATGGCCCTGGCAATTTTTGATCTGGACGAAACCCTGATCCACGGCGACTGCGCCTCACTGTGGAGCGAGCAAATGGTCCGCCTCGGCTGGGTCGATGGCGAGTCGTTCCTGCGTCGCGACAAGGAGTTGATGGATGCCTACGGCAGGGGCCATCTGGCCATGGAGGATTACATGACCTTCAGCCTGGAACCATTGATTGGTCGTACGCCTGAAGAAGTCGCGCACCTGGTTGGTCCGTGGGTAGAGGACTTCATCGAGCCGATCATTTTCAGCGATGCCACCAAAGCCATCGCCGCGCATCGCAAGGCCGGCGACCGGATCCTGGTGATCTCGGCCTCGGGCACCCACCTGGTCGGTCCCATCGCCGAGCGCCTGGGCATCGACGAGATTCTGGGCATCGAACTGGAAGTGGCCCATGGCGTCTACACCGGCCACACCGTTGGCCCCCTGACCTACCGCGAAGGCAAGATCACCCGCTTGCTGGAGTGGCTGGATGCAGAGGAGGAAAACCTCGAAGGCGCGAGTTTCTATTCCGACTCCCGCAATGACCTGCCGCTGTTGCTGAAGGTGGATTTCCCCCACGTGGTCAACCCGGATCCGGTGTTGCGCGAGCAGGCTGAAAAGGCTGGCTGGCCGATCCATATCTGGAAGTAACCCGGATCCCCTGTGGGAGCGAGCTTGCTCGCGATAGCAGTGTGTCAGTCAACGTTAATGCCGACAGACAGGCCGCCATCGCGAGCAAGCTCGCTCCCACAGTTTTTTGTGTTGTCAGGTGAGGCTTTCGTCAATCACCAGCACCACTTTCCCCGCCACGGTATTACTCGCCAACTCGGCAAACGCCGCCTCGGCATCCTTGATCGGGAATGTCCCGGCCAGTTGCGGGCTCAAGCGCCCCTCGGCAAACAACGGCCACACATGCTGGCCCAAATCACTGAACAGATCGGCCTTGAACTGATCGTCGCGACTGCGCAAAGTCGAACCCAGCAACTGCACACGCTTTGCCAGCACCTGGGCCAGATCCAGCTTGGCCTCGCGGCCGCCCATCAGACCGATCAACACCCAGCGGCCATCCTGCGCCAGCAGCTTGAGGTTCAGGGCCGCGTAATTGCCGCCCACCGGATCGAGAATCACATCGAACGGCCCCAGATCCCGCAGGCTCTCCAGATCGCCATTACGCACCACGCCGCCCTGGGCGCCCAGCGCTTCACAGTACGCCAATCGCTCTGCGGAGCCGACGCTGACCCAGCACGGGTTACCGAAGGCTTTGCACAGCTGAATGGCAGCTGAACCGATTCCACTTGCCCCGGCATGCAGAAGAACTTTCTGACCCGGTTTGAGCGCGGCCAGTTGAAACAAATTCAACCAGACTGTCGCATAAACTTCGGGCAATGCAGCCGCTTCGAACAGTGACATTCCATCGGGAACCGGCAGCACATGCCGCCCGTCGACAACCACCTCTTCGGCCATCCCGCCCCCGGCCAGCAAGGCGCAAACCCGATCGCCAACCTGCCAGGAGGACCCGGCACCCACCTCGCTGATGACCCCCGAGCACTCTAGACCGAGCACTTGGCTGGCCCCTGGCGGGGGCGGGTAAAGGCCGGCCTTCTGCAACAAATCGGCACGATTGAGGCCCGCTGCCGCCACTCGTATACGAACTTGTCCTACATCGCATGCAGGACTCGGCTCATCAACCCATACCACTTGACCGTCAACGCCTTGCAATGCTTTCACAGTGCCTCCATAGTGAGTCTGGACTGAGCCCGAAGCTATAGCGTCGGGTTTTTTGCATTATGCGACCGGCTCCCAAAGAACCGGCGACTTCAAAGACGGCCTAATATGCGTTATCAATTGTCCCCGCGTCGAATCAGCATGAAGCATCTGTTCCCCAGCACTGCCCTCGCTTTATTCATCGGTATCGGCTTGCTGCCGATGTCGAGCAATACATTCGCAGCCAATAGCTGGGACAAGCTTCAACCCGATCGTGACGAAGTGATCGCCAGTCTGAACGTCGTGGAGTTGCTCAAGCGTCACCACTACAGCAAGCCGCCGCTCGATGACGCACGCTCGGTAATCATCTACGACAGCTACCTCAAGCTGCTGGATCCGTCGCGCAGCTACTTCATGGCCAGCGACATTGCCGAATTCGACAAGTGGAAGACGCAGTTCGACGATTTCCTCAAGAGCGGCGACCTGAACGCCGGGTTCACCATCTACAAGCGCTACCTGGACCGCGTCAAGGCGCGTCTGGACTTCGCTATTGCCGAGCTGAACAAAGGCGTCGACAAGATCGACTTCACCACCAAGGAAACCTTGCTGATCGACCGCAAGGACGCCCCTTGGCTCAAATCCACCGCAGAACTCGACGACCTGTGGCGCAAACGCGTCAAGGACGAAGTCCTGCGTCAGAAAATCGCCGGCAAGGATTCCAAGCAGATCCAGGAAACCCTGACCAAGCGCTACAAGAACCAGTTGGCGCGCCTGGACCAGACCCGCGCGGAAGACATCTTCCAGGCGTACATCAACACCTTCGCCATGTCCTACGACCCGCACACCAACTATCTGTCGCCAGATAACGCGGAGAACTTCGACATCAACATGAGCCTGTCCCTCGAGGGCATCGGTGCCGTGTTGCAAAGCGATAACGACCAGGTGAAAGTCGTGCGCCTGGTGCCGGCAGGTCCCGCGGACAAGACCAAGCAGGTTGCACCGGCCGACAAGATCATCGGCGTTGCCCAGGGCAACAAGGAAATGGTCGACGTCGTGGGCTGGCGCCTGGACGAAGTGGTCAAGCTGATCCGTGGTCCGAAGGGCACCGTGGTGCGCCTGGAAGTTATCCCGGCCAGCAATGCGCCGAACGACCAGACCACCAAGATCGTGCCGATCACCCGTGAAGCGGTGAAACTCGAAGATCAGGCCGTGAAGAAGTCGGTCCTGAATCTGAAGCAGGACGGCAAGGACTACAAGCTCGGCGTCATCGAGATCCCGGCGTTCTATCTGGACTTCAAGGCCTTCCGTGCCGGCGATCCGGATTACAAGAGCACCACCCGCGACGTCAAGAAACTGCTGACCGAATTGCAGAAAGAGAAAGTCGACGGCGTGGTCATCGACCTGCGCAACAACGGCGGCGGTTCCTTGCAAGAGGCCACCGAGCTGACCAGCCTGTTCATCGACAAAGGCCCGACCGTGCTCGTGCGTAACGCCGATGGCCGGGTCGATGTCCTGGAGGATGAAAATCCGGGCGCGTTCTACAAAGGCCCGATGGCGTTGCTCGTCAACCGCCTGTCCGCCTCGGCTTCGGAGATTTTTGCCGGCGCCATGCAGGACTACCACCGCGCGCTGATAATCGGCGGCCAGACCTTCGGCAAAGGCACCGTGCAGACCATTCAGCCGCTCAACCATGGCGAGCTGAAACTGACCCTGGCCAAGTTCTACCGGGTTTCCGGGCAGAGCACCCAGCATCAGGGCGTCTTGCCGGACATCGATTACCCGTCGATCATCGACACCAAGGAAATCGGTGAAAGCGCCCTGCCGGAAGCCATGCCGTGGGACACCATCAAGGCGGCGATCAAGCCTGCGCTCGACCCGTTCAAGCCGTACATTTCGCAGCTCCAGTCCGAGCATGACGTGCGTACGGCCAAAGATGCAGAGTTCGTGTTCATCCGCGACAAGCTGGCCCTGGCGCAGAAACTGATGGCCGAGAAAACCGTCAGCCTCAATGAAGTCGAGCGCCGTGCCCAGCACGCCGACATCGAAGCCAAACAGCTGGCCATGGAAAACATCCGTCGCAAAGCCAAGGGCGAAGAACCGCTCAAAGAGCTGAAGAAAGAAGACGAGGACGCCCTTGCGGCCGAGGACGACAAGACCAAACCGGAAGACGACGCCTACCTCAGCGAAACAGGGCGGATTCTGCTGGACTACCTGAAACTCAACACGGCAGTGGCCAAGCACTGAGTTTGTACAAACAACTGATGGCAATTTAATGCTGACGCCCCGGTAGCGTCATCAAACAGTCATCATTCTGTCGTGAAATAAAGGACCGGGCGTGCTCTTTTTACCAAGGGCACGCCCGGTCCTTTTTTTATTGCCAGAGATCGCCATGACCACAACCGAACAGCTGAGTGCCTTGAGCTCGATCCTGAGTCAAAGCGGTTTACACAGTCTGTTCCAACCGATCATCAGCCTCTCTGAACGACGCATCCTCGGTTACGAAGCCCTCAGTCGTGGCCCCTCCAACAGCCCTCTGCACTCCCCTGTCGCCCTGTTCGCCGTCGCCCGCCAGGCCGGACGCCTGAGCGAGCTGGAAATTGCCTGCCGCAAAAGCGCTTGCCGACGCTTCAATGAGCAACAACTGCCTGGCCTGTTGTTCCTTAACGTGTCCCCGGAGTCCCTGCTCGAAGCGGCCCATCAACCGGGGCGCACCCTGCAATTGCTGCAGGATTTCGGCATTGCGCCAAGCCAGGTGGTCATCGAGCTCACGGAACAGACGCCGACGGATGATTTCCAGCTGCTGCAAACCGCCCTGCATCACTATCGGGCGATGGGGTTTTCAATTGCGCTGGATGACCTGGGAGCGGGCTATTCAAGTTTGCGCTTGTGGTCCGAGCTACGGCCGGATTACGTGAAAATCGACCGGCATTTCATTGATGGCATTCATCAGGATGCGCTCAAGCGCGAGTTCGTCGGCTCGATCCTGCAAATCGCCAAGGCCTCGCGGGCGCAAGTCATCGCCGAAGGTATCGAGCTCCCCGAAGAACTCACGGTGCTGACCGAAATGGGCGTGGACCTGGTGCAGGGCTATCTGCTCTGCCGCCCCCAGGAACACCCGCCACGGGATGCCCGGGCATTGATGCCCCGACAGGACAGCACCGCCGTTGCACTGAGCGAAGACGGCAGCGACCTCAGCGCCCTGCTCAACGAGCTGCCCGCGGTGAACCGCGACACGCCGACCGCCACGGTGCTCGAAGCCTTTCGCCGCCAGGCCAACCTGAACTCGCTGGCAGTCCTGGATGAACAGGGTCAACCCTGCGGCATTGTCCATCGTCATTCGCTCTCCGACGCCCTGCTCAAACCCTTTGCCACCGACCTGTTCGCCCGCAAGCCCATCAGCCGCCTGATGAACGATGACTTCCTCGCCGTCGAGCTGAGCCAGTCGCTGCAACAAGTCAGCCGCCTGATCACCAGCCGTGCCCGCCAGCGCATCGAAGAAGATTTCATCATTACCCTCAACGGCGGTTACCTGGGGTTGGGCCGGGTGATCGACGTGCTCAAGCTGATCACGGAACTGAAGATCCAGCAGGCCCGCTACGCCAACCCGTTGACCTTGCTTCCGGGCAACGTGCCGATTCAACAATGCCTGACGCGACTGCTGCAACAGCGAAGGGAATCGGTGATCTGCTACGTGGACATTGATAGCTTCAAACCTTTCAACGACATCTACGGCTATGGTCGCGGCGACGAAGTCCTGCTGTGCCTGGCGCAATGCCTGAACGATCGCGTCGACCCGTCCCGCGACTTTGTCGGCCATATCGGCGGCGATGATTTCCTGCTGGTGCTAGGCCCGGAAGACTGGCGCAAACGTTTGAACCAGTTGCTCGACGACTTCCAGAGCCAGTGCCGGCGCTTCTACCGCAGCGAGCACCTGGAAGCCGGCTGCTTCATCGCACCCAATCGCCAGGGGCAGCGCCAGGAGTTTGCGTTGTTGTCGCTGTCGATCGGCGTAGTGCATTTGCATCCACAGGCCTGTGGACAACTCGATGCGAGCCAGTTGGCCGAGATGGCATCACAGGCCAAGCACCATGCGAAGAATGTGCAGGGCTATAGCGTGCATGTGATTGATAGCCGGGTGGTTTCGACTGTTGAAGAGGTGCTCGTTTCCGGGCATCGATGAGGGCGCTTTCCGGCTTCACTCCCATCAACGAGGCGCCGAGGAAGACTTCAGCTCTTCGAGCTTGATCGGCGCCAATGGATGCCCGGCCTTCGCCGCCATCTCCCAGAATCGCGCCGCTTCGACCGGATCCGGAGCCTTGCTCGCCGTCCCGGCCAGCGTGATCACGCCCACCTGATACGCCGCCTTGCCATCGCCCGCCAACGCCGCCAGGCGCAACAAACGCACGCCCTCCTCACGAGCACCGAGGCCGACGCCGCGAAACGCCAGGATGTGCCCATAGAAGCTCTGGGCGCCGACATCGCCCAGGTTGGCCATGCGTGCGAACTGGCCTTCGAGCCAGCGCCAGCCACGTGGCTGACGGACAAACCATGACCAGTGAAACAATCGGCGCGCGAGCCAGTAACCAGCCCGCGCCTTGAGTTGTAAAAACACTCAGGCCTCGGCCGATTCCGGGTATTCGTACTCGAACACCCGCACCACTTCCGAAGCATGCCAGGACGCGGCGGCAACGCCGTCAGACGGCCCGGAAAAACGCCCGAGACGCTCGACACATTCAAAGAATCCGGTGCGCGGCAAGCGGCTGGCGCCCTGACTGATCACCAGTGAACTGCGCAATGGCTGCTCCGCCCTGGCGTCCAAAGCCGCCAGATGCTCAAGGGCCGCCGTCAGGGTCTGCATGGCCGGGGTCGGCAGCTGCAAACGCTCCAGCAATGCCCGATACGTCAACAGATGGCGCTGGCGACGCGCCTGATCCAGTTCGCCGAGCAATCCGTCCCAATGTTGACGACTGATGCGTACGCTCACGATTCATCCCTCCACCCTGGCACCGTCAATTCCCAGGCCAGGCTACGGCGAATCGCGGCGTCGGGCAGACGCTCGCCACTTTCGATCATGGCCAGGTAAGACGGGCTGATGCCTACCGTGCGGGCCAACGCCTCGATGGCGATGCCCTTCCCCTCGCGCAAACTGCGTAGTTGATCCAGACCCGGAAGTATCGCGTCTGGTGTCGCCGCCTGAGGCTTCGTGGCTTGAGGCGACGCTTGCTCTTTGATGCCCGCTGCTTTCAATAACGCCTGATACTGAGCCCATGGCAGAACCGCATATTCGGGCTCGCCTTCGCGTGTAATTATCTGAATATCCATCACTACCCCGTAGGACAACAACACTTAGCGAGTCGGCACTTTTCCCTAGAAGTGTAATCCTAACAGCGGCCAAGGTCGCGGGGGGCATCAATCTATGAACTCGTCAAAATCGAATCAGTGTTTTTTCGGGCCTTGAAGTTGAAGTTGTTCGGGGGTATCAGGCAGACGCTCAACCACCGCGAGCTTCTCGGGCACCTGCCGTTTGCGCCAGGCGCGGAAGGCATTGAGCTCGTCGTCGAGCACTTTCATCAGCCATGCCAGTACCGCGATGTCATCGAGCATGCCAAATACTGGAATGAAATCCAGGATCGCATCCACCGGACTGAGGAAATACATCAGGCCCGCGACAACCGAAACCAGCGCCTTGGGGCTGATGGCGCGATACTCACCACGCCAGTAGGCCAGGCAGAGTGCCTGCAACAGCTTCAAGTCGTCCTTGATCTTGCCCAATCGATTACCCTGGCTTGCGCCTTTACTGGCGACCGCGAACAACAGGGTTGGCAATCGACCGCGTGCCAGCAGACGTCCGGCCAGTGGCAGGAAACGAGCGAAACTCCAGGGCGTTTTCATCATTCCTCCCGTTGAAATGTTATCCACACAAATTGTGGATAACCTTGTGAACAGAGCTGCTTTTCATCGCTGTAAGCCCCGTTTTACAAGGCCCGCGTTCAGATCGGGCGTTTTTTACTCATCAAAAAAAACCCATAATTTCATTGACTTGGCGGCCTTGTGCGTCTACCGCCAACACTACTATGCCTAAGACTCCAGCCTAGAGCGTCTGTTCGTTTTGTTTACCCGTGCCGAACGCCAGATGCAACAACGCCCCGCATGAGCGAGGCGTTGTTATCGAAGCAGGCGCTGGTTACTTGGCAGCGGCGTCTTCTTTTCCCGGATCCTTGATGGCCAGCAGTTCCAGGTCGAATACCAGCACCGAGTTGGCTGGAATCGCCGGGCTTGGGCTTTGAGCACCGTAAGCCAGGTCAGCAGGGATGTACAGCTTGTACTTCTCGCCAACGTGCATCAGTTGCAGGCCTTCGACCCAACCCGGGATCACACCGCTGACCGGCAGATCAATCGGGCTGCCGCGCTCGACGGAGCTGTCGAATACGGTGCCATTGGTCAGCTTGCCGGTGTAGTGAACGGTCACTACGTCAGTCGGCTTTGGCTGAGGACCATCGGCTTTCTGCACGACTTCGTACTGCAAGCCCGAAGCGGTGGTGGTCACGCCAGCTTTCTTGGCGTTGTCTTCGAGGAATTTCTTGCCGGCAGCCGCCGACTCTTCGCTCATCTTGGCCATGCGCTCTTCGGCACGCTTTTGCAGTGCGGCGAACGCCTCGACCAGTTCTTCGTCTTTGAGCTTCTGCTCTTTCTTGCCGACGGCGTCTTCGATGCCCTGGGCTACAGCCTTGGAATCCAGGTCATCCATGCCTTCCTGAGCCAGGCTCTTGCCCATGTTCAGGCCAATGCCGTAGGAAGCTTTTTGCGCCGGAGTTTTCAGCTCTACGCTGGTCTGCGAATCACAACCCGCGAGTACCAGGCCAACCAGGGCTACCGCCGCCGCCAACCGATGCTGTTTCATGCTATTTCCTTGTTCATGCGCCTAAAGGGCAATCGAGTAAAGCCGCGAGCTTATCAGGCCGCCACGACCAATGGCTACCGGCATGAGAGCCGGAAACAATTGATAAGTTCAGGTGTTTAAACGCATTTCACAATTCCTGTCGATGAAGCTTCTTTCATCTTGTTCCGACGCAGGCTGATTCCTGAACCTACAATATCTGGCGTAATGGCCTCTTGCCCCACCCTGAGTGCTCGGGCATAACGGCAGGATAATTCGACAAGGAAGTTTATTTTGCGCCTCTTCTTTCGTTTGCTGATTCTCATCGCACTACTGCTCGGGCTGGTCATCGCCGTGGTTCTTTATTACGTCGCCAACCCGAAATTGCCGGCCTGGTCGCCCGCACAACAGGTGCATTACCTGGAGCAATGGAGCGCCGCCGATCGAGATACTTATTACTTCACGCCCCAGGGCACTCAGGTCAAAGGCTTGCGCTATGACTGGTTCACTGCCCTCGAACTGCCCTTCTCGCAACAACGCTTCGCCACCCCCGAATACCTCGCCCGCTTCGGTTTCCTGGTGGACCCCGGCCAGGCACCAACACCGAACAACCCCGGCAACCTCCCGGCAGGCTTTACCCGGCACCAGAACGCGGGGAGCCCGGATGTGTTTCTGGATATCACCTGCGCGGCCTGCCACACCGGTGAACTGCGTTTCAAGGGTCAAGCCCTGCGTATCGACGGCGGCTCGGCGCAACATGTGCTGCCGTCCAGTGTTCCTACGCTCAAAGGCGGCAGTTTCGGACAGGCCCTGGTGGCCAGCCTCGCCTCCACTTACTACAACCCGTGGAAATTCGAGCGCTTCGCACGCAACGTGCTTGGCCAGGACTACGAGACGCGCCACCAACAGTTGCGCAAAGATTTCAAATCTTCACTGGATACATTCCTCAAAGTGGCCTGGAACGACACCCATCGCGGGCTCTATCCGACCGAGGAAGGCCCGGGGCGCACAGACGCCTTCGGGCGCATCGCCAACGCCAGCTTCGGTGATGCGATTTCCCCCGACAACTACCGCGTGGCCAATGCCCCGGTCGATTATCCACAGCTGTGGGACATGTGGACGTTCGAATGGGTGCAGTGGAATGGTTCGGCGAAACAACCCATGGCCCGCAACATCGGCGAGGCGTTGGGCGTCGGCGCCACGCTGAACTTCTTCGACAAGAACGGCCAGCCGCTGATGGGCGATGCCCGCTATCCGTCGAGTGTTCGCGTACGCGATCTGCACCTGATCGAAGAAACCCTGCAACGACTCTCACCTCCGGCCTGGCCGGAAGACCTGTTGGGCGCGGTCGACAAGCCTCTGGCAGCCCAGGGGCGCACCTTGTTCGCCGAAAACTGCGCGGGTTGCCATGTACCGCGCACCACCCAGGGCGAGGGACGATACGTCCAGCACCTGAAAATGCTCCCGGTGGATTACATCGGCACAGACCCCGGCGCGGCCAACAACATCGCCGACCACCGCTTCGACCTGACAGCGCTGCAATGGAAGCAGGCCGAACTGGAACAACTCGATGTCGAGCCAAAACCCGACGAGCCTCTGGACCTGAGCAAGATGTCCGTGGCCAAGGGACTGGCCTATGTCACCGCCTATGTCCAGGGCCGCGCGTATCAAGACGCCAATGTCACCCCTGCCGAGCGCCCTGAAATGGACGGTTTCGGTCTGCCAATCGGAGTGCGCGAATTGCGTTCGTACAAGGCCAGGCCATTGGCGGGTGTATGGGCGACACCGCCGTTTCTGCACAACGGTTCGGTACCGAGTATTTATCAGCTGCTATCGCCTCAGGATGAGCGTGCGACCACGTTCTATAAAGGCACTTTCGAATACGACCCGGGACACCTGGGTTACCGCACCGAAGCCTTTGCCAATGGCTTCCTGTTCGACACGCGTATCACCGGCAACCACAACAGTGGCCATGAATTCCGTGCCGGCAAACTCGGCAATGGCGTGATCGGCCGCGGGTTGCAACCGCAAGAACGCTGGGCATTGCTGGAGTATCTGAAAGTGCTGGGCGGCCCGCTGGAGGCGCAATTGCCATGACCACTGCCTCAGTCAGGAGAACGTTCCCATGCTGATAACGCTCTGGCTGCGCCTGGGCGCCTTCCTCGCCAGGCTGTTGCTGTGGTCACTGGTCCTCGGCGTGCTGGGCTGGGCCCTGGCCAGCGCCTGGTTTGCCTGGCAGCATCGCGGGCCGGTCTCGGCGCAGGAGTTGATTGCGGACGACGAAGCGGCGATGACCCAGGACATCATCCAGACCGCCGTGCGCATCGTCGATCAGCACCGTGAAAGCACCCGCTACCTGCGCGACGCCCATGCCAAGGCCCATGGCTGTGTGAAGGCCGAGGTTCAGGTGCTGCCGGAACTGCCAGGCGAACTGCGCCAGGGTGTGTTCAGCGAGCCGGGTAAAACCTGGCAAGCGACAATGCGCCTGTCCAACGGCAATGCCTACCCGCAGTTCGACAGCATCCGCGACGCCCGGGGCATGGCGATCAAACTGTTCGATGTGCCGGGCAAGCAACTGTTGAGCGACCGGCAGGGCCGAGGTGAACAGGACTTTGTGATGTTCAACCACCCGAACTTCTTTGTCAGTAATGTCGCCGAATACCGTCAGAACGTCGCCGCCCAGGCCGATGGTAAAAAGATGATGGCCTTCTTCCCCGGCCGGGACCCACGCACCTGGCAGGTTCGCCACCTGTTCATTGCCCTGGCGACACTGGCCCCTGCCCCGTCGAGCCCGACCCAGACGACGTACTTTTCGGTTTCACCCTACAAATTCGGTGAAGCCAATGCGAAGTTCCGGGTCATGCCCGATCCCGATGGCTGCCCGGCCTACAACCTGCCGGAACAGAATCGCAAGCTGCCAAACTTTCTGCGCAATGCGCTGAACCAACAGCTGTCGACCGACCGGGTGCCTGCATGTTTCGCCTTGCAAATCCAGCGACAGGACGCCAACAAGTACATGCCGATTGAAGACACCAGCATTGAGTGGCGCGAGAGCGATGCGCCCTTCGAGACGGTGGCGCGAATCAAGGTTCCGGCGCAGGACTTCGATACACCGGCGCTGAACCTGCAATGCGACAACCAGTCGTTCAATCCCTGGTTCGGCATCGAGGCGCACCGACCGATTGGCGGGATCAATCGCCTGCGCAAGGCCGTGTATGAAGCCGTCAGCGACTACCGGCACAGCCGTAACGCCGAACTGTAGGAGCGAGCTTGCTCGCGAAAAACCCATGGGCGCCGCTGGCTATCTGAATCTACGCGTTATCGTTAACGACCATCGCGAGCGAGCTCGCTCCTACGGGGAGCGAGGAAAGCCAAATCCCGGACAGCAAAAAGCCCGCACAAGGCGGGCTTTCTGTGGTGACCTGGCGTTCAGTGTTCCAGGTTACCGAATATGGCGCAGCGGACGGGACTCGAACCCGCGACCCCCGGCGTGACAGGCCGGTATTCTAACCGACTGAACTACCGCTGCGCGTAGCGTTGAAAGTGGTGGGTGATGACGGGATCGAACCGCCGACATTCTGCTTGTAAGGCAGACGCTCTCCCAGCTGAGCTAATCACCCTTTACCTTCGTTGCGGGGCACATTATGCCACAGGTTTTTATAAAGTGTTGATTTATTTGAAGTTTTTTCAAAAAATCTAAAAACCGGTGAAACGATGCAACCTGCAGGAACAACATACAAACTTGGAACAGAAAAAAACCCGCGTTAGCGGGTTTTTCCGTGGTGACCTGGCGTTCAGTGTTCCAGGTTACCGAATATGGCGCAGCGGACGGGACTCGAACCCGCGACCCCCGGCGTGACAGGCCGGTATTCTAACCGACTGAACTACCGCTGCGCGTAACACTGAAAACGAATGGTGGGTGATGACGGGATCGAACCGCCGACATTCTGCTTGTAAGGCAGACGCTCTCCCAGCTGAGCTAATCACCCTTCGCTTCGGTGTGGCGCGCATTCTACGGAGCGACCCAACCTCTGGCAAGCACTTTTTAAAATAATTTTCTCAGCCCTTCCAAAGGCTTAGAGAAAGGTTGGCCTATGGCACGGCGAAGACAATAATGCCCCCCTTTGTATAAAGGAGAGACTCACCCCATGTGGTTCAAAAACCTGCTTATCTATCGCCTGACCCAAGATCTGCCTGTTGATGCCGAGGCGTTGGAAACTGCACTGGCCACCAAACTGGCGCGCCCATGTGCAAGCCAGGAGTTGACCACCTACGGTTTCGTCGCGCCATTCGGCAAAGGCGAAGATGCGCCACTGGTACACGTCAGCGGTGACTTCCTGCTGGTGTCCGCGCGCAAGGAAGAACGTATTTTGCCGGGCAGCGTCGTGCGTGACGCCGTCAAGGAAAAGGTCGAAGAGATCGAAGCCGAGCAAATGCGCAAGGTCTATAAGAAGGAGCGCGATCAGATCAAGGATGAAATCATCCAGGCCTTCCTGCCCCGCGCCTTTATCCGCCGCTCGTCGACCTTCGCCGCCATCGCGCCGAAACAGGGCCTGATCCTGGTCAACTCGGCCAGCCCGAAACGCGCCGAAGACTTGCTGTCGACCCTGCGTGAAGTGATCGGCACCCTGCCGGTGCGTCCGCTGACCGTGAAGATGTCCCCGACCGCGACCATGACCGAGTGGGTCACCACCCAGAAAGCCGCGGACGACTTCTTTGTGCTGGACGAGTGCGAACTGCGCGACACCCACGAAGACGGCGGCATCGTGCGTTGCAAGCGCCAGGACCTGACCAGCGAAGAAATCCAGCTGCACCTGAGCACCGGCAAAGTGGTCACTCAACTGTCCCTGGCCTGGCAGGACAAACTGTCCTTTGTCCTCGACGACAAAATGGTGGTCAAGCGCCTGAAGTTCGAAGACCTGCTGCAAGACCAGGCGGAACAGGACGGCGGCGACGAAGCCCTGGGCCAACTGGACGCCAGCTTCACCCTGATGATGCTGACCTTCGGCGATTTCCTGCCGGCGTTGGTTGAAGCGCTGGGTGGCGAAGAGACTCCGCAGGGGATCTAACGCCTTTTGATCTCTAATGTAGGAGCGAGCTTGCACGCGATGGAGTGTCAGTAGCCCCTCTTTGTCTGACACACCATCGCGAGCGAGCTCGCTCCTACAGGGGGGGTTGTGGAGTCACTTAAAATAAGGATCAGGCCATGCGCGCACTGGCTGCATTAAGTCGTTTTGTCGGCAACACCTTCGCTTACTGGGTACTGATTTTCGCTGTCGTGGCGTTTCTGCAGCCGGCATGGTTCATCGGCCTCAAAAGCGCCATCGTGCCCTTGCTGGGGCTGGTGATGTTCGGCATGGGCCTGACCCTCAAACTCGAAGACTTCGCCGAAGTCGCTCGCCATCCTTGGCGCGTGACCCTGGGCGTGGTTGCCCATTTCGTGATCATGCCGGGCGTGGCGTGGTTGCTCTGCCAGGTGTTCCACTTGCCGCCGGAAATCGCCGTCGGCGTGATTCTGGTCGGCTGCTGTCCAAGCGGCACCTCGTCGAACGTGATGACCTGGCTGGCCCGTGGCGACCTGGCGCTGTCGGTGGCCATCGCCGCCGTCACCACCCTCCTCGCCCCGCTGCTGACCCCAGCCCTGATCTGGCTGCTGGCCTCGGCCTGGTTGCCGGTGTCGTTCATGGAGTTGTTCTGGTCGATCCTGCAAGTGGTGCTGTTGCCGATCGTGCTGGGCGTGGTTGCTCAACGGGTGCTCGGCGACAAGGTTCGCCATGCCGTGGACGTGTTGCCGCTGGTGTCGGTGGTCAGCATCGTGATCATCGTCACCGCAGTCGTCGCCGCCAGCCAGGCGAAGATCGCAGAGTCCGGTCTGTTGATCATGGCCGTGGTCATGCTGCACAACAGCTTCGGCTACCTGCTGGGCTATTTCACCGGGCGCCTGTTCAAGCTGCCTCTGGCCCAGCGCAAGTCCCTGGCCCTGGAAGTCGGCATGCAGAACTCCGGATTGGGTGCCGCGTTGGCGAGTGCACACTTCTCGCCACTGGCGGCGGTGCCGAGCGCCTTGTTCAGCGTGTGGCACAACATTTCCGGGGCATTGCTTTCGACGTATTTCCGCCGCATGAGCGAGAAACAGGATCGGGAAATGGCGGCGCAACAGGCCAGTAACTGACTCGCGATCTTGATCTAAAAACTTGATCCCCGGGTTAATGCTGGGCACTATATTGCGCAACGCGAGGACGACCTCGCGGCTCGATCGAGTCATTAATCAGGGGACGACCCCGTCAGACGATGGAGGTCTTCATGTCCTGGATCATTCTGTTTTTCGCCGGCCTGTTCGAAGTGGGCTGGGCCGTCGGCCTCAAATACACCGACGGCTTCACCCGCCCGCTCCCCACTGTGTTGACCGTTGCGGCCATGGCTATCAGCCTTGGTTTGCTCGGCCTTGCGATGAAGGAATTGCCGCTGGGTACGGCCTATGCGATCTGGACCGGTGTCGGCGCCGTAGGCACGGTGATCGCCGGGATCATTCTGTTTGGCGAGTCCATGGCGCTGGTGCGGTTGGCGAGTGTGGCGTTGATCATTTCCGGGCTCGTTGGCCTGAAGGTCAGCGCTTAACTTTCAGACCGCCATCGCGAGCAAGCTCGCTCCCACAGGAATCGAAGGTGTTGCGACAATCTGCGACACACCGTGGATCCCTTGTGGGAGCGAGCCTGCTCGCGAAGCAGCCCGCGCAAACAACCGCTATCTTACGGCCCCACGCAAATCCCCCACCAACGCCTGCAACTTGACCGGCTCTGCCACCTCAACCGCAACCGCCGGCCCTGCCACCAACGTCACCCGAGACCACAACCGGCGAAACAGCCCTTTACCCGGATCGCGGCTGAAGAAACTCCCCCACAACCCCTGCAAAGCCAACGGAATCACCGGCACCGGGGTCTCTTCGAGAATCCGCGTCAAGCCGCCCTTGAACTCGTCGATCTCGCCATCGGCGGTCAATTTACCCTCGGGGAAGATGCACACCAGCTCACCGTCCTTCAGATACCGGGCAATGCGCGTGAAGGCTTGCTCATATATCTGGATGTCTTCCTGGCGCCCGGCAATCGGAATCGTCCCCGCGGTACGGAAGATGAAGTTCAGCACCGGCAGGTTGTAGATCTTGTAGTACATGACAAAACGAATCGGCCGACGTACCGCGCCGCCAATCAGCAAGGCGTCGACGAATGACACGTGATTGCACACCAGCAACGCCGCGCCTTCATCGGGAATCAAATCCAGATTGCGATGTTCGACGCGGTACATGGAATGGCTGAGCAGCCAGATCATGAAACGCATGGTGAACTCGGGGACGATCTTGAAGATGTAGGCGTTGACGCCGATGTTCAGCAACGACACCACCAGGAACAGTTGCGGGATCGACAGTTCGGCCACACTCAGCAAGACGATCGAGACAATCGCCGACACCACCATGAACAACGCGTTGAGGATGTTGTTGGCGGCAATCACCCGCGCCCGTTCGTTCTCCGCGGTACGTGACTGGATCAGCGCGTACAGCGGCACGATGTAGAAACCGCCGAAGACACCCAGGCCGAGGATGTCGAGCAACACCAGCCAGGCGTGACCAAAACCGAGGATCTCGATCCAGCCATGGCCGGCGGCGCTTTCCGGTATTGAGCCCGAATGCCACCACAGCAGCAGGCCGAAAACGGTCAGGCCGAACGATCCGAACGGCACCAGACCAATCTCGACTTTGCGCCCGGAGAGTTTCTCGCACAGCATCGAACCCAATGCGATGCCGACCGAGAACACCGTCAGAATCAGCGTCACAACGGTTTCGTCGCCGTGCATCCATTCCTTGGCATAGGCCGGGATCTGCGTCAGGTAAATCGCCCCGACAAACCAGAACCAAGAGTTGCCGACAATCGAGCGTGACACCGCCGGTGTTTGCCCCAGGCCCAGCTTCAACGTGGCCCAGGACTGGCTGAAAATGTTCCAGTTCAGGCGCATTTGCGGCGTGGCCGCCGCCGCCCGGGGAATGCTGCGGCTGGCCAGGTAGCCGAGCACGGCAATGCCGATGATCGCCGTGGACACCACCGGCGCGTAATGCGCCGAAGACATCATAACCCCGGCGCCAATGGTACCGGCCAGGATCGCCAGGAAGGTGCCCATTTCCACCAGGCCGTTGCCGCCTACCAGCTCATCTTCCCGCAGGGCCTGCGGCAGGATCGAGTACTTCACCGGCCCGAACAGCGCCGAATGGGTGCCCATGGCGAACAGCGCCAGCAGCATCAACGACAGGTGATCGAACATGAAGCCGACGGCGCCGACCGCCATGATGGCGATTTCCCCAAGCTTGATCAGGCGGATCAACGCGTCCTTGGCGAACTTTTCCCCGAATTGCCCGGCCAGGGCCGAGAACAGGAAAAACGGCAGGATAAACAGCAGCGCACACAGATTGACCCAGACAGAGCGGTCACCTTCGATGGTCAGTTTGTACAAAATGGCCAGGATCAACGACTGCTTGAACACGTTGTCGTTGAACGCCCCGAGGGACTGGGTGATGAAGAACGGCAGGAAGCGCCGGGTGCGCAGCAAGGTGAACTGTGAGGGGTGACTCATCTTCCATGTGTCCCTGGATTGTGGCTGGAGATCAGGTAAAGAATGGCCTGGATACAGTAATTGGAGTATCGAACGTCGATCCAGGCCACACCTTACCTAATCTTTGCCGGTTATTTCTTCAATCCGGCAATGCACGGCGAGACAAACAGCTCGCCACGCCAGGCGCCCAGCACCGTGCGCTTGCCGACGATCAGCCACATCACCGCCAGCAACGCCACCAGCACGCAGCCAAACACACTGAAGAACATCAGGTTCAAGGTACTGGCCAGTTTCAACGTCGCCAGAGAATAGACGCCCAGCGGGAAAGTGAAGCCCCACCAGCCAAGATTGAAGGGAATGCCGGCACGCAGGTAGCGCACAGTGATCAACAACGCCATCAGCATCCACCACAGGCCGAAGCCCCACAGGGTGATGCCGGCCACCAGACCCAATCCTGCGGCAATCTCACCGATTCCCGGCATGCCGTTGGCCGCGAAAATCAGCGGTGCATCGCCGCCCAGTACCAGCATGCCCAGCGCACCGGTGCCGATCGGGCCAAGGGCCAGCCAGCTCGAGGCGGCCATGTTTTCGTGGGGCAGTTTATGCAGGGCCATGCGCAGCAACAGAATGGTCAGGATGCTGAAGGCCACCGGCAAGGAAAACGCCCAGAGCACGTAGCTGGTCACCAGCACCACCAGTTGCGAATGAGCATCTGCCAAATGCGGCGCCAACAGGCCCCCGCTGGCGGCCGCCACTTCTGCCGCGACCACCGGCAACAGCCAGACCGCTGTCATCTGGTCAATGCTGTGCTCCTGACGGGTGAACATCATGTAGGGAATCAGCACGCCGCAGGCCAGCGACATGACCACATCCAGCCACCACAGCACCTCGGCGAGGTGAATCACGCCTTCCCCCCAGCGCGGCAGGCCGAACACCAGGAAGCCATTGATGATGGTCGCCAGCCCCATGGGGATGGTGCCGAAAAACATCGAAACCGTGGAATGGCCGAAAATCCGCCGCGCCTCGTCGAAAAACAGCACCCAACGCGCCGTGTATAGCACCGTAAACAGCAGGAACAGAGCGATATTGAACAGCCAGAGGGCTTCGGCAAAGGCGTGCAAGGCAGGTGTGGCAACCGGCAACTGCGCCAGTGCCAACGCCAGCACGCCGGTGCCCATGGTGGCCGCGAACCAGTTGGGGGTGAACTGGCGGATCACCTCGCGGGGATGCTGCAAGTGACTGAAAGGTTTGATTCCGGGCTTGATGCTATTGGCGCATGTCATGGCGTACTCCTGTCCTCTCGTGAGGTAGAGCCCATGTTAGATCCGAATAGAATATCTATATAACGGGTAATATCTCTATATCTTATCGATATCACTTATATAGCGTCAGACACTCCCTTCCGATTCGATCACCAATATCCGAGCCGGTCCTACCGGTTGGCCTCGCAGACCCTGGCCGAACGTGATCGCAGTAGACTCGCCATTGCGCTGAGAGCCAGCACAATCAGCATCGCACCATAACCATCGGTCGTTGCCACCAGACCAAACGTCCGCTCCAGGTTCCCGGCGAGTAGCGCCGGGAGGCAGAACGCCAGATAACTCAGCGCATAATATGCCGACATCAACCCGGCGCGCTCATGGGGCAAGGCCTGCGGCACCAGACTGCGCACCGCCCCGAGGAAACCGGCGCCGAAACCGCAACCGGCGACCAGCGTGCCGAGGAAAAACAGCGGCAAACTGGCGCTGTGCACGCCCAGTAGAATCAGGGCGACTCCCGCCGGCAGCGAACAGGCGCCCAGTTGCAGCGCCTTGGTCACAGCCTGATTGCGCAGGGTGTAAATCATCAGGGCGCCAGTCACCGTCAAGGCGGCGACGGTCGCCCCGCCAATCAGATTCGAGGTCGAGCCAGTCGCCGTGCGCACCAACGAAGGTGCCAGCGACGCGTAAAAACCGCCGAGTGCCCAGACCGCCGTGTTGAGCGGCAACACCCGCCACAAAGTGGAACGTGCCTGAGCCGGCACATGCAGGGTCGGTCGCAATGAGGCCCACACACCAGGCTGGCGCGAGACGCTTTCCCGCAATCGCCAGACATACACGGCCTGCATCGCGAACAGGGCCAGCAGCAGCCAAAAGGTCAAATGCAGCGGCGCGGGGGCAAACTCGGCCAACACACCACAACCCAGCGCCCCCAGAGCCATCCCGAGTAAAGGCGCGACGCTGTTGACCAGCGGCCCCTGCTCGCGGTCGGTGTCGAGCAGCGTTGCACTCAGAACCGCGGTTGCCATGCCGGTGGCGAACCCCTGCAGCACCCGGGCACTGATCAGCCAGGCGACGCTTTCGGCATGGATAAACAGCAACATCGCCAGGATGTTCAGCATCACCGCCGTAAAGATCACCGGTTTGCGCCCCAGGTAATCCGACAGCGAGCCGACCGTCAGCAACGCCGCCAACAGGCTGAGGGCGTACACGCCGAAAATCAGGGTCAAGGTCGCTGCCGAAAACTGCATCTGCTCCTGATACAGGTGATACAGCGGGGTCGGCGCAGTGGAGGCCGCCAGGAAACTGAGCAAGGTAACGGCCAAAAACCACAGGCTGGCACGATTTGAATGAGAACCGGGCATCGACACACTCCGCAAAAGCTAATTTTTTGCTTTTGCGGAGTGTGCTACTGGATCCCTCTTAAAGCAAATTCTTTGTGTTAAGGTCCGATGCATGGCTTTCAGGACCGGGTGCCAGCCGCAAGACCCGGTGCAATACAGGAAACACAAGATGACAGTTCCCACATTACGCCCCGGCGGCCGCAGCGCCCGGGTGCAAGAGTCGATTCATTCGGCCGTGCGCCAACTCCTTGAGGAGCAGGACCGCGCCAGCGTGACGGTGCCGCAAATTGCAGCGCGCGCGGGCGTCACGCCGTCCACCATCTATCGACGCTGGGGCGATGTGTCGGCGCTACTGGCAGACGTCGCCCTCGCCCGCATGCAGCCCGACAACGAACCGGCCAATACCGGCAGCCTTCACGGCGACGTGCGGGCCTGGGCGGAGCAGTACCTGGACGAGATGAGCTCCGAGCCCGGCCGCAACATGCTGTGCGACGTGCAGGCGGCGTTGAAGCCGAGTTATTGCGCGACCATCATTGGCGGGCAATTGCAGACGATTCTGGATCGCTATCCGGATGAGCCCAGGCCCAGTGTCGATCGGTTGATCAATCTGATCGCCGCGCCGACGGTGTTTCGCATCCTGTTTGCCGAGGCGCCGCTGAAGGTCGAAGAGTTGCATCGATTGATCGAGATCGCGTTCAGCCAGTGAGGCCCCCATCGCGAGCAAGCTCGCTCCCACAGGGGGGGCGAACACAGGGCAAATGTGGGAGCGAGCTTGCTCGCGAAGGGGCCCGTCCAGACACTGCAAATCCCCCTGCGACACCCCGCCACGCCACGACCTTGGTCGACACTGACTAACGCTGGCGGTCGTGCGAGACTGTCTGTCCGGGCGGGAGGTCCGGATGTCTTTTGTCTGGAGTCCCCATGTCGCTGTCCACCGGGCTGATTGCCGTCGTCGCCCTGGCCTATATGGCCATCCTGTTCGCCATCGCCTTCTATGGCGACCGTCGCAGCGCGCCCTTGCCGCCGCGTGTGCGGGCGTGGGTGTATAGCCTGTCGCTGGCGGTCTACTGCACCAGCTGGACCTTTTTCGGCGCCGTGGGCCAGGCCGCCGAACAGCTCTGGTCGTTCCTGCCGATCTACCTCGGGCCGATCCTGTTGCTGGTCGGCGCGCCGTGGGTCCTGCAAAAAATGGTGATGATCAGCAAACAGGAGAACATCACCTCGATCGCCGACTTCATCGCCGCACGCTATGGCAAATCCCAGTCGCTGGCGGTGGTGGTGGCGCTGATTTGCCTGGTCGGTGTGTTGCCCTACATTGCGCTACAGCTCAAAGGCATCGTGCTCGGCGTGAACCTGCTTATCGGCGCCGGTGCCGACGCCATGGGCACCCGCGCCCAGGACACCGCTCTGATTGTGTCGCTGGTGCTGGCGCTGTTCACCATCGTCTTCGGTACCCGCAACCTCGACGCCACGGAGCACCACCGCGGCATGGTGCTGGCCATCGCCTTCGAATCATTGGTGAAGCTGTTCGCGTTTCTCGCCGTCGGCGCCTTCGTGACCTATGGCCTGTACGACGGTTTCGACGACCTGTTCGACCAGGCCATGCTTGCGCCGCGCCTTGAACAGTACTGGAAGGAAACCATCAACTGGCCGTCGATGGTAGTGCAGACCGGTGTGGCGATGATGGCGATCATTTGCCTGCCACGGCAGTTCCACGTGACCGTTGTCGAGAACATCGATCCCCAGGATCTGCGCCTGGCCAAGTGGGTATTCCCGGCCTACCTCGCCCTCGCCGCCTTGTTTGTCGTGCCGATCGCCCTGGCCGGCCAGATGATGCTGCCCAGCTCGGTGTTGCCGGACTCGTTCGTCATCAGCCTGCCCCTGGCCCAGGCGCATCCGGCGTTGGCCCTGCTGGCGTTTATCGGTGGCGCATCGGCCGCCACCGGCATGGTGATCGTGGCCAGCGTGGCGCTGTCGACCATGGTGTCCAACGACATGCTGCTGCCTTGGCTGCTGCGTCGCAACAACGCCGAGCGCCCGTTCGAAGTGTTCCGCCAGTGGATGCTGTCGGTGCGCCGCGTCAGCATTGTGGTCATTCTGCTGCTTGCCTATGTCAGTTATCGCCTGCTGGGCTCGACCGCCAGCCTGGCGACCATCGGCCAGATCGCCTTCGCTGCCGTGACCCAGCTGGCCCCCGCCATGCTCGGCGCCCTGTACTGGAAACAGGCCAACCGCCGCGGTGTTTTCGCTGGCCTCGCCGCAGGCACCTTCCTGTGGTTCTACACCTTGATCCTGCCGATTGCCGCCCTCAGTCTCGGCCTGTCCTTGAACACGTTCCCGGGGCTGGCCTGGTTGCACAGCAATCCACTGAACCTGCCGATCACCCCGCTGACCCAGGGCGTGGTGCTGTCGCTGGCAGGCAACTTCACATTGTTCGCCTGGGTCTCGGTGCTGTCCCGCACCCGGGTTTCCGAGCACTGGCAGGCAGGTCGCTTCATCGGCCAGGAAATCAGCGCCCGCCCCAGCGCACGCTCGATGCTGGCAGTGCAGATCAATGACCTGCTGCAACTGGCGGCGCGCTTCGTCGGCGAAGAACGCGCCCGTCAAAGCTTCATCCGTTTTGCCTATCGCCAAGGCAAGGGCTTCAACCCGAACCAGAACGCCGACAGTGAATGGATCGCCCACACCGAACGCTTGCTGGCCGGTGTGCTTGGTGCCTCTTCGACCCGCGCGGTGGTAAAAGCCGCCATTGAAGGCCGCGAGATGCAACTGGAGGACGTCGTGCGCATCGCCGACGAAGCCTCGGAGGTGCTGCAATTCAACCGCGCCTTGCTGCAAGGCGCCATCGAGAACATCACCCAGGGCATCAGCGTGGTCGACCAGTCGCTGAAACTGGTGGCCTGGAACCGTCGCTATCTTGAACTGTTCAATTACCCGGACGGCTTGATCAGTATCGGCCGCCCCATTGCCGACATCATTCGCTACAACGCCGAGCGCGGATTGTGCGGCCCCGGCGAAGCCGAAGTGCACGTTGCCCGCCGCCTGCACTGGATGCGTCAGGGCCGCGCGCATACTTCCGAGCGGATGTTCCCCAATGGTCGGGTGATCGAACTGATCGGCAACCCGATGCCCGGCGGCGGCTTTGTCATGAGTTTCACCGACATCACCGCGTTCCGCGAAGCCGAACAGGCGCTGACCGAAGCCAACGAAGGCCTGGAGCAACGGGTCACCGAACGGACCCACGAATTGTCGCAGCTCAACGTTGCCCTGACCGAAGCCAAAGGCACCGCCGAGGCGGCCAACCAGTCCAAGACCCGTTTCCTCGCGGCCGTCAGCCATGACTTGATGCAACCGTTGAATGCGGCGCGGCTGTTCTCCGCCGCCCTCTCCCATCAGGAAGATGGTTTGTCCGGCGAAGCGCAGAAACTGGTCGGACACCTGGACAGTTCGCTGCGCTCGGCCGAGGACTTGATCAGCGACTTGCTGGACATTTCCCGCCTGGAAAACGGCAAGATCAATCCGAATCGCCAGCCATTCGCCCTCAACGAACTGTTCGATACCCTCGGTACAGAGTTCAAGGTGCTGGCGCGAGAGCAAAAACTGGAGTTCCGGGTTCGCACAAGCACGTTACGGGTCGACAGCGACATCAAATTGCTGCGACGGATTTTGCAGAACTTCCTGACCAACGCTTTCCGCTACGGCAAAGGGCCGGTACTACTGGGGGTTCGCCGGCACAAGGAGCAACTGTGCCTGGAAGTCTGGGACCGCGGGCCAGGTATTCCGGAAGATAAATTGCAGGTGATTTTCGAAGAGTTCAAGCGCCTCGACAGCCACCAGACCCGAGCCGAAAAAGGCCTCGGCCTGGGGCTGGCGATTGCCGACGGGCTATGTCGCGTGCTCGGTCATACTTTGCGCGTACGTTCCTGGCCGGGACGCGGTAGCGTGTTCAGCGTCAGTGTGCCGCTGGCCCGGGCGCAAACCGCAGCGCCGGTCAAGGTCGCCGAGTTCAATGGCAAATTGCTCAATGGCGCGCAGGTGCTGTGTATCGACAATGAAGACAGCATCCTGATCGGCATGAACAGCCTGCTCAGCCGCTGGGGTTGCCAGGTCTGGACCGCGCGCAATCGCGAGGAATGCGCCGCGTTGCTTGGCGAAGGCATGCGCCCGCAATTGGCGCTGGTGGACTACCACCTCGATCATGGCGAGACCGGAACCGATTTGATGGCCTGGTTGCGCACGCAAATGGGCGAGCCGGTCCCTGGCGTGGTGATCAGCGCCGATGGCCGGCCGGAGACGGTCGACCTGGTGCATGCCGCGGGGCTGGATTACTTGGCCAAACCGGTGAAACCGGCGGCGTTGCGGGCGTTGTTGAGCAGGTACATACCGTTGTAACGAGGTTCAACACAGCCTCCTGTGGCGAGGGGGCTCGCCCCCGTTGGGCTGCGTAGCGGCCCCAAACCATTCAATGAGCCTCTTCAGATAAAACGCGTTGCCGGACTGACGACTGCTGCGCAGCCGAACGGGGGCAAGCCCCCTCGCCACAAGGTCCACGCTCGCCCGGGGCTACTCCGGTAACTCGACCAGCCCATCCACATCGGTCATCGCCCGCTCCAGTAAGTCCGCCGGCAGACTCTTGCTTGCCCGCGCGCCCAGCAGCTTGAGTTGTTCACTGCGACTGACCAGGTTGCCGCGCCCCTCTGTCAGCTTGTTGCGTGCCGAACTGTAGGCCTTGTCCAGTTGCTGCAGGCGATTGCCCACCTCGTCCAGATCCTGGATGAACAGCACGAACTTGTCGTACAGCCACCCGGCCCGCTCGGCGATTTCCCGGGCATTCTGGCTCTGGCGCTCCTGTTTCCAAAGGCTGTCGATGACGCGCAGGGTCGCCAGCAACGTGGTGGGGCTGACGATCACGATGTTGCGGTCGAATGCCTCCTGAAACAGCGTCGGCTCAGCCTGCAACGCAGCAGAAAACGCCGCCTCGATCGGTACGAAGAGCAACACGAAATCCAGGCTGTGCAAGCCATCGAGGCGCTTGTAATCCTTGCCGGCCAGGCCTTTGACGTGATTGCGCAACGACAGGACGTGCTGCTTGATGGCGATCTGGCCGATGGCCTCGTCTTCAGCCGCGACGTATTGCTGATAGGCCGTCAGGCTGACCTTGGAGTCGACCACCACCTGCTTGTCGCCCGGCAGATAAATGATCACGTCCGGCTGGAAGCGCTCGCCGTCCGGTCCCTTGAGATTGACCTGAGTCTGGTACTCGCGGCCCTTCTCCAGCCCCGCATGCTCGAGCACGCGTTCAAGAATCAGCTCGCCCCAATTGCCCTGGGTCTTCTGCCCTTTCAAGGCGCGGGTCAGGTTGGTGGCTTCATCGCTCAAGCGCAAATTCAGCTGTTGCAAGCGCTCCAGCTCCTTGGCCAGGGAGAAACGCTCACGGGCCTCGTTCTGATAGCTTTCCTCGACACGCTTTTCGAAGGACTGGATGCGTTCCTTGAGTGGATCGAGCAACTGCCCCAGGCGCTGCTGGCTGGTTTCGGCAAAACGCTGCTCGCGCTCATCGAAAATTTTCCCCGCCAGCTCGGCAAACTGCGCGCGCAACTCGTCTCGCGAACCTTGCAGGTCGTTGAGGCGTTGCTGATGGCTGTCCTGTTGCTCGCGCAATTCGGCATTGAGCGACGCGGCCTGGGCATCCAGACGGCGCAATTCGGCTTCTTTGCCGGCGCGTTCGATATTCCACGCATGGGCGGCGTCCCGGGCGTCGTCGCGCTCGATCTGCAGCAATTCGACTTCACGACGCAGCGCAGCCAGATCAGCTTGTTTGGCGGCGTTGGCCTGGGTCAGATCAGCCGCTTCATCGCGGCTGGATTCGAGTTGTGCATTCAATCCGTCCTGCGCCAGTTGCGCCATGGCCAGGCGTTCTTGCAGCAGCGCGACATCGGCTTGCGTGGTGCTGGCCCGACGCTGAAGTTGCCAGGCCAATACCAGCAACGGCAACGCAGCCGCTGCCAGCCCCAGCAATACGCTGGTCAAGTCCATTGCCATAGCCACTCCTGCCATTCGGATAAAGCCTGAAGGTTAACCAAGGCGTCCGGTCTTGGACAGCTCAGTCTTCGATCAGCCCCAGTTCCTGTTGAGCGCGGTGATCGCCTGCCCGAGCGGCCTGACGCAGCAGGTCCTGACCGATCCGGCGGTCCCGGGCATTCCCGCATTCGCGGCACATCAACTGGCCAAGGCGACTTTGCGCAGCCACCACGCCTTCACGGGCCGGTTGCTTGAGCAAACGTCCGGCGATGTGTTTGACGTTACGGTTTTCGCCCAGATGCGGGCTGTCCAACAGCCACTCCGCCACGCGCATGGAAAAGCGCTTGGTAGGGGCAACAGAGGGCGGTGTGGAGGAAGAGGAAACAGGGGCTGAGCGAAACTTCATAAAGCACTGTGGGGCAGATCAGAAGGCGCGCAACTTTACTCTCTTTTTCTTACAGGTAAAGCTGAAAATATCCCGGCACGCCCGTCCTAGAGCAAGCGCTCGGGACAATCCACAGAAGCTGTGGATAACTCAGTGGACAACCGCCCTTGAACTCGCTCAAAGCCCTGTGGAATGGGGCTCGCAGTCAAACTGACGATTTTTTCACCAGTAAAAAAAAGCGATGTTTTTCATTGACTTAAATTTTGGTTACAGGCAGCCATTACGCTTGAACGTGAGATGACAGCGGGGTGACAGACCGCGCAACTAATGTGCACAAGTGCCTTTGCGATGGTTATATCCATGCACTTTTTCGGCGCATTTTTTTGTCATGCCTGGGGATAAGCCCTGGCAAACCCGGTGTCCAGAAGGCTGCGCTGCTACAAACGTCGATGACCGATGGTCGGATTTTGTCCCGAAACAGGGCGCATGAATCCCAGGTCTTGCAGCTTTATGCGCGCCTCCACAAGACAAAACAGCCCGATCAGGCACCGGCCAGGAAACTTTTTTCGCTACCACACTTCCCTTGCCCAGTTCAATCCGTTAGTATCCGCGGCGTTAGTACCAAGCTGAAAGTCAATTCTGGTCGAACAAATCCCCCCGGTCAGCCTTCCCGACGGAAGCCTCCACCGAACAAGCGGGATCGACCACCTCGATGGTTTCCAGGTAAATCTTGCGCCAACACAACCTTTGAATCGAAAGCAAAGGATGTTGCTCCGCCTGCCTACTCTGCTCGAACCAACCTGCAAATTGATCAGGATCTTCACCCCGGGCCCAGAACCTTTGCCCTCGATGTGTTGCCTGCCCTCCTAAGTACCTACCTGCCAGCCCAAGCGCGCCAACTTATCAGCGCTTCAAACTGGCTGCTTTGTTCCAGTCGGGTTCTTCGTTCGATCAATGGTGATCGACGTTACTGGAACGTTTTAACGTTGCACGGTTCTTATCCGTGTCATTTGTAGGAACACCCAATAATGTCTACTCAAATCCAGACTCAGGATGCCATTCGCACCCTAACCAACGCTTTTGCACCAATGAACTGCCTGATCATGGCCGCTCGCAAAGGCTGCTTCAGCTTCACCCTGGTCAACGAACACGGCATCGCTCGTCACAGCGAACGCCTGTACCCCGATCAATACTCCAGCGCCGAGCCGCTGCAGGCCGTGATCGAGCGTACCCGTCAGGCACTGGTTGCCTGAAACGCCAGAAAGGCTGAAAAACCCAAAAGCCCTGCCCGAAAAGCGGGGCTTTTTATTGCCCGATATTTCCCTTTCCTCGAATCAGGACTAAGCACGATCCGATATAACGGTTATAACTGATCGCTGGAAATATTTTAAAAACAGGCCTTTACAGCGCGAATATGACACTACACTTCAACTCAAGCGGCTTGACCCGCTTGCGGCGAGCCTGAGTCGATTCACAGCTGCCAAGCCCCCCTTCAGGTGTCGCCGTCCATTTCAGGTTTCGAGGGTTTTATGGGTATCGCTGCCAGCGAACTGTGCCGTTATGTGATTCGTCCGACATTGATCTATCTCGGACAACATAGCGCTACGGCCGAATCCCTGCTGCTGGGCATTGCCGCCAGCCAGTCCGCCCTTGGTTCCGCCCTGCATGACCGCCGTGGGCACGGCCTGTACCGCATCGCCGAGCCCCGTCACCAGGCCCTTTGGGACCATTACCTGGCCCTTGATCCGGAGCGTGCGAGCCTGGTCCGCGGCCTGGCCAGCCAGCATGCGTTCCTGAGTGGCCCGCACCTCGAGTTGACCGTCAACCTGCGTTACGCCACAGCCATCGCCTGGCTGCTGGTGGAAGAACAGAACACCCCCCTCCCCGCCCCTGATGATTTGCTGGGTATGGCCAGAATCTGGCGCCAGACATTTCAGCCCCAGGGACGTCTGCGTGATTTCACCTGCGCCTGGCAAACCTGTGTTTCACCGTTGAATCAGGTAGCCTGCTGACACCCTTGGATCCAAAGATCGCGCAACACGCCGCGATTCTGGTCTGATTGTCCTACAAAACCGCTCTAAATCAAGGCATACAGCCTATGGCGCCGGAACGAAAATGTTGGTAATTTTCGCCCCGGTGATCACCAGGAGTTCTAATAATGAAAAAAGTAATGCTCAAAACCACCATTAGTCTCGCCGTTGCCATGGCATCCACCCAGATCTTTGCAAGTGGCTTTGCCCTCAACGAACAAAGCATCAGCGGGATGGGGTCAGGTTTTGCCGGGCGATCTTCCTCTGCCGACGACGCATCCACCATTTTTGGCAACCCTGCCGGCATGTCGCGCATCAAGCGCGAACAAGTTACCGGCGGTGTTGCGATGATCGACGCACACACTGACATCAGCCACGCAAGCTCCTCCCCGAACAACCGTGGCAGCAATGACGGCGACATGGTTCCGTTCATCGCCGTGCCCATGGGTTACTACGTCAAGCCAATCGACGACCATTGGGCCTTCGGTATTGGCATATACGCCCCGTTCGGCCTGGTAACCGACTACGAAAACGGCTTTGAGGGTCGTTACTTCGGCAGCAAGAGCGAAGTCAAGATCGTCACCGTGCAACCGACTGTCAGCTACGCCTTCAACGACAAGGTTTCCATCGGTTTCGGCCCGACCATCAACCGCATCGACGGCAGCCTGGAATCGAACATAACGGCCTTGCCGACCTTAACGAACTTGCCCGATGGTCATGTCAAGATCAAGGGTGACGACACCGCCCTGGGCTACAACATCGGCGTGCTGGTCCAAGCCACCGACAGCACCCGTGTCGGCCTGACCTACCACTCGAAAGTGAAGTACAAGCTCGAGGGCGACACCAAGGTCAACTACAACCTGCTGGGCCTGGTCGGCCAGAACCCGAGCCAGAAATACGACGCTTCGCTGGATGTGACCACACCTGAATCGGTGGACTTTTCGGTCACTCACCAGCTCGACGACAAGTGGACTCTTTACGCAGGCAGCACCTGGACCCGTTGGAGCCGCCTGAAAGAAATCACCGTTGAAAACACAGGTGTTCCGGCTGTTCTGAACGGCCAGTTCGGCACCATCACCGAAGAACAGAACTGGCACGACACCTGGGCTCACGCCATCGGCGCGTCCTACCAGTTGAACAAGCAATGGGTACTGCGTACCGGCCTGTCCGTTGACCAGGCACCGACCAACAACGTCGACCGTTCCCCACGCATCCCGACTGGCGATCGCACGATTTTCAGCGTGGGCGCCGGCTGGAGCCCGACCGACGACCTGACCATCGACCTGGCGTACTCGTACCTGCGCGAGGAATCGGTCAAGGTCAACGGCGACGACCATGGCCAGACCTACAACGCCAAGTATGACAACTACGCGAACGGTTTCGGTCTAGGCGCGACCTACCGCTTCTGATGATTCCCGGCGAGCCTGAACCGCTCGCCATCGGAATCAAAAAAGCCCCGCTCTCCTCACGGAGGCGGGGCTTTTCATTTGTAGGAGCGAGCCTGCTGGCGATGGACGCGAACGATGACGCGTACTTTCAGGATTTACGAGACGCCTTGAGGTTATCGCGAGCAAGCTCGCTCCTACAGGTCAGGGGGTCGAAACAAGTGGTGGCGAAGCCAGGGCCTTTTCCACCGCCGCAATGAACTCGGGATCGTCCGGCTTGGTCAGGCTGGAGAAATTGGCGACCACCTTGCCTTGGCGGTCCACCACATACTTGTAGAAATTCCACTTCGGCGCGCTGCTTTGACTGGCGAGGACCTTGAACAAGTGCGTCGCATCCTCGCCGCGAACCCTTTGCGGCTCGGTCATGGTGAAGGTCACACCATAGTTGACGTAGCAGACCTTGGCAGTCTCGGCACCATCCTTTGACTCCTGCTTGAAGTCATTGGACGGAACGCCAATTACCTCCAGCCCTTGATCCTTGAAGCGCTGGTTCAGCGCCTCAAGGCCTTTGAACTGCGGAGCAAAGCCACAGAAGCTTGCGGTATTGACCACCACCAACGGTTTACCGGCGAAGCGCTGGCACAAATCGATGGATTCCTTGGCGCGCAGCTTTTGCAGTGATCCTTGCAACAGCTCCGGGCACTCGGCCGCGTAGGCCAGCCCGGTAAACGCCACCAGCAACGCGGGAACTGCAATCCAGCGCATCAGCATGTCGGTGCATCCTTGATAATTCGTCAAAAGCGACGTTACTCGCCCTCGCCGCTCGCTAGCAAGCACCCATGCCCAACTGCATCAGTGCCAGCCCGCCCTGATGCCAGCCCCACCACGACAATGCCAGCAATAAGGCGCAGACGGCGGCTACAGCGATCCGTGGCCAAAGGTTGTTCATATCGCACTCATTTGTGATTGCAGACGCTCTACCGGCCGCTCACGCACCGGCCAGTTCAGGGCGGCAGCCAACAGGCTCAAGAGAATCGCCACTTGCCAGATCAAGTCATAACTCCCGGTTCGGTCATACACCACGCCACCCAACCAGCCGCCCAGGAACGAACCGAGTTGGTGAAACAGGAAAACAATCCCGCCGAGCATGGACAGGTTTCGCACACCAAACAAGGTCGCCACCGTACCGTTGGTCAATGGCACCGTCGACAGCCACAAAAAACCCATGGCCATGCCGAACAGATAAGCCGTGGTGGTGGTCACCGGTGCCCACAGGAACAACGCAATGACCACCGCCCGCAGCAAGTACAACCCGGTGAGCAAACGCGGCTTGGACATGCGCCCGCCAAGCCATCCAGCGGTATAGGTGCCGAAGATGTTGAACAGGCCGATCAGTGCCAGCACCGTGGTGCCGACCGTCGCCGGAAGGTGTTGATCCACCAGATAGGCCGGCAGGTGCACACCGATGAACACCACCTGGAATCCGCACACGAAAAATCCGAACGCCAGCAGCCAGAAGCCGGAATGGGAGCAGGCTTCGCGCAGCGCTTCGCCAAGGGTCTGTTCGTGGCCCAGGACGGGCAGCGGCTTGTCCTTGAGCATGCCCACCAGCGGCACGATCAACGCCACCAGCAAGCCCAGCGCCAGCAGCGCCGCAGACCAGCCAAGCCATCCGATCAAACCGAGCGTGCCGGGCAACATCGCGAACTGGCCGAACGAACCGGCCGCACTGGCGATCCCCATGCCCATGCTGCGTTTTTCCGGTGGCACCGCGCGGCCGACCACCCCCAGGATCACCGAGAACGAAGTACCGGACAGTCCGATGCCGATCAGCAGGCCGGCGCTCAGGGACAGGGTCATCGCCGAGTCGGAGAGCCCCATGCAAATCAGCCCGGCCGCGTACAGGACGCCACCGATCAGCACCACTTTCGCTGCGCCGAAGCGGTCGGCCAGGGCACCGGTGAATGGCTGGGCGAGGCCCCAGATCAGGTTTTGCAGGGCGATGGCGAAGGCAAAGACTTCACGGCCCCAGCCGAACTCGGCGCTCATCGGCGC
Organism: Pseudomonas sp. GW456-L13; assembly: GCF_017350115.1. Lineage (NCBI taxonomy): Bacteria > Pseudomonadati > Pseudomonadota > Gammaproteobacteria > Pseudomonadales > Pseudomonadaceae > Pseudomonas > Pseudomonas sp. GW456-L13. The sequence goes on from NZ_JACNAS010000001.1 coordinate 1,519,383, forward strand.
CAGAAACAGCCCAAAGCCATGGCGAACACCCAGAGACAACGCAAGGATCAGCGCACTCCCCAACAGAACCCAGCCGCAAGTACGCCACATCGATGTCATTGTTATTCTCCAATAGCGGGTATATACCCGCTTAAGATCGAAAAAACCGGCATCATGCCAGTTCGTCCAGCAGCTTCAATAAGGTTTCACGCTTCTCGGCACCCAGGCGATCGATCAAGCGTTGCTGCGCGGCTTCCCAGGCCGGCAAGGCCGCCGTGAGACGCTCTGCCCCGGCCTCGGTCAGCAGGACGATGCGATTGCGCATGTCCTCGCCCTCGACCAGCGTCACCAGGCCATCACCCTCCAGCACCCGCAAATTGCGCCCCAGGGTGCTGCGGTCCAGGCCCATGGCCTCGGCCAGGGTCGAGATGCTCGGCTGATCCAGACGCTGCAGATTGCACAGCAAAGAATACTGCGCAACGTTGATCCCGAAGCCGTCGAGAGCGCCGTCGTAGTGCCTGCTGACGCCACGGGCGGCGCGACGCAGGTTGATGCATAAACATTGGGAATCGAGCATGGTGCGTGTATATACCCGCGAGTCGGTTAAATCAAGTGGCATGGGGTTTGTTCAGTGATTGGGCGGTGTCCTGTAGATCGCCATCGCGAGCAAGCTCGCTCCCACAGTTGATCGCATTCCAATGTGGGAGCGGGCTTGCTCGCGAAGAGGCCGGAACATTCAACACAACCCGATCAGGCCAACGCCAAGCCTACCAGCACTGCAACTTCCAGCAACTCCAGCATCGCGCCCGCCGTGTCCCCTGTCGTGCCCCCCAGGCGCCGCAACATCACCTGGCGCAGCCAGACAAACCCCAGCGCCGCCAACACCACCGCCAGCGCTCCACTGACGCCGGCGATCAACACACAAGCCAATGCGCTGACCGCCAACACCTGCTTGCCCGGCGAACGCGGGAGATGATCGGCCAATGCCTGGCCCAGGCCACCGGCACGCACATAGGGCGTACTCAGGAACAAGCCGAGCAATGCGCTGCGACCGATCAACGGCACGATGATCAAGGCCAGCGAATGCGGCTGCTCGATCAACGCCAGCAGTGCGGTGAATTTAAGCAACAACACCAACACCAGCGTCACCACGGCGATCGGCCCGCTGCGCGGGTCTTTCATGATGGTCAGCGTGCGCTCACGGTCGCCAAAACCACCGAGCCAGGCATCGGCGCTGTCCGCCAGGCCATCGAGATGCAAGCCGCCGCTGAGCAGCACCCAAAGGCTCAGCAACAACGCCGCGTGCAGCAACGTCGGCGTGCCCAGCAGCAGCCAGTTAACCGCCCACAGAATCGCGCCAAAGAGTAATCCCACCAGCGGATAAAACAGCAACGACCGCCCCAGTTCCCGGGGCTCAGGCATTCCGGGCAGGCGAATCGGCAGACTGCTGAGAAATTGCAGGGCGATCCAGAATGGCAGCATGGTCAGAGCACTTCCTTCAACGAGCCCGCAGACTCCACCGTCAGCGAAAACAGCGCGCCATGCCCGACCTCAACGTTGAGCAGTTGCTCCCGTGGCAGCCCGCGCGCCTGTGCCAGCAACAGACGCATCACACCGCCATGGCTGATCAGCAGAATTCGCTCACCGGCACAGGTCGCGTGCAAACGCTCCAGCGCTGCCAGCACCCGTGCCGAAAAGTCTGCAACCGGCTCACCCTGAGGCGGCGTGAACGAATAGGGATCAGCCCAGAACAAGCCCAGGGCCTGCGCGTCGGTTTCCATCAACGCCGCCGCGCTCTGCCCTTCCCAGGCGCCGAAATGCAACTCCTGCAGGTCTTTGTCCAGCTGCACCGGCACACCCAGTTGCGCAGCGAGTTCCTCGGCAAACAGCGCACAACGTTGCAACGGCGAACTGACCAGCCGGTCCCACGGACCTTGCCCGACCACGGCGGCGCGCATCTGCGCCCAGCCCGTGTCGGTCAACGCATCATCGATACTGCCGCGCAAGCCGCCGCCGAGTTCGGTTTCACCGTGACGCAACAGATCCACGCGCAAGGTCATGCCGGACGATCTGCCACGGCGGCTTCGGCGAAGGTCGCCATTTGCCCGTGCAGGTCGCAAGCCAAGCGCAGCAGCGGCACAGCCAACGCCGCACCACTGCCTTCGCCAAGCCGCAGGCCGAGATCGAGCAAGGGTTGTGCATCCAGGGTTTCCAGCACATGACGATGCCCCGGCTCGGCGCCGCGATGACCGAACAACAGCCACTGACGACACTCAGGATTCAAGCGCACCGCAACCAGTGCCGCGACGCTGCAAATGAAGCCGTCCACCAGCACCGCGACACCTTCCTGGGCACACGCAAGATAGGCACCGACCAGCGCGGCGATCTCAAAGCCGCCGAGGTTGAACAGGGTCTGCAAGGCATCGCCACGCTGCGCGCCATGCAATGCCAGGGCGCGCTCGATGACCTGGGCCTTGTGACTGACACCTTCGGCATTGAGCCCGGTACCAGGCCCGGTCAGATGCACCACCGGGCAATCAAGTAGCGCACACGCCAATGCACTGGCAGCAGTGGTGTTACCGATGCCCATTTCGCCACCGATAAACAACTGCGCACCGGTGGCAATTGCCCGCTGCACGCTGTCACGACCGGCCTGCAAGGCGAGTTGCCCCTGGGCCTGGGTCATGGCCGGTCCCTGTACAAAATTCGCGGTGCCCGGGCCGACATTCAGATGGCGCACGCCCGGCAGGTTTAGCGACGGCGTCACCGTGCCAAGATCCACCACCTCAAGGGAAGCGCCCAGTTGCCGCGCCAGCACGCTGATCGCCGCGCCACCGCTGACGAAGTTGAGCAGCATCTGCCCGGTGACTTCCTGGGGAAACGCCGACACGCCCTCGGCGACGACGCCATGGTCGCCGGCAAAAATCGCGATCCACACCTGCTCCAGACTTGGCTTGACCCGCCCCTGCAATCCCGCCAGCTGCACCGCCACCGCTTCCAGCTGACCGAGGGAGCCGGCCGGCTTGGTCAGTTGCTGTTGCCGCGCCTGGGCCTGTTCGACCACTTGGGTATCGACCGGCTTGCACGGGTTCAACCACCAGGATTGAGTCATAACGCAGTTCCTTTCAGAGTCAGAGGCAGGCCGGCGACGGTCAGGACGACACGCTGACAACGCTCAGCCAGAGCTTGATGCAGCCAACCGGCTTCATCGACATAGCGGCGAGTCAATTCGCCCAGCGGCACGACACCCATTCCGGTCTCGTTGCTGACAAAAATGATTTCACCCGGCAGCGACGCCAGGCAGTCCAGCAAGGCATCACGCTCGGCGTGCAAGCGCTCGGCATCGTCGAGCATCAGCAGATTGGTCAGCCACAGGGTCAGGCAATCCACCAGCAGGCAGCGGTCGACACAGGCGGACTCACGCAGCACCCGGGCCAGTTCCACCGGTTCTTCGATCAAGGCCCATTCGGCAGGACGACGGGCGCGGTGATGGGCCACCCGCTCGCTCATTTCTCCGTCCAGTGGCTGGCTGGTGGCGATGTAGGTCACGGCCAGGGCGCTGTCGATGGCGAGTTTTTCAGCCAGGCGACTCTTGCCGGAACGGGCGCCGCCGAGGATCAGTTGGAGCATTGCTTATTCCTTAAAATCTTCGGGGAGGCGACGGCCCTCATCGCGAGCAAGCTCGCTCCCACAATTGATCCAGGCTGAACATACATTTTGATTACACCTCGTAACCTGTGGGAGCGAGCTTGCTCGCGATGGGGCCGCAACAGCCACCTCAGAACCCACAGAGCTGACGCAGCAGAGAAGTATCCAGATGCTTCTCCACCAGATCCGCCAGCCGCTCGATATCACGCTCGCGCAAGGCGTGGTAATCCACGGCCTGCACATCCTGCAACCCGGCCCAGCGCAGCAGAGCACTGCACGCCGCCGGCGATTCGAAAAGCCCGTGCAGGTAGGTGCCGAAAATCTGCCCGTCAGCACTTTGCGCGCCATCACAGCGGCCGTCATCCAGATGCACGGCGGCATGTTCCAGGGCCGGTCCGGTGGTCACGCCGGCATGAATTTCATAGCCCGCCACCGGCGCATCTTCCAGCGCCAGGCGACCACGCACATTGCGCAACTGCTTCTCTTGTTCGAGCTGGGTCTGGAACGCCAGCAGCCCCAAACCGGCACTGGAACCCGGCGCACCTTCGAGGCCCAGCGGGTCATGCACCTGCTCACCGAGCATCTGCAGGCCGCCACAGATCCCCAGCAGTTTCCCGCCGTAACGCAGATGCCGGGCGATGGCGGTGTCCCAGCCGTTGGCCCGCAGGTACGCGAGGTCGCTGCGCACACTTTTCGAGCCGGGAAGGATAATCAGGTCGGCGGGCGGAATCGCCTGGCCGGGGCCGATGAATTGCAGGTCCACTTGCGGATGCAGGCGCAGCGGATCGAAATCGGTGTGATTGCTGATGCGCGGCAGCACCGGCACCACCACCTTGAGCACCTGTTCGGCTTTATCGGTCTGGCGTTGATCGATGCCGTCCTCGGCCTCCAGGTGCAGATCCATCACGTACGGCAGCACGCCGATCACCGGTTTGCCGGTGCGCTCTTCAAGCCAGTCGAGACCGGGTTGCAGCAACGCGATATCGCCACGGAAACGATTGATGATGAAGCCTTTGACCCGCGCCTGCTCACTCGGCGACAGCAGTTCAAGGGTGCCTACCAGATGGGCAAAAACCCCGCCGCGATTGATATCGGCGATCAGCACCACCGGGCAATCCACCGCTTCGGCGAAGCCCATGTTGGCGATGTCCCCGGCCCGCAGATTGATTTCCGCCGGCGAGCCCGCACCCTCGACCATCACCAGCGGATACGCCGCGCTCAAGCGCTCGTGGGAGGCCAGCACCGCTTGCATGGCGATGGTTTTGTAGTCGTGATAGGCGACCGCATTCATGGTCGTGACAGCGCGGCCATGGATGATCACCTGGGCACCGGTGTCACTGTTGGGCTTGAGCAGCACCGGGTTCATGTCGGTGTGCGGCTCAAGGTTCGCGGCCTGGGCCTGTACCGCCTGGGCGCGGCCGATCTCGCCACCGTCGGCGGTCACCGCACTGTTGAGGGCCATGTTCTGTGGCTTGAACGGCACCACCCTGACGCCCTGACGCGTGACCCAGCGGCACAACGCGGTTACCAGCGTGCTTTTACCGGCATCCGATGTGGTGCCCTGCACCATCAGCGTGGTCATTGGTTTTCCTTGGCGAAATCGTCGAACGCCAGCGCCAGTCGTACCCAGGCGATTTCGTCACCGGGCAAGCCGAATCGCAGGCTGCTGTTGTGCGTGAACAACCGCAGGAGAATGCCGCGCCGGGCCATGAATTCATGCAGTTCTTCGGCGCGCTCGGTGATCAGCCACTGGAACAGCGCACAACCGCCCTGGGGCTCGAAGCCGTGCTGTTCGAGCAACGACGCAAGGCGCTCGCTGGCCTCTTCGGTGCGCACCCGTTGCCGCGTTTGTCCCTCGGTATCGCGCAGACAGGCCTGGCCCACTACACGGGTTGCCCCGCTCACGGCCCACGGACCCACTTGTTCTGCCAGCAACTTGAGCAGCTTGCGCTCGGCCAGCACAAACCCCAGGCGCACACCGGCCAGGCCGAAAAACTTGCCGAAGGAACGCAAGACGATCAATCCGACTTGATGGGCAAACGGCGCCAGGCTCAGTTGCGGCGTGTTATCCATGAACGCTTCGTCCACCACCAGCCAGCCACCGCGCTGCGCCAGTCGCGTGTGCCAGTCGAGCAGCCGACTGGGAGTGAGGCTCAGACCCGTGGGGTTATTCGGATTGACCACCACCAGCACGTCGAAACTGTCGATAAAGAAGTCGACTTCCTGCTCCAGCACTTCACGCACGATGTAGCCGTTGCGACGCCACGCTTCGGCGTGCTCGGCATAACACGGCGACAGTACGCCGACCTTGCCCGCCCGACGCAATCGCGGCAGCAGTTGAATCGCCATTTGCGAGCCGGCCACCGGCAATGCCTGCAAGGTGCCGTAGTAATCACAGGCGGCCTGCTCCAGACCGTCGTCCGTCTCCGGCAATCGGGCCCAGGCCCGCAGCGGAATATCCGGCACCGGAAACGGCCAGGGCGCAAGGCCGGTGGACAGGTCCAGCCAGTCGGCTTCATCTATGCCGTATTCGAGCGCCGCCTTGCGCAGTCGCCCACCGTGCTCAAGCATAAAATTCGGCCCCCAGGCAGAGAATCAGCAGCCATAACCATACCCCGCGCTGGACCAATTGCCAGCCCCGGTCAATCGAGTCGGCATCCGCCGGCACACCTTCGCCCAACTGCGGACGCTGATGCAGTTCGCCGTGATAAATCGCCGCCCCACCCAATTCGACACCAAGGGCACCCGCCCCTGCCGCCATCACCGGGCCGGCGTTCGGGCTATCCCAGATCGGGGCCTGGGTGCGCCAGCATTTCAATGCCAGCCGGGTTTTGCCCAGCAGCGCGTATGTCAGTGCCACCAGGCGCGCAGGAATGTAATTGAGCACGTCATCGACCTTCGCCGCCGCCCAGCCGAACCGTTCGAAACGCTCATTGCGATAACCCCACATCGCATCCAGCGTATTGCTCAGGCGGTAGAGCACCACGCCCGGCGCGCCCGCCACGGCAAACCAGAACAACGCTGCGAACACCGCATCGCTTCCGTTTTCCAGCACCGACTCGGTAGCGGCACGGGCTACTTCGGTTTCATCCAGTTCGCTGGTCTGGCGGCTGACCAGATAGCTCACCCGAGTGCGCGCCGCTTCCAGGTCATTATTGCGCAGGGCCTTGGCCACAGGCGTGACGTGCTCACCGAGGCTGCGCATGCCGAGGGCGCAATAGAGCGCGAGAATCTCGACGATCCAGCCGACATAAGGCGCCCAGGAGAATGCCGTGGCCAGTAGCGTCAGTGGCAACACGGCAATCACCCACGCGGTGACGCCATGGCTGCGCCAGCCGCGACCGCCGCCGTTGAAACGTTGCTCGATGCGCTCGGCAAAACGGCCGAACGCCACCAGCGGATGCCAGCGTTTGGGTTCACCCAGCAGCGCATCCAGCGCAACCGCGGCGACACTCAACAACGCCACACTCATTGACTCACTCCCCAATAATTTTCATACAGCAATTCATGTAGCGGACGCGCCTGCGCCCAGCCTTCGAGCACCAGCATCGGCGCCGGATAGAACTCTTTGACCGGCCCCAGGCACAGCACGGCCAACGGCTTGGCACCCGGCGGCAATCTCAACAGGTCCGCCAGTGCCTGTGGTTCGAACAGCGACACCCACCCCATGCCCAACCCTTCGGCACGGGACGCCAGCCACAGGTTCTGGATCGCGCAGGACAACGAAGCCATGTCCATTTCCGGCAGCGTGCGGCGGCCGAAGATATGCTGCTCGCGGTCATCCATCAGTGCGGCGACCAACACCTCGGCGCAATCGTTGATGCCTTCCACCTTGAGCTTCATGAACTCATCGCTGCGCTCGCCAAGGGCTTCGGCGGTGCGGATGCGTTCTTCTTCTATCAGGGCCTGGATTTGCCCGCGCAAGGCGCGATCGCTGATGCGGATGAAGCGCCAGGGCTGCATCAGGCCGACACTGGGGGCCTGATGCGCGGCTTCGAGCAGACGACGGAGCAATTCGGGCTCGACGGTGCCGCCGCTGAAGTGGCGCATGTCGCGGCGCTCGGCGATGGCGCGGTACACCGCCGCGCGCTCGGCTTCGGAGAATGCGTTGTCGCTCATGGCCTCTTCGCGAGCAGGCTCGCTCCCACAGGGTTTTGGTCAGGCGCAAACAGCGCGGCAATCGCCGAGGGGTTCGACGGAAAATAAAAGTGCACGTAAGAGGCAGTCATCCGCCCCTCACGGTAGACCGCCTCCGCTCCGCGCCCGCCGTTAGGGCTCAAGCCACGGGCAATCGGCGCCAGTTCAGTGGTGGTCAGCGAATGATGATAGGTGTGCCCGCGCAGCGAGCCTTCCGGCAGTTCCACCGCTTGCAAAGCCAGCGCTGCCAGGCGCTTTTGCATGACTGCATCACCGGCCAGCAAGCCAACCAGTTCGGCGCGAGTGCCTTCGACATCGGTCAGGGAGTCGAGCAGATACAGCATGCCGCCACACTCGGCGAGCAACGGTTTACCTGCCTGGTGGTGGGCGCGGATCGCATCGAGCATCGCGGTGTTTTGCGCCAGCGCAACATGATGCAGTTCCGGGTAGCCGCCCGGCAGATACAGGCTGTCCGCCTGCGGCAACGCACGGTCGCGGATCGGCGAGAAGAATGACAACTCGGCGCCCATCGCCCGCAGCAGATCCAGGCTCGCGCCATAGGTGAACGCAAAGGCTTCATCGCGGGCGACGGCAATGCGTACACCGGCCAGCAGCGGTTCGGCCGCGATGACATCAGGGGCGGCGAATTCGACTGCCGGTGGCAGCGCGACCTCGCAACTGCTGGCCAGGGCATCGGCTGCCGCGTCGAGGCGCAGGTCGAGATCGTTCAACTCACTGGCCTGCACCAGCCCCAGGTGCCGGCTCGGCAATTCGATCCCGGTTTCCCGGGACAGCGCGCCGTACCAGCGCAACCCCTCAGTCAGGCTGCCTTCGAGCAGTTGCGCGTGGCGCAGCGTGCCGACACGATTGGCCAGCACGCCGGCGAACGGCAAGTCCGGCTGATAACGCGCCAACCCCAGGGCCAATGCGCCAAAGGTCTGGGCCATGGCGGTGCCATCGATCACCCCCAGCACCGGCACACCGAAATGCCGCGCCAGGTCGGCGCTCGACGGCGTACCGTCGAACAACCCCATGACGCCTTCGATCAGGATCAGGTCGGCTTCAGCGGCGGCTTCCCACAGCAACCGGCGACTCTCCTGCTCGCCGACCATCCACATGTCCAGCTGATACACCGGCGCACCGCTGGCGCGCTCGAGGATCATCGGATCGAGAAAGTCGGGCCCGCACTTGAACACTCGGACCTTGCGCCCCTGATTGCGATGCAATCGGGCCAGTGCCGCGGTGACGGTGGTCTTGCCTTGGCCAGAGGCCGGCGCGGCAATCAGTACCGCCGGACAGTGCCGAGGCTGACTCACAATTCGACGCCTTTCTGCGCTTTGATCCCGGCTTGAAAGGCGTGCTTGATCACGCCCATTTCGGTGACGGTGTCAGCCATCTCGATCATCTCCGGCTTGGCGGCACGACCGGTGACCACCACGTGTTGCATCGGCGGTCGGGCCTGCAAGTCGCTGAGCACTTGATCGAGATCGAGGTAGCCGTGCTTGAGAGCGATGTTCAGCTCATCGAGCACCACCAGACCGATGGACGGATCGCGCAGCAGTTGCTGCGACACTGCCCAGGCCGCTTCGGCGGCGGCGATGTCGCGCTGGCGGTCCTGGGTTTCCCAGGTAAAGCCTTCGCCCATCACATGAAAACGCACCTGCTCGGGAAAGCGCCGGAAGAACAACTCCTCCCCCGTACTGTTGCGGCCCTTGATGAACTGCACCACGCCGCATTGCATGCCGTGCCCCATGGCGCGGGCAAGCATGCCGAAGGCCGAACTGCTCTTGCCCTTGCCGTTGCCGGTCAGCACCAGCAGCAGGCCACACTCGTTCGGGGAATTGGCGATGCGCTCGTCGATCACGGCTTTTTTGCGCTGCATGCGCGCCAGGTGGCGTTCGTCACGATCGGGGGTATCAGTCATGGGGGAGCTCTCCGTTGAGGCAGGAATAACGGCGGGCAGGCACAAGAATAGAAGGCAACAAGCCTGGCATCGCCCACCGTGATGCCGCTGGATGAATCAGGCCGGTCTCCGGGCTCATGAGTGGCCGCGGGGCCAGACCGTGCGCCTTCCCGCATCAAATCGACACAGTGGCATCACACACAGTTTTCACTCATTTACCGTTGCGGGGGCAGCGCCGGAATTGCGGGCCTTCGACCAACAGAAGGACTCACTCACCGGCTTCCCTGTTTCACTCTGTCGACCCAAGCCACAGAGCACCTGAAACAAGCCGCGAAGGTTAGAGGGTTGGGGGTGGAGCGTCAATTAAAGCCGGGAGGCCATCGACCGAATAACTGCCATCAATCAATAAACTGACGTCAATCTTGTGCCACGCTCCCAGCAGTGATATCAAAGAGCCACAAACTCACAACACAACAACAAGGGTGAGCCCATGCAAGGCATGATCATCAGCAATCCAAAGCTGGAATTCCTGCGCCCGGTGCTCGAACGCTGGTTCGAATGCATCGACCGTTACAACGCCGTCCGCGGTGATGGCGACACACCGTACTGGCACGACGAGAAGGCCAATCTCGGACTGCTGTCTGCCGCCGCCTGGATGGCCGAGATGGTCACGCTGCAACAGACGCCCACCCGCAAGCAGACCGAAGAAGGCGAACGCAACAGCCGCGCCGACCTGCTCCTGGCTTCACCCGAAACCCGCGCCTACATCCAGACCAGCCAGCGCTGGCCACGGGTCAACAGCCTCAATCTGACCCAGGCCCTGCTCGATGTTGCCAGCGATGCGAAGCGCGTGAGCCACGCCAGCGACCTGAAACTCGGCTGCCTGTTCGTCGCCCCGCAAAAAGCCCAGCAGGGCGCCACACCGGAAGAACTCCAGGACATGGTCGACGACCTGCAAAAGGAACACACCTGCGCTGTTGCCTGGTATTTCCCTTATGCCTACCGCAAGTTGCGCAACGAAGCCGGCAACTATCACCCCGGCATAGCAGTGCTGTTCAAGGAGGCACGTGGCTAAGGGTTGAACCATCGGACGACAACGCGCCTCTATGATTAGAACAAGGCACTCATAGGGAAGCCCCGTATGCGCACGCCCCCGCTCGTTCTCGTTATCGCGTTCTGCGGAGGGCTCGCCGCTTGTGGCGGGACCGCCCGCCTGCAAGTCTCCGACGGCACCGGCCCTTCTCCTCAACTGCCAGAACCCGACAAAACCCTGATCCCGACCGTGAACATCGCCCCGGCCATCGGCTGGCCGCAGGGTGCGAAGCCCATCGCCGCCAATGGCACCCAAGTGGCCGCTTTTGCCGAAGACCTGGATCACCCGCGCTGGCTTTATGTACTGCCCAATGGCGATGTGCTGGTGGCGGAAACCAATGCCCCCCCAAAACCCGAAGACGGCAAAGGCATTCGCGGCTGGATCATGAAGAAATTCATGGGGCGTGCCGGAGCCAGGGTGCCCAGCGCCAACCGCATCACCTTGCTGCGCGACAAGGACCACGATGGGGTCGCGGAAACCCGCACGGTGTTTCTGCAAAACCTCAACTCGCCCTTCGGCATGACCCTGGTCGGCAATGACCTGTATGTGGCCGACACTGATCGCCTGCTGCGCTTTCACTATAAAAGTGGCGATACGCAGATCAAGTCAGCGCCGGCAAAAGTGGTCGACCTGCCGGGCGGCCTGCTGAATCACCACTGGACCAAAAACGTCATCGCCAGCAAGGACGGCAGCAAGCTGTACGTCACCGTAGGTTCCAACAGCAACGTTGCGGAACACGGCATGGACAAGGAAGAAGGTCGCGCGGCGATCTGGGAAGTGGATCGCGCCACCGGCCAGCAGCGGATCTTTGCGTCCGGCCTGCGCAACCCCAATGGCATGGCCTGGGAACCGCACAGTGGCGCGCTGTGGACTGCGGTCAACGAACGGGATGAAATCGGCAGCGACCTGGTACCGGACTACATCACCTCGGTGAAAGACGGCGCATTCTATGGCTGGCCGTACAGTTACTTCGGCCAGCATGTCGATATTCGCGTCGAGCCGCAAAACCCGGACCTGGTGGCCAAGGCTATCGCCCCGGACTACGCCGTCGGCCCGCACACGGCATCACTGGGCCTGACGTTTGCCGAAGGCAACAAGTTACCGTCGCGCTTCAGGGAAGGCGCCTTCATCGGCCAGCACGGCTCCTGGAACCGCAAGCCGCACAGCGGCTACAAAGTGATTTTCGTGCCCTTCCGCGCCGGCAAGCCGGTCGGGAGTCCGGTTGATGTGCTCAGCGGGTTTCTCAATGGCAAGGAAGAAGCCATGGGCCGCCCGGTGGGCGTGGTGATCGACCGACAGGGTGACCTGTTGGTGGCCGATGATGTGGGGAACAAGGTGTGGCGGGTGTCGGCTGCCAGATAACACCATCCCGGATGAACTCAGAACCCTGTGGGAGCGAGCTTGCTCGCGATGAGGCCGGCACATTCAACATCGATGCTGACTGACCCACCGCTATCGTCGGAACGCCGCCCGGAGCAAGCTCGCTCCCACAGGATTTCCAGCTCAGCGTTTGCGACAGAGAGTCAACCCATCCCCCAACGGCAACAACGACAGATCCACCCGCGCATCGTCCTTCAACGCCCGGTTGAGCGCCTGGATCGCCCGGGTGTCCGCGCTCTCGGGACTGGTCTCGAGCACGCGCCCGCTCCATAGCGTGTTATCGAACACCGCCAGCCCGCCGACCCGCAGCAATCGCAGGGCGTGCTCCAGATAAGCCGGGTAGTTGGCCTTGTCGGCATCGATGAAAATCAGATCGAACTGGCCTGGCTGGTCCAGCTTGCCGAGAGTTTCCAGCGCAGGTGCCAGACGCAGATCGATGCGTCCGGCCAGCCCGGCTTCCTGCCAGTAACGCAGGGCCGTGGCGTTGTAGTCGCCGGGAATGTCACAGCAAATCAGCGAGCCACCAGCGGGCAATGCCGCCGCCATGCACAGTGCGCTGTAACCGGTAAAGGTGCCGACTTCGAGCAAACGCCTGGCCCCCGTCAGTTTCACCAGCAAAGCAAGAAACTGCCCCTGCTCAGGCGCCACCTGCCAGCGTGCCATCGGCAGCGCCTGGGTCTCATCGCGCAAGCGCTTGAGCAGAGGCGTTTCACGCAGGGAAACATCGAGCAGGTATTGGTACAGGGCGTCGTCGAGATTGAGCGTGCGAGCAGTCATGACCACCAGCTCCGGAGGTTATGGATTGCGCGCCAAATGTTCAGGCTGCAGAACACGCTTGGCGCTCAGGTAAGCTTTTTGCCAATACGCCTTGGACAGGCTGTCGAGCTTCACGGTGCCGCCGGTGGCCGGCGCATGGACGAAACGCCCCTCTCCCACATAGATGCCAGCATGACTGACCTGGGAACCGCCATTGGTGGCAAAGAAAAGCAGGTCGCCGGTCTGCAAGCCATCCTTGCCCACATTCGCCGCTTGCATGGAGATCATCTCGCGCGTGGTACGCGGCAAGGCAATACCGGCGACATCGCGGTACACATAAGCGATCAGGCCGCTGCAATCAAATCCGGAATCCGGCGTATTGCCGCCCCAGCGATAAGGCGTGCCCACCAGACCGAGCGCGCGAAACAGCACGTCTTCCGCTTCGGGCGAAAAAGCCTGTGAGGAACCAAATACGATGGGAGCGCGAACCACCGGCGCAGGAGGCGGTGTGCGGCTGGCGCAGGCACTGAGCAGCGCTGCGAAGAACATGATTGCGAGGCGGGCCGACGTCGTCATAAGCAGAACATCCTGATCTGGCTGCGGCTTTTTCTGCGGGGAGCGCAGAAAAGAAAACCGCCTGCGTGGGACGCAGGCGGTTTGCCATCATTTGTAGATCAAGATTCTAGCGGCTACACGACAAACTTCAAGTAAGACTTTAAGTTCGCCTTACAAATTGTCCGCTTATTTGCGTGCAGTGACGATTGGCGACGCGTTAGGTGCCATTGCCAGGGCGCGCTTGGCTTCGATGAAGGTCTTGCTCCAGTAGCTGTCGCCCAGGCTATCGATGCGCACACCGCCGCTGCGGCGGCTGCTGGAGTGGATGAACTGGTTGTCACCCAGGTAGATCCCGGCGTGACTGACGCGACCACGACGACCGTTGGTTGCGAAGAACAGCAGGTCGCCCGGCTCAAGCTTGCTGCGCGAGACCAGCGGGGCGTCCACGTTGATCATTTCGCGGGTGGAGCGCGGCAGGTTCATGCCCGCTTCTTCGCGGAACAGGTAACCGATGAAACCACTGCAATCGAAGCCGGCTTCAGAAGTACCGCCGAAACGGTAGCGGGTACCGATCAGGGACATGCCACGTTCGAGGATGCTGTCGGCCAGGACCGGAAGCTGGTAGGACTTGCCGCCAGCGAAGTCTGCGAGTTCTTTTTCGGTAGCCAGTTCTTCCTGGAAGAGAGCGGAAGACTGGGCGGTAGCCGAGTTTTGAACCTGCTGTTGCGGAGCTTGCTGGGCCACTGGAGTGTGGGCAGCGCAACCGAACAACAGGGTAACGAGTGCGAGAGGCACGAGGGGTGCGAAGCGATTTAGCATGGGCACGACCGTGGCTGAAAGTTGTAAAGAAGCCGAGACTATGCCCGCTATCAACCTCATTTGCAAATTCAATCGATCTTTTTGTGACTTATCCGTTTCTCGTTTACATCTAAGCGCTTAAGCCCATTTTAAACACACGCGCGGCCTGCAACCTTGCAGGAAAGCGGGATTTCTGGCGCCTGAAATATGCCGAAACGGCTAAACGCCCCGGTTTCAGCGGGCTTACCAGCCGAGAGTTTCTTTCAAAAACGGGATTGTCAGCTTGCGCTGAGCCTGGAGGGAGGCCTGGTCGAGGCGCTCGAGCAACTCGAACAGCGCACTCATGCTGCGGGTACCGCGAGTCAGAATGAAATGCCCGACTTCATCGGTCAGATGCAGACCGCGACGGGATGCGCGCAATTGCAGGGCACGCAGTTTGTCCTCATCGGACAGCGGACGCATCTGGAAGATCAAGGCCAGGGTCAGGCGGGATTTGAGATCCGCCAGCTTCACCGGCAGCTCCCGAGGGGATGTCGACGCGGCAATCAGCAAGCGCCGACCGCTGTCGCGCAAGCGATTGAACAGATGAAACAGCGCCTCTTCCCAATCTGCTCGTCCGGCGACCACCTGCAAATCATCCAGGCAGACCAGCTCGTACTGTTCGAGGTTGTCGAGGATTTCAATGCCGCGATCGAGCAGCTCGGCCAACGGCAGATACACCGCCGGCTCGCCCAATTGCTCGAAGCGCAGGCAGGCGGCCTGCAACAGGTGCGTACGCCCTACCCCGTCCTTGCCCCAAAGGTAGATCAGGCTTTCGGTCCAGCCGGCGTCGGCTTCGCACAGCCGCTCGACATAGCCGAGTGCAGCGGCATTGGCGCCTGGGTAGTAGTTGATAAAGGTGGCGTCGTCACGCAGACGCACACCTAGGGGCAGCTGAATCGGTTTCATGCTGACTGAACAGTTCCAAAGGAACCGTTAGTGGCCTCTGTGTAAAGTTTGCGAAGTTTATACCCGTGAAGCGGACCGCACAATGCGACAGACCACAAGCAAAATCAAAGGTTTGCGTTAATGCATTGGTTTTGTGACAGATTCTTTGGCGGTGCATGTGACAGTCGGGCGACGCCGGCAGGCTGATCCGGTACGAACCCGGGCAGCCCGCCATCGGCTATCGCCGGCCCTTACACCTGCGGCTCGTCGGCCCTCCCGTAGATATCAGAATCCTTATACAAATCATGCACATGGCGCACCAGCACCATGATCACCGCGGCGACCGGCAATGCCAGCAGCACACCGGTAAAGCCAAACAGTTCACCACCGGCCAGGATCGAGAAAATCACCGCCACCGGGTGCAGACCAATCCGGTCACCGACCAGCAACGGCGTCAGCACCATACCCTCCAGCGCCTGGCCGACCATGAACACCGCGACAATTCCGAGCATTGGATAAAGATCACCACCGAACTGGAACAGCCCCGCAAGCAGCGCCGCGCCAATGCCGATGATAAACCCCATGTACGGCACGATCGCCGCCAGACCGGCAATCAGGCCAATCAGCAGACCCAGTTCCAACCCGACCAGCATCAGGCCGGCTGCATAGATCACACCCAAGGCCACCATCACCAGCAACTGTCCGCGCACGAACGCTCCGAGCACTTCATGGCATTCACCCGCCAGCGACACCGCGCGCGCTTCACGATCACGGGGCAGCAGGCTGCGGACCTTGGCCATCATCAGGTCCCAATCCCGCAACAAGTAGAAGCTCACCACCGGAATCAACACCAGGTTCGCCAGCCAGCCGATCAACGCCAGCCCCGAGGCCGTTGCATGGCTCAGCACCACGCCGACAACATCAGTGGTCTGACTCATATGCTCGCTGATGGCGGCCTTGAGCTTGTCGAACTTCCAGAAACCGTCCGACAGGCCGAACTTCGATTGCGCCCAGGGCAACGCCGTGTGCTGCAGCCAGTCGAGCATTTGCGGGGCCAGCTCATACAAACGAAACAACTGCCTGGCGAGCAAGGGCACCAACACCAGCAGCAGCGCGGTGAAGATCAATGTAAACAGGGTAAACACCGCCACGACACCCCAGGTTCTGGACAAGCCTGCCTTCTCCAGCCGATCCACCAGCGGGTCGAACAGGTAGGCCAACAGCAGCGCCACCAGGAACGGCGTCAGGATCGGATGCAACAACCAGACAAACACACACAGCAGGACCATCCCGCCGAGCCAGAACCAACGCCGCGTATCGGCCATGAACCACTCCATTGCTTCTATATAAAGAAAGAAAAACTACCAGCGAAAACGTAGCTGCGGGATCGGGGCCGGCGCGGCGGCTGGCACCGGGCTGCCGGTGGTTGGCTGAACGGGCGCTACCGGGGCCGGGACCGGGGCCTGACCCGCCGGCGCCTCCTGCAGTCTGGCCAGCGACAGTTGCGCACGCAACTGATCGACGCTGCCATTGACCCGATAAAGAATCCGGTCACCGTCGACACTGCGCACACGCCCGCCAAACGGTTCCAGCAATCGTCCGAGCGACGCGTAGCGCTCAAGATTCATGCCTTGCACTTCCAGCAATTGCTCACTCGAAGCACCCGGCCTGGCGACAAACCGCGGCGCCAGGCGCTCGTTGACAGCCAGCATCACCGCATCGGCCACGGCGGCCTGATCGGCGCCCTGCACACTGCCGGCCTCTTTTTTATCCCCCAGCCACAATTGCCACTTGGCTTGCCATTGCCCGCCCTCTTCCCTGGCGTGTACGGCAAGCAGGGCGTCGGCATTGTAGCGTTCCGATGCCGCATGCAAAGGTGCGGGATCTGCGCCCTCCAGGTTCGGCGCGGTTGCGACGATCTGTTCGTTCAGGTCCGCCAATGGCAAGCGCAATGGCAAGCCCCGATGCTGAGCAGCCCGACGCAGCGGCGCCGCGCTGGCCTGGCCGTCGCCCACCAGGCTCGAACCCTCGGTGGAATCATTCAACCACCAGCCGAGGATCGACGGCCGATTGGCCCCCCACATGGCCAGGCCGGCGCGGCGCAAGGCCTGCTCGGTGGTACCCGGATCGAAATCGACCTTCAGGACTTCCGGGGGCCCGGCCTCAAAGCCGTATTGGCTGATGATCTGTTGCGGGTCTTTGCGAATCGCTGCCAACCCCGGACTTTGAGCGGCCTTGGGGTCGCCGGTCAGGCGCAGTACCAACGTGTCCAACGCACGCTGAGTCGCCTGGTCGCGCTCCTCGGGCGACTGGCCATTCACCGGCTCGCGCACCAGGTAAAGGCCTTTGACGGTTTCGGCTTGACTGACCAGGCTGACCACTGACAAACAACTCACAAGCAAGAATTTACAAAAACGCATGGAGGATTCCTGACGACAAGAGCGGCTGGAACAGACCGCATGAAGACGATCGAGCAAGACTGTGACCGTTGCCCGACGCAAAACATTCACACGTTCCGGGTAAGTTTTCGCACTGTCATAACGATAGACGGTTAATGCGATACCTTATACAGCCATGCAGGATGCCACCGACACCGCGCATTAACGGTTTTTTTGAACGGATATGGCCCTGCTGTCGGCCTGAGGATGGCCGCTGCGGCTCAAGCCTGATAAAATCGCGCGCCTTCGCAGACCGGCAACAGCCGGGCACCCTGAAATTCGTGCATGGCCCTCGCCTTCGCCTGTTTCGGCGGTCCCGATGGACTCGGTCGTTACCCAGAAATCCCCCCCCTAAAGGCCTGGATCATGAGCAAGCAACCCTCCCTGAGCTACAAGGACGCCGGTGTAGACATCGACGCCGGTGAAGCATTGGTCGAACGCATCAAGAGCGTCGCCAAGCGCACTGCGCGCCCGGAAGTCATGGGCGGCCTGGGCGGTTTCGGCGCCCTCTGCGAAATCCCGGCCGGCTACAAGCAGCCTGTGCTGGTTTCCGGTACTGACGGCGTCGGCACCAAGCTGCGCCTGGCACTGAATCTGAACAAGCACGACAGCATCGGCATCGACCTGGTTGCCATGTGCGTCAACGACCTGGTGGTGTGCGGCGCCGAGCCGCTGTTCTTCCTGGACTACTACGCTACCGGCAAACTGAACGTCGACACCGCTGCCCAGGTTGTGACCGGCATCGGCGCAGGCTGCGAACTGTCGGGCTGCTCGCTGGTTGGCGGCGAAACCGCTGAAATGCCGGGCATGTACGAAGGTGAAGACTACGACCTGGCCGGTTTCTGCGTCGGCGTCGTGGAAAAATCCGAAATCATCGACGGTTCCAAGGTTGCTGCCGGCGATGCCCTGCTCGCCCTGCCGTCTTCCGGCCCGCACTCCAACGGCTACTCGCTGATCCGCAAGATCATCGAAGTATCCGGCGCCGACATCGAGAACATCCAGCTCGACGGCAAGCCGCTGACCGACCTGCTGATGGCCCCGACCCGTATCTACGTGAAGCCGCTGCTCAAGCTGATCAAGGAAACCGGCGCTGTCAAAGCCATGGCCCACATCACTGGCGGCGGTCTGCTGGACAACATCCCGCGCGTTCTGCCAAAAGGCGCTCAAGCCGTGGTTGACGTGGCAAGCTGGAACCGCCCGGCAGTGTTCGACTGGCTGCAAGAGAAAGGCAACGTTGACGAGAACGAAATGCACCGCGTGCTGAACTGCGGCGTAGGCATGGTCATCTGCGTGGCTCAGGAGCACGTTGAAACCGCCCTGAACGTTCTGCGCGAAGCGGGCGAGCAGCCTTGGGTCATCGGCCAGATCTCCACCGCTGCCGAAGGCGCAGCTCAGGTTGAACTGAAGAACCTCAAGGCTCACTGATGCCTAAGACCTGTGATGTCGTGGTGCTGTTGTCCGGCACCGGCAGTAACTTGCAGGCCCTGATCGACAGCACGCGGACCGGCGACAGCCCGGTCCGCATCGCTGCGGTGATTTCCAACCGCGCCGACGCCTACGGCCTGCAACGCGCCAGGGACGCGTGTATCGACACCCGTGCCCTGGATCACAAGGCTTTCGAAGGTCGCGAGGCCTTCGACGCCGCGCTGATCGAACTGATCGACGCCTTCAATCCCAAACTCGTGGTACTCGCCGGATTCATGCGCATTCTCAGCGCTGGTTTCGTACGCCACTATCAGGGTCGCCTGCTCAATATCCATCCCTCGCTGCTACCCAAATACAAAGGGTTACACACCCATGAGCGCGCGCTGGAGGCTGGCGACACCGAGCACGGCTGCTCCGTGCACTTCGTCACCGAGGAACTCGATGGCGGACCACTGGTCGTACAAGCTGTAATACCGGTAGAGTTACAGGATTCGCCGCAGAGTCTGGCGCAGCGGGTCCATGTTCAGGAACACCTGATCTACCCGATGGCCGTACGCTGGTTTGCCGAAGGTCGTCTAGCCCTCGGCGAGCAAGGTGCTTTACTGGATGGACAGTTACTCGCGGCCAGCGGCCACTTGATTCGAAACTAGGAGATTTTATGCGTCGCGCCCTGCTCTTCGCTTGCGCTCTGCTCGCCTTGCCCTTCGCCCAGGCGGCAGACCTTCAACCTTTCTCCGCCAGCTACACCGCCGACTGGAAACAGCTGCCCATGAGTGGCACTGCCGAGCGCAGCCTGACTAAGGAAGCCAACGGCGTCTGGAAGCTCAGCTTCAAGGCTTCGATGATGATCGCCAGCCTGTCCGAAGAAAGCACCCTGACCGTGGACAAGGACACCTTGCTGCCCCAGTCCTACCACTTCGAGCGTGGCGGCCTGGGCAAAGCCAAGAAAGCCGACCTGGATTTCGACTGGGCCGCGAAAAAGGTCACCGGCACCGATCGTGGTGACGCGGTCGATATTCCGCTGAACCGCGGCATGGTCGACAAATCCACCTATCAACTGGCGCTGCAACATGACGTGGCTGCCGGCAAAAAGAGCATGAGCTATCAGGTTGTCGATGATGGCGAAGTCGATACCTATGACTTCCGTGTGCTGGGCTCGGAAAAAGTCGACACCAAGGCTGGCCAGATCGATGCGATCAAGGTCGAGCGCGTACGCGATCCGACGCAAAGCAAGCGCATCACCGTGCTGTGGTTCGCCAAGGATTGGGACTACCTGCTGGTCCGCCTGCAACAGGTCGAAACCGACGGCAAGGAATACAACATCATGCTCCTGGACGGCACGGTCAACGGCAAGCCAGTCAAAGGCAGCTGATCCGGATCGAGACCAGTAGGAGCGAGCTTGCTCGCGATGGACTTTAACGATGACTCGCCCTGGCGGATACACACAGTGCCAGTGAGATCATCGCGAGCAAGCTCGCTCCTACAGATTGGAACACCCGACAAACGCGATGGCTCTACACCTTCAAGGTCCTTTTTGATCGAATGAGTTTTCCTGTCGCCTGCGAGGTTTGCCATGACTGTTACCGTCAACACCGTTTCTGCCGAAGGTTTGCGCCACAGCGTCCAGATCGATGACCACGAACTCTTCGCCGACGCGCCCGCCACGGCTGGCGGAGAGGGTTCGGCGCCGGAGCCACACGATTATTTCGATGCCGCGCTGGGTGCCTGCAAAGCCCTGACCCTGAAGCTGTATGCCAGGAAGAAAGACATCCCGCTGACCGGTGTCGGCGTCGAGGTCAAGCGCGACAACAGCCTGGAACAGAAAGGCCAGTACGCGCTGCACGTCAAACTGACCCTCAAGGGCGTACTCACCGACGCCCAGCGCGATGAACTGCACCGTGTGGCCGATCGCTGCCCGATCCACAAGCTGATGACCACGTCTGAAGTCAGCATCGAAACGCATTTGTCCGAAGGCGCGTTCAGCCAATAGCGGCAAGGGTTGCCCAAGCGGGTTATGCTCGAACGCATTACCCGCTCAGCCTGGAACGCACCATGAACACTCCGCTCGTGATCCGCCCCCGCACCGAAGATGTCGAGGGCCAGCCGATTCTTCGCCCGCTGCCATCGGCCAAGTGCCGCAGCGTCGGGCCATTCGTGTTTTTCGACCACATGCTGGAAACCCGTTATCCACCGGGCAAAGGCATGAACATCCGCCAGCATCCACACATTGGCCTGTCCACCCTCACCTACTTGTTCCAGGGGCAGATCCAGCACAAGGACAGTCTCGGTTCCGATCAAGTGGTCGGGACTGGCGACGTCAGCTGGATGACGGCCGGCAGCGCCATCGCCCACGTCGAACGCACGCCCGAGGCCCTGAAAGAAAGCGGCTTCACGATGCACGGCCTGCAGATCTGGCTGGCTTCGCCCAAGGATAAAGAACAAGGTCCGGGGCATTACAGCCACCATCCAGCGTCCACATTGCCGGTCAGCGAAAACCTGGGAGTGAAGATTCGCATGATTGCCGGGTCAGGCTTTTGCCTGGAATCGCCAGTGCCAGTGCTTTCTCCTACGCTGTACGCGGAACTGCACCTGCAAACGGCGACGACATTGCTGATTCCCACCGAGCATGAAGAACGTGCGCTGTATGTGTTGAGCGGCGAAGTGCAACTCGATGGCGAGCCAATAGAGCCGTACTCGCTGGTGGTACTGCCTGCGGGGGAAGAGATGACACTGTTTGCCGAAAGCGACAGTCACGCCGTGTTGTTCGGCGGTGCTCCGCTGGACGGGCCGCGGCGGATCAACTGGAATTTTGTCGCGAGCGATCCGGCGGCGATTGATGAAGCACGCCGGCGTTGGGCAGCCGGGGATTGGCCGACGGTGCCCGGGGAAGTTGAGCGAATCGAACTGCCCTGAAACTTTCAGCACCCGTTATGCCGCCATCGCGAGCAAGCTCGCTCCCACAGTTGACCGTGCCGGCCGCAAGAATTGTGTACGACACATTTCCCCTGTGGGAGTGAGAGGTTCGAATTGCCCTGAAAACTTCAGCGCCAGTTATGCCGCCATCGCGAGCAAGCTCGCTCCCACAGTTGACCGTGTCGGCCGCAAGAATTGTGTACGACACCATTCCCCTGTGGGAGCGAGCTTGCTCGCGATGGGGCCGGCGAAGACACCGGCCCCATCCAGGCTGAAAACAGCTATCAGCCCTTGAACACTTCATCCAGCAAGTTATGCATCGACGTGAACGCCCGGGCAGCCACCTTGGCGTCATACATCATCATGCCCGGCACATTGGCGTGCGGGTCGGTGAACGAGTGGAACGCACCGCCATAGCTCAGCAACTGCCAGTCCACACCCGCCGCGTTCATTTCGTCTTCGAACGCCGGCAACTGCTCCTTCGGCACCAATGGATCGGATGCGCCATGCAGCACCAGGACCTTACCCTTGATGTTTTTCGCATCAGCCGGATTCGGTGTGTCCAGCGTGCCGTGGAACGATACCGCTGCCTTCACCGGCGCGCCGGTACGGGCAAACTCCAGGGCACAGCAACCGCCGAAGCAGAAACCGAAAGTGGCCAGTTTCGAAGTATCGACAGCCACTTCACCCTGGCTTTGTAGCTGCTCGAACGCCACCTGCATGCGCTTGCACAACAATGGGCGATCATTCTTCAACGGCATCATGGCCGCGCCGGCCTCGTCATTGTTCGTCGGTCGAACCGATTGACCGTAAAGATCTGCGATCAACACCACATAACCCTTGGATGCCACCGACTTGGCGATCTCCTCGGCACCGGCGCTGACGCCCATCCAGTTCGGCGCCATCAACAAGCCTGGGCGCGGGCCTTTATGGTCGGCATCGAAGGCCAGACGGCTTTCGTAAGCCTGGCCGTCAATCTGATAGGCAACGGAACGTACAGTGATTTGGCTCATTTCTGACTCCTGATGTTTTAGCACCGAAATGAAAAAACCCGCCGAAGCGGGTTTTTCTACAACACCGTCAGGCCGATAGCTCGACCAACAGCTTGTTCAGACGGCGCACATAGGCCGCCGGGTCTTTCAAGCTGTCGCCGGCCGCCAGGGCCGCCTGATCGAAGAGGATGTGCGACAGGTCGCCAAAGCGCTCGTCGCTCTGCTCGTTGTCGAGCTTCTCGATCAGCGGGTGAGCCGGGTTGAATTCGAAGATCGGCTTCGAATCCGGAACCTTCTGACCGCTGGCTTCCAGGATCTGGCGCATCTGCAGGCCCAGGTCCTGCTCACCGATGGCCAGGATTGCCGGGGAGTCGGTCAGGCGATGGGAAACCCGCACTTCAGCAACGGACTCGCCCAATGCGGTTTTCAGCCGCTCAACCAGACCTTCTTTGGCCTTGGCGACTTCTTCCGCGGCCTTCTTGTCCTCTTCCGAGTCCAGGTTGCCCAGGTCCAGGTCACCGCGCGCTACGTCGACAAAGCTCTTGCCGTCGAAGTCGCTGAGGTAGCTCATCAGCCACTCGTCGATACGGTCGGTCAGCAGCAGCACTTCGATGCCTTTCTTGCGGAAGACTTCCAGGTGCGGGCTGTTCTTGACCTGGGCGTAGGTTTCGCCGGTCAGGTAGTAGATCTTGTCCTGACCTTCCTTGGCGCGCGCCAGGTACTCGGCCAGGCCGACAACCTGCTCGCCATCATCGCCGTGGGTCGATGCGAAACGCAGCAGGCCAGCGATTTTCTCCTTGTTGGCGAAATCTTCTGCCGGGCCCTCTTTCATGACCTGACCGAAGTTTTTCCAGAAGCCCTTGTATTGCTCAGGCTCGTTCTTCGCCAGTTTTTCCAGCATGTCCAGGACGCGTTTGGTCAGCGCCGACTTCATCGAGTCGATGATCGGGTCTTTCTGCAGGATTTCCCGCGACACGTTCAGCGACAGGTCGTTGGAGTCGACCACGCCCTTGATGAAGCGCAGGTACAGCGGCAGGAAGGACTCGGCCTGATCCATGACGAACACGCGCTGCACGTACAGTTTCAGGCCTTTCGGCGCCTCACGCTGGTACAGGTCGAACGGCGCACGGGTCGGCACGTACAGCAATGAGCTGTATTCGAGCTTGCCTTCGACCTTGTTGTGGCTCCAGCTCAGCGGATTTTCGAAATCGTGAGCGATGTGCTTGTAGAACTCCTGGTATTCCTCGTCCTTGATCTCGGTACGCGGACGGGTCCACAGGGCGCTCGCGCGGTTGACGGTTTCCCACTCAACGGCCGGCTGCTCTTCACCTTCGGCAGCGGCCACTTCTTTCGGCAGCTCGATCGGCAAGGCGATGTGGTCGGAGTACTTCTTGATGATGTTGCGCAGACGCCAGCCATCGGCGAACTCGTCCTCACCGGACTTCAGGTGCAGGACGATGCGAGTGCCGCGCTCAGCCTTGTCGACGGTTGCGACTTCGAAATCGCCTTCGCCTTTGGACGACCAATGCACGCCTTCGCTGGCCGGGCTGCCGGCGCGACGGCTGAACACATCGACTTTGTCGGCGACGATGAAGGCGGAGTAGAAACCGACACCGAACTGGCCGATCAGGTGCGAGTCTTTCTTCTGGTCGCCGGTCAGGTGCTTCATGAAATCGGCGGTGCCGGACTTGGCGATTGTACCCAGGTGGGTGATCGCGTCTTCGCGGCTCATGCCAATACCGTTGTCTTCGAGGGTGACGGTTTTAGCGTCCTTGTCGAAGCTCACGCGGATTTTCAGTTCGGCACCACCTTCCAGCAGCTCTGGCTTGGCCAGGGCTTCGAAACGTAACTTGTCGACAGCGTCAGAGGCGTTCGAGATCAATTCGCGAAGGAAAATTTCCTTGTTGGAATACAGCGAATGGATCATGAGATGCAGCAGCTGCTTCACCTCGGTCTGGAAGCCCAGGGTTTCCTTTTGAGTTTCCACACTCATGGTCATCAAACTCCAATCAGATGGCATAAGCCGCGACCTTGAGGATCGACGGCGGGTTGTCCTCAGAGTTTGGGGCTGAGTTCAGGATTTCAAGGGCTCTTCGAGTTTGAAATGTGCACGAGCCGTGGCAATGGGCTCGGCTTCGGTGCTTTGCCAGGCGGTAATCGCCACATTGGCGACCCGGCGACCCTGGCGCCAAACCTGGCATCGGGCCCAGGTATCGCGAAACTGTCCGGCTCGCAGGTAATCCAGGGAGAAGTCGATGATCTTCGGCACCCCGGGCGTTCCGGTAAACACCAACAGGTGCAGCGCCGCGGCCAATTCCATGAAACCGGCGATCACACCGCCATGAATCGCCGGCAACAAGGGGTTACCGATGTTGTCCTGGTTCGCTGGCAGCTTGAACAACAACTCATCTCCCACCCGGGAACATTCGACGCCGATCAGCCGGGCATAGGGAATCAAATCCAGCAACGAGGCGTAATCGCCCTGTTCATGGGCCTTTTGCAACTGATCTTTCAGCGACTCGCTCATTGCGCACCTCCGGCAACCGCGCCACCAAAGCCCTTGGTGCCTTTGATGTTCTTTCCCATGCGCATGAAAGTGCCCATCACATGGGCAATGGGTTGCCCGGGGTCATCCTGATAGGCGAAGCCACGGGCAAAAATCACGTCGGTGGTGACCCGATAGCACTGGGCAAAGCCGTAGACATCCTTATGTGGTTCGGCGGCGTGCATGTAGTCGATGCGCAGGTCCAGAGTCGGGCAGACTTCGAATTCCGGGAGCACGCAGAGGGTCGCCATGCCACAGGCGGTGTCCATCAGCGAAGTCAGCGCTCCGCCATGAATCACGCCGGTTTCGGGATTGCCGACGATCTGCGGGCTGTACGGCAGCACAATCGTCAGCCCTTCGTTGCTGGCGCTGTGAACGCTTAGTCCAAGTACCTGGCAATGTCGCAGCGCCGACAGAAAGCGCTTTGCACGCTCAAAAACGGGGTTTTCAGTCATTTGATAAAAACTCTTGTTTATGTCTGTACAGTGCGGTGGCGGTCCGGGTAAAAGTTCCACACTAGAACAAACTTATATATCTGAAAAAATTAAGGAACTTAACCCTGATGCGTGGGCTCTTAATGCCAGTAGATGCTTTTCATCAGGAGAAACACCCCATGCGTAAGACTTTAGCTATTGCCTTGATGTTGACCGCTTCCCTCGGTCTCGCTGCCTGCGATAAAAAATCCGAGGACAAAGCTCAAGATGCGACCAAACATGCCGAGCAAGCTCAGCAGGACATGAACAAAGCTCAGGATAAAGTGAACGACGCTGCGAAAGAAAACGCCGAAGCTGCCAAAGCTCAGGCCGAATCGAACGCAGAAGCGGCAAAAGAGGCCGCTCCAGCCGCTCCGGCCGCTCCGGCCGCTCCAGAAGCACCTAAGAACTAATACGGTTTTTAGAGTGGCAAAAGAAAACCCGCCAAGTGCGGGTTTTCTTTTGCCTTAAAAAAAATGGTTAGAGCAAAATCGTTCGAAAAGTCGGACTAATCATCAACAACAGCGAACAGATCAATCCCACCAGCCAAACCAAACTGCGCTGCCAGGCCAGATCCTTCCAGTAACACACCAGGTAAATAACCCGCGTGATCACGAATATGATCGCCAGGCAGTCGATCAGCCAGCCCGCCGTCTGCGTGGTATGCGCCATCAACACACCCACCGCGAACAATATGAACGCTTCGAAACTGTTCTGATGCGCCGCCACCGCCCGAGCTCCCAGACCTGTGAGTTGCATCTGCTGTTGGCGCGGCAGGTGGTTATCGTAACCACCCTGCTCTTTCATGGCCCTGGTCACGGGCATTCGCGCCAGATAAATCAACACCGCACTGATAAACACGCACCAGAATGGAATACTCATCAAGCTGCCTCTTTAATTGCCTCCGGCAACGGCGCCTCTGTAGGGGTATAGACCATCACATCAAGAACGTCGGAATGAAACTCGCGGTGGTACAAAACAAACACGACGCCGGCACTCATCAACATGAACAGCCACGGGCTGACAAACCAGGCCAGCATGGTCATGCCGAAGTAGTAGGAACGCAGCCCGAAGTTGAACTGGTTGGCAGCCATGGAGATGACGCGAGCGGCGCGTGACGCGAATGCTTTGCGCTCTTGCTCCGATACATGGCGCTCACCGACCATCGGCGCCGAACCCACCAGTACCGCCGCAAAGTTGTACTGGCGCATGCACCAGCTGAACGTGAAGAACGCATAGACAAACACCAGCGCCAGGCACAGCAACTTGATTTCCGACATGCCCTGGGACGCCTGTTGCACCATCGGGATATCCGCCAACAACGATACCGCCCGTTCCGAAGCCCCCAATACCGTGAGAATACCGGCCAGGATAATCAATGTACTGGAGGCGAAGAACGACGCATTGCGCTCCAGATTGCCGATCACGCTGGCATCGGCGATGCGGTTGTCGCGCAGCAGCATGCGGCGCATCCAGTCTTCACGATACAGGTGCAGCACACTGGCCAGGCACGCGGTGTCACGGCCTTTCCATGTGGCATAGCGGGTGTACCCGCCCCAGCAGATAACAAACCAGACGGCGGCAAGAATGTGGATCAGGTTGGCTTGGATGAACGACATGCAGATCCTTGTGATGTGTTTGCGGTGTACATAAACCCTGTAGGAGCGAGCTTGCTCGCGAAGACCCTGAGAGCAACGCGTTTATCCAGAAATCACGCGCTATAGTTCACGACCTTCGCGAGCAAGCTCGCTCCTACAAGGGCCATGGCAGTATTTCGACGTTAGCGCAGAAGAAAAGACACCGCATCACCCCATAAAAAAATGCCCCGTATCGATTGATACGGGGCATTTCTGTTTTGTTCACAGGCCCGTTTGTGACGGGCCGGTAAAGCTTAAGCCAGCGCTTCTTCGCGCTTGCCCAACATACGGTCGCAGACCACGGCGACCACCAGCGTCATCACCGACGGCACCAACCACGCCAGGCCCTGCTCGCTAAGCGGCAGGTGGGCCATTTGTGTCGGCATCCAGTCCGCCAGGCCGGCCCCCTTAAGGGCATCGATCAGGCCGAAGATGAACGACACCAGCATCACCGGGCCGAGGATACGACCCTGCTCATGCCAGAAGTCCTTGCAGAAGCTCAACGCCACCAGAACGATGCACGGCGGGTAGATCGCGGTCAGTACCGGGATCGAGAACGCGATCAGCTTGGTCAGGCCCAGGTTGGACACCAGCAGCGAGAACGCCGCCAGGATGATCACCAGTGTCTTGTAAGACAACGGCACCACACGGCTGAAGTACTCGGCGCAGGCACAGGTCAGGCCGACCGCGGTCACCAGGCACGCCAGGGAGATCAGCACGGCAAGGAAACCACTGCCCAGCGAACCGAAGGTGTGCTGCACGTAAGCGTGCAATACCGCCGCGCCATTGGTAGCGCCAGCGGCCACTTCATGGCTGCCCGAACCTAGACGGAAAAGGCTGACATACACCAGCGCCAGACCCACGCCGGCGATGAGCCCGGCGATGATCGCATAACGGGTGATCAGTGCTGGCGACTCGACGCCGCGGGAACGGATGGCGTTGACGATGACGATGCCGAACACCAGGGCGCCCAGGGTATCCATGGTCAGGTAACCATTGATGAAGCCTTGGGAAAACGGTGCTGCAACGTATTCAGGGGTTGCATGGCCAATGTCACCGGCCGGCAAGGCGAATGCTGCAATGCCCAGCACGGCCAGGGCGATGATCTTCAGCGGCGCGAGGAAGCGC
This sequence comes from Pseudomonas sp. GW456-L13, assembly GCF_017350115.1. NCBI lineage: Bacteria > Pseudomonadati > Pseudomonadota > Gammaproteobacteria > Pseudomonadales > Pseudomonadaceae > Pseudomonas > Pseudomonas sp. GW456-L13. The sequence goes on from NZ_JACNAS010000001.1 coordinate 1,548,110, forward strand.
CCTACGGTATCCAGCAAACGGCCCGGATACAGCGAGATGAAGAACACCAGCAGGAAGTAAACCGAGCTGTAGAGGAACAGCGCCAGCGGGCTCTCGCCGGTCAGGGGCGCCAGGCCCACCTCGAAGGATACCGTCGCGGTACGTGGCGTCGCGAACAGCGGGCCAACAGCGAGGTAGCAAGCCGCTGCCAGCAGGCCACCGGCCACTTTACCGATCGGGCTGCTCAAGGCATCCATTGCTCCGCCGACCTTGGCCAGCGCCACAACAGTGATCACCGGCAGACCAACTGCGGTGACCAGGAAACCCAGCGCCGCCATCCAGACATTGGGCCCGGACTGTAAACCGACGATAGGTGGGAAGATGATGTTGCCAGCCCCGACGAACAGGGCAAACGTCATAAAACCAAGTGCCAGGATGTCCTGGCCTTTCAACACTTTCATTAAGGAAATACCACACTACTGAATCGGAATTTAGAGAGGGATTTCCCTATGGGTGAGGGAAATGCTGTCAGTCCGTATAAGACCGACCCTTTTAGCGCGTTGCGCGCCTTGTGGGCCGCAGACGCAAAAATGGCGCATAGACTAACGAATTTGACCGATAAACGCACTGTTAGAGGGCGAACTATCCGATATACGACATCTTTGTGTCGCGTTTCTGCATGTTGATAGATGTCGCCTGTCAGTCCGCCATCGCGAGCAAGCTCGCTCCCACAGTTGACCGCGTTCCAATGTGGGAGCGAGCTTGCTCGCGATGGCGTCCGCACTGTCAACGCAAACCCCGGAAACGACAAAGGCCACCCGAAGGTGGCCTTTGTTTGGTGAAGCGTCAGCTAAGCGCGAGGCTTACTTGACAGCCCAACCAGTCAGCTCGGCCAGGGCCTTGCCGATGTCTGCCAGCGAACGCACGGTTTTAACGCCTGCGTCTTGCAGAGCAGCGAATTTCTCGTCTGCAGTGCCTTTGCCGCCAGAGATGATTGCGCCAGCATGGCCCATGCGCTTGCCCGGAGGAGCAGTCACACCAGCGATGTAGGATACAACCGGCTTGGTCACGTGTGCCTTGATGTAGGCAGCCGCTTCTTCTTCAGCCGAACCGCCGATCTCACCGATCATCACGATCGCTTCGGTCTTCGGGTCTTCCTGGAACAGCTTCAGGATGTCGATGAAGTTCGAACCCGGGATCGGGTCACCACCGATGCCGACGCAAGTCGACTGACCGAAACCGGCGTCAGTAGTCTGCTTCACAGCTTCGTAGGTCAGGGTGCCGGAACGGGAAACGATACCGACCTTGCCTGGCAAGTGAATGTGACCTGGCATGATGCCGATCTTGCATTCGCCTGGGGTGATCACGCCTGGGCAGTTAGGGCCGATCAGGACTACGCCCAGCTCGTCGCACTTAACTTTAGCGTCCAGCATGTCCAGGGTAGGAATGCCTTCGGTGATGCACACGATCAGCTTGATGCCGCCGAAAGCAGCTTCCAGGATCGAATCTTTGCAGAAAGGAGCCGGAACGTAGATCACGCTTGCGGTGGCGCCAGTGGCAGCTACGGCGTCTTTAACGGTGTTGAACACTGGCAGGCCCAGGTGCTCGGTGCCGCCTTTGCCTGGAGTTACACCACCAACCATCTTGGTGCCGTACTCGATGGCTTGCTGGGTGTGGAAACTACCTTGCGAACCGGTAATACCCTGGCAGATAACTTTGGTGTCTTTATTGATCAGGACGCTCATTATTTGCCCTCCGCAGCTTTGACAACTTGTTGAGCAGCGTCGGTCAGGCTGGTAGCAGCGATGATGTTCAAACCGCTTTCTGCCAGTACTTTAGCGCCCAGCTCAGCGTTGTTGCCTTCAAGGCGAACAACAACCGGGATTTTCACGCCGACTTCTTTCACTGCACCGATGATGCCTTCGGCAATCATGTCGCAGCGAACGATGCCGCCGAAGATGTTGACCAGTACTGCAGCGACGTTGGTGTCGGACAGAATGATCTTGAACGCTTCGGTAACGCGTTCCTTGGTAGCACCACCGCCCACGTCGAGGAAGTTGGCTGGTTTGCCGCCATGCAGGTTGACGATGTCCATGGTACCCATGGCCAGGCCAGCACCGTTGACCATGCAACCGATGTTGCCTTCCAGCGCTACGTAGTTCAGTTCGAACTTGGCAGCGTGCGCTTCGCGCGGATCGTCTTGCGACGGATCGTGGAAAGTCTTCAGCTTAGGCTGACGGTACATGGCGTTGGCGTCGATGTTGATCTTGGCGTCCAGGCAGTGCAGATCGCCGTCAGCCTTGATCACCAGCGGGTTCACTTCCAGCAGGGCCAGGTCGTGATCCTTGAACAGTTTGGCCAGACCTACGAAGATCTTGGCGAACTGGGCAACTTGCTTGCCTTCCAGACCCAACTGGAATGCCAGCTCGCGACCCTGGAATGGCTGAGCGCCAACCAGTGGATCGATAGTGGCTTTCAGAATTTTTTCTGGAGTGTCGTGAGCGATTTTCTCGATGTCCACGCCACCTTCGGTGGAAGCCATGAACACGATACGACGGCTCGAACGGTCAACGACAGCGCCCAGGTACAGCTCTTTAGCGATATCAGTGCACGATTCAACCAGGATCTTGGTGACTGGCTGACCATTGGCGTCAGTCTGGTAAGTCACCAGACGCTTGCCCAGCCACTGCTGTGCGAAGGCTTTGGCGTCTTCTTTGCTGCGAACCAGCTTTACGCCGCCCGCTTTACCGCGACCACCGGCGTGGACCTGGGCTTTGACAACCCACTCGCTGCCGCCGATTTTGTCGCAAGCTTCTGCTGCTGCTTCCGGGGTGTCTACCGCGTAACCGGTGGAAACTGGCAGGCCGTACTCAGCGAACAGCTGCTTACCCTGATACTCGTGAAGATTCATGCTTATTACCGTCTTCGTTAGGTACTGCGCATTCGGTGCTGCACTCATTCAAGTGCCGCACCACCTGTGACTGCTGCTTGCATAGCCTTTCCGGATACCCGGTGCAGCTATGCAAGACTGCGTCCAGCGGATATTCCGCGGTGAGTCTTGCATGCAAGGCTCACGACGGGCCATTCCGCCGTGGTTTCTTATTGTCTTAACGCTTCTTGCGGTTGGCGATGTGGATGGCGCCGCCATTCACAGCCAAAGCAGCTTCGTGCAAGGCTTCAGACAGGGTCGGATGGGAGAAAACCATCATGCCCAGGTCTTCAGCGCTGGTGCCGAATTCCATACCGATCGCGCCCTGCTGAACCAGTTCCGCAGCGCTCGGGCCAATCACGTGGACGCCCAATACGCGGTCTGTCTTGGCATCTGCGATGACCTTGACGAAACCACCGGTGTCGTTGGCAGCCATGGCACGGCCAGAGGCTGCGAACGGGAAGGTGCCGACGTTAACTTCAACGCCTTCAGCTTTCAAGGCCTGCTCGGTTTTACCGACCCACGCGATTTCCGGGTGAGTATAAATAACCGAAGGGATCAGATCATAGTTCATCTGGGCCTTGTGGCCCTTGATGCGCTCGACAACCATGATGCCCTCTTCCGAGGCCTTGTGTGCCAGCATCATGCCGCGAACCACGTCGCCGATGGCGTAAACGCCCGGTACGGTGGTGGCGCAGTGATCGTCAACGTGCACGAAACCGCGCTCGTCCAGGGTCACGCCGCAGTCGGCAGCCAACAGATCAGTGGTCACCGGACGGCGACCAACGGCTACGATCAGCTTGTCGAAAGTGATGTTCTGTTCGCCCTTGGCATCGGTGTAGTTCACCACGACTTCGTCGCCGTTCACTTTGGAACCGGTGACGCGAGCGCCCAGCTTGATGTCCAGACCCTGTTTGGTCAGGGTTTTCAGCGCTTCCTTGGAAACAGCGGTGTCCGCTGCCATCAGGAAGGTGTCCAGGGCTTCCAGGACAGTCACTTCTGCACCCAGACGCGACCAGACCGAACCCAGTTCCAGACCGATCACGCCAGCGCCGATCACGCCCAGACGCTTGGGTACGGATTGGAATTCCAGGGCACCAGTCGAATCGACGATCACATTCTGGTCAACCGGAGCTGGCGGAATGTCGATCGGACGCGAACCTGGAGCCAGGATGACGTTTTCGGCTTCGATGATTTCTACCGAGCCATCAGGCTTGGTGACTTCAACTTTCTTGCCGGCCAGCAGCTTGCCGTGACCCTGGATCGAGGTCACACCGTTGGCTTTGAACAGGGTCGCAACGCCGGAGGTCAGGCCTTTGACGATGTTGGCTTTACGGCCGACCATCGCCGGCACGTCCATGGTCACGCCAGCGTGATTGATACCGTGGATCGCGAAACCGTCCTGGGCTTCGTGGAATTTCCACGAACTGTCCAGCAGGGCCTTGGATGGAATGCAGCCGACGTTCAGGCAGGTACCGCCCAGAGCCAGTTTGCCTTCCTTGTCGGTGTACTTCTCGATGCAGGCCGTCGAAAGACCAAGCTGAGCGGCCTTGATGGCAGCCACATAGCCGCCAGGGCCAGCGCCGATCACTACTACGTCAAATTTCTGCGACATTCAAAAAATCCTCTTTAGCGAAAAGCTTCAAGCCGCGAGCGGCAAGCCAGGCTGCGGGTTTTCCGACAGCCCGGGCTTGCAGCTCATGGCTGCTTCTATCAGATATCCAGCAACAGACGAGCCGGATCTTCCAGCAGGTTCTTGATGGTCACCAGGAAGGTCACAGCTTCTTTGCCATCGATCAGACGGTGATCGTAGGACAGTGCCAGATACATCATCGGACGGATAACGACCTGGCCGTTGATGGCCATCGGACGCTGGATGATGTTGTGCATGCCCAGGATGGCTGCTTGTGGCGGGTTGACGATCGGGGTCGACATCATCGAACCGAAAGTACCACCGTTGGTGATGGTAAAAGTACCACCGGTCATTTCGTCCATCGACAGTTTGCCGTCGCGGGCTTTCTTGCCGAAGGTGGCGATGCCGCCTTCGATTTCAGCCAGGCTCATCAGTTCGGCGTTACGCAGAACCGGTACAACCAGGCCGCGATCGCTGGAAACTGCAACGCCGACGTCAGCGTAGCCGTGGTAAACGATGTCGCCGCCATCGATCGACGCGTTGACAGCCGGGAAGCGTTTCAACGCTTCGGTGGCTGCTTTCACGAAGAACGACATGAAGCCCAGGCGCACGCCGTTGTGGGACTTCTCGAACAGGTCCTTGTACTTCGAACGCAGCGCCATGACTTCGGTCATGTCGACTTCGTTGAAGGTGGTCAGCATCGCCATGTTCGATTGAGCTTCAACCAGACGCTTGGCCACGGTGGCACGTACGCGGGTCATCGGTACGCGCTTCTCGATGCGATCGCCTGCAGCGAATACCGGAGCGGCGGCGGCAGGTGCAGCAGCCTTGGCAGGCGCGGCAGCCGGAGCGGCTTTCTTGGCTTCGACAGCGGCAACCACGTCTTCCTTGGTTACACGACCATCTTTGCCGGTGCCTTTGACGGAAGCCAGGTTGATGCCGTTTTCTTCGGCCAGCTTGCGAGCAGCTGGAGCCGCGATAGCGTCTTCGTCAACGCCGGCAGCTGGAGCAGCGGCAGCAGCGGCCGGAGCAGCAGCGGCAGCCGGAGCGGCAGCAGCAGCGCCGCCTTCAACGATGGAGCCCAGAACTTCGTCGGACAGAACGGTTTCGCCTTCGTTCTTGACGATAGCGCCCAGCACGCCGTCAGCGGTAGCCAGCACTTCCAGCACGACTTTGTCGGTTTCGATGTCGACGATCAGTTCGTCGCGCTTGACCGCGTCGCCCGGTTGTTTGTGCCAGGTGGCAACGGTGCCATCGGCAACCGATTCCGGGAAAGTGGGGGCTTTGATCTCGATAGCCATTGTCTGTGGTTCCTTAAATTCGGTTTCAGGTGCGCGAAGGCGTTAAACAGTAAAGGCGTCTTGCAGCAGTTGTTCCTGCTGTTCGGCGTGCATCGATGCGTAACCGCATGCAGGTGCAGCAGAAGCCTCACGGCCCGCGTACTCGAGTACGAGAGACTTGTTGAGGTTGCTGATGCTGCGACGCATGTGGTGTTGGCTGCAGTACCACGCACCCTGGTTCATCGGCTCTTCCTGACACCAGACGGCATGCTTGACGTTGGTATAAGGAGCCAGGACTTCTTTCAAGTCGTCCTCAGGGAATGGGTACAGCTGCTCGATACGCACGACAGCGATGTCGTCACGACCTTCGGCACGGCGTTTTTCCAGCAGGTCGTAGTAGACCTTGCCGCTACACAGAACAACGCGCTCGACCTTTTTCGGGTCTTGGGCATCGATTTCCGGGATAACGGTCTGGAACGAACCTTCGGCCAGATCTTCCAGCGTCGAGATGGCCAGCTTGTGGCGCAACAGCGACTTCGGAGTCAGGACTACCAGTGGCTTGCGCAGCGGGCGGATCACCTGACGGCGCAGCAAGTGGTAGATCTGAGCCGGCGTCGTCGGCATGCACACCTGAATGTTGTGCTCGGCGCACAACTGCAGGTAACGCTCCAGACGAGCCGAGGAGTGCTCCGGACCCTGACCTTCATAACCGTGCGGCAGCAGCATGGTCAGACCGCACAGGCGGCCCCACTTGTGCTCGCCACTGGTGATGAACTGGTCGATAACTACCTGGGCGCCGTTGGCGAAGTCGCCGAACTGGGCTTCCCAGATAACCAGGGCATTCGGCGTGGTGGTCGAGTAACCGTACTCGAACGCCAATACCGCTTCTTCGGACAGGAACGAGTCGTACAGGTCGAAGCGTGGCTGACCGTCGTACAGGTTCTGCAGCGGGATGTAGGTGCCCGCGTCCTTCTGGTTGTGCAGGACAGCATGGCGGTGCGAGAACGTGCCGCGGCCGATGTCCTGGCCAGTCATGCGAATCGGGTGACCTTCGAACGCCAGGGTCGCGTACGCCATGGTTTCGGCGTAACCCCAGTTGATCGGCAGGCCGCCGGCTTGCATCTTCTGGCGGTCTTCGTAGATCTTGGCAACCTGGCGCTGAACCACGAAGCCTTCCGGGATTTCCAGCAGCTTGGCGGACAGTTCCTGCAAGGTCTTGAGGTCGAAGCGAGTGTCGTGACGCGCGGTCCAGGCGTGGCCCAGATACGGACGCCAGTCCACGAACAACTCTTTGTTCGGCTCTTTGACCAGGCTTTTCACTACGTGCAGGCCGTTGTCCAGCGCGTTGCGGTACTCGTCGACTTTCGCCTTGACACGCACAGCATCCAGCACACCGGCCTGAGTCAGACGATCGGCATACAGCTCACGGGTGGTGCGCTGCTTGGTGATCTGCTGATACATCAGAGGCTGGGTGCCGCTTGGCTCGTCGGCCTCGTTGTGGCCGCGACGACGGTAGCAGACCAGGTCGATCACCACGTCACGCTTGAACTGCATGCGGTAGTCGATGGCCAGCTGGGTCACGAACAATACGGCTTCCGGATCATCACCATTCACATGGAGGATCGGCGCCTGGATCATTTTCGCAACGTCGGTCGCGTACTCGGTGGAACGCGAGTCCAGCGGGTTGCTGATGGTGAAACCGACCTGGTTGTTGATCACGATGTGCACGGTACCGCCGGTCTTGAAACCGCGGGTCTGCGACATCTGGAAGGTTTCCATGACCACGCCTTGACCTGCGAATGCAGCGTCACCGTGGATGGAGATCGGCAGAACCTTCTCACCGGTCGGGTCGTTGCGACGATCCTGACGGGCGCGAACCGAACCCTCGACCACCGGGGAAACGATTTCCAGGTGGGACGGGTTGAACGCCATGGCCAGGTGAACTTCACCGCCGGTGGTCATCACGTTGGACGAGAAGCCCTGGTGGTATTTCACGTCACCGGAACCCAGCTCGACCTTCTTCTTGCCTTCGAACTCGTCGAACAGCTCGCGCGGGTTCTTGCCGAAGGTGTTGACCAGCACGTTCAGACGGCCACGGTGGGCCATGCCGATGACGATTTCCTTGGTGCCGTAGGAACCGGAACGCTGGATCAGCTCGTCGAGCATCGGAATCAGGCTTTCGCCGCCTTCCAGACCGAAACGCTTGGTACCCGGGTATTTGGTGCCCAGGTATTTTTCCAGGCCTTCGCCGGCGGTCACGCGCTCGAGCAGGTGGCTCTTGATGTCGGCGGAGTACGTCGGACGACCGCGCACGCTTTCCAGACGCTGCTGGAACCACTGGCGCTGCTCGGAATCGGTGATGTGCGTGAATTCAGCGCCGATGGTGCGGCAATATGTCTGCTGCAACGCTTCGTGAATTTCGCGTAGGCTCGCTTCCTCTTTGCCGATGAACAGGTCGCCGGCACGGAAGGTCGTATCAAGATCGGCATTGGTCAAGCCGTAATGATTGATCGACAGGTCTGCAGGTGCAGGACGCTGCCACAGCCCCAGCGGGTCAAGCTGGGCTGCCTGGTGGCCACGCATACGGTAGGCCTGGATCAATCGCAGCACTTCAACTTGCTTCTTCTCGTGCTCACTGCTCACGCTGCCGGCGGAAACCGGTTGGGCGCGGCGCTGGTTCTTTGCCAGCAAGACGAAATGATCGCGAATTGTGGAGTGCGAAACATCGGTGGCAGAGTTGCCGTCAGCAGGCAACTTCTGGAAGTAGGTGCGCCACTCTTCTGGCACAGCGTTAGGGTCGTGCAGGTAGAGCTCGTAAAGCTCTTCCACATAGGCAGCGTTACTACCGGATAGGTAGGCGCTGTTCCACATGCGCTGCATCACGCTTTCTTGCATGCTTGGTCACCCTCGGTTAGGGGAACACCATCGATGTCGACACCGAGCAAACTTGCAGAAGTCCGAATGCAGCGACCAAAACAAGCCACTAGGATCACACTGATAGTCCGGGTACCAGCCCGGATGCCCCTGCTTGTCTCATTTCTTCAAAATAAGAGCCGCAGCCTTTTAAGCTGCTGCTCAGGTTAAAACTACGGCGCCGGTTGAAGCCTGCGCCGTAGCATCTACGGGTACAGCGGGTACAGCAGCTGAATCACACGCCGCTTGAGAGCAACATGTTACGGATGTGACCGATGGCCTTAGTCGGGTTCAGGCCTTTCGGACATACGTTGACGCAGTTCATGATCCCGCGGCAGCGGAATACGCTGAACGGGTCATCCAGCGAAGCCAGACGCTCGGACGTCTTGGTGTCACGGCTGTCTGCCAGGAAGCGGTACGCTTGCAGCAGGGCAGCTGGACCCAGGAACTTGTCCGGGTTCCACCAGAAGGACGGGCAGGAAGTCGAGCAGCAAGCGCACAGGATGCACTCGTACAGACCGTCCAGCTTTTCACGCTCTTCAGGGGACTGCAGGCGCTCGATGGCCGGAGCCGGCGTGTCGTTCTGCAGGTATGGCTTAACCTTTTCGTATTGCTTGTAGAAGATGCTCATATCGACGACCAGGTCACGGATAACCGGCAAACCTGGCAGAGGACGAACGATCAACTTGTTACCTTTTACGACAGCAGACAGCGGCGTGACGCACGCCAGGCCGTTTTTGCCGTTGATGTTCATGCCGTCGGAACCGCAAACACCTTCACGGCAAGAGCGACGATAGGAGAAACCCTCGTCCTGCTCTTTGATCAGGGCCAGCACGTCCAGCACCATCAGGTCTTTACCACCGGTATCAACCTGGAATTCCTGCATGAACGGCGCGGCGTCCTGATCAGGGTTGTAACGATAAACGCTGACTTGCAACATGGCGGCCACCCTTAATAAGTCCGAATCTTAGGTTCAAAAGTCGGAACAGTCTTCGGCGAGAAGTTCACGGCACGCTTGGTCACGCGCTTGTCACCCGGGAAGTAAAGGGTGTGGCACAGCCAGTTTTCGTCGTCACGATCTTCGAAGTCTTCACGGGCGTGAGCACCACGGGACTCTTTACGTACTTCTGCAGCGATGGCGGTGGCTTCGGCCACTTCCAGCAGGTTCTGCAGCTCCAGAGCTTCGATACGTGCAGTGTTGAACGCCTGCGACTTATCGTTGATCTTCACGTTGGCGATGCGCTTGCGCAGGTCAGCCAGCTGGGCAATACCCTTCTGCATGTATTCGCCGGTACGGAATACACCGAAGTAGTTCTGCATGCAGTTTTGCAGCTCGCGACGCAGGGTTGCCACGTCTTCGCCTTCGGTACGCTCGTTCAGGGCGGACAGGCGCGCCAGGGCAGCCTGGATGTCGGCGTCGGTGGCTTCGTCGTATTCGATACCGTCGGTCAGCGCCTTTTCCAGGTGCAGACCGGCAGCACGGCCGAATACCACCAGGTCGAGCAGCGAGTTGCCGCCCAGACGGTTGGCACCGTGAACCGATACGCAAGCCACTTCACCTACAGCGAACAGACCAGGGATGATCTCGTCCACGCCTTCGGCGTTCTGGGTGATTGCCTGGCCATGAATGTTGGTGGCAACGCCGCCCATCATATAGTGGCAGGTCGGAACAACCGGAACCGGAGCAACAACCGGGTCAACGTGCGCAAAAGTCTTCGACAGCTCGCAGATGCCTGGCAGACGGCTGTGCAGCACTTCTTCGCCCAGGTGGTCGAGCTTGAGCATCACGTGGTCGCCGTTCGGACCGCAACCGTTGCCGGCGATGATCTCTTTAACCATCGAACGGGCAACAACGTCACGACCGGCAAGGTCTTTGGCGTTCGGAGCATAACGCTCCATGAAACGCTCGCCGTGCTTGTTGATCAGGTATCCACCTTCACCACGGCAACCTTCTGTAACCAGTACACCAGCGCCGGCGATACCGGTCGGGTGGAACTGCCACATTTCGATGTCTTGTACCGGTACGCCAGCACGCAGCGCCATGCCAACGCCGTCACCGGTGTTGATCAGGGCGTTGGTGGTCGAAGCGTAGATACGACCTGCACCGCCGGTGGCCAGTACGGTGGCCTTGGCGCGGATGTAGGTGGTTTCGCCGGTTTCGATGCAGATGGCGATCACGCCGACGAACTCGCCTTCGCCGTTCTTCACCAGATCGACAGCGTAGTACTCGTTCAGGAACACGGTACCGGCTTTCAGGTTGCCCTGATAAAGGGTGTGCAGCAGAGCGTGACCGGTACGGTCGGACGCAGCGCAAGTACGCGCAGCCTGGCCGCCTTTACCGTAGTCCTTGGACTGACCGCCGAATGGACGCTGGTAGATACGACCTTGCTCGGTACGCGAGAATGGCATACCCATGTGGTCCAGCTCGTAAACGGCAGCCGGGCCTTCCTGACACATGTATTCGATAGCGTCCTGGTCACCGATGTAGTCGGAACCCTTGACGGTATCGTACATGTGCCAGCGCCAGTCATCGTTCGGGTCAGCGGACGCGATCGCGCAGGTGATGCCGCCCTGGGCGGATACAGTGTGCGAACGGGTCGGGAAAACCTTGGTGATCACGGCAGTCTTGTGACCGCCCTGTGCCAGTTGCAGCGCTGCGCGCATGCCGGCACCGCCACCACCAATAATGATGGCGTCGAAAGAAATCGTTGGAATGTTAGCCATGACTCAGATACCCCAGAGAATCTGCACGCCCCAGACGAAGTAAGCGAACATCGCAACGCCGCAGACTGCCTGGAAAAGGAAACGTATAGCGGTCGCGGACTTGCCGAACGCCATTGGCGTCAGGTAGTCGGTCGCGATGGTCCACATGCCGACCCAGGCGTGAGCGCCGAGGGCAACAAGGGCCAGGAGGCTGAAAATACGCATTCCGTTATGGGCGAACAGTTCATGCCACTGGGCGTACTCGAGGCCAGGGTTGGCCACGATGTATCCGATCAGGAAGATGAAGTAAGCCGCGAGAACGACCGCAGACACACGTTGCGCCATCCAGTCATAGAGGCCCGAACGCGACAGGTTCGTGACGTTAGTTACCATATCCAAACTCCTGCCAGAACGATTACCACCACGGAAACGGCGATAACGATTTTCGAGCCCAGCTTGCCGCCTTCCAGCGTCTCACCGATGCCCATGTCCATCATCAAATGGCGCACACCGGCTACCAGGTGATAAAGCAGAGCGGACAGGATGCCCCATGTCACTAGCTTGGCTAGCGGACTGGTCAGACACGCTTTCACCTGACCGAAGCCTTCCTCGGAGCTCAGCGACTTGTCCAATGCGTAAAGCATGATGGCAAGGCACACGAAGAGGATGACACCGGAGATTCGGTGAAGGATGGACGTGTAAGCAGTGACTGGGAGTTTGATGGTCCTTAGGTCTAGGTTTACAGGTCGTTGGCTTTTCACGGCTTTTTTTTCACACTGAAGAGCCCCTAACAATCAGGGCAAAGTTGTTGGGGAGTGCACTGGTCAGGTAACCACCACCCAGGGATGCGACCCCCAATGAAAGCAAGCCCAAAAGCCCTTGGCGGTCGGTGGCCGAGTATAGACAGTTAGGCTACTAATGACAACGCAAACACCTAACCCAAACAGCTGATTGCGCAACTGACATAAAAGGCGTAAATGGCAGCCAATTTCGAGAAAAAAGTCCGGTTAAAGCCTTCTGGAGCAAGACTTTAGGCAAATTGACATTCGAATTTATCTCACTATAGTGGTGCGGGCCCTGCGTGGGGGGTCTGTCTGATGATTTCAAGCATAAATAGGAGGCCACATGGCTGACAAAAAAGCGCAGTTGATCATCGAGGGCGCAGCCCCCGTCGAGCTGCCCATTTTAACCGGCACCGTTGGTCCCGATGTTATCGATGTTCGGGGCCTGACGGCCACGGGCCGTTTCACCTTTGACCCTGGCTTCATGTCGACCGCCTCGTGCGAGTCGAAGATCACCTATATCGACGGCGACAACGGCATTCTGCTGCACCGCGGCTACCCGATCGAACAGCTGGCTGAAAAGTCGGACTATCTGGAAACCTGCTATCTGCTGCTCAACGGCGAACTGCCGACCGCAGAACAGAAGGCCCAGTTCGTCAGCACCGTGAAGAACCACACCATGGTTCACGAGCAGCTGAAGACCTTCTTCAACGGCTTCCGTCGCGACGCCCACCCGATGGCCGTCATGTGCGGCGTAGTCGGCGCCCTCTCGGCGTTCTACCACGACTCCCTGGACATCAATAACCCGCAGCATCGCGAAATCTCCGCGATCCGCCTGGTTGCCAAGATGCCGACCCTGGCCGCGATGGTTTACAAGTACTCCATGGGCCAACCCATGATGTACCCGCGCAACGACCTGTCGTACGCGGAAAACTTCCTGCACATGATGTTCAACACCCCGTGCGAGATCAAACCGATCAGCCCGGTACTCGCCAAGGCCATGGACCGGATCTTCATCCTCCATGCCGACCACGAGCAGAACGCCTCGACGTCCACCGTGCGCCTGGCAGGCTCTTCGGGCGCCAACCCGTTCGCCTGTATCGCCGCCGGTATCGCTGCACTGTGGGGCCCTGCCCACGGCGGTGCGAACGAAGCCGTACTGACCATGCTCGATGAAATCGGCGATGTTTCGAACATCGACAAGTTCATCGCCAAGGCCAAGGACAAGAACGATCCGTTCAAACTGATGGGCTTCGGTCACCGCGTTTACAAAAACCGCGACCCGCGCGCCACGGTCATGAAGCAGACCTGCGACGAAGTATTGAAGGAACTGGGCATCCAGAACGATCCGCAACTCGAACTGGCCATGCGCCTGGAAGAGATCGCCCTGACCGACCCGTACTTCATCGAACGCTCGCTGTACCCGAACGTCGACTTCTACTCGGGGATCATCCTCAAGGCGATCGGCATTCCAACCAGCATGTTCACCGTGATCTTCGCCCTGGCGCGGACCGTCGGCTGGATCTCCCACTGGAAAGAGATGCTCTCCAGCCCGTACAAGATCGGCCGTCCGCGCCAGTTGTACACCGGCTACGAGTCGCGTGACATCACCAAGCTGGAAGACCGCAAGTAAGATCTGTCTTGCTGTAGCGTGTTGAGTTGTACCGGGAACGGCCTCTGCTTTTTATATAAAGAGCAGGAGGCCGTTTTTGTTTGTGCGCTTTTTTGATGGTGTACATATCCGTTTCTGCGGTTACGGCCGCTATTGGTTCCGCCCTTACGGCGGGTCACTTGGAAAAGCGCCAAGCAACCAAGCGCTTTTGCCCCTGACATTCGGTGCCTCGCCTAGGCTCGGCATTCCCTCGCTCCGGTCCTGCTCCGTGGGCCCGCCGCCATCGGCCATCCATGCCGGGTTGCCCACTGCGCATAACCTCCACTCGGCCTCACGGGGGGCGTACACCGCAACAGCGGTAGGAGCGCGCTTGCTCGCGATGGACGTCAACAATAACGCGTGCTGCCTGATTGATCGTGTTGTCCAGACGTTTTTCGCGAGCAAGCTCGCTCCTACAGGGCCGAGCGTTAGCTCGCCTGCAGCTTTTGATCTTGATCCACCCGCCCCCTCGGCAGGCTGAGCGGAGGTGTTTATCCGGGGATTGGCGCGCAGCGTCGTTCGACGCAGTCGAACTCATTGCATGTAGGTCGAAGCGAAGCCGACCGGAGGGCAATGCCCCCGGATGAATACCGCAGCGAAGGAACGCCGAGCCTCAGCGAGGGGCCGTACGTTCGGGGCGAGCGTTTTTTTGGTTACTTTTTTTAGGCGCTTGTAAAAAAAGTGACTCGCCGTAAGGGCGAAACCATAAGTCGCCGTTACCGAAGGAATGGATATGTACACCCTCAAAAAACACTCCAACTGACACAAAGTCTTCGCGAGCAGGCTCGCTCCTACAGTAAAACGGGCAAATCCAAAAAAAACCGGGTCGATTACCGCCCAATAAAAAATGCCCCGATCTCTCGATCGGGGCATTTCTGTTTAACCCAACTTACACAAACAATCTCGAAGCCTTAGTGCGAAACCGCCCCACTCGCCCCCAACCCCGTCTGCGAACGAACAAACTGCGGGAAGAACAGCGCCCGCTCATTGTCAGCCGCAGTGGACTTGTCGGTAACCGAGAAGAACCAGATCCCGACAAAGGCAATCATCATCGAGAACAGCGCCGGGTACTCATACGGGAAGATAGCTTTCTCGTGATGGAGGATCTGCACCCAGATGGTCGGACCAAGCACCATCAGGCCCACGGCACTGACCAGCCCCATCCAGCCACCGATCATCGCACCGCGAGTGGTCAGCTTTTTCCAGTACATGGAAAGCAGCAGCACCGGGAAGTTACAGCTCGCCGCGATGGAGAACGCCAGGCCCACCATGAACGCGATGTTCTGGCTTTCGAACAGAATACCCAGACCGATCGCCAACACCGCCAGCGCGATGGTGGTGATTTTCGAGACGCGAATCTCGTCCTTCTCGTTGGCCTTGCCCTTCTTGATCACGCTGGCATACAGGTCGTGGGACACCGCCGAAGCACCGGCCAGGGTCAGGCCGGCAACCACTGCCAGAATGGTCGCAAACGCTACTGCCGAGATGAAGCCCAGGAAGATACTGCCGCCAACCGCGTTGGCCAGGTGCACCGCCGCCATGTTGTTACCGCCCAGCAAGGCGCCAGCAGCGTCTTTGAAAGCCGGGTTGGTGCTGACCAGCAGGATCGCGCCGAAGCCGATGATGAAGGTCAGGATGTAGAAGTAGCCAATGAAACCGGTTGCGTACAACACGCTCTTGCGAGCTTCCTTTGCGTCACTCACGGTGAAGAAGCGCATCAGGATGTGTGGCAGGCCAGCGGTACCGAACATCAGCGCCAGACCGAGGGAGAACGCCGAGATCGGATCTTTCACCAGGCCGCCAGGGCTCATGATCGCATCAGCTTTCGGGTGGACCTTGATCGCCTCGGAGAACAGCATGTTGAAGTCGAAGTTGACGTGCTTCATCACCATCAGCGCCATGAAGGAAGCGCCGGACAGCAGCAGGACAGCCTTGATGATTTGCACCCAGGTGGTCGCCAGCATGCCGCCGAACAACACGTAAAGGCACATCAGAATACCGACCAGGATCACCGCAACGTGGTAATCGAGACCGAACAGCAGTTGGATCAGCTTGCCGGCACCGACCATTTGCGCGATCAGGTAGAACGCCACCACCACCAGCGAACCGCAAGCGGACAGCGAGCGGATCTGGGTTTGCCCCAGGCGATAGGACGCCACGTCGGCAAAGGTGTATTTGCCCAGGTTACGCAGACGCTCGGCGATCAGGAACAGAATGATCGGCCAGCCCACCAGGAAGCCGATCGAGTAGATCAGGCCGTCGTAGCCAGAGGTGAACACCAGCGCGGAAATACCCAGGAAGGACGCAGCCGACATGTAGTCACCGGCAATCGCCAGACCGTTCTGGAAACCGGTGATCTTGCCGCCAGCGGCGTAGTAGTCGGCTGCCGAATTATTACGCTTGGAAGCCCAGTAGGTGATGCACAGGGTGGCACCGACGAAGGCGACAAACATCACGATCGCGGACACGTTAAGCGGTTGCTTCTGCACGGCACCGGTCAGGGCGTCAGCCGCCCAGGCGCCAGGTGCGAAAGCTGCGATGCTCAAAAGAGCCATTAGACGGCGGATCATTGCTGAGCCTCCTTGAGAATCGCATTGTTCAGGTCGTCGAACTCGCCGTTGGCGCGTCGTACGTAGATACCGGTCAGGATGAAAGCCGAAATGATCAGCCCGATACCGATCGGTATGCCCCAGGTAATCGAGGACTCAGGGCTGATTTTCGCCCCCAGCACCTGCGGCCCGTAGGCAATCAGAAGGATGAATCCGGAGTAAAGCCCTAGCATGATCGCCGAAAGAATCCAGGCGAATCGTTCCCTCTTGCTAACCAGCTCCTTGAAGCGCGGGCTGTTTTGAATCGAGAGGTAAATGCTGTCGTTCATTGTTTTTATCCTCGCAGCACAGATTTAGTTGGAACGGTATCCACTCTATGCGGCTGCGGGGCAGGTTCCAGACGACCTTAGTCTTAGAACCCCATGACGTATTCGCCAATTGCAGGAGCGAGCTTGCTCGCGATGAATTTGAAGGCGCCGCACTTTTTCAGACAGCACGCGTTAACGTTCACGCCCATCGCAAGCAAGCTCGCTCCTACAGAAAAGCAAAGGGCCGCTTGGCATAAGTTTGCCAAGCGACCCTGGGAGATGCTGACCAGACGCGTCAGCTCAAATTACTTGGTCCAGTCAGCCACACGCTCAGGGTGTTTGGCGATCCAATCCTTCGCCGCGGCTTCAGGTTTGGCACCATCCTGAATCGCCAACATCACCTGGCCGATTTCATCCTTGGATTCCCACTGGAAGTTCTTCAGGAACTTGGCCACTTCCGGCGCCTTGGCTTCCAGGCCCTTGCTGCCGATGCTGTTCACGGTTTCAGCCGCGCCGTACACGCCTTTCGGGTCTTCGAGGAAGCGCAGTTTCCACTTGGCGAACATCCAGTGCGGTACCCAGCCGGTAACCGCGATGGATTCGTTCTTCTTCTCGGCACGGGTCAGCTCGGCGATCATGCCGGCGCCGGAACTGGCCTTGAGTTGATAACCGGTCAGGTCGTAGTCCTTGATCGCCTGATCGGTCTTGAGCATCACACCTGAACCGGCGTCGATGCCGACGATGCGGTTCTTGAAGGTGTCGTCGGTCTTGAGGTCGTCAATGGACTTGGCCTTGACGTACTCAGGCACGATCAGGCCGATTTTTGCGTCCTTGAAGTTCGGGCCGTAGTCGACGACCTGATCCTTGTTCTTCGTCCAGTACTCACCGTGGGTCACCGGCAGCCAGGCCGACAGCATGGCGTCGAGTTTGCCGGTGGCCACGCCCTGCCACATGATCCCGGTAGCGACGGCTTGCAGCTTCACGTCATAACCGAGTTTCTGCCTGATCACTTCAGCCGCCACGTTGGTCGTGGCGACACTGTCCGACCAACCGTCGACATAACCGAGCGTCACGTCCTTGCCGGCGGCGCTCGCCACGGCCGAACTGATCGCCAGCACCAAAGCCGCACCTGCGCCCAAGAGTCGTCGCATCTTCATCGTTACTTCCCCGAAAGTGCTGCGCTCGACGGATGCCGAGTCGCTTAAACGTATTGTTATGGTGCACAGCGCCCCCATCACGCCCACCGCAAACTCGTTCGAACATCAGCGGAGTACTGACACTTGCGATAATCAACCTGACGCTCATGGCGACCTGCTCTGCCAGCGACCTCAAGACATCGAGAAACGACATCAGAAAGCCATTAATCCTCAGCGCAACTGACCCCCCCTGCCAATCCGCTCGAACTTTGCATGTCAAAATCATGCAGGCCACCAAGCACGCGGTAAATGCAGGTAACATGCGCCGCTTTGCTCCCACACGGCCTGACCATGTCCGCGACATCCCGCTTTCCTTTTGCTGCTTATCTATTCGCTTGCCTGCTGGGGCTGTTTGCCCTTGGCGGCTTCTGGTACGGCCTCGGCAAACCGGTGATCCTACCGGACGTCGCCAGCGCGACGCACAAGCTGCAATGCGCCTCCTACACGCCGTTCGACAAGGATCAATCGCCGTTCGACCAGCCATTCAAATTGCGTCCAGAGCGCATGGACGCCGACCTCGCACTGCTGGCGACCCGTTTCGAATGCATCCGCACCTATTCCATGACCGGCCTCGAAGCCCTGCCGGACCTGGCGCGCAAGCATGGCTTGAAGCTGATGATCGGTGCCTGGGTCAACAGCAACCCGGTGGACACCGAGAAAGAAGTCGACCTGCTGATCGCCTCGGCCAATGCCAACCCGGACGTGGTGAGCGCAGTGATCGTCGGCAACGAAACCCTGCTGCGCAAGGAAGTCACTGGCGCGCAATTGGCGAAGCTGATCAACAAGGTCAAGAGCCAGGTCAAACAACCTGTCACCTACGCCGACGTCTGGGAGTTCTGGCTCAAGCATCCGGAAATTGCCCCCGCCGTGGACTTCCTGACCATTCACTTGCTGCCCTACTGGGAAGATGATCCGTCGAACATCGACGCAGCCCTGCAGCATGTGGCCGACGTACGCCAGGTGTTCGGCAACAAATTCGCGCCCAAGGATGTGCTGATCGGCGAAACCGGCTGGCCAAGCGAAGGTCGCCAGCGCGAAACGGCCCTGCCGAGCCGGGTCAACGAAGCCAAGTTCATTCGCGGCTTTGTCGCCATGGCCGAGCAACAGGGTTGGCACTACAACCTGATCGAAGCCTTCGACCAGCCCTGGAAACGCGCCAGTGAAGGTGCGGTCGGTGGATACTGGGGCTTGTTCGACGCCGATCGCCAGGACAAGGGCGTGCTGGCGGGGCCCGTGACAAACGTACCGTACTGGTCGCAGTGGCTGGCGGTGGGCGGCTTGATCTTCATCGGCACCTTGCTGCTCGGTGGTCGGGTCCGCACGACGCGGTCGGCACTGGTGCTGCCCCTGCTCGGTGCCTTGGCTGCGTGTTCGATTGGCGCCTGGGGCGACCTGGCACGGGTGACCACGCGTTTTACCAGTGAATGGCTATGGGTCGGATTGCTGACCGCGCTGAATCTGCTGGTGCTGGCTCATGCCGCGCTGACATTGAGCCTTCGCAACGGTTGGCGGGGGCGGGCTTTCAACCTGCTTGAGCGCCGGGCTGGCTGGCTGGTTGCAACGACAGGTTTCGCGGCAGCCGTGATGATGCTGGAACTGGTGCTCGATCCGCGTTATCGCAGCTTCCCGAGTGTCGCGTTCATCGTGCCGGCACTGGTCTATCTGTGCCGCCCGGTGAACGTGCCGCGCCGCGAGATTGCGCTGCTGACCTTCATCATCGGTGCCGGCATTGCACCGCAGCTGTACCGTGAAGGTTTGCAGAACCAGCAGGCCTGGGGTTGGGCGCTGGTGAGTGTGTTGATCGTGGCTGCGTTGTGGCGCTGCTTGCGGGTTCGCAAGGTTTAACTCTTTAGCGACCTGACTGAGCTCATCGCGAGCAAGCTCGCTCCCACAGTAGATCTTCAGTAAACACAATGTTTGCGTGCGATAAAGATCAAATGTGGGAGCGGGCTTGCTCGCGAAGACGGACTTTTAAGCGCTACGGGAAGCCCTGACCAACCGCAACCCCGCAATCACCACCGCAAACACTGCCAGCGTGGTGTTGTACAACGCCAGTGCCGGAAAACCGAACACCAGCGCCAGCACCGCCAGCCACCAGCCTGCCCGCCCCGGCACGACAAAGCCGATGATCGCCGCACCCAGCGCAGCCCAGCCCAACACCCCGAAATGGATCATCAGCCCCAGGTTCGAACGTACCAGGCATTCCCAACGATTCGCTTCATCCACACAAATGCCAACCCACTGCGCATCCTCCATGAAGCCATAGCGCGCGCCATAACTGGCGGCCAGCCATAAAGGCAGCAAAACAAGCAGCAGAATCACGGGCAAGCGGCGAGACATGAAACACTCCAATTGGCGAAAAGCGGCGGCCAGCTTAATCGCCCTTAAGCGTTTCGCAAGCGATAACAACTGTTAACTGGTCTTTCAATCGCTGCAAAGTGTATCGTCCAGCTACTATTACTTCGAAATTAAGCCTGTTTGGTGCCGAGGGTTGGCACTTTGGCGCAAATCTGGTGGTCATAGCCTGCGAAATTCATTCGGCACCTTCCTCTAAGGGATTTAGTCATGCTCCGTTCCTTGCGCTTCGCTGCCCTGTTTGGCGGCCTTATATTGAGTGCGTCCGCACTGGCGGCCGACATTGACGCCGCCAGCTATGGCTACCCCCTGACCAACCCGTTCGAGGCGACCATCGCGACCACACCGCCGGACCTGCGTCCGGAGTTACCTCTGGACGAAGACATCGATCAGACGGTGCGCAGTGTCACCTTGCGTCCGGAACGGGCGTTCGAATTGCCGAACAACTTCTGGGCGGTCAAGACGCTCGACTACCGCATTGCCACCCAGGATCACGCCGCACCGCTGATGTTCCTGATCGCCGGCACCGGCGCGCGCTATGACAGCACCCTGAACGAATACCTGAAGAAGCTCTATTACAAAGCCGGCTACCACGTGGTGCAGTTGTCATCGCCCACCAGCTATGACTTCATGAGCGCCGCATCACGCTTCGCCACGCCGGGTGTTTCCAAGGAAGACGCCGAAGATCTGTACCGGGTGATGCAGGCCGTACGGGCACAGAATCCGAAAGTGCCGGTCACCGATTACTACCTGACCGGGTACAGCCTGGGTGCACTGGATGCCGCTTTCGTCTCTCACCTGGACGAAACCCGCCGCAGCTTCAACTTCAAGAAAGTCCTGCTGCTCAACCCGCCGGTCAACCTCTACACCTCGATCACCAACCTCGACAAGCTGGTCCAGACCGAGGTCAAGGGCATCAACACCAGCACCACATTCTATGAACTGGTACTGGACAAGCTGACCCGCTACTTCCAGCAAAAGGGCTACATCGACCTCAATGACGCCCTGCTCTACGACTTCCAGCAGTCCAAGCAGCACCTGACCAACGAGCAGATGGCCATGCTGATCGGCACCTCGTTCCGCTTTTCGGCGGCCGACATCGCCTTCACTTCGGACCTGGTCAACCGTCGCGGCCTGATCACCCCACCCAAGTTCCCGATCACCGAGGGCACCAGCCTTACGCCATTCCTCAAGCGTGCGCTGCAATGCGACTTCGACTGCTACATCACCGAACAAGTGATCCCGATGTGGCGCGCCCGCACCGACGGCGGCAGCCTGCTGCAACTGATTGACCAGGTGAGCCTGTATGCACTGAAGGACTACCTGCACGAAAGCCCGAAAATCGCGGTCATGCACAACGCCGATGACGTAATCCTCGGTCCTGGCGACCTGGGCTTCCTGCGCAAGACCTTCGGTGATCGCCTGACCGTTTACCCGTATGGCGGCCACTGCGGCAACATTAACTACCGCGTCAACAGCGACGCCATGCTGGAGTTTTTCCGTGGCTAAATATCTCCTGCTTTTCGCAGCGTTACTCTGTGCAGGCGTCGCCAATGCCGACAACAGCAAAGCCAATGCCCCCGTGGTCGTCGACAGCGATGGCTTCAAGGAGCCACTGAGCAAACTCAAATTCAACCCGGGCCTGGATCAGCGCGAGTTCGAGCGTTCGACGCTCAACGCGCTGGCCGTCTACGATCCGCTGGAAGAGTGGAACCGGCGCGTCTATCACTTCAACTACCGCTTCGACCAATGGGTGTTCCTGCCGGTGGTCAATGGTTACCGCTACGTTACCCCGAGCTTCCTGCGCACCGGTGTCAGCAACTTCTTCAACAACCTCGGCGACGTGCCGAACCTGATGAACAGCCTGCTGCAACTCAAGGGCCAGCGCTCACTGGAAACCACCGGGCGACTGCTGCTCAACACCACCATCGGCATCGCCGGCCTGTGGGACCCGGCCACCGCCATGGGCCTGCCGCGTCAGAGCGAAGACTTCGGCCAGACTTTAGGCTTCTACGGCGTGCCGGGCGGCGCTTACTTCGTCCTGCCGATCCTCGGTCCGTCGAACCTGCGTGACACCGGCGGCCTGCTGGTGGATTACTCGGCCGAGAATGCGATCAACTTCCTCAACGTGGCCGAAGTCAGCTCCAACCATCCGGAAGTCGTGATCCTGCGCGGCATCGACAAGCGCCACCAGACCGGCTTCCGCTATGGTCAGATGAACTCGCCATTCGAGTACGAAAAAGTGCGTTACGTGTACACCGAAGCGCGCAAGTTGCAGGTTGCCGAGTAAACAAGCCCCCCAAAAAACACTGTGGGAGCGAGCTTGCTCGCGATGAGGCCGTTACATTCAACATTGATGTTGACTGTTACACCGCCATCGCGAGCAAGCTCGCTCCCACAGTTGTTATGTACTGCAGATAAATCCTCTATTCGCGCTTCAGCCTTTCAGGACTTTCCAGATCTTGCCGGCAGCCATCACCCCAACCAACACCACCGCCCCCGCCACAATCCCCGCTACTCCATTGAGCAACGTCGGTACGATAAACCCGGCACCACCCGCCCCCGCGCTGACACTTTCGATCCAGTGATGCACCACCGGCACGCCGTGGGTCAGGATGCCGCCGCCGACCAGGAACATCGCCGCGGTGCCGATCACCGACAGGCTTTTCATCATGTACGGAGCCGCACGCAAAATCCCGCCACCGATGCTCTTGGCCATCTGACCAGGCTTCTGGGTCAGCCATAGCCCCAGATCATCGAGTTTGACGATACCCGCTACCAACCCGTAGACACCGACAGTCATGACGATGGCGATCCCCGACAGCACGACGACTTGCTGGGTCAGCGCCGACTCGGCGACGACGCCGAGGGTGATGGCGATGATTTCGGCCGAGAGAATGAAGTCGGTACGGATCGCGCCCTTGATCTTGTCCTTTTCAAACGCCACCAGATCCACCGCCGGGTCTGCCACAGCTTCGACCAATTCGGCATGTTCAGCCTGATCTTCAGCCTTGCTGTGCAGGAACTTGTGGGCGAGCTTCTCAAACCCTTCAAAGCACAGATAGGCACCGCCGACCATCAACAGCGGTGTGACCAGCCACGGAATGAACGCACTGATCGCCAGCGCCGACGGCACCAGGATCAGTTTATTGATGAACGAACCCTTGGCGACCGCCCAGACCACCGGGATTTCCCGTTCGGCACGCACGCCACTGACTTGCTGAGCGTTGAGCGCCAGGTCGTCACCGAGTACGCCGGCCGTTTTCTTGGCGGCCATTTGGGTCATCAAGGACACGTCATCCAGCACGGTCGCGATGTCGTCGATCAGCACCAGCAAACTGCTTCCTGCCATGAATCAGGTTTCCTTCTGCAATGAATGCGCAGCAGCATAGCGCGACATAAGAGCCTACGGTGCATTCTTGAGCGCCGCGCGAGGCCGGTGATACCATGCGCAACCGCCAGAACAGGCAAGGAATCACCCGGTTTATGAGCACTATCCGCGAGCGCAACAAACAACTGATCCTGCGTGCCGCCAGTGAGGAATTCGCCGACAAAGGCTTCGCTGCGACCAAAACCAGCGACATCGCAGCCAAGGCGGGATTGCCAAAGCCCAACGTCTACTACTACTTCAAGTCCAAGGAAAACCTCTACCGCGAGGTTCTGGAAAGCATCATCGAGCCCATCCTGCAGGCCTCGACACCGTTCAATCCGGACGGCGAGCCCGGTGAAGTGCTCAGCGGCTACATTCGCTCGAAAATCCGCATCTCCCGCGACCTGCCTTTCGCCTCCAAAGTGTTCGCCAGCGAAATCATGCACGGCGCCCCCCACCTGAGCAGCGATCTGGTCGAGCAGCTCAATGGCCAAGCGAAACACAACATCGAGTGCATCCAGACCTGGATCGACCGCGGGCAAATCGCCCCCATCGATCCCAACCACCTGATGTTCAGCATCTGGGCCGCGACCCAGACCTACGCCGACTTCGACTGGCAAATCACCGCCATCACCGGCAAGACCAAGCTGGATGACGTGGACTATGAAGCGGCGGCGCAGACGATTATCCGGTTGGTGCTCAAAGGGTGTGAGCCGGACTGATAGCGGCCCAGGATCAATGCCGACTCGGCAGTCCATGAAAACTGCCGGTCGGGATTGCATGTTTGCGCCCTCTAAACCTTCGGCAGCGGATTCAACGCCACGGCTGCCTTGGGTTTTCTGAAGAAGATCCAGTAGACAACCGTGAGGATCAGCAGGAAAGGCACACCGAATACCAAGGTCATTTTGAATGCATCGGTGAAGTAGGTGGTGATCATCACCGCGCCCATCAGCAGCAGCCCCAACAGCGTGGTGTACGGGAACAGGCGCATGCGGAAGGACAGTTTCCGTTCGCCGTTGCGCTCGTGGTAGCGACGGAAGCAGTAATGGGTCAGGAAGATCATGAACCAGGTGAAGATCGCGCCGAACATCGAGATCGCCATCATCAAGGTGAAGGAGCTTTCCGGGTACAACACGTTGAGCAAGGTCGCCAGGGCAATGCCGGAGCTCGACAGCAACAAGGCATTCAGCGGGATTCCGGTCTTGCTCAACACCCCCATGGACTTGGGTGCATAACCGCCGCGGGACAGGCTGAACATCATGCGGGTGGTGATGTAGAGCTGACTGTTCATCGCCGACAACGCCGCAATCAGGATCACGAAGTTCATCACGCCGGTTGCGCCGGGAATACCAATGGTCTGCATGACGGTGACGAACGGGCTCTGCGCTTGACCGGCCTGGACCCACGGCACAATCGCCAGCATCAGGGCCAGGGTCAGCAGGTAGAACACCACCAGCCGTACGATTGTCGCGCGAAAGGCCTTCTTCACCGCCCGCTCCGGGTCCTGCGCCTCACCGGCGGCCACCGCGATCATTTCCACGCTCAGATAGCTGAAGATCGAGACGATCACCGCAATCCACATGCCTTGCAGACCATTGGGAAAGAAGCCGCCGTGGGCCGTGTAGTTGTGCATGCCGTAATCCGGGTTGCCGGAACCGTACACCACATACACCGCGAGGATGATGAAGCCGACAATCGCACCGATCTTGATGGTCGAGAACCAGTACTCGAAGGTGCCGAAGGTTTTCACGCTGATGGCATTGAGCACGATCAGCATGCTCGAGAACGAAACAATCCAGATCCATTCAGGCACGTTGGCGAACCAGTACTTCATGTACATCGCCACCGCCGTCACTTCCGTGCCCACTGCCAGCACAATCGCCGCCCAATAGGCATAGCGCACCAGGAACCCGGCCAATGGGCTGACATAGAATTCGGCATAGGCACCGAACGAGCCTGAGGTCGAATGGGCCACGGTCATTTCCGCCAGACAGCCCATCAACAGCAGGGTGATGATCGCGCCAATGGCGTAGCTGAGCAGCACGCTCGGCCCGGCATAACCGATGGCGTAGGCACTGCCCATGAACAGCCCGGTGCCAATCGCGCCGCCAATGGCGATCATGCTCATCTGACCCGAGGTGAGCTGGCGCCTGAGGCCCTGCTCACGCTTGGAGATGTTTTCAAAACCGGTGTTATCGGTCATTTATCTGTCCTCTGAATATTGTCTTTCTTGAAGAGAGCAAGTCGTTGGGATTGCCGTTGGGGATCAGCCACGAATCAGAAGATATTCAGCGGATACTCGACGATCACCCGGACTTCATTGTTGTCGGTGGTGTCCGCCCGGGCGACCTGGCCGGTGGAACGTATACTGGCCTGACGCACACGTATCGACAGGTCCCTGGCCTTGCCCTCCTGCACCACGTAGCGCGCTTCAAGGTCGCGCTCCCAGCGCTTGCCATCGCTGCCGTAACGTCCATAGGCACCATTGGGGCCGCCGTCGTAGTGGCTGTCGTCGATATGGTCACCGCTCACATAGCGCGACATGAAACTCAGGCCCGGCACGCCGAAAGGCGCCATGTCCAGGTCATAACGCAGCTGCCAGGAACGTTCATTGGGCGCGTTGAAGTCGAGGATCTGTACCGAGTTGGCAAGGAATATCGAGGTGCCCGGCTGTTGATCGAAGCCGAGATAATCGAACGGCTCATCGCCATCGACCCGTTGGTAGGCCAGGGTCACGCGGTGCGCACCCACCTTGTAAGCGGCGGCCAGCGACCAGGTAGTGTTGTCGATCTTGCCGGCCAGGCTCTGGCCAGAGTCGTTGGTGCGATAGAGGTTGAAATCCAGGTTCAGCGACTGGTTTTCGCTCAGGGCATAGCTGTAGTTGGCATTGGCGTAATACTGCCGCCAGATATCAGCGAACTGCGAACCGTACAGGCTGACGCTCAACTGATCGTTCAGGGCATAGCTGCCGCCCAGATAATCGACACTACGGGTTTCCACCCCGGCATACAGCGCCTTGAGGGCGCCATCGTCGTTGGTCGACGCACTGTCATTGCCCGAGGTGAAGTGCCCGGCATCGAGTTGCAGTCCTTTCAACTCGCTGCTGGTCAGCTGGAAACCATTGGCGTAGGTGGTGAACAGGCGCGCCGAGCCGGTGCCGAACACCGGGTTGAGCGGTGTCAGGTTGCCGTATTTGAGTTCGGTCTTCGAGATCCGCGCCTTGAGTGCACCACCCGCTTCGGAATACTCATCCTCGGCGCGTCCATTGGAATCGACCGGCAATAAACCGGTGCCGGTACGGCCCCTGCCGCTGTCGAGCTTGAGCCCCAACTGCGCGTAGGCGTCGACTCCGAAGCCCACAGTGCCCTGGGTATAGCCGGAACGGTAATCGAGCATGAGCCCGTGGGCCCACTCCTCCCGATAGTTCTGACCGCCGGGGTTGTTAAGGTTGTTTCGGTAAAAATAGAAATTGCGATTGGTCAGGGTCAGGCTGCTGTCTTCAACGAATCCATTGTCGGGTGCGGCATAGGCCACTTGGCCGAGACAGCTGGTAATGGCGAGCGGCAAGGCGGGCCAAAGGGACGGTTTCATTCTGCGTGCTCCTTATTATTGTGTTTTCACAGAACTGCTTATCGGAGGCGACCGAAGCCCTGCTGCCGGGAAATTCGCGGCAGCAAGACAAAGGCTTCGGGGGTATCAGGTGACGCTGTGGCGGATCTGGAATTGCTCTTGCGACCAGGTTTTCTGATCGAGTATGTCGCCGAGGATCTGCACCGCATCCCAGACCTCGGTGAAGCTGGTGTACAGCGGGGTGAAGCCGAACCGCATGATCCGCGGCTCGCGGTAATCGCCGATCACGCCACGGGCGATCAAGGCCTGGATCACCGCATAACCTTGAGGATGTTCGAAGCTGACATGGCTGCCACGTTTGGCGTGTTCGCGTGGAGTGACCAAGGTCAGTTCGTGAGCGGCGCAGCGCTGCTCGACCAACTGGATGAACAGGTCCGTCAGGGCCAAGGACTTGCTGCGCAGGCTGGCCATGTCGGTCTGGGCGAAAACATCCAGACCACACTCGACCATCGCCAATGAAGTGATGGGCTGGGTGCCGCACAAATAGCGGGCGATTCCGCTGCTCGGCTGGTAATGCGACTCCATGGCGAACTGCCGCGAATGACCGAACCAGCCGGACAGCGGTTGCGCCACCAGATCGCACAGCTCAGGGGAAACCCAGACGAAAGCTTGCGAGCCCGGACCGCCATTGAGGTACTTGTAGGTGCAACCGATGGCGTAGTCGGCGCGCGCCTGATGCAGATCGACCGGCACCGCCCCGGCGGAATGCGCCAGGTCCCAGATGGCCAGCGCGCCACACTCATGGGTCAGCGTGGTCAGGGCCTGCATGTCGTGCATGTAGCCGGTCTTGTAGTTGACGTGGGTGAGCATGACCACCGCAGTGTCCTGGTCAATCGCTTGCGGCAGCTCTTGCGGGCTGTCGACCAGACGCAGGGTGTAGCCCTGCTGCAGCATGTCCGCCAGACCTTCGGCGATATACAGGTCAGTCGGGAAGTTGCCGGTCTCGGTGACGATCACCCGCCGCGTCGGCGCCCGCGTGGCCTGCACGCGCAGGGCGGCGCTGAGCACCTTGAACAGGTTGATCGAGGTGGTGTCGGTCACCACCACTTCGCCGTCACCGGCGCCAATCAGCCCTCCCAGTCGATTGCCCAGACGTTCAGGCAGGTCGCGCCAGCCAGCGCTGTTCCAACTGCGGATCAGGCCATTGCCCCATTCCTCGGCGATCACTGCCTGAGCACGCGCCAGTGCTGCGACCGGGCGCGCGCCCAGGGAGTTGCCGTCGAGATAGATCACCCCTTCAGGGAGCGCAAACTGCTGACGCAGAGGGGCCAGAGCGTCCTGCGCATCAAGCGCCAGACAATCGTTTCTTGTAGTCATTGGGTGTCCTGCTTTTTTGAAAGAAGTGCCGTCCGGGCAAATCGCGATAGTCGGGTGTGAGTGTCGTGTTTCAAGCGTTGTTTGCGCCTTCACGATGAGGAAATAATGAACGAAGCTTTAGAGAATTTTCGTGCAAAGTAAGCGGCCATCTTGTATTTATCTCGAAGAAAATTCGAATCCAACTCCAAATATCGCGGATTTATTCTAGCCATGACTCTCGACTCGACAGACCTGCGGATCCTGCATCTCTTGCAACGGGACGGCCGCATCAGCAATCACGAAATGGCAGAGAAGGTCGCACTGTCGCCGTCGGCCTGTTTGCGCCGTTTACGCTTGCTGGAAAGTGAAGGAATCATCACCGGCTATCGCGCGATGCTGAACGCCGAAAAGTTGGGAGTCGAACTGGAAGCCATCGTCCATGTGTCATTGCGACAGGACGTCGAGGATTGGCACGAGACCTTCATCAAGAAGGTCCAGTTGTGGCCGGAGGTGGTCACCGCCTACGTGATTACCGGGGCGAGCAACTATGTGCTGCGGGTCCAGGCGCGCAACATCAAACACTTCTCCGACTTCATCGTCAACCAACTGAACCGCACGGCGGGGGTGACTGATATCCGCTCGGAAATCGTGTTGCAGAAAATCAAGGAGCAGGAGACGTTGCTTGATTTGGTAGTGCGTAAGTGAGCGCCAGTTAATGGATATCGATGGTCAGGTGATGAATTGTGGCGAGGGCGCTTGCTCCCGCCGGTGCACGAAGCGGTCCTGAAATTCTGGGCGGCGGAATACTCAGGCCCCGCGCATGCGCCGGGCTTCGTTACGCTGCAAGGTCATGCTGGGGGACTCGTCAAACAACTTGCGGTATTCGGCGCAAAAACGTCCGAGATGCGTAAAGCCCCAGCCCATGGCGATCGCGGAAATATTACGCGACGAGCCGTGTTCGAGGATTTCCTGGCGCACAGCGTTCAACCGGTACTTTTTCAGGTAGGCCATCGGCGACAGGGCGAAGTACTTCTTGAACGCCTCGAACAGCTTGAAACGCGAGACCCCGGCCGCGACCTCGATGTCCTCCAGGTGCAAGGCTTCGCGAGCATTGTCGTGAATGTATTGCTTGGCCCTGATCAAGTAGTGCGGAAGTTTCACGCCGAGCACGTTGCGCAATTCTTCGGAGTAGTTGTTCGGCTGGGCGAGGATCAAGCCTTTGATCAATGAGCTTTCGATGTCCCGAGTGAAGGCCACCTGTTCGTACAGTTCACTGCTGCGTTCCAGCTCCTCGATGAAATAACGCGCCATGCGCCACCACGAGGCCGACGCGCCGTCCACCGCATCCATCACCGGCTCGAAACACAGCGGCGTATCCAACGGTCGCTGCAGCATGCCTTCCAGCGACTCGCTCATGGCGACGCGGGTGATCACCACCTGAACTTTGCGACAGTCCCCGGAGATCGCCAGCATCTGGTTCTCATTCGGGGAAATGATCACCCCTTGATCGCGGTTGGATTTCAACACGCTGCCGTTCTTGCTCAGTTCCTGCTCGCCCACCAAAGGCAAACTCAGGCTGTAACTGCTGAAGTGCTCGGCGTCTTCGATATCGATGGTGACGTCGGTACCGTATGAGAGAGTGCCCAGGGTCGTGGCCATCGACTTGAACACATTGGCGCTGTGATGAAAGCGGATCCGCTCGGGCGTCGAAGTCTGAAGGCGGTGCGGCCCGCAGATACCAGACATCCAGTTCCTCGCGCCCTCGAGGTCATAGTGATCGATACGAATGTCGCGAAACTGCGGATCAACGTTGCTACTCATCACGGCGCCCCCACGGCAAAGGCTATTGAACCACCGGCAAGGCCCGATCCTTGGCCATACGCATCCGGTAAAAGCCGAAGATGATCAACACCCACACCGGTATGGCGAAGACTGAAGCGCGTATACCTGGAATCATCAGCATGACGCAGACGATCATGACCATGAAGGCCAGGCACAGGTAGTTGCTGAAGGGAAACCAGAACGACTTGAAGCCCGGAACGATGCCTTGCTGGCTCATGATTTTGCGAAACTTCAGGTGCGTCAGGCTGATCATCGCCCAGTTGATCATCAGCGATGCGACCACCAGTGCAAAGAGCAACTCAAGCGCTTCATGCGGGGCGAGGTAGTTGACCAGCACGGACAGCAGGGTGATCAACGCCGATACGCCCAGCGCCAGCAGAGGCACGCCCTGCTTGTTCAGTTTCATCAGCGCCTTGGGTGCGTCGCCCTGTTCGGCCAGGCCATAGAGCATGCGGCTGTTGCAGTAGACGCCACTGTTATAGACAGAGAGCGCAGCGGTGAGCACCACGAAATTGAGGATGTGCGCTGCTGTGTCGCTGCCGATCAAGGAGAAGATCTGCACGAACGGGCTGCCGCCATAGGCATCGCCCGAAGCGCCGAGTGTCTGTAGCAGTTGGTCCCACGGATACAACGACAGCAGCACGGTGAGCGCGCCGACGTAGAAGATCAGCACGCGATAAACCACCTGGTTGATCGCCTTGGGAATCACCTTTCCCGGCTCGCTGGCTTCAGCGGCGGTGATGCCGACCAGCTCCAGGCCGCCGAAGGAGAACATGATGAACGCCATCGCCATCAGCAGACCGCTGTAGCCGTTTGGGAAGAACCCGCCGTGGTCCCACAGATTGCTGACCGAGGCCTGCGGGCCGCCCGTTCCGCTGAACAGCATGTAGCAGCCCAGGGCGATCATGCCAATGATCGCTACGACCTTGATGATTGCGAACCAGAATTCCATCTCACCGAAGACTTTGACGTTCATCATATTGATCAAATTGACCAGGACGAAGAACACCGCCGCGCTGACCCAGGAGGGGACTTCCGGCCACCAGAACTGCACGTACTTGCCGACGGCCGTCAACTCGGCCATGCCCACCAGCACATACAGCACCCAGTAGTTCCAGCCGGACAGAAAGCCGGCATAGCCGCCCCAGTACTTGTGGGCAAAATGACTGAAGGAGCCGGCCACCGGTTCCTCGACAATCATCTCGCCCAGCTGGCGCATGATCAGAAAGGCGATGAATCCGGCAATCGCATAGCCGAGGATCATCGACGGCCCGGCCGACTTGAGCACGCCGGCAGAGCCGAGAAACAACCCGGTACCTATCGCGCCGCCCAATGCGATCAGCTGAATATGACGATTTTTCAGCCCTCGCTTGAGTTCGCCTTGTCGCAAGATTTCATCCGCCATCTGGTTACCTTCTAATTGTTATGGTCAGGCATGGTTTGAATGCGTCAATTTTTTCAATTGCCGCCCGGTTTAAGCGTTCAGACATGACTCTCGGTAAATCAGAGCGTTGAGCGCACTCGCCACAACTCCGGGAACAGCACGGTATCGAGCATCTTGCGCAGATAACCGACACCTTCTGTGCCACCGGTCCCTGGTTGGAAGCCGATGATCCGCTCGACCGTGGTCACATGCCGGAAGCGCCATTGCCGGAACGAATCCTCAAGGTCGATGAGTTTCTCCGCCAACTGATAGAGATCCCAATAACGCGAAGGGTCCGTGTAGACCACGCGCCACGCAGCTTCGACCGACGCGTCATGCGCCGTCGGACTGGTCGGATCACGCTCGAAACGCTGTGGGTCGATGGTCAAGCCAGCGCTGGCCATCAAGCGAATCGCCTCGTCATACAGCGACGGTGTGGCGATCGCCTTTTCAAGCGCCTGCAACAGTTCCGGCCGATGCGCATGGGGGCGCAACAGGGTCGCGCTTTTGTTGCCCAGAATGAATTCGATCTCGCGGTACTGGAACGACTGAAAGCCCGATGACTGCCCCAGAAAGGGCCGTATCGCGTGGTACTCGGTGGGAGTCATGGTGGCCAGCACCGTCCAGGCATGCACCAGCTGATCAAAAATCCGCGAGACCCGCGCCAGCATCTTGAATGCGGGCGGCAACTCTCCCAGTCGAACGTGCTCACGGGCGGCGTTGAGCTCGTGCAGCATCAGTTTCATCCACAGCTCCGAGGTCTGATGCTGGATGATGAACAGCATCTCGTTATGGTCCGGAGACAAAGGGTGCTGTGCGCTGAGAATGCGCCCCAGATCCAGGTAGTCGCCGTAGCTCATGGAGTCGGAAAAATTCAGCTCGGCGTTATGCCATTCTTCCGTCTGGTTTGCAGGTGAATAGGGGCATTGGCTCATTGAGTCGGTTCCTCAAGTTGCGGTTTGTTCAGTGGACGCAAAATTGCCCTGACCGGACTGGCGTCCAGATGGGCAAAACGCAGCGGCAGCGCGATCAATTCATAGTCCCCTTCCGGGACGTCATCGAGCACGATGCCCTCGAGGATAGCCATGCCATGTCGGGCCACGGCATTGTGCGAATCCATGGTTTTGGATTGCTGAGGGTCCAGCGACGGCGTATCGATACCGATCAAGCGCACACCGAGGCTCGCCAGCAGGTCGACGGTTTCTTTGGCGACTGCGGAGAAATCAGGATCCCAGGCGCTCAACGGCGCTTGTCGCCAGGTGCGCAGCAGCACCCGTTCAGGCAGGTCTTGCAAGCGACCTTCAAGCTGTTCGGGGTGCACCAGCCGGCCGCTGTTCAGGCAATGCAGCACACGGCAAGGCCCCATATAGACATCGAGCGACACATCGCCAATGGCCGCGCCATCAGCGCTGTAATGCAGTGGCGCGTCGACATGGGCACCCGTATGAGGCGACAGGGTGATACGCCCGACATTCACCGGACACTCTGGTCCGAAGCTCCACACGCGCTCTTCCTGAAAAGGTGTGTCACCCGGCCAGGTAGGTGTAGTGGTGCTCAACGGCGGGCTGATATCCCACCACGACAGTGTTGTTTTCATTGCAAAGCTCTCGGACTGTTCCGAGAGAATGATACGAGTGATACCTGTGAATTTTCTTGCGAAAATCTTCGGTAACGCCCAAATGTTTCGCACAAAATTCTAAAAAAACGGAATTTACCGGATGGAAATCTCAACGAAAAAAGCAGACAGCTAGAAAGCTGTTTTCATCCGTAAGGCGCTTTCGCGAGCAAGCCCGCGAAAGCGGTAAATCAGACGCCGAAGATCAACCAGCCACCCCCGCATCCGCCCTCAGCCCCTGCCCCTCGATCGCGCGGATCGCACATTGTTCGTCAACATCTGACAGATCCCCGCTGATGCCCACCGCCCCCAGCACAGTCCCGTCCTGATCCCGAACCAGCACGCCGCCCGGCACCGGGACGACGCTGCCCTGCCCCAGGCTATTGAGCGCGGCGAAGAACGCCGGGCGTTGTTGCGCGTCCTGTGCCAGCAGGCGTGAGCCCTTGCCCAGCGCGATGGCGCCCCAGGCTTTGCCGATGGCGACGTGCGGGCGCAGCAGGCTGGCGCCGTCTTCGCGTTGCAGGGTGATCAGATGCCCGCCGGCATCCAGTACTGCGATGGTCAAGGGTGCCGCAGCGATTGCACGCCCGGCGGTGATGGCCTCGTTGACCAGGTTGACTGCGACTTTCAAGGTTAAAGCGCTCATGGTGCCGTCCTCATTTTGTTTTTCGGAAAGTCGGTGGACTGCGCCGTTGTGCCGCAGCCCGATGCAACAAATAGAACACAATGAATTATTTTTTTGTATACAATAATCATCGAAAGGCGCCACATGCGACGAAAAGCCACAGCAGAACCGGCTTCCGACGAATGAAACAAGCGCTTGAGAAAATGGATTGACCTGCGCCGTCCGCCGTGAATACACTCTGCGCAAAGCCACTTGTATACAATTACAAAACGTAAAGAGGCACAAAACCATGAGCAAAATGAGAGCAATCGAAGCCGCCGTTCTGGTGATGCGCCGCGAAGGGGTCGATACCGCTTTTGGCATCCCGGGTGCCGCCATCAACCCGCTGTACTCCGCCCTGCAAAAGGTCGGCGGCATCGATCACGTACTCGCTCGCCACGTTGAAGGCGCCTCGCACATGGCCGAGGGCTACACCCGCACCAAGGCCGGCAACATCGGCGTGTGCATCGGCACTTCCGGCCCTGCCGGTACCGACATGGTCACCGGGCTCTACAGCGCCTCGGCCGACTCGATTCCAATCCTCTGCATCACAGGCCAGGCACCCCGCGCCCGTATGCACAAGGAAGACTTCCAGGCTGTCGATATCACCACCATCGTCAAGCCAGTCACCAAGTGGTCGACCACCGTCATGGAACCGGGCCAGGTGCCTTACGCGTTCCAGAAAGCTTTCTATGAAATGCGCTCCGGCCGTCCGGGCCCGGTGCTGATCGACCTGCCGTTCGACGTGCAGATGGCCGAAATCGAATTCGACATCGACGCCTACCAGCCACTGCCATTGGCCAAGCCGAGCGCTACCCGCGTCCAGGTGGAAAAAGCCCTGGCCATGCTGGATCAGGCCGAGCGCCCATTGCTGGTGGCCGGTGGCGGTATCATCAACGCCGACGCCGCCGACCTGCTGGTGGAGTTCGCCGAACTGACCGGTATTCCAGTGATCCCGACCCTGATGGGCTGGGGCGCCATCCCGGACGATCACCCGTTGATGGTGGGCATGGTTGGCTTGCAGACCTCGCACCGCTACGGCAACGCCACCATGCTCAAGTCCGACGTGGTTCTGGGCGTAGGCAACCGCTGGGCCAACCGTCACACCGGTTCCGTTGACGTGTACACCGAAGGCCGCAAGTTCATTCACGTTGATATCGAACCGACCCAGATCGGCCGCGTGTTCACCCCGGACCTGGGCATCGTTTCCGACGCTGCCGCCGCGCTGACCGTGTTCATCGAAGTCGCTCGCGAATGGCAAGCCGCCGGCAAGCTGAAGAACCGCAGCGCCTGGTTGCAAGACTGCCAGCAGCGTAAAGCCAGCCTGCAGCGCAAGACTCACTTCGACAACGTGCCGGTCAAGCCGCAACGCGTTTACGAAGAAATGAACCAGGTGTTCGGCAAAGACACCTGCTACGTCAGCACCATAGGTCTGTCGCAGATTGCCGGCGCGCAGTTCCTGCACGTCTACAAGCCGCGTCACTGGATCAACTGCGGTCAGGCAGGCCCTCTGGGCTGGACCATTCCGGCAGCACTGGGCGTGGTCAAGGCTGATCCGAACCGTAAAGTCGTGGCCCTGTCGGGGGACTATGACTTCCAGTTCATGATCGAAGAATTGGCAGTGGGCGCGCAGTTCAAGCTGCCGTACATTCATGTGGTGGTAAACAACTCGTACCTGGGTCTGATCCGTCAGGCGCAGCGCGGTTTCGACATGGATTACTGCGTACAGCTGTCGTTCGACAACCTGAACGCGCCGGAACTCAACGGCTACGGTGTGGACCACGTCGCAGTTGCCGAAGGCCTGGGCTGCAAGGCACTGCGTGTGTTCGAACCGGCTCAGATCCAGCCTGCCCTGCGCAAGGCCCAGGAGCTGATCGAAGAGTTCAAGGTTCCGGTGATCGTCGAGATCATCCTGGAGCGCGTGACCAACATTTCCATGGGTACCGAGATCAACGCCGTCAACGAATTCGAAGACCTGGCGCTGGTCGGCGACGATGCACCGACTGCGATTTCGTTGCTTGATTGATCACCACCCCTGTGGGAGCGAGCTTGCTCGCGATGAGTCCGGCACATTCAACATCTATGTTGACTGACACACCGCTATCGCGAGCAAGCTCGCTCCTACAAGGGGCCTACACACATTTACAGGAGACCACCATGCCGCGTTTCGCAGCCAACCTGTCCATGCTGTTCACCGAACAGGACTTTCTTGCCCGTTTCGAAGCGGCCGCCAAAGCCGGCTTCAGTGGTGTCGAATACCTGTTCCCGTACGACTTCAGCTCCGCCGAAATCAAGGCCCAGCTCGATGCCAACGGTCTGACCCAAGTGCTGTTCAACCTGCCAGCCGGCGACTGGGCCAAGGGCGAGCGCGGTATCGCCTGCCTGCCGGACCGGGTCGAAGAGTTCCGTGCCGGTGTCGACCTGGCCATCGCTTACGCGCAAGTGCTGGGCAACACCCAGGTCAACTGCCTGGCCGGTATTCGTCCGCAGGGCTTTGACGATGCCACCGTGGAGCAAACCTTCGTCGCCAACCTCAAGTACGCGGCCGACAAGCTGCAAGCGGCGGGCATCAAACTGGTGATGGAAGCGATCAACACCCGTGACATTCCAGGTTTCTACCTGAACAACACGGCGCAAGCCCTGTCGATTCGCGAGCAGGTCGGCAGTGCCAACCTGTTCCTGCAATACGACATCTATCACATGCAAATCATGGAAGGCGATCTGGCCCGCACCCTGCAATCGCACCTGGGCGAGATCAACCACGTGCAGCTCGCGGACAACCCGGGGCGCAACGAACCAGGCACCGGTGAAATCAACTACCGCTTCCTGTTCGAACACCTGGACCGCATCGGTTACCAGGGCTGGGTCGGTTGCGAATACAAGCCGCTGACCACCACTGAAGCGGGCTTGGGCTGGCTCAAGACCCATAACGCAATCTGATGTAGATCCCTGTGGGAGCGAGCTTGCTCGCGATAGCGGTGGGACAGTCGACATCGATGCTGAATGTTATGGCCCCATCGCGAGCAAGCTCGCTCCCACAAAGAGCAGTACTCCCCTATTTGCTTGAAGCAGCAATAAAAACAAGAGGATTTTCTCATGGCTAAAATCGGATTTATCGGCACCGGCATCATGGGCCACCCAATGGCGTTGAACCTGCAGAAAGCCGGTCACAGCCTGTTCCTGTCGGCCCACCACGACCCTGCGCCTGCCGACCTGGTCGCCGCTGGCGCCGTTGCCCTGGCGAACCCGAAGGAAGTCGCCCAGGAAGCCGAATTCATCATCGTCATGGTGCCGGATACCCCACAGGTCGATGACGTACTGTTCCGCGCTGATGGCGTTGCCGCCGGTGTTGGCAAAGGCAAAGTGGTGATCGACATGAGCTCGATCTCGCCGACCGCCACCAAGGCTTTCGCAGCAAAGATCAACGAAAAAGGCGCGCAATACCTCGACGCCCCGGTCTCCGGCGGTGAAGTCGGCGCCAAGGCTGCGACCCTGAGCATCATGGTCGGCGGCGATGCCGACGCCTTCGAGCGCGCCCTGCCACTGTTCCAGGCCATGGGCAAGAACATCACCCTGGTTGGTGGCAACGGCGACGGTCAAACCGCCAAGGTGGCCAACCAGATCATCGTGGCCCTGAACATCCAGGCCGTGGCCGAAGCCCTGCTGTTCGCTTCGAAAAACGGTGCCGATCCGGCCAAGGTGCGTGAAGCACTGATGGGCGGTTTCGCGTCCTCGAAGATCCTCGAAGTGCACGGCGAGCGCATGATCAAGGGCACCTTCGATCCAGGCTTCCGCATCAGCCTGCACCAGAAGGACCTGAACCTGGCCCTGCAAGGCGCCAAGGAGCTGAACATCAACCTGCCGAACACCGCCAACACCCAGCAAGTGTTCAGCACCTGCGCGGCCATCGGTGGCAGCAACTGGGACCACTCGGCGCTGATCAAGGGCCTGGAACACATGGCGAACTTCTCGATTCGCGACAAGAAGTAAGCCCCTGCCCGAAACTGCATCAAACCTGTGGGAGCGAGCTTGCTCGCGATGAGGCCCTGACTATCAACATCCATGTTGACTGACACACCGCTATCGCGAGCAAGCTCGCTCCCACAGGAACCCGAGTTGCCCTTCAAATAACAAGAATTCCGGGAGCCCGCCATGTCGGTCGATCCGCAACAATTGCTGCGCGAGCTGTTTGCCACAGCCATCGATGCGGCGCATCCGCAACAAGTCCTCGAAGCCCATTTGCCTGCCGACCGCAGCGGTCGCGTGATCGTCATCGGTGCTGGCAAAGCCGCAGCCGCCATGGCCCAGGTGGTCGAGCGCTGCTGGCAGGGTGAAGTGTCCGGCCTGGTGGTGACCCGCTACGGTCACGGCGCACCTTGCGAAAAAATCGAAGTGGTCGAAGCCGCACATCCGGTACCGGACGCTGCAGGTCTGGCGGTGGCCAAGCGTGTGCTGGAACTGGTCAGCGACCTGAACGAATCCGACCGCGTGATCTTCCTGCTCTCCGGCGGTGGCTCTGCCCTGCTGGCACTGCCGGCCGAAGGCATCACCCTGGCCGACAAGCAGTCGATCAACAAAGCCCTGCTCAAGTCCGGCGCCACCATCGGCGAGATGAACTGCGTGCGCAAGCAC
Source organism: Pseudomonas sp. GW456-L13 (assembly GCF_017350115.1). Classification (NCBI taxonomy): domain Bacteria; kingdom Pseudomonadati; phylum Pseudomonadota; class Gammaproteobacteria; order Pseudomonadales; family Pseudomonadaceae; genus Pseudomonas; species Pseudomonas sp. GW456-L13. The sequence goes on from NZ_JACNAS010000001.1 coordinate 1,586,860, forward strand.
CTCTCGGCGATCAAGGGTGGGCGTCTGGGCAAAGCCTGCTGGCCTGCCACGGTTTATACCTATGCGATTTCCGATGTGCCGGGCGACCTCGCCACGGTCATCGCCTCAGGCCCTACCGTGGCCGACCCGAGCACGTCGGCCGAAGCGCTGGCGATCCTAAAACGCTACGCCATCGAGGTTCCGGCTTCGGTGCGCGCCTGGTTGCAAAGCCCCGAATCGGAAACCGTCAAACCCGGCGACCCGAGCCTGGCACGCAGTCATTTCCAGTTGATCGCCCGCCCGCAGCAATCCCTTGAAGCGGCGGCGGTGAAATGCCGTCAGGCCGGGTTCAGTCCGCTGATCCTCGGCGACCTTGAAGGCGAATCCCGTGAGGTGGCGAAAGTCCACGCCGGCATCGCACGGCAGATCGTCCTGCACGGTCAGCCGCTGGCGGCGCCCTGCGTGATTCTCTCGGGCGGTGAAACCACCGTCACCGTGCGCGGCAATGGCCGTGGCGGGCGCAACGCCGAGTTCCTGCTCAGCCTGACCGACAGCCTCAAGGGCCTGCCCGGCGTCTATGCGCTGGCCGGAGACACCGACGGCATCGACGGTTCCGAAGACAACGCCGGCGCGATCATGACCCCGGACAGCTACGCCCGCGCCGCGGCAAAGGGCCTGAGCGCCAGCGACGAGTTGGATAACAACAACGGTTACGGCTACTTCGAGGCGCTGGACGCCCTGATAGTCACCGAGCCGACCCGTACCAACGTCAACGACTTCCGCGCCATTCTGATCCTTGAGAGCACTAAACATGACGCCTGATAAAAAGGTCAAAATCCTCGCCACGCTCGGCCCGGCCATCGACGGCATCGATGCCATCCGTGAACTGGTGCTGGCCGGGGTCAACATCTTCCGTCTGAACTTCAGCCATGGCGATCATGCTGACCACGCCCAGCGTTTCCAGTGGATTCGTGAAGTCGAGCGTCAGCTCAATTATCCATTGGGCATCCTGATGGACCTGCAAGGCCCGAAACTGCGGGTCGGCAAGTTCGCCGAAGGCAAGGTGCAACTGGTTCGCGGCCAGGCCTTGCGCCTGGACCTCGATGCCACGCCGGGCGATGAGCGCCGGGTCAACCTGCCCCACCCGGAAATCATCGCCGCGCTGGAGCCGGGCATGGACCTGCTGCTGGACGATGGCAAGTTGCGTCTGCGGGTGGTGACCAAGTACGCCGACGCCATCGACACCACCGTGCTCAATGGCGGCGAACTGTCGGACCGCAAAGGCGTGAACGTACCGCAAGCGGTGCTCGACCTGAGCCCGCTGACCGCCAAGGATCGCCGCGACTTGACCTTCGGGCTGGAGTTGGGTGTGGACTGGGTGGCGCTGTCGTTCGTGCAACGTCCCGATGACATCCGCGAAGCCCGTACCCTGATCGGCGACAAGGCCTTCCTGATGGCCAAGATCGAGAAGCCCTCGGCCGTCGAGCAACTGCGCGAGATCGCCGAATTGAGCGACGCGATCATGGTCGCCCGGGGTGACCTGGGTGTGGAAGTGCCGGCCGAAAGCGTGCCGCAGATCCAGAAGAACATCATCAGCACCTGCCGCCAGCTCGGCAAACCGGTGGTGGTCGCCACTCAGATGCTGGAGTCGATGCGCTTCTCACCCGCGCCAACCCGCGCCGAAGTCACCGATGTGGCCAACGCCGTGGCCGAAGGTGCGGACGCGGTGATGCTGTCGGCGGAAACCGCATCCGGCGAATACCCGCTCGAAGCCGTGCAGATGATGAGCAAGATCATCCGCCAGGTGGAAAACGGTCCGGACTATCAGACTCAACTGGACGTCAGCCGGCCGAAAGCCGAGGCGACTGTTTCAGATGCGATCAGCTGCGCCATTCGCCGTATCAGCAACGTGCTGCCGGTGGCGGTGCTGGTCAACTACAGCGAGTCCGGTGCGTCGAGCCTGCGTGCGGCGCGGGAGCGGCCGACGGTGCCGATCCTCAACCTGACACCGAACCTGCAGACCGCCCGTCGCCTGAGCGTGGCGTGGGGTGTGCACTCGGTGGTCAACGACCGCCTGCGTCAGGTCGATGAAGTCTGCTCGACGGCACTGGAAATTGCCCAGGCCCAAGGCATGGCGCAGCGTGGCGACACACTGCTGATCACCGCAGGTGTGCCCTTTGGCGAGCCGGGGTCGACTAACTCTCTGCGTATCGAGACATTGATCTAGCGCCTGTACCGGCCTTATCGCGAGCAAGCTCGCTCCCACATTGGTTTTGTGTCGTTCACGGAACCAAGACTGAACAAAGATTCAGTGTGTGAGCGAGCTTGCTCGCGATGCAGGCAACCCGGTCCCACTGACTTTCAGACCTGCCATGCCTGCCAACCATTTCAACACCCACTGCCCCGACTGGGCCGAAGCCTTGCTCAACGGCTTCAGCCAGATCTTTCTCCAGCGCAATCCGCTGTGCGGCCTGCTGTGCGTCCTGGCCATTTTGTTCACGGCGCCCGCCTTGCTCGGCGGCGCCTTGCTCGGTGGTGTCGCCGGGCTGCTCACTGCGCAACGCCGCAACTATGCCAAGGCTGATCGTCAGGCCGGGTTGTTCAGCTACAACGGCGTGCTGCTCGGACTGTTACTGAGCCTGTATTTCCCCTGGTCGGCGATGATGCCGCCACTGATTCTGGCCGCCGGTGGCCTGAGCGCGATGGTCACCCAACAGTGGCTCAAGCGCGTCCGGTTCAGCCAATACCTGCCGGCCTACACCGCGCCCTTCGTTGGGCTGGGCTGGTTGCTGCTGTGCTTCACCACGCCCTCGACAGAGCCGCACTTGATCGAAGTCAGCACCCTGAACATGCTCGCCGCGCCACTCAAAGGCCTCGGCCAGGTGATGTTCCTCGGTCATCCGCTGGCCGGTGCGATGATTGCCGCCGGTTTGCTGATCGCTGATCGCCGCGCATTCTGCTGGGCATTGTTGGCCTCAGTCGCGGGCATGGGCTGGAGCCTGCTGAACCACGATTTCTATACCGCACTGCTCGGCCTCGGTGGCTATAACGCCGTGCTGGTCGCCCTCGCCTTCAGCTCCCAGCGTCGCCAACCGTGGCTGCCGCTGGTTGGCATCGGCCTGGCGCTGCTGCTGACGCCGCTGTTTGCCGCCATCGGTCTGCCCACCCTGACCGCGCCGTTCATTCTTGCCGGCTGGCTGATTCGCAGCGTCGTGCAAATGCTCGGCAGAGCCACGGTCGAAAGCACGCCTTGCGCTACCGGGGAGAATCAACCTAGGCTGCGCTGATTTGCGGCCAAGGCGATGTGCATGATCAGCAACGACACGTGGCGAAATCGCCTGTACGTGATTATTTTCCAGACCGACACCGTCGCCGGTCGACGCTTCGACTCCACCCTGCTGCTGATCATCTTCGCCAGCCTGGTAGTCGTGATTCTGGACAGCATCGATGACGTTCACCAGCACTACGCCAGCCTGCTGGCGTACATCGAGTGGGGCTTCACGGCGATCTTCCTCGGCGAGTACATCCTGCGCCTATACTGCTCGCCCAAGCCCCTGCGCTACGCCTTCAGTTTCTATGGGCTGGTGGACCTGCTGGCCATCGTGCCCGGCATCCTCGCGCTGTACTACAGCGATGCCCAGTACCTGCTGATCATCCGGGTGATCCGGATGCTGCGGATCTTCCGCGTGCTCAAGCTCGGCCCGTACCTCAAGCAAGCTCATTACCTGCTCGATGCCCTGCGTGGCAGCAAGCAGAAGATCCTTGTGTTCCTGCTCAGCGTCTGCACCCTGGTGACGGTGTTCGGCACCCTGATGTATGTGGTCGAGGGCCCGCAACATGGCTTCACCAGCATTCCCAAGGGCATTTACTGGGCTATCGTGACGTTGACCACCGTCGGTTACGGCGACATCGTGCCCAAGACCGCACTGGGCCAAGTCATCTCGTCGATGGTGATGATCACCGGTTACTCGATCATCGCCGTGCCCACCGGGATCTTCACCGCCGAACTGGCCACGGCCATGCGTGGCGGCCAGTTGCAGCACGACTGCCCGGTGTGTGCGAAAAACAGCCACGAACAGGAAGCGTCGTTCTGTTCCCGTTGCGGTAATGCGCTATTCAGGAAACGGGAATAAGCAAAGAGCTTTTTAATCTTTAAAGGACTATACGAGCCCAGTTATAGTCGCTGGCAAATTGCCCCACTTTTAATAGAACAAGGAATGCGCAGTGAAAAAACTCTTTGGCGCCTCGCTTATCGCCGCTGGCCTCGCCCTGGGCAACATCGCCCAGGCTGCACCGACCCTGCTCAACGTTTCCTACGACGTGATGCGCGATTTCTACAAGGACTACAACACTGCGTTCCAGAAACACTGGCAAGCCGAGCATAACGAAAACATCACCCTGCAAATGTCCTTCGGCGGCTCCAGCAAACAGGCGCGTTCGGTCATCGACGGCTTGCCGGCCGACGTCATCACCATGAACATGGCCACCGACATCAACGCCCTGGCGGACAACGGTAAACTGGTCCCGGACAACTGGGTCACGCGCCTGCCGAACAACAGCGCGCCGTTCACCTCGGCCACAGTGTTCATCGTGCGCAAGGGCAACCCGAAAGCCCTGAAAGACTGGCCGGACCTGCTCAAGGACGGCGTTCAGGTCATCGTGCCAAACCCGAAAACCTCCGGTAACGGTCGCTATACCTACCTCTCGGCCTGGGGCTACGTGCTGAAAAACGGCGGCGACGAGAACAAGGCCAAAGACTTCGTCGGCAAACTGTTCAAGCAAGCGCCGGTACTCGACACCGGTGGCCGTGCCGCCACCACCACCTTCATGACCAACCAGATCGGCGACGTGCTGGTGACCTTTGAAAACGAAGCGGAAATGATCGCCCGCGAGTTCGGCCGCGATCAGTTCGAAGTCATCTACCCAAGCGTTTCCGCCGAAGCCGAGCCACCGGTATCGGTGGTCGACAAGACCGTCGACAAAAAAGGCACCCGTGCAGCGGCCGAGGAATACCTGAAGTACTTGTGGTCGCCGGAAGGTCAGGAAATTGCCGCGGCAAACTACCTGCGCCCGCGTGACCCAGCCGTGCTGGCCAAGTACACCGACCGTTTCCCGAAAGTAGACTTCCTGTCGGTCGAGAAGACCTTCGGCGACTGGCGCACCGTGCAGAAGACCCACTTCAATGATGGCGGGGTTTTCGACCAGATCTACAGCGGCAGGTAATCGACTGAAACACTGCAACTTCTATAGGAGCGAGCTTGCTCGCGATGACAATTGAACAGTCAGCATCGTCGTTGACTGCCATTACGCTATCGCGAGCAAGCTCGCTCCCACAGGTTCTGCGACATCCCGCTACATCGGCGGCGTCACGCCATCCTTGCCCGCCGAAATGGATTGGGCGGTGAGCGTGCTGTCAGCGCCCTGCGTCACAAAGGTCTTCACGAACAAGATGTAAGTGAATGTATCATTCACCCTCGATGTTCTGACGCAAGACACACGCGTTCGTCAGTCATTCCGCAATGGAATGATTGCTATCACTCCAATCCCACTTCCGCCGTTTCAGTCAGCCCATTAGCCTGCGCGCATTCCTTTCCGTACAGCGAGACCCGTTATGAACCCAGCGACCCAGGTGTCCCACGGCACCGCGACAATGACCCGAGGCATGGTGCTGCTGTTCGCCTTCTGCTGCGGCGCCATTGTCGCCAATATCTACTACGCCCAGCCGATCATCGGCCTGATCGCGCCGGACATTGGCCTGACCAACACCATGGCCAGCCTGATCGTTTCCTTGACTCAGATCGGCTATGCGCTGGGACTGTTTTTCCTGGTGCCGCTGGGGGATCTGCTGGAGAACCGCCGGTTGATGATCATCACCACGCTGGTGGCAATTGTCAGCCTGCTAGGTGCGGCGTTTACCGATCAGCCGAACGTGTTTTTGCTGATTTCGCTGTTGGTGGGGTTCAGTTCGGTTTCGGTGCAAATCCTGATTCCGTTGGCCGCGCACCTGGCACCGGAAGAAACCCGTGGTCGTGTGGTGGGCGGGATCATGGGTGGGTTGTTGCTCGGCATTCTGCTGGCCCGACCGGTGTCCAGCGTGGTGGCCGACCACTTTGGCTGGCGGGCGATGTTTGTGATTGCCGCAGTGTTGATGGCGGCCATCAGCATCGTGCTGGCCGTAACCATTCCCAAGCGTGAGCCTGATCACAGCGCGTCCTATGGCCAGTTGCTGGGCTCTCTGTGGACGCTGTTGCGCAAGCAACCGGTCCTGCGCCAGCGTGCGTTTTACCAAGGCTGCATGTTTGCCACCTTCAGCCTGTTCTGGACCGCCGTGCCGCTGGAACTGGCGCGCAATCACGGTTTGTCGCAAAGCGAGATCGCGATCTTCGCCCTGGTCGGGGCCATCGGCGCCATTGCTGCCCCGATCGCCGGTCGCCTGGCCGATGCCGGACACACCCGCATCGCATCGTTGCTGGCCCTGCTGTTTGCCAGCCTGAGTTTCATGCCGGCGTTTATCCATCCGGTCTACAGCGTTATCGGCCTGGCGGTGACCGGCGTGGTGCTCGACTTCTGCGTGCAGATGAACATGGTCCTCGGCCAGCGTGCGGTCTACGCCCTCGACGGCAAAAGCCGCAGCCGCCTGAATGCGCTGTACATGACCAGCATCTTCATCGGCGGCGCCTTCGGCTCTTCGGTGGCCAGCGCGGTGTACGAACACGGCGGCTGGTTGTGGATCGTGATCGTCGGCAGCGCGTTTCCGCTGTTGGCGTTGTTGCGGTTCTTGAGTGCTTCGCAGAAGGCTTCGCTGGCGACGGCGTAAGCCTCAAAACCCGGTCGGATCGCCGCCCGGAGCAGGCTCGCTCCCACAGTGGATCGGCCGTTCAACAAGGCCGGCGAGGAGCAATCGGTCATCGTCAGCGGCCGGATCCGCGTCAATGCCGCCGAAGGCCTGCGAGAAGCCGTGCTGGCCCACCAAGGGCTGGCCATGGCCTCGCAATGGATGTTTGCGCCGGAACTGGCCGACGGTTCGGTTCGGGAAGTGATGAAGGACTGGGCACTGCCGGACCTGGATTTGTGGACGGTTTTCCCTATGGGGAGAATGGCCAGTGCCAAGGCTCGGGCGTTCGTGAAGTATGTGCAGGGGTTGTTGGCCTGGAAGACCTGACAGGCAGCCCGGAGTTACTCGTCAATGCAGACCAGCAACCGTTCGACCGTTTGCTCAAGCGGCCCTGAGTTGTCGAGCATGTGCACGGCCGGGTCCTCCGCCAGCAATTGCTCGCAGAATCGGGCATTGCGTGCCAACCGCTGATCGATCTCGATCGGCGATTCCCGCCCGCGTTCCAGCAAGCGCTGGCGCAGTACTGCCTGATCCACAGTCAACAACAGCACCAACGCGTTCGGATAGCGCTGGCGCGTGTTCTGCAAATGCCCTCGAGAGCCATTGATCAGCACGTCCTGCCCGGCGGCCAGCCAATCGTCGATTTCCCGCGGGATGCCATAGGACAACCCGTTGGCGTGCCAGCTCAGGGCAAACGCGCCCTGGGCCTCCATTTCGGAGAACTGCTGTTCACTGACGCCCAGCGCCGCTTCGCCAACGGCTTCTGCCGAACGCGTGATGACCCGCCGCACGACGCGGCAGCCTCGTTCGGCCAACCGTGTACGCGCGGCATCCAGCAGGCTGTCCTTGCCCGAACCTGAAGGCCCGATGAGATAGATCAACCTGCCCGCCATCAAACCATCCTCTTCATTTTTCGACCTGTTTGCCGGCCCCACGGCAGACCATCCTGATTGCGCTTGCGCCAGATCAGCCCGCAGGCCCCGCGTATGATCCATCACCGACACCGGTTGCACCAGCGGGTTTTCCAGCGGGTCACGGTTACGCTGAGGGTGTCCTCGCAGCGCAGGTCAATCCGGCGTTGGAGGCTGTGGGTGCTTGGCTTGCCTGCGGTGGCGGAGTGTTTTTACCGGTGTACATATCCGTTTCTGCGGTCACGGCCATTTAGGGTTCCGCCCTTATGTATGGACTCATTCAGGCCGCCATCGCGAGCAAGCTCGCTCCCACAGAATTGAGCAGTGACCCACCCATCACATTCCAGCAGGCACAAAAAAGGCGACCCGAAGGTCGCCTTTTTGCGTTACTGCCCGAATTTCCGCCCCAGGCCACCCGGTACACCCTGGATGTCAGTATCTTCCCACGGCCCTTGCGGACTAATCGACCGACTCCAACCATTATCCCAGCGGTAATAGGTACGTTGGCGATAAAAGGTATTGGGCTGGTCATCAAGCACATACACCCCAAGCTTCGGATCCCAATGGCTATTGCCCCCCGGTGGTGGCGCGAAGCTGGCAGAAGTGCGTGGCAACGGCTTGGAGGGTTTGGCCGGGATGGTCGGCTTGCTCGGTACAGGCGACGTCGATGGCGTGGGGCTAGGCTGCGACGGCGGGAACGGTGGTGGTGCCTGATGTTCCGTTGGTTGCTGGACCGCACAAGCGCTTAACCCCAAAACAGCGCTGAGCAGGGCAATACGAGCAATGGCGGTCATGGTGGCGTTTCCTGTTATTTATCCGGGCTGTCGATGGTCAGTGTCTGCGGCGCGGTGGTGCTGCTGGCCAGGGGCTGGCTGCGACCAATCCATTCGCCGGCGGTCGGTTTGCCGGCACGGGAAATGCGCGCAACCAGTTGGACTTCAGGGAAGTTCGACAGTTTCAATTGCGGCATCATTGCGTCGGCGTCGCCCAGTTCGACGGTCACCGGCAGGTCGGCCACGGTCATGCGCTTGACCGCCAGCGGGGCCGGAGGACCGGAGATCGCACGGGCGAAGATGAACACGCTGTCGCCAGGCTGGACCTTGGATTTGAGGTCCGCGGCCAGATCGACACTGACCTTGAGCAACGCCGAGGCCTTTGCCGCCGGTGCTTGTGCAACCTTGCCGCCACTGGCCACCAGCTTTTCCGTGGCCCGGGTAATTCCGCCTTGCAGCGCCTCGCGGGACTTGTCCTCCGGCGGCAGCTGCGCCAACAGGCGATTCCAGTAATCGATGGCGTCCTGATAACGCTCGCTTTCAAACGCGGCAATGCCAAGCAAGCCAAGGCTAGTGACTTCTTTCGGATCGGTCTTGAGCGCTTCGTCGGTCAGGGCCTGGACCTTGTCCGACCACTTCTTGCCATCGGCGAAGTACTGGGCCTGGGCCCATTGACCGAGCAACTCGGGCTGGCGACCGGCCAGACTCACGGTGCGTTCGAACATTTTCGCCGCGTCCGCCGGGCGATCCTGAGCCATGTAGGTGCGACCGAGGAAATACATGCCTTCAGCGGAATCCGGTTGAGCGGCGACCGCACGTTCCAGGCGCCGCGTCATCTCTTCCATCGACTGGGGTGCCTGGGAGAATTCGCGGGTCAGTTCGACCTTGTCGCTGGCACCGAAATGCAGATACAGGCCCAGGCCCAGCACCGGCACCAGAATGGCCGCCAGCAACGGCAAGGGTTTGCCCAGACGCGACACCCGTGGCGCTTCAGCGCCTTCGGTGTCCGCCAGCAACTCACGGGCAGCTTCGGCGCGACCGGCGTCCATTTGCGCGGCATCGAGCACGCCCTCTTCCTGCTGAGTCTGCAACTCAGTCACGCGCTCCTGATACAGCGCGACGTTCAGGGCGGTACGATCCTCTTCGCGCTGGGCGCGACGGCTGCGCAGCACCGGGATCAACAGAAAACTCAGGGCAACCAGAAGCAGCAGACCTGCAGCGAGCCAGAAATCAATCATTCTTGGTTTTATCCAACAGGTGGTCGAGGCGCGAGCGCTCCTCGGCAGAAAGCGAGTCCGGGGTGCCGGCGCGTTGCACGCGACGACGGCGGACGATCACCGCGATGATCACGACACCGCCCAGCAGCAGGCCGGCGGGGCCGAACCAGAGCAAGGCGGTCTTGGCGTTCAGCGCAGGCTTGTAGCGGACGAAATCACCGTAGCGATCGACCATGAAGTCGATGATCTGCTGGTTGTCCTTGCCCTCGCCGAGCATGCGGTAAATCTCTTTGCGCAGGTCGGCGGCAATCGGTGCGTTGGAATCGGCGATGTCCTGATTCTGGCACTTGGGGCAACGCAGCTCCTTGGTCAACTCGCGGAAACGCTCGCGGTCTTCTTCCTTGGCGAACTCGTAGGTGTCGATGGCCGCGTGGGCCACGCCCGCCAGGCTCAAGCCCAGGACAACGGCAGCGAACCAGCGCTTCATGGCTTGACCTCGTCGACCAGCGCCTGGTACTTGCCCGCCAGTTTTTCACGCCAGACCTGCTCGTCGATCACGCCGACGAACTTGTCACGGATGATGCCTTTGGCGTCGATGAAGAAGGTTTCCGGTGCGCCATACACGCCGAGGTTGAGGCCCAACGAGCCTTCGTCGTCACGAATGTCCAGCGCATACGGGTTGTGGAAGTCCTTCAGCCACTTCAAGGCATCAACGTTGACATCCTTGTAGTTGATGCCGTAGATCACCACGCCCTGCTGGGCCAGTTTGTTCAACACCGGGTGCTCGACCCGGCAGGAAATGCACCAGGTGCCCCAGACGTTGACCAGCGCCGGTTTGCCCAGAATGTCAGCGCGGGTCAGGGTCTTGTCGCCCTGCACCGACGGCAGGGAAAACTCCGGGAACGGCTTGTTGATCATGGCCGAAGGCAGCTCGGCCGGATCCAGGTACAACCCACGGTAAAGGAATACCGCGACCACCAGAAAAATCGCCAGTGGCAGCAACATCAACCAACGCTTCATGCAGTGGCTCCCGACATGCCCAGTGCTTCGCGCACGCGGCTTTTGACCTTGACCCGATAACGCCGATCCAGCGCCGCCAGCAACCCGCCTGCACCTGTCAGCAAGCCGCCGAACCAGATCCAGCGCACGAACGGCTTGACGTGCACGCGCACGGCCCAGGCGCCGTTACCCAGTGGTTCACCGAGGGCGACATAGAGGTCGCGGGTGAAACCGGCGTCGATGCCCGCTTCGGTCATCACCGAGTTCTGCACGGTATAGAGGCGTTTTTCCGGGTGCAGCACGCTGATTTCCTTGCCGTTGCGGATCACCCGCACGGTGCCCTTGTCGGAGGTGAAGTTCGGTCCTTCGAAGTGTTTGGCGCCTTCGAAGACGAACTGATAGCCGCCCAGGTCCATGGATTCGCCGGGCGCCAGGCGCAGGTCACGCTCGGCACTGTTCTGGCTCGACAGCACGACACCCAGCGCACACACGGCGATGCCCAGGTGCGCGATCTGCATGCCCCAGTAGCTGCGGGTCAGGGTTGGCAGTCCTTTGATCAGGCCCTTGTGGCGAGTCTTGTCGAAGATGTCACGCACGCCGGCCAGCAACACCCAGGCAGCGAGCATGAAGGTCGCGAGCACGGCCCAGTTGAAATCGCCGTAGGCGATGCCGGCCACTACGGCCAGCGCGGCACTGCCGAGCAGGACCGGGGTGAGCATGCTTACCAGCCATTTCACCGGAGTGTCTTTCCAGCGCACGATCACGCCGACCGCCATCACCACCATCAGCAATGCCATCAACGGAATGAACAGCGCGTTGAAGTATGGCGGACCGACGGACAGCTTGGCGCCGGTCATGGCGTCCAGAATAAGCGGATACAAGGTGCCGAGCAGAATCATCGACGCGGCCACCACCAGCACCAGGTTGTTACCCAACAGCAGGGTTTCCCGGGACCAGAGGTTGAAGCCCACCTGGCTCTTGACCACCGGCGCGCGCAGGGCGAACAGCGTCAGCGAACCACCGACCACGAACAGCAGGAAAATCAGGATGAACACCCCGCGCTCCGGGTCGGACGCAAAGGCGTGCACCGAGGTCAGCACGCCGGAACGCACGAGGAAGGTACCCAGCAGGCTCAAGGAGAATGCGGCGATGGCCAGCAACACGGTCCAGCTTTTGAACACGCCACGTTTTTCCGTGACCGCCAACGAGTGAATCAGTGCGGTGCCCACCAGCCATGGCATGAACGAGGCGTTTTCCACCGGATCCCAGAACCACCAGCCACCCCAGCCGAGTTCGTAATAGGCCCACCACGAACCAAGGGTGATACCAATACCGAGGAACGCCCAGGCCACGATGGTCCACGGACGCGACCAGCGCGCCCAGGCGGCGTCCAGGCGACCGCCCATCAGCGCGGCGATGGCGAAGGCGAAGGCCACCGAGAAGCCGACGTAGCCCATGTACAGCATCGGCGGGTGAACGATCAGGCCGATGTCTTGCAGCAGCGGGTTGAGGTCGGCACCGTCGGTGGGCATTTGCGGCAGGATGCGCTTGAACGGATTGGAGGTCATGATCAGGAATAGCAGGAAACCGGTGCTGATCATGCCCATCACCGCCAGCACGCGGGCCAGCATGACCTGCGGCAATTGCCGGGAAAACACCGATACCGCAAAGGTCCAGCCGCCGAGAATCAAGGCCCACAACAGCAGGGAACCTTCGTGGGCACCCCACACGGCGCTGAACTTGTAGTACCACGGCAAGGCACTGTTGGAGTTGTTGGCCACATAGGCCACGGAGAAATCGTCGACCATGAAGGCGTAGGTCAGGCAACCGAAGGCGAACAGCAAGAACGCGAACTGCCCCCACGCGGCCGGCTGGGCCAGGCTCATCCAGAAGCGGTCACCGCGCCAGGCACCGACCAATGGCACCACGGCCTGAACCAGCGCGAAACACAGCGCCAGGATCATGGCCAGGTGGCCCAATTCGGGAATGAAGATTCCAGCTGTCATCAGTTAGCCCTCTTTCGCGGGAGTGGGTGCCGACTGGCCGCTGTCTTTCAACGCCTTGGTCACTTCCGGCGGCATGTACTTTTCATCGTGCTTGGCCAGCACTTCATCGGCCACCACGACGCCGTCAGCGTTGAGTTTGCCCAGGGCAACAATGCCCTGCCCTTCGCGGAACAGGTCCGGCAGGATGCCGCGATAAGTGATGGTCACGGATTTGTTGAAGTCGGTGACGACAAACTTCACGTCCAGCGAGTCGCCGGAGCGCTGCAAGGAACCGGCTTCGACCATGCCGCCGGCACGGATACGCGTGTCCTGCGGGGCTTCGCCGTTGGCGATCTGGGTCGGTGTGTAAAACAGGTTGATGTTCTGCTGCAGGGCACTCAGGGCCAGGCCAACGGCAGCGCCGACCCCGACCAAGATCGCGAGAATGATGATAAGACGCTTTTTACGCAGCGGATTCACTTGCCGTTCTCCCGGCGCAGACGGCGCGCCTCTTGTTGCAGATACCGCTTGCGGGCCAGGATCGGCGCCGCCACGTTGAGGGCCAATACCGCCAGGCAGATGCCATAGGCTGACCAGACATACAGGCCATGATGACCCATGGCGACGAAGTCGCCGAATGAAGCAAAACTCATCGAGCGACCTCCAGGCTGTTTTCGACTTCGGTTTTGACCCAACTGGCCCGGGCTTCGCGCTTGAGCACTTCAAGACGCATGCGCAGCAGCAGGACCGCGCCGAAGAAACAGTAGAAACCCAGCGCCGTCAGCAGCAGTGGCAGCCACATCTCGGCTGGCATCGCCGGTTTTTCGGTGAGGGTGAAGGTCGCGCCCTGGTGCAGGGTGTTCCACCACTCCACCGAGTACTTGATGATCGGGATGTTGATCACACCGACAATCGCCAGCACCGCACAGGCCTTGGCCGCGCTGTCACGATTACTGATGGCGTTGCCCAACGCAATGAGACCGAAGTACAGGAACAGCAGGATAAGCATGGACGTAAGGCGTGCATCCCAGACCCACCACGAGCCCCAGGTCGGCTTGCCCCAGATCGCCCCGGTGACCAACGCCACGGCGGTCATCCAGGCGCCGATGGGTGCCGCGCATTGCAGGGCGACGTCGGCCAGTTTCATCTTCCACACAAGGCCGACGATGCCGCACACGGCCAGCATCACGTAGATGGACTGCGCCAGCATGGCGGCCGGAACGTGGATATAGATGATGCGGAAGCTGTTGCCCTGCTGGTAGTCCGGCGGCGCGAAGGCCAGGCCCCAGACCACGCCAACGCTGATCAGCAGCAACGCCGCGACGCTCAGCCAGGGCAGCATTCTGCCGCTGATGCCGTAAAACCATTTGGGCGAGCCAAGCTTGTGAAACCACGTCCAGTTCATACTGTTTCCATCACGGTTGCTCTTTACTGTGAAGAGCCTGGGCCTTTACTGATCAAATTTTGACCAGACCTCATTATTCGCCGACGCTGATCTTCAAGCCAGCGGCTATTGCAAAAGGTGTCAGGGTTATCGCCAAGGCGGTCAGGCTGCCAAGCCATAGGAGATAACCGGTCGCCGGCATTCCCTGCAAGGCCGCCTGCAAGGCGCCACTGCCAAGGATCAATACCGGGATGTACAACGGCAGAATCAGCAGTGCCAGCAACAGGCCACCGCGCTTCAAGCCCACCGTCAGCGCCGCACCCACCGCACCGAGCAGGCTCAGTACCGGTGTACCGAGCAGCAACGAAAGCAGCAACACCGGCAGACAGGCGGCAGGCAAACCGAGCATCAGCGCCAGCAAGGGTGCGAGCAAAACCAGTGCCAGACCGGAAAAAGCCCAGTGTGCCAGCACTTTGGCCAAAACCAGAAGAGGCAGGGGGTGCGGCGAAAGGACCCACTGCTCAAGGGATCCGTCTTCGAAATCACTGCGGAAAAGCCCGTCCAGCGAGAGCAGAACCGATAAAAGTGCCGCGACCCAGACCAACCCCGGAGACAAGGTTTGCAACAATTGAGACTCGGGTCCGACCGCCAACGGGAACAAGGAAACGACGATGGCGAAAAACACCAGCGGATTGGCCAGCTCCGCGGGACGGCGAAACAGCAGACGGGCCTCACGGGCGACCAACAGGCCAAAAACACTCATACGGCCCAATTCCCCAGATCGATGTCGCGATAAGCGGCCGGCATCCGGCTCAGCGTGTGGTGGGTGGTCAACACCACCATGCCGCCACGTTCGCAGTGGCCGGCCAGGTGTTCTTCGAGTTGCGCCACGCCTTGCTTGTCGAGAGCGGTGAACGGCTCATCGAGAATCCACAACGGCGGGCTGTCCAGATACAAACGCGCCAGTGCGACGCGACGCCGCTGCCCAGCGGACAGAGTGTGGCAGGGAACATCTTCGAATCCGCGCAAGCCGACCGCCGCCAAGGCTTGCCAGATCGCCTCACGGGAGGCCGGTTGATGCAGGGCGCAGAGCCAACTCAGGTTCTCTTCCGGTGTCAGCAGATCCTTGATTCCCGCCGCATGGCCGATCCACAGCAGATTGCGCGCCAGCTCAGCGCGCTGCTCATCAAGGGGCTTGCCGTTGAGCAGCACTTGACCGGCGGTCGGATGCATCAGCCCGGAGAGCAGGCGCAACAGGCTGGTCTTGCCGCTGCCGTTGGGGCCACTGATTTGCATCATTTCGCCACTGGCCAGTCTCAAATCGAGATTTTCGAAGAGCAGCCGAAGGTCTCGCTCACAGGCAAGGGCAACGGTTTGCAGGACAGGACTGGTCAAGGGATCACGGGCCTTATACGGTTCAAGTCGGCTCTGGCGCGGCCGTTAAAGAGATGCAGCATAGATGCAATGGCGTCTTGTTCTAGAGAGCTGCGTCAAACAATTGCAAAGTTTTCGCCATTATTGGATACAACGGCGCGGCATTATACATGCCATACCTTACTCTAAAGAGTGCATTTTCCTCAGGTTGTGACCGCGTATGACAGGCGAAATGAACATCCTCCCGCTACCGCAAACCCTCCCGGCGACTTCGCGCCCGCAGGTGGTCAGCGGTGAGTTGCTCAAGTTGCTGACGCCGGTGGAGGGGCTGATCAGCGTCGGTCAAACCGCCCAGGCCGAAGTGTTGTCGCTCAAGCAGGCGGACCAGACTTTCCAGATGCTGCTCAAGGTCACCCTCGACAGCGGCCGCCAGACCACAGTCCAGACCACCAGCAATCAACCGCTGGCCCAGGGCACCACGCTGGTCGTCACCCAGCCCTCGGCGGGCAACCTGGCCGTGACGGTGCAGCAGGCCATTGCTTCCAACGTCGCCACCCTCACCCGCCTCGACACCGCGCAACTGCCCGTTGGCACCCTGCTGCAGGGCAAAGTGCTAACCTCGCAAGTGCTGCCCCAGGTGCCCGGCCAGCCCATGGTGTTTCGCTCGATGGTGGGCCTGCTAAACACCGTACTGAGCGGCAGTACCCTGAGCATCGACAGCCCGCAACCCTTGCGTATCGGCACCTTGTTGAGCGCACAGGTGCAGGACGCCCAGACCGTGAAGTTCGTGCCCCTGAGCAGCCGACAGGAACAACTGGCGGTGACCCAGCAACTGGTCGACCAGCAAAGCCGCCAGGGCTCGCTGGATAGCTTGCTCATGCGCCTGCAGAACCTTCCGCCCTCGGACCAGACATCCGTTGAATTGCGCAGCGCTGCTGCCCGTTTGCTCGCCGGCTTACCGGATGTTCAACAGTTGAGCAGCCCCAAGGGCCTGGCCCAGGCCCTGGCCAGCAGCGGCATGTTTCTCGAAAGCAAACTGCTGACCGGGCAAAACCCGACGCTCGCGCCGGACATGAAAGGCGATTTGCTCAAACTGGTTGCGCAGTTGAGTCAGGGCTTGCCAGCCAACACCAGCCTCGGCGCGATCATCGCCGCCAATACCCTGGCCCAGGCCATGCCGAATTTTGTCCGCAATGCCCTGGGCATGCTCGGTCAGGTCAGTGCCAAGCCGTCGCCGACCGGTTTCCCGCTGCCCGAACGTCTGTTAAAAGGTGCCGACGGTGAAAACGACCTCGAACACCTGCTTCGCCTGGCCGCCGCCGCGGTTTCACGCCTGCAAAGCCATCAACTGTCGAGCCTGGAACAGACCGGCGTAACCGCCGACGGACGGCTGATGAGCACCTGGCAGCTGGAAATCCCGATGCGCACAATGCAGGACATCGTGCCCTTGCAGGTCAAGTTCCAGCGCGAAGACGCCGCCGAAAAACAACAGCCAAAGGAGCGTCGCGAAGAACACGAACCCAAGCAACAGCTGTGGCGTGTGGAGCTGGCCTTCTCCATGGAGCCTTTGGGGCCGCTGCAAATCCAGGCGCAACTGGTCAAGGGCAGCCTCTGCGGCCAGCTCTGGGCCGAGCGGCCATACACCGCCAGCCTGATCGAAAGCAATTTGGCCGAGCTGCGTGATCGCCTGCTGTCCGCCGGCCTGAACGTCGGCGACCTGGACTGCCACCTCGGCACACCGCCCCAAGGCCCGCAAACCCGCCTCGAACAACGCTGGGTCGACGAAACCGCATGAAAAACCCCAACGCCCCACGCCAGGCCATCGCTCTCAAATACGACGGCACCCACGCCCCCACCCTCACCGCCAAGGGCGACGAAGAGCTGGCGGAAGAAATCCTGCGCATTGCCCGCGACTGCGAAGTGCCGATCTACGAAAACGCCGAACTGGTGAGACTGCTGGCGCGCATGGAACTGGGGGACAGCATTCCGCAGGAACTCTATCTGACGATTGCAGAGATCATTGCGTTTGCGTGGAGTTTGAAGGGGAAATTTCCGGCGGGGCAGGATACGGATGCGCTGATGGTCGAGAAGGATATTACCGAGCGCGGGGATGATTATTGAGTTTG
Organism: Pseudomonas sp. GW456-L13; assembly: GCF_017350115.1. Classification (NCBI taxonomy): domain Bacteria; kingdom Pseudomonadati; phylum Pseudomonadota; class Gammaproteobacteria; order Pseudomonadales; family Pseudomonadaceae; genus Pseudomonas; species Pseudomonas sp. GW456-L13. Next base: position 1,604,443 of record NZ_JACNAS010000001.1, read on the forward strand.
CGAGTACGCCATCGCGAGCAGGCTCGCTCCCACAGGTGAACTCATGTTCCATGTCCGACATGGAACCATTGTAGGAGCGAGCTTGCTCGCGATGGAGGCATGAGCGCCGCGTTTCTCCAGGAAGCCCGCGTCATCGTTAACGTCCATCGCGAGCAAGCTCACTCCTACAGATGATCTGCGGTGAACACATGTTCTGTGTCCGACATGGAACCACTGTAGGAGCGAGCTTGCTCGCGATGGAGGCATGAGCGCCGCGTTTCTTCAGGAAGCCCGCGTCATCGTTGACGTCCATCGCGAGCAAGCTCGCTCCCACAGGTGATCTGCGGTGAACACATGTTCTGTGTTCGACATAGAACCATTGTAGGAGCGAGCCTGCTCGCGATGGAGGTATGAGCGCCGCGTTTCTTCAGGAGGTCCGCGTCATCGTTGACGTCCATCGCGAGCAAGCTCGCTCCCACAGGTGATCTGCGGTGAACATATGTTCTGTGTCCGACATAGAACCATTGTAGGAGCGAGCCTGCTCACGATGGAGGTATGAGCGCCGCGTTTCTTCAGGAAGCCCGCGTCATCGTTAACGACCATCGCGAGCAAGCTCGCTCCTACAGGCTGTCAGTTCTTGTGCAACTTGCTCATCAACTCCGCCTCAGCCTGGGTCAAGCCGCAGGACTGGGTCAGTTCGTTGACGCTGGCGCCCATCCCGACCAGTCGCGCCGCCTGGGCGAACGACAGGCTTGAAGGGTCGCGTTGTTCCAGCTGGGCGAGTTTGTCCGGCAAGGGCGCAACGATCGCCCGCAGTTCATGCAGGTCCTCGCCCATGCGCACATTGCCGTTCTGGTAATCCTCGACGCGCCTGGCCAGGTCCTTGATGCGCTGATCGCGCAGCGCATCACCCTGGGCCTGTTGCGCGGCGATCTGCTTTTGACCGCGAATGTACGCCAGGAACATTGCCAGCGTGCCTGCCCAAAACAGGAACAGGACAATGACCGCAACCTCGAGAATCAATCAGATACTCTCCAGTTCCGACCATTCTTCTTCGCTCATCATCTTGTCGAGCTCGACCAGGATGAGCAATTCGTTGTTCTTGTTGCATACGCCTTGAATGAACTTGGCGGACTCTTCGTTACCCACGTTCGGCGCGGTTTCGATTTCCGACTGACGCAGGTAAACCACTTCGGCCACGCTGTCGACCATGATCCCGACCACCTGCTTGTCGGCTTCGATGATGACGATACGGGTGTTGTCGCTGATCTCGGCATTCATCAGGCCGAAGCGCTGGCGGGTGTCGATCACGGTCACGACGTTGCCGCGCAGGTTGATGATGCCCAGCACGTAGCTCGGGGCACCCGGGACCGGGGCGATTTCGGTGTAACGCAGGACTTCCTGGACGCGCATCACGTTGATGCCGTAGGTCTCGTTGTCCAGCTTGAAGGTGACCCATTGCAGGATCGGATCTTCGGAACCTTTTGCCGCCGTTGCCTTGTCATTCATACCCTGCCCCCTCAAAAAACCGCCCTGGCGGTGTGTGTTCTGTGCAACATCATCAGAGTGACGTCGCCTGTTTTGTTTATTTGACTGATGTCGGTTTGTGGCCCGGCTTGTCGCCGGACATGTGCCGGGCTCCGCCGCTGGCGATCAACTCGGCCAGTGAGGCGACATCGAGCAAGGCGCACATGTGTTCAATTACCGTGCCGGCGAGCCATGGCCGCTGACCTCGGTGACTTCTCCATTTGATTTCATTCGGGTTCAGGCGCAACGAGCGGCTGACCTGATGCACTGCCAGCCCCCACTCGTAGCCTTGCACCGAAATCACGTATTGCAGACCTTGCTTGAAATCGTCGCGGTATCGGTCGGGCATGACCCAACGCGCGGTATCGAGCACCTTGAGATTGCCGGCCTGGCTCGGCAGGATGCCCAGGAACCATTCGGGCTGGCCGAACAATGGGGTCAACTCGTGGCCGGCCAGGGAGTAAATCGACCCCAGGCACACCAGCGGCACCGCCAGGGTCAAGCCGGCGACATCGAACAGCAGGCATTCGAAGGGCTCGGCAGCCCAGGACGGACGACCGTCGGTTTCCACCGGTGGCGGCGTATTGCTTGGCGGCAGATGAACTTCGACGACTGGCGGCACCAGTGCCTGAGGCACTTCGACAACAGCTGGCTCCGGTGCTGGTTGCACTTCGATGGCCTGCGGCACCAACGCCTGGAGCAACGGTGCGATGGTCGATACCGGCGCCAGCATGGGTGCCGGTGCTTCGACCACGGCTACTGGAGCCTTCGCTACCGGCGTGACCACAGGAGCGGGAGCAACTACAGTTTTTTGCGCATCGTGGGCCTGTTCTTCGAGCACTGCCGCCTGGAATTCGTCCAGCGCCGCTTCAACCTCGACCACCCGGGGAGGCGCTTCGATTTGTGGCGCAAATTCCTCGGTGATGTCCTGCAGCAAGCTGTCCAGATAAGACTGAAGCGCCAGTTGCGGGCGCGAGGTGGTCTTAAACGGCCGGTTCATGGCTGCCCCCCTGCAGGAGCGAGCTTGCTCGCGAAAAACTGTCGGGAAACGCGATCATCCAGACAGCGCACGTAATCGTTGTCGTCCATCGCGAGCAAGCTCGCTCCTACAGGGATTGGTTTCATCTCATGCCACCTGCGGCACAAGTTGCGCCGCCAGCAAATGCTTGAGCAACGCACGGTAAGCGAGAACGCCACGGCTCTTGCCGTCGAATTGTGAAGGCGTCAGACCGGCGCGGCTGGCATCGCGCAGGCGCGTGTCCACCGGGATATAGCCTTGCCAGATTTCGTCGGGGAATTTGTCGCGCAGCACGCGCAACGTTCCGAGGGACGCCTGGGTGCGGCGGTCAAACAGGGTCGGCACGATGGTGAAGGGCAGCGCCTGTTTGCGAGAGCGATTGATCATCGCCAGGGTGTTGACCATGCGCTCAAGGCCTTTGACCGCCAGATGCTCGGTCTGCACCGGGATCACCAGTTGCTGGCTCGCCGCCAAGGCATTGACCATCAGCACGCCGAGCAATGGCGGGCTGTCGATCACGGCGTAATCGAAGTCCTGCCACAGTTGCGCCAGGCTCTTGGCAATCACCAGGCCCAAACCGCTCTGCCCCGGCGACTGGCGCTCAAGGGTGGCCAGTGCGGTGCTGGAGGGCAACAGGGAGATGCGCTCGTCACTGGTCGACAGCAGCAGTTGACCCGGCAGGCCTTGGGGCACGTTGCCTTTGTGCAGGAACAAATCGTAGCTGCTGTGCTCCAGGGCGTCGGGATCGTAGCCGAAGTAGCTGGTCATGGAGCCGTGGGGGTCGAGATCGACCACGACCACACGCTTGCCCGCCTCCGCCAGTAAACCGGCTAAAGCGATGGAGGAAGTGGTTTTACCGACACCACCCTTTTGATTGGCGACTGCCCAGACTCTCATTCGGATTGTTCCTCCCGGCCGAACGGATCGACCGAGAAATAGCTCAACGTGTTAATGCGGGTGACGGAGAATTGACGGCGTTCTCTCGTACCGGCGACTTGACCGGGGTCGGTGCAGTTTGTGTGCCAGCACGCTTCAAAGCGGCATCCGGTTGCGCATGGGCGGTTCCGGTGCCGGTCAGGCTGCGGCGAACATCGAGGTTGCGCGACACCACCAGCACCACGCGACGGTTGCGGGCGCGGCCTTCGGCGGTGGCGTTGTTGGCCACCGGCTGAAACTCGCCGTAGCCCACCGAAGCCAGGCGACCGGGGTTCACCCCTTGCATCGCCAGCATGCGCACGATGCTCGCCGAGCGTGCCGAGGACAGCTCCCAGTTGGTCGGGTACTGCGCGGTACGGATCGGTTGATCGTCGGTGAAACCTTCGACATGGATCGGGTTGTCGAACGGCTTCAGGATCGCCGCGACCTTGTCGATGATGTTGAACGCGATGTCGCTGGGCATGGCGTCGCCGCTGCCGAACAACAGGCTGGAATTAAGCTCGATCTCGACCCACAACTCATTGCCGCGTACGGTCATCTGGTTGGAGCTGATCAGGTCACCGAACGCCGCACTGATGTCGTCGGCGATGCTCTTGAGCGGATCGCTGGCGCCGGAGACGCCGGCATCGACCTGGTCACTGTCCTTGACCAGCGGCTTGGCCGGGGTCACGGTCTTCGGTCGCTCGTCACCGATCGGGATCGGCTTGAGCGAACGATCGGAATCGGTAAAGACCCCGATCAGCGCCTCGGAAATGACCTTGTACTTGCCTTCGTTGATCGACGAGATGGAGTACATCACCACGAAAAAGGCGAACAGCAAGGTGATGAAGTCCGCGTAGGACACCAGCCAGCGCTCGTGGTTAACGTGTTCTTCCTGATGTCGACGACGGGCCATGAGCTTATTCCCTTAATCCATGAAGCCCTGAAGCTTCAACTCAATGGAGCGAGGGTTTTCACCTTCGGCGATCGACAGGAGCCCTTCCAGCAACATCTCGCGATAACGCGACTGACGTAACGCGATGGATTTGAGTTTGGCGGCAATCGGCAGCAGCACCAGGTTGGCACTGGCCACACCGTAGATAGTGGCGACGAACGCCACGGCAATACCGCTGCCCAGTTGCGATGGATCAGCGAGGTTGCCCATGACATGAATCAGGCCCATGACCGCACCGATGATGCCGATGGTCGGCGCGTAACCGCCCATGCTTTCGAAGACTTTGGCCGCTTCGATGTCGCGGCTTTCCTGGGTGTAGAAGTCCACTTCCAGAATGCTGCGGATCGCTTCCGGCTCGGCGCCGTCAACCAGCAGTTGCAGGCCTTTGCGTGCGTAGTTGTCCGGCTCGGCGTCGGCGATGCCTTCAAGGCCCAGCAGGCCTTCCTTGCGGGCGGTCAGGCTCCAATTCACCACGCGGTCGATGCCACCGGCCAGATCGACACGGGGCGGGAACAGGATCCAGGCGAGGATCTGCATGGCACGCTTGAAGGCACTCATCGGCGATTGCAGTAGCGCGGCGCCAATGGTGCCGCCGAGCACGATCAGCGCTGCCGGGCCGTTGGCCAGGGCGCCGAGGTGACCGCCTTCAAGGTAGTTGCCGCCGATGATCGCGACAAAGGCCATGATGATGCCAATCAGGCTTAGGACATCCATCAGATACAGGCCTCGACCAGGTGCTTGCCAATGTCGTCCAGGCTGTACACCGCGTCGGCGAGCTCGGCTTTGACGATGGCCATCGGCATGCCGTAGATCACGCAACTGGCTTCGTCCTGGGCCCAGATCGAACTGCCGCCCTGCTTGAGCAGGCGCGCGCCTTCGCGGCCGTCGGCGCCCATGCCGGTCAGGACCAGCGCCAGAACTTTGTCACCGTAGGTCTTGGCTGCCGAACCGAAGGTGATGTCCACGCACGGCTTGTAATTGAGACGCTCGTCACCCGGGAGGATTTTCACCGCGCCGCGGCCGTCGATCATCATCTGTTTGCCACCCGGTGCCAGTAGCGCCAGGCCCGGACGCAGGATATCGCCATCCTCGGCTTCCTTGACGCTGATGCGGCAGAGCTTGTCCAGGCGTTCGGCGAAGGCCTTGGTGAAGGCCGCCGGCATGTGTTGAACCAGCACGATCGGGGCCGGGAAGTTGGCCGGCAATTGAGTCAACACTCGCTGCAGGGCGACCGGGCCGCCGGTGGACGTACCGATGGCCACCAGTTTGAAGGCTTTGCGTTTCGGCGCGGGCGACGACGCAGTGGCCGCATGCGTACGCGCAGGGATCGGTGCCGGACGCGCGGGCGCGCTGCTGCCGTAACTGCCGACGCTCGAAGGCGCAGCTGTTGGAGCAGGTGCGGCCACAGGGGCCGGAGCGCTGTAAGTGCTGACGCGACGATTGCTGCGCGAGATGCTCAGGATCTTCTCGCACAACAGTTGTTTGACCTTCTCGGGGTTGCGCGAGATGTCTTCGAAATTCTTCGGCAGGAAGTCCACCGCGCCGGCATCCAGCGCATCGAGGGTGACCCGGGCGCCTTCGTGGGTCAGCGAGGAGAACATCAGGACCGGGGTCGGGCAGCGTTGCATGATGTGCCGCACGGCGGTGATGCCGTCCATCATCGGCATCTCGTAGTCCATGGTGATCACATCCGGCTTGAGGGCCAGCGCCTGATCGATCGCCTCTTTGCCGTTGGTCGCCGTGCCGACGACCTGGATATTGGAATCCGCTGAAAGAATTTCCGAGACGCGGCGGCGGAAAAACCCCGAATCGTCCACCACCAGGACTTTGACTGCCATAAACACTCCATTAGATGGAGCGAGGCCAGGCGCCTCGCTCCACCAGAATCAAATACGCCGTGTGGCGTAACGCTTGAGCATGCTCGGAACATCGAGAATCAGCGCGATGCGGCCGTCACCGGTGATGGTGGCGCCGGACATGCCCGGGGTTCCCTGGAGCATTTTGCCCAATGGCTTGATGACTACTTCTTCCTGGCCCACCAGTTGATCGACGACAAAGCCGATCCGCTGCGTGCCCACCGAAAGGATCACCACATGGCCCTCGCGCTGCTCTTCGTGAGCGGCGGAGCTGACCAGCCAGCGTTTGAGATAGAACAATGGCAGCGCCTTGTCCCGCACGATCACCACTTCCTGGCCGTCCACAACGTTGGTGGTCGACAGGTCGAGGTGGAAGATCTCGTTGACGTTCACCAGCGGGAACGCGAACGCCTGGTTACCGAGCATGACCATCAGCGTCGGCATGATCGCCAGGGTCAGCGGCACCTTGATGACGATCTTCGAACCCTGGCCCTTGGCCGAGTAGATGTTGATCGAGCCGTTGAGCTGGGAAATCTTGGTTTTCACCACGTCCATGCCCACGCCACGACCCGATACGTCGGAAATCTCGGTCTTGGTCGAGAAACCCGGGGCGAAGATCAGGTTGTAGCATTCGGTGTCGCTCAGGCGATCGGCGGCGTCCTTGTCCATCACACCGCGTTTTACCGCGATGGAACGCAGCACGTTCGGGTCCATGCCCTTGCCGTCGTCGGAGATCGACAGCAGGATGTGGTCGCCTTCCTGCTCCGCCGCCAGGATCACCTTGCCACCCCGGGCCTTGCCCGAGGCTTCACGCTCTTCCGGTGACTCGATGCCGTGGTCAACCGCGTTGCGCACCAAGTGGACCAGCGGGTCGGCCAGGGCCTCGACGAGGTTCTTGTCGAGGTCGGTTTCTTCGCCGACCAGCTCCAGGTTGATCTCTTTCTTGAGCTGGCGGGCCAGGTCGCGAACCAGGCGCGGGAAGCGCCCGAAGACTTTCTTGATCGGTTGCATCCGGGTCTTCATGACCGCGGTTTGCAAGTCGGCGGTGACCACGTCGAGGTTCGACACGGCCTTGGACATGGCTTCGTCGCCGCTGTTGAGGCCCAGGCGGACCAGGCGGTTACGCACCAGCACCAACTCGCCGACCATGTTCATGATCTCGTCCAGACGCGCGGTATCGACACGTACCGTGGTCTCGGCTTCGCTCGCCGGTTTTTCCGCCGGTGGCGCGGCCGGGGCACGGGACGATGCCGGTGCAGCAGTTGCCGGGGCCGGCGCTTCGGCTTTTGGCTCGGGGGCCCTGGCCACCGGTTTCGGCGCGGCTGCCTTCGCGGCAGGTGCCGCCACCGAGGCGTTGGCGCCGGTTGCCGTTCCAACCGTCGCGCCCACTTCAGTGAACTTGCCTTTGCCGTGCAATTCGTCGAGCAGCGCTTCGAACTCGTGATCGGAAATCAGATCGCTGCCGGCCGCCACCGCGCTTGGTGCCGCGGGTGCAGGCACAGAAGCAATGGCCGACTCCAGCGCCTCGACAGCAAAATTACCCTTGCCGTGCAGCTGGTCGAGCAGTGCTTCGAATTCGTCGTCAGTAATATCGGAACTGTCGCCAGCCGCTTTCGGGGCTTCTGGCGCAGCCGGTGCCGGGACCACCGCGTCAACGGCGAACTGGCCTTTACCGTGCAGTTGATCGAGCAACGACTCGAACTCGGCATCGGTGATTTCGTCGCTGCCAGCGGCATTGCCGGCAGGCGCTGGAACAGCCGCCGGGGCCTCGGCCTGGGCCTTGACGGCGTTCAGCGAGTCCAGCAGTTGTTCGAATTCATTGTCGGTGATATCGCCCGATTCGCTTTCAGCCACAGGCGCTTCGACCACGGCGACGACAGGTGCGGCAGCCGCCTCGTCAGCCGATTGCGGCTCGGCCAGACGGGCCAGTGCCGCGAGCAGTTCCGGTGTCGCGGCCGTGATCGGGCTGCGTTCGCGGACTTCGCTGAACATGCTGTTCACCGCGTCCAGCGCTTCGAGAACCACGTCCATCAGTTCCGAGTCGACGCGACGCTCACCCTTGCGCAGGATGTCGAACACGTTCTCGGCGATGTGGCAGCACTCCACCAGCTCGTTGAGCTGGAGGAAGCCGGCGCCCCCTTTTACAGTGTGAAAACCGCGAAAAATTGCATTGAGCAAATCCGCATCATCCGGGCGGCTTTCCAGCTCGACCAGTTGCTCGGACAGTTGCTCTAGAATCTCGCCGGCCTCAACCAGGAAATCCTGAAGGATCTCTTCATCGGCGCCGAAGCTCATTAAGGGGGTGCTCCTAAAGGTCTAAAAACCTAAAATGCCTAAAATTCTAAAACCCTAGGCTGGATAGCAAATCGTCCACATCGTCCTGACCGGACACAACGTCTTCTCTTTTATCGGCATGAATCTGCGGACCTTCACCCTGAGAGAGATGTTTTTGTGGATCTTTTTCAGCAAGCATCGCTTCACGGTCATGCTCGATGCCCGCAAAGCGGTCCACCTGACTGGCCATCAGCACGAGCTTGAGCAGGTTGCTTTCAACTTCGGTGACCAACTGGGTCACACGCTTGATCACCTGGCCTGTGAGGTCCTGGTAATCCTGGGCGAGCAGGATGTCGTTCAGGTTGCCCGACACCGCGCGATTGTCCGTGCCGCTGCGCGTCAGGAACCCGTCGACCCGCCGGGCCAGTTCACGAAACTCTTCGGCGCCGACTTCGCGACGCATGAAGCGCCCCCAGTCCGCGCTCAACACCTTGGCTTCATCGGCCAGGCCATTGACCAGTGGTGTGGCACTTTCCACCAGATCCATGGTGCGGTTGGCCGCAGCCTCGGTCAGCTTGACCACATACCCCAGGCGCTCGGTGGCGTCGGTGATCTGCGACACTTCTTCGGCCTGCGGCATGTGCGGGTCAATCTGGAAATTGACGATCGCGCTATGCAGTTCGCGGGTGAGCTTGCCCACTTCCTGATACAGGCCGCGGTCACGGGTCTGGTTGAGCTCATGGATCAATTGCACCGCGTCGCCGAACTTGCCTTTTTCAAGGCTCTCGACCAATTCGACGGCGTGTTTTTTCAGGGTCGATTCAAAATCGCCCAATGAAGTTTCGTTATTGCCCATAGCTCCCCCGTGGCGCACTCATCAACCGATGCGTTCGAAAATCTTCTCGATTTTTTCTTTCAACGCCTGGGCCGTGAAGGGCTTGACCACATAGCCGTTAACGCCGGCCTGGGCCGCTTCGATGATCTGCTCGCGCTTGGCTTCAGCGGTCACCATCAGCACCGGCAGGTGCTTGAGCTTTTCATCGGCACGCACGTGGCGCAGCAGATCGATACCGGTCATGCCAGGCATGTTCCAGTCCGTTACCAGAAAGTCGATGCTTCCGCTGTTGAGCACCGGGATGGCGGTAGTGCCATCGTCGGCCTCGACGGTGTTGGTGAACCCAAGGTCACGCAGCAGGTTCTTGATGATCCGCCGCATCGTTGAGAAGTCATCAACGATGAGGATTTTCATGTTCTTGTCCAATTCGACCTCCAAGCAGTCTTAAACGCGCCCAGCACCTGGACACGCCATTTCAATCAATCCGGCAAAGCACTCAATGACTGTCTGGAGCACAACAGATCGCGACCGGCGCAGTTCAACACCACACCAGCCTCGTTCGCAGTGTCCCCCACACTGCCTTCAGCGCGCTCGCCACTCCCCCAAACGCCCCCGCAAACGGGCCGCGCACTGGCTGTGTAACTGGCTGACCCGCGATTCGCTGACCCCCAGGACCTCACCGATTTCCTTGAGATTCAACTCTTCGTCGTAGTACAGCGCCAACACCAGTCGCTCACGCTCCGGCAAATTGGCAATCGCATCCGCCAGCGCAGCCTGGAAGCGTTCATCCTCCAGGTCGCGTGACGGCTCGACATGAGCACTCGCGCCATCCTCGTGCAGCCCTTCGTGTTCGCCGTCCTGCAACAGGTCGTCGAAACTGAACAGCCGGCTGCCCAGGGTGTCGTTCAAAATCCCGTAGTAATCGTCGAGACTCAATTGGAGTTCGGCCGCAACTTCGTGATCTTTAGCGTCACGGCCGGTTTTAGCTTCAATCGAGCGAATGGCATCGCTGACCATGCGCGTATTGCGGTGGACCGAACGTGGCGCCCAGTCCCCCTTGCGCACTTCATCGAGCATGGCGCCGCGGATTCGTATGCCCGCGTACGTCTCGAAACTGGCGCCTTTGCCGGCGTCATATTTGGTCGACACTTCAAGCAGGCCAATCATCCCGGCCTGGATCAGGTCTTCGACCTGGACACTGGCCGGTAAACGCGCCAGCAAGTGGTAGGCAATGCGTTTAACCAGCGGCGCGTAACGCTCGATCAGCTCGTACTGCGCATCACGTGCCGACTTCTTGTAGAGGTTGTAGCCGCTGGCTGTCATAGAACAGGTCCTGCTGTCTGCTGCACGAGGCGCTCGACGAAAAACTCCAGGTGCCCGCGCGGGTTGGCAGGCAGCGGCCAGGTATCAACCTTCTGCGCGATGGCCTTGAACGCCAGCGAGCACTTGGAACGAGGGAAGGCCTCGTAGACGGCGCGCTGCTTCTGCACGGCCTTGCGCACGCTTTCGTCGTAAGGCACCGCACCGACGTATTGCAGGGCGACGTCGAGGAAGCGATCCGTGACCTTGGTCAACTTGGCGAACAGGTTGCGTCCTTCCTGCGGGCTCTGGGCCATGTTGGCCAGGACGCGGAAGCGGTTCATGCCGTAGTCGCGATTGAGCAACTTGATCAAGGCGTAGGCATCGGTGATCGAGGTCGGCTCGTCGCACACCACCAGCAGCACTTCCTGGGCTGCGCGGACGAAACTGACTACCGAGTCACCAATGCCCGCAGCGGTGTCGATCACCAGTACGTCGAGGTTATCGCCGATATCACTGAAAGCCTGGATCAGGCCGGCGTGTTGCGCGGGGCTCAGATGCACCATGCTCTGAGTGCCGGATGCGGCCGGAACGATACGGATGCCGCCTGGTCCCTGCAGCAATACATCGCGCAGTTCGCAGCGGCCCTCGATCACGTCGGCCAGGGTACGTTTGGGTGTCAGGCCCAGCAGAACGTCGACGTTCGCCAGTCCCAGGTCGGCGTCCAACAGCATGACGCGCCGGCCAAGTTCGGCCAAAGCCAGGGACAAGTTCACTGACACATTAGTTTTCCCGACGCCACCTTTGCCGCCGGTCACCGCGATCACCTGTACGGGATGCATGCTGCCCATGTTATTTCTTTACCTTGTCTTGCATAGACGGAGGCCACATTACTGGCTGCGCGTTCACAAACGGAACAATGCATGGCAGACCATCGATGTAGGTACAAAAACTGTTCATTATTACCTCAGCCAACCTGCTTGGTCGGGCTGTGGTAGATGTCAGCGAACATGTCAGCCATGGCTTCTTCGCTGGGTTCTTCCTGCATTTGCACGCTCACGGCGCGGCTGACCAATTGATGACGGCGCGGCAGATGCAAATCATCCGGGATCCGCGGGCCATCGGTCAGGTAAGCCACCGGCAGTTCATGGCTGATGGCAAGGCTCAACACCTCACCCAGACTAGCCGTTTCATCCAGTTTAGTCAGAATGCAGCCGGAGAGCCCGCAGCGCTTGTAACTGTGATACGCGGCCGTTAGAACCTGTTTCTGGCTGGTGGTTGCCAGGACCAGATAATTTTTTGATTTGATGCCGCGACCGGCCAGGCTTTCGAGCTGCATGCGCAGCGCCGGATCGCTGGCCTGCAGGCCCGCGGTATCGATCAGCACCACGCGTTTGCGCAGCAACGGCTCCAGGGCCTGCACCAGGGACTGGCCGGGATCGACGTGGGTCACCGACACATTGAGAATGCGCCCTAGGGTCTTGAGCTGTTCCTGGGCGCCGATGCGGAAGCTGTCCATGCTCACCAACGCAATGTTCTGCGCGCCGTACTTGAGCACGTAACGGGCGGCCAGCTTGGCCAGGGTGGTGGTCTTGCCCATGCCGGCAGGGCCGACCATAGCGATCACTCCGCCCTCTTCCAGCGGCTCGACTTCCGGAGTAACGATCATGCGCGCCAGGTGCGCCAGCAACATGCGCCAGGCCTGACGAGGCTCTTCGATTTCGGTGATCATTGCCAGCAGGTCGCGCGACAGCGGGCCAGACAGGCCGATACGTTGCAGGCGACGCCAGAGGTTGGCCTGGTCCGGACGGCTGCCTTGCAGCTGATTCCAGGCCAGGGAGCCGAGTTGTACTTCCATCAGTTCGCGCAGGCTGTTGAGCTCGAAACGCATCGAGTCGAACGCGCGCGGGTCCACGCCACCGGACGCTGGCGCAGCGGCCGGCGCGGGACGACGGGGTTCGGCGTAGGTCGGCTCGATCAGCGGCTCGGCGGCAGTCAACGGCAATCCGGCGAACAGTTGGCGATTGGTTGCATTGTCGCTCTCGCCATCGCCACGCAGGCTCAATTCGGCCTGGGCGGTGACGATCCGCGACTGAGTCTTGCGCAATTCGTCTTCGAGTTCCATGTTCGGAACCCGCGGCGCCAGCGCCGACAACTTGTAATCCAGCGCAGCTGTCAGTTCGACCCCCCCGGCGATCCGGCGGTTGCCAATGATGGCGGCATCAGCGCCCAGCTCATCGCGAACCAGCTTCATGGCCTGACGCATATCGGCGGCGAAAAAACGCTTAACTTGCATAAACCACTACCTCAGCCGTTGGGCCCTACTGTCGCAACGATGGTCACTTGCTTGTTGTCAGGGATTTCCTGGTAAGCCAACACATGCAAACCCGGGACTGCGAGCCGGCCAAATCGCGAGAGCATCGCGCGAACCGGACCGGCCACCAGCAGAATCACCGGCTGACCTTGCATCTCCTGACGCTGCGCCGCGTCGATCAACGAACGTTGCAGCTTCTCAGCCATGCTTGGCTCCAGCAGAACGCCCTCTTCCGAGCCTTGTCCTGCCTTTTGCAGACTATTGAGCAATATCTGTTCCAACCTTGGCTCCAGCGTGATAACTGGCAGCTCCGACTCAGTACCTACAATGCTTTGGACGATTGCGCGGGATACGCCAACCCGCACGGCAGCCACCAGCGCGGCGGTATCTTGACTCTTGGCGGCATTGTTGGCGATCGCCTCGGCAATACTGCGGATATCGCGAACAGGCACCTGTTCGGCCAACAGCGCTTGCAACACCTTGAGCAACTGCGACAGCGAAACCACGCCCGGCACCAGCTCCTCGGCCAGTTTCGGCGAGCTTTTGGCCAGCAATTGCATGAGTTGCTGCACTTCTTCGTGACCGATCAGCTCACTGGAATGCTTGTAGAGTATCTGGTTCAAGTGAGTAGCCACTACTGTACTGGCATCGACCACCGTATAACCGAGGGATTGCGCCTGGGCGCGCTGGCTGATTTCGATCCAGACCGCCTCCAGGCCGAAAGCCGGATCTTTGGCGGTAATGCCGTTGAGCGTGCCGTAGACCTGCCCCGGGTTGATCGCCAGCTCGCGATCCGGGTAAATCTCCGCTTCGGCCAGGATCACTCCCATGAGGGTCAGGCGATAGGCACTCGGCGCCAGGTCGAGGTTGTCGCGGATATGCACCGTGGGCATCAGGAAGCCCAGATCCTGGGACAGCTTCTTGCGCACGCCCTTGATTCGCGCCAGCAACTGGCCGCCCTGGTTGCGGTCCACCAGCGGAATCAGCCGATAACCCACCTCCAGGCCGATCATGTCGATCGGTGTCACGTCATCCCAGCCAAGCTCCTTGGTTTCCTGGGCGCGGGCCGGCGACGGCAGCAACTCCTGCTGGCGCTTGACCTCTTGCAGGGCGTGAACCTTGGCCACGTTCTGCTTCTTCCAGAACAGGTAAGCGCCACCGGCCGCCAGGGCCGCCATGCTCAGGAACGAGAAGTGCGGCATGCCGGGCACCAGGCCCATGACCGCCATCAAACCGGCTGCCACCGCCAGCGCCTTGGGCGAAGCGAACATCTGGCGATTGATTTGCTTGCCCATGTCTTCCGAACCGGACGCACGGGTCACCATGATTGCCGCTGCTGTCGATAACAACAGTGATGGCAATTGCGCCACCAAACCGTCACCGATGGTCAGCAGCGCATACACCTTGCCGGCGTCGCCGAAGGTCATGCCGTGCTGGAAGATACCGACCGCCATGCCGCCGATCAGGTTGATGAACAGGATCAACAGGCCGGCGATGGCGTCGCCGCGGACGAATTTGCTGGCGCCGTCCATGGAACCGTAGAACTCGGCTTCCTGGGCCACTTCCGAACGACGGGCCTTGGCCTGGGCCTGATCGATCAGACCGGCGTTGAGGTCGGCGTCGATCGCCATTTGCTTGCCGGGCATCGCATCGAGGGTGAAACGCGCGCTCACCTCGGAAATCCGCCCCGCGCCCTTGGTCACCACGACGAAGTTGATGATCATCAAAATCGCGAAGACCACAATACCGACCACGTAGTTACCGCCGATCACCACCTCACCGAAGGCCTGGATCACCTTGCCGGCCGCCGCATGACCATCCTGGCCGTGGAGCATCACCACCCGCGTCGAAGCCACGTTCAATGCCAGGCGCAACAACGTCGCCACCAGCAGAATGGTCGGAAACACCGCGAAATCCAGCGGGCGCAGGGCATAGACGCACACCAGCAGCACGACAATGGACAGGGCAATGTTGAAGGTGAAGAACACGTCCAGCAGGAACGGCGGCACCGGCAACATCATCATCGCCAGCATGACCAGCAGCAACAGCGGCACGCCCAGATTGCCGCGACTCAAATCGGCAACGTTTGTGCGAGCAGTGTTGAATAACTGAGAGCGATCCACCGGTTTTCCCCGTTCCTTTAAAGCAAACTTTTGACGCCTGAAGCAGGCTCGGGGCGGCTACTGCAAGAAGCTTTCCAACTTTTGCGTGGAGGGAAATTGAGGGTGTGGAGTAAGCCTGTGCAGCTTCAGAAAAAGGCTAAATTTCAAAACAGCGGAGAACCCTGTGGGAGCGAGCTTGCTCGCGATGACGTCGGCACAACAAACATACTTGCTGGCTGACCCACCGCTATCGCGAGCAAGCTCACTCCCACAGGAATTGCGGCGCTCCGGACTGCCCACCCGCCGCAAAGACCACTGAACCTATCAGTTCTGCTAGTACCCACCTGCGACTGACTCACCGATACTCAATCGCCCTCCCTTTGAGAATCTGGAGCGACCTCCATGGAATCCACACAACCCATCCTGCGTTGCCGCTACAGCTATGACCCTCTGGATCGCCTGATCAGCCAGCTTCAACCGGATGTACCCGCTCACCAGCGTTTTTACTGCAAAAGCCGCTTGGCGACCGAAATTCAGGGCGCGACGAGGCATTCAATTTTTCAAAACGACGACCTTTTATTGGCTCAGCAGCAACGCGAGGGCGACGCACTCGATACCACGTTGCTGGCTACCGACTTGCAACGCTCGGTATTACACACCGTCAACAAGGGCCTCCAACCGCCCCCCATCGCTTACTCCCCTTATGGCCATCGCCCGGCACTCAACGGCTTGCTCAGCCTGCTGGGTTTTAACGGCGAACGGCTGGACCCGGTGACCGGGCATTATTTGTTGGGAAATGGCTATCGGGCGTTTAATCCGCATTTGATGCGGTTTAATAGTCCGGATAATTTAAGCCCATTTGGGAAGGGAGGGCTGAATACCTATGCTTATTGTTTAGGCGATCCAATAAATCGTTACGATCCAAATGGACATATTTCTATAACAAAATTGTTTCGCACGCTTTTTTCACGCTTTGAAACCAATCCTGTTCGACCCGCCTATAAAAGCGGACCTGAAACGCTATTCACAACAGCTAAAAATGTGAAAACACTTAAACCTGATAACTCTTGGCAAGAATTGACTACCTGGAAATGGAGCGACGATGATTATCGAATTAAAGCCGTGATAGCTGACGAAACAACAATATCAACAAAAACCGAGCATAGCACATGGACAACTACAAAGCGCAACCCCACTCTTCAAGAACTAATCTACTCAACACTAAATCATGAACAAATGAGTCAACTTCCTCCACCGCTCCCTTACCGCATAGATAGGTACGTGGATTTATACAACATGAAAAATGCAGCAGGAAATATAAGACCTGCACTTAGAGCAAATAACCTTTCAGGCAGAAATATTGTTCACGAAAGCCTTAACGTAACAGCCGTAAAAGCAACAGAAGGCGTATTAACCGGAGTTCATCCAGAAAAAGCCCGTTTACTAATCAGGGATGGAATCTATCCAATTTATTAACTCGCACGTGCAGCATCCAATCTAGGAGTCGCGCCTCAAATCCGGCGGAATCGGCAAATCATCCTTAAGCGGATCAGGCCGCTTGCCCTTGCCCGCCCGATACTGTCGAATCTGATAAACGTAAGCCAGCACCTGCGCGACCGCCAGGTAGAGACCGCCGGGAATCTCCTGCTCCAGTTCCGTGGAGTAGTAGATCGACCGCGCCAGCGCCGGAGACTCCAGCAACAGAATCTCGTTGGCCGCCGCGATCTCACGGATTTTCAGGGCCAGGAAGTCGCTACCCTTGGCCAGCAATACCGGCGCATTACCCTTTTCCGGGTCGTACTTGAGGGCCACGGCGTAGTGGGTCGGGTTGGTGATGACCACGTCGGCCTCGGGAATGGCGGCCATCATCCGCCGCTGGGACATCTCGCGCTGCAGCTGTCGAATTCGCTGCTTGACCTCCGGTCGCCCCTCTTGATCCTTGTGCTCGTCACGCACTTCCTGCTTGGTCATCAGCAGCTTCTTGTGGCTTTCCCAGAGCTGCACCGGCACATCCACCGCAGCGATGAGGATCAGCCCGCAGGCCATCCACAAGGTACTCCAGCCCACGACTTGCAGGCTGTGAATGATCGCCATGTCCAAGGGCTCATGGGCGATGCGCAGCAGGTCGTCGATGTCCGACGACAGCACCGCCAGCGCCACGAACAGGATGATGATGAACTTGGCCAGAGCCTTGAGCAGTTCGACCAGCGACTTGGTCGAGAACATGCGTTTGAGGCCGGGACCGGGGTTCAAGCGGCTGAATTTGGGCGCCATGGAACTTGCCGCGAACAGCCAGCCACCCAGGGAAATCGGACCGATGATGGCAGCCAGCACCAACGTGATCATCACTGGCTGGATCGACCACAGGGCAATTTGCCCCGAGCGCATCAGGTAGGTGGCCATGGAGCGCTGATCCAGAATCACCTCCCGCGGCAGCGAGAAGTTGATGCGCATCAGCTCCATCATGTCCTGCGCCATGGCGCCGCCAAAAATCAGCAGCGCCGAGGCACCGACCAGCATGATCGCCAGGGTGTTGAGTTCCTTGGACCGCGCAACCTCACCCTTTTCACGGGAGTCCTGCTTGCGCTTCTCCGTGGGGTCTTCTGTTTTATCCTGACCGCTTTCGCTCTCGGCCATGACTCAGCTCGCCCGCGCCATTTCGCGTAACAACTGCAAGGCCTCGGAGGCCAGCGGTTGATACTGGTTGAGAATGTCCGCCAGGCCGACCCAGACAATGAACAGCCCAAGCACCAGGATCAGCGGGAAGCCGACAGAGAAAATATTGAGTTGCGGCGCCGCCCGGGTCATGACGCCAAACGCGATGTTGACCACCAGCAACGCGGTGATCGCCGGCAGTACCAGCAACAGCGCCGCACCGAGCACCCAGCCGAGCTTGCCGGCCAGTTCCCAGTAGTGGTTGACCATCAGGCCGCCCCCCACCGGCAACGTGGTGAAACTCTCGGTGAGGATCTCGAACACCACCAGATGACCGTTCATGGACAGGAACAGCAGCGTCACCAGCATGGTGAAGAACTGCCCGATCACCGCCGTCGATACGCCGTTGGCCGGGTCGATCATGGAGGCGAAGCCCATGCCCATCTGGATGGCGACGATTTGCCCGGCCACCACAAAGGCCTGGAAGAACAGCTGCAAGGAAAAACCCATCACCGCACCGATGAGAATCTGCTCGGCAATCAGCAATAGCCCGCTCAAATCCAGGGCATTGACCGGAGGCATCGGCGGCAGGCCCGGCGCGATGACCACGGTGATGGCCAACGCGAAATACAGGCGGATGCGCCGGGGCAGCAAGGTCGTGCCAAACACCGGCATGACCATCAGCAAGGCGCCGACGCGAAACAGCGGCAACATGAACGTCGCCACCCAGGTGCTGATCTGGGTATCGGTCAGTGCAAGCAGTGACATGGCTTAGCCGATGACCTGCGGAATACTGCCGTACAACTGCAGGATGTACTCCATGAAAGTCTGCACCAGCCATGGACCGCCAACGATCAGCGTCACCAGCATCACCAACAGGCGCGGCAAAAAGCTCAGGGTCTGTTCGTTGATCTGCGTGGCGGCCTGAAACATCGCCACCAACAGGCCCACCAGCAAACTCGGAATCACCAGCACGGCGACCATCATGGTGGTCAGCCACAGCGCTTCGCGAAAGATGTCGACCGCAACTTCCGGGGTCATGGCGAGACACCGCCGAAGCTGCTGGCCAGCGTGCCGATGATCAGCGCCCAGCCATCCACCAGCACGAACAACATGATCTTGAACGGCAGGGAAATGATCAGCGGCGACAGCATCATCATACCCATGGCCATCAATACGCTAGCCACGACCAGGTCGATGATCAGGAACGGAATGAAGATCATGAAGCCGATCTGGAATGCCGTTTTCAGCTCGGAGGTCACAAAGGCCGGCACCAGGATGGTCAATGGCGCCTGATCCGGCGTCGCGATGTCAGTGCGCTTGGACAGGCGCATGAACAGTTCCAGATCGCTGGTGCGGGTCTGGGCGAGCATGAAGTTCTTGATCGGCACCTGGGCCTTGGCGACCGCATCCTGGGCCGTCAGTTTTTCCGCCAGATACGGCTGCAAGGCGTCCTGGTTCACCCGGTCGAACACCGGCGCCATGATGAACAGGGTCAGGAACAGCGCCATGCCGGTGAGGATCTGGTTCGACGGTGTCTGCTGCAGGCCCAGGGCCTGGCGCAGGATCGAGAAGACAATGATGATCCGGGTGAAACTGGTCATCAGCATGACAAACGCCGGGATAAAACTCAGCGCGGTCATGATCAGCAGGATTTGCAGGCTGACCGAGTATTCCTGCGCACCCTGCGCATTGGTGCCCAGGGTGATGGCCGGGATCGACAACGGATCGGCGGCGAATGCCAGCGGCGCGGCCAGCATCAGGGTCAGCATCAAGGCGATGCGCAGCGCACCCATTACTTCTTATCCTTCTGATCTTTACCCAGCATCTCCAACAGGCGCTGGGCAAATTCCGGCGTCGGCTTCTCGGTACTCGGCACTTGCACCGACTCCTTGAGCACATGCAGCGCAGTGATGTTGCCGGGGCTCAGGCCCAACAGGATCTGCTCGTTGCCGACCTGCACCAGCATCAGGCGGTCGCGAGGCCCCAGCGCGCGGGAACCGACAATCTCGATCACCTGCCCCTTGCCAGCCGGACCGGCCTGCTGGACCCGACGCAGCAACCAGGCGAGGAGGAAGATCAACCCCAGCACCAGCAGCAAGCCGAACACCAGCTGCGTCAGTTGCCCAGCCACACCGCTGCTCACTGCCGGCGCGGCAGCCGTGGTCGCCGTAGCGACAGGCTCAGCCGCCAGCACGCTGAACGGCATCGCCAATACAAACCCGAGAACCCTTTTCACTCAGCGCAGCTTCTTGATGCGTTCGCTCGGGCTGATCACGTCCGTCAGGCGGATGCCGAACTTCTCGTTGACCACCACCACTTCACCGTGGGCGATGAGCGTGCCATTGACCAGCACGTCCAGCGGCTCGCCGGCCAGGCGATCAAGCTCGATCACCGAACCCTGGTTCAGTTGCAGCAGGTTGCGGATGTTGATGTCGGTGCTGCCCACTTCCATGGAAATCGACACCGGGATATCGAGGATCACGTCCAGGTTCGGGCCTTCGAGGCTCACCGGATCGTTGTTTTTCGGCACGCTGCCGAACTCTTCCATGGGCAGACGGTTGGACGCGGAATTGCCGGAATCGGCGGCCAGCAAGGCATCGATATCGGCCTGCCCGGCATCACCGGTTTCTTCCAGGGCTGCTGCCCACTCATCGGCCAGAGCCTGGTCGTCTTGCGTGTTCATTTGTCAGTGTCCTCGGCGAGCAAAAATTCAGAATTCGTTTAATCGCGAATGGGTACGAGCGCCGGTCAACGGCGCTCGATCGGCTCGATCACTTGCAACGCCAGATTGCCCTTGTGCGAGCCCATCTTGACCTTGAAGGCCGGCACGCCGTTGGCGCGCATGATCATTTCTTCCGGCATGTCGACCGGGATCACATCCCCCGGCTGCATGTGCAGGATGTCGCGCAGGCGCAACTGACGACGAGCCACCGTCGCACCGATCGGCACGTCGACGTCCAGCACGTCCTGGCGCAGGGCGTTGACCCAGCGCTCGTCCTGATCGTCGAGGTCCGACTGGAAGCCGGCGTCGAGCATTTCGCGCACTGGCTCGATCATCGAGTACGGCATGGTCACGTGCAGGTCGCCGCCACCGCCATCGAGTTCGATGTGGAAGGTCGACACCACAATGGCCTCGCTCGGGCCGACGATGTTGGCCATGGCCGGGTTCACTTCCGAGTTGATGTACTCGAAGTTGACTTCCATGATCGCCTGCCAGGCTTCCTTCAAATCGACGAACGCCTGCTCCAGCACCATGCGTACCACACGCAGTTCGGTCGGCGTGAATTCACGCCCTTCGATCTTGGCGTGGCGGCCGTCGCCGCCGAAGAAGTTGTCCACCAGCTTGAACACCAGTTTGGCGTCGAGGATGAACAGCGCGGTGCCGCGCAGGGGTTTGATCTTGACCAGGTTGAGACTGGTCGGCACGTACAGCGAGTGCACGTATTCGCCGAACTTCATCACCTGCACGCCGCCGACCGCCACGTCCGCCGAGCGACGCAGCATGTTGAACATGCTGATGCGTGTGTAGCGGGCGAAACGCTCGTTGATCATTTCCAGGGTCGGCATGCGTCCACGGACGATGCGATCCTGGCTGGTCAGGTCATAGCTTTTGACGCTGCCGGGTTCGGCAGCGTTTTCGGTCTGTACCAGACCATCGTCGACGCCATGCAACAGCGCGTCGATCTCATCCTGGGACAGCAGGTCCTGCACGGCCATGTCGTGTTCCTACTGCAGTACGAAATTAGTGAAAAGCAACTGTTCGATCACCACTTTACCGAGCTCTTTCTGCGCCACTTCCTGGACACTGGCGGTAGCTTTCTGCCGCAGCATTTCCTGGCCGACCGGCGAGGCGAGGGTCGCGAAGTCCTGCCCGGAGAACAGCATCACCAGGTTATTGCGGATCACCGGCATGTGGACCTTGAGCGCCTCCAGATCCGCCTGGTTGCGCGCGAGCATGGTGATGCTCACTTGCATGTAGCGCTGGCGACCGTTCTGGTTGAAGTTGGCCACGAAAGCCGGCGCCATCGCCTCGAAAATCGCTGGCTGCTTGCCGACAGGAGCGGTTTGTTCCACTACGGCGGCAGGCTTGCTCTGAGCGCTGTGCATGAAGTACCAGGTCGCCCCCACGGACACACCGATCGCCAGCAGCAGGGCCAGCACGATCACGATAATCAGCTTGAGTTTGCCTTTGGTTGCGGGGTCTTTTACTGCTGCGTCGCTCTTCGCCATGCCAATAATCCGTCACTATTCGGGTTTTCACAGTCGCACGGCAAGGCAAGAGCAAGTGTTATGCCAGAAGTATCGGGAAGAGCTGGGCGGACCGGCTTCGATCGGAAGATCACCACGAAGCCACTGTGGGAGCGAGCTTGCTCGCGATGGCATTTTAACAGTCAACATTTTCATCGACTGTTACACCGCTATCGCGAGCAAGCTCGCTCCCACAGGGTTAGGTGTTCGTTTGGTCAGGCGTAGTAATCGACCGCGCTGGAGCCGATCACGCTGGTGGTATTGACCGCCGCTTCAGCGACGCTTGGGGTGATGTCATCATCCATTGAATCGAGGCGACCGCCGCTGGCACTGGTCCGCCCGCTCTGACCTTGCCGGGCTTGTTCCTGCCCCTGCTGCGAACCACGGGACTGGTCCGAAACGTTGACATCGACCTGCCCCATGCCCTGCTGCGCGAACATGTCGCGCAAGCGATGGACCTGCCCATCCAGCGCCTCACGGACGCCCGGATGCGCACTCATGAACGTGACCTGGGTCTGTTGATCGGGAACCATGTTCACCCGAATGTCCAGACGCCCGAGCTCTGCGGGCTGCAACTGGATGTCCGCCGCCTTGAGATTGGCGCTGGACAGGTACATGACCCGGTTCACCACCTCTTCGGTCCACCCGCTCTGGTGCATGGCGATCGGCTGGTTCACCGGCAAGGCATTGGCTGTCTTCGGTGTGGCCGCCTGGGTCAGCGCTGCCAGACGGTTGGCGAAATCATCGACACGGGTGTCGCTGCTGGCGGACTTGAGATCCTTCAGGCCGTCATCGATCAAGCCGCTGAAAGCCTTGTCTTCACCCGGGCTGGTGTCGCTCTTGTCACCCTTAACATCCAACAGGGTCGCCATGCCGGCGGCAAAATTTTGCTCTGGCGTCAGCTCTGCGTCAGCCTGGGCTTGCGCCTGTGTCGGTGCAGCCTTGGGCTGCGCCTGGCTGGACGCCGATACGTGACCGCCCTGCTCCATCGCCAGGCGCACCGCCGGCAATGCGTCGAGCGGATCGGTCGAGGGATCGAAATCGCCCTCGGCAGTGGCCAGCGCTGGAGCGAGTACAGCCGTAGCCGTTGCCGTAGCGGCAACCGGCGCATCAACGACAGGTTGCACGGTGTCGACCACGGCGGGGGCTACCGGTGCCGATACGATGGATTGCAATGTAGGATCAAGCGCCGGATCCAGCAGTGCGGCGTCAACGACCGGAGCCGGGTCGGCATCTGACGCATCATCGCCAGCGACCTTGTCGCCAGCCGGCACCGAACTCTTGGCAGGCAAGGATTTGCCGCCATCGGCAACCACCGGTTCCTCGGCGGCAGACTTGTCGTCACCAGCGTCTTTGGTTCCGGCAACATCGCTGGTTTTGTCGCGACCCGGCTTGAGCGACGCATCCGCCAACGCAGTGGGCTTGCTTTGCGCCTGATCGGCGTAGACATCAGCGAAGCTTGCGGCCTTGCCCCCGGGCTCAGAGGTCTGCGCCGGAGGATTGGCGGAGCCAGCTTGAGTCTTGGCCTGTCTGGAGGCCTGAAACAGAATATCGGGGGTAACGGGCATGAAACGGTCTCCGCTGCACGGGGCTCGTAAGTACAGTTGGATGAGTTTACTGCAAAAGTCGAGCCAGTTTCACTCGAATAGGACCAAATGCAGCGTGTGCTCAGATTTTCGCCGGGCAACGCTGTCGTTCAGCTTCGTACAGAGGCCGGATATCGGCGAATTCGCGGTCGATTTCGCCGACCAACTCCTGAACGGCGGCCCATGGCAAATCTTTGGCCTGCTGTTCAAGTTGACGGCAGAGCTCTGTCAGCCGGAAGGCGCCCATATTGCTGCTGCTGCCCTTGAAGCTATGGGCGGTTTCAACGAGCCGTGCGGCACTGTCGGCTGTTCTCAAGACTTTCAGGCGCTCTTCGGAGTCTGCAAGAAAGACAACCAGCAGATCCGGATAGCCCTCTTCCATCACTTCCTGCAATGCGCTCAGCACGTCGCGATCCACATGTGTGTCGTCCACTTGCTCACTCCTTGATCAAGAATGCGCGGATTATGCCAGAGCCTCCCAGATAAACTCCACGCGTGCACTTCGACCATTGTCGGTCCAGCGGGCATTACGCCCCAACTGGCGGATCAGACTGACCCCACGCCCCGACAGGCGGACGTCTTCCAAAGGTCTTGCGATCACCCGTTCGACATCGAAACCCTTGCCGCTGTCTTCAATGTGAATGGTCAGGCAACCGCCATCGTCCGTTGGCGTCACCTGCAAATGCAACCGTACATAGCCATCCAGTAGCTCGTCCAGCCGGGTATTGCGCTCTTGATAATATCGCGCAAAACCCGAGGCATCGCGCTTGAGACTCGAATCCAGCCCCAGCACGCCATGCTCCAGCGCATTGGAGTAGAGCTCCGCCAGCACGCTGTAGAGCGCACCGCTCTGAGCCCGAAGACCATGGACCTCAAGCAACAACTGCAACAGATAGGGTAACGGATTGAAGCGTTTGAGCGTGGCGGCGCGAAACTCGAAACTTACCGACCAGTCCAGCGGGCAGGACTGGCCGCTGTCGGAGTAGACCAACGCCGGCGGAGTGATTTGCGTCGACTCCAGCAGGCTGACTTCGACCATACTGACATCGTCACGCGCTTCACCGCCGAAATGACGCAGCGCCTGCTCGATCTCTTCGAACAGCGCATCCGGATGCCGATTGGCGGCAAACACCTGCTGCAATCGCTGCGCGCCAAACAGTTGATCATTGGCGTCGCAGGTATCGATCACCCCATCGGACAGTAGAAACACCCGATCCCCGAGGGCCATGGGATACACGTCGGTACGCTCATCGAAGGATTCCGGGCTCAGCACACCCAAAGGCAGGTTCCGCGCCGGCAGAGGCGTTCGCTCGCCACTGGCAACGCGATGCAGGTAACCGTCCGGCATGCCGCCATTCCAGACTTCCACCGAACGACGCTGAAAACTCAGGCACAGCAACGTGGCACAGCAGAACATGTCCACCGGCAGGATGCGCTTGAGCTTGGCATTCATCTCGCGCAGGATTTCCGCCAGGCCATAGCCCTTGGCGGTCATGCCGTAGAAGACCTCGGCCAAGGGCATCGCACCCACTGCCGCTGGCAAACCGTGGCCGGTGAAATCGCCCAGCAGCACGTGCATGTCTCCGGCCGGGGTGAATGCGGCCAGCAACAGGTCGCCGTTGAACAGCGCATAGGGCGATTGCAGATAACGGATATTCGGAGCGGCATTCAGGCAGCCGGAGTGCGCCACCTTGTCGAAAACGGCCTTGGCCACACGCTGTTCGTTGAGCAGGTAGTCGTGGTGCCGGGCGATCTGGTCACGCTGTTGCAGCACGGTGTCCTGCAAGCGCCGCAAGCGATCCATCGCCTTGATCTTGGCAGCGAGAATCACCTGGTTGTAGGGCTTGGCCAGAAAGTCGTCACCGCCGACTTCCAGGCAACGGGCCAGGGCTTCGCTTTCGGACAACGACGTGAGGAAGATGATCGGCACCAGGGTTTCCCCGGCCAGAGCCTTGATCTGCCGGGCCGCCTCGAAGCCGTCCATCACCGGCATCAGCGCATCCATCAACACCAGGTGCGGTGATTGCTGGCGAAACACCTCGACCGCTTCGGCACCGTTGGCCGCCGTCAGCACTTCGTGCCCCTGGCGGCGCAGAATGCTCGACAACAGCAGGCGATCGGCGGCGCTATCCTCGGCAATCAGGATCGTCAGCGGCTCCAGTGGCTGCATGGCAATCAACTGATGTCGAACAGCTTGTCGAAGTTGGAGATGGCGAGGATCTTGCGCACGTCGGTACTGCTGTTGACGACGCGGACATCGGAGTCGTCGCCACCGGCGTGATCACGCAGCAGAAGCAGCATGCCCAGTGCCGAGCTGTCGAGGTAAGTGGCGTCTTTCAGGTCGACCACAACCGCCGATGGCTGTTTATCTTCGTAGGACTGACGAAACTCCTGATGCTTGGCGAAATCGAATCGTCCCTTGACCGATATCGTCAGTTTTTGCCCATCCGGAGAGAGTTCTGTAACGACTGACATTTCATGGCTTCCTTGTCATTGGTAAACCCGCTTGCACAAGGTTTAGCATTTGGTAGAGGTTGGAGCAAGGCGGTAGGTTGTGGTGACTGTCGAATCGTTATCGCTGTAAACCTGACACCCCCGTGCGCTCACAGGTTCATCGCGAGCGAGTTCGCTCCTACAGGTGATCCTGCCGTGGCAGGCGTTGGGACAATTCATCCAACAGTTTTTGTTCGCGCCGGTCCTCAAGCGCCCGCGCCTCATCGGCATAGCGCTGAACCAGCTTGCGCAAGCCTTCGACCCGGGCAAACGCCTGCTGCCAGGTGTCCCGGGCCTTGTTCAGGTTGTTCTGATGCCAAGCCAGGCTTTGCCGCTGCTGGTCGATGGCCGTGCCCAGTTGCGCGAGAAAGCCCTGATAGCCCAGCAACCATTGGCCCGAGACGCCGCCGCTGCCCCGCACGATCCATTGCTCCTGATAATCGAGACGGAAGGCTTCGAGGTCGGCGAGTTTGCTTTCGGCCAAACGCACTTGCCCCTGAAAGTGCCCCAGGCGCTGGACTGCGGTTTTCTCGGCCTTTTCGGCCATTTCCACCACGGGGGCCAGGCGCCCTGCCCGAGTCTGGGCCATGGCCGGTTAGCCGCCCGCCGCGGGCGCGAAGATCGACGCGAGGTAAGCTTCGCTTTCGCCCAGGCTGATGCTGTCGTTGAGCCCCTGGCGCAGGTATTTGACCAGCTGCGGCTGCAAGGAAATCGCCAGGTCGGTCTCGCGGTCGCCGCCAGCGACGTAGGCGCCGACGCTGATCAGGTCGCGACTCTGCTGATAGCGCGACCACAATTGCTTGAAATACTGTGCTCGCATCATGTGCTCCGGCGACACCACCGCCGGCATCACCCGGCTGATGGATGCCTCGATATCAATGGCCGGGTAATGCCCTTCCTCGGCCAGTCGCCGAGACAGCACGATGTGCCCGTCGAGCACGCCCCGCGCCGAGTCGGCAATCGGGTCCTGCTGGTCATCGCCTTCGGACAGCACGGTGTAGAACGCGGTGATCGAACCACCGCCCTTCTCGGCATTACCGGCCCGCTCCACCAGCTTCGGCAGCTTGGCGAATACCGACGGCGGATAGCCTTTGGTCGCCGGCGGCTCGCCGATGGCCAAGGCGATTTCCCGCTGGGCCTGGGCGAAACGGGTCAGCGAATCCATGAGCAACAGGACGTTCTTGCCCTTGTCGCGGAAATATTCGGCGATGCGCGTGCAGTACATGGCGGCGCGCAGTCGCATCAGCGGCGCATCGTCCGCCGGGGACGCCACCACTACCGAACGCTTGAGCCCTTCTTCACCGAGGATGTGCTCGATGAATTCTTTAACTTCACGCCCCCGCTCACCGATCAGCCCGACGACGATAATGTCGGCCTCGGTAAAGCGCGTCATCATCCCCAACAGCACGGATTTACCGACACCGGTACCGGCGAACAGGCCGAGCCGCTGGCCGCGGCCGACCGTCAACATGCCATTGATGCAACGGATGCCCACGTCCAGCGGTTCGCTGATCGGTTCGCGCTTGAGCGGGTTGATGGTCGGGCCGTCCATTGGCACCCAGTCTTCGGCCTTCATCCCGCCCTTGCCGTCCAGCGCACGACCGGCGCCATCCAGCACCCGCCCGAGCATGCTCATGCCCATGGGCAGGCGACCGGTATCGGCCAAGGGCACCACTCGGGCACCGGGCGCGATGCCGGCGACACTGCCGACTGGCATCAGGAAGACTTTACTGCCGGAGAAGCCCATCACCTCGGCTTCGACCTGCATCGGGTGATAGCTGTCGTCGTTGATGACCATGCAGCGGCTGCCCATGGCGGCGCGCAGGCCTTCGGCTTCAAGGGTCAGGCCGACCATGCGCAGCAAGCGGCCTTCGAGGATCGGTGCGCCCTCCAGTCCCGTGGCCTCGGCATAGCTGCCCAGGCGCTTGGCGAAACTGGTGCGTTCAAGGCGCATCGGGAACATCCTGAGCCGGTGCGACCGCAGGCTTACTTTCGATCGGCAGTTCCAGGCTCAGGTCCGGCGCGGCCGGGTGCAAGGCCTGCTCGTGCAACTGATCGAACAGCTTGTCCATCACCCGCGCGACACGGGTTTCGACCGTGGCGTCGATGCGGCTGTGTTCTGTCTCGACCCGGCAACCGCCAGGCAACAACGCTTCGTCCTCGACGATGCGCCAGGTTTCTTCATGACGTTCGCGCAGGGCTTTGACCTGTTCGAAATCCTGCGGATTGATGTACAGCCGCACATTGCCCACGCCCAGCGGCAAGAGCTTGAGCGCCTCGCGCATGACGTGTTCGATCTGCGTCGAGTCGATGGCCAGTTCGCGCTGAATCACCTGTCTGGTGATGTGCTGCACGAGGTCGACCAGGGACTTTTCAATCTCGGTGTCCTGTTCGGCAATGGGCTCGAACAGGTGCGTCATCAGTTGCTCCAACGCCGCAATTTTGGCGGTCAGGGCCACCTCGGCTTCCTGACGGACCTTGAGCGTGGTGCTGTGGAAACCTTCCTTCTCACCCACCGCGAAGCCTTCGTTATAGGCTTCCTGGCGAATGCTTTCGAGCTCTTCGAGGGTCAGTGGCTGGACTTCCTCCAGCGGCACTTCCTCCATTTCCGGCGGTTCGGGTTCAGGCTCAGGTTCCGGCTCGGGTTCCGGCGGGTCGAAACTGGGCAGTGCCCAGGTATCGAAACCACTGACATCCCTGGCCCGGATCAGGTCAGTGGGTGCATCATCATTCTTGACCATGGTGTTAGATCATTTCCTCGCCGCCCTTGCCGCCGAGAACGATTTCCCCGGCTTCGGCCATACGGCGGGCGATGGTGAGGATTTCCTTCTGCGCGGTTTCCACGTCGCTGACGCGCACCGGGCCCTTGGCTTCCAGGTCGTCGCGCAACAGTTCGGCGGCACGCTTGGACATGTTCTTGAAGATCTTCTCCTTGACGCCTTCGTCCGACCCTTTGAGGGCCAGCACCAGCACATCGGAGGACACCTCGCGCAGCAGCGCCTGAATCCCACGGTCGTCGACATCGGCCAGGTTGTTGAACACGAACATGAGGTCTTCGATCTGACCGGACAGGTCTTCGTCGACTTCGCGGATCGAGTCCATGAGCTGGCCTTCGATCGAGCTGTCGAGGAAGTTCATGATGTCCGCCGCGCGTTTGATGCCACCCAGGGTAGTGCGCGAGGCATTCGAGTTGCCGGAGAACTGCTTCTCGAGAATCTGGTTGAGCTCTTTCAGGGCCGCTGGCTGTACGGTGTTCAGCGAAGAGACCCGCAGGATGATGTCGAGCCGCACCTTGTGGTCGAAGTTGCCGAGCACTTCACCGGCCTGGTCCGGATCGAGATACGCCACCACGATCGCCTGGATCTGCGGGTGTTCATAACGGATCACGTCGGCGACGGCGCGCGGCTCCATCCACTTCAGGCTGTCGAGGCCGCTGGTGTTGCCACCGAGCAGGATACGGTCGATCAGGCCGTTGGCCTTGTCTTCGCCAAGAGCCTGGGTGAGCATCTTGCGCACATAGTCGTCGGAGCCGACGCCCAGGCTGGTCTGGTCGCCGACGATATCGACGAACTCGCTCATCACCTGTTCGACCTGCTCGCGGTGCACATTACCCATCTGGGCCATGGCCACACCCACGCGCTGAACCTCTTTGGGGCCCATGTGGCGCAGCACCTGGGCAGCGTCGGTGGACCCCAGGGACAGCAACAGGATTGCGGCTTTGTCGACCTTGGACAGTTTGGCGGCAACGGCTCGGTTATCACTCATCTGCGTTAATCCACTCTTTCACGACCTGGGCCACACGACCCGGGTCTTCTGCCACCAGACTCTTGATTGCGTTCAACTGAGCGTCATAGCCTTCGCTCGGGCTCGGCAACAGGATGCTGGTCGGGCCACCGAGGCTGACACGGTCGTTGGCCAGTTCGCCATCCAGACCGCCCATGCCACCCAACTCGACGTCGCTGCCGATACCGGCCAACTGCTTGCCCTTGCCACCACCGGTAATATTGTTGAGCACCGGACGCAGCACACCGAATACCAGCACCAGAATGAACAGCACACCCAGCACTTGCTTGACGATGTCCCAGAACCACGGCTGGGAGTAGAACGGAATTTCGGCAATCGCTTCACCGCGCTCGGCGGAGAACGGCATGTTGATCACACTGACGCTGTCACCACGGCTGGCATCGAAGCCGACCGCGTCCTGAACCAGGCGAGTGAAGCGCGCCAATTCATCGGCGCTCCATGGCGCACGGGTGGTTTCGCCGCTGGCCGGATTGATCTTGACCTGATCATCGACCACCACCGACACCGACAGGCGATTCAACCGGCCCTGCTGCTGCTTGGTGTGGCTGATGGATCGGTCGAGTTCGAAGTTCTTGGTCGATTGTTGACGCTTGTCCGCCGGGTACGGAGCGAGCATCGGCTGACCGGTGGCCGGGTCCATGATTTGCTGGCCATTGGCATCAACCAGCGGTTGGCCCGGCTGCACCATGCCGGCTGCACCCGGAGTGCCGCCGGTGGTTTGCGGCGCGGAGGCCGGCGCTGGAGGCTGGTTGCTCAAGGCACCCGGCACGCCTTGCGGGCCATTGCTGGCGGTACGTTGTTCGTTGACCGACTGCTCGCTGCGCAACGCCGGTTGATCCGGGTTGAATTGCTCGGAAGTCGATTCGACCGCACTGAAGTCCACGTCGGCCGAGACTTCGGCCTTGTAACGGTCGTTGCCCAGCACCGGCTGCAGGATGTTGTGCACGCGCTGAGTGAGCATGCTTTCCATGCGACGGCTGTAGTCGAACTGCTTGCCAGCCATGGTCAATTCGGAGTTTTCCGCCTGATCGGAGAGCAGGTTGCCCTTCTGGTCGACCACGGTGATCTGCGACTTGCTGAGCTCGGGAACGCTGGTCGCTACCAGATTGATGATAGCCACGACCTGGCCAGGCTCGAGGGAGCGACCGGAATAGAGTTCAACCAGAACAGAAGCGCTTGGCTTGCGTTCGTCGCGCACGAACACCGAACTTTTCGGGATCGCCAGGTGTACGCGGGCGCCCTTGACGTTGTTCAGGCTGGAAATGGTGCGGGCCAGTTCGCCTTCGAGGCCGCGACGGTAGCGGGTCGCTTCCATGAACTGACTGGTGCCAAGCCCCTGCTCCTTGTCGAGGATTTCAAAACCGATGTTGCCGTCGCTGGGAGTGACACCAGCGGCCGCGAGCTTGAGCCGCGCTCGGGACAGGTCATCGGCCTTGACCAGCAAGGCACCGGAATTGGGTTCGACGGTGTACGGGATATCGGCGGAGGCCAGGGTATCCATGACCTGCTTGGCGTCCATGCCGGCAAGGCTGCCGTACAGAGGCCGGTAGTCCGGTTGCTGGGACCACAACACCACGGCAAAACCAATCGCCACGCTCGCCGCCAGGCCGACCAACAGGCCCACCTGACGCAACATGGTCATCTCGGAGAGGTTTTCCAGGAAAGACAACCCGAACAGCGGCGGTTTGCCGTCTATTGGAGTGGCCTTGGCCGGAACGTTATCGGCGACTGCTTCTGCCATGACTCAATCTCGTCCTTTAAACCGGCATCTGCATGATGTCTTGGTAGGCCTGAACCAGTTTGTTGCGCACCTGGGTCAATGCCTGGAAGGACACGCTGGCTTTCTGCGATGAGATCATCACGTCTGTAAGATCGACGCCGCTTTTGCCGATTTCGAACGCACTGGCCAACTGCGTGGAAGCCTGTTGGGTGTCGTTCACTTTATTGACGGCCTGACCGAGCATGTCGGAAAAGCTGCTGCCCGACACTTCAGGAACGGCAGTCGATTTCGGCGCAGACATGGCATCCATTTGCATGGCGCGCATATCCAGCATCAACCGATTGAATTCAATACCTTGGCTCATGGTTTCTCTCTTTGACGACCCGCAATTTTTTGACACTCACTCGGCGGGTCATGAGGTGTTAGCAACAAGGGTGCCAGCTCCATGGCCTTGTTTCACAAAAGCCCTTCTCATCGCCGCTAGCCGCTGTAGGAGCGAGCTTGCTCGCGATGAACTAAAGAACGCCGCATTTATCCTGACGCCCCGCATTATCGTTAACGACCATCGCGAGCAGAGCTCGCCCCTACAGGAACAGGATCATGTGGCGAACAGATAGGCTTCCACATCCATGCCGGCATCGCGCATTTGCGCCAGCTTGTAGCGCAGGGTCCGCGGGCTGATACCCAGGCGCTCGGCCGCCTCTTTGCGACGACCGCGTTCGGCGCGCAGGGTATCGATGATCATCTGGAACTCTCGGCGACGCAGATCATCACCCAGCGCACCGGCCGACTCGGGCTGGACCTCCACAGGACGCACCGGCGCCTGCGCCAATGCAGGCAGCGGCGCGCAAGCCACCGGCCCGGCCAGGCAGAAATCCTGCGGCTGGATCAAGCCACCCTGCTGCAGAATCAACGCACGCTGAATCGCGTTGTCCAGCTCACGCACGTTACCCGGCCACGGATAAGCGATCAGGCACGCCTGGGCCTCGAGGGACAATCTGGCCGGTGAATGCTTCATTTTATTGACGTGCCTGGCCAGCAGACGCTCGGCCAGCGGCAGGATGTCGGCGGTACGCTCGCGCAACGGACGCCAGGCCAGGGGAAACACCGACAGGCGATAGTAAAGATCTTCACGGAAGCGCCCCGCTGCCACTTCACCCGCCAGGTCGCGATTGGTGGTGGCAACCACGCGAATGTCCAGTGTGATCGGCTTGCGCGCCCCAACCCTTTCGACCTCACGTTCTTGCAGTACGCGCAGCAATTTGGCCTGGAGCCCCAGGGGCATTTCGGAAATTTCGTCGAGCAGAATGGTGCCGCCGTCGGCCTGCTCGAACTTGCCGGCTTGCGCGGCAATGGCACCGGTGAAGGAGCCCTTCTCGTGCCCGAACAAGGTCGCTTCGAGCATGTTGTCCGGGATCGCCGCACAGTTGATCGCAATGAATGGCTGATTGGCGCGATGAGAATGCTGATGAATGTAGCGCGCCAGCACTTCCTTGCCCGTGCCCGACTCACCCGAGATCAACACCGTGGAATCGCTGCGTGCGACCCGCGCTGCCAATTCGAGCAACTGCGCGCTCGCCGGCTCGAATGCTATCGGCCCTTCACCCTCAGCCAGGCCGAGACTGCCCAGGGCATGACGCCCCACCAGATCGAGCAACGCCTTGGGCTCGAAAGGTTTGACCAGATAGTCCACCGCACCTTGGCGCATCGCATCGACCGCACGCTCGACCGCGCCGTGAGCCGTCATCAGCAACACCGGCAATTGCGGCTGCCGCGCTCGCAACAGGCCCAGCAACTGGTGGCCGTCCATACCCGGCATGTTGACGTCGCTGATCACCAGGCTGAAGGCCTCGCCGCCGACGGCAAGCAACGCCTCCTCTGCCGAACCCACCGCCTTGTAATCGTGCCCCGCGAGCAATAGCGTATCGGCCAGCGCCTCGCGCAACGCGCGGTCGTCCTCGACCAGCAGAACCTTGATACCCATCTGTGTCACTCCGCTCCTTGAGCGCTGCTGAACAACGGCAGGATAACCTGCGCGCAAGTGCCGCGACCGAGTTGCGAGCGCAACTGCAATTGTCCCTGATGAGCACGTGCCACTGCCTTGACCACGGTCAGGCCAAGACCTGTACCAGTGGCCTTGGTGGTAAAAAAGGGTTCGCCCAATCGCGCCAGAACGGCGGCATCGATACCGGAGCCACTGTCGCTGACGCACAGGCGCAGGTAATTGCCACGGGTATAGAGGTGAATCTTGAGGCGCAATGGACCGGCACTGGACTGAATGGCATTCTCGATCAGATTGAGGATCGCACCGACCAGGGTGTCGCGATTGCACAGCAACTCCCCCGAATGACTGTCGCACTGCCAGCGGATCGGCAGATCCTGTACGTGGGTCAGTGCCGCCGCTTGCAACGATTGCATCAACTGAGCGGGCGTCACGCGATCGGTCAGCGGCAACTCGCCCCGGGCGAAAACCAGCATGTCGCGCACCTGGTGCTCCAGCTCGTGCAGGCGCTCCTTGAGGCGCCCGGCAAAGCGCTGCTGGGTAGCGACCGGCAGCTCTTGCTCGGTCAAATGACTGGCATACAGCAACGCGGCGGACAACGGCGTGCGTATCTGATGAGCCAACGAAGCGACCATGCGCCCCAACGACGACAGCCGCTCATGACGGGCCAGTTGATCCTGCAGGTGACGGGTTTCAGTCAGGTCGTTGAGCAACACCAACTGGCCAGGCTCGGCGTCCAGCGAGCGCGTGGCGATCGACAGGCGCCGACCATCCTTGAGGGAGACTTCATGACCATCGTCTTCGCGCGGCGCAAAACAGCGGGCAATGACGTGGCGCCACAATTCACCTTCCAGCGGCAACCCCAGCAACTCGCACGCCGCCGGATTGGCTTCGCGCACGATGCCCTGGGCGTCAATGACGATGACGCCGCCGGGCAAGAGATCAAGGAGGTTTTGCAGGCGGTTGGCCAGGCGTTCTTTTTCCGCCAGCTCCTGCATGCGCTGAGCACTGACCACTGCCAATTCACCCTTGAGCTCGGTTACCCGGGCTTCAAGCATGCTGTAGGAATCGGTCAACTGACTGGACATCTGGTTGAACAGCGCAAATGCCTGCTCAAGGCCAAGCCGGCTCGCCAGCTCTACGGACGACGGTTGTCCCGAAGCGTCAAGGACAGGAGACATCTGGGCGGCTTGGGGCATCGTGCTCTCTCGCTTGGCTGACCGTCAGTGAAACGGAACGTTGCGAGGGACGTAGCAATACCCGTGCCTAAAAAAAACTTCTTATAAATGAACGAGTTGAAAATCAGGCGTCAATCATCCGCCTGCTCGTCTCCATCACGACGGCTCATGCCGTACTTGCGCATCTTTTCCACCAGCGTGGTACGACGAATACGCAGGCGCTCGGCCGCGCGCGCCACAATGCCGTTGGCATCATCCAGCGCCTGCTGGATCAGCCCCTGCTCCAGACCACCGAGGTAGTCCTTCAGGTCCAGACCTTCCGGAGGCAACATGGCATTGGCGGTAAAGTCCTGGGTATGGCCGTTGATGGCCACGCGCTCTTCCAGATCGCTGCGCAGGCTGTCGACCATTTGCTCGTCTTCATCGTCGACGTAGCGGAATTTCTTCGGCAACTCGACCACGCCGATCACGCCGTATGGGTGCATGATCGCCATGCGCTCCACCAGGTTGGCCAATTCGCGGACGTTGCCCGGCCAGCCATGACGACACAGCGACATGATGGCCGCCGAGTTGAAACGGATCGAACCGCGCTTCTCGTGTTCCATGCGCGAGATCAGCTCGTTCATCAGCAGGGGAATGTCTTCGACGCGCTCACGCAGCGGCGCCATCTCGATCGGGAACACATTCAGGCGGTAGTACAAATCTTCGCGGAAGGTGCCGATCTCGATCATGCTTTCGAGATTCTTGTGGGTCGCCGCAATGATGCGCACGTCGACGCTCTGGGTCTTGTTGCTGCCCACGCGCTCGAAGGTGCGCTCCTGCAACACGCGCAGCAACTTGACCTGCATCGGCAGCGGCATGTCGCCGATTTCATCGAGGAACAGGGTGCCGCCGTTGGCCAGTTCGAATCGACCGGCGCGGCTGGTGATCGCCCCGGTGAAGGCGCCCTTCTCATGGCCGAACAATTCGCTTTCCAGCAACTCGGCCGGAATCGCCCCGCAGTTGACCGGCACGAACGGCGCTTCGCGGCGCTTGGAATGGTAATGCAGGTTGCGCGCAACCACTTCCTTGCCGGTGCCGGACTCACCGAGGATCAGCACGCTGGCATCGGTGTCGGCGACCTGCTGCATCATCTGGCGGACGTGTTGAATCGCCCGGCTGGTGCCGACAAGGCTGCGGAAAAGATTGGGTTCGCGATGACGACCGCGCTCGCGGGCCTGGTCGTACATCTCGCGATAGACCTGGGCACGGTGCAGCGAATCGAGCAATTTGCTGTAGCTGGGCGGCATTTCGAGGGTCGAAAGCACTCGCCGACGCTGGTCTTCCGGCAAGTCAATGGAAGAATTATCGCCCATTAACAAAACCGGAAGGAACTCATCCCATGTCGACAGTGTCTTAAGCAAGCCCAGAAGTGCACCAGGAGCATTGACCGTCCCGATGAGGACACAGATCACTTCACGACTTGACGACAAAGAGCCGACAGCCTGCTGCCAGTCATGGCTTCCGCAGGGTAAATTTTCTTCGCCGAGAAAATTCAAAATCACCGCCAGGTCGCGGCGGCGGACGCTATCGTCATCAATCAGCAGAATTTTGGTTTCACGCCACATGCAATAGCAACTTCCCTAGTCAACTCAATGCCCAAAATGCTGGGGCAAGCTAAACGCTTGCAGGCCTTGTATGCCTGAAGACGACTGAAATCTGGAACCAGCCACTAGTTAAGTCAAAAATCCGTGCACAGTCAAATTTATGGCGCACTTGTTTGGATTAACCGGGTTTTATTATCCAAACAGATGGTAAACCTTTGCCGCGTTCCGCGCTTGCTGGATCTGAGACATTTCATCGACTATCGCCTGCCTTTCACCCATCGCGACCTCAAGCAGCTGCTTGTAGACATACAGCAGCTCCTCAAGATTGCTGCGCAAAACCTCTTCATCCAGCGAAGCCTCGCTCATGACATCTTCCATGCAGGAACGGCAATCCAGGTCCAATTGACCGATGGCCTCCCAGTCACGCTCGGCCAAAGCACCGACCAGCGCTTCACGAGTTTGCTCTATCCGCTGCAATACAAGAC
This sequence comes from Pseudomonas sp. GW456-L13, assembly GCF_017350115.1. Lineage (NCBI taxonomy): Bacteria > Pseudomonadati > Pseudomonadota > Gammaproteobacteria > Pseudomonadales > Pseudomonadaceae > Pseudomonas > Pseudomonas sp. GW456-L13. Next base: position 1,641,277 of record NZ_JACNAS010000001.1, read on the forward strand.
TCATGGCGATCTCCCTTAGAACTGCGGACCTGGCTCAGCAATGCCGTCCCAGCCTTCTTTCACCGTGCGCAACAAGCTCGCGACCTCATCGAGAATCTCCGGATCGCTGCTGATGTTCGCCTCGGCCAGGCGCTTCATCATGTAGAGGTAAAGGCTGTCGAGTTCACCCACGGCATCGGCGCAGTTTTCAAGATCCAGGCCTTCACGCAAACCACCGATGATGCCGATCGCCTTGCTGATCGACACACACTTGCCGGGAATGTCCTTGCGGTCCAGGGCGCCTTTGGCCTGGGCAATACGGTCCAGGCCACCCCCCATGAGCATCTGCACCAAACGATGCGGACTTGCTTCTGACGTCTGGGCGTGCGCACCCACTTTCTGATACTGCCGAAGGGCTAACATTGGATTCATGTTCTACCTCATTACCACAAAGACTCGTATGACCAGTGTATCGTCCGCGAGCCAGAGAACTTTAGATCAAAAGACAAAAACCCGGCACACGCGAAAATGCGTAGCCGGGTTTTTATCGTCAGTTCATGACTAGCTGTTGGACTTCTGGGCGTTCAAGGAAGTGAAGAACGAGGTGATGTTACTCGCCGTCGCTTTCATCTGCCCGACCAAAAGGTCCATTGCGTTGTACTTGGCGGTCAACGTCTTGGTCATGTTGGCGACACGCAAGTCCAGCGCAGTCTGCTGATTTGAAAGGTTCTTGCTCACGGTCTGCAGGCTGGTATTGCGCTGGTCAAGCAACCCGCCCGTCTGCACATAAGGCTTGATTACAGTGCCCATGCGCGCCAGCAGGCCGTTGGTAGCATTGCTACCGTTGAACAACTGCTGCACCTGGCCGCTCATGCCGTTGATGGCCATCGTCTTGTTGAACGCCGTTGTATCGAACGCCAGGTTGCCAGTTTTCTCATTCGTCAGCACGCCGATCTGCGACAGAACGGCCAATGGACCGCCCGCCCCGGGAGCGGTCAGCACGCTGCGGATATCGGAGATCAGTGTGCGCGACATCGAATCACCGGTAAACGCCGCCTGAACAGTCAGGTTGCCATCGGCATCCGCTGTCGCCTTGGACAGGGAGTTGATGGTGTTCATCAGGGTGTTGTAGGAATCAACGAACGACTGGATCGACGTCTGCAAACCGGCGGTGTTGTTCGCGACGGTGACGGTCGCCGCAGCCGGCGGCGTACCCGGGCTCACGGATGTCAGGTTCAGGGTCAGGCCACTGACCGCGCCGGTAACCGTATTGCTCTTGCTGGTCACTGCCAGTCCATCGATGGTCAGCGATGCATCCACCGCAATCCCGTTGACAGCTCCTGAACTGGAGGCCGAAGGGTTGGTGCCCATCGGTTGGGTGCCGTCGATTTCAAGGCCGGCGATACCGCTGACCGTCAGGTCGGAACCCGCGCCGGTCTTGGTGGAGCTGATCACCAGACGCGATGCACCCGTGCTGTCGGTCACGATGTTGGCAGAAATACCATTACTCGCCTGTGCAGAGTTGATGGCGTCCCGGGTGCTCTGCAAGGTCGCATTGGCTGGAATCGTGACATCGTAATCAGTGCCATTCTGACTGATTTTCAAAGTACCACTCGGAATGGCACTGGCGGCACCGCCGGCAAAAGAAGCACTGGCTACTTTCGAGCTGGTGGCCAGCTTATTCACAACAACGCTGTAAGTACCGGCAACGGCGGTATTGTCGGAAGTTGCACCCAGGATCGACGGGGTACCCGAAGTTGCGGTATAGCCCGCAAACGCAGGATTGGTCTTGCTACCGAGATTGGTCAGCGCCGTCTGAAAGGCCGTCAGTGCGCTTTTCAAGGAACCGACACCGGAAATCTTCAGCGTGTTGGTTTTGGTCTGGGTATCGATCTGCGTCTGTTTCGCCGATTTGTCGGCGTTGACCAGCGCAGTAACGATCGCACCGATATCCAGGCCAGAGCCCAGGCCCGTACCCGGTAAAATTGGACTTGCCATTTTGCGTCTCCCTTCAGGTTGCTGCCACTCTTTTGACCTTTATCAGCGCCCAAAGAACGTACAAACACTATTCATGCCAGCTATCAAACTTTGGCATCGAACAATACATGGCTCGCATTGCTCAGGCTTTCCGCCAATTTGAGGGCCTCGGCGGAGGGGATCTGTCGCACGACTTCGCCCGTTTCGCTTGCAATCACTTTGACGACGACCTTTCCGGATTGCTCGTCTATCGAGAACTCCAGATTGCGCTTGATCGACTGTACAAACTTTTCGATCTGCTGCACCGCCTGCTTCAAGTGGGTGTCATCCGTATCCAGCTTCTTTTGCGCCACGGGAGTCTCGCTGGCGACTTTAGGCTTTTCCGGCGCTTTATCCGAAACGGTGCTCGCTGGCTGGGGAGCCGGATAAGACACGCCAAGCTTTACGCTCATCTCCATGCCCATCACCTCTTAACGTAAAAAGCGAGAGAGCGTGACAAGCACACTCCCCCGCCCAAACTCTTGCCGAAATTACTGAAGCAGCTTCAGTACAGCGGAAGGCAGTTGGTTGGCTTGAGCCAGAACCGAGGTAGAAGCCTGTTGCAGGGTTTGCTGCTTGGTCAGGTTCGCGGTTTCTGCGGCGAAGTCGGTGTCTTGTACACGGCCTTGTGCAGCAGTGGTGTTTTCCACGATGTTCTGCAGGTTGGAGATGGTGCTGGTCAGACGGTTCTGCGAAGCACCCAGGTTTGCGCGGGTGGCGTTGATCGATGCCAGAGCAGCGTCGATCGCGGTGATCGCGTTGTCGATGTTGGCAGACAGGGTAGCGGAAGTTGCACCAGTCAGAACAACAGTACCGCTGCCTACGGACAGGGATACGGCGTCGAACTTGGAGCTCAGTACCAGGTCGATGCGGTTAGCCGAACCAGTGTTGGCGCCAACTTGCAGTTGCATGGTACCAGCGGTACCGTCCAGCAGGTTTTTGCCGTTCAGATTGGTGGAAGCAGAGATACGAGTGATCTCGTCAGACATCTGAGCGAATTCGGAGTTGGTAGCGGTCTGGTCAGCAGTGCTGTTGGTGCCGTTACGTGCTTTAACAGCCAGTTCACGCATACGCTGCAGAATGTCGGTCGAAGCTTGCAGCGCGCCTTCAGCGGTCTGGGCAACGGAGATACCGTCGTTGGCGTTCTGCACTGCCTGATTGCCACCACGAATCTGTGCAGCCATGCGAGTTGCGATCTGCAGGCCAGCGGCGTCGTCTTTAGCGCTGTTGATTTTCAGGCCGGAAGACAGGCGAGCCATCGAAGTCGACAGAGCGTCGGTAGCACGGTTCAGGTTTTTCTGAACGTTCAGCGACGTGGTGTTGGTGTTTACTGTTAAAGCCATGACGAATTCCTCGTTGGTTGGGTACTGCGGCTTCCGGCCCTGGCAACCGCCGGGTATGGCCTAGAGAACCTTCGTATTAGTTATCGTCGGGTTGGCAGGTTGCTTGAGGGCTTTTTTTAAAAAAAATGCCATCACCCTGCCACCCCCGAGAAAACAAGGGCTTAGCGCCCCTCAACCGCGAAAAAATGACGCCATAAAACTGTCCGGCCCGAAAACGCCCGTGCCAAAGCTGTTGTTGCCCTCAGGCCGGCATGTTTTCGAGCAATTCGATCAACTCATATTCCATGAAATCGGCGAGCCCCAGCCAATCCTGGCGCTCCTGGCAGGCGAGCATTTGCCTGAGCAACGATGCCCACGCCTGTTGCACGTCCTGCGGCGCCTGCAAAAACAGGCGCTGCGCCTCATCGAACAGATCGACCATGTTCAACGCCGCTTCGACATCACGCCCCAAGCGAAACAAACCGGCGCATTGCCGGTATTCCTCGATACCTATCGCCTGATGCTTCATCGCACGAAATCCTGATTGAACTGCGTCCCGGCAATCATTGCCCCCGCCCGACTGCTGTTGAGGAAAAGGACCTGGGGATGCCTGGCAATGTAACGCTCCAGCTCGCACAGATAGCCGCGAAAATTCAACTGCGTCTTGACCTTCTGGCCATGACCATCGTGCACCCAGTATCTGGCCTGACTCACCGGCGGCCCCAGGTCACCATCGTTCCAGCCGGTGTGGGTCCGGTTCATTGGAAAGGCAAAGTCGGCACCGAAAAGCGTGATGCGCTGCGCGCCCATCTTCACCGCCAGATCCACGGCCGGGTGAATCACGCTGCCGCCCACGTTCAGCAGTGCACGGGGATGCTGTTCGCGCAACGAGGCGTAGATCGGGCTTGCGGAGTAACCACCGTAACGCTTGCCTTTCCAGGCATTGAGCATTTGTGGATCGCTCAATGGCAAGTACACCAGCGCAATATCCTCGGACGCATCACCGGGCAAGTGCAGCACGCTGATGCGCTGGTCGATGCTCACGACCAGGTCAGGCTTGATTCCGTGCTCGCGAAGGGGCTTGTAGGCCGTGTCCACACAGATGAACAGAGGTCGCGGGGATTGGTTGCGCACCGCTGCCAAGCGCTCGAAATTCCCTTCCAGGCTCGGCCCGGTGGCAATCACATAAACCTCGCGCCCGGGACAAGTGCCAAAGAGCCGAGCCACATCGTCATCGGCAAGCAGTAGTCCAAGGGTGTCCTGCAAGCGCTGCAGAATGACCGGCGACTGCGGGTCGAAATCACGATTGTTGAAACTCAAGTGCACTTCGCTGACCAGCCGATCACGAATCTTCGCACTGTGGTCATCGGCCAGCAGCATTTCGGCGGGCAAGGCAAAAAACGGCGTGAAGATGTCGGACAGATCGCCGGCGTAGAGCAATTGCACGCGCGGATCACCCAGCCATTGGCGTTGATCGATCAGCTCCAGCACCAACAGGAAAAGCGCGCCGTTGAGAATGTGGACATAGAGTTTTTCAAGCCCGGCGCGTTCCAGCAAAACCGCAGGCAAATCGCCGAAGCCGGTGCCGTAAACGTGCAGCTGTGGCTTGTCGAGCGGGAGACTGGCGGCCTGCAGGCGGGCCTCGCGCAGACGACCATGACGGCTGGTGAGCTGGATGCCACCCACACACAGCGTCGAGTCCCGCCCCTCGATCAGGTCGACCTCGACGGCCAGGCGGTCTTCCGTTTTCAATCGCGCATACAGCGACGGCCAGCGACGCTGGATAACCTGAGCATTGTCTTCAAAGCATTCGCTCATGCTACCTCGCATTCCTTACAAGCAAAAAAGCGCTCAAGGTTAACCCTTGAGCGCTTTTTTGTACCGGCCTTTTTATTAAAAGACGTTCACTCAAGGACGATAGATAATCGCCGAACCCCATGACAGCCCCACTCCGAAACCGCTGAGCGCAACGCGCTTCCATTCGGAATCGAGAATATGCTTTTCCAGCAGCAATGGAATGCTCGACGACACCGTGTTACCGGTCTCGACCATGTCCTTGATGAACTTCTGCGGGCACTCTTCGAAGCGCCGCGCAACTGCGTCGACAATCGCCGCGCTGCCTTGGTGAATGCAGAACGCATCGATGTCGTCAGCGCTCAATTGCGATTCGCCCAGCAACTCATGCAAATGCGCCGGCACCTTGAGCAGTGCGAAATTGAACACCTGGCGACCGTTCATGAAGAACACGCCGTCGGTGACTTTCAAATGTGGGGCGCCGGAACCATCGGTGCCGAACTTGGCCTTGCCCAGTGCCCAGGTCGGGTTCTCACCCATCCAGGTAGCCGTGGCCGCATCGCCGAACAGCATGGTGGTGTTGCGGTCTTCCGGGTCGACGATCTTCGAATACGGGTCGGCAGTGATCAGCAGGCCGTTCTTCAGGCCAGCGGCCTCCATGAAGCCCTTGATCGCATAAATGCCGTAGACGTAACCGGAACAACCCAGGGAAATATCGAACGCAGCGACGTTGGTCGGCAGGCCGAGTTTGTCCTGCACGATGGCCGCGGTATGCGGCAGGCCTTCTTCGTCACCGTTCTGGGTGACGACGATCAACGCATCGATGGACTCGCGTTTCAAATCGGGGTTGCTGGCAAACAGCGCATTGGCCGCTTCAACGCACAGATCGGAAGTTTCCTGATCAACGCCCTTGCGCGGCAGGAAAGCCGAACCAATCTTGCCCAGGATGAATTCTTCATCCTTCTCGAATTTTGCACCTTGTGCGTAATTGTCCACGCCGGCTACAGGAACGTAGCTCGCAATGCTCTTTATGCCAATCATTACGGCTTCCCAATAATAAACAGCCCAATACCACCACTCGCAGGAATCGAGGGGCGCCGACAAACCTGGATTTGCGTCGCCCCAAGGCGACGGCCGGGAAGCGTAGAGGGCCATCACTGAACCCGATAAAGGGTCAGGCGCCATCTTCCCGGTCAATACAATACAGTGAAGATGCCCGTTATGACTCGCAGGTCACGCTATTTTGCCGAATCAGCCCGGCAACGGGTCATTCGACCAACGACCAATCCAGTGCTGTTCCACGCTTGATGGCCTGACGGGCACGGCGTCCCAGGAGACTTTGCGCGTGTTTGGGCGCCAGCCCGAGACCCGGACGGATGGCTCTCAGATTTGTCCCGTCGAAGGGCTCGCCGGCCGCCATATCCCGGGTTACATACAACGATCTACGGTACACCAGGGATTGGCGCTCAGCCTCGGTGACACCGTAATGCACCTGCCCCATGGCTTGCCAGGCGCGCTCGGTTTCAATCACCAGGCTGGCCAGTTCGGAAGGCTCCAGCGAGAAACTGGCGTCGACGCCACCGGCCGCACGGTCGAGGGTGAAATGCTTTTCCACCACCGTTGCCCCCAATGCCACCGCCGCCACGGACACACCGACCCCCATGGAGTGATCGGACAGCCCCACCTGGCAATCGAACAACTCGCGCAAATGCGCGATCGTGCGCAGGTTGCTGTTCGCGGGTGATGCCGGATAGGTGCTGGTGCATTTGAGCAGCACCAGATCCTTGCACCCGGCCTCGCGGGCGGCGCGCACGGTTTCATCGAGCTCGGCGATGCTGGCCATGCCGGTGGAAATGATCAGCGGCTTGCCCGTCGCGGCCACCCGGCGTATCAGCGGCAGGTCGGTGTTTTCGAAACTGGCGATCTTGTAGGCCGGCACGTCGAGGCTTTCGAGGAAGTCCACGGCGCTCTCATCGAATGGCGTAGAGAACGCCAGCAGGCCCAGCTCCCTGGCGCGAGCGAAAATCGGCGCATGCCATTCCCAGGGCGTGTATGCCTTCTCGTACAGCGCGTACAACGAACTACCGGCCCACAGGCTGTTGGGGTCCTTGATGAAAAACTCACCCTCGGCCAGGTCCAGGGTCATGGTGTCGGCGGTGTAGGTCTGCAGTTTCAACGCATGGGCACCGGCCTTGGCCGCGGCCTCGACGATTTGCAGCGCCACGTCCAGGGACTGGTTATGGTTGCCGCTCATCTCGGCAATGATCAATGGCGGCGCATCGGCACCGATCAGGCGCTCGCCAATCTTGAAGCTAGTCATCTGCGTGATCCTTCAATACGCGCGTGAACGCGCAGGCACTCTGGGTAAAACCGGCTTCGCGAAAGACATTCAGCGACGGCTGGTTAGCGGGTAATACCTGGGCGGTGAGCGACTCAAGTTCTGGCCAGCGGGCCTTCACAAAGGCTTCTCCACGGTCCAGCAGCGCCCTGCCCCAGCCCAGGCCGAACCGGCCTTCGAACAGATAAATCGACACTTCGGCGGTAAAGCCACGCACGTCATAACGCAGCACACCGACCGGACCGTCATCGGCCTCGGCTATCAGCAGCAGCCGCCGGGGATTGCTCAGGGTCGCCGTCAGCCAGTTTTGATGCGCGGGCCACTCGATCACTCCGGTCTCCAGCGACCAGTGGCGCACGGCCTCGGTGTTGCGCCCGTCGAACAACAGCTGCGCATCACCCAGGGTCGCCGGACGTACCCTCAGCACCGCGCCGGCCAGCGCAGCCGCCACTCGCTGCGCCCCCCGGCCATCGACCAGTTGTCGCGATTGCCGCGCCAGGCTCTGGCGCAGACCCTGATTACCCGCGACAAAGCCGATGGCCAGGCGCAATTGCTCGACACTGACCTGCTCGCGCGCCCCCATGAACACATGGGCGCCCGCGGCCGCCATGACCTCGCCGTTGACCTGCTGGTTGTTCGATACGGCAATGCAAATCGTCGGCAGCCCCATGGCCGCCCGCTCCCAACTGGTGCCGCCACCCGCCCCGACAAACAGGTCGGCCTCGGTCATCAATCGATAAAAGTCACTGACAAAACTGTGCAGGCGCCAATGCGGGCGACTCACCGCCAACGCCTGCATCTGCGCCCAGGCCGGATTATCTGCTCCGGCGACAAAATCGACTTCCAGCTCAGCAAAGTCTGCCAGCGCCAGCATCGCATGATGGGTCTGCATTGCCGCGTCGAAACCGCCGAAATTTACCAGCACACGCCGGGCCTGAGGCTTGATTTCGATGGCCGGGCAACGGAACTCGTCGCGCAGCATGGCAAACCTTGGGCCGAACAAGGTCCGGCAGCCTGGCGCCAGCAGCGACGCATAAGCCTCTGGCGTTCCCGAGAGGTTCTGGTTCAGCAGCAAGTCGGCGCTGTAGGTCCGCGTGGCGAGGTCATCGACCACGGCGATCCGTGGCGCAAAGCGCCGGGCGGCCGTCTGCCAGCGATGATCGAGGCCGTAGTGGTCGACAATGATCCAGTCAAACGCCGGCTGGTGCTCCAGCAGCGGCTCGAGCGCGGCGATGTCCGTCTGCCATGGCAGCATGGACTCGATGGCTTGCTGCGGGTCTTCATCGCTGTAGCGCTCGGGCAGCGCGAAGGTTTCGAAACCTTCGGCCCGCAGTGCCTCCAGTCGATGCCCCGGTAACAGGCGACAGGCGAACGCCACATGACTGCCCTGCCTGCGCATCACTCGGGCCAGGCACAGGCAGCGCGCGATGTGGCCGCTGCCGATGGTTGGCGAGGCGTCAGAGCGAATCAGCACTCTCATTGCAGCTCACCCCCGGCCTTCAGCGCGGCATACAGGTATTCGGCGCGTTTCCAGTCCTGCGGTGTGTCGATGTCCTGCACCAGATGACGCGGCAGGATGACCGGCAGGCTGTACGGCGAATACAACACCTCGCCACGCAGCCAGGCATCGCTGCGGCCCCAGTAGAACTGTCCGGCATCCTGATAGGCGATCGACAAATCCTGGGAGCGGGTATCACGATACTGCGGATACAGCGCCGTTAATGCCCCCTGATCATCAAGGGTCAGGGCTCGCTGGACCGGGAATCCGAAGTCGCACACCGAGAAGGCGAATGACTTGTCGGGATGCTGTTCCAGCAGGCTCAGCCCCTGGGCAAGAAATCGCGATTGCAACAAAGGCGCGGTCGCGTAGATACAACAGGCGCGATCAAACTCGTCCCCTTGTTCGCGCAAGGCTTGCAGGGCATGGGCGATCACCGCCGCAGTGCCCGTGAAGTCGTCGGCCAGTGCCGCCGGGCGCATGAAGGGCACCTGGGCGCCGCAGTCCCGCGCCAGCCCGGCGATTTCCTCGTCGTCGGTGCTGACCACCACCCGGGAAAACAACCCGGATTCCAGAGCGACCTGAATCGATCGGGCAATCATCGGCACACCGGCAAACGGCTTGAGGTTCTTGCGGGGTATGCGTTTGCTGCCACCGCGGGCCGGAATAATGGCGACGTTGTTCAACGGCATTTTTCCAGGACAAACCAGGTGATGTCATCCACCGGGAATTGCCGATCGCGGTGGTAACCAAAACCGTAATCAACCAGTTGCAGGTCGTCATAGCGATCGAGCATTTCACCGGCGAAATCGCGTTTGAACAACTTGCCGCTGTTGCCGCGATACGGGACCTCGACCGGCGCCGGGTTGTAGTACTCGGCGATCAGTATGTAGCGCTGGCTCAGCTCATACAGTTGCGCGTACGCGACCGGCAGCAACTCCGGCGCCAGGTGAATCAGCACACCTTTGCTCAGGGTCAGGTCGAAGGTGCGTTCCCGTGGGAAGTCGAACAGCGAACCCTGCCAGATGTGTGCGATACCCAACGCCCGGGCCGCGGCACAAGCGCTGGCATTGATTTCCACGCCGAACAACTCGCAGCGCGGCAACAGCTGGTGCAGTGCCTGCAGGTTGTTGCCGGCATTGGTGCCCAGTTCTACCAGGCTGTCGATGTGCCCGACCCGTGTCAGTGCCTTGGCGAACAACGCCAGGTTGGCCGCCACCAGCGGCTGCCCGACATTGCGCTCAACATACTGGTTGCCGAATTCACCCTGCCAGAAGGTTTCCTGCTCGGTCAGTTCATGCATCACACATTTCCCACCCGCCGCAATGGCTGGATTATTTCGATCAGCTGCCGCATCTGCTCGACCACGTAGTCCTGTTGTTCATCACTGAGCAACGGATATAACGGCAGGCTGATGGCTTCGGCGTAGTAACGTTCTGCCTGCGGAAAATCACCTTCGACGAACCCTAGATCACGATAGTAAGGCTGCAAATGCACGGGAATGTAGTGCAGGTTCACACCGACCCCGGCCTCTCGCAACCCCTCGAACACCTCACGATGAGTGAGACCGATCTGATCGAGTTGCAGCCGCACCACATACAGATGCCATGACGACTCGGCCTCGGGTTGCGCACCAGGCAAGGTCAGCGGCAAATACGCCAGCAAGCGGTCATAACGAGCCGCCAGTTCACGCCGGCGCTCGATGAACTCATCCAGTTTGTTCAACTGCGACAAACCAAGGGCCGCTTGCAGGTCGGTAATGCGGTAATTGAAGCCCAGCTCCACCTGTTCGTAGTACCAAGGGCCGTGGCTGGGCCCGGTCATCTGCTGCGGATCCCGGGTCATGCCGTGGCTGCGCAAGCGTTGCAGACGCTCGGCCAGTTCCGGGCTGTTGGTCATCACCATGCCACCTTCGGCGCTGGTGATGATCTTCACCGGATGAAAACTGAACACGGTCATCGCGGCAAACTCGCCACAACCCACCGGCCGCCCGGCGTAGGACGCACCAGCGGCATGGGCCGCGTCTTCGATCACAGTAACGCCATATCGCCTGGCCAGTGCGGCAATCCTGCGCATGTCGCAGCTCTGCCCGGAGAACGCCACCGCCACCAGCACTTTCGGCAGCCGGCCTTCACGCTCGGCCCGCTCCAGCTTGACGGCCAGCGCAGCGGCATCGAGATTCCAGGTCAGCGGGTCGATGTCGACAAAATCCACCTCGGCACCGCAGTAGCGACCACAGTTGGCCGAGGCGAGAAAGGTGTTCGGTGTCGTCCACAGCCAATCGCCCGGGCCGAGCCCTGCCGCCAGGCAAGCGATGTGCAGGGCCGCCGTGGCATTGCACACCGCCACGGCAAAACCTGCCTCGCAGCGTTCGGCCATCGCTCGCTCAAAGCGCTCGATGGTCGGCCCCTGGGTCAGCCAGTCAGACTGCAATACACCGACCACGGCATCGATGTCCGCCTGATCAAGGCTTTGCCTAGCGTAAGGAATCATGCTGGCAACCAGACACGCACCAGCGCGTCCCGAATGATCCGACACCCGAACGAACCGGTCCCGCCTGCGATGAAAATCGATTTTCCGTTGAACATGCCTTGAATCCTTATACCTGTTCGCCAGGCCTAGCCGAGCATCTGCGCCCAGTTCACCGAAGCACTTTCGCCCAGGGCAAAGCCTTTGCCGCTCAAGGCCAGATTGGCGTTATAGGCCTGGTCCTGAGCAAAGGCTGGGGCCCACTTGTCACGCAGTGCATCGAGGGCTTGCGGCGCTTTTGGTACTTCACCCGAATGAATCACCTGTACCAGCGGCGTCCACACGGTGAGGTAACCGGCCTGACCGGCCCGCAGGCACAGGTCGACGTCGCTCAAGCCGTCGGCGAAGGTCACGCTGTCCAGACCGTCCAGCTCGTCGAACAACGCTTTACGCACCATCAGGCATACCATCGACACCGCCGAGTAGTTCTGCTCCAGCGCCAACCGGTGCAAGTAACCTTCGGCGTCGTGTTTTTCACCAACAAAGGCTGAACCCACACCACCGTTCATGCCGAGAATCAGACCGGCCTGAGTGACCTTGCCGTCGCGGTCGATCAACTTGGGACCGACCACGCCGACTTCCGGACGCTGGGCGTGATTGAGCAGCGACTCAAGCCAGTTCGGGTTGACCACTTCACTGTCGGCGGCCAACAGTATCAGGTACTCGCCCTGCGCCTGCTGGCTGGCCGCGTTGTACAACGCCGCATCGCTCATACGCTGATCGGTGCGCAGGACGCTGACTTTCGGATGCTGATAAGTACCGAGCCAGTCATTGACCTCGGCCGACTGATACTGGTTGATCGCAACCAACACTTCGTACTGGATGTAGCGGGTTCGCAGCAAGACCGCTTGCAGGCACTGCTGCAGGGCCGAAAGATTGTCCCCGGCCGGCACGATGATCGACACCAGCGGGCGTTCGGTGTGGCGGTAATCGATCTGCCAGGTGCCAGGTGCCGTCGAAGTGATCTTGGCCTTGTAGCCGCGATTGCCCAGGTGGCGCAACAACGCCAGGCGCTCATCGGCGTTTTCTTCCAGTACCGGCGCCCGGGCAATCACCAGCGGCTCATCCAGGTGGGCCAGCCCGTTGAGGCCACCCTGCTCGATGATGCGCAGCAGCAGGTCGAACTCAAGGGCCTTGCTGAAGTCAGGCTGGTAGCCACCGACTTCAAGGAACACTTCCCGACGGATCAGCCAGTGACGCGCCATCAAGGCCGGCAGGCTTTGCAGCAGATCAAGATTGAAGCCAGGACGGAATACGTCCACCAGTGCGCCTTCGCTGGTGCGCTGGATTTCGTCGGTGGCGACGGCGCGGCAATCCGCGGCAGACAACAGTTCCAAGCTGGCGCGCAACAGCCCGCCGGCAGTGAACTCGTCGCCGGCTTCGGCCAGCATCAACCAGTCGCAAGGCGACTGACGAGCACCCTGGTTCAGCTTGTCGACGTAGTTGCTTTGGGTAACCCGGACAAAGTGCAGAGTGTTCTGCGCCGTGGTCGCGGCCGGTGCTTCACCGGTGGTGAAGACCACAATCCTGAACGCCTTGCTGTGACCTTCGAGCAGGCTGTCGAGAGAGACTTGCAGCTTGTCGATATCGTTATCCAGGTCGAGCAGGAAAATCCCGAACTGAGGACCACCGTCGTTGGCCGCAAGGTGTCGGGCGATCGACTCAGCCTCTTGTTCATCAGGCTGGCGGGGGGAGAGCCATTTGAGCAGTCGACCGGAGAGCATCTTGTCGAACGTCGCACGATTACCCTCAACCGACACCGCCTCCAGACGTGCAGCCCAATCGCCCAGGGTCTGCGCTTCTTCGTCCTCACCCAACAGTTCCAGCTGGGCCACCAGACGCTTGACCACCGCGCGGTTGAAGATGTTGCTGTCGTGGGCTTGCCACAAACGGTCGACCACACTTTCCGGCGTGTCATTGTTGCGCGCCAGCATCAGGCTTTGCTGACGGGTCCAGATACCCTCCAGGCCTGCCAACTGAACGCGACCGGCCGGCATGGCGTGCAACAGGAACTCGAACTGGGTCAACTGATCGAAAAACGCCTGGTTGTAGAACGGCATTTCGACGTATTGCTTGGGGCCGAAACGGCGCACAGGGCCTTTCTCGACGCTCGTCCAGGCGGACTCGATAATCAGCTCGGTGGTCAGTGCGCGACCGGTGCGCAAGCTATCGGCCAAGGCCTCAAAGCTTTGCAGCGCGAACTGCCGGCCTTGCTCCGGGTCCTCGCTTTGAACTTGGGTCGGCAAGCCGAAGAGGAAAGCGGCAAAGGCTTCACGCTCGGCGACCGTCCTGGCATCCGTATGAGCCAGCGTGTGGAAGATTTCAGTGTTGTGATCCGAGTACCCGTAGTTCATTTCACGCACGACATACGGGATCGGCAGAATCCGCGCCTTGCCCCGCGCCAGCATGTAATAGGTGTGACCGATTTCCTGCCATTGGAAGGACGTATCCTGAGGCATCACCTGATACCAGTCACGTACCAGGTCGGTGCGCTGTACGGCATAGAAAGGCGGCAGGTACTGGTGCATGTAATCGAGCACACGCTCCTCGGCGTGCTCGGACGAATAGTCTTCACAGACCTTCTTGTCCCGCCGGAAGTAGCTGACGCTGTTGGGTTGCGACAGGTACATCATGCTGTAGCCGTGGCACAGGCCGTAATCGGGATTGGCCTGCATGAATGCCACGGCTGCGCGCAGGGCGTCGTGCACATGGAAGTCATCGTCGGCGGCGAACACCATGAACGGCGTGGTCACTTGTTCCACGCCAAAGGCCAGCTTGGCACGGACTCCCCAGTAGCCAAACTGCGGAACATGCTGGTAATCCACATTTTCAAACTGCCCGGCCAGGCTTGGCTGACCTTCAGTCGAAGAATCCAGCACCAGAATCCTGCAAGGCAAGCCGCTGTAGAAACGTGCGGCCCGGCGCAAAAATGCCGGCCGCTCGTGAGACATCAGCACCACGGTCAACTGTTCGTTGAGTGCCAACCCGTGTTCAGAATTGTTCTTGCCTTGCATACATTTCCCCACAACGGCGAATCGCCGAAAAAACCCAACGATGTCTTGTCGATTACCGCACGCGACGCAGATAGCCATCCGGCGCGACGGTGATCAGCAGCTTGCTGTGAATGGCCTGATCGATTTCAAAACCGTCGTTTTCTTCCAGGTAAGCCCATACCGCGGTCTTCGGGTTGTCGCCCTTGCCCCACGGACGGTCCGGGAACGCGTCTTCGGGCATGTCTTCAACCACGGTATCCATCACCACGCAGTAGCTGCCCACCGAGGTCATCGGCGCATAGGCCCGCAGCTCTTCCAGGACGTGCTCGTGGGTATGGTTGGAGTCCAGCACCACCAGCACTTTCTTGCCTTCGACGCGCTGACGGACCTGCTCGACGATTGCCGGATCAATGCTCGAACCCTGGATCATCTGGATCCGCTTGCTCATCGGGTGCGCTTCGATCGCCTCACGGTTGTGCTGGCGGATATCGATGTCGACGCCCAGCACTTCGCCATGGCCGATCAGTTCGAGCATCGAGGCGTAAAACACCAGCGAGCCGCCGTGGGCAATACCGGTCTCGACAATGATGTCCGGCCGCAGCGCCCAGATGATCTCCTGCATGGCGACCATGTCCTGGGGAAACTGAATGATCGGGCGGCCCATCCAGCTGAAGTTGTAGGTGTATTTATGCTTGGCGGTCGTGCCAACCCAGTCCAGCGACGTGGCTTGCAACGCTTTGTCCTGTTGCAGGCCTTCGATGTTCTCTTTTACTTCTTCACGAAACTGCTCATGAGGATTCATTACAGACTCTCCGGAAATTGGTGCGGTGGTTAATTGAAAACCCGACCGTCTTGAAAGGAAGCAGGATTGGTCTTGATGGTCCTGGCGGGACTGCCCACCACAACCGCATAGTCTGGAACGTCTTTGGTCACCACGGCGCCTGCACCGATGGTGACCCAACGACCGATGCGCAATCGCGGCAGGATCGTGGCGTTGGTGCCGATGAAGGTGCCGTCGCCGATCTCGACGCAACCGGCAATGCAGACACCCGGCGCCATGAATACCGAATGGCCGATCTGTCCCTCATGCCCGACGACGCTGCCGGCGCTGATGCTGGTGTTATCACCGAGGCTGACTTGCGCCTGCATGATCACGCCCTCTTGCAGATAAGTGCCGACGCCCATGGTGATCATCGTCAGATCGATGCCCGGGTGGATGAAGTTGCCCAGGGTGCCGCCGGCCTCGACGATTTCGCAGGTGGTCCGGTAACGCAGCGCCGTGGTGCCAGTGATCAGATTGACAAAGCGTGTATCGGGGCCTTTCAGCTCGGCCACCTTGTCGGTACCACCCACCACCGGCACGCCATAAAACAGCGTGCCTTGCTTCGCCGGATCGTTATCGAGAAAGGCGAACTGCACGTCCGGCTGGCTGCGTTGCAGGGTGTGGATCATCCGTACCGCTTCAGGATTGGCCGCTCCCAGCAGGTAAACCTTCATAGCCGCGTCCTTTTGAGTACCAGCGCGCGCAGCACCTCGATGACCCGTTGCTGATCGTCATCGGTCATGTCGTGATAACTCGGCAGATTGATCGCGCGCTCCGGCAGCGCATGCGCCACGGGCGAGTCAGCCGTCAGTTCGCTGAACATCGGCAAGGACGACAGCGGCCAGAAGAACACCCGCGCATCGATATCGGCGGCCTGGAAGGCTGCAATCAACATGTCCCGCGTGATCCCCAGCTCGCGGTCAAAGACGACGGTGGGCATCCAGTAACCGTTGCGTGCGTGTTCGGGCTCAGGGTTCATGGACAGGCCCGGCAGCAGGGCCAGCGCCTGGGCATAGTTGGCGAAGATCGCGCGCTTGCGTTCGATCAGCTCGTCGATACGTTCAACCTGCGCGCAACCGACGGCCGCTTGCAGGTTGCTCATTTTGTATTTGAAGCCCAGGAAATCCGGCCAGAACTGTTTGCTGCTGCCCGCTACCCGACCATGGTTGGACAGGGTCAATACCCGGTCATACAGGGCCTTGTCCGACGTCACGAAGATCCCGCCTTCGCCGGTGGTCATGGTCTTGGTGCCGTGAAAGGAAAACGCACCGAACGCGCCCAGTGAACCCGCCGCCTGACCGCGCCACTGCGAGCCGATCGCCTCGGCGGCGTCTTCGATGACCGGCAGGCCAAACTCGCGACCGATGGCCAGCAGCGCATCCATGTCGCAGAGATTGCCGTAGAGGTGCACCGCCAGAATCGCCTTGGTCCGTGGGGTAATTGCCCGGCGAACCTGCTGCGGGTCAAGGCACCAACTGTCGGCCAGCACGTCGACGAACACCGGTGTCGCACCCAGATAGGTGATGGGCGCAGCCGAGGCGATCCAGTTGGTATCGGCGAGGATCACCTCATCGCCGGCACCGATGCCCAGCGCCGCCATGCCCATGTGCAGTGCGCCGGTGCAACTGGACGTTGCAATCGCGTAGGTCGCACCCACGTGCTCGGCAAAGGACTTTTCGAAGCGGGTCAGGTACTCGTAGCAGCGCTCTCCCCAACCATGGCGGACGGCATCGAGTACGTAGTCGGCTTCCAGTTCACCGACACTGGGTTTGGTGTAATGAATTCGGCTCATCGAATGATCAACTCGGGAATGGCAATGACAAAACGACCGTCCCATGCACGAATGCCGGCAAAGGCCTGGGTGATCTCATCCAGCAGGTTCCACGGCAGCACCAGCACGTAGTCCGGTTTTTCGATGTCGATCTGTGCCGGCGACACGATCGGAATTCGGCTACCGGGCAGGTACTTGCCTTGCTTGTGCGGGTTGGCATCGGCCACCCAGGCCAGCAGGTCCGGCTTGACCCCGGCGTAGTTGAGCAGGGTGTTGCCCTTGGCGGCGGCGCCGTAGCCAACCACGCGCTTCCCATCGGCCTTGGCCTGCAACAGGAAGCGCAGCAGGTCATGCTTGATGCGCTCGGCGGCGGGCGCCAGGGTCGCGTAGTACTCAGGGGTTTTCACCCCGGCGGCGAGTTCAGCCTGCAGCTGTTGCCGAACCGTCGGTTGCACTTCGCGACGCTCGCCGTCCAGCCGCTGGACGAAGACCCGCAGCGAGCCGCCATGGGTCGGGAGCTGACTGACGTCGAACACTTGCAGGCCATTGCGCTCGCACAAGGTCTGCACAGCGGTCAGCGAGAGGTAGGAATAATGCTCGTGGTACAGCGTGTCGAACTGCTGGCCGGCCATCAGGGTCAGCAACTGCGGGAATTCGAAAGTCGCCACACCCGTCGGCTTGAGCAAGGTCGCAAAGCCGCCGAGGAAATCGTTGATATCCGGGACGTGGGCCAACACGTTGTTGGCGGCCATCAGGTCGGCGCCCCAGCCTTCGTTTTTCAATTGCGCGGCGGTGTCGCGACCGAAAAACAGCTCACGAATCTCCAAGCCTTTTTCCCGCGCCGCTTGCGCGGTGCTGCGGGTCGGCTCGACGCCCAGGCAAGGGATGCCGCGCCCGGCCACGTACTGCAACAGGTAACCGTCGTTGGCCGCGACTTCCACCACACGGCTGTCGGCGCTCAGGCCGAAGCGTTCGACCATCTCGGCCACATAACGCTCGGCATGGGCCAACCAGGTGCTGGAGAACGAACTGAAATAGGCGTACTCGGCATCGAACAGGCTGTCGGCGCTGGTGTAATCCTCGGTTTGCACCAGCCAGCACTGCTGGCACACGGCAACCTTCAACGGCACCCATTGTTCGGCCTGCTCCAGCTGATCGGCACGCACGTAAGCGTTGGACGGCGGCGAGGTGCCCAGGTCAATCAGCGGCAGGGCCAGCGCAGCGGCGCAACCACGGCAGTTCATAGACGCACTCCGGCAAAGTGTTCATCGAGCGCCGGATGGCTCGCATCGCGCACCGACAGATTATTGACAGGCAACGGCCAGGCAATCGCCAGCCGTGGATCGAGCACCGACAACCCGCCTTCATGTTCCGGCGTGTAGTCGTTGCTGTGCAGGTAAAGCAGCTCGGCATCGGCACACAGGGTCTGGAAGCCATGGGCGAACCCGGCAGGAATCAACAGGCTGCGGCCATCGCCGGCACGCAGGTGTTCGGCGTGCCAGTGCAGGAAAGTCTCGGAGTCGGGACGCAGATCCACCGCGACATCCCAGACTTCACCACGCAGGCAGGTGATCAATTTGGCTTCCGGTGCACGGGCATTCTGGTAATGCAGGCCACGCACGCTGCCGCGTTCGCGGGTGCAGGAGTGATTGATCTGGCGGATATGAAACGCCTGGCCAAACGCACCGAGGCTGCCTTCGCAAAACAACCGGGAAAAGTGCCCGCGCTCGTCCTCGAAACGTTTGTGCTGCACGCTGAACAATCCGTTCAGCGGCAACGTCTTCAGCAGAAATTCACTCACAGCGTGCCTCGGTACAGGTTCAATTGCGCCAGGCTGACGGCGCGCATGTCATCGCCGTTCTGCCACGCCAAATGCCAATCCAGGGTCTGGGTCAGGCACTGCTGCAACGACCAGCGCGGTTGCCAGCCCAGCAATTGACGGGCGCGGCTGCTGTCCAGGCGCAACAGGCCGGCCTCATGCATATCGCTCGGTTCGATGCGTAGCCCGCGTGCTTGCGGCCAGCGGCTGGCGAGCAGTTCGACCACTTCACCGACGCTGCGCATGTCCGCTTCACCGGGGCCGAAATTCCACGCCCCGGCGAATTGCGGGCCCTGCTCAAACAGGCCGGCCGCCAGTTGCAGATAGCCGGCCAGCGGTTCCAGCGCGTGCTGCCATGGGCGCACCGCCTGGGGATAGCGCAAGGTCACGGGCTCATCCGCCGACCACGCCCGCAGCACGTCGGGAATCAGCCGCTCCGGGGCGAAATCGCCACCGCCGAGCACATTGCCGGCGCGGGCCGTGGCCAACGCCAGACCATGCTCGCCATGCTTTTGCGGCGCAAAGAACGAGGCGGCATAGGATTGCGCCAGCAATTCGCAGCACGCCTTGCTGCTGCTGTAGGGATCATGACCGCCCAACGCTTCGTTTTCGCGGTACGGCCACAGCCATTCCTGATTGGCGTAGACCTTGTCGGTGGTCACCAGCACGCAGGCGCGCACGCCGCCCACCTGACGGATCGCCTCGAGCAGGTTGAGCGTGCCCATGACGTTACTGGAGTACGTGCCCAACGGGTCGCGATAACCTTCGCGCACCAGCGGCTGGGCCGCCAGGTGCAGAACGATCTGCGGCTGGGTTTCGGCGATCAGTTCCAGCAAGGCCCCCAGATCACGCAGGTCGCCGCGCTGATCATTGATGCCTTCGTGAACCCGGGCCAGTTCGAACAGGCTCGGCTCGGTGGACGGGTCGAGGGAAAACCCGCTGACCTCGGCACCCAGGCTTTGCAGCCACAACGTCAGCCAACTGCCCTTGAACCCGGTGTGGCCGGTGACCAGCACGCGCTTGCCACGCCAGAATTGCGGGCTCAATCCCATTGCTTCCATGGGGCCTCCCCGCTCTGCCACAGCGCTTCGAGGTGATTCTTGTCGCGCAGGGTATCCATCGGTTGCCAGAAACCGTCGTGCTGGAACGCCATGAGTTCGCCGCGCTCGGCCAGGCCGTCCAGCGGGCCGGACTCCCACGAGGTTTCATCGCCGTCGATCAACGGCAGCACTTTGGGCGACAGGACAAAGAACCCGCCATTGATCCAGCCACCGTCGCCGCGAGGTTTTTCAGTGAAGCCCAAGACCTTGTCGCCATCGCGATTGAGGGCGCCGTAGCGACCTGGTGGCTGTACCGCGGTGACGGTCGCCAGCTTTCCGTGCTTGAGATGGAAATCCACCAACGCACCGATATTGAGGTCCGACACGCCGTCGCCATAGGTAAAACAGAAGGCCTTTTCGTCTTCGAGGTAGCGTCGGGCGCGGCGCAAACGGCCACCGGTCATGGTCTCTTCGCCGGTGTCGATCAGCGTGACGCGCCATGGCTCGCTGTAGTTCTGGTGAACATCCATGCGGTTGTTGCGCATGTCGAACGTGACGTCGGAGGTGTGCAGGAAGTAGTTGGCGAAGAAGTCCTTGATCGCATAGCCCTTGTAGCCAAGACAGATCACGAAATCGTGGATTCCGTGAGCGGAGTACTGCTTCATGATGTGCCAGAGAATTGGCTTGCCGCCGACCTCGATCATCGGCTTGGGCTTGAGGTGCGACTCCTCGCTGATCCGCGTACCCAGGCCACCCGCCAAAATAACTGCCTTCATCCCCTTCCCTCTTGTTCGTCACAGGGCTCAGCCAAGCTGTATCAAGCTTTTGCAGGGCCATCTGGGTTAAACCTGCCGCCGTTCAGGACACGTCCGGACTCCCCGGAAGTGCTCGTTTTATGGCGATATAAGGGGGACTTGCAGGAAACGCGCCAGCTCTTTCAATCCGCTACCGGGCAATGCCTGGCGGGCATCTTCAACGCCGATTGCAAAACCTGGCGGCAAAAAAAAGGCAGGCGACTCAACGTCGCCTGCCTGGACGGGATGGATGCGCGAACGGTCAGTCCGCCAGCCAGCCATTTTCCCAGTAGCGCAAATTGTCGCCGCGCAGCACGTAGTCACGCAGCACGATCTCGCGCAACTCATCGCCCATGCGATAGCTGGCGTCCGGATCGGCCAGGTGCATGCGGATCGCCTGCAGCCATTCATCCGTGGAGTTGGTCTTGATCCGGGTGCACGGCAAGTATCCGCGATAGGCTTCGGTGTCGGTGCAGATCACCGGGTAACCGCACGCGCCATACTCCAGCAGCCGCAGGTTGCTCTTGCAGTCGTTGAAGATGTGGAACTCCAACGGCGCCAATGCCAGATCCAGGTTCAGGCTGGCCAGCTTGGCCGGGTACACATCCAGCCCGATCACCCCATGAAACTCATGCATGTACTGGCGCAAATCGTCCGGGCACATGCCGAAGAAGACCCAGTCGACTTCATTGGCCAATTCGCGGACCACATCGGCGATGACCGCCAGGTCACCGTGGTGGCTGGTGCCGCCACCCCAGCCGACCCGAGGCTTTTTCGAAGTGCGGCGCTGACTGCGCAGATCGGTCCACAAGTGCGACGCCAACATGTTGGGTACCACGCGGATGTCGTGATGCATGTCCGACAGCGCGTTACCCAGCGGTTCGGTGGAGACCACCACGCGATCGCACATGCCGATGGCGCGCCGGACCAGCGACTCCATTTCATCCTTGCCCGGCATATTGCGAATATGCGCATTACGGTGCGGGACGTTGATCACAAAGTCATCCAGCTCATAGATACGTCGCGCGCTGGAATATTTTTGCAGGCTCGGGATTTCGTTGATCGGACCTTCGGAATAGCGCCCCTGCAAGATGATCACGTCAGGCGAATGGCGCTCGACTTCGATGATGGTCGGCAGGTTGTAATGAATGCGCCCATGCGCCCTGCCGGCGGCCTCCAGTTCGATCAGCGGTTGCGTGACCCGATAATGGCCAATGGCGGATGCGTTGACCGGCAACGCGAGAATCTTCGGCAATTGCGCCTTGGAAAACGGACTCCAACCGGATCGCAAGCCGGGCTCGAGACTGAAGCTTGCCCCGCCCAACCCCTGCAACGCCAGGTTGGTGTTGTAGGCCGGATCACGGGCCACGATCGGCAGCCAGCGCTTATAGAAAACCTCCTGTTCCTGTTCGCTCCGGGCCTGGTCACCCTCTTGCGCAACCACCGCCGGCTGCGCGCCCAAGGCCAGTTGCGCGTGGGGCGTCCACACCACCAGATAACCTTCCTGGCCGACCCGCAGGCACAGGTCCACCTCGTTGAGGGAGTGCGCCAGGCCCTGCTCATCCAGGCCGCCGACCGCATCGAAGACCGCCTTGCGCACCATCAGGCAGTCGCCGCCGACGGCACTGAAATTGTGGGCGACCTGCAAGCGGTACATGTAGCCTGCCGCGTGCAGCATCTCGCCATGGAACGGCACGCCGGCGGGCCCTTGCAGCCCGAGAATCAGGCCGGCATGCAGCACGCGGCCATCGGGGTTGAACAGCTTGGCCCCCACCACACCGACTTCCGGACGTTGTGCATGATTAAGCAGTTCACCCAGCCATTGCGCCTGGGTGATCACCGTGTAGGGGTTGAGCATCAGGACATACTCGCCAGCGGCCTGCTGCACGGCGAAGTTGCGCACCGCCGCTGCATTGCCCTGCAACTCGTAACGCAACACCCGGACCCGGTCGCTGCCCAGTTGCGCCATGCCGGCGAACCAGTCAAGCGCCTCGGCGCTCTCGCTGCCATTGTCCACCAACAGCAACTCGTATTCACCGTACGCGGTTTTCTCCAGCAGGCTCTCGACACAGCGTTGCAACGCCAGGGTCTGGTCCTTGCTGACGATAACGATCGACACCAGCGGCCGATCTTCATGGTGATAGTCGACCCGATTGAGCAGTGCCGAACTGCCCTGGCGAATGCCGTGGGCGACACCCAGGCGCTGCAAGTGCGCCTCGAGTAACCGCGGATTGGTGTCCACCACTTGCGGCAGCGACAGCCATTTGGTCAGGTCGAACGCCGACTCCAGCAGAACCTCCGAAACGTGTCCGACCACCTGCGTACCGCCGCTCTCGACCATTCGCCACAACACATCGTGTGGCGCCAGTTCGCCGTACACCGAATCGAAACCGCCCAGCGCCAAGAACTGCTCGCGCTCGAATGCCAGCGCTCGCCCCACGTAGGGATAGCTGCGCATCAGGTCCAGGTTGAAGTCCGGCTTGAAGGCAGGCTCGGCCGACTCCCCCTGATGCAACCCACCTTCGTCGCTGTACAGACAGGTAATCGCGCGCGACAGCGCAATGCGTTCAGCCATGACCAGCAAGGCCGGCGCCACCAGCCGATCACCGGCACGCAGCAGATAGAACCAGCCAGTGCCTTCCAGTTGCGGTAACAAGGCGTTGATCTGCTGCTGCCAGTCGTCCTGCAACGGCAAACGGAACACGCGCTCGTCCAGCACGGCTTCTGTGCACGATGCCGACAGCACCAGCGTCAGTTCAGGGGCGTAATCCTGATCCGCCAGCGATTGCAGGGTGAGCTCCAACGCCGAACGGCTGCCGTGCTCATCGATGATGATCGGAACGATTTTGGGCTTTGTTGGCCACGCTTCCAACGTGTCCGCCAGCAGCTCGCGCTGACCGTCGGTGAGACGGCGGCACGCCAGCCACTGGGCATACAGTTGCGCGAAACTGACACTGGCGATGCCGACATGCCAGTCCTGGGTGGTCTGCTTGGTGCCCAGGGTCCGGCTCAGCGGCAACTCCTCCCAAACCCGCGGCGACTCGTCCACCCGGGTCAATGGCAGATAACGCACCCAGCCCTGGGCCGGCGCTGATTCGCCGCTACGTGCCTTGAGCATCTGCGACAGCCACTGCCGCTCGATTTCGGCTGCGTCCCTCATCGACTGTTGGCCGCTCAATCGTTCGGGGTACAGGCGTTCGACGCCGAGCACGTGATTGGACACCGCCAGGTTGCCGCGCCGCATCAGGCAGACATACAAGGCGAAGTCGAGGGTCGCGACGAAGCAATGGCCTGGCTGAGTCAGTGCCGGGAACAGTTCGAGCACGTCAGCCCGACGGAACATCGCGTTGCTGAAACCACCGAGGATGTTGACCGGGAAATTTTCGAAGATCGCCAGCAGGTCCTCCCCCTTGAACACCCCGCCCACAGGGGACAGCGGGGTATTTTCCAGGCGCGAAGGCAGAGGCATGTCGTCGGCATCCCAAAGCAGTCGCTGAGCGACGACCAGGTTGACGTCGGCACAATCGATGAGCATCTGCGCCTGACGCTCGATGCAGGCCGAGAACAACTGGTCGTCATCACAAAGAAATTTGATGTACTCGCCCCGCGCCTGCTCCAGGCAAGCCTGCAGGTTACCCACCAGCCCCAGGGTTCGCGGGTTACGCACATAACGTACGCTCGCCCCCTCCTCAACCAGCGAAGCCACGATGTCTTCGATTTCCTGGCCGCGACTGTCATCGCAAACGATGATCTCCAGATTGCCGTAGCTCTGGCTCACCGCCGTGTGCAAGGCACGACCGAAAAAGCGCGGATTGAAGGCGGGAATGACCAGGCTGACAAGCGGGAGTGAATTCACGGCGGGCTCACAGGCGGCGCGAGCCCGCCCTGAAAAGCGAGCCCTTTGTTACCGCAAAAAAAGACGATAAATACTGAAGGGACAAGGCCATCGGGCGCCTGCGCGCCCGACCACCGTCAGATCTTGTTGAACAGGCCCAACTGGGAAATCTTGCTGAACGCCAGCTGCGCAGCCTGCAACATGGTTTGCTGCAAGGTCAGGCGAGTCATGACTTCGGCCGGGTCCGAATCGCGAATTGACTTCTGGCTCTCGCTGTTCGCAAGGGTCAGGCTCTCGTTGGTCGCGGTCTGGTTATCCAGCGCCTGGCCGCGAGCACCGATCGTGGTGATGGCCGAACCGATCTGGTTGGCCGCACTGTCGATGTTGCCCATTCCCGACTCCATGGCCCCCAGAAACTTCTGCTTGGCCACTGCGTCGCCGTCGACTGGCGTGTTCAGCGCGGTGATCATCTGGCCCAGGGTGTCGAGCACGTTCTGGGTCTGATGGTTGTTGTTCTGGATCACGAACTGGTCGCCGGACGCTGGAGTGCCTCCGCCCAGGGCAAAGGTCACGCCCGCCGCGGTGGCGTTGCCGCCCGAAACCGTGCCCGACGAGACCGGCTTGCTGTCAGCGGTGACCGGGGCTGCATACAGGTCGAAATTGGTGGCGCTGGTGAACTTGAGGATCGCCCCGCCCGCCGGGAAGGCGTTGGTGTAAGCCGTCGGGTCGGTCACGCTGGAACCGGTGATGACCGCGGTCGACGGGTTACCGGCGCTGCGCGAGGTGTTGAAGGTATCCGACGTGGAAGACAGATTGAAACTGTGGCCGGCGATCACCGCATCCGGGTTGGTATCACCGGATTTGAGGTTGATGTTCAGCTTCAGGTCGACGCCACGGAAACTGACCGTCTGGTTGGCGCCGTTGGCATTGCTGATCAGACCGTTCTGGCTGGCTTCGGCGGTCACGTCGTTGCCCAGCGAGTCGGTGATCTTCAACTGGGTGCTGCTGAGGAAACTGACAGTGTAGGGCTGGCCGCCAGTGAACTTCGCGTTGTAGGTGGAGCTGGTGCCAACCGTACCGTTGGACAGCACCACGCGACCGTCATCCACCGCCGGAGCAGTCATGGTGGTCTGGGTGCGACTGGTATTGATGGTCTGCTGGAACGCATCCCAGCCAGTGGTGTTGGTCCCGACCGTCATGCCATCGCCAATACCAAGGTCGATGGTGGTCTGGTCACCGTTGTAGCTGTAGGTGCCGTCGGCGTTCTGCGAGTAAGGCGCGGTGTCGGTTTTCGAACCGGAGAACAGGTAGTTGCCGCTCGCGTCCTTGGAGTTCATCAGGCCCAGCACTTGTTGCTGGATCTGGCCCAGTTCCGACGCATAAGCCTTGCGGTCCGCGTCGGTGGCAATGCCGTTGCTGGCAGCGAGGGCCAGTTCCTTGACGCGCTGCAGAGCCGTACCGATGGAGTCGAGCGTGGTTTCCTGCAGGCTCAACGCATTTTTGGTGCTGCCGATGTTGGTTTTGTACTGATCAAGCATCGCGCTCTGCTGGCCCAGTTGCAGCAAACGACCGGCGCCGATCGGATCATCGGCGGCGGTATTGATGCGGACCAGGCTGCTGGCTTCGTTGCTGGTCGCGATGGCCTTGTTGAAGTTGCGCTGGTAGTTGGCAGCGGTGATTTCGTAATACTGGGCGGTGGAAATGCGCATGAATTACGACTCCTTAAAGGCTATTGATCAGCGTGGTGAAAATTTCCTGCGCAGCCTTGATGATCTGCGAAGACGCGGTGTAGTACTGCTGGTACTTGACCAGGTTGCCGGTTTCCTCATCCAGGTCGACCCCGGAGTTCGAATCCCGCGCCCCCTTGGCATTGGCCAGGATTGCCGTGGTGGCGTCGCTGTCGGACTTGCCCTGGGCAGCCTTGGCGCCGACGTTGGTCACCAGCTTGTTGTAGGCATCGGTCAGGCTGATGCCCTTGCTCGCCGTGCCGGTGTCTACGGTCTGTTTGGTTTGCAAACCCACCAGCGCTTGAGCATTGCGGTTGTCCGAAGACGCCGCGCCGGTCAGGTTGATGGTGAAGCTTTCGCCGCTGGCTGGCGTGGCGCCGACCGTGGTCTGCACAGTGAAGCTCTTCTGCACGGCTGGCGTGACGCTGTTGTCCATCACCGGCGCACCGCTGGCATCGACCATGCCCACTTTCAGGTTCAGGGTGTTGCTCTGGCCGGGAACGATGGTGCCGGTGCCGATCGAGTTGCCCTTGGCATCGACCATGTTGTAGGTCTGGCTACCGCCGCTGGCCGCCCCGAACACCAGTTTGACCGGCGTCGAGTTCTTGAGCGCGGTCTGCATTTCTGCCTGGGCCGCCGGGTTGTAGATATCGATGGTGCTGGTCAGCGTCGGCTGGGTGTAGGTGCCGGTGTTGTTGGCGCTGGTCACGCCGGTCAAGGGTGCGGCCGCGGCGATTTTTTTCGGGTCGGTAAGCACGGTCTGGATACCGGCCGCCGCGCCACGGGTCGGTGTCACCTTGAACGAGTCGCCAGCGCTCAACGCACCGCCGTTCAGGTTCAGGCTGAAGCCGTCGATCACCGGAGCCGGCGTCGTCGTGGTGCTGAACGAGCCCATGTCAGTGCCGTCCGAGCGCTTGACGGTGTAGTTGGTCGCGCTGGTGAACGTCACCTGATAGTCGCTGGCGGTCAGCTTGCCGGTGTCCTTGATGGTGACATCCAGGTTGCCGGAGCCGGCACTGTTGCCCGCTGCCGCAATGCTGCGCTGACTGATCAGGGCGGCACTGTTGATGTTGTTGAAGATCGCCGCGCCGAAGTCACCGTTCTTGTCGATGCCTTGCGCCTGCTGGCTGTTGATCTGGTCGGCCACCACCAGCGCCACGCGCCCCAGCTCATTGAGCGAAGGGTCGAGCACTTCCTTGCGGTAAGTCAGCAGACCACCGATTTCACCACCACTGATCACCGAGGTCACGTCGATGGTGCTGGAGCCACGGTTCAGCTGCAGCGCCATGCGCGACGGATCGTTCTGGCTCGGCACGGTTTGCAGTGAATTGGTGGTGTTGCCGACCACCAGGGGCTGGCCGCTGCCGATGTAGATGTCGTAGCTGCTGCCACGCTCGACCACTTGGGTACCGACCAGCTCGGACAGTTGCCGCACGGCTTCGTTGCGTGAGTCCAGCAGGTCGTTTGGCTGATTGGTGCCGGTGGAGAGCTCGGAAATCTTCTGGTTGAGCGTGGCAATAGTGGTAGACAGCTTGTTCACCTGATCCGCCATGTCGCCCAGGCTGCCGTTCAGGTTGGTGTTCTGGTCGTTCAACTGCTTGGCAATCGAATTGAAGCGGGCGGACAGGGCCTGGGCACCGGTCAGCACCGACTGGCGGGACGTGTCGTCGGTGGCCGAGGTCGAAACGCCCTGCATCGAGGTGAAGAACTTTTGCAGCACGCCGGTCAGCCCGGTGTTGGTATCGGAAAGCGTGGCGTCCAGCGGAGTGGCCTGAGCGTTGTACGACGCCGCTTCGCTGTTGAGCGAGGTGGCGGTACGCAACTGCGAATCGAGGTAGGCGTTGTACACGCGACGCACATCGGCCAGCGTTGTGCCGGTGCCGATGAACACATTGCCGTACTGAATCGAGCCTTTGGTGCTCTGCACAGATTGCTGGCGCGAGTACCCGGCGGTGTCGACGTTGGCAATGTTGTTGCCGGTCGTCACCAACGAGTTATGGCCAGCACTCAGCCCCGACATCCCGATATTGAGCAAACTCATGGTTCAGACCTTATACCTTGTGCCTATAAAGGCGTAGTTGAAACGCCCGCCGCAGCGTAGTTCTGGTAACTCGTCATCTGCTTGGCTATCTGCGAAATCTTGCTCGCGTAGTTCGGATCGGTTGCGTAACCGGCCTTCTGCAACTCGCGTACAAACTGTTCTGGGTTATCGGCCGACTTCACGACATCTTGATAGCGATTGTTGGTCTGCAGCAAAGTTACAAGGTCGTGGAAACTGTCCTCGTAGGAGTCGTAGGAGCGGAACTGCGCCGTCTCCTTGACCATCTGCCCGTTCCTGAATTCGCTGGTGATCGCCCGCGCCGAATTGCCCTGCCAACTATTGCCGGCCTTGATGCCGAACAGGTTGTGGCTGCTGCTGCCGTCCTGAGCACGCATGACCGACTTGCCCCAGCCGGTTTCCAGGGCCGCCTGCGCCACCAGGTAACGCGGATCGACACCAATGCGGGCCGCCGCTTCCTTGGCCATCGGCAACATGGTGTTGACGAACTGGTCGGCGGAACCGAAGGCTTTCTTCGCCGGCGCCAGCGGAATCTGCGCCATGGCGCGACCGTAGATCTGCATGCCGCCACCGGAGGTTTTCTGCGCGTTGGCCAGCCAGTCGCCGTTATACAAAGGACCGGCGCCAGTGCTTGTCGCGCGCTCAGGCAACGGTGTCTTGTTGATCGTCGTGACTGCGGCCGTCGCCGAAGGCACCAGCCCGGCCAACAGACGATCAGCCAGCTTCGGCGGCAACGCGAGGCGTCGCTGATTGATCAGAGCCATGTCATTGCGATGACCACCCTCGCCCGCCTCTTGCGGCGCATGGACCGATCGCGAAGCCCACAATGGACGCTGGCCATTGACCCGCGACAGCGGCCCATTGACAGCAACCGTGCCCGCCGCCACCGGCGTTTGCACGGCGGCCTTGGCAGCCTCTTGCTTGGCCAGCGATGCAGCAGCCGCCTCGCCCGGCGCCAATGGCTTGTTCTTCGACATCTGGCGCATCAGCACGTCCGCCAGGCCGATACCACCGCCCTCGCGGGACATGGAAACGGCCAGTTGCTGGTCGTACATTTCCTGGTACTGCTTGGCCGCCGGCGTGTTCATCGGATTGTCCTGCCCCAGCGCTTCGGTTGCCGAGCGCATGGACTTGAGCATCTCACCGAGGAACAGCGATTCGAACTCCTGCGCCACCTTGCGCATGTTGCCGTCGCTGTTCTTGTCGCCGACCTTGAGCTGATTCAGACGATTGAGGTCCGAATAGGAGCCCGAATCGCTGCTGCTGACCAGACCGCTCTTGCGCATATCCACGATGGCCGTCCTCAGATCACGATCAGATCGGCTTGCAGGGCGCCGGCCTGCTTCAGCGCTTCGAGGATGGCCATCAAGTCACCCGGTGCCGCGCCGACCTGGTTCACCGCCCGCACGATCTCGTCGAGGGTGGTACCAGGGCCGAACTTGAACATCGGCTTGGCTTCCTGCTGGGCGTTGACCTTCGAACGCGGCACCACCGCCGTCGTGCCATTGGACAGAGGGCCGGGCTGGCTGACGATCGGGTCTTCGGTAATGGTCACGGTCAGGCTGCCGTGGGTCACGGCAGCCGGGGAAACCTTGACGTTCTGGCCGATCACGATGGTGCCGGTACGGGAGTTGATGATGACTTTCGCGACTGCCTGGCCCGGATCAACTTCGAGGTTTTCCAGGATCGACAGGTAGTCGACGCGCTGGCTCGGATCGAGCGGCGCGGTGACGCGAATCGACCCGCCGTCGATGGCCTGGGCTACGCCAGGACCGAGCATGTTGTTGATCTTGTCGACGATGCGCTTGGCGGTGGTGAAGTCGGAACGGTTGAGGTTCAGTGTCAGGCTGTTGCCCTGGTTGAAACCGCTCGGCACCGCACGTTCCACCGACGCACCACCGGGGATGCGACCGGCCGACGGAACGTTGACGGTAATCTTCGAGCCGTCTCGCCCTTCCGCGTCGAAACCGCCGACCACCAGGTTGCCCTGGGCCACCGCATAGACGTTGCCATCGATACCCTTGAGTGGCGTCAGCAGCAAGGTGCCGCCACGCAGGCTCTTGGAGTTACCGATGGACGAAACGGTGATATCGACCTGCTGACCCGGCTTGGCGAACGCCGGCAAATCGGCGCTGATCGACACCGCGGCGACGTTCTTCAACTGCACGTTGCCCGAACCCGGCGGCACCTTGATGCCGAACTGCGAGAGCATGTTGTTGAAGGTCTGCAGGGTGAACGGGGTCTGCGTCGTCTGGTCGCCGGTGCCGTTCAGCCCGACCACCAGGCCGTAGCCGATCAATTGGTTGGAACGCACGCCGGAAATGCTGGCGATGTCCTTCAGGCGCTCGGCTTGAACGTTGAACGCTGCGGACATCAGGAACGCAGCCATCATGAGACTTCTGAAATTCAACGTAACCACCTAGAAAGGGAACAGCGGGCTGAGGAAGAAACGGTCGAACCAGCCTGGCTGACTCGCATCGGCAAACGAACCGGTGCCCGAGTAGGTGATGCGCGCATCGGCGACACGGGTCGACGGCACGGTGTTGTCGGTGGCGATGTCATCGGCGCGAACCAGGCCGGCAATCCGCACCAGTTCGTCACCGGTGTTGAGGGTCATCCACTTCTCGCCGCGTACCGCGATAATGCCGTTGGGCAACACATCGGCGACGGTGACAGTGATCGAACCGGTCAGGGTGTTGCCCTGAGCCGCCTTGCTGTCCCCCTTGGTCGCGCGGTCACCTTCGTAGCTGGCACTCAGGCTCAGGTCGCCATCGCTGAACGGGTTGTTGGTGGTGGCGCTGCTGCCGAACAGCGAACTCAGGCCGATGTTGGCCTTGCTGTTCTTGCCAATTTGCGAGTTGGCGTTTTTGCTGGCCTGGGTCCTTTCGTTCAGGGTGATGGTGATGATGTCACCGACCCGGAACGCCTTGCGGTCGCTGTAGAGGTTCTGTTCGAAACCGGCCTGATAGATCGAGCCATTGTTCGCGGCCGCCGGCAACGGCGTGCGCGGCAACACCGGAGCGTAGTAAGGGTCATTGGGCTTGGGCGTCGCAGGCACGCAACCTGCGAGCGCAGTGATCCCACTCAGTGCCAGAACAGATACATAGCGATTCATGACCCTACCTCACGGTGTTGCAGGCGACCCAATGGCCGCCACATAGACTTGATTACAGATTCTGCGTTACGAACGAGAGCATCTGGTCGGCGGTGGAGATCACCTTGGAGTTCATCTCGTAGGCGCGCTGGGTGGTGATCATGTTGACCATCTCCTCAACGGTGCTGACGTTGGACGTTTCCAGGGTGTTCTGCAGCGTGGAGCCGAAACCGTTCAGGCCCGGAGTGCCGACTTGCGGCGCGCCACTGGCGGCGGTTTCCAGGAACAGGTTGTTGCCCACCGCCTGCAGGCCGGCCGGGTTGATGAAGTCGGCGGTTTGCAGGTTGCCGATTACCTGGGCTGCCGGGTTGCCGGCAACGGTGATGGACACGGTGCCGTCGCGGCCGACCGTGAAGGTCTGCGCGTCGTTCGGAATGACAATGGCCGGCTCCAGGGCAAAGCCGCTGGCGTTGACGATCTGGCCATTGGAGTCCAGGTGGAACGTACCGTCACGGGTGTAGGACGTGGTGCCGTCCGGTTGCAGGATCTGGAAGAAACCACGGCCGTCGATGGCCATGTCCAGCGGCTGCTCGGTAGTTTGCAGGCTGCCGGCGGTGAAGTTTTTCTGGGTGCCAACGATGCGCACACCGGTACCCAGTTGCAGACCCGACGGCAGTTCGCTGTCCTGGGTCGACTGGGCGCCTGGCTGGCGCTTGATCTGGTAGAGCAGGTCCTGGAACTCGGCGCGGTCACGTTTGAAACCCGTGGTCGACACGTTGGCCAGGTTGTTGGAAATGGTGGTCAGGTTGGTGTCCTGGGCGGACAGACCTGTTTTGGCAACCCATAGAGCCGGAAGCATTCGATTCTCCTCGTGCGCCTGTTTTACGGCGCGACGTTCTGGTAATTAGCTGATCTGCAAGACCCGAGCCATGGCCTGGTCATCGTCTTTGGCGGTGTTCATCATCTTGATGTGCAGCTCGAACTGCTTGGCCAGGGCCAGAACGGAGGTCATCTCCTCCACGGCATTGACGTTGCTCGATTCGAGGAACCCGGACACCAGCTTGACGTCGGCATCGGCCTGCGCAGGCGCGCCGTCCTTGGTGTGGATCGAACCATCCAGGCCCTTGGTCATGTTCTTGAAGTCCGGGTTGACCAGCTTGATGCGGTCGACTTCCGCCATCACCCGGGGACCTTCGCCCATCGCGCGGATGCTGATGGTGCCGTCCTCGCCGACTTCGATCTGCTGCTCCGGCGGCACGGAAATCGGGCCGCCATTGCCCATGACCGGCATGCCGTTGCCGGCGCGCAGCACACCCAGGGCGTCAACGTTCAGGCTGCCGGTGCGCACGTAGCTTTCACCGCCATCGGGATTCTGTACGGCAATCCAGCCGTTGCCTTGCACGGCAACGTCGAGGTCGCGGCCGGTTTCCACCAGTGAGCCGGGGGAGAAATCCGTGGCCGGGCGTTCGGACATGGCAAACGCACGCGCCGGAAAGCTGTCACCGAACACCGGCATCGAACGGGCCTGCTCCAGGTCTTTCTGGAAGCCGTTGGTGGAGATGTTCGCGAGGTTGTTGGCATGAGCCTTTTGCGCCAGTGCATTCTGGCTGGCGCCGGTCATTGCCACATAAAGGTACTTGTCCACACTCTTTCCTCTGCCTGCCGGACGTTTGCCGCCCACTGCTGTGTTGCGCAGGCTGTAGCAATTTGCAGACCAACTTGCGCGCAGCGGCTCCAACCCCCTTTAAACAGGGGCTGGAGGCTAATCAGAAGGGAATCGAACGATGTATCGAAGACGAAAAACCGGCGCGGTTATGCCGCTTGGCGGCAATGCCGTGAAAAGCCGGCTACCAACCTTTCACGCCGCTCATGTCGGGCAATTTGTGGGCAATGCCTTTATGGCAATCGATACAGGTCGCCTGGCCGCTGGCCAATGAGGTGGAGTGCATGTTGGCGGCGCGTTTACCCTGGCGTGTGAAGTCCATGAACTCGAAGTTATGGCAGTTGCGACACTCCCGGGAATCGTTGGCCTTGAGCCGTGCCCACTCGTGTTCGGCCAGCTCCCGGCGCATGCCCAGAAACTTGTCCCGGGTACTGATCGTGCCGAACAGCTTGCCCCAGACCTCCTTGGAAGCCTGCATCTTGCGGGCGATCTTGTGCGTCCACTCGTGGGGGACGTGACAGTCCGGGCACGTGGCGCGCACGCCCGAGCGGTTGGTGTAGTGAATGGTTTCCTGCAACTCGACAAAAACGTTGTCGCGCATTTCATGGCAGGACGTGCAGAACTTCTCGGTGTTGGTCGCTTCCAGCGCGGTGTTGAACCCACCCCAGAAAATCACCCCGGCGATAAACCCGCCGAGGGTCAGGAAACCCAGGCTGTAATGCACACTGGGCCGACGCAGCACAGCCCAATAATCCTTGAGCAAGGCAAGCAAAGATTTCATGGCCTTTCCTCAAGGTTTCGGCTGGTGGTTGATTTCGTCTTGCAAGACCTGGTCGATGTTCTTGAAGCTGTTGCTCACCAGTGGCTTCACATCCTTTTGCGGCACGTGACACTGGTTGCAGAAGTATCGGCGCGGCGACACCGCCGCCAATGCCTGGCCGTCGCGGTCCATGTAGTGAGTGATGCTGATCATCGGCGCCTGGGTACGCGCACTGTTGGCGCGACTGTGGCAGGTCAGGCACTTGTTGCTGTTCATGTCGATGGCATACCCGCGAATGCTGTGGGGTATGGTGGGCGGTTGATCGGGGTAATTGCGCTCACGCTTGAGGTCCTTGTTCTCGTCTTCCGCGATGGGCGGTGCCGGCAGCTCCTGGGTCAGGGTCCCGCCGACTCGCCGCCCATCCGGTGCCGGCGCATCCAGTGGGTAACCGGGTTCTGCCGCAAATGTCGCGGGCAGCCACATCAGCAGCATGACAAGCAAGGACAGCGAACGATAATTCATGAAAGCTCTCCTTATGCCGTCTTGATCAACTCAATCCTGATCGCGCATTTCTTGTAATCGGTCTGTTTGGAGATCGGGTCCGTCGCATCAAGCGTGACTTTGTTGATCAGCTTGTTGGCATCGAAAAACGGCACGAACACCAGGCCTTGGGGCGGCTTGTTGCGCCCCCGGGTTTCAATCCGTGCACGCATCTCGCCGCGCCGACTGATCAGCTTTACTTCGCTGCCACGCCGGGCATTCAAGGCCTTGGCATCGGCCGGGTGCATGTAGACCAGCGCATCGGGGACCGCTTTATAAAGTTCTTCGACACGCTGGGTCATAGTCCCGGTGTGCCAATGCTCAAGCACCCGACCGGTGCTCAACCAGAACGGGAAGTCCGCGTCCGGGGCTTCCGCAGGAGGCTCGTAAGGCAGCGCGAAGATGATTGCCTTCTTATCGGGGTAGCCGTAGAACTGCACGCCACTGCCCTTCTCGACATACGGATCGTAACCTTCGCGGAAGCGCCAAAGCGTTTCCTTGCCTTCGACGACAGGCCAGCGCAACCCGCGCTCGGAGTGATAACGATCAAAGGGCGCCAAGTCATGACCATGTCCACGGCCGAACTGGGCATATTCTTCGAACAGGCCTTTTTGCAGGTAGAAACCGAAATCCCGGGCCTCGTCGTTCTGATAGCCCGCCGCCATTTGTTCAACAGGGAACTGATCGACCTGGCCATTCTTGAACAGCACCTCATACAGGGTCTTGCCCTTGTATTGCGGTGAGCCGTCCAACAGTTCCTGCGGCCAGACCTCGTCGGTTTTAAAGCGCTTGGAAAACTCGACCAATTGCCAAAGGTCCGACTTGGCGTCACCCGGCGCCGAGACCAGTTGATGCCAGAACTGCGTGCGCCGCTCCGCGTTGCCGTAAGCGCCCTCTTTCTCGACCCACATCGCCGTCGGCAAAATCAGATCGGCCGCCTGTGCCGAGACGGTGGGATACACATCCGACACCACCACGAAGTTCTCGGGGTTGCGCCACCCCGGCAGCACTTCCTGCATGATGTTGGGCCCGGCCTGCATGTTGTTGCTGGCCATCGTCCAATACACATTGAGCACGCCGTCCTTGAGCATGCGACTCTGCTGCACGGCATGGAACCCGACCTTTTCCTTGATGGTGCCCGCCGGGAGCTTCCAGATTTTTTCCGCGGTGGCGCGGTGCGCCGGATTGGTGACCACCAGGTCGGCCGGCAAACGATGGGAGAACGTGCCCACTTCACGTGCCGTCCCGCAGGCCGAAGGCTGGCCCGTCAGGGAGAAAGGACTGTTGCCCGGCTCGCTGATTTTCCCGGTCAGCAGGTGAATGTTGTAGATCAGGTTGTTGGCCCACACCCCCCGGGTGTGCTGGTTGAAGCCCATGGTCCAGAACGAAACCACCTTGCGCTTGGGGTCGGCGTACAGTTCGGCCAATGCCTTGAGGCGCTCGGTTGGCACACCGGTTTCTTTCGCGGTGCGCTCAAGGGTGTAGGGTTTTACAAAAGCGGCGAATTGCTCGAAGTCGATGTCGGTCCAGGTGTTCGCCTTGTCGGCATTTTTGGCTTTCATCTCCAGCGGATTATCGGCACGCAAACCGTAGCCGATGTCATCCGTGCCTTTGGCGAACTTCGTGTGTTTGCTGACGAAGTCTTTGTTGACCGAGCCGCTTTCAATGATGTGATTGGCGATGTAGTTGAGAATGAGCAGGTCCGTCTGCGGCTTGAACACCATCGGAATATCGGCCAGTTCAAAACTGCGATGTTCGAAAGTAGAGAGCACGGCCACTTTCACATTCGGCTGGCTTAGACGGCGATCGGTGACCCGACTCCACAGAATCGGATGCATTTCCGCCATGTTCGAACCCCACAAGACGAATGCATCGGTGACTTCGATATCGTCATAACAGCCCATTGGCTCATCGATACCGAACGTGCGCATAAAGCCCATGACCGCCGAGGCCATGCAATGGCGTGCATTGGGATCGATGTTGTTCGAGCGAAACCCCGCCTTCATCAATTTGTTGGCCGCGTACCCTTCCCAGATCGTCCACTGTCCGGAACCGAACATGGCGATAGACTCCCCGCCCTTGTTCTTCAGCGCCTCCTTGTACTTCAACTCCATCACGTCGAACGCCTGTTTCCAGGACACCGGGTGAAACTCGCCTTGTTTGTCATATTGCCCATTGGTCATGCGCAACAGCGGCTGAGTCAGCCGATCAACGCCGTACATGATCTTGGACAAAAAGTAGCCTTTGACACAGTTCAACCCGCGATTGACCTCGGCTTTTACGTCGCCGTGAGTTGCAACAACCCTGTTGTCCTTGGTCGCCACCATGACGCTGCAACCGGTGCCGCAAAAACGACAGGGCGCCTTGTTCCAGTCCAGGGCGACCATGTCTTGTTCGGTAATCAGGTTGCTGGCAGAGGTAAACACCGGGAGGCCCGCAGCCGCTGCCGCGATCCCGGCAGCCTGGACTTTGACAAACTCTCGCCGCGTCATAGGCATGTGCTTTCTCCCGTTACATCGAGAATCTCGTGATAAACCAGGGCGGCATTGAGCACGCCTGGCAAGCGATTGATCTGATCGATTCGCTGAAGAATCTGGCTTTCGTGATCGGTTTCCAGCACAACCACCAGTTTGCCGGCAGGGCTTTCCTGATGAAGTTCAACGCCCTTGAGCAAACGCAAGTTGGCTTTCACCGCCTCGAACAGGGCCGGACGGGCATGTACTACCAGACTGGCAATGTGCAGCGTCTTTCCCATGTCCCGTACTCCCTGCTGAATTAGAGATAGAAGGCGATCAGTTGGGGGGGCCTGGCGGACCGAGGAGCATTTGCAGGAACCAGACAAAAAAACCGTAACCACCGACTATCGCCACCGATAACAGTGGAAACAGAACAATGATCAGGAAATAGAAGAGGCGAGTTTCTTTGCGAACTCGCTGGGTAGAGTCATCCATTGATGGCATGGTCAGCACTCCTGCCAAACTTTGAGAGGAGCCTAGATGGCTTCCTCTCTAAGTTCCATGATTCAGATCAATAGCAGAAGCTTTAGCGCTTTAAATACGAACTGACAGCACTGGATAAATATTGACACTCGAGAAGAGTTATTATTTGAGTGAGTTTTTAACGCTCCAGTTTGCCTATTTCATATTCACGCAACTTGTTGGCAATCGTTGTGTGGGAAACACCCAGTCGCTTGCCGAGCAATCGGCTGCTGGCATGTTCCGAATAAAGCCGTTCCAGCACCGCCTTCTCGAAACGCCCGACGATCTCGTCCAACCCACCCTCCAGCGAAAAATCGCCAAGGGGCTGACGCACGCCATAATCCGGCAGACGAATATGCTCGGCCTTGACCGTGCCGCCGTCGCATAGGGAAACCGCCTGGAACAGCACGTTCTCCAGTTGCCGCACGTTACCCGGCCAATGGTAATGGCTGAGCCGCTCCATGGCCGCCGGCGCCAGCTTTGGCAACGAGCAGCCGATCTGCCGACTGGCCTGATCGAGGAAGTGCTCCACCAGCGGCGTCAAGCCGTCGAGGCATTCGCGCAACGGCGGGATGTGCAGCGACAACACATTCAAGCGGTGGTAGAGGTCCTGGCGGAACTCACCGCGAGCGCACAATTCGGACAGGTCGACCTGGGTCGCGCAGATCACTCGCACGTCGAGGTAGACCTCTTCATCACTGCCCACACGACGGAAGCAACCGTCCTGCAAAAAACGCAGCAATTTCACCTGCAAACGCGGGCTCATTTCCCCGACGCCATCGAGAAACAGCGTGCCGCCCGCCGTCAGCTCCAGCAGCCCGAGCTTGCCTTCGGCCCGCGCCCCTTCAAAGGCACCCGGGCCGTAACCGAACAATTCCGTCTCGGCCATGGACTCCGGCAGACCGGCGCAATTGAGCGCCATCAACGGCGACTGCCCTCGAGGGCTGGCCAAGTGGCAAGCCCGCGCCAGCAACTCTTTGCCGGTGCCGGTTTCCCCTTCGATCAACAGCGGTGCATCCAATGGCGCCATGCGCCGCGCTTCGCGCACCACGGCGGCCATGACTTTCGAGCTTTGGAAGATGCTGTCGAAGCCGCGCAACTCCTGCTTGCGCACGTTGTAGATGCGCTCGCCCACCCGGTCGGCGCGGTGCAATGTCAGCACCGCACCGGCCATGGCCTCGCTGTCGTCATGCTCCGATTGCAGCGGCGCGATGTCGGCCAGGAACACATCCCCCTTGACCTTGACCCGCAGCCCGTTGATCCGCGACTTGTTGGCGCGCACCAGTTCCGGCAAATCGAAATCCTCGGCGTACCGCGACAGGGGAATCCCCGGTACCTCGTCGACGCGCACCCCGAGCAACTGCGCCGCCGCACGGTTGGCCGCGACAATGGAACCGCCCATGTCGATCGACAGCACCGGAAACTCCAGCGCACCGAGCAGTGCATTGAGTTCCATGTGCCGACGCTCGCTGGGCATCAGCCCTACACGCTTGACGCCAAAGACCCCGGCAATCGCTTCGAATTTCGGACGCAAGGCCTGGAACTGAATGTTGATCAGGTTTGGGCAATGCAGGTAGATGGCATTGCCATGCTCCCCCCCCACCTCACCGCGGGCCACGTTGATCCCGTACTCCACCAACAGGTTGAGAATGTCGCGCAGGATGCCGATGCGGTTCTGGCAGTGGACTTTGATACGCATATTAAAGGCCCGAAAATGCAGTGAGTGAGGTTGAGGTCCTGTGGGAGCGGGCTTGCTCGCGAAAGCGTCGGCATAGCCAACATTGATGTATCAGACAGACCGCTTTCGCGAGCAAGCCCGCTCCCACAGGGGTATTGCGGTGCGCGTTCGATCGCATTTTTCTTTCGAGGCACCCAGATAGTCGTCAAGATTATGTGACAGGCAAAGCGTTTTTCAAACCAGGAAATCCCAGTAGCTGCGCGACCGCGACCAATTCGTAACGAAAATTTTACGAATGTCGAGGGATTTTCCTGCGCGTAACGCCCCGCAGCTGCTGCAACAGTGCAATTCATGGGGTATTTCTAGGTCCATAGCAGTACATAACAAGAACGAAATCCCCTAGCAGGAGAGCAGCATGAAGCAGACGCAATACGTGGCTCGCGAGCCCGATGCGCAAGGTTTTATCGACTACCCCGCCGAAGAACACGCGGTGTGGAACACGCTGATCACTCGTCAACTGAAAGTGATCGAAGGGCGTGCGTGCCAGGAGTACCTGGACGGTATCGAAAAACTCGGTCTGCCCCACGACCGCATTCCTCAACTCGGCGAAATCAACAAGGTCCTCGCTGAAACCACCGGCTGGCAGGTTGCCCGGGTTCCCGCACTGATTCCCTTCCAGACCTTTTTCGAATTGCTGGCCAGCAAGCAGTTTCCGGTGGCGACCTTCATTCGTACCCGCGAAGAACTGGACTACCTGCAAGAGCCGGACATTTTCCACGAGATCTTCGGTCACTGCCCGCTGCTGACCAACCCGTGGTTCGCCGAATTCACCCACACCTACGGCAAGCTCGGCCTCAAGGCGTCCAAGGAAGAACGCGTGTACCTGGCGCGCCTGTACTGGATGACCATCGAGTTCGGCCTGCTCGACACCCCGCAAGGCCAGCGCATCTACGGCGGCGGCATCCTGTCCTCACCGAAAGAGACTGTCTACAGCCTGTCGAACGAGCCTGAACACCAAGCCTTCGACCCGCTGGAATGCATGCGCACGCCTTACCGCATCGACATCCTGCAACCCCTGTATTTCGTTCTGCCGAACCTCAAGCGCCTGTTCGACCTGGCCCACGAAGACATCATGGGCATGGTCAAGCAAGCGATGCAGATGGGTCTGCACACGCCGAAATTTCCGCCAAAGGCCGCGTGAACCGCGACTTTTGCTGACAAGTGAGTCTGTCAGTCACCGTCGCTTTGGTTTAGCGTGACGGCACTGTCGACCGATATAAAAACACTCGATTACAGGAAACACACCATGTCCACTTTGAACCAAGCCCATTGCGAAGCCTGCCGCGCCGACGCCCCACAAGTCAGCGACGAAGAACTGCCGATCCTGATCAAGCAGATCCCGGACTGGAACATCGAAGTACGTGACAGCGTCATGCAGCTGGAAAAGGTCTTCCTGTTCAAGAACTTCAAGCACGCTCTGGCGTTCACCAACGCCGTCGGCGAAATCTCCGAGGCCGAAGGCCATCACCCGGGCCTGCTGACCGAGTGGGGCAAAGTGACCGTGACCTGGTGGAGCCACTCGATCAAGGGCCTGCACCGCAACGATTTCATCATGGCCGCGCGCACTGACGAAGTGGCGAAGGACGCTGAGGGGCGCAAGTAATGCATTTCGACGCCATCGGTCGAGTGCCTGGCGACCCGATTCTGGGCTTGATGGAGGCCTACGCGCAGGACCCGAACCCGCGCAAATTCGATTTGGGCGTGGGTGTCTACAAGGACGCCCAGGGCCTGACGCCGATTCTCGAGTCAGTGAAGCTTGCCGAGCAGCGCCTGGTGGATCACCAGTCCACCAAGACCTACATCGGTGGTCACGGCGAACCGGCGTTCGGCAAAGCGATCAATGAACTGGTGCTCGGTGCCGACTCGAAGCTGATCAGCGCACAACGCGCCGGCGCCACCCAGACTCCGGGCGGCACCGGGGCTTTGCGCCTGAGCGCGGACTTTATCGCCCAGTGCCTGCCAGGGCGTGGCGTGTGGTTGAGCAACCCGACCTGGCCGATCCACGAAACGATTTTTGCGGCAGCCAAGGTCAAGGTCAGCCACTACCCGTACGTGGGCAGCGACAACCGTCTCGACGTCGATGGCATGCTGGCGGCGCTCAATGAAGCGCCCAAGGGTGACGTGGTCTTGCTGCACGCCTGCTGCCACAACCCGACGGGTTTCGACCTGTCCCAGGATGACTGGCAACGGGTGCTGGAGGTCGTACGCAAGCGTGAATTGCTGCCGCTGATCGACTTCGCGTATCAAGGATTCGGCGATGGGCTGGAACAGGATGCCTGGTCGACCCGGCTGTTCGCCGCCGAGTTGCCGGAACTGTTGATCACCAGTTCCTGCTCAAAGAATTTCGGCCTGTACCGCGACCGCACCGGCGCGCTGATTGTCTGCGCGAAAACCGCCGACAAGCTGGTGGATATCCGCAGCCAACTGGCCAACATCGCCCGCAACCTGTGGTCGACGCCGCCGGATCATGGCGCTGCCGTTGTAGCGACCATCCTCGGTGATCCAGAGCTGAAACGCCTGTGGGCCGACGAAGTTGAAGCGATGCGCCTGCGTATCGCCCAACTGCGCAGCGGTTTGGTGGAAGCGCTGGAGCCTCACGGTTTGCGCGAGCGCTTTGCCCATATTGGCGTGCAACGCGGAATGTTCTCCTACACCGGCCTGTCGCCTGAGCAAGTGAAGAACCTGCGCGATCATCACAGCGTTTACATGGTCAGCTCGGGCCGGGCCAACGTGGCCGGCATTGATGCCACGCGCCTGGACTTGCTGGCCGAGGCGATTGCCAGCGTCTGCAAGTAACCCTCGGGCACTGCAATCCCCCTGTGGGAGCGAGCTTGCTCGCGATAGCGGTCTATCAGTCAACATCATCGTTGAATGACACTCCGCAATCGCGAGCAAGCTCGCTCCCACATTTGCTTCTGCGTAATTGTTACTTATCTGTCTATACAACCCCATCCGTCGAAACAAATGGATATAAAAGTCCGTTTGTCATTTTCAGTGCTGTATCCTGCCCAGGCTTTTTTAAAGCGCGGATCTACCAGATCTATCAACAGACTTAGCGAGGAGCGCAACCATGCACGAGATTCCTAATCTCCCCTTCCCAAGCCTGCACGTACCTGAGCAGACGACCACGCAGCAAGCCGGAGCCCAACAGCCCGAGCCGAAAGAAGCCACTGACAGCCGCCAGGCTGACAGAGAAGACTGAAACACCCGCCGTACAGACCGTGTGGAAAGCGCTACCATGCGCTTTCCACACTGCCTGAAACGAGAACTTTCCATGACCGATGAATTCAGCGAAGCGCAGGCCAGCGTCCTGATCGGCACCGCCGAGAAAATGATCGAGATCTGGAATCGCCTCTCTCCCGAGAAACAAGCCGCTTTGCTCGCCCGCTTCGGCACCCAGGAAAATGCGCTGGCCGCCCTGGTCACCACGCAACTGGTCGCTCCCGTCAAAGCTGAATGACACCGCCCGGTAAATAGTTTTACTTTTTCACAACCGACGACCGTCCACACCGCTATCATAAGCAGCCTATCTATCCTGCTTTACCGTGGACCTTTCCCCATGCCTGAAAACCAGCGCCCCCTGGCGGTCACGCTGCAAGTCGTTTCCATCGTCCTTTTCACCTTCATTGGCTACCTGAACATCGGCATCCCCCTGGCCGTATTGCCCGGCTACGTCCACAGCGACCTGGGTTTCGGCGCGGTGATCGCGGGTCTGGTGATCAGCGTGCAATACCTGGCCACCCTGCTCAGCCGCCCCTATGCCGGGAAGATCATCGACAACAAGGGCAGCAAACTGGCTGTGATGTATGGTCTGGCCGGTTGCGGTTTGAGCGGTGTGTTCATGCTGGTCTCGGCCTGGACCCAGAGCCTGCCGACCTTGAGCCTGATCAGCCTGTTGATCGGCCGTCTGGTGCTCGGCAGCGCCGAAAGCCTGGTGGGCTCGGGCTCGATTGGCTGGGGCATCGGCCGGGTCGGTGCGGCGAACACCGCCAAGGTCATCTCCTGGAACGGTATCGCCAGCTATGGCGCACTGGCTGTCGGCGCGCCCCTGGGCGTGCTGCTCGTCCATCAACTGGGCTTGTGGAGCATGGGGGTGAGCATTGTATTGCTGGCCGTTCTCGGCCTGCTGCTGGCCTGGCCGAAAACCGCCGCACCGATTGTTGCCGGTGAGCGCCTGCCGTTCATGCATGTGCTGGGGCGAGTGTTCCCCCACGGTTGCGGCCTGGCCCTGGGCTCCATCGGCTTCGGCACCATCGCCACCTTCATCACCTTGTATTACGCCACGCAACACTGGGACAACGCGGTGCTGTGCCTAAGCCTGTTCGGCGCCAGCTTCATCGGCGCGCGCTTGCTGTTCGGCAACCTGATCAACCGCCTCGGCGGCTTTCGCGTGGCCATTGCCTGCCTGTCAGTGGAAACCCTGGGATTGCTCTTGCTGTGGCTGGCACCGGATGCTCATTGGGCACTGGCGGGTGCGGCGCTGAGCGGCTTCGGCTTTTCGCTGGTGTTTCCGGCACTGGGCGTGGAGGCGGTCAACCTGGTCCCGGCCTCCAGCCGTGGTGCAGCGGTCGGCGCCTATTCGCTGTTCATCGACTTGTCGCTGGGGATCACCGGGCCGCTGGCAGGGGCGATTGCTGCCGGGTTCGGGTTCGCTTCGATCTTCCTGTTCGCCGCCCTCGCCGCGCTCAGCGGTTTGATGCTGAGCCTATACCTGTACCGGCAGGCGCCGAAGCAACGCGAAGCGCGGGACGCCCGCTAGAAGTCGACCTTGCCGCGCCCGGCCTTGATGTTACCGCGCTTGCTCTTGGATTCGAGGCGACGGGTCTTCGAGCCGAGGGTCGGCTTGGTCGGACGGCGCTTTTTCTCGACCTTGGTGGCACTGAGGATCAACTCGGTCAACCGCAACAGCGCATCGGCGCGGTTCTGCTCCTGCGTCCGGTACTGCTGGGCCTTGATGATCAACACACCGTCGCTGGTGATGCGACTGTCGCGCAGCGCCAGCAGCCGCTCCTTGTAGAACTCGGGCAAAGACGACGCAGGAATGTCGAAGCGCAGGTGCACGGCGCTGGAAACCTTGTTGACGTTCTGCCCACCCGCGCCCTGGGCGCGAATGGCCGTCAACTCGATCTCGGCATCCGGCAGCTGCACGTTGTTGGAAATCACCAGCATGGAAAAGCGTCCGTATTCAGAGTGTGCAGGATACCGCGAATAGATGGGAGGAATCCGGACCTTGTGGGAGCGAGCTTGCTCGCGAATGCGGAGTGTCAGTCGACTTGAATGCTGACGGTTAAACCGCTTTCGTCGGAACGCCGCCCGGAGCAAGCCCGCTCCCACAAAGGGATTTATGTGAACCCCGAAAAAAAACAAACCCGGCACATGGCCGGGTTCGTTGTTTCTGCGTTCTGCGTTTACTTCGCCGCAGAGCCGGCAACCTGCAGTGCATGTTGCGCACTGCGCTTGTTCTTGATGCCGTAGCAGACCCACATGAACACGAGCCACACTGGAATCGCGTACACCGATGTCTGGATCCCCGGAATCAACAACATCACACCAAGGATGAACAATACGAACGCCAGGCAGATGTAGTTGCCGTACGGATACCACAAGGCCTTGAACAGCGGCGTCTGTTTTGTCTTGTTCATGTGCTGGCGGAACTTGAAGTGCGAGTAGCTGATCATCGCCCAGTTGATCACCAGGGTGGCCACCACCAGCGACATCAGCAGTTCCAGCGCGCTGTGCGGAATCAGGTAATTCAGCAGTACCGCGATCAGAGTCACGGCGGCCGAGGCCAGGATCGAGCGCACCGGCACACCGCGCTTGTCGATCTTCGCCAATGCCTTTGGCGCATCGCCTTGCTCGGCCATGCCCAGCAGCATG
The DNA here is from genome assembly GCF_017350115.1 of Pseudomonas sp. GW456-L13. Classification (NCBI taxonomy): domain Bacteria; kingdom Pseudomonadati; phylum Pseudomonadota; class Gammaproteobacteria; order Pseudomonadales; family Pseudomonadaceae; genus Pseudomonas; species Pseudomonas sp. GW456-L13. Next base: position 1,686,264 of record NZ_JACNAS010000001.1, read on the forward strand.
CGGCTGTTGCAGTAGGTGCCGCTGTTGTACACCGACAGCGCAGCGGTCAGGACCACGAAGTTGAGGATGTGCGCAGCGGTATTGCTGCCCAGCATCGAGAACACTTGCACGAACGGGCTGCCGCTATAGGAATCACCGGAAGCGTTCAGGGTGGTCAGCAAGCTGTCCCACGGCGTCAACGACAGCAGGATCACCAATGCACCGATGTAGAAAATCAGGATCCGGTAGATCACCTGGTTGATCGCTTTCGGAATCACGGTTTTTGGCTTGTCGGCTTCGGCAGCGGTGAAACCGAGCATTTCCAGGCCACCGAAGGAAAACATGATGAAAGCCATGGCCATCACCAGACCCGTGACACCGTTCGGGAAGAAGCCACCGTGGGACCACAGGTTGCTGACCGCAGCTTGCGGGCCGCCATTGCCACTGACCAGCAGGTAGCTGCCCAGAGCAATCATGCCGACGATCGCCACGACCTTGATGATCGCAAACCAGAACTCGGCCTCGCCAAAGACTTTGACGTTGGCCAGGTTGATGGCGTTGATCAGCACGAAGAAGGCAGCTGCGGAGGCCCAGGTCGGGATGTCCGGCGCCCAGTAGTGGATGTATTTGCCGACCGCTGTCAGCTCGGACATACCCACCAGAATGTACAGAATCCAGCAGTTCCAGCCCGACAGGAAGCCGGCAAAGCCACCCCAGTACTTGTGCGCGAAGTGGCTGAAGGAGCCGGCCACCGGATCTTCGACGATCATTTCACCCAGTTGGCGCATGATCATGAAGGCGATGAAGCCGCAGATGGCGTAGCCGAGGATCATCGACGGGCCGGCGGATTTCAGCACCCCGGCCGAGCCGAGGAACAAGCCGGTACCGATCGCGCCACCGAGGGCGATCAATTGAATGTGGCGATTTTTCAGGCCGCGTTTCAGCTCGCCTGATTGCGGGTTTTGTCCACTCATGAAAAGGGTCTCACGCAAGGTTTGATGATGTTCAGTAGACGTTGCTGCTCAAGAAAGGCGTTAAGCGGCACCGATCAAACCCCAGCGCAGGCACCAGGAGTTCAGCGTAATTACAACGGTCATGCGTCACCTGTTTGTTTTTATCTGTGACGAAATCGAACCCGACACGCTCGTGACGCGACGGAGTGAACAAGGCGGATAGCCTTGAGGTTTGCGCAGATGCGCAGGAGGTCACAGGTAAAACGCGGCGCATTGTACACCTGTAACCCCCTGCTGCCAGACCCGCTGGACAAGCGTGTCTATGGCCGGGATTGCCTGTGTCCGCCCCGAGAGGCTCGGGCGGCTGCAAAAAATGGGTCAGATCCTTGCGGATCATCGACGCAGACGGCGCCAAACACGCCACTCGCGGAGAGATGAAAACGGATTGCGGCGTTCATTGCGCCTCCTTTTTGTTATGCACCTGCACGACAGGCATGGCGCGCATAACACCCTGCATGGAGCGGTGAAACAAGCGGGCCAGAGGGTCGGAAGGAGGAAGGAAGACGCTGAAGCGTAAGCGTTTTCTTACGGTATCCAGGGGATGGCGATTCCACGGGGTTAATCCGTGGTTTTTGTCAGGATTTCTTTACATGGCGTAAACCATGATTTCCATATTGGAGGTCTCAGCGCGACGACTGACGCCATCGCGAGCAAGCTCGCTCCCACATTTTAATCGCGATTCTCCGAGCAAACTCATCACCCTGTGGGAGCGAGCTTGCTCGCGATGGCGCCCTCAAAAACAATACGGACATAAAGCCAGACGAAAAAAAACGCCAACCCGAAGGTTGGCGTTTTTCACTTGCCGCTAACAGCTTACCGCTGCCTCACTCCGGCTTGCGGCGACCGAAGCCTGGACGCTGGCCGGAACCGGCCGGTGCGCCACGGCGCTTGCCCGATGGCGTATCACCGTCGACCAGCTTGATCCCCGGACGCTTCGGCGCAGGCTTGGCCGGGCGCTTGGTGTCGGCCGGGCGATCGGCTACCGGCGTACCACGACCTTCGCCACGCTCGGTACGGCCGTTGGCCGGACGTGGCGTACGTGGACCGCGTTCGCCGTCCTGACGGGCAGCAGGCTTGCGCCCTGGACGCTCGCCTTCGATCTGCGGCTCGCGGCTGGCACGAGGCGCGGCAGGTGCGGCGGCTGCACCAGTGGCTGGACGCAGGGTACGAACGCGTTCGGTCTTGGCCATCGGACGCGACGACTTGCGCTGCATCCGGTCAAGCTTGTCCTTGCTCTTGGCGTTCATCTGCGGCATCGCGACCGGCGTCAGGCCGACCTCGGCACTCAGGATGTCGACTTCGTACTGGCTCATTTCGCGCCAGCGGCCCATCGGCAGATCGGAGTTGAGGAACACCGGGCCGAAACGCACGCGCTTCAGACGGCTGACCACCAGGCCCTGGGATTCCCACAGGCGACGAACTTCGCGGTTACGACCTTCCATCACCACGCAGTGATACCAGTGGTTGAAACCTTCACCGCCTGGCGCCTGCTTGATGTCGGTGAACTTGGCCGGGCCGTCTTCAAGGACAACGCCAGCCTTCAGACGCTCGATCATCTCGTCATCGACTTCGCCACGCACACGTACCGCATATTCACGGTCCATTTCGTAGGAAGGGTGCATCAGGCGGTTGGCCAGTTCACCGTCGGTGGTGAACATCAGCAGACCGGTGGTGTTGATGTCCAGACGACCGATGTTGATCCAGCGGCCTTCTTTCGGGCGCGGCATCTTGTCGAACACGGTCGGACGGCCTTCCGGGTCAACGCGGGTGCAGATCTCGCCGTCGGGCTTGTTGTACATGATTACGCGGCGCACCGACTCGGCGGCCTCTTCGCGCTTGATCACCTTGCCATCGATGGTGATGGCGTCGTGCATGTCGACACGCTGGCCAAGGGTGGCGTCTTTGCCGTTGACCTTGATGCGGCCGTGGCTGATCCAGGCTTCCACGTCACGGCGCGAGCCGACGCCGATACGGGCGAGGACTTTCTGCAGTTTTTCGCCTGCTGGGCCGATTGGCTGATCGTCTTGCTGGTCTTTGATACTCATCTGGGCACCTCCCGGTGTGGTCTGAAAACTGGGTACTTGGGCGAAGGGATCGCCGAAGGGTCGCGAATCATACGCGCATGAGGGCGTTTGCGCATCAGAGACTAGCTGATCAAGGCAAGGTTATTTGCTTTTCCGCCGACCGGTGACACGCAACTTGATCATTCGGCGATCACAACCCCCTGTAGGAGCGAGCTTGCTCGCGAAAAACCCAATGGCGCCACGGGCATCCGGATGTGCGCGTCATCGTTCACGACCATCGCGAGCAAGCTCGCTCCTACAGGATCGGTGTCAGTCCTCGAACTGGCGCCGTTCGGCCTCGATGGCTTCGGCCAGGGCCTGGGCTTCGGCTTCTTCATCCGACAGTTCGGGCTCGGGCTTCGACTGTTCGAGGGCAGCCACGGCGGCCAGGAGTTTTTCCCGGGCTTCGGCGACACCGAGGATGTCGTCTTCTTGCTCCGGTTCAATTTCCGGTTCAGGCTCGGGCTGTGCCGCTTCGACTTCTGGCTCGATAACCGACTGTTCCGGATCGAATTCAGGCGACGCCCCATCACGCAGCAAATCGTCGAAATCGGTCTTGATCCCCTCCTCCATGCTGTCCAGTTCCAGCAGCAGCGTGTGGAAACTGGTTTCTTCCTTGGGCTCTTCCGGTTCGGCACTGGCGTCGGCCAGTTCCTGCAGGGCTGCCGGTACCGGGGCATCATCGAAGTCGAGCACCGGATCCGGTTCCAGCTCGCGCAGTTCCGCCAGCGGTGGCAGGTCGTCGAGGTTCTTCAGGTTGAAGTGATCGAGGAACGCCTTGGTGGTGGCGAACATCGCCGGCTTACCGGGCACATCGCGGTAGCCGACGATGCGGATCCACTCGCGCTCCATCAAGGTCTTGACGATATTGCTGTTGACCGCCACGCCCCGCACGTCTTCGATTTCACCGCGGGTGATCGGCTGGCGATAGGCAATCAGTGCCATGGTTTCCAGCATGGCCCGGGAGTAACGCTGCGGGCGCTCTTCCCACAGACGCCCGACCCAAGGCGCAAATTTCTCGCGAATTTGCAGGCGATACCCCGAGGCCACTTCCTTGAGTTCAAACGCGCGGCCATCGCAGGACTTGGCGAGAATCGTCAGGGCCTTCTTGAAGACCGGTGGCTCCGGGCGTTCGCCTTCTTCAAAGAGTTCGAACAGGCTTTCCAAAGATTGCGGCTTTCCCGAGGCCAACAGAAAGGCTTCAAGCAAGGGTGCCAGATCACGGGGTTCAGTCAGGTTCATGTTTCGACTCGTTATTCGGCTCGGGCTCGCACGTGGATCGCGGCAAATGGCTCATTCTGCACCAGCTCGACCAGGGATTCCTTGACCAATTCAAGGATCGCCATAAAGGTCACCACCACCCCCAGGCGCCCTTCTTCAGCGGTGAACAGCTCGACAAACGGTACGAAACCGCCGCCCTTGAGGCGCTCCAGCACATCGCTCATGCGTTCGCGGGTCGACAGCGCTTCGCGGCTGACCTGATGGCTTTCGAACATGTCGCCACGGCGCAACACCTCGGCCATGGACAACAGCAGCTCTGACAAGCGCACATCCGGCAACAGCTTGCGTGCCCGGGCCTCCGGGGCGTCAAGCCTGGGCACCACCACATCGCGACCGACGCGACTCAGGCCGTCGATGCCTTCGGCGGCAGCCTTGAAACGCTCGTATTCCTGCAAGCGGCGGATCAGTTCGGCGCGCGGGTCTTCCTCTTCGTCTTCGACGGTTTCGGCCCGTGGCAACAGCATCCGCGACTTGATCTCGGCCAGCATCGCCGCCATCACCAGGTATTCGGCGGCCAGCTCCAGGCGCACCGACTGCATCAATTCGACGTAGCCCATGTACTGGCGAGTGATTTCCGCCACCGGGATGTCGAGGATGTTGATGTTCTGTTTGCGGATCAGGTACAGCAGCAGGTCGAGCGGGCCTTCGAACGCCTCGAGAAAGACTTCGAGGGCATCCGGCGGGATATACAGGTCCAGCGGCATTTCCATGACCGCCTGGCCATAGACCATGGCGAAGGGCAGTTCCTGCTGGGCTCCGGCCTGACTGTCGACGGGTTCTACTGCGGACATCTAGGCCTCGACCATGAACGGCGCAGGGTCGCCGCAACCAACGCGAATGACTTCCGGCTCGCCGTCGGCGAGGCTGATCACGGTGGACGCCTTGATCCCGCCGAAACCGCCGTCGATGATCAGATCGACCTGATGTTCGAGCAACTGGCGCATTTCGTGCGGATCGCTCAACGGATCTTCATCGCCTGGCATGATCAGGGTTACGCTCATCAACGGTTCGCCCAGCTCAGCCAGCAGCGCCAGGGCAATCGGGTGGCTCGGCACACGCAGGCCGATGGTGCGTTTCTTCGGGTGCAACAACAGCCGCGGCACTTCGCGGGTGGCGTTGAGAATGAAGGTATACGGCCCCGGCAGATGGGCCTTGAGAATGCGGAAAGTGCCGGTGTCGATCTTGGCGAACAGCCCCAGTTGCGACAGGTCGCTGCAAATCAGCGCGAAGTTGTGCTTTTCATCCAGCTGCCGCAGACGCCGAACGCGCTCCACGGCTACCTTGTCGCCGATCTGGCAACCTATGGCGTAGGAAGAGTCCGTGGGATAAATCACCACCCCGCCCTTGCGGATGATCTCGACCGCCTGTTTGATCAGGCGCGCTTGCGGGTTTTCCGGATGAATCTGGAAAAATTGACTCACATTCTCTACCTGTTCAGACGGCGGCAATAATTGGGTCATGTTTGAATCGACACCATAGCGGTGGCAGATCCTCCGGGAGTGGCCGGTATTCACCGATCTCCGACCAGCCTCCGGGGCCATGAAAATCACTGCCGGCACTGACCAGCAGACCGAACTCGCGGGCCAGAATGGCCAGGCTGCCCACTTGCTCGGCAGGCTGGTAACCATTGACCACTTCGATGGCGTGGCCCCCTGCTTGAATATAGTCGGCAATCAGGCGACGTCGCTTGCTGCGCGTGAATTCGTAGTGCCAGGGGTGTGCCAGACTCACCCAGGCCTTGGCCGCGCGCAGGGTTTCGACGGTTTCCTCCAGGGTCGGCCAGTGTTGCTTGACGTCGCCCAGCTTGCCGGCGCCCAGCCATTTGCGGAACGCCTCGGCGCGATCCTTGACGAAACCTTCACGCACCATCCAGTCGGCGAAATGCGGGCGGGCCGGCGCGTTACCGCTGTCGCCCAGCTCCTGCTGGATCTCCCGGGCGCCTTCAAGCGCCCCCGGCATGCCTTTGAGCGCCAGTTTGCGGCTGATTTCCTCGGAGCGTAGCCAGCGGCCATCATGCAATCTGGCGATGGCCTCGACCAACGGCGCGGCGTTGACGTCAAAACCGTAGCCCAGGATATGAATGGTCGCGCCGCCCCAGGTGCAGGACAATTCGACGCCGTTGACCAGTTGCATCCCCAGCGCGGTAGCCGCGTGCCGGGCCTCGTCGAGGCCCTCGAGGGTGTCGTGATCGGTCAAGGCCAGGACTCGCACGCCTTTCTCGAACGCCCGCGCCACCAGAACCGCAGGCGCCAGGGCGCCATCGGAGGCCGTGCTATGGCAGTGCAAATCAACATTCACAGGGCTTTGTAACCTCAAATAAGCTGGCGCTATCGCGCGCCCATATGTTTGTTATTATGCCGCCACATCCTGCTTCTGGCTGCCACTGTGAAACAATTCATCGATTTCATCCCGCTACTGCTGTTTTTCATCGTCTTCAAAATCGACCCACAGGTCGTCGACATCGCCGGTCATGAGATCACTGTAGGCGGTATTTACAGCGCCACCGCGATGCTGATCGTCAGTTCCCTGGTGGTCTACGGCACACTGTTCATCAAGCAGCGCAAGCTGGAGAAGAGCCAGTGGCTGACCCTGATCGCCTGCCTGGTCTTCGGCAGCCTGACGCTCGCGTTCCACAGCGAGACGTTCCTTAAGTGGAAAGCCCCGGTGGTCAACTGGCTGTTCGCCCTTGCGTTCATCGGCAGCCACTTCGTCGGTGACAGCCTGCTGATCAAACGCATCATGGGCCACGCGCTGACCTTGCCGGAGCCGGTCTGGACGCGCCTGAACATCGCCTGGATCGCCTTCTTCCTGTTTTGCGGTGCCGCCAACCTGTTTGTCGCGTTCACCTTCCAGAGCTACTGGGTCGACTTCAAGGTCTTCGGCAGCCTGGGCATGACTTTGCTGTTCCTGATCGGCCAGGGCATCTACCTGTCCCGTCATCTGCACGATGCCGACACCACAACGCCAAAAACCGAGGACTGACATGCTTTACGCAATCATTGCCACAGACGTCGCCAACTCCCTGGAAGCCCGCCTGGCCGCTCGGCCTGCACACCTCGAGCGCCTGCAAGTGCTCAAGGGCGAAGGTCGCATCGTACTGGCCGGCCCACATCCGGCGATCGACAGCAATGATCCGGGCGCGGCGGGTTTCACCGGCAGCCTGATCGTCGCCGAATTCGACTCCCTGAGCGCCGCCCAGGCCTGGGCCGACGCTGATCCGTACATCGCCGCAGGCGTCTACGCCAACGTTCTGGTGAAGCCGTTCAAGCAAGTCCTGCCGTAACTTTCTTCTCGCAATGCCCCACGCGGTGAACCATATCGGTTCATCGCGTTCTCAATCGCTCATTATTCTCGTTTGCCGGCCGACAACTTTCCCAATACTCGTATTGGAACCAGGAGTCGCCATGCGCAAGGGTCCGTTGTGCCTGATGTTGGTCACGTTGTCGATCGTGGCGCCCGCCCACGGTGAAGAAAACGCCGAGGGGGGCAACTCGACGCCGCTTTCCTTGAGCGCCGGAAGCCAGATCACCGAGCTGCAGCAACGCTTGAAAGAAAGCGAACGGCAACGGGAAGAACTGAACAAACAATTGCAAACTGCCGATGGCGAACGCGAAAGCCCGCTCCTAGCCCGGTTGCGCCAGGAGAACCAGCGTTTGAAGCTGCAACTCAAGGAAGCCCAGGCCAGCAGTCCGCTGCCGCGCCTGCTGACCGACCAGCAACAATGGTTCGTCATTGGCGCCGGGGTAGCGCTATTGGCTCTGCTCTGCGGTATCTTCGCCAGTGGAGCAAGTCGAAAACGTCGACAATGGCTAAATTGAGTGAGTCATGAGCGAGCTGTTACTTATTGATGATGACCAGGAGCTGTGTGAGCTCCTGAGCAGTTGGCTGAGCCAGGAAGGGTTTCAGGTTCGGGCCTGTCACGACGGCCAGAGCGCACGCCGCGCGCTGGCTGAAACCGCCCCGGCGGCCGTGGTGCTGGATGTGATGTTGCCCGATGGCAGCGGCCTGGAACTGCTCAAGCAGTTGCGCAGCGATCACCCGGATTTGCCCGTACTGATGCTCTCGGCCCGGGGCGAACCGCTGGACCGTATCCTCGGCCTGGAACTCGGCGCCGACGATTACCTGGCCAAGCCCTGCGACCCACGGGAACTGACCGCCCGCTTGCGCGCAGTCCTGCGCCGTAGCCACCCGGCGGCGGTGTCCAGCCAGTTGGAACTGGGCGACCTGTGTTTCAGCCCGGTGCGCGGCGTGGTCAGCATCGACGAACAGGAATTCACCCTCACCGTCTCCGAAAGCCGCCTGCTGGAAGCCTTGCTCAAGCAACCGGGCGAGCCCCTGGACAAACAGGAACTGGCGCAGATCGCCCTCGGCCGCAAGCTGACCCTGTACGACCGCAGCCTGGACATGCACGTCAGCAACCTGCGCAAGAAGATCGGCCCACACCCCGATGGCCGCCCGCGTATCGTCGCCCTGCGCAGCCGCGGTTACTACTACAGCCTGTAGGAGCAGCCGGTCGACGCTCGATTGCTCGCGATGGTCTCACAGTCAACGCGCTTTTCCAGACAGCACGCGTAATCGTTCAACTCCATCGCGAGCGAGCTCGCTCCTACAGTCAGGCACCTGGACGTTTTGTCAGGTCGGCGCAAAATCATCTTTACCCAAGCTTTACGTACCGCTGACCGTCGCTGACCTTGATCTGCGTAATCTGTACTCATCCGGAACGTACCGGGAACGAGACAAGGAGATACACCATGCGCAAGACTCTTATCGCTCTGATGTTCGCTGCTGCCCTGCCGACCGTTGCCATGGCCATGCCTGAAGGCACGGGCCCCATGGGTGGGTCGATGGACGGCTCGCGCCACGGCGGTCAGATGCACGGCATGCACGGCAAAGGCCCGTACAGTGAACTGGACCTGAGCCGCGAACAGCGCGAGCAGATCCGCAAGATCATGGGCGAGCAGATGCACGAGCGTAAGCAACTGGTCGACAAGTACCTGGAGAAACTCTCGCCAGCCGACCAGAAAGCCATGGAGGACGAGATGGCCGCCAACCACAAGAAAGCGGAAGCGGATGTGCGCGCCTTGCTGAAACCGGATCAACAGAAGAAATTCGACGAGATCCAGAAAAAACAGGCTGAACGTCGCGCCGAGTGGGCCGAGTTCAAGGCCTGGAAAGCGCAACAACCGCAAAAGGCGCAATAATGCGCTGACCCCGGACCCGACGGCTGAACACCGTTGGGTCTGATGCTTTTGATCTACTGTAGGAGCGAGCCTGCTCGCGATGGACGTCAACGATAACGCGCGGCATCAGGCAGCCCGTGTTATCTATGCGTTTTTCGCGAGCAAGCTCGCTCCTACATGGGATTCTGTGTTTGTTTGAGGATTTCCTGTGCGTTCATTGTTCTGGCGTATCCTGGCCAGCTTCTGGCTGGCCATCGCCCTGGTTGCAGGGCTTTCCATCCTGCTCGGGCACATGCTCAACCAGGACGCATGGATTCTCAGCCGCCACCCGGGCCTCAACACGCTGGCCGAAGAGTGGACGCAAACCTACGAAAGCCAGGGTGAAGACGCCGCCCAGGACATTCTCCAGCAACGCAAACGCCAGTATCACATCGACGTTCAGGTGCTTAACGAAAGCGGCGATCCGCTGGTGCGCGGCACTTTCCCCAAACGTGCGGCGGCCTTTGAGGCGCGCCAGAACAATGAGGACCGGCGCCTGCCGTGGCGGCGTCTGACCGATGAGTTCACCAGCGAAAAAACCGGTGACACCTACCTGTTCATCTACCGCATTGCACACCCGGAACTGGACGCCTGGCACCGCGAGAGCCTGCTCTGGCCGCTCAGTGCGCTGGGGATCGCCCTGGTGGTGCTGACCCTGTTCAGCCTGCTGGTGACCTTCTCCATCACTCGCCCGCTCAGCCGTCTGCGCGGCGCGGTGCATGACCTGGGACAAACCACGTATCAACAGAACAGCCTGGTCAAGCTGGCCAACCGTCGCGATGAGTTCGGCGTCCTGGCCAACGACTTCAACCGCATGGGCGCGCGCCTGCAAAGCCTGATTGGCAGTCAGCGGCAACTGCTGCGGGATGTGTCCCATGAACTGCGCTCGCCCCTCGCCCGCCTGCGTATCGCGCTGGCACTGGCCGAACGGGCCACCCCACAGGAACGGGAACAGCTGTGGCCGCGCCTGACCCGCGAGTGCGACCGCCTGGAAGCGCTGATCAGCGAAATCCTGGTACTGGCGCGGGTCGACTCCGATAACGCCAGTGCGGAAGAGGTGGACCTGAACGCCTTGCTCAATACCCTGCAAAAGGATGCGCAACTCGGTTCACCCGAGCAACTGGTCCACCTCGAAGCCGAATCGCAACTGAATCTGAAGGGCTGGCCGACCATGATCGAACGGGCCGTCGACAATCTGCTGCGCAACGCACAGCGTTTCAATCCGGTGGGTGGCCTACCGATCGAAATGCAGGCGCTGCGTCAGGGTGAGCGGATCGTCGTGACTGTGCGCGATCATGGGCCCGGGGTCAGTGCCGAATACATGAGCCAGCTCGGTGAGCCGTTCTATCGGGCGCCGGGGCAGACTGCGGCCGGACACGGCCTGGGCCTGGCCATCGCCCGGCGCGCGGCGGAGCGACATGGCGGCAGTCTGGTGCTGGCCAATCACCCGGAAGGCGGGTTCATTGCCAGCCTGGAATTGCCTCTCGTCCCAGGAGCAGTAGTGCAACCCTGACCCTGTGGGAGAATTACGGTGTCAGATCTTGCCAGGCCAGGCGCTGACGAATTCGGCCAGGTCGACTTTCTCGGCCACACGCGGTTCTTTCTGCGGTGTGCCCAGATACAGGAAAGCAATCACCTCTTCCCCTTCCGCCAGGCCCAAACCCTTGGCCACATGGGGCGAGTAAGCCAGGTCACCGGTACGCCACACCGCGCCAATGCCCTGCGCATACGCCGCCAGCAAAATCCCGTGGGCCGCACAGCCTGCCGCCAGCAATTGCTCGGACTTCGGATACTTGACGTGATCCTGCAACCGCGCAATCACCACCACCACCAGTGGTGCACGCAGTGGATTATTGCGCGCCTTGTCGATGGCCGCTTCGCCGACTTCGCTGTCTTGCAGTTTCGCCGCCTCGACCAGCAACTCGCCCATCTGCTCACGCGCCGCGCCTTCCACCGTCAGGAAACGCCAAGGCTGCAAGTGACCGTGATCCGGAGCGCGCATGGCGGCGCCAAACAGCACCTCGCGCTGCTCGGCAGTGGGTGCAGGGTCAATCAGTCGTGGAACGGAAACACGGTTGAGCAAAGCGTCGAGAGCCTGCATCGGCCACCTCCTGAAAAATTTGTGCGGCTATTCTAGCTGTAACTGTCGCAGCAGTGCCGGTTTACATGCCCTGCCCCGCAGGTAGAATGGCGCCCTTTCCACTATCAGCCGAGCGGACCTCATGGCGTTGCCGACCTTACGGATCATTGGTTTCATCATCGGCATCTTCCTGATCACGCTGGCGATCTCCATGGTCGTGCCCATGGCCACACTGGTCATTTTCGAGCGCACCAGCGATCTGCCATCGTTCCTCTGGGCCAGCATGATCACCTTTGTCGCCGGTTTGGCGCTGGTGATTCCAGGGCGCCCCGAACATGTTCACCTGCGCCCCCGGGACATGTACCTGCTGACCGTCAGCAGTTGGCTGGTGGTGTGCATCTTCGCCGCGCTGCCATTCCTGCTGACCCAGCACATCAGCTACACCGATTCATTCTTCGAAAGCATGTCCGGCATCACCGCCACTGGCGCAACCGTGCTCAACGGCCTGGACAACATGTCCCCCGGCATCCTGATGTGGCGCTCGTTGCTGCACTGGATCGGCGGCATCGGCTTCATCGGCATGGCGGTGGCGATCCTGCCGCTGTTGCGCATCGGCGGCATGCGGCTGTTCCAGACCGAATCGTCGGACCGCTCGGAAAAGGTCATGCCCCGCTCACACATGGTGGCGCGGCTGATCGTGGCGGCCTACGTCGGCATTACCATTGTCGGCAGCCTGGCGTTCTGGTGGGCCGGGATGAGCCCGTTCGACGCCATCAACCATGCGATGTCGGCCATTTCCACCGGCGGCTTCTCGACCTCCGACCAGTCTTTGGCCAAGTGGCCGCAACCGGCGGTGCATTGGGTAGCGATCGTCATCATGATTCTCGGTGCCCTGCCGTTCACCCTGTATGTGGCCACGTTGCGTGGAAACCGTCGGGCGCTGATCAAGGACGAACAGGTTCAAGGCCTGCTCGGCATGCTGCTGGTGACCTGGCTGGTGCTCGGCACCTGGTATTGGTGGACTACCCAGCTGCATTGGCTGGAGGCGTTGCGGCATGTGGCGCTGAACGTGACATCGGTGGTGACGACGACCGGTTTCGCGCTGGGGGACTACAGCCTCTGGGGCAATTTCTCGCTGATGCTGTTTTTCTACCTGGGGTTTATCGGCGGTTGTTCCGGCTCGACCGCGGGCGGGATCAAGATTTTCCGCTTCCAGGTGGCCTATATCCTGCTCAAGGCCAACCTTAACCAGCTGATTCACCCGCGGGCGGTGATCAAGCAGAAGTACAACGGTCACCGCCTCGACGAAGAAATCGTGCGGTCGATCCTGACCTTTTCGTTCTTCTTTGCAATCACCATCTGTGTGATCGCGCTGCTGCTGTCGCTGCTCGGCGTGGACTGGATGACCGCCCTCACCGGCGCGGCCAGTACCGTGTCCGGTGTCGGCCCGGGGCTCGGCGAAACCATCGGCCCGGCGGGCAACTTCGCCACCCTGCCGGATGCCGCCAAGTGGATTCTCTCGTTCGGCATGCTGCTGGGCCGGTTGGAGATCATTACGGTGTTTGTGCTGTGTATTCCGGCATTTTGGCGTCATTGACCGCATCAGGTGCTTGCATCAGCCGCATCCGGTACTCGCCGGGTGTGGCATCGAACCAGCGCCGGAAAGCACGGAAGAAGTTGCTCGGATCGGCAAACCCCAGCAAGTAGGCAATTTCCAGCAAGGTCATGTTCGGTCGTGCCAGGTACTGTTCGGCCAGTTCGCGCCGGGTATCGTCCAGCAGCGCCTGAAAACTCGTACCCTCTTCCTGCAAGCGCCGCTGCAAGGTGCGCTGGGACAGATGCAGCGTCTGCGCCACGGTATCGCGCTTGGGTTCGCCTTGGGGCAACAGGCGGCACAACACCTGCCGCGCCTTGTGGGTCACGCGGCTTTCGGAAAAACGCGCCAGGTACTCGCCGGCAAAGCGGTCATGCAGCAATGCCATGGCCTCGTTGGCCGTCGGCAGCGGCGCTTCCATATCGGCGGGTTCGAAAATCAGCGCATCGTAAGGCGCGTTGAACACCAGCGGTGCATGGAAAGCTTGTTTATAGGGTTCCAGATTGACCGGCTCGGTACCTTGCAACAACACTTTGCGCGGTTGCAACGTACGCCCGGTCAACCAGCCGCACAGCGCCAAGGCACAGGCCATTGAAGCTTCGGCGCTTTGCCGGGTCGGCGGCAGATGATCGCCATGCACGGTCAGAATCAGCCCGTAGCCTTCTTCCAGCAGCTGGAAACTCAGGTCGGCACTTTCGGCGATGATCCGCTGATAGCGCACCAGACGCTGAAAGCCTTCGGCCAGGGTCCGGCTGGACATCAAGGCGTAACCGGCCACATGAAACTGCGCCGGTCGCAGCACCTTGCCCATGTTCAGGCCGATGGCCGGGTTCCCGGACAGCTCGACCGCGCGTTGCCACAACCGGGTCATGGAATCTTGGGGGAAGCGTGCGTCCGGATCATCCAGTGCCGCGTAGTCGAGCCCCAACTGCTTGAACAGAGCCCGGCAATCCAGGCCGTCCATCTCCAGCGCTTTGACAATCCCCATCGCCCAGCTTGCAGAAGTCGTTCGTTCGCTCATGGCGTTTTCTTACATGGTGGCCGCATGCTACGGCTATTGACCGAAGGATACTAAAGTGGCGCCTATTGTCAGTGGCTGATGCCATTGATCACTCTAGACTCAAATAAGCTACCCGCAGAACAACTTGCAGCAAGAACAATAACCACAGAGATCGCTGTCGTGGAAAACGTCAAACGATTCAACAGCTTCGCTGAGTTCTATCCTTACTACCTCAGTGAGCACAGCAACAGCACCTGTCGCCGTTTACACTTTATCGGCACGACCCTGGTTATCTTGATTCTGACGCTGACCATTGGTCGCGGAGCCTGGATGCTGTTGTGGACCCTGCCGCTGGCAGGCTACAGCTTTGCCTGGGTCGGGCATTTCTTCTTCGAGAAGAACCGCCCGGCAACGTTCCAACACCCCTTCTATAGCCTGCTCGGCGATTTTGTCATGTACCGGGACATGGTTCTGGGGCGCGTTCCGTTCTAGCTGACTTGCGTCACAAGAGAGTTACCGATGAATGCCAATGCCCGCTTCACCCACATGAAGGACGGCACACAGGAAGACTGGGCGATCATCGCCGCGGACTTCAGTGCCTACGCGCGACAATTGCCGACAAGGATCGTGGCGCACCTGAAGTTGCTGGAGGGGGATTTTGGCGGGTTCCCGGTGGATCGCCTGACCCACTCCCTGCAAACCGCCACCCGCGCCTGGCGCGATGGTCGCGACGAGGAGTACGTGGTCTGCGCCCTGCTCCACGATATCGGCGACACCCTGGGCACCTACAATCACCCGGACATCGCGGCGGCGATCCTCAAGCCGTTCGTCAGCACCGAGAACTTGTGGATGGTGGAAAAGCACGGGATTTTCCAGGGCTACTACTTCTTCCATCACTTGGGTATGGATCGGCACTTGCGCGAGCAATTCAAGGACCATCCGCAGTACCAGGCGACCGTCGAGTTCTGCGCCAAATACGATGCGGCGGCGTTTGATCCGGCGTACGACACGCTGCCGTTGAGCTTTTTCGAGCCGATGATGGAGCGCCTGTTTGCGCACCCCAGGAATTCGATCTACAAGGCGGCGATGGAAGAACATTCGCCAGCCTGACAGATCCAGCGGGACCGCTTCGCGCTCCATTCGCGGGCAAGCCCGCTCCCACAATGGGCGAAGGTGAACGCAGCACTTGTGACCGCCAGTTAACCCTGTGGGAGCGGGCTTGCCCGCGAAGAGGCCAGTACAAACACCGAATGATTATCAGGCCAACTCCGCAACCCTGCCCGCCTTCATCTGTGCCTCGCGCGCCTGGGCATCCGCCAGGCGATACAACTCGATCGAGCCATCCCAGTGCTCGATCAGCGCGGTGCACGATTCCACCCAGTCGCCGCAATTGAGGTAGTCCACCTCGCCGACCTTGCGAATCTCGGCATGGTGAATGTGCCCGCACACCACTCCGTGCAGCTCGCGCTTGACGCATTCATGGGCGATGGCTTCTTCGAAGTCGCTGATGAAGCTGACCGCGGTTTTCACCTTGTGCTTGAGGTAGGCCGACAGCGACCAGTAGCCGTAGCCATATCGCGCGCGCCAATGATTGAGCCAGCGGTTGAGGGTCAGGGTGAATTCGTAGGCCGAGTCACCGAGAAACGCCAGCCAGCGATGGTAACGGGTGATCACATCGAACTGGTCGCCGTGTATCACCAGCAGGTGCCGGCCGTCGGCGGTGACGTGCACGGCTTCGTCGACCAACTGGATGTTGCCCAGGATCAGCTTCGAATAGCGGCGCAGGAATTCGTCGTGGTTGCCGGTGACGTAGATCACCTCGGTGCCACGCTTGCTCATGGTCAACAGGCGGCGGATGACGTTGGTGTGCGCTTGCGGCCAGTACATGCCGCCGCGCAGTTTCCAGCCGTCGATGATGTCGCCGACCAGGTAGATCTTGTCTGCGTGGTAGCTCTTGAGAAACTGCGACAGGTGTTCAGCCTGGCAATCCCGGGTGCCCAAATGCACGTCGGAAATCCATAAAGTCCGTACGCGTTGCTTACGGGTGGGTTTGGCGAGCTCGGCGCTGGTCATGGGCAACCCTCTGACAAGTTTTGCCAAGTCTGCCCCGGCCCGGTTAATGGTCCATGACAGCGTCAAGTCAGTCCTGTGACAGCGCTTGTTGGCCCGCTCGGTGTAGACTGACGCCCTGAACCGGGAGACCCGCGATGAGACCGATCCTCACGCTTCGCCAATACAGCCACGACCTGATCGTCCATAGCCACGAACACGCGCAACTGGTGTTCGGGCTCTCGGGCGCCCTGGATTTCGAGGTCGACGGCCGTGGCAGCCAGGTGGTACAGCAGAGTTTCGTGGTGGTGCCCTCCGGAGCGCATCACGCGTGTGGCAGCACCAATGGCAGCCGTTGCCTGGTGCTGGATGTCCCCAGCGAACAATGGGTTGCCCAGTCGTTGGGCGATCACGCCGAGTCCAGCCGTCGCCTGCTGGACAACGCCGGGCGCCTGCCCCTGGACGCCGGGCAAAGCCAATTGGTCAGTTGGCTGGCGAACAGTCCGGTCGATGATCCGCTGATCGCTCAACAAGGCGCGGTGCTTTTGCTGGCCAGTCTCAACAACGCCAGGCCCGAGGCCGTCGGCGGTCGGCGCCTGCCCTATGCGGCGCTGAACGCACACATCGATCAGTACGCGGCGTACCCGTTGCAAGTGGCCGACCTGGCCCGGGTCGCCGGTCTTTCCAGTGCCCGTTTGCATGCGCGGTTCGTGGCCGAATGCGGGCAGACGCCGATGGACTACATCCGCAGCCGACGCCTGCACATCGCGGTGGGCTTGCTGCGCAATTCGGCGTTGCCCATCGGCGAGATTGCCAGCCGCGTCGGCTACAGCTCCCAGAGTGCCTTCGCGGCGGCGGTGCTGCGCGAGTTCGGGGCATCCCCCGGAAAACTGCGGCGCGAGGCTGGCGACAAATAACGCGAGTTTGCCGACAGACTTGATGGGCCATTACGCGCTTCAATGAGGCCTCTGTTCGTTTGTCGTTAAGGATTGCAATGACTCCCCGTACCGCCCTTGGCGCCTTGCATATAGGCGCATTGATGTTCGGCCTGACCGGTGTGTTCGGCAAACTGGCCGCTGCGTCCCCGGCGATCATCGTTTTCGGCCGTGCCGCTTTCGCCGTGCTCGCGCTGGCGTTTTTTGCACGGTTCGCCAGCCAGACGCGCTGGCAGAAACTCGAGGCCATGGACTGGCGTCGGTTGTTGCTCAGCGGCTTGTTGCTGGCCGGACACTGGGTGAGCTTCTTCATTGCGGTAAAAGTCGCAGGCGTGGCGATTGCGACGCTCGGTTTCGCCAGTTTCCCGGCCTTTACCGTGATCCTCGAAGGATTGATCTTTCGCGAGCGCATTCGCGCCAATGAGATCGTGTTGGTGCTGCTGGTGAGTGTCGGCCTGGTGCTGGTCACGCCCGATTTTGACCTCGCCAGCGGCGCCACCACCGGCCTGCTGTGGGCCGTGGGTTCCGGATTGCTGTTCGCCCTGCTGTCACTGACCAACCGTGCCAGCTCCGGGCGAGTTCCGCCGGTACAGGCGGCACTGTGCCAGAACGTGGTGGTTGCCCTGTGCCTGCTGCCGGTGGCGGCGCCTCAATTGAGCGAAGTGCGCGCCATCGACTGGCTGTGGATCGGTCTGCTCGGTGTGTTCTGTACCGGTGTCGCCCACAGCCTGTTCGTCGCCAGCCTCGCGGTGATCAAGGCCCGCACTGCCGCCGTGGTGTTTGCCCTGGAGCCGGTCTACGGCATCACCGTCGCCTGGCTGCTGTTCAACGAAAACCCGACCCTGCGCATGTTGCTGGGGGGTGCGCTGATCATTGTGGCGATTGTGGTCTCCAGCCGATTCTCAAGTGGCACAAGCAAGAAAGCCATTGCAGCCGAGGCCACATCTCACTGAGTGCGGTCGTTGTGCCCCAGGTCGCGGTCCGGGTCGATCTGGTCGCGGACCCGCTGCTTGAGCACTTTGGCCTCGGGGAAGCCACCGTCCGCCTTGCGCTCCCAGATCTGCACGGCGTCACAGTAGATATGAAAGACCCCGCCGGTGCCTGGCACCAGGGAGACTTTGCCCAGGTCATCACCAAAGGTGCTGAGCAGTTCCTGGGCCAGCCAGGCCGCACGCAACAGCCATTGGCATTGCGTGCAGTAGGTGATGATGATTTCCGGTTTGTTGACGGTCATGGTGGGACCTGACTCCAGAGTTTGACGACGCCGCTATGATAGCCCGACCGGAGGCTGTCGAGACGGCGCAACGGGTTGCATCTCCAACTCGAACTCAGGCTCGATCATGGCCAGAGCCGCCGGCTGCGGGTTCCCGGTCAGGCTGATCACGTCCCAACTCGAAGCCATGGACAGCTCCTCCAGGTTGAGCCGGTACTCATCGTCAGTAGCGGATTCGCCGGATACCGCCAAACCCGGAACCACCGCCATGGCAACAGCAACCGGGACGGAATGATGGCTATCGACCCGCTCAAGCTCTTCGTTGGCCGGCACCCCGTCGCGATGCACAGTGGATGGTTGCATGACGGAGGGCCACATCACTGGCTCGGTAAAGAGCTCAGCCAGCGGTTCATGCTGCGACGGCAGCGCCTCTGACGCTGTGGCTTGATGCTGCTGGCGGCGAACAAACCAGCCCAGCGCCAGCAACGCTGTCAGCGCCGACAAACCGGCAATCGGCAGCCAGCCAATCCCGGGGGTTTCAGCAACAACAGGGGCTGGCGTCGCCACGTCGGAAGCAACCGGTTGGGCCTTTACCTTCTGGAGCTCCGCGAGTTGGGTTTGCAGCTCGGCCAAATGTTTTTTCTGGCCGGCGATCAGCTCATCCTGGCCTTGAAGCTTCGCGTTGAGCTCATCGACAGTGGTTTGCAACTGGTGGTTTTGCAGGGCGCTGGCGGCCAGTTGTTCGACAGCGGGATCAACCACTGCGGCGTCCGTTTCTGGCGTCGTCCTGGCCACGGGTGACGGCGCCACGACCGGTTTAACACGGGGGAATGCGGACACCGGGGAACCGGATGCCGCTTCATCAGCGGCGGGAACAACCCCAGGCGCACCCGGCGGATCGATCAGTAACGTGTACTCACGCAGCAATCGCCCATTAGGCTGATTGAGCTGCACGAGGAAATTCAGGAACGGCTCACTCACCGGTTTGTTGGAGGTCACCTGTATCACGCTGCGATTACCGCGCAACACCGGGGTGAACTTCAGGTTGCTGAGGAAAAACGCCCGGTCGACCCCGGCACGGCTGAACTCGTCTGCCGTTGCCAGGCTCACTGACAGCTGGTTTTCCTCCACGCCAGCAGCATCCACCAGTGCGATATCGGCACGCAGCGGTTGATTCAGCGCCGAATGCAGGGTGATTTCACCCAGGCCCAGCGCAGGTGCCCATGCCGAATAAGTGACCGCGGCCCCGGCCAGCAACCACAGAGAACCACCGCGTAAAACCAATCGCCAACACTTGAGCATGAGCATCCTTGAGATCTACAGAAACCATCCGCACGGGTTCGTACATCCGTTACGAACACGATATTGCCGAGTAGTTCTTATAGTCTGTCCAATGCGGTCTCTCAAAAACCTGGCGTTCGGTTATGCCTCAAGACTTTTCAAGGTTGCCCAGGATGTGCCCGTGAACCCGCATGCACACCTTCAAATCCGCCTCATCGACGCCTTCGAACAGTTCGTGACGCAGTTGCGTGGCAATGGTTTCAATTTGTTCGATCAGGGGACGCGCTGGCGCGCAGAGCACGATTTTCTTCGCCCGACGGTCTTCCAGCACTGCCTGGCGTTGCACCAGGCCCTGGCTTTCCAGGCTGTCGAGTAAACGGGCCAGGGTCGGACCTTCGACGCCGACGCTTTGTGCCAGCTCACGCTGGGTCGGTGCTTCTTCGAAACGGGCCAGGTGCAGCAGCACCAGCCAGCGTGCCTGGGACAAGCCCATGCCCGCCAGTCGGCGGTCCAGTTCGGCACGCCAGCCACGGGACATCTGGGCCAATTGCATGCCAAAGCGGTGTTGATCGGTTAACGGCATAAAACACTCATGATTAGACTGAAATAAATAAAAACTAATTATTAGTCAGCTAAGCATGAGCCTCGACTTGAGGCAAGGCTTGATCTGTAGTGAATCGTTACATCAGCACTACGGATGTCTCAAATCTCGAACTCCGACTGCAAGGCAGCGCGAACGCAGTACAACACCCCTTCCGGCACCCGGCCCGCGAACAGCGCGGCGATCTCGGAAACCGGCGGCAACTCGCCTTCGCCGTCGAGGAAGGCGTCCTGGACTTCACCCATCAGGTCTTCAGGCAGATCCAGCGCCTGCTCCAACGACAACTGCTGCTTGCCGATCGCTTCGGCCAGCATGGTGTAGACGTTCTTTTCCGAGCACTGCAATTGACCGGCGATCTGCACCGGCGTCATCCCGGCCCGCGCCAGCGTGATCAGTTCGTGACGTACGTCGGCCACCGGTTTCGGCGCCTCGACCTGGCCGCCGAGCACTTCGAGGAAGGCCTCGCCGTAACGCTCCAGCTTGCGCGCGCCGACACCACTGACCGTGGCCATTTCCGCCAGCGAGGTCGGCTGGCTGCGCAGCATCTCCAGCAAGGTCGAGTCGGGGAAGATGACATACGGCGGCACGCCATGTTCTTCGGCGAGCTTGCGACGCAGGGCGCGCAAGGCTTCCCATTGTTCGCGCTCCTCGCCACGGACCAGCTGGCTCGCCTGGCTCTTGCTGCTTTTCGCCACGGTTTGCGCCTTGAGATCGCGGCGCAGTTCCAGGGTCACTTCACCCTTAAGCAGCGGCCGGCAGCTGTCGCTCAGGCGCAGGCCACCGTAGCCTTCGAGGTCGATGTCCGCCAGACCACGGGCCACCAGTTGGCGGAACAACGAGCGCCATTCGCCCTCCGCCATCGTCTTGCCAACACCATACACCGACAGGTGCTGATGGCCGAAGCTGCGGACCTTCTCGTTGTCCTTGCCCAGCAATACATCCACCAGGTGCCCGACGCCGTAGCGCTGACCGGTGCGGTAGATCGCCGACAGCGCCTGACGCGCAGGCTCCGTGGCATCCCAGGTCTGCACGCCGTCGACGCAGTTGTCGCAATGACCGCAGGGCTCGGGCATGTCTTCGTCGAAGTAGGCCAGCAGCGTTTGTCGACGGCAGCGGGTTTCTTCACAGAGCGAGAGCATGGCGTCGAGCTTGTGCTGCTCCAGACGCTTGTGGCGTTCGTCGCCTTCGGAGTTCTGCAGCATCTGCTTGAGCATCACCACGTCTTGCAGGCCGTAGGCCATCCAGGCATCCGCCGGCAGACCGTCACGGCCACCACGACCGGTTTCCTGGTAATAGGCCTCAAGGGATTTCGGCAAATCGAGGTGCGCGACAAAACGCACGTTGGGCTTGTCGATGCCCATGCCGAACGCCACCGTCGCGACCATGATCAGGCCTTCCTCATTGAGGAAGCGCTTCTGATGGTAGGCCCGCAGATCATTGGGTAGCCCGGCGTGGTACGGCAACGCCGGGAAGCCTTGCTCGCTGAGGAACGCGGCGACTTCCTCGACTTTCTTGCGCGACAGGCAATACACGATGCCCGCATCGCTACGGCGCTCGGCGAGGAACGCCAGCAACTGCTTGCGCGGCTGTTCCTTGGGCACGATGCGATAAAAGATGTTCGGCCGGTCGAAGCTCGACAGGAAGCGCTCGGCGTCTTGCAGGTGCAGCCGGGTGACGATTTCTTCCCGGGTGCGCTTGTCGGCCGTGGCGGTCAGGGCGATGCGCGGCACGTCGGGGAACATTTCCGCCAACTGGCCCAGTTGCAGGTATTCCGGGCGGAAATCGTGACCCCATTGCGACACGCAGTGCGCTTCGTCGATGGCGAACAGGGAGATGTCCAGGCCCTGCAGGAAGGACAACATACGCGGCTGGACCAGGCGTTCCGGCGCCAGATAGAGCATTTTCACTTCACCGCGGCGGATACGGGCGGCGAGGTCGCGTTGCTGCTCGGCACTGAGGGTGGAGTTCAACGCGGCGGCGGCCACGCCCAGTTCTTCGAGGGTAGCGACCTGATCGTCCATCAGTGCGATCAGCGGCGAGACCACCACGGCCAGGCCTTCGCGCAACAGCGCCGGAACCTGGAAGCACAGGGACTTGCCGCCGCCGGTAGGCATCAGGACCAGGGCATCGCCGCCGCTGGCCACGCGCTCAATGATTGCACCCTGGCGGCCACGGAAACTGTCGTAGCCGAAGATGTCCTTGAGGACGCGTTGAGCCTGTTCGAGCATAAAAACTCCAAAAATCACCGAAACATCCCTGCAAGGCTGGTTCAGAACCCGCGACGCTGCACCGATAAATCGTAAGTGCGCATTGCATGACGCTTCACATTTCAGCCGTGACGCCAGCAGGGCATCACAAAACGCGCGAGTATACCCGAGCCCCGTCCGGCAAAGGGCACCGCTGAGAAGACACCGACAAACCCGATGTACATAAAAACTGTGGGAGCGAGCTTGCTCGCGATGAGGCCATCACAGTCAACATTGATTTCGCCTGAACCACCGCTATCGCGAGCAAGCTCGCTCCCACAGGGGTAGCGCTTGACCGAACTGCAAGGGAAGCAGCTCCCACAAACGGGCAAATATGCCGTGCGGCTGGCCCAAGTGCTCAAGAAGGCCTAGAATTCCCGCATCGAACATTCCCCAAGGTAGTCCTTTAATGTCCTTCGCTGAGCAACTAACCCGCCTGCAAGTCTTCCTCGACGCTGATGAACTGCATGACGAGGCGCTGGACTACGTGGCCGCCCACGGCTACCTCACCGCGCTGTCGATCTGTTCCGAAGTCGTTCCTGATCGTGAGTGGATCGATGCACTTTTCGCCGAGGAGCCGCATTACAGCAGCGAAGCCCAGCGCGAAGAGATCGAAGCCACCCTGATCGGCCTCAAGGCCCACATCGCTCGCCAGCTGGCCTCCGATGAAGAATTCGAACTGCCATGCGACCTGGACCTGGGCGACGAGCCGGACGATTCCGACCTGCGCGGCTGGTGCATCGGCTTCATGGAAGGCGTATTCCTGCGCGAAGCGGCCTGGTTCGAAAGCGCCGAAGACGAAGTCAGCGAAATGCTGCTGCCGATCATGGTCGGTTCGGGCCTGTTCGACGAGCAGCCGGAGTTCGAAGACATCGCCAAAGATGCCAACCTGATGGACGACATGATCGTACAGATCCCGGAGGCCCTGACCGCGCTGTACCTGCTGTGCAACGCGCCAGACGAAAAACCGGCGATTCTCAAGCCCCGCCACCACTAAGGTTCTGCCTATGGACAACCCCATAGGCAACCGCCCCCTGATGTTGCGCTACGTGCTGCTGGCCATCGGCTGGCTAAGCGTGGCGCTGGGGGTGATCGGGATTTTCCTGCCGGTATTGCCCACCACCCCTTTCCTGCTGCTGGCGGCCGCCTGCTTCGCCCGCAGTTCGCCGCGCTTTTATCAATGGCTGGTCGAGCATCCACGGCTTGGCCCGTGGATTCGCGATTACCTCAACGGCAACGGCATTCCGCTCAAGGGCAAGGTCTACGCCATTGGCCTGATGTGGCCGAGTATCCTGTTCTCCTGCTACCTGGTGCCGCTGTACTGGGCACGGTGTTTCATGCTGACTAGTGCGGTGCTGGTGACGATTTACATCCTCAAGCAGAAAACCCTGCGCAAATCCTGAAATTTCCCGCGACCATTGTGGCGAGGGGGCTTGCCCCCGTTGGGTTGCGCAGCAGCCCTAAAGCCATTCACCGCAGATCACCAGATAGATCGCGCTCACAGGTTCACGGCGGCTTCGCCACCGAACGGGGCGGTGCGGCGTTCCGACAAGCCCCCTCGCCACAAAAAACTCAGTGAGCGTCCTTCGGCCGACGACCTGCCCTGCCCCGGCAAAAACTCCACCTAAACTTCACAAACCTACACTCGAGCAGCCAGACATGGCCCGCAGACTGCGTAGTCCAGGATGGCCAACGCTCCGACTTCGGCTCGGCGGCTGGTTGCTGCTGGCTGGTTTGGTACTGACTGTATGCAACGGGCTCCGGGCCGACTGGGATTTCGCGCAGATCCTGCAAACCGTTGAAAAACGCTACGGCCCCCTTGGACCGGCGCGAGGTCGGATCGAGGCCTGGAGTCAAATGCTGCAAAGTGCACGCGGCGCCCCCGAACGCGAGCAGCTCAACGCGGTGAACCGCTTCTTCGATCAACAGCTGAACTTCCAGGACGACACGCGCATCTGGCAACAGACCGATTACTGGGCCACGCCCGTCGAAGCCCTGATCAAGGGCGCCGCCGATTGCGAGGACTATGCTCTGGCGAAGTATTTCAGCCTGCGCCGGCTTGGTATTCCCAGCGAAAAACTGCGCATCACCTACGTCAAGGCCTTGAGCCAGAACCAGGCGCACATGGTGTTGACGTTCTACAGCACCCCCACAAGCGAACCACTGGTGCTGGACAACCTGATCGGCGATATCCGCCCCGCCTCCCAACGCAAAGACTTGCTGCCGGTGTACGCCTTCAATGCCGAAGGCCTGTACCTGCCGGGTAAAAACGGCGGCCAGCGCAGCAGCGACTCGAAAAAGCTGTCGCGCTGGCAGGACGTGTTGAAAAAGATGCAGGCCGAAGGGTTCGACATCGGCGACGGCTAACCGCCTTGGCAAGGAGCGAAGCATGACACTGCGTAAACAGTTGTTCCTGGCAATCTGCCTGTTCCTGCTGGTGGCGTTCAGCGGCAGTTTTTTTGCCAGCCTGGAAAGCTCCCGCGAACAAACGCTCAGCCAACTGCGCGCCCACGCCCAGGACGCGGCCACCGCGCTGGGGCTGTCGCTGACGGCACAGGTCGATGACCCGGCAATGATGGAACTGATGGTCAGTTCGATTTTCGACAGCGGCTATTTCAGCAGCATCCGCGTCATCAGGCTCAAGGATCAGCAAACCCTGGTGCAACGCTCCGCACCGACAAAAATCGACGGTGTGCCTGACTGGTTCGTCAACCTGGTCGACCTGCGCCCGGAAGGCGGCGACGCCCTGATCATGCGCGGCTGGGAACAACTGGCACGGGTCGAAGTGCTGAGCAATCCGCAATTCGCCCTGGCCAAGCTCTGGGAAAGCACCCTTGGCAGCCTGATCTGGCTGCTACTGTGCGGGCTGTTCAGCGCCGTGATTGGAGGATGGATGCTGCGCCGGCAATTTCGCCCACTCGACAGCATGGTCCGACAAGCCGAGGCCATCAGCAAACGCGAGTTTCTCAGTCTGCCGAAACTGCCGCGCACACCGGAATTGAAACGGGTCGTGCTGGCGATGAACCAGATGGTCGAGAAGCTCAAGGCGCTGTTCGTCGAGGAGGCTGCACGCAGCGAAAAACTGCGGGCCGAATCCTATCTGGACAGCCTCACCGGCCTGGCCAACCGACGCCTGCTCGACGAGCAACTGGCCGACCATTTACGCGTGTGCGAACAGAGCCGTGACGGCCATTTGCTGATGTTGCGAATCAACGACCTGAACGGCCTCAACCAGCGCCTGGGTGGCCAACGGACTGATGCGCTGATCACTGCCGTCGGCGAATTGCTCAAGCGCCTGACTCAATTGCCGGAGCGTCGAACCTGGCTGGCGGCGCGCAACCGTGGCGGCGAATTCAGCCTGCTGACACCGGGTCTGGATGCTGAAAGTGCCGCGCGCCTGGCCGCCGATGTCAGCGTCAGCCTGGAGAACCTGCGCCTGACCGGCGCCAGCGATTGCATGCCGGTCGCCCATCTGGGCGTTGTCGCCTACCGCCCCGGTGAGCCGATCAGCACCGTTCTCCTGCGCCTTGATCAGGCGCTGACGGAGTCCCGGCAGCATCCCGAACGCCCCTGGGTTCATTTGAGCCATCGTGACACGGCACCCAATCACTCCCAGCACGACTGGCGCACCTGGATCGACGACGCCCTGACCCATGGCAAAGTGCAGCTGTACTTTCAGCCCGTCGTGCAATGCGCCGACACCCGCCAGATGCTGCATCACAAAGTACTCGCACGCCTGCTCGACCCGCAGGGCGAAGCGATTGCCGCAGGGCATTTCCTGCCGTGGATCGAGCGTCTCGGCTGGTCGGGACGGTTCGACCTGGCGATGCTCGAAGCCACGCTGGACGAGCTGGTGGTCAACCGCAGCCCCTTGGCATTGAGCCTGTCCGGGAGCACCCTGCGCGACCCGGTGCAATGGCGAACAATTCTCGACCTGCTCGAATCCCTTCCCGAACTGGCGCCGCTGTTGACCCTGGAAATCGACGAGCGCCAGTTGCCATCCCCCGAAGTGCTGCAGAACCTTTGCAGCACATTGCTCAAGACCGGTTATCGAGTCGGCCTGCAACACTTTGGCGGGCGCTTCAGCCAGATCGGCAACCTGACCCAATTGGGCTTGGCGTACCTGAAAATCGATGGAGCCTACATTCGCAACATCGACGAGCAGCCTGACAAACGGCTGTTCATCGACGCGATCTTTCGCGCGACCCACAGCATAGATTTGCCGCTGATTGCGGAAATGGTCGAGACACGTGGGGAACTGGAGGTCATCAGTGAGTTGGGAATATTCGGGGCCATGGGTCGATTGATCGGGGCGCCCAGGTTTTCTAACCACTGACCGGGCATCGACCATTGTCCCGGGCAACAAAGAACCCGCCTCCCCTTCACAGGGATGGCGGGTTCTTTAGCGGGTTTTCAGGTCACACGGTATCCACCTTCAACGAATGATCGTTGAGCATGCCGTTAATAATGGTCCCCGTGTCATGCCCACCCGCGATCACCCCACCCGCGCCTGGCGTTACACCGTATTGACTGGCGAGGTCGACGCCGGCCAGGTCAATGGTCTGGTTCGGCGCGGCACCGGCCATGGCGCTGACGTCGATGCTGGTCACTGTCGACGGCCCGCTGCCGGTGACGGTGAAGTGCAGGTAATCATCCAGCGAAGCCGTGGTGCCGCTTTCCCCTTGCAGCAGTTGCGACAGGTCGAGTTTGTCGGTGCCGGGCGTGAAGTCAGTGATCACGTCATGGCCACTGTTGCCCTTGAACCACTGGAAGGTATCGCCCCCCGCCCCTCCGGTCAGGGTGTTATTGCCCAGGCCACCAATCAGCAAGTCATCGCCGCTCCCGCCGCTGAGGATGTCGTTGCCAAGGCCGCCATTGATCGTGTTGTTAGTGTTGTCGCCGGTCAGGGTGTCGTTGAAATTCGAGCCGATGAGGTTTTCGATACCGGTCAGGGTGTCAGTGCCGGCACCGAGAGTGTTTTGCCCACCCGACAGGCTGAGGCCGACCGTCACCCCAGCCGTGGCGTGGGCGTAACTGGCCGTGTCGATACCCGTGCCGCCATCAAGGATGTCATTGCCCTGGCCGCTGAAGAGCAGATCATTGCCGGCGCCACCATGCAGCTCGTTGTTGCCGGAACCGGCAGTGAGCACATCGTTGCCGTCGCCGGCATTGATGATGTTGTTGCCCGCGCCCGCCACCAGTACGTCATCCCCGCTGGTACCGGTGAGGGTATGGCCGTCCTGATAGCTGATGGTCAGGTTGGCCGAGTCGCTGCCGCCGTGGTTGTCGTTGGCGGTGTAGGTGCCGTGGTAGTCCGTAGTGACTTCGTGTGCTCCGGCGTAGTTGACGGACATGGTCAGTTCGTAATTTTCTGCCCCATTCTTATTGCCGCCACTGGAGTTGGCGATGTTGGTCACGTGGATCTGGTAAGTGCCATCGGCGCCTGCGGTGATGGTGTCACCATCGGCGATGCTTACGAACGCCCCACCGTTGAGCGAATACTCCATCGTGATGTGCCCGGCATCCAGGTTGTGATTGAGGTTGAGTGTCTCTCCTTGATTCAGCTTGACCGTGATGAAGTCTTCATTGTTGCCATTGGAGTTGTTCGCTGCGCCAAGATAGCCACTGACCACCAGCAGCGCCGTCATGGTCGCCGCGTTGGCCGCAAAGGCGTTGCGCACGTTGGCCAGATTCTGGTTGCCGGGGTTGTTGTTTTCGCCGGCGAAGCTGATCGCGCCGGTGCCGGTGAAGTCCGCGCCTTTCACGACCCAGCCGGTGTTGAACGAGGTCGGTGTCGCCGAAAGTTGGTCGCCATTGGGGTCGGTGTCGTTGGCCAGCAACAGTTCGCCCGGCACCACGATGGTGCCCGAGAGCACGTTGGTGATGACGTGGTCGTCCACCGCCACCGGAGGCGCGTTGGGGATCACTTTCACGGTCAGCGTCGAGCTGGCGAGGTCGCCATCGTTGTCGCTGGCGGTGAAACCGATGTTCTCGGTGATCACCACCGCAGTGGTTTTCTGCGAGGTGTAGTTGTAATCGCCAGTGTCAAGGTTGATCACCAACGTGCCGCCGTTGTTGGTGGCGATGCTCACCGTGTTGTTCACGGTGTTGAAGGTGCCGTGGTTGGTGCCACCGCTTGACGTCAACGAACCCTGGCCGCTGAGGGCGTTTGGATCGTAAGTGTAGGTAGTGCCGTCGACCACGATGGATTTGATGAAACCGCCATCAGCGCCGAACGTGCCGCCCTCACCCAGCAACGAACCGGTGACCGGTGAGCCGACCACGGTGCCGGACAGCACCGAGTTGAGTTGGTTGAGGTCAGTGACCACCACCGCATTGGTGTTGGTGTGGCTGATGCCGTCGTAGGCCAGCGGATCGAGGTTGGCGTTGCTCACGCCACTGCCCAGGCCGATCGCGTAGTTCTTGATGTTGTTGGCATCGAGGAAGGCTTTCAGCGCGGTTTCGTCGGCGGTGCCGATTTCCTGGCCGGTGGTGGGCTTGCCGTCGGAGAAGAAGTAGCCGACGTTTTGCGCACCGGTCAGTTTGCCCGAGGTGTTGAACGCGGCCTGCATGGTCACCACGGCCGCGTCGTAGTTGGTCCCGCCGTTCGCGGTGAGGCTGGCCAGCAGCGTCTTGGCGGTCGCGACATCGACCCACACAGAGGTCATGTCGGTAGCGCTGCTGCTGAAGGTGACGAGCTGCACTTTCACATCGCCGAGGTCATCGTATTTATCCAGCAAGGCACTGATGGCCTGCTTGGCCAGGGCCAGGCGCGACAGGCCCGACACGCCGGATGGGTCCGCCATGCTGCCGGAGACGTCGAGCACGATCAGCAGGTTGGAATCGATTTCCACCGCCGCCACCGAGCGATCCGTTGCCACCGCCTTGGGCACGTCATCGACAATGTTGACCACGATGGTGCTGGTGCTGCTGTTGCCCAGCGCATCGGTCGCTTTGTAGGTGAAGCTTTCACTCAGGCTGTTCGGCCCGTCGTTGGCATTCGGCAAGGTTTTCGGAGCCGAGGTCAGGGTGTAGGTATAGCTGCCGTCGGGATTGATCAGGATCTTTCCGTAGGTGCCTGTCGCGCTGCCGACCAGGGTGTAGGTGAGCGCGCCGCTGGCACCCGAGACCGAACCGACCAGGGTCCCGGACGCGGTTTCGCCAGTGTTGCCCGGGTCGCTGCCGGTGACCGTACCGGCGACCAGGTCCAGCCCGTCCTTGCTCAGGTCGAGGGCTTTTTCGTAGACCGTCACGTCGCTATCGGGGTTGGCCTTGATCGTGCTGCTGGCGACGTCGATGGTGATGGTGGTGGTGCTTTCATCGCCATCGGCATCACGCACGGTGTAGGTGAACGTGTCAGTGGCGCCCGGATCGCCGACGGAATCCTGGTTGCTGTGATACACCGCGTTGCCGTTGGCATCGAGGGTCAGGTAGCCATAGGTGCCGTTGATCTGGTTACCCAGTCCGCCGACGGCCGAGGTCGAGGTGTTGCCGCCGGCACGCACGCCGACCACCGTCGCCGGACCATCGGCGCCGCTGGCGTCATTGCCCAGCACACTGATGTTGACGGTGCCGCCCTCCACTACCGACGACGAGTCAGGTTTGGCGCTCGGCAAGTCATCGATGATGTTGACGTTGATCTGCCCGGTCGCCGTGTCGCCATTGCTGTCGGTAGCGACGACGTTGAAGTTCTCGGTCAGGCTGTTGGCGCCGTTGGCGGTTGGATGGGCTTCGTTATCGTTGAGGGTGTAGCTGTAGCTGATTACCCCGGTCGCCGGGTTGTAATCGGTGATGGTCAGGGTGCTGCCCAGTAGCGTAACGGCCGTTTGCGGGAAACCGGCGGCCACGCCTCCGCTGACGACAGTGATGCCGCCCACGGTCAGGGTCGTTACGCCGTCCAGTGCGGTGACGGTGAAGGTGCCGCTCTGGGTCAGGGCCGATGCGTTGGGGTTGCTGCCGTCGCCGAGATTTTTTTCGTAGACCGTCAGCTCACCGCCATACACGTTGAGGCCGTCGAGGGTCACCGGATCGTCGTTGTTGTAGACGTTGAGCACCAGGTTGGCGGTGCTGCTGTCGCCGTCCGAATCGGTGATTGTGTAGGTGAAGGTTTCGGTGCCGTCGCCACCGCCGTGCAATGCCTGGAAGTCGGCATCGCTGGTGTTCAGGGTGTAGGTGTAAGTGCCGTTGGCATTCAGTACCAGGGTGCCGTAGGTGCCGGTGAAGGTGCCGGGGGTGATGGGTCCGGCGTTTTCGCCGATCGTCACGCGGTCCGCGCCTTGCACGTCGTTGCTCAGCACGTTGCCGTTGAGGGTCAGCAGGGTTTCCGAAGCCGTTGATGCATTGCTGTCGTACACGCCTTTCGGCAGGTCGTCGACGATGTTCACGTCGAGAGAACCGGTGGCAGTGGTGCCGTTGTCGTCGACCACAGTCACCGCGAACTGCTCAGGCAGGGTGTTGGCACCGTTGGCGGTTGGGTGCGCTTCGTTATCGTTCAGGGTGTAGCTGTAGCTCACCACGCCGGTCGCCGCGTTGAACCCGGTGATGGTCAGGGTGCTGCCCAACGGCGTGACGGCGGTTTGCGGGAAGCCGGCGGCCACGCCAGCGGTGACCACGGCGATGCCGCCGACAGTCAGGGTCGTCACGCCGTCGAGTGCAGTGACGGTGAAAGTACCGCTCTGGGTCAGGGCCGACGCGTTGGGGTTGCTGCCGTCGCCGAGATTTTTTTCGTAGACCGTCAGCTCACCGCCATACACGTTGAGGCCGTCGAGGGTCACCGGATTGTCGTTGTTGGAGACGTTGAGCACCAGGTAGGCAGTACGGCTGTCGCCGTCCGAATCGGTGATTGTGTAGGTGAAGGTTTCGGTGCCGTCGCCACCACCGTGCAGGGCTTTGAAGTCGGCATCGCTGGTGTTGAGGGTGTAGGTGTAAGTGCCGTTGGCATTCAGCACCAGGGTGCCGTAGGTGCCGGTGAAGGTACCAGGAGTAATCGGGCCGGCGTTTTCGCCTAGCGGCACGCGGTCGGCGCCTTGCACGTCGTTGGTCAGCACGTTGCCGTTGAGGGTCAGCAGGGTTTCCGAAGCCGTTGATGCATTGCTGTCGTCCACGCCTTTCGGCAGGTCGTCGACGATGTTCACGTCGAGGCTCCCCGTGGCGGTCGTGCCGTTGTCATCGACCACGGTCACAGCGAACTGCTCAGGCAGGGTGTTGGCACCGTTGGCGGTTGGGTGCGCCTCGTTATCGTTCAAGGTGTAGCTGTAGCTGATTACCCCGGTCGCCGCGTTGAACCCGGTAATGGTCAGGGTGCTGCCCAGCGGGGTGGTGATCGATTGCGGGAAGCCGGCGGCCACGCCAGCGGTGACCACGGCGATGCCGCCGACAGTCAGGGTCGTTACACCGTCGAGTGCAGTGACGGTGAAGGTGCCGCTCTGGGTCAGGGCCGACGCGTTGGGGTTGCTGCCGTCGCCGAGATTTTTTTCGTAGACCGTCAGCTCACCGCCATACACGTTGAGGCCGTCGAGGGTCACCGGATTGTCGTTGTTGGAGACGTTGAGCACCAGGTAGGCGGTACGGCTGTCGCCGTCCGAATCGGTGATTGTGTAGGTGAAGGTTTCGGTGCCGTCGCCACCACCGTGCAGGGCTTTGAAGTCGGCATCGCTGGTGTTGAGGGTGTAGGTGTAAGTGCCGTTGGCATTCAGCACCAGAGTGCCGTAGGTGCCGGTGAAGGTACCGGGAGTAATCGGGCCGGCGTTTTCGCCGAGCGGCACGCGGTCGGCGCCTTGCACGTCGTTGGTCAGCACGTTGCCGTTGAGGGTCAGCAGGGTTTCCGAAGCCGTTGATGCATTGCTGTCGTCCACGCCCTTCGGCAAGTCATCGACGATGTTGACGTTGATCTGCCCGGTTGCACTGTCGCCATCGCTGTCGGTAGCGACGACGTTGAAGTTCTCGGTCAGGCTGTTGGCGCCGTTGGCGGTCGGGTGCGCTTCATTGTCGTTCAGGGTGTAGCTGTAACTCACCACGCCAGTGGCGGCGTTGAACCCGGTAATGGTCAAGGTGCTGCCCAACGGCGTGACGGCGGTTTGCGGGAAGCCTGCGGCCACACCACCGCTGACGACAGTGATGCCGCCCACGGTCAGGGTCGTTACGCCGTCCAGTGCGGTGACGGTGAAAGTACCGCTCTGGGTCAGGGCCGATGCGTTGGGGTTGCTGCCGTCGCCGAGATTTTTTTCGTAGACCGTCAGCTCACCGCCATACACGTTGAGGCCGTTGAGGGTCACCGGATCGTTGTTGTTGTAGACGTTGAGCACCAGGTTGGCGGTGCTGCTGTCGCCGTCCGAATCGGTGATTGTGTAGGTGAAGGTTTCGGTGCCGTCGCCACCGCCGTGCAGGGCTTTGAAATCGGCATCGCTAGTGTTGAGGGTGTAGGTGTATGTGCCATTGGCATTCAGCACCAGGGTGCCGTAGGTGCCGGTGAAGGTACCGGGGGTGATCGGGCCGGCGTTTTCGCCGAGCGTCACCCGGTCCGCGCCCTGCACGTCGTTGCTCAGCACGTTGCCGTTGAGGGTCAGCTGGGTTTCCGAGGCGATATTGGCGTTGCTGTCGTTCACACCGTTGGGCAGGTCGTCGACGATGTTCACGTCGAGTGAACCGGTAGCAGTGGTGCCGTTGTCGTCGACCACAGTCACGGAGAACTGCTCGGGCAATGTGTTGGCGCCGTTGGCAGTTGGGTGGGCTTCGTTATCGACCAGCGTGTAGCTGTAGCTGACCACGCCGGTTACCGCATTGAACCCGGTGATGGTCAGGGTGCTGCCCAGCGGCGTAGTGATCGATTGCGGGAAGCCGGCGGCCACGCCAGCGGTGACTACGGCGATGCCGCCCACGGTCAGGGTGGTTACGCCATCCAGCGCGGTGACGGTGAAGGTACCGTCCTGGGTCAGGGCCGGTGTATCCGGGTTGCTGCCGTCGCTGAGGTTTTTCTCGAAGACGGTCAACTCACCGCCCTCAGTATTCAAACCGCCAATCGTGATCGGGTCATCGTTGTTGTGGATTTGCAGCACCAGGTTGGCGGTGCTGCTGTCGCCATCGGCGTCTGTCAGCGTATAGGCGAAGGTTTCCGTGCCATTGCCGCCGCCGTGCAACGCCTGGAAGTCGGCATCGCTGGTGTTGAGGGTGTAGGTGTAAGTGCCGTTGGCATTCAGCACCAAAGTGCCGTAGGTGCCGGTGAAGGTGCCGGGGGTGATCGGGCCGGCGTTTTCGCCGAGCGGCACGCGGTCTGCGCCTTGCACGTCGTTGCTCAGCACGTTGCCGTTGAGCGTCAGCAGGGTTTCCGAGGCGGTGCCATTGTTGTCGCCCACGGCGCTGGGCAGGTCGTCAACGATGTTCACGTCCAGTGAACCGGTGGCAGTGGTGCCGTTGTCGTCGACCACGGTCACGGCGAACTGCTCGGGCAATGTGTTGGCGCCGTTGGCAGTTGGGTGGGCTTCGTTATCGACCAGCGTGTAGCTGTAACTGACCACGCCGGTTACCGCATTGAACCCGGTGATGGTCAGGGTGCTGCCCAATGGAGTGGTGATCGATTGCGGGAAACCGGCGGCCACGCCAGCGGTGACCACGGCAATGCCGCCGACGGTCAGGGTGGTTACACCGTCGAGGGCGGTGACAGTGAAGGTGCCGTTCTGGGTCAGGGCAGTGGCATCCGGTGCGCTGCCGTCGCCGAGGTTTTTCTCGAAAACGGTCAACTCACCGCCCTCAGTATTCAAACCGCCAATCGTGATCGGGTCATCGTTGTTGTGGATTTGCAGCACCAGGTTGGCGGTGCTGGTGTCGCCATCGGCGTCTGTCAGCGTATAGGCGAAGGTTTCCGTGCCATTGCCTCCACCGTGCAACGCCTGGAAGTCGGCATCGCTGGTGTTGAGGGTGTAGGTGTAAGTGCCGTTGGCATTCAGCACCAGGGTGCCGTAGGTGCCGGTGAAGGTACCGGGAGTGATCGGGCCGGCGTTTTCGCCGAGCGTCACGCGGTCAGCGCCTTGCACGTCGTTGCTCAGCACGTTGCCGTTGAGCGTGAGCAGGGTTTCCGAGGCGGTGCCATTGCTGTCGCCCACGGCGTTGGGCAGGTCGTCGACGATGTTCACGTCGAGAGAACCGGTGGCAGTGGTGCCGTTGTCGTCGACCACGGTCACGGAGAACTGCTCGGGCAATGTATTGGCGCCGGCGGCGGTTGGGTGGGCTTCGTTATCGACCAGCGTGTAGCTGTAGCTGACCACGCCGGTCGCCGCGTTGAACCCGGTGATGGTCAGGGTGCTGCCCAGCGGGGTGGTGATCGATTGCGGGAAGCCGGCGGCCACGCCAGCGGTGACCACGGCGATGCCGCCGACAGTCAGGGTCGTCACGCCGTCGAGTGCAGTGACGGTGAAAGTACCGCTCTGGGTCAGGGCCGGTGTATCCGGGTTGCTGCCGTCGCTGAGGTTTTTCTCGAAGACGGTCAACTCACCGCCCTCAGTATTCAAACCACCAATCGTGATCGGGTCATCGTTGTTGTGGATCTGCAGTACCAGGTTGGCGGTACTGGTGTCGCCATCGGCGTCTGTCAGCGTATAGGTGAAGGTTTCGGTGCCATTGCCGCCGCCGTGCAACGCCTTGAAGTCGGCATCGCTGGTGTTGAGGGTGTAGGTGTAAGTGCCGTTGGCATTCAGCACCAGGGTGCCGTAGGTGCCGGTGAAGGTACCGGGAGTGATCGGGCCGGCGTTTTCGCCGAGCGTCACGCGGTCAGCGCCTTGCACGTCGTTGCTCAGCACGTTGCCGTTGAGCGTGAGCAGGGTTTCCGAGGCGGTGCCATTGTTGTCATCGACTGCTTGCGGCACGTCGTCGATGATGCTGATATCCAGCGTACCGGTAACGCTGTCGCCATTGCTGTCGCTGGCCACCACGGTGACGTGTTCGGCAAGACTATTGGCACCCTCGCCGCTTGCGTGGGTTTCGGCACGGTTGAGGGTGTAGCTGTAACTGACCACGCCCGTGGCCGGGTCGTAACCGGTGATGGTCAAGGTACTGCCCAGAGGTGAGGTGATCGATTGCGGAAAACCTGCCGCCACACCGCCGCTGATCAAGTTGATTGCGCCGATGCTGAGGCTGGTCAGCCCGTCTGGCGCATTGATGGTGAAGGTGCCGCTTCGCGTCAGCGAAACTTCGTTCCTCGCCGAACCGTCGGCCAGGTTGGCTTCATTGACAGTCCGCTCGCCGTTCTGCTCCGACAGGTCGACGAAGGTGACCGGATTGTTCGGCACCTGCGGCGGCACCACAGGGGCTTCGTCCGCTACAGCGATGTCCGGATTTACGTTAAGTCGTTCTTCGGGAAATTCGGGAATGCCATTGAACCCAACAGTGGGGAAGCCGATGACCGGATCGACTCGCCCGCCCACTTCTTCGAGCATGACAAAACTATGGCCACTGCCCGGGATGCCGCCCGGTACTCCGGTAGTCGTGGCAGGCCCGGCAGCGGTGGCTTCAGCGGTTTGGGTCGGGTCGTCGCCCGCCGCAATGGCTTTTTGCAGCTGCTCGACATCGGTCAGTTGCGCTTCGCTCGGTGTCATCGCTTCGGGTGAGTCGATATGGGGAATCTGATTGGCGAGCAACTGCGGCGTCATCTGCATGCTGCTGTCGCGCCCGAGGGTCAGTTCCTGGCCATTTTGCAGATGTACCGCCACCGCGCCTTCAGCGCCGGTGCTCAGTCGGTCGCCAGCGAACAGCCGGTCCCCCTCGACCAAAGCACGCCGGGTGCCGTCGCTCGCAACCGCGAACACCTGACCGATGACCTTACTGACGATTCCGATGAGCGTTGCCATGTGCACTTCCTCCGCCGCCAACCGCTGTCGGCACCTTGATTGCGCGAAGAACGTGCTCATGGCCCGAGCGGGTTGTCTGGCGGATCGTGTTCCGGGTGCCGGTTTACTTGAGTAAGCCGTGGCCCCGGCAACGATCTCGCCCAGCCAGTCGCTCACGGCGCTGTTTACGATTTCGGGAAAATCCCTCTGCAATCAATGGCATCGGATCCCTGTTCGCAACAACGTTGCCTGTGAGCGATGCGTAACGATCTCGAAGCACTCAAGTGACAAAAAACCGTCGCCACAAGATCGCTCGCATCCCTCCCCTCCAGCACTTCTCCGCTCTATTTCGATAAGTGGATTGGAACTTTCCTAAAACCCTGATGAGCGCCCTAGAGCCCATAAAACAAGGGCTTTCTAATTGAACAATGTGCTGGATTTTGCAGAGCGCATAAGTTTTTTTTGGCATATCCGTTATGAAAAAAATTTCTTGGCTACGCTCCAGAATGTTCTTAGCTCTTTTGTTAAAGATGTGAAACAACTTTACCGGTAAATTTCGTCAAATAATTGGCGACAGACAAGCACCATCAGGAATCAGGGAGATGTACATGCGCCTATTAACCCCCGTCTGCAGCGCGGTTCTTTTGGCCATGGCCTGCTCGTCCCAAGCGCAGGCCATAACGCTGACCGAAGCGATCCAGAGCACCATTGCGACCCACCCGGAACTGGCATCCCGGGTGGACAGCCGACTGTCGGCGGATGAGGACGTGAAGGTCGCCAAAGGGGGCTTTTATCCATCGGTTGATTTGAACGCCGCCTACGGGCGCGGGTACAGCGATAACACCAATACCCGGGCGTTCGGCAATCACCACACCGAAATTCTCAATTACACCCAGTCGGAATTGCGCCTGCGGCAAATGCTCTTCGACGGGTTCAACACTTCCAATGAAGTCGAACGCACCAAAGGCGTGGTCAACTCGCGAGCCTATTACGCTCAGGGTACGGCTCAGGATCTGGCCCTGCGCACCACCGAGGTTTACCTCGAAGTCCTCAAGCGCCGCGAACTGGTGACCCTGGCCAAGAACAACCTGCAAGCGCACTTGCGGGTCAACGACCAGATCGGCCTGCGCACCCAGCGCGGCGTGGGCAGCAACGCCGATGCCGACCAGTCCAGCGCTCGCCGGGCACTGGCGGAAAACAACCTCGACACCGCCGAAGTCGATTTGGCCGATGCCGAGTCGAACTTCTATGCCGTTGTGGGACGCATGCCCGATGAACTCGAAACCCCGCCGTCGATTCGCGGCGAAGTCCCCACTACCCTGCCCGAAGCCCAGCAGAGCATGGTGGAAAACAACCCTTACCTGAAATCCGCCCAGGCCGACGTGCAATCGGCCGAAAGCCAGTACGAAGTCGCCAAGTCGCCGTTCTACCCTCGCTTCGACGCCGAAGCGGCGGTGGGCGCGAACAACAACCTGCAGGGTGAGGAAGGTCACGACAACGAATGGCGGGTCGGCGTGGTGATGAACTACAACCTGTTCCGCGGCGGCAGCGACAAGGCGCGCCTGGCCTCCGACTCGCACAAGATCAACCAGGCCATGGACATCCGCAACAATGCCCTGCGCCAGCTCAACGAGAACATTCACCTGGCCTGGAACGCCATGGTCAACGCCAAGAAACAAACCCCGACCGCCCGTGAATACGCCGACACCAGTAAGCGCGTGCGCGTCGCCTACCAGGATCAGTTCGGCCTCGGCCAACGGACCCTGCTGGACCTGCTCGACAGCGAAAACGAGCTCTACAACGCCAACCGTCGCTACACCGAAGTGCGCTACACCGAAGAGTTCTCGATGTACCGTGTCCTGGCGAACATGGGCCAGTTGCTGAGCAAGCAACGGGTCGTACTGCCCGCCGACGCGATCGCCCAGACCGAAGTGAAAAACGAAGCTCGTCTACCTGACATGAAGTAGTGCACGGGAGGGTTCAATGACCAGCATGGAACCCGGCAACACCGGTGTCGATCCGCGCCTGAGCTTCGATGACCCGCTTCTGGACGGTCTGTTGATCCTCTGCAAACTCCACGGCGCGACGGTCAGTCGCGCCAGCCTCAGTGCCGGGCTCCCCATGGCACACCAACGCCTGAGCCTGGACCTGCTGCCCCGTGCAGCGGCCCGGGCCGGTTTGCAGGCGCGCTTGCTGCGCCGAGACCTCAAAGACATCTCCTCGCTCAACCTGCCCGTGCTCCTGCTGCTCAACAACGGCCGCACGGCTGTGCTGCGTCGTTATGGCGAGGACGGCAAGGTGCTGATCCTGCCCAGCGAAGCCGACGGCGGCGAACAATGGCTCAGCCCAGAGGAGCTGGCCGAACACTACAGTGGCCAGGCATTGTTCGCCCGGCCACGTCACGAACTCGAAGACTTGCGATCGCCGCTGGTGCCCCGGGTCCAGGCCTGGTTTCGCGATACGCTGAAGCTGTCGAAATGGCTGTACAGCGATGCGATCCTGGCGAGCTTCCTGATCAACCTGCTGGGACTGATGGTGCCGCTGTTCGTGATGCAGACCTACGATCGCGTGGTGCCGAACCAGGCCACTTCGACCTTGTGGGTGCTGGCGATCGGTTTGCTGATCGGCACGGCTTTCGAACTGGTGCTGCGAGTTGTGCGCGCGCACTTGCTGGATACCGCCGGCAAGAAAACCGATGTGATCCTGTCGGCCACCCTGTTCGAGCGCATCACCGGCATGGCGATGAAAGCACGGCCGGCGACCATCGGTGGCTTCGCCCAAAGCATTCACGACTTTCAGGGCCTGCGGGAATTTCTCACCGCCGTGACCCTCACCAGCCTGATCGACCTGCCCTTCTGCCTGCTGATGCTGCTGGTGATCGGCCTGCTCGGTGGCTGGCTGGTGGTGATCCCGATGCTGGCGTTTCCCATCACCATCATCTTCGCCATGGTGATCCAGGTGCGCCTGCGCGATACCGTGCAAAAAAGCCTCAGCCTGGGCGCCGAACGCCAGGCACTGCTGATCGAAACCCTCAGCGGCCTGGAAACCCTCAAGGCCTGCAGCGCCGAAAGCGAACGCCAGCACAAATGGGAAAGCACCCACGGCGCCCTCACCCGCCTCGACAGCCACGCGCGCAACCTCTCGGCCCTGGCCACTAACGGCACGTTGTTCATCCAGCAACTGTCCGGCATGGCAATCATCGTCGCCGGGGTCTACAGCATCATCGCCGGCAACCTCAGCGTCGGAGCCCTGGTGGCCAGTTACATGCTCGGTAGCCGGGTACTTGCACCACTGGGTCAGATCGCCGGCCTGATCACCCGCTACCAGCAAGCGCAACTGACCATGAAAAGCACCGATGCGCTGATGGGGCTGCCCCAGGAGCGCGACGCCAGACAACGGCCACTGGAGCGCACCCAACTGCAAGGCGCACTGGATGTTGTCGGCGTAACCTTCCACTACAACGGCCAAAGTGCGCCTGCCCTGGCCAATGCCAGCTTCAGTGTGAAACCTGGCGAGCGCATCGGCATCATCGGCCGCAGCGGCTCAGGCAAAAGTACCCTGGCGCGACTGGTGATGGGCTTCTACGAACCGGATGAAGGCCAGTTGCTGCTCGATGGTCTGGACCTGCGGCAACTGGACGTCGCCGACCTGCGCCATCAAATCGGTTACGTCGCCCACGACCTGCCGCTTTTGGCCGGCAGCCTGCGCGACAACCTGACCCTCGGCGCGCGCTATATCAGCGACTCACGCATGCTCGAAGTGGCAGAGATGACCGGCGTTACCGAACTGGCCCGGCAACACCCGCAAGGCTTCGACCGGCCCGTGGGTGAACGCGGGCAACTGTTGTCCGGCGGCCAGCGCCAGGCCGTATTGATGGCCCGGGCGATGTTGCTCGACCCGCCCATCATGCTGCTCGACGAACCCACCAGCGCCATGGACAACAGCAGCGAAGACGTCCTGCGGCAAAAACTTCACGGATGGGTCCAGGGCAAAACCATCCTGCTGGTGACCCACCGCACCTCGATGCTGAGCCTGGTGGACCGGCTGGTGGTACTGGACAACGGACGGATCGTCGCCGACGGTCCGAAAGACGCGGTCATCGATGCACTGCGCAAGGGCCGTGTCGGCTCTGCGGCCGTCTAGGAGTCGCCCATGTCTGCCGATCAAGGTTCCCGTGGCTACTTCGACAGTTTCAACAAAAGTGCCGAAACCGAGTACATGCCGGAAACCGCCGGCGCCTCCTTGCAGGACTCACCGCGCTGGTCGCGGATCACCGTGTGGCTGGCGGCCGCGCTGTTGGTCAGTGCACTGGTCTGGGCCAAATTCGCCGTGTTGCAGGAAGTGACCATGGGCGAAGGCAAGGCGATTCCGTCAAGCAAGGTCCAGGTGATCCAGAACCTGGAGGGCGGCATCGTCACTGAAATTTTCGTCCGTGAAGGACAGATGGTGAACAAGGGCGACACCTTGCTGCGCCTGGATGACACCCGCTACCTGTCGAACAAGGGCGAAAGCGAAGCCGATCGCTTTGCCTTGACCGCGCAGGTCGAACGGCTTTCGGCCGAAGCCGAAGGCCGGCCGTTCAAGCTGTCGGAAGAAGTGATCGCCAAAGCCCCGCAAGTGGCTGAAGACGAGCGTTCGTTGTACGAACAGCGGCAACGGCGACTGGCCAGCGAGCAGCGCACCCTGAGCGAACAACTACGGCAAAAAACCCAGGAGTTAGCGGAGTTCCGCTCGAAACAGGGTCAATTCAGTTCAAGCCTGGCGTTGTTGCAACAAGAGATGAACATGTCCGCGCCGCTGGTGGGCACGGGGGCGGTGTCACCGGTGGAAATCCTGCGGCTCAAACGCAGCGCAGTGGAGATTCGCGGCTCATTGAACGCCACCACACTGGCGATTCCCCGGGCGGAATCGGCGATCAACGAAATCAAAAGCAAGATCGACGAGTCGGAGCAAACCTTCCGCTCGGAAGCCGCCAAAGAGCTGAACGAGAAACGCACTGACCTGTCGAAAATCACGGCCTCGAGCATCGCCATCGACGACCGCGTGACCCGCACCACCGTGGTCTCGCCAGTGCACGGCATCATCAAGGTGTTGAAGGTCAACACCATCGGCGGCGTGGTCCAGCCCGGCAGTG
Source organism: Pseudomonas sp. GW456-L13 (assembly GCF_017350115.1). Taxonomy (NCBI): domain Bacteria; kingdom Pseudomonadati; phylum Pseudomonadota; class Gammaproteobacteria; order Pseudomonadales; family Pseudomonadaceae; genus Pseudomonas; species Pseudomonas sp. GW456-L13. The sequence goes on from NZ_JACNAS010000001.1 coordinate 1,727,769, forward strand.
ACATGGTGGAAATCGTGCCGCTGGAAGACAATCTGCTGATCGAAGCCAAGGTACGGCCACAGGACGTTGCGTTCCTGCATCCGGGCCAGAAAGCCATGGTCAAGTTCAGTGCCTACGACTACACCATTTACGGCGGCCTGAGCGCCAAGTTGGAGTTGATCGGCGCTGACACCATCACCGACGATAAGGGCAACAGCTTCTATCTGATTCAGGTGCGTACCGACAAAAACCATTTGGGCGGGGATGTGAAACCACTGCTGATCATCCCGGGGATGGTGGCGACGGTGGACATTATTACCGGGGAGAAAACGGTGCTGGATTATCTGCTCAAGCCGGTGTTGAAGGCGCGGACCGAGGCGATGCGGGAGCGGTAGGCAGTATCCCGAATCTGCAGTGACTGATCTGCCGTCATCGCGAGCAAGCTCGCTCCCACAGTGTCCGTGTCGTACACAAATCTGCGAACGCCACTGAACCTGTGGGAGCGAGCTTGCTCGCGATGAGGCCGGCAAGACCACCAATCATTTTTCAGAATGATTACGCTGGTAAACCTCCTCCCCCATCGCCGCAATCTGCCCCTCGATCAACGCTTCGAACGGTTTGAGCAATGGCGCAAAGGAAGTCGGCGCCTCAAGAGTTTCCAGCGCCTGCACAATCGCCTCCACCGTCGACAACGCCCCCGGTCCCGGTGCCTTGCGCAACCGATAGCGGGACACACCGCCCTCGGCCAGCGTCACCCTCGGCAACGCCGCCAGCAGCGGATTGAGGTGCAGCATCTTGCGTGCCTTGCGCCAGGTACCGTCCGGGACCACCAGCAGCAAGGGTTCGTCTGTCGCGGCACAAGCCTGCATCGGTTGGGCATCTTCGCCGGGGAACAGCAACCGCGCCCGATACCCCGACTGATTCAACAGCACCGGCAAATCCTCAAACACCTCGCCGACGATCAACTCGGCATTCTTCAACCCAAGCGCCGCCAGGCGCGCGGTGTTCAACGCATGATTCACTTCGCTCGGATGCTGCAACAACAGTACCCGGGTGCGGCTGTCGAGGCTGGGAATCAGCGGGCACAGGCAATGAGTTTGCGGGCGCAGACAACGCTGACATTGAATTCTGGACATCGTCTCTACGCCTGATTCAGTTGAGCTTTAAGCAAGTCGCGGAATGTCTGGATCAGCGGCTCGCGGCTACGGCCCCGACGCACGATCATCGAGAACGGCGCTTGATAACCGAAGGTCGCCGGCAGCAGCACCCGCAAGTCACCCTTGTCGGCCCAGGCCTGGGCGTAATGCTCCGGCAGGTAACCGATGTAGGCGCCGGACAGCACCAGGATCAACTGGGCCTCCATACTTTCTACCGTCGCGGCACTGTGCTTGAAACCGTGGCGCGCCAGTTCGGCCTGGCTCCAGTAGCCACGACCGACCATGCGCTGCTGGGTGATGACTTGCTCGGGAATGCGCCGCTCGTTGAACAGCGGATGCCGCGTGCTGCAATACAACCAGTGTTGTTCACGGTACAGCGGCATGTACACCAGGCCGCTCATGCGCGTGGAAAACGCACCGATGGCCAGGTCGAGACGGTTGTCCTGCACGCCGAGTTGCAATTCGTAAGGGCTCATCACCGACAGGTGCAAGTGCACGGCCGGGTGTTCCTGGCTGTAGGCGCCGATGGCTTCGGCGAACGGCAGGGCCTTGTCGCTGACGGTGGAGTCGATCACCCCCAGGTTCAAGGTACCGCGCAACTCGCCCTTGAGGGCGGCGGCGTACTGCTCGAAGCCTTCGAGTTCGCCCAACAGACGCAGGGTTTCCTGATGGAACAGCTCACCCTTGCTAGTCAGGCTGAAACCGCCACGGCCGCGATGGCACAGCACCAGGCCAAGGGCTGCTTCGAGCTGGCTCATGTAGGTGCTGATGGCCGACGTCGAGAGATTGAGCTCCTGCTGGGCGTTGGCGAACCCCTGATGGCGCACCACGCTGACGAAGATGCGCAATAGTTTCAGGTCGGGTAAAGCGTTGGCCATGGAAATGCTCCGATCTCGGGGTGACGCGCAATGCTCGATTCAATGCAAATCCTGGTGGGAGCGAGCTTGCTCGCGATGAGGGCGTAACAGCCAACATCAATGTTGACTGACCCACCGCTATCGCGAGCAAGCTCGCTCCCACCAGGTTTGTTCCCGGCATTGGGTTTTGCGTATGGGGTGAAGTCTAACGCCGCCACTTCCATTAGTTTAGAAAAATCTGAACTAAGTATTTGCCCGTAGCGATTCTTCCCGGCCACTACATTTCGCAGAATCGGCCCACAACGGTGCCCTTCCTTCCGTGAACGGCGCAACCGACATAAATAAAACAACGACGATGAGGCCCTACCCGTGGACAAGATTCTTCACCAACCACTGGGCGGCAACGAAATGCCGCGCTTCGGCGGCATCGCCACCATGATGCGACTCCCCCATTTGAATACCGCTGCCGGCCTGGACGCTGCCTTCGTAGGCGTGCCCCTGGACATCGGTACCTCCCTACGCCCCGGCACCCGCTTCGGGCCTCGCGAAATCCGCGCTGAATCGGTAATGATTCGCCCGTACAACATGGCCACCGGTGCCGCGCCGTTCGACTCGCTGTCGGTTGCCGACATTGGCGACATCGCGATCAACACCTTCAACCTGCTGGATGCCGTACGGATCATTGAAGAGTCCTACGACAACATCCTCGAACACGACGTGATCCCGCTGACCCTGGGCGGCGACCACACCATCACCCTGCCGATCCTGCGTGCCATCCATAAAAAGCACGGCAAGGTCGGCCTGGTGCACATCGATGCCCACGCCGATGTGAACGATCACATGTTCGGCGAGAAAATCGCCCACGGCACCACCTTCCGTCGCGCCGTTGAAGAAGGCCTGCTGGACCCGGACCGTGTCGTGCAGATCGGCCTGCGCGCCCAGGGCTACACCGCTGACGACTTCAACTGGAGCCGCAACCAGGGCTTCCGTGTGGTTCAGGCTGAAGAGTGCTGGCACAAATCGCTGGAGCCCTTGATGGCTGAAGTCCGCGAAAAAGTCGGCGGCGGTCCTGTTTACCTGAGCTTCGACATCGACGGCATCGACCCGGCCTGGGCACCTGGTACCGGCACCCCGGAAATCGGCGGTCTGACGACCATTCAGGCAATCGAGATCGTTCGTGGCTGCCAAGGCCTCGACCTGGTCGGTTGCGATCTGGTAGAAGTCTCGCCCGCTTACGACACCACCGGCAACACCTCGCTGCTGGCCGCCAACCTGCTGTACGAAATGCTCTGCGTACTGCCTGGCGTAGTCCACCGCTGAGGATCGGTCATGAGCGAACGTGATCAGGTTCTCAAAGCCGCCGCCGATCTGGTGTCCGCTTTTGCCCGTAACGATCGCGAAGCCTACTTCGGCGCGTTCAGCGCCGATGCCAGCTTCGTCTTCTACACCCTCGAACAGCCCCTGCTGTCGCGCGACGCCTATCAGGCGATGTGGGACGGCTGGCGCTCTGAGGATGGCTTCGAGGTGCTCTCGTGCACTTCAAGCAACGCTTTCGTCAGCCTGCAGGGTGACGTGGCGATTTTCATCCATGACGTGGCCACCGAGTTGCGCATGCAAGGGGAGCAACACTTCAGCCAGGAGCGCGAGACGATTGTTTTCAAGAAGCAAGCGTCTGGCCAAGAACAACAAGGCCTATGGCTGGCCTGCCACGAACATTTATCCGCGATGCCGGAAGGGCTGCCACCCCCTTAGCCAACACAGGTGACGCTCACGCACGATGAGCGCGCCTTTATGATCGGAGCTGATCATGAATAACAAAAACAACGAAAAAAGCCTTAGCAGCATCGAAACAAACGGGGTCGAACAGATCCCGGACAATGAGCGTGACGCCAAGCCCAGCGATCTGTTTCGCCTGATCTTCGGCGGCGCCAACACCTTTGCCACCGCCGTGCTCGGCAGTTTCCCGGTGCTGTTCGGCCTGTCCTTTCAGGCTGGCGTCTGGGCGATTGTGCTGGGCGTGGTACTCGGTGCGCTGATCCTGGCGCCGATGGGCCTGTTCGGCCCCATCAACGGCACCAACAACGCCGTCTCTTCCGGTGCGCACTTCGGCGTGCACGGGCGAATCGTCGGTTCGTTCCTGTCGCTGCTGACCGCTATCGCGTTTTTCTCGCTCTCGGTCTGGAGTTCGGGCGATGCGCTGGTGGGCGGTGCCAAACGCCTGATCGATCTACCGGAAACCGATCTGACCCTGGGCCTGGCCTACGGTCTGTTCGCGCTGCTGGTATTGACCGTGTGCATCTATGGTTTCCGCTTCATGCTGTGGGTCAACCGCATTGCGGTGTGGGCGGCCAGCCTGCTGTTCCTGCTGGGCGTTTTCGCTTTCGCCCCTGCATTCGACAGTCAGTACGCCGGCACCGTAGCCATGGGCCAGGCCGGATTCTGGGCTGCGTTCATCGGGGCAGCATTGGTGGCCATGAGCAACCCGATCTCCTTCGGTGCGTTCCTCGGTGACTGGTCGCGCTACATCCCTCGTGATACGCCCAAAGGCCGGATCATGCTGTCGGTGATTGCCGCGCAACTCGCCACGCTGATTCCGTTCCTGTTCGGCCTCGTCACCGCCACTATCGTAGCGGTCAAGGCACCGGACTACATCGCGGCCAACAACTACGTCGGCGGCCTGCTGGCGGTATCGCCGAGCTGGTTCTTCCTGCCGGTGTGCCTGATCGCGGTCATCGGCGGCATGTCCACCGGCACCACTTCGCTGTACGGCACCGGCCTGGACATGTCCAGCGTGTTCCCTCGGGTGCTGTCGCGGGTCAAGGCCACGTTGCTGATCGGTGTGATGTCGATTGCCTTTATCTTCATCGGGCGCTTCGCGGCCAACCTGGTGCAGAGCGTGTCGACCTTCGCCGTGCTGATCATCACCTGCACCACCCCGTGGATGGTGATCATGATCATCGGCCTGCTGGTGCGTCGCGGCTTCTACTGCCCGGATGACCTGCAAGTGTTCACCCGCGGCGAGAAAGGTGGCCGCTACTGGTTCACCCACGGCTGGAACTGGCGTGGCCTCGGTGCCTGGATCCCGAGCGCGGCCGTTGGCCTGTGCTTCGTGAACCTGCCGGGTCAGTTTGTCGGCCCGCTGGGTGAAATGGCCGGTGGTATCGACATCAGCCTGCCGGTGACCCTGGGCCTGGCATCGGTGGTGTACCTGGTTCTGCTGAGCCTGTTCCCGGAATCGAGCGCCGTGTTCGGTCCGAACGACCCTCGCAGCAAGAGCACGGATTCGCTCGCTAAACCGGCGATGCGTCAAGCCGCCTGATTCAACGCACTACCTGCGGTCAACACATTACCTGTGGGAGCGTGGCTTGCCCGCGATGAACGATAACGCGGTCTGCCTGGCGGACCGCGGCGCTCCCTTCGCGGGCAAGCAACGCTCCCACAGGGATTGATTTTCAGCCTCACATAAAAAAGACAATCGGAGACACGCCACAATGGCTTTGGATTTATTCGTCGTACTCATCTACGCCGCCGCGATGCTGATACTCGGCTACTACGGCATGCGCAAGGCCAAGACCAACGAAGACTTTTTGGTCGCCGGTCGTAACCTCGGCCCAAGCCTGTACATGGGCACCATGGCTGCCACCGTCCTGGGCGGCGCGTCCACCGTGGGCACCGTGCGTCTGGGCTACGTGCATGGCATCTCCGGCTTCTGGCTGTGTGCGGCCCTCGGTTGCGGGATCGTGGCGCTGAACCTGTTCCTCGCCAAACCGCTACTGAAACTGAAGATCTACACCGTTACCCAGGTCCTGGAAAAACGCTACAACCCGATGGCCCGCTCCGCGAGCGCGGTGATCATGCTGGCCTACGCGCTGATGATCGGCGTGACCTCGATCCTGGCGATCGGCACCGTGCTACAAGTGCTGTTCGGCCTGCCGTTCTGGATCTCGGTCCTGCTCGGCGGCGGCGTCGTGGTGATCTACTCGGCCATTGGCGGCATGTGGTCCCTGACCCTGACCGACATCGTTCAGTTCGTGATCAAGACTGTCGGCCTGATGTTCATCCTGTTGCCGATCTGCCTGTACCGCGTTGGCGGTTGGGATGAGTTGGTAATGAAACTGCCGGCGGCGAGCTTCAGCTTCACCACCATCGGCTGGGACACCATCATCACCTACTTCATGATCTACTTCTTCGGCATCCTGATCGGTCAGGACATCTGGCAACGGGTGTTCACCGTCAAGACCGCCAAAGTGGCTCAGGTTGCCGGTACCGCTGCCGGTATCTACTGCATCCTCTACGGCCTGGCCTGCGCCTTGATCGGCATGGCTGCACACGTACTGATCCCGGATCTCGACAACGTCAACAACGCCTTCGCTGCGATCGTGAAACTGTCCCTGCCGGACGGTATCCGTGGCCTGGTGATCGCTGCCGCACTGGCCGCCATGATGTCCACCGCCAGCGCCGGCCTGCTGGCCGCCGCCACCACCCTGACCGAAGACCTGCTGCCGAAACTGCGTGGCGGTAAACAGTCGAGCCTGGCGATCAACCGCCTGTTCACCCTGTTGACCGGCATCGTGGTACTGGGCATCGCTCTGATCGTGAACGACGTGATCAGCGCCCTGACCCTGGCCTACAACCTGTTGGTAGGCGGCATGCTGATCCCGCTGATGGGTGCGATCTTCTGGAAACGCGCTACCACCGCCGGCGCTATCGCCAGCATGGGCATGGGCTTCGCCACCGCGCTGCTGTTCATGTTCAAGGACGGTCTGGACGCCAACACCCCGATCTACTACAGCCTCGGTGTAGGCCTGGTGAGTTTCGTGGTGGTGAGCTTGATGTCCCGCCGCACGGCAGCAGTGGCCAGCGCTGCCTAAGCTGAACATAACGACTTGATGCTTTCTTCGACGAGTGTGGCGTCGGTTGCCACACTCGTTTTTTTTCGCCTGGAGAAAACGTTCATGAAGATTGTTTCTCGTGACCAGTGGTTCGAGGTGAAACCGCTCAGTGACGGCATCCGCCTGATCCACGAGCCGTACATCCGCCCCTTCTACCGCTGCAACCTCTGGTACATCCAGGGCCGTGATAAAGACCTGCTGCTGGACAGCGGCTCGGGCCTGGTCAGTCTGCGCGAGCAACTGCCGTGGATCACCGAACGGCCGCTGGTGGCTGTTGCCAGCCACTGCCATTTCGATCACATCGCCGGTCATCACGAATTCGCTGAACGGCTGGTGCATCCGGCCGAGGCGGACATTCTCGCGGCACCCGATGGCAACAACGACCTGAGCAAAGCCTTTGTCGGCGACGACATGTTCGAGGCGCACCCCGATTGCCCGCTGTGCTACGCCGAATACCGGGTCAAGGCCGCACCGGCCACGGGGTTTGTCGAAGATGGCGATGTGCTGGACCTGGGCAATCGGGTGTTGCAGGTCGTGCACACACCGGGACACTCGCCCGGTGGCATCTGCCTGTACGAAGCCGCCACAGAGACCTTGTTCAGCGGCGACATCATCTACGACGGCCCGCTAATCGAAGACGCCTACCACTCCAATCTCGATGACTACGCCCGCAGCCTGCAACGTTTGCGCACGCTATCGATCCGCACGGTGCATGGCGGGCACTTCGGCAGCTTTTCCGGGGAGCATTTGCGTAGCATGATCGACCAATGGCAGCGCTCACACGGCTAAAGCCTGCTGTACTCAACGGCAGGAACTGCATCGGCAGGGAGAACTGCACCCACCTCGTCGAAGAACGATCATGAAAGAAGCTGCCCTTCGTGCTGTCGTACATCGCTACATCAGTCGCCTGCTGGAAGGCCGGGATGACTTCGACGACAACGCCAGCCTGGCGCAGTTGGGATTGGATAAAAAAGATATCGAAGAACTGATCTTCCATCTGGAAGATGAACTGGGTGTCACGGCGTTTACCGTGGAAGAAGACCGGATGCTCAAGACCGCCAGGACGGTGAATGATTTAAGCCGGTTCTTGCTGGAGATCGGGCGGTACTAAGTCTGGTAATCAAACGTACACGAAGCGGCAAGGGAGCTTGCTCCCTCGCCACGGGAAAACCTTTCACCTGTCAGATGCTATCTGCCATTACCGGCGCCGCTGCTGGCGCCGACGTTGTTCGTCGTCAGTACGAACAGGCACGGGTTGCAGAGGCGGCTCGATCAAACCGAGAGCAACGCCCAAGTCATGCAGCCAGTTTTGGATTTTCTCTTTCATGATGCCCCCTTCAGGGTAGTGCCGAGCGGCCAAAGTACTGTAGCCCCTTCGTACAGATAATAGTCCGAAGTCCTACGCAATGCTCGCGCAAAGTCACAATGATCTGTTACTGAATCCATCAAAATCAGCCTGCGTTCAGGCAATGTCCTGCGCCCGTACATGTGCCGGTGGAAAAACCACCTGTTGCTGCTCGATCCAGGCATTCAGGTTGGCCCCGACCATGCCCTTGCGCCACATCAGCCAGGTGGTAGCACTGGCGAACGGTTCGGCCAAAGGATGTACGGCCACACTCTCACGGCCCGGCAGACTGGCGAGCATCGACTCCGACATCAGCGCCACACCGGAACCGGCAATTACACACGCCAACATTCCCGGATAGGACTCGATCTCCATCGCCCGGCCCATGGCCGCATGATCATGGGCGAACCAGGCTTCCAGGCGCATGCGGTAGGAGCAGCCCTGGCGAAAGGTGAACACCGAACGACCTTGCACATCCAGCGCGCTGCGCACGGGCGGATGGTCGGCCTCGCTGATCAGCACCAGGCGCTCGTCGCACAAGGGCACCCCGTCAAGTCCAGCCAGTTCCAGCGGGCCATCCACCAGCGCCGCATCGAGTCGACCGGTGAGCAGGCCTTCGAGCAGTTCACCGCTGGGGCCGGATTGTACTTGCAGGTTCACCGCCGGATACAAACGGTGGTAATGCGCCAATAGCCCCGGAAGGTGAATCGCCGCCGTGCTGTACATGGTTCCGAGCACGAAGTCTCCCGCCGGTTGCCCGCCCTGCACCGCCGCGCTGGCTTCATCGCGCAAGGCAAACAGCCTGGCGGTGTAGTCCAGCAGGACTTTTCCCGCAGGCGACAACTGCAAGCGCTGACGTTCGCGCAGGAACAGTTCGACACCCAATTGCTCTTCCAGCTGTTTGAGCCGGGTCGACAGGTTCGACGGAACTCGATGTAGCCGTTCGGCGGCACGGGTTATGGATCCTTCCTCTGCCACCGCCTGGAAGATGCGCAATTGGCTGAACTCCACGACTTTCTCCAAAAAAGAACAAGTTACTCACTATTATTCATTTTTAAAGAAAGTCAATCAGTCCTAGCCTGACGGTCATTGATCCTCCAGACGGACTCCAGACCATGTCTCCCCTGATCCGCTTATCCGCCAGCTTCGTTGCCCTGATGATGGCCATGGGCATCGGCCGTTTTGCCCTGACACCACAACTGCCGCACCTGCTCAGCGAAGGCCAGATCGACCTGACTGCCGCCGGGCTGATCGCCGCCGCCAACTACCTCGGTTATTTCATCGGTGCAGTGGATGCCATGTTTTCCCGGCGTCCGGCACAAGTGCGCCGACGCTTGTTTGGCGGATTGTGGCTGTGCGTGCTGCTGACCCTGGCGTCGTTCTGGGCCAATGGTTTCTGGTCGCACCTGTTGCTTCGCTTCGGCACCGGCGTAGCCAGCGCCTGGGTGTTGGTGATGATTACCGCCCTGAGCCAACCCCTCGCGGCAGCGGCCGGTCGTCCTCGGCTCGGAGCCCTGGTCTTCGCCGGACCCGGTTTGGGAATTTTTCTGACAGGTCTGTTGGCCTTGGGCTCGAATCTGCTGGGCCAGACTTCTGCCACCTTGTGGCTGGTGTACGCCGCCACGGGGCTGGCGATGCTGCTGGGGATCCTGCCGTTCCTGCCACAACCGAGTGTCACCGCGACTGCTGCACCCAGCGCCAGCGCCTCGGGCAATCAAGGCATCGGGCGTCTTGGCTGGATCTATGCCTTGTACGGATTGGGCTACATCATTCCCGCGACCTTTTTGTCGCAAATGGCCAACGCGCAATTCCATGGTCAATGGCAGGCTGACCTGTTCTGGCCATGCTTTGGCCTGGCGGCGGCAACCGGTGTGGTGCTGGTGAGTCTGCGTCGGCAAAAACCTGGCGCCACGGGTCACTGGCTGATGGCGACGTTATGGCTGCAAGCCGCTGGCGTCTTCGCCTGCCTGCTGGGCAACGGTCCAGGCCTGGCGTTGGGTGTGATCCTGTGCGGCACGCCGTTCCTGGCCTGCATGCAACTGGTGATGCAACGCTCCCGGGAACTGGCGCCCCATGCCACCCAGCGCAATGCCGGCCTGCTGACAGCCTGCTTTGCCGTGGGCCAGCTCAGCGGGCCATTGCTGGCGGCGCTGAGTAGTCATTTCAGTGGCGGTTTACAGCCGGCACTGGTGGTCGCCGGCTGCGGCTTGTTGATCGCCGGCGGTCTATTGCTCGCGCCGGTCAATGCTGCCCGAGGGCTTTGCGCAAACGACGGCGCAACCACTGCTCGGCGCTGACAAAAGTGATGCCCGCCAATACCAGCACGGCACCGATGACGAAGTTCAGGCTCAGTTCCTCGCCGAGCAGTACCACACCGAAGGTGACGCCGAACAACGGCGTCATGAACGAAAACACCGCAAGGTTGGCCGCCAGGTAACGGCGCAGTAGCCAGAACCAGACCAGGTAACTGAAGAACGACACGACCACGCCCTGAAACAGCACACTGGCCACCGCCACATGGGTCAGGCTGACATGGGTGATCTGGCCGCTGAGCAGCGCAATCAACAACAAGCCGAAGAAGCCGACAATCAACTGATAGAACAGCGTCAGGGTCACCGGTGCTTCCGACAGGCGCGAGGCGCGCACCACCACCGTGGTCGCGCCCCAGGCGGCACCCGCCAGCACACCCAAGGCATCGCCCATCAACATGCGGTAATCAAGGTTGTCCCAGGACACCCCGCCGGCAAACGCGATGGCAATCCCGATAAACGCCAGGACAATCCCCAGCCATTGCAAGGGCCGCAATCGCTCACTGGGCAGCAACCAGTGCACTCCCAAGGCGGTGAAAATCGGCGCGGTGTAAAGGAACACCGACATGTGCGCCGCCGTGGTCAGTTGCAGGCCTTCGGAAATGAAGAAGAACTCCAGGCCGAACAAGGCACCGGCCAACAGACCGCCGCGCCAGGTCGTACCCACCTGGTTCCAGCCGCCCTTCCAGCAGATCAGCAGCCCGACCAGCAACGCCGACATACCGGAACGTCCGGCCGCCTGCATCACCGGCGCGATATCGGCCGCTGCCCACTTGATCATCACCTGCTGCACACCCCAGATCAGGCACAACCCGACCATCACTTGCAGGGCAAACCCGTCGGCGCTGCGCCGGGTGGCGCTCACCGGAACACCTCGAAGACACAATCCATGGCAAAGACTCGGCAGAAAAAAAACAAAGCCCCGGCCTTCTCGTTGAAAAGAAAACACCGGGGCGAAGAATCATGTTGTCGATTATTAACCAGAAGGCCAGAAAATGCCGCCTGCCAGAGACCTCTACTTCTCTGCTTGCGCCATCCTGGCCCTCTGTCTTGTCAGCGCATCAACTGAGTTCGATGCGATCGGCATGAATGACAATCTGGCCATTCTTGTACAACGCACCGATGGCCTTCTTGAAGTTGCCCTTGCTGACACCGAACAGACTGCTGATCAACGCCGGATCGCTCTTGTCGCTCACCGCCAGGCTGCCGTTGTTTTCGCGCAACTTGGCGAGGATCTTCGAGTTCAGGCTGGTGGCCGCTTCCTGGCCGACCGGTTGCAGGCTCAGGCTGATCTTGCCGTCGGCGCGAACTTCCTTGATGAAGCCCTTTTCTTCTTTACCGGCGCGCATGAACTTGAAGATTTCGTTCTTGTGGATCAGGCCCCAATGCTTGTTGTTGATGATGGCCTTGAAGCCCATGTCCGTGGCTTCGGCCACCAGCAGATCCACTTCCTGGCCCGCGGTGTAGTTGGCCGGGGTCTTGTCCAGATAGCGGTCCAGGCGCGCGGTCGCGGTGATGCGACGGGTGTGCTTGTCGAGATAGACGTGCACCACCACATACTCGCCCGCCGTCATCTGGCGCTTCTCTTCGGAGAACGGCAGCAACAGGTCTTTCGGCAACCCCCAGTCCAGGAATACGCCGATGCTGTTGACTTCAACAACTTTCAAACTGGCGAATTCACCGACTTGAACTTTCGGCTTTTCAGTAGTTGCGATGAGTTTGTCATCGCTGTCCAGATAAACAAAAACGTTGAGCCAGTCTTCATCTTCGGTAGGAATATCTTTTGGAATATAACGATTAGGCAGAAGGATTTCGCCATCCGCGCCACCGTCCAGATATAAACCGAAGTTAGTGTGTTTAACCACTTGCAAACTGTTGTAACGCCCGACTAAAGCCATGTCCAATACCCTCATTGCGTGGGCGGCATTCTACCCGGTTTTAAGCGCCGCGTTCGGCAGCCGGCCCGGTGGCGCGAGAAAATCTCCCTGAAGCCCTTAATTTTCCCGGGTTTTCATCGCACCCCGTCCGCTCGTCAGGCCGTTCCGGGCATTTACGCCATGCCCAGGCAAGCGTGATGCGGTATTTTTCCAGGCAATGTTATTAGTTAAAACAGCGGCTTAGGTGCATATTTCGAATATTGGCCGGGGACTAATTACCCCGACCTCACGAATATGCCGAGGGGATATTTGCCAAGCAATTATCAGGCAACTCCTGTACGATGCCTGGCCAAGTTAATTTTCTACAGGTTAATGGCCGCCATGCGCGTAAAAGCATCCACCAGCAAAGCAAAGCCAGCTCCAGCCGTCGAAACCAGCGAATCGATCAACAGCCAGATCGCTGCGTTCCTCAAGTCCGGCGGTGAAATCCAGCAAATTGCCAAAGGCGTCAGCGGCCAGACGTTCGGCCCGTCCAAGCAGATCACCCTGGGCAAAAAGTAATCCCCCACGCGTCACCTGGTCCCAAAGCGCTTTGAGCTTCGAAGCGCTTGGACTGGAACCCTCGTTACTCCTCCGGCACTCCCTCAAATCCCGTAGAAATCGACGAACGGCCTTCATTGCCGATTATTCGCCGGTATCCTTGCACACGTCTGGATCAAGCGTTTCAGCGGGTTCACCAGCCTGCCCTCGCAGTTCATGGAGTGACGCATGCTCAAATCTTTCTACCTTTCGGCATTGCTCGGCAGCCTGCTGGCATGCTCCGTAGCACAGGCACAAATCTTTCAGCGTGAGCTGGGGGGCTTCGACCTCAAGCTTGGCACCACCCCCACCCGCAGCATGGCCCAGGGCCTGGTCAAACCCTCGGCCGTCGGCTCGTTTCACGGTGGCCTGGACCTGAGCCACGACAGCGGTTTCTACGTGGGCCAATGGTCGCCCAGCATGGGCATCAGCCCGGGGAAAGACCTCGAGATCGACTCCTACATGGGTTTTAAACAACCCTTCGACCAAACCCTCGGCTACGAAGTGGGCTTGATCCGCTACAGCTACCCCGAAGTCACGACCCCTGACAGCCAGGAACTGTTCGGCGGCCTGACCTTGCTCGGCAGCCGTTTCGGCATCGCCTTCAGCAATGACCCGGACAAACAGAACAACACCCTGTTCGCTGACTTGAGCGGCAATCAACCGTTCGGTGTCGGCATCAGCCTGAAATACACCACCCACCAATTCAATACGCCAGTGGCGGTGGATGGCGGGTATGTAGGCAGTTTTACCGATTGGTCGCTGAAATTGTCCCGCCCGTTCATGGGCATCGACCTTGACCTGATCTACAGTGACTCCAGCCTGAACGGCAGCGGTTGCTCGGCCTATGCCGGGCACAACAGCCAGTGCGACGGGCTGGTGACGCTCAAGGCCGAACACGCGTTCTATTGATCGGCTGAACTGCCGGGCTCCTCCCGGGTTCACATGAGAATCAGCCCCCGAAGACTGGCTTTCGCAAGGAATCGCCCATGTCCCGCTGGTTCAAACATATCGCCGTTATGTTGACCGTTACCCTCGCCCTCGGCGCGTGCAGCCGCGTGGGCCTGGCCTACCGCAATCTCGATGTGATCATCCCCTGGACGCTCAGCGACTACCTGGACATGAACGGCGAGCAGAAAATCTGGCTGGACGAACGCCTGAAGGAACACCTGAGCTGGCACTGCACCACCCAACTGCCCGGCTATCTCGACTGGCTGGACCGCCTGCAGACCATGGTCGCTACCAACCAGGTCACCGATGCCGCCTTGCAGGCCCGCGCCCACGAAGCCGAACAGGCGATCGCAGAGACCGCGCGAGAAATCACCCCGTCGGCCATCGAGTTGCTGCAAAGGCTGGATGACAAGCAAGTCGCCGAAATGAACGACGCCTTCGCCAAGGACCGGCGCAAACGCCAGGAGGAATACCTCAAACCCTCCCTCGACCAGCAGATCAAGGAGCGCAGCGCCCGCATGGAGAAGCGCCTGAATGACTGGCTCGGGCCACTGAGCACCACCCAGCAACAGCGGGTAGCCACATGGTCCAGCGCCCTGGGCGATCAGAACACCCAGTGGCTTGCCAACCGGGTCCATTGGCAGAAGCAGTTCAGCGCGGCCGTTGCCCAACGCCAGAGTCCACAATTCCCACAACGAATCGAGACACTTCTGGTCAATCGCGAGAAGTTGTGGACACCTGCCTATCGACAGGCCTTTACCAACACCGAAGCCCAGGCGCGTTCACTGTTCGTGGATCTGATGGCTGAAAGCACGCCGAACCAGCGCGCACGGTTGCTGAAGAAAATTGAAGGTGTGAGGAAGGACTTCAACGACTTGAAGTGCCTGAAAGCGGCGAAACAGGACTGACTGCAACACAAGTCGCATGTAGGAGCGAGCCTGCTCGCGATTGCGGTGCGTCAGTCAACATCAATACTGAAGCTGAAATCGCTATCGCGAGCAGGCTCGCTCCCACAGGGGATCACACAACATCAGGCAATCTGCGCTTTCGACGCTACCTCATCGAACGTCATCTCATCCAGCGCATCCGCCTGCTCGTCCAGCACCTGCCGCGGGTGATCATTGCCGGGAATACTGCTGTCGATCAGGCTCAACAAACGCGAACCCCGCGCCGTCAGAATGTAATTGGTGCCCGTGCCACCTTCGTCTTCAGGTCGCGGCGCGATATAGCCACGCGCCAACAGTAACTTTTCGTACTCTCCAGCCACCGTTTTCAAGTGATCAAGATTTTCAATCGGCTCGCCTTCCGCAGCCTTCTGCGCGGCATGCTGTTCGGCGTAAGGCCGCGGCGTGAAGCTGTGGCCCGCGCTGTTTTGCACTTCATGCAGCAAGCGCTCAATCAAGTCCCAGTTGTAAGTCGTCATCCTGATTCAACCTCCGGTGTCCGTTCGATTGATGCCCGTGCAATTGAACGGGCCTTACAGGTTGTGACCGGTACGCCCGGCCACCGTTCAGCCGGGCGTTTGCAGACGACCGACCGGCGGCATGTCGAAATCCATGCAAGCCAAACGACTAGGCTGTGTAAGTCACCTCCCCGCCCCACGCAGGAGAAAACAACATGAACATTCAGAACCATCCCGTCGTATCGCGGGAAGAATGGGTCGCCGCCCGCAAAGAGCACCTGGCCCACGAAAAAGCCTTCACCAGGGAAAGGGACAGACTCAGCGCCGAACGCCGTGCCCTGCCCTGGGTGAAAGTCGACAAGGACTACCACTTCCAGGGACCCGACGGCGAACTGAAACTGGCGGACCTGTTCGGGGGGCGCAGCCAGTTGGTCATCTACCACTTCATGTTCGCCGAGGGCTGGGATGAGGGCTGCCCCGGTTGCTCGTACCTGAGCGATCACATCGACGGCGCCAACCAGCACCTGGCCCACCATGACGTGGCCGTGGTAGCGGTTTCCCACGCACCGTTCGCCGAATTCCAGGCGTTCAAATGGCGCATGGGCTGGAAGTTCGACTGGGTGTCGTCCGAAGGCTGCGATTTCAACTACGACTTTGGCGTCACCGCCCGAGCCGAAGACGTCGCCGCCGGAAAGGCTACATACAACTACGAAAAAACCGACGGTGCCGAGGAGGAACTCCCCGGTCTCAGCGTGTTTTATCGCAATGACGCCGGAGAAATCTTCCATACCTACTCCACCTATGCCCGGGGCCTGGACATGCTGGTCGGCGCCTACAACTACCTGGACCTGACGCCCAAGGGTCGCAACGAAGACGAAATCATGGAGTGGGTGCGGCATCACGACAAATATGAGGAACAGGAGAAGTCGAGCTGCTGTCATGGTGGTTAACCCCAGACACCGAGGCGCGGCCTTCGCGGGCAAGCCACGCTCCCACAGTTTCTGCGGTGTTCACAAAACCTGTGGGCTTGCCCGCGAAAAGGCGCTGACAACCAACGCAAATATCACAGGCTGAACTTTCCCCAGGGGCCAACGCTCAACCGAATAACCCGCCTTGACCGGAGCTGAGGCCCGCCCCCATGAAACCACTGCTGAAGAAGCTCACTCTCGCCGCTACCCTCACCTGTGCCCTGCCCGCCTGGGCCTGCACCCTCGAGGAAGCCACCGCCAAACGCGAACAACTGGCCCGGGAAGTGGCCAGGTTCACCGAGCAGAACCCGACCAAGGCCAAGGAGATCAACGACGAGTTGCAGAAAATGGACCTGGGCACTGCCGCCAAGGACCTGCCGGACAAGTGTCAGTTAATCGATCAGCGCTTGAAGGAGTTGGACTCGGCAGAAAAGAAAACCGAGAGTTGATAATCATCAGACATAAAAAACCCGGACACTGTCCGGGTTTTTTATGGGTCGCTTGCAACGACTTACTCAGCCGCCGGCGCTTCCGGCTTGCGGCGCTTGAGCGGGGCCATGCCGTCCTTGCTGACCAGGGAATCGCTCTTCGGCCGGTTGGCGCTCTTGCGCTTGGTCGGGGTCTTGGCGGCAGTTTTCTTCTTGTCACCCTTGGCGTCGGTCTTTTTCTTCTTCACGCCGACGGCCTTGCCCGAGGCCTTGACCTTTTTCGGTCCGCCGTAGGTGCCTTTGACTTCCTTGATGGTGCGGCGCTCGAAGCTCTGCTTGAGGTAGCGTTCGATGCTCGACATCAGGTTCCAGTCGCCATGGCAGATCAGCGAGATGGCCAGACCATCGTTACCGGCGCGACCAGTACGACCGATACGGTGCACGTATTCGTCGCCGCTGCGCGGCATGTCGAAGTTGATCACCAGGTCCAGGCCATCTACGTCCAGACCGCGAGCGGCGACGTCGGTAGCCACGAGGATTTTCACGCCGCCCTGCTTAAGGCGGTCGATCGCCAGTTTGCGATCCTTCTGGTCTTTCTCGCCGTGCAGCACGAACGCTTTGTATTCCTGCGCCACCAGGCGGCCGTAGATACGGTCGGCCATGGCCCGGGTGTTGGTGAAGACGATGGCCTTCTGGTAGGTCTCGTTGGCCAGCAGCCAGTTGACGATCTGTTCTTTGTGCTGGTTGTGGTCAGCGGTAATGATTTGCTGGCGGGTGGTGTCGTTCAGCTGGCTGACCGCATTGAGCTGCAAGTGCTCGGGGTTGTTCAGGACTTTGGCGATCATCTCGCGCAGGCCAGAACCACCGGTGGTGGCAGAGAACAGCATGGTCTGCTGACGGTTGGTGCACTCGTCCACCAGACGCTGAACGTCTTCGGCGAAGCCCATGTCGAGCATGCGGTCGGCTTCGTCGAGCACCAGGACTTCAACTTCTTTCAAGTCGAGGTTGCCGGCGTTCAACTGCTCGATCATCCGGCCCGGCGTACCGATCAGGATGTCCGGCACCTTGCGCAGCATCGCGGCCTGGACCTTGAAGTCTTCGCCGCCGGTGATCAGGCCGGACTTGATGAAGGTGAACTGCGAGAAGCGTTCAACTTCTTTCAAGGTCTGCTGGGCCAGTTCGCGGGTCGGCAGCAGGATCAGGGTCTTGATGCTGACGCGGATTTTCGCCGGGCCGATCAGACGGTTGAGGATGGGCAAAACGAATGCAGCGGTTTTACCGCTACCGGTTTGCGCCGTCACCCGCAGGTCACGCCCTTGGAGCGCCAGCGGAATGGCCGCTGCTTGCACAGGCGTTGGCTCAACAAATTTAAGCTCGGCCACGGCTTTGAGCAGGCGTTCGTGCAAGGCGAATTCGGAAAACACGGGTGCTACCTCGAAGAAATGCAAAAAACAGCTGCATAGGGTACCGGTTTCGAGCGCTCAGGCCGAGTTTCTTTGTGTAAATGTTGCCTGAAGGCCAGGATCTCCGATCCCAGCAACCCTTCAAAAGTGCTTCATCAGCGCCTTTCATAAGACTCTGAACGAAATCCGCCGAAACTCATTTGAATCCCACAAGCGTCGAGACTCAGTAGAGTCCGCGTCCATCAAAGGCAGGAGTCCACGAAGGTCAAACGGTACGAGCTTCCCGACGCAGCCGATGGTTGCTGGCGGCCAAGGACTATGACGCCAAAAGCCTGCGTCATTACTGTGACTGTTATCGGATGCGGCCGTCATCCCGTTGCGGGTCTACCGAGACTGTTTGATCGCCCCAAGTACCAGCAGCGCAAAACCATCTAGCGCATGTTCGGATGACAGACACGCTCGCTAAAAGTTATGCGGCGATGGACTCACCTAGTTTCAGCACTGCTGGCATCAAAAACCAGCACTAATGTGGTAAGGGGCACTTCGTCCAGCAACCAAAAACGACGAATGCCCCCGACTTATCGCACAACCTGAGTTCCACACGTCAAAACATCGACACCCTGAACACCGTAAAACTCAAGAGCTCCGCGTCCAGACAAGATTATCTAAATACAAATGTTCAAAACTGTCAGGAAAATGATATATGTCAAAACATTCAATGCCGCGCTCACTTTCAAATAAAACATCTTTTGCAGGCTGGTCTACACCACCATTTGCAGGCATGTAAATATACTCACCCCAAGGCATACCAACCTCTTTAAACTGAACGTAGCATCCTGTGTCCTCTTCCTTCAATCCAATAACGGAAAACCCAACACTTGAGACAGGGTTTACAAATGAAAATTGAACTAGACAAAGATTCAAATAAAAACAACTTTCACCCCAGTCTGGACCACCAACTCCCAACTGACGCACACCTGCCGACAGCCCTGACCATTCACTCCAAAGTTTGACAGACAACCCATTGCCGAATTCATGATTACGATTGTCCCACCCCAGGTCAAACAAATCGTTGAATTCCTCTCTACCCTCTCTCAAAAACCTTTTAAAGGTGTAGCTGCGCACAGGCAGTCGCACAGCATTGCTTTCACTATCGCTACAGCATAGCGCGATTTTTGCAACTACTCTTAGCTCACTATCTGGCTGCAACCCTTCAAACCAATTTCGGCTAAGCTTCTTTGTTACACCCTCCCTGGCTTCCTCCTCGATAATCGACACGCCATCCAAGACTTGCAACGGCGCATGACCTGCACTTTCGATGGATAACCATACCCGCTGGCCTTTGATGCCACATGGCGGCCACGGCCCGAATGAGCAAGTTGGGTCACCCGTGAAATAGTCAAGATTCAAGATTGAGCCAACGACTTCATGAATACGTGGAGCCCAAGGATCTACCAAAGTTAACGCCCGCTGCTCATCTTCTCTTGAAAATAGAGCTACCGATTTCGATTTCATATCAATACCTTTCTATTGAATTAAACCACCAAAAAACCTCAACCACGGGAAGATTAGGCAATCGTTTTTATTCAGTGTCCACTATCAGATCTGCTAGTTCTTACGAGCGGTGCAATGTGCCATAGTTAGATATTGGGCAATCTCCATATATCAAGACTCAACTTTTGGCATACCCATATCCCTACTTTCATGTTCTAATCGACCGATACTGCCCTACAGAAGAATCGTTTTAGCTTATGGATCTCAAACAGCTCTGGCTCAATACCCAAGAACTCTGGACCGCGCTCGAGCAACATCCGCGTGTGTACTCCGGCCTGGCGTTGCTGATGTTGCTGGCGGTAGCGCTGGTCGTCGGACGAGTGGCGCGCTACTTGATCCTGCACGCCGTCAAATTGCTCGGCCGGCAACCGGCCATGCACTGGCTCAAAGACTTGCTCAACAACAAGGTGTTCCACCGTCTGGCCCAGATGACGCCGTCTCTGGTGGTTCAGTTCGGCCTGAACCTGATCCCCGAACTGAACAAGATAACCCGTAATTTTCTCGACAACGTGGCCCTGGCGTTCACCATCCTGTTCTTGGTGCTGGCCATCAGCGCCCTGCTCAATGCCCTGCTGGACATCTATGCCCGCACCGAACATGCCCGCACGCGCTCGATCAAGGGCTATGTGCAACTGGCGAAAATGGTCTTGTACGTGTTTGGCGCGATCATCATCGTCGCCACGCTGATCGACCGCTCGCCGCTGTTGCTGTTGTCGGGGCTGGGCGCCATGTCGGCGGTGATTCTGTTGGTCTACAAGGACACGCTGCTGTCGTTCGTCGCCAGCGTGCAATTGACCAGCAACGACATGCTGCGGGTCGGCGACTGGATCGAAATGCCACAGGTTGGTGCAGATGGCGATGTAGTGGATATCACGTTGCATACGGTCAAAGTGCAAAACTTTGATAAGACCATCGTTTCGATCCCGACCTGGCGCCTGATGTCCGAGTCGTTCAAGAACTGGCGCGGCATGCAGGCGTCCGGTGGCCGGCGGATCAAGCGCAGCCTGTTCATCGATGCCAGCGGCGTGCGCTTTATCACCGATGACGAAGAGCAGCGCTTGACCCATATCCACCTACTCACCGACTACATGACCCGCAAACAGGCCGAACTCAAGGCCTGGAACGAAGCCCAGGGCAACGTCGCGGCCATGTCGGCCAACCGCCGACGGATGACCAACATCGGCACGTTCCGCGCCTATGCGCTGGCCTACCTGAAGAGTCACCCGGAGATCCAGCCGAACATGACCTGCATGGTGCGCCAGATGCAGACCACGGCCCAGGGTATTCCGCTGGAAATCTACTGCTTTACCCGCACCACGGCGTGGGCCGACTACGAGCGGATTCAGGGGGATATTTTCGACTACCTGCTGGCGGTGCTGCCGGAGTTTGGCTTGAGCCTGTATCAGCAGCCGAGTGGTACGGATTTACGGGCCGGGTTGCTGCCGGCAGTGCTGGGGGCAAGCCACATTCCCGAAGCCGAAAAACGCATGATGTAACACTACAAAAAACCTGTAGGAGCGAGCTTGCTCGCGATGAGGGCGTGTCAGTCAACATATGTGTCGTCTGACAGTCCGCAATCGCGAGCAAGCTCGCTCCTACAAGGGCAGGGGTACATCCATTTCAGCGTTTGCGGGTTACTTGACCTGCCGCTGCGGTGCCTTGTGCACCATGGTGTAGGCGTAATCCACGCCCATGCCGTACGCGCCGCTGTGCTCCAGCACCAGTTCCATCACTGCCTCGTAAGTATCCTTGTGCGCCCAGTCACGCTGGTATTCGAGCAACACTTGCTGCCAGGTCACCGGTACCGCGCCGGCCTGAATCATCCGTTGCACCGACATGTCGTGGGCTTCCTTGCTGGTGCCGCCGGAGGCGTCGGTGACGATGTACACCTCGTAGCCTTCAGCCAGAGCTTCCAGTGCCGGGAAGGTCAGGCAAACCTCGGTCCACAGCGCGGCAATGATCAGCTTCTTGCGACCGGTGGCTTTCACCGCGTCTACCAATGCCTTGTCTTCCCAGGAGTTCATCGAAGTGCGCTCGATCGGCTTTTGATCCGGGTGCACAGCCAGCAACTCGGGCCAGATGTAACCGCTGAAGCTTTCGGTTTCGACCGAGGTGTAGATGGTCGGCACGTTGAAGATCTTCGCCGCCTTGGCCAGGCCCACGGTGTTGTTCTTCAGGGTCTGGCGATCGATGGACTGAACGCCGAATGCCATTTGCGGCTGATGGTCGATCAGGATCAGGGCGGAGTTGGTTGGGTTGAGCAGTTCACGAATAGACATGGCGCGTTCCTTTTGATGTCGATACTTCGAATGGGTAAGGGGTTGGTCGACGTTGCCTTCTGCGGCGTTGCTGTCGGCTTGGATGTCACTTTAGGGGCTAGTCATTAAAGGGACAATTACCTAAAATCGAGAATCATTGATTCTAAAAAAGGGACAATATGGATCGCATCGAATGCATGCGCGCCTTCGTCGTCACGGTTGGCGAGAACGGCTTCGCCGCAGCCGCCCGGGCCATGGACGTGCCGCGCTCGAAAGTCAGCAAACAGATTCAGGCGCTGGAAGAAGCCATCGGTGTGCAATTGCTGCAACGCACCACCCGCAGCCTGCACCTGACCGAGGCCGGGGCCGAGTATTTCGATGCTGCACGGGAAGTATTGGCGGCGCTGGACGAGGCCGAGCAACGGGCCCGTGATGGCATCGGCGAGTTACGTGGTGTGTTGAGGGTCAATGCGCCGATGTCGTTTGGTCTTCGGCGGTTGGGGCCGTTGATTCCGCTGTTTCATGAACAGCACCCGAACATCGAGCTGCAACTGGTACTCAGCGACCAGCAGGTCGATCCCGTGCGGGGTGGGTTTGACGTGACCATCCGCATCGCCAGCATGCCCGACTCGACGATGATCGCCCGGCAACTGGCGCCCGCACCGCGCATCATGGTGGCGTCCCCGGCTTATCTCGAGCGCGCGGGCATTCCGCGGACTCCGCAGGACCTGCGCGCCCATCAATGCCTGAACTACGGGTATCTGCAGAGCGGTGTCAGCCTGCAACTTTGCAATGGCAAGGAAACCCAGCGGGTGAACGTCACCGGCCCGTTGCACGCCAACAATGGCGACCTGCTCGCCCAGGCCGCCGAAGCCGGCATGGGCATCGCCCTGCTGCCCGACTTCATCGTCGAGGATGCGCTGGCGGCCGGGCGACTGGTGCCGGTGCTGTGTGAATGGCAGGCTCCGGCGATCACCATCAATGCGGTGTATTCGTCAGCCCGGCGGGTGCCGCAAAAGACCCGGGCGTTTATCGAGTTTCTGGTAGGACAACTGGCGCCGAAGTGATTTTTAAATCACACAATTTCCTGTGGGAGCGAGCTTGCCCCTACAGGTTTATCGGAGCACCCGGAGTTTAGTGAACGGCCAAAGGCTTGCGTATACCCAACCGACTGATCCACACCGCCAGCAAAATCACCGAACCACCGAGCAACAACCGCCCCAGTTCTTCGTGCTGGTTCCAGATCAGCAGATTGATCAGCAACCCTACTGGCACATGCAGGTTGTTCATCACCGCCAGGGTGCCGCCGTTGACCAGGCACGCACCTTTGTTCCACCAGTAGAGCCCCAAAGCGGTCGAGACCAGGCCGAGGAACAGCAGCACGCCCCATTGCAACGGCGCTTCGGGCAGGAAATTCTGTTTGCCGAACAATAGAAACGCCGGCAATGCCACCGCCAGTGCGCCGAGGTAGAAGAAGCCGAAACGTCGGTAATGCGGCAGATCACTCGGATGGCGGGCGACCAGGTGCTTGTAGAGCACCTGCCCGGCGGCGTAGGTGAAGTTGGCCAGTTGCAGCAAAAGGAAACCCATGAAGAAGTCCGGGTTGATCCGGTCAAAGCGGATCACCGCCGCCCCCGCCACCGCCACCAGTGCCGCGACCAGGGCCCAGGGATTGAACCGACGATTCAGTGCATCTTCAATCAGGGTCACGTGCAGCGGCGTGAGGATGGTGAACAGCAACACCTCCGGCACCGTCAGTACACGAAAGCTCAAGTACAGGCAGACGTAGGTCACGCCGAACTGCAACGCGCCGATCAATAGCATGCCACGCATGAATGCCGGCTCTACCGAGCGCCAGCGGGTCAGCGGGATGAACACCAGCCCTGCCAGTAGCACGCGTACCAGCACGGCGAAGTAACTGTCGACATGACCGGCCAGGTATTCGCCGATCAAACTGAAGGAAAACGCCTGGATCAGCGTGACAAAAAGTAGATAGCCCATGCTCGCCTCATTTCGAATGGCGGCGACGATAGCGGGTTTTGCTGCTGATCGCGAACACCCAAATAATACAAATTCCTTGTGGGAGCGAGCTTGCTCGCGATAGCGGTGGATCATTCAACATCATTGTCGACTGACACTCCGTCATCGCGAGCAAGCTCACTCCCACAGGGTTTTGTCGGTGTTGGTTAAATCGCAGGCAAAAAAAAGCCCGATCTCGCTAAAGCGTTCAATCGGGCCAGGGCACTCAGGAGCAACAAGTGCGAAGGGAGGTTCGATGCGCGTACAGGCTTGAAGGGTTGCGCCAGGTCACTAGACCATCCAGCGATTATCTGGCGATTAACCGGTCAGGCCACTTGCGAAAGCTTGGCGTTCGCCTGGTTCAGGCCTTTCTCCTGGAAGTCTCCGCCCAGGTTCATGCCTTCGGCGTGGATGAACGTCACGTCGTGGATACCGATGAAACCCATGACCTGGCGCAGGTACGGTTCCTGGTGATCGGCGGTGCTGCCGGCATAGATGCCGCCGCGAGCCGTCAACACATACGCACGCTTGCCGCTGAGCAGGCCTTGGGGACCGGTTTCGGTGTACTTGAAGGTCACGCCGGCACGCAGTACATGGTCGAGCCAGGCTTTCAGGGTGCTGGGGATCGCAAAGTTGTACATGGGTGCGGCCATGACCAGCACATCGGCGGCAAGCAATTCATCGGTCAACTGGTTGGAGCGCTCCAGGGACGCTTGTTCGATGTCGCTGCGCTGCTCGGCGGGTTTCATCCAGCCACCCAGCAGGTTGATATCCAGATGCGGCACCGGCTTGACGGCCAGGTCCCGGACGGTGATCTGGTCATTCGGGTGAGCGGCTTTCCACTGGCTGATGAACGTCTGGGTCAGTTGGCGGGAAACCGAGTCTTGCTGACGGGCACTGCTTTCAATGATCAGAACGCGGGACATGGGATGTAGCCTCCATCTGAGAATGCTGTAGGTCGATGGAGTGAAGGTTAAACAGAGTCATATCGATGAAAAAGCGCAAATAACTGCTATAACCCATCAATAAATTCGTTTATAAGCTCAGCATGCACTACCCCCTGTAGGAGCGAGCTTGCTCGCGAGGCGTCATGTCATTCAATTTTTTTGTTGCCTGACACACCGCTATCGCGAGCAAGCTCGCTCCCACAGGGGGTTGAGTTCATTTCGGGGTGCAGGTCAGCTCGATGCGCAGCTTGATGATGCTGCGGGTGAACTTGGCGGTTGCATTTTTGTGCTTGCCGGCCGGTACGTCGATCTTGCGGGTACGCGGGGCTTCCGGGCCATTGATGAAAACAACCTTGCAGCTGGCATCGACGTCGCCGTAGTTGGCCACCTGGATGGAGCCGATGTCGTTATCCGTGTCGTAGGTCTGGTAATCGATCTTCATGCCGTTGAGGTCTTTTTTCACATCGATCGGGTAAGCCATCGCTGTCAGCGGCAGCAGCGCCAGCAGCACACAACAGAATTTTTTCATTCAGCAGCCTCCAATTAGGGCTGCCAGCTTAGGACAAGAGGAGTTCAACATGAAAGCGCCCCGCGTGACCCTCGATCAATGGCGAACGCTGCAGGCCGTGGTCGATCACGGTGGTTTCGCCCAGGCCGCCGAGGCGCTGCATCGCTCGCAATCGTCAGTCAGCTACACCGTGGCCCGCATGCAGGATCAACTCGGCGTGCCGTTGCTGCGCATCGACGGACGCAAAGCCGTGCTGACCGAAGCCGGCGGGGTGCTGTTGCGCCGTTCCCGGCAACTGGTGAAACAGGCCAGTCAACTCGAAGACCTGGCCCATCACATGGAGCAGGGCTGGGAAGCCGAAGTGCGCCTGGTGGTCGATGCCGCTTACCCAAGCGCCCGCCTCGTCCGCGCCTTGACCGCGTTCATGCCGCAAAGCCGTGGCTGCCGGGTGCGCCTGCGCGAGGAAGTGCTGTCTGGCGTGGAGGAAGTCCTGCTCGAAGGCGTGGCCGACCTGGCCATCACGGGTTTCAGTATTCCCGGTTACCTGGGCGCGGAGTTAAGCGATGTCGAGTTCGTTGCGGTTGCCCATCCGGAGCATCCCCTGCACCGCCTCAACCGCGAACTGAGCTTCCAGGACCTGGAAAGCCAGATGCAAGTGGTGATCCGCGACTCGGGCCGCCAGCAACCACGGGACGTCGGCTGGCTCGGTGCCGAACAGCGCTGGACCGTCGGCAGCCTGGCCACCGCCGCGACCTTCGTCGGCAGCGGCCTGGGGTTTGCCTGGCTGCCCAGACACATGATCGAACGGGAACTCAAGGAAGGTACGCTCAAGCTGCTACCGTTGGATCAGGGCGGCAGCCGTAACCCGAGCTTTTACCTGTATTCGAACAAGGACAAACCGCTGGGACCGGCCACGCAGATTCTCATCGAACTGCTGCGTACGTTTGACACCGCACCACTGGACGCACCGTTCGCCGCCCCCGAACAAGCCTGACACGGAGTGTATGCATGGCCTATTTCGAACACGAAGGTTGCAACCTGCACTATGAGGAATATGGTCACGGCACGCCGCTGCTGCTGGTCCACGGCCTCGGCTCCAGCACCCTGGACTGGGAAAAACAGATCCCGACACTTGCCACCCGCTACCGGGTGATCGTCCCGGATGTGCGTGGTCACGGCCGTTCGGACAAGCCCCAAGAGCGCTACAGCATCGCCGGATTCAGCGCTGACCTGATTGCACTGATCGAACACCTCAATCTCGGTCCGGCACACTATGTCGGCCTGTCCATGGGCGGCATGATCGGCTTCCAGCTGGGCGTGGATCAGCCGCAACTGCTCAAGAGCCTGTGCATCGTCAACAGCGCGCCCGAGGTCAAGCTGCGCAGCCGCGATGACTACTGGCAGTGGTTCAAGCGCTGGAGCCTGATGCACGCACTCAGCCTGCGCACCATTGGCAAGGCACTGGGTAGCAAGCTGTTCCCCAAACCCGAGCAGGCCGATTTGCGACAAAAAATGGCCGAACGCTGGGCAAAAAACGACAAACATGCTTATCTCGCCAGCTTCAATGCCATTGTCGGCTGGGGAGTCCAGGAACGACTTTCGAAGGTCACCTGTCCAACCCTCATCGTCAGCGCCGACCGTGACTACACACCGGTGGCGCTGAAGGAAAACTACGTAAAACTGCTGCCCGACGCGCGGCTGGTGGTGATCGCCGATTCACGCCACGCCACGCCGCTGGACCAGCCGGAACACTTCAACCAGACGCTGCTGGAGTTTCTGTCCGCAGTCGACACCACCACTCAGGATCACTGACCCATGCTGAAAAAAATCGCCCTCGCCGCAGGCACCGTCCTGTTTGCCGCCAACCTGATGGCCGCGACGCCGGAAAAGGCCCCGCATGTGCTGCTGGACACCACCAACGGCCAGATCGAAATCGAACTGGACCCGGTCAAGGCTCCGATCAGTACCAAGAACTTCCTTGCGTACGTCGACAGTGGTTTCTACAACAACACGATTTTCCACCGGGTGATCCCGGGGTTCATGGCGCAGGGCGGTGGTTTCACCTCCTCGATGCAGCAGAAACCGACCAAGGACCCGATCAAGAACGAAGCCAGCAACGGCCTGCATAACGTGCGTGGCACGCTGTCGATGGCGCGCACTTCCGATCCAGACTCGGCCACCAGTCAGTTCTTCATCAACGTCAAGGACAACGACTTCCTCGATCCGGGCCGTGACGCCGGTTATGCCGTGTTCGCCAAAGTGGTCAAGGGCATGGATGTAGTGGACATCATCGTCAACTCCCAAACCACCACCAAGCAAGGCATGCAGAATGTGCCTATCGACCCGGTGCTCATCAAGTCGGCCAAGCGCATCGACTGAGACTAAGCTGGACAAGGATGTCCGAGCCGTTGCCGGTGTTTGCCGGCAACGCTCAAAACGTTAAAAGGAGAGCCCGCTCGCGGGCGAACAACCAATGCTTTATCGCCGCTTTGAAAAACTGATCGATGTGTTCCGCGAAGCACCGACGGCGTCTCCGCCGGACCGGGTTTTCCCTTTCTACACTTATTACCTCAAGCAGGTCTGGCCGAGCTTCGCCGCCCTGCTGATCGTCGGCCTGATTGGTGCGTTGATCGAGGTGGCGTTGTTCAGCTACCTGAGCCGTATCATCGACCTGGCCCAAGGCACGCCGAACATCAATCTGTTCCAGGATCACGCCCTCGAACTGACCTGGATGGTGGTGGTTGCGCTGGTGCTGCGCCCCATATTCGTGGGCCTGCATGACCTGCTGGTGCACCAGACCCTGAGCCCCAGCATGACCAGCATGATCCGCTGGCAGAACCACAGCTACGTGCTCAAGCAGAGCCTGAATTTCTTCCAGAACGACTTCGCCGGGCGCATCGCCCAACGCATCATGCAAACCGGCAACTCACTGCGCGATTCCGCTGTGCAGGCCGTGGATGCGTTGTGGCATGTGCTGATCTACGCCATCAGTTCCCTAGTGCTGTTCGCCGAAGCCGACTGGCGCCTGATGATCCCGCTGTTGACCTGGATCTTCGCCTTCATCGGCGCCCTCTGTTACTTCGTGCCACGGGTCAAGGATCGCTCGGTGGTGGCGTCCGATGCGCGCTCCAAACTCATGGGGCGGATTGTCGACGGCTACACCAACATCACCACCCTGAAATTGTTCGCCCACACCAACTTCGAGCAGCAATACGCCCGCGAAGCGATCAAGGAACAGACCGAAAAGGCGCAACTGGCTGGCCGTGTGGTCACCAGCATGGACGTGGTCATCACCAGCATGAACGGCTTGCTGATCGTCTGCACCACCGGCCTGGCCCTCTGGTTGTGGACGCAGTCGTTGATCAGCGTCGGGGCGATTGCCCTGGCCACCGGCCTGGTGATCCGCATCGTCAACATGTCCGGCTGGATCATGTGGGTGGTGACCGGCATTTTCGAAAACATCGGCATGGTGCAGGACGGTCTGCAGACCATCTCGCAACCCGTCAGCGTCACCGACCGCGACCAGGCCAAACCCCTGGCGGTGGCCCGTGGCGAAGTACGCTTCGAACAGGTGGATTTCCACTACGGCAAGCAGAGCGGGATCATCGGCGACCTCAACCTGAGCATCAAGGCTGGCGAGAAAATCGGCCTGATCGGCCCTTCCGGCGCCGGCAAGTCAACCCTGGTGAACCTGCTGCTGCGCCTGTACGACGTCGAAGGCGGACGCATCCTGATCGACGGCCAGAACATCGCCGACGTCAGCCAGGAAAGCCTGCGCGAACGCATCGGCATGATCACCCAGGACACCTCGCTGCTGCACCGCTCGATCCGTGACAACCTGCTGTATGGCAAACCCGACGCCACCGACGCCCAACTCTGGGAAGCGGTGCACAAGGCCCGGGCTGACGGTTTCATTCCTTCGTTGTCGGACGCTGAAGGCCGTACCGGTTTCGATGCCCACGTCGGTGAGCGCGGGGTGAAACTCTCCGGCGGCCAGCGCCAGCGCATCGCCATCGCCCGGGTACTGCTCAAGGACGCGCCGATCCTGATCATGGATGAGGCCACGTCGGCACTGGACTCGGAAGTCGAAGCGGCGATCCAGGAAAGCCTCGAGACCCTGATGCAGGGCAAAACCGTGATCGCCATCGCTCACCGGCTCTCGACCATCGCCCGGATGGACCGGCTGGTGGTGCTGGAAAACGGCAAGATCGCCGAAACCGGAACCCACGCCGAGCTGCTCGCCCATGGCGGTTTGTATGCGCGGTTGTGGCAACACCAGACCGGTGGGTTTGTCGGGATCGATTGATCCATTGGATCAACACACCAATCCCTGTGGGAGCGAGCTTGCTCGCGATGACGGAGTGTCAGTCGACAGCAATGTTGTCTGGTCCACCGCTATCGCGAGCAAGCTCGCTCCCACAGGTCCCAGTGAAGCCGAAAGATTATAGAAAACCGCCAGGGCCCGCCAACAACGGGCCCTGGCGGTTTTTTATGCCTGCTGGAATTCTGAAAAAACCGTGCTGTACTGACTTCAACGTTCTGGAGATGGTTCTGCAGTCCATCAGCTGGATGCTAAAGGCAGCATAATCTCGAAAGGGCACTCTCTTATGTCTCTGTTAAAACGTTCGGCGACTGAGTTGGTAGGTACGTTCTGGCTGGTGTTGGGTGGTTGCGGCAGCGCAGTGTTAGCGGCGGCTTTTCCGGAGGTGGGGATCGGCCTGCTCGGGGTGTCCTTTGCGTTTGGCCTGACAGTGCTGACCATGGCTTTTGCCATTGGCCATATTTCCGGTTGTCATCTCAACCCCGCGGTATCCCTCGGCCTAGTGGTGGGTGGACGGTTTCCGGCCAAGGAATTGCCGGCCTACATCATTGCCCAGGTCATTGGCGGTGTGATTGCCGCCGCGCTGCTGTACTTCATTGCCAGCGGCAAACCCGGCTTCGAACTGGCGGGAGGCCTGGCGTCCAACGGCTACGGCGAACACTCGCCTGGCGGCTATTCGATGGCGGCAGGGTTTGTCTGTGAACTGGTGATGACCGCGATGTTCATCCTGATCATCCTCGGCGCCACCGACAAACGTGCACCGGCAGGACTGGCACCCATTGCCATCGGCCTGGGGCTGACGCTGATCCACCTGATCTCGATCCCGGTCACCAACACTTCAGTCAACCCGGCGCGCAGCACCGGCCCGGCGCTGATCGTCGGCGGCTGGGCGATTCAACAACTGTGGATGTTCTGGGTCGCGCCGCTACTGGGTGCAGTGGTCGGTGGCGTGCTGTATCGCGGGCTGGGCAAGGAAGAAAGCTGACACGCTGAAGTTCAGCCTTGTCGATAAGGCAAGGCTGACTTCGCATCCTCTGCATAAGCCAGCACCCCCAGCCGCTCCTGCTCCAGGAAGTCTTTCACCGCAGCTTTCAATCCCGAATGCCGCAAGTAGTGCCAGGAATGCGTAATGACTGGCTCGAATCCGCGAATCAGTTTGTGCTCGCCCTGGGCTCCGGCATCGAAACGCTGGAAACCGTTGGCAATGGCATAGTCCATTCCCTGGTAGAAACAGGTCTCGAAATGCAGGCGATCGAACTCCGCCAGACATCCCCAGTAACGGCCATAAAAGCTGTCGCCCCCCACCAGACTGAACGCCATCGCCACCGGCCTTGAACCCTGTTTGGCCAGTACCACGCGAATCGACTCAGGCATGCGCTCGGCCAGCAGGCTGAAAAACTCCCGCGTCAGGTACGGCGCTTGCCGGCGCACCGCGTACGTATTGGCGTAGCAGGCATAGACGAAATCCCATTGCGCCTGGCTCAGTTCCCGCCCCTCCAGCCATTCGAATTCGAAGCCCTGGCCGGCCACCTGCTCGCGCTCCTTGCGCATCTGTTTGCGCTTGCGCGAACTGAGCACGTCGAGGAAGTCCTGGAAATCCCGGTAGCCGCGATTCTGCCAGTGGTATTGACAGCCAACGCGCTGTAGCCAGCCCGGTTGCTCGCTCAGTGCCGCGTCGGTGAACGGATCGGTGAAATTGATGTGGGCACTGGAGAGCCCTTCAAGCTCCAGGTAGCCCGGCAGGCTTTTCAACAACTCGAAGCCGTCTTCGACCGTGGCCGCCAACAGCCGCGGCCCGGTGACCGGACTGAACGGCACCGCGCTCAACAGCTTGGGGTAGTAGTCGATGCCGGCACGTTCACAGGCATCGGCCCAGGCGTGATCGAACACGTACTCGCCATAGGAATGCCACTTGCGATAACCGGGGAGCGCGGCGATCAGTCGATCCCCTTCGACGTGCAATAAATGCTCGGGCTGCCAGCCGGTATGGGGTCCGACGCTGCCGCTGTCTTCCAGTGCGCTCAAAAAGGCGTGACGCAGAAAAGGCTGAGTCTCGGGCGCCAGTGCGTCCCACGTCTGCGGGGCGATTTCTGACAGTTTTTGCAGGCGTTGCAACGGCATCACCATCCTCACTCTTCATGGCGTGAAAGCCCCGCGAGTATCGCCTATCGCTCTGCAATGCACACGGGCAAAACGACGACAGCGCTCTAACTCAATAGTTCACGGCAGCTTTGTATCGTCATCGACATGACATCACATTGCCACTGCTCTGTAATAAACCATCGCGATACTGGCGCCTGTTTTTAGAGCGCCGGGTTATACCCGGCCACTGTTTTCCGCCCCCTTATGGTCGGTTGTGTCCCGGATGGCTCTGTCATCCCCTCTCATCTTCGGAGATTGATATGCGTCTTGCTTCCACGAAAACTGCGGCGGCCTTGTGCGGTGGCCTGTTGCTGGCCATGAGTGTTCCGGCCAGTGCCGCAGTCGACGCCAAACTGCTCGACATGCTCAAGGCTAACGGCTCGATCACCAGCGCGCAGTACAGCGAACTGCAAGCCGAGCTGGCCAGGGATCAGAAAGAACAGCAGATCGCCCGTCAGGCTCAGCAAGAGACCAACGAGCAAATTGCGGCCACCGCGAAGAAAACCGACACACTGAGCGCTTTCGACCAGAAACTGGCCTGGGCTGCCAAGACCCAGTTCAAGGGCGACGTGCGCTTCCGTCAGGAAACCGTGCACAACGATGGCGTATCCAACAACAAAGACCAGGACCGTCAGCGCATTCGTGCCCGCCTGGGTGCCTACACCGAAATCAACCCTCAAGTCGACACTGGTATCCGTATCGCCACCGGCAACAACGACGACGCTCGATCCACCAACCAGAGCCTGGACAACTACTTCGACAAGAAGCAGATCTGGCTGGACCAGGGTTACGTCGACTACCACCCGGACGCGATCAAGAACCTGCACCTGGTTGGCGGCAAGATGCCGCAACAATGGGTGAGCATGGGCGACATCATCTGGGATAGCGACATCAGCCCGGAAGGTCTGGCCGTTACTTACAAGTACCCGCTGAGCGGCAGCACCGAGCTGTTCGGCAGCGCCGGTCACTACACCCTCAAGGACAACGTCGACGGTGAAGGCGTGCAGTTCAAGCACGACCTGCGCCTGTATGCCGGCCAGTTGGGTGGTCGCTTCGCCATCACCGACAGCATGAAAATGACCTTGGGCGGCAGTCTCTACGCCTACGACAACGATGACAGCAGCGCCTGCCCTACCAGCGGCACCGTCACCACGCCGTGCGCACTGGCCGTCAACGGCAACAGCCCGGGCGAACAGTTCAAACTGTACGAAGGCTTTGGCCAGCTGGACTTCTCCAACCTGCCAGTACCGCTGTCGCTGTACGGTCAGTACGTCAACAACGCCGATGCCAGCAACGACCAGGACACTGGCTGGTTGGCCGGTGTCAAGACCAAGCTTTACGGCTTCGGCGTGGACTACAACTACCGCGACGTACAGCGTAACGCTGTGGTGGGCGCCTTCACCGACTCCGACTTCGCCAACGGCTTCACCGGTTCGCGCGGCAGCAAGCTGAAAGTGAGCTACGAACTGGACAAGAACTTCACCCTGGGCGCGACCTACTACATGGCGACCTCGGACCAGACCAACGCCAACATCAAGAAAACCGATTCGGACATCAACACCCTGCAACTGGATGCCGAAGCCAAGTTCTGATTCACCCCGCTATACGACTCGGGCAAGGAAGCCCGGGACGCTTTTACAGCCTGGCTTTGATGTATCGGTCCCCATCATCCTCCGACACATCAACGCCGGGCTGTTTTCATATCCCCGCCTGCACATATTAATTGTGGCGAGGGGGCTTGCCCCCGTTGGATCGCGAAGCGATCCCAAACCCGGCCACTGCAATTTGACAGACATACCGTATCAGCCTGTTCTACGTCGACTTCGTCGCCGAACGGGGGCAAGCCCCCTCGCCACAAAAGCCCTGCCAAAAAAATCGCAGCTGCGACAGTTAAAACAATTTCAGCGCTTGCGCAGCAACACGCTACCAATCGAATAACCGGCACCGAACGAACTGAGCACGGCCAGCGAACCTGCAGCCAGATCGTCCTGGTTCTTGTGGAACGCAATCACGGAACCGGCGGAACTGGTGTTGGCGTAGGTGTCGAGAATCACCGGCGCTTCCTGTTCGGTGGCGTCGCGACCCAGCAGTTTCTTGACGATCAGGTGGTTCATGCTGAGGTTGGCCTGGTGCAGCCAGAAACGCTTCACGTCGCTGACGTTGAGCTGGTTCTCCTGCAGATGCTCACCGATCAGCTCGGCAACCAACGGGCAGACTTCCTTGAACACCTTGCGGCCTTCCTGCACGAACAGTTTGTCCTTGGCACCGATGCCCTCTTCCGCCGCGCGGTTGAGGAAGCCGAAGTTGTTGCGGATGTTGTTGGAGAACTTGGTCAGCAGCTTGGTGCTGACGATGTCGAACTGGTACTTGGACGTCGCCAGGTCAGCACGCTCGATGATCACCGCGGTGGCAGCGTCACCGAAGATGAAGTGGCTGTCGCGGTCACGGAAGTTCAGGTGGCCGGTGCAGACCTCCGGGTTGACCATCAGCACCGCCCGGGCCTGGCCCAGTTGTACGCTGTTGGCGGCGGTCTGGATACCGAAGGTCGCCGAGGAGCACGCCACGTTCATGTCGAAACCGAAACCCTGGATGCCCAGCGCTTCCTGGACTTCGATGGCAATGGCTGGATAGGCGCGCTGCAGGTTGGAACAGGCGACGATCACGCCGTCGATGTCCGCGGCGGTCTTGCCGGCGCGCTGCAAGGCTTGTTCGGCCGCGCCGATGGCCATCTGGCACAGCACCGACCACTCGTCGTTGGAACGCTCCGGCAGACGTGGGGCCATGCGCTGCGGGTCGAGGATGCCATCCTTGTCCATGACAAAGCGGCTCTTGATGCCCGAGGCTTTTTCGATGAATGCGGCGCTGGATTCGGTCAATGCCTCCACTTCACCGCGCGCAATGGCATCGGCGTTGTCGGCGTTGAATTGCGCGACGTAAGTATTGAAAGACTGCACCAGCTCTTCGTTGGAAATGCTATTGGCCGGGGTGTACAGGCCGGTGCCGCTGATGACGACGTTATGCATGGTCGTGTCTCTAATCTGTTCAGGCAGAAAGCATTGGCACCGTCGTACCAATACACAAAGGGTCTATTCCCATCCGGGGGACGCAAACCTGGCATCGCTTTATTCCTGCTCGCAACCGTGTCGAAGGCTCTAGGTCGCGAAACTGGCGTTTATGGTCGCGAAGTTTGCCATAAACCTTGGGTTTTGGCGCCTTTTGCAAGAGCGACAACATACTTGTAGGAGCGAGCTCGCTCGCGATGAACCAGAGAACGCCGCGGGGTGTCAGGTTCCCAGCGTTATCGTTGACGACCATCGCGAGCGAGCTCGCTCCTACAAGGGTGTGTCAGGCCTCTACCTGACTCCACTGCTTGTTCAGGCGCTTGTCGGAGATCGGCACCTTGGTTCCCAGTTGCTGGGCAAACAACGAAACCCGGTATTCCTCCAGCCACCAGCGATACAACTCAAGCTGCGGATCGCGCTTGCCTTCCTGGGCGTGTTTGCTGGCGCGGGTCTGGTATTGCGTCCACAGGCCGCTCAATTCGCCGCTCCAGACCCGGTCGCGCTGCACCTGGGCACCGATTTTTTCAAAGCGCTGTTCGATCGCCTTGAGGTAACGCGGCAACTCCTTGAGCCACTGCATCGGCGTTTCCCGGACAAATCCCGGATAGACCAGGTAGCTGAGCTGCTGCTTGATGTCGTTCAGGGCCACGGCTTGGGCGAGATCGATCTTGCCCTTGAAGCGCTTTTGCAGGCCATGCCAGAGCTTGAGGATTTCCAGGGTCAGCTTCGCCACACGTTCGGCGTGCTCGGTCCAGGCGCCACGCTTGCGCTCGGCCAGGGACGCCAGACCGGCGCCGTCACGGGGCAGCGGGTCTTCACCTTCGAGAATGCAGCTGTCGAGGCTGGCCAGCAGAATGTCTTCCACCAGCGCATCGACCCGTCCCATGTCGCGGTACAGCAGGCCCAATTCGGTCAGGCCCGGCAACTTGCCGCGCAGGAACTTCGCAGGCTCAGCCAGTTGCTGCATCAGCAAGCGTTGCAGGGCACGGCGATGCTGGAACTCGGCTTCGGCCGGGGTGGAGAAACGCCCTTCCTTGACCGTCCCGGCTTCCTCCACCAGCGCCGGGTAGACCGTCATCGACAGCCCGGCGATCTTCTGTTGGGTTTTCTCGGCCACGGCGGCAAACACTTTCGGCTCCACCGGTTGCTGGCTCTTCGCGGTTTGCGGAACCG
The DNA here is from genome assembly GCF_017350115.1 of Pseudomonas sp. GW456-L13. NCBI lineage: Bacteria > Pseudomonadati > Pseudomonadota > Gammaproteobacteria > Pseudomonadales > Pseudomonadaceae > Pseudomonas > Pseudomonas sp. GW456-L13. The sequence continues at coordinate 1,763,900 of NZ_JACNAS010000001.1, forward strand.
CCAATGCAGCCTGGCTGGCCTCGGCGAAACGCGCGGTGAGCTCGGCCAGATCGCGACCTTCGCCGAGGAACTTGCCCTGGGCGTCGACGATTTCCAGGTTCATCCGCAGATGACTTTCGACCTGCTGCGCGGCCTCGCTCCAGGCTTCATCGCTGACGCGGGCACCGGTCATGCGCAGCAGTTCGCGACCCAAGGCCTGAGGCAGCGAGCCCTCGGCAAAGGTCATGCGCTGCAAGGCCGCCTTGACGAAGTCCGGCACCGGTACGAAATTCTTGCGCAAGGCCTTGGGCAAGTTGCGCACCAAGGCAATGCATTTGGCTTCGATGACGCCCGGCACCAGCCACTCCAGGCGTTCCGGTGGCAGCATCGGCAACAGCGGTGCCGGCACGCGCAGGGTCACGCCGTCGCGCGGGTGATTCGGTTCGAAGTGGTAGCTGAGGGCTAATTCCAGATCGCCGATATGCAGCGTATCCGGGTAATGCTGGGCGGTGACTTCACTGGCTTCGCGGGCCAGCACGTCTTCTTCGCGCATGATCAGCAGCTGCGGGTCTTTCTGGCTGTTGATGCGGTACCAGCTGTCGAAGGTCGCGGTCTGATGGATCTCCGCCGGCAGCCGTGCGTCGTAGAAGGCGTACAGGGTTTCTTCGTCGGCGAGGATATCTCGACGGCGGGCCTTGGCTTCCAGTTCGTCGAGTTGTTCCAGCAGCTGTTTGTTGGCGGTCAGGCACTTGGCTTTCGACTGGATCTCGCCGCGCACCAGTGCTTCGCGGATGAACAATTCGCGGGACACCACCGGGTCGACCGGGCCGTAATGCACCGGCCGGCGCCCGACCACGATCAACCCGAACAGGGTGATCTGCTCGAACGCCACGACCTGGCCGCGCTTCTTCTCCCAGTGGGGCTCGAAGTGATTTTTCTTGATCAGGTGCCCGGCCAGCGGCTCGATCCAGTCGGCATCGATCTTGGCGACCATACGCGCGTAGAGCTTGGTGGTTTCCACCAGTTCGGCGGTCATCAACCATTGCGGGCGTTTTTTGCCGATTCCCGACGACGGGTGAATCCAGAAGCGCCGCTGACGGGCGCCAAGGTAATCGCCGTCTTCGGTTTTCTGGCCGATCTGGCTGAGCAACCCCACCAGCACCGCTTTGTGCAGTTTCGGATAGTCCGCCGGCTCTTTATTGAGGCTCAGCTGCATGTCGCGGCAGATCAGGCTCAATTGGCGATGGGAGTCGCGCCACTCGCGCAGGCGCAGGTAATTGAGGAAATTCTTGCGGCACCAGTTACGCAGCGGACTGGCCGTCAGCGCCTGGCGCTGCTCTTCGAAACCACGCCACAGATTGACCAGCCCGGCGAAGTCCGAGTCGGCGTCTTTCCACTGGGCGTGGGCCTGATCCGCCGCTTGCTGACGCTCCGGCGGACGCTCGCGCGGGTCCTGGATCGACATGGCGCTGGCAACGATCAGCACTTCCTGCAGGCTGCCGAGCTTCGCCGCTTCCAGCAGCATGCGGCCCATGCGCGGGTCCACCGGCAGCCGCGCCAGTTGGCGACCGAGCGGAGTCAGTTGGCTGTTGCGGTCCACCGCCGAAAGTTCTTGCAGCAGGTTGTAACCGTCGCTGATGGCTTTGCCATCGGGCGGCTCGATAAACGGGAACGCGGTGACTTCGCCGAGGCGCAGATGCAGCATCTGCAAAATAACGGCGGCGAGGTTGGTGCGCAGGATTTCCGGATCGGTAAACTCCGGGCGACCGAGGAAATCCTCTTCGCTGTACAGGCGCACGCAGATGCCCGGCTCGACCCGTCCGCACCGGCCTTTACGCTGGTTGGCGCTGGCCTGGGAAATGGCTTCGATGGGCAGGCGCTGGACCTTGGCCCGGTAGCTGTAGCGGCTGATGCGCGCCGTTCCGCTGTCGATCACGTAGCGAATGCCCGGCACGGTCAGCGAGGTTTCCGCGACGTTGGTCGCCAGAACCACGCGACGGCCTGGGTGAGATTGGAAAATCCGCTGTTGCTCGGCCGGCGACAACCGCGCGTACAACGGCAGGATTTCGGTGTGCTTGAGCTGAGCCTTGCGCAGCATGTCGGCGGCGTCGCGAATCTCGCGTTCACCGGGCAGGAACACCAGCACGTCACCGGGGCTGCGGCGTTCGCTGCGCTCATAAGCGGCGATTTCGTCGAGGGTGGCGAGGATCGCCTGATCCACCGTCAGATCGTCCTCGACGCGATTGCCCTCTTCGTCCTGCTCAAGCGTCAGCGGGCGATACCAGGTCTCCACCGGGTAGGTGCGGCCGGATACCTCGACAATCGGCGCGTCATCGAAGTGCTTGGAGAAACGCTCCAGGTCGATGGTTGCCGAAGTGATGATGACTTTCAGGTCGGGACGGCGCGGCAGCAGGGTTTTCAGGTAGCCGAGCAGGAAGTCGATGTTGAGGCTGCGTTCGTGGGCCTCGTCGACGATGATCGTGTCGTAGCGTTCCAGATAACGATCATTCTGGGTTTCCGCCAACAGGATGCCGTCGGTCATCAGTTTGATCAGGGTGCTGGAATCGCTCTGATCCTCGAATCGCACCTGATAGCCGACCAACGCGCCCAGCGGCGTACCGAGTTCTTCGGCGACCCGGCTGGCGACGCTGCGGGCAGCGATCCGGCGGGGCTGGGTGTGGCCGATCAGGCCGTGCTGGCCGCGGCCGATTTCCAGGCAGATCTTCGGCAACTGGGTGGTTTTACCCGAGCCGGTCTCACCGGCGATGATCAGCACCTGATGCTTTTCCAGCGCCTTTTTGATTTCGTCGCGCTTGGCGGCGATCGGCAGACTGTCGTCGTAACGGATCACCGGCAGGCTGGCCTTGCGCGCCAGTACCTGCTCACAGGACGCCTGCATCCGCGTCACCCACTGGCCCAGCCTGGCCTCGTCGGGTTTCTTGCGCAGCTCAAGCAACTGCCGCCGCAGCCGGTGGCGGTCGGCGAGCATGGCGTGATCGAGGTTTTTCAGCAGTTTGTCGATGGAGGGCGATTCGTCGGTCATCGGGTACGCAATTCAGTCGTCTAGTGGCGCAGGGTGGCGATTGTCGCAGATTTTACGACCGCTGCGCGGCCGATCGCGAGCAAGCTCGCTCCCACACTGGATGTATAGCGACCACAAAATCAGGGCACACTGCAGTCAAATGTGGGAGCGAGCTTGCTCGCGATGGCGTCAGTGAGAACTACTCGTTGTCCAGGCCTTTACGCCGATACGGAAACACATCAATCACCTTCCCCGCCCGAATCGCTTCCTGCAGGCTCTTCCAGTAATCGGCGTTGTACAACTCGCCATGCAACTGATCGAACAACTTGCGTTGCCCCGAATCGGCAAACAGGAACGGTGGAAACTCTTCCGGGAATACATCCAGTGGCCCGATCGAGTACCACGGTTCGGACGCCATTTCATCTTCGGGTGTACGTGGCAACGGAATGTGGCGGAAATTGGCCTCGGTGAGGAAGCAGATCTCGTCGTAGTCGTAGAACACCACCCGACCGTGACGGGTCACTCCGAAGTTCTTCAGCAGCATGTCGCCGGGAAAGATGTTGGCCGCCGCCAGTTGCTTGATCGCCAGCCCATAGTCTTCCAGGGCCTCGCGCACCTGCGCCTCGTTGGCGTTTTCCAGGTAGAGGTTCAGCGGGGTCATGCGGCGCTCGGTCCAGCAGTGGCGGATCAGCACCGTATCGTCTTCCACCGACACTGTGGATGGTGCGACTTCCAGCAGTTCCTCCAGGCACGCCGGATCGAACTTGCTCAGGGGGAAACGGAAGTCGGCGAACTCCTGGGTATCGGCCATGCGCCCGACCCGGTCGACGCTTTTCACCAGGCGGTACTTTTCGATCACCGTGGCGCGGTCGACGTTTTTCGACGGCGAGAAACGGTCCTTGATGATTTTGAACACGGTGTTGAAACCCGGCAGGGTGAACACGCTCATGACCATGCCGCGCACGCCGGGGGCCATGATGAACTGGTCGTCGGTATTGGCCAGGTGATTGATCAGTGCCCGGTAGAACTCCGACTTGCCGTGCTTGTAGAAGCCGATCGAGGTGTACAGCTCGGCGATGTGCTTGCCCGGCAGGATGCGCCGCAGAAAGCCGATGAACTCCGCCGGCACCGGCACATCCACCATGAAATACGAGCGGGTGAACGAGAAGATGATCGACACGTCTGCTTCATCGGTGATCAGCGCATCGATCTGGATGCCGCGACCCTCCAGGTGCAGCAATGGAATTGCCAGCGGCCATTGCTCGTCGGCGGTGTAGATGCGCCCCACCAGGTACGCGCCTTTATTGCGGTACAGCACCGAGGAAAACAACTCGACGCTCAGCTCCGGATCCTTGCACACCCAATCTGGCAGGTTCTCGCGCAACTGCGCTTCGAGGCGCTTCAGGTCACCGGCCAGGTCGGCGTAATCCTCACTGAAACGGTAGTCGGCGAAGATGCTGGCGAGCATCGCCGACAATTGGCCTTGCGGCTTGTAGGTACGGGTTTGCGCGGCCCGGGCGCGGCGCAGGCTTGGCCGGGTGGTGTGGATGAACATGCAGCCGTCGCTGATCAGGTCATGGCTGAACAGTCCGCAGAAGATCGAGTTGTACCAGGTCTCGGACAGTTCATCGTCGAAGCGCAGGTCGATCAGGCTGATGTAGGCGTTTTTGACCAGCGGCCAGCAGCTGACGTCCAGGGTGTCGGCGTCAAACGCGGTGCGCAGTCGCTCCACCGTTTCACCGACCTTGTCTTCATACAGATTGATCCGTGCCGCCGACGCCGTCTGCGTTTCCTGCCACTTGGCCTGTTCGAAGCGGGCCCGGGCGCCGTCGGTGATCTGGCGAAAATGCTCGCGGTAATCGTCAAAGCCATCGAGGATCAAGCGGGCGATGTCGGCGGCTGGCCATTGCTGCGGCATGGTGAGACCTCTGCGGGAATTCGGGAGGCTTGAGCTTAGCCAGTGAACCGGGTGCAGGAGAAGCGTAATTTTCCGGGTGAATTAAATGCCCGGTTTTCGGTTGCCATCGATCACACACTCAGCAACACTTTCGCCCCTCCCCCAAGGAAGGACCGCGCTGTGAACCCCGTCGATATTTTCCGTTTACTGTCCCTGGCGGCCATTTGGGGGGCCAGTTTTCTGTTCATGCGCATCATCGCCCCAGTGATCGGCAGCATTCCTACCGCTTTTTTCCGTGTATCGATCGCCGCTGCCGGACTGCTGGTGATTCTCGGCCTGATGCGCATCAGTTGGGACTTCAAGGGCAAACTCAAGACCGTGATGCTGCTCGGGGTGATCAACTCCGGGATTCCGGCGACGCTCTATTCGGTGGCTGCGCAGGTGCTACCAGCCGGTTACTCGTCGATTTTCAATGCCACGACACCCTTGATGGGCGTGCTGATCGGCGGCCTGTTTTTCCATGAAAGGCTCACTGGCGCCAAACTCGGCGGCGTGTTCCTGGGGCTGTTCGGTGTGGGCGTGCTGACCCGCGCCGGTCCGGTGGCGTTCGATTTGGAACTGCTGATGGGTGCCGTCGCCTGCCTGCTCGCGACCACCTGCTATGGATTTGCGGGGTTTCTGGCCCGCCGCTGGCTCGATCAGGCCGGTGGTCTCGACAGCCGTTTGTCGGCAGTGGGCAGCATGCTTGGCGCGACATTGTTCCTGCTGCCGCTGTTCGGCTACAGCGTGATCAGCCAACCACCCGCGACCTGGGGCGGCTGGAGTGTATGGCTCTCGTTGCTGGGGTTGGGACTTGGATGCACGGCGTTTGCGTACATTATTTACTTCCGCCTCCTGAGCTCGATTGGTCCGGTGAAATCGATGACTACGACCTTTTTGATCCCGCTGTTCGGCGTGCTGTGGGGGGCGTTGTTTCTCGATGAGCCACTGTCGATGGCGCATGTCTATGGCGGGATGTTGATTGCGCTGGCGTTGTGGTTGGTGTTGAAGCCGGCGGCGGTGAAACCGGGTTTGGTGGCTGGCCGGTAGTGTTGTGGCGTTGCGGATGACGCCAAAAATCACAAAGGCCCGGAGCATGGCTCCAGGCCCTTGCGGGTTTGCACGCAATTACGCGGTTTTACGGAACACAAACACCAGACCGACGATGATCAGCAGCATACCGAACAGGCTCAACATCGCCAGGCGATTGCCGAAGATCAGATAGTCCATCACCGCCGTGACCGCCGGTACCAGGTAAAACAGGCTGGTGACATTCACCAGATTACCCTTGGCGATCAAGCGGTACAGCAATAGCGTCGCCAGCACCGACACCACCAGCCCCATCCATAGCACCGGCAGGATGAATCCACTGCTGTGTTCGAAGTGAAACGGCTGGAAGGGTACGAAAATCCCGCACAACAGCAGTCCGGCTAGATACTGCACTGGCAGTGTGCCGAGGGGATTGTCGGTGATGCGTTTCTGCATGATCGAACCGAACGTCATGCTCGCCAGCGCCAGCAGACCGAAGAGCATGCCCGCCAAAGACATGCCGGCCAAACCGATGCCCTGGTAAACCACCATGATCAATCCGGCCAAGCCTAGCGCCAGACCGAACATCCGGCTTATTGATCGGTGCCGCTCCATGATCACTACGGTGAGAATCGGCTGCACGCCCATGATGGTCGCCATCACCCCGGGCGTGACTTTAAGGTCCAGGGCCAGCAGATAGAAAATCTGATACGCCCCCAACAACACCACGCCGGTGACCATCGCATACAGCATCGGTTTGCCGCCCTTGGGCAACTTCAGCTTGAGCAACGGCACCAGCAACACCAGGCCGCCCAGGGCGATGACGAAACGGAACATCAGGAAGGCAAAGGGCGACGCGTGGGCCAGCCCCCATTTGGAGAAGATCGCCCCGCTGCTCCACAGCAGAACGAACAGGCTCGTGGACGCCGCCGCGAGCGCGGAGTTTTTCGAAAGGACAAACATGAATACCACCTGTAGTCAGGCAAAAAGCCAACTCAGCCGAAGCTGAAATTCAGTCGTTTTTTTCAGGCGGGCGCTTTTTCAGACGTGCTTGGGAACAGCAGAAAGCAGCTGATCAGCCCGAAATGCCAACGCCTGGCGGTGAGACCACCGCGCACACTGGCGTGCGACTGACAGGAGGGGGGTAATGACTGATCTGCCCCGGCTGCAGATTCCCGCACGGCACGACGCCAGCGTTGACCGCTGAATCGACTACCGCTTTGATGAGGGATGCAGGCATTGGGCTGATCTTTACTCGAGGGATAAAAAAGTGAGTCCGAAACTCACCGTGCGCCGACTATAACCAGCGTTCGACATGGATTGCAACGACTCGACCAAAAGGCCAGCTACGACAATCGGTACAGAGTCTGCATTGTGCGGTTGGAGGGGCTTTCAGGGATTGCGCGAAAACCTGTAAAAAGCCGCTCACAACGAACGGTTCTTTTATTCTGTATCCGGCGTTAGCCAAACAACCAATACCCCAGCAACATCAGCACCAGCACCGCCAGTACCGGACGCAGTACACGGTAGGCCTCGGGATTGCGCCGCTTCCATTGCTTGACCACACCACTGAATTTATCGCTGGAGTTCTTGCTCCAGGCATAGACCCGGTTGATGCCCCCTACTCGCTCGTCATCAAGGTTCTGCGGTGCAGTCGCACGACCTAGCCAGGCGCTGATACTGCGATTGATGCGGGTCATGAAGCGATTGCTCAGCGGACGTTCGATATCGCAGAACAGTATGACACGGGTCTTTTGCGTTTCATTCTTGACCCAGTGCACGTAGGTTTCGTCGAACATCACGTCTTCACCATCGCGCCAGGCGTAAACCTGACCGTCGACAAAGATGCGGCAATCATCGGAATTGGGAGTGGACAGGCCCAAGTGATAACGCAGGGAACCGGCAAACGGATCGCGATGCGGATTGAGGTGGCTGCCGCCCGGCAGTAGCGCGAACATGGCGCCTTTGACGCTGGGGATGCTGTTGACCAGTTGCACGGTTTTCGGGCACAAGGCTTCGGCGGAAGTCAGCGGTTTGTCGTACCACTTGAGATAGAAACGCTTCCAGCCCTTCTTGAAGAACGAGCCAAAGCCGGCGTCGTTGTTCTTTGCCGCCGCGCGAATATACCCCTCGTCGAACAAGTGCATCGCTTCGTCGCGAATCACCTCCCAGTTGTCCTTGAGTACATCAAGTTCCGGGAACTTGCTGCGATCCAGATACGGTTTCGACGGCACACCGGAAAACAGGTACATCAAGGCGTTATAGGGGGCGAACAGTGCCGAATGGTTAACGAACTGGCGCAAAACCGGCAGGCGCGTCTTGCCGCGCAAATGCACATAGAGGGTGCTACCGAGAAACAGCAATAACAACGAGGCTTTCGCGGCAAACGACGGGATCATCGACAACTCCTTTGAAGATAAACGGCACCGCACCACGTCCATTGCCCGACGTGGCTACCAGCATGATAAACACTACCGCCCCGGTGAAAACCTGCACTTTTCAACATTCAATGTTAATGAATGTGCAACAAAGCACTTATTAACATAAGGTGCCTGAACGCTGGCTGATGCAATCCATCATCAACCGGAACAGATCAATGGATCGCAACCAGCGATAACGCCTCAACCGTCAGCGCCAGCCACGATCCGCCAATATCTGGCACTTACTGGCGATTCTCCTGTTCGGTAAACAGATCACTGAACAGCATGCTCGACAGGTAACGCTCACCGGAATCCGGCAAGATCACGACAAAGGTCTTGCCCTGCATTTCCGGGGTCTCCGCCAGTCTTACGGCCACCGCCATGGCGGCGCCGCTGGAAATCCCGCACAAGATTCCCTCTTCCTGCATCAAGCGCAAGGCCATGGCCTTGGACTCTTCGTCACTGACCAGTTCCACCCGATCGACGATCGACAAATCGAGGTTCTTCGGCACAAAACCGGCACCGATGCCCTGGATCTTGTGCGGGCTCGGCTTGATTTCTTCACCGGCCAGGGCCTGGGTGATCACCGGCGACACCACTGGTTCCACTGCCACCGAGAGTATCGGTTTGCCCTGGGTATTCTTGATATACCGTGAAACCCCGGTGATGGTTCCACCGGTTCCGACGCCTGCCACCAGCACGTCGACCGCGCCGTCCGTATCGTTCCAGATCTCCGGGCCGGTGGTTTTTTCGTGGATGGCCGGGTTGGCCGGGTTATCGAATTGCGCCGGCATGAAGTACTTCGACGGGTCGCCGGCAACGATTTCACCGGCTTTCTCGATGGCGCCTTTCATGCCTTTGGCCGGCTCGGTCAACACCAGTTCGGCGCCCAGTGCCTTGAGTACCTTGCGGCGTTCGATACTCATGGACGCCGGCATGGTCAGCATCAGCTTGTAGCCACGGGCGGCGGCCACGAAGGCCAGGCCGATGCCGGTATTGCCGGAGGTGGGTTCTACGATGGTCATCCCCGGCTTGAGTTTGCCGCTGCCCTCGGCATCCCAGATCATGTTCGCACCGATCCGGCACTTGACCGAGTAACCGGGGTTGCGCCCTTCGATCTTGACCAGGATGGTCACACCACGCGGCGCAATGCGATTGATCTGCACCAGCGGCGTATTACCGATGGAGTGGGCGTTGTCAGCGAAAATGCGGCTCATGGCTGGGTCCTTAACGACAGCATTGAAATAGGGCATCAAGGTAAGCCTCTTGCCCGCAGGCGTCCAGTCGGGTCGAACGTCCGCTTATCAGTGCAGTCAATGGCTTTAGACAGCCAGAGATTTGCCGCCATGAAACGTCGATACAGCTGGCCCCTGTGGACCCTCGCCGGCCTCGGTCTGCTGCTGGTTGCCTTGCACATTGCCCTGCCCTACATCGTGCGCGACTACCTCAACGAGAGATTGGCGAACATGGGTGACTACCGCGGCCAGATTACCGACGTGGACCTGGCCCTGTGGCGCGGCGCCTACAAAATCAATGGACTGAAAATCGTCAAGGTCAATGGCAAGGTCCCTGTGCCTTTCGTCAATGCGCCATTGATTGACCTCTCCGTCAGCTGGCACTCGCTCTGGCATGACCACGCAGTGGTGGCCGAGGCGCAGTTCGACAAACCCGAGGTCAACTTCGTCGATGGCGCCAACAAGCAAAATTCCCAGACCGGCGAGGGTACCGACTGGCGAGCACAATTAGGCAAGCTGCTGCCCATTACCCTGAACGAAGTGCGGATCAACGACGGCAAGATCAGTTTTCGCAACTTCAACTCCAAGCCACCCGTGAACATGAATGCCACAAAAGTGGATGCCAACATCTACAACCTGACCAACGTGGTCGACACCAAAGGCAAGCGTGATGCGCGCTTCGAAGGCAAAGCCCTGCTGCTGGGGCACGCACCACTGGAAACCACAGCCACATTCGATCCCTTGAGCGACTTCGAAGACTTCGAGTTTCGCTTGCGCACCACGGATATCGAGCTCAAGCGCTTGAACGACTTCGCCGCGGCCTACGGCAAGTTCGACTTCAACGCCGGCCATGGCGACGTGGTGATCGAAGCCTCAGCCAGCAAGGGGCGACTGACCGGCTATATCAAGCCATTGCTGCGCGATGTTGACGTGTTCAACTGGCAGCAGGATGTGCAAAGCGAGGACAAAGGGCTATTCCGCTCGATTTGGGAAGCCCTCGTCGGTGGTACCGAGACCGTCTTGAAAAACCAGGGCAAAAACCAGTTTGCGACACGGGTCGAGCTCAAGGGTAATGTGCATCAGCAAGATGTCAGCGCATTCCAGGCTTTTTTACAGATTTTGCGCAATGGTTTCATCCAGGCATTCAATGCGCGGTATGAACGGCCAAAGCCGGATGCAGGCTGAGTCACCAAGTGACGCCCCATTCAGAGACTGAATAAGCCGTCTGCGTTCACAGTCGACCGGACACCGCGTTATAGTCGGGGCTGACTCTTTTATTGCCCCCGCCCTGCCTCGCACAGGTCGGCGTTACCGTTCGAGGATTAGCAGATGAAGTTCGAAGGCACCCAGGCCTACGTCGCCACCGATGACCTGAAGCTGGCGGTCAACGCCGCCATCACCCTGGAGCGGCCGTTGCTGGTCAAGGGCGAACCGGGCACCGGCAAGACCATGCTCGCAGAGCAACTGGCCGAATCCTTTGGCGCCAAGCTGATCACCTGGCACATCAAATCCACCACCAAGGCCCACCAGGGCCTGTACGAGTACGACGCGGTCAGCCGCCTGCGCGATTCGCAGCTCGGCACGGAAAAGGTCCACGACGTTCGCAACTACCTGAAAAAGGGCAAGCTCTGGGAAGCCTTCGAATCCGAAGAGCGGGTCATCCTGCTGATCGACGAAATCGACAAGGCCGACATCGAATTCCCGAACGACTTGCTGCAAGAACTCGACAAGATGGAGTTCTACGTTTACGAGATCGACGAGACCATCAAGGCGAAGAAACGCCCGATCATCATCATTACCTCCAACAACGAAAAAGAGCTGCCGGATGCGTTCCTGCGCCGCTGCTTCTTCCACTACATCGCTTTCCCGGATCGCGTGACGATGCAGCGGATCGTCGACGTGCACTACCCGGACATCAAGAAAGACCTGGTCAGCGAAGCGCTGGACGTGTTCTTCGACGTACGCAAGGTGCCGGGCCTGAAGAAGAAGCCTTCGACCTCCGAGCTGGTGGACTGGCTGAAGCTGTTGATGGCCGACAACATCGGCGAAGCGGTGCTGCGCGAGCGTGATCCGACCAAGGCCATCCCGCCGCTGGCCGGTGCGCTGGTCAAGAACGAACAGGACGTGCAACTGCTGGAGCGTCTGGCGTTCATGAGCCGTCGCGGCAGCCGATAAGGGTCAACGCCATGTTGCTCAACCTGTTCAATGAAATGCGTGCAGCCAAGGTGCCTGTCTCGGTGCGTGAGCTGCTGGACCTGATCAACGCGCTGAAACAGCGCGTGACCTTCGCCGACATGGACGAGTTCTATTACCTGTCCCGGGCGATCCTGGTGAAGGACGAAAAGCATTTCGACAAGTTCGACCGGGCGTTCGGTGCCTACTTCAATGGTCTTGAAAAACTCGACGACCACTTGCAGGCCTTGATTCCCGAAGACTGGCTGCGCAAGGAATTCGAGCGTTCGCTGACCGACGAAGAGCGGGCGGCGATCCAGTCCCTGGGTGGCCTGGACAAGCTGATCGAAGAGTTCAAGAAACGTCTGGAAGAACAGAAGGAACGCCACGCCGGTGGCAACAAGTGGATCGGCACCGGTGGCACCAGCCCGTTCGGTTCCGGCGGTTTCAACCCGGAAGGCATTCGGGTCGGCGATGCCGGCAAGCGCCAGGGCAAGGCGGTCAAGGTCTGGGACCAGCGCGAATACAAGAACCTCGACGATTCGGTCGAGCTGGGCACCCGCAACATCAAGGTCGCCCTGCGCCGCCTGCGCAAGTTCGCCCGTCAGGGCGCGGCCGAAGAGCTGGACATCGATGGCACCATCGACCATACCGCCAAGGATGCCGGCCTGCTGAACATCCAGATGCGGCCGGAGCGGCGTAACACCGTCAAGCTGTTGCTACTGTTCGACATCGGCGGCTCGATGGACGCCCATGTGAAGATTTGCGAGGAGCTGTTCTCGGCCTGCAAGACCGAGTTCAAGCATCTGGAGTACTTCTACTTCCACAACTTCATTTATGAATCGGTGTGGAAGAACAACATGCGCCGCACCTCCGAGCGTACTTCGACCATGGACCTGCTGCACAAGTACGGCGCCGACTACAAAGTGATCTTCATCGGTGACGCCGCCATGGCGCCCTATGAAATCACCCAGGCGGGCGGCAGCGTCGAGCACTGGAACGAAGAAGCCGGTTACGTGTGGATGCAGCGGTTCAAGGAGAAGTACAAGAAACTCATCTGGATCAACCCGTATCCGAAGGACACGTGGGGCTATACCTCTTCGACCAACATCGTGCGGGATTTGATTGAGGACCAGATGTATCCGCTGACCCTTCGCGGGCTGGAGGAAGGGATGCGGTTTCTGTCCAAGTAGTTCTGCTGTCTGGACTGACGCCATCGCGAGCAAGCTCGCTCCCACAGGGTCTTATGTACGGCAAAGATCCAATGTGGGAGCGGGCTTGCTCGCGAAGCTTTTAGCCTTTCAAAAAGCGCCGCAAATACTCGACCTGTTCTCGATGCGCCACATCCTGCACCACCGGCCGCAACCGCACCCGCGCCCCTGGCAGGCACTGCGCAAGCCGCGCCAGTGCCAACGGTGTCAACGCCCCCAATCGCGGATAACCACCGATGGTCTGTCGATCATTGAGCAACACAATCGGCTGCCCGTCAGGCGGCACTTGCACCGCCCCCAACGGAATACCTTCGGAAATCATCGGTTTGCCCTGGTACTGCAGCGCCGTGCCCAACAGGCGAATGCCCATCCGGTCGGCTCGGCTGTCAAGACTCCACACGCTGTTGAACGCATCGAACAGACTCTGCCCGCTGAACTCGCCAATCTGCGCACCAAGCACCAGATCCAGCAATGGCTCGCCGGTGAAATCCGGCACGCATTGGCTTGGCAACTCCCGCAGCAATACCAGCGAGTTCCCCGAGTAGCTCAAGGACGCGCCTTTACCCAGCGCATGGCCCATTCCGTCCAGGCCACCCAGTTCTTCACGGACCACCGTCGCGCTGCTGCCCAGCACTTTCGGTGCATCAAACCCACCCGGCGCCGCCAGATAGGCCCGGGCGCCGAGTAGCGGCCGGGTGAATTGCAAACGCTGACCTTTGTGCAACCTGAAACTGCGCCATGGCGCCAGCGCTTCGCCGTCCACCTGCGCGCCAAGATCCGCTCCGGCCAAGGCCAGCACGCAATCTTCCTCGGCCACGAGGGTGAATCCGCCAAGGGTGATTTCGATTACCGGCGCATCCAGCCCGTTGCCCAACAGCCAGTTGGCCCAGGACATCGAACGCCAATCGGTGGCTCCGCCCTGGGTCACGCCCAGATGCCGCACGCCAAATCGACCGGCATCCTGCAACAGGCACAGTGCCGTACTCGCTTCAATGGTCAGACGGCTCATGCCTGGGCCTCCAGTGGCGTATCGTCACCGCCCAGGTTAATGAATTCGGCATGGTCGATTGCTTCAAACCGTACGGTGTCACCGGGTTGCATCAGGCTGTAGCCGTCACGGTTGCGATCGAACAATTTGGCCGGCGTGCGGCCGATCAGGTTCCAGCCCCCCGGCGATACCACCGGGTAGGCCGCCGTTTGCCGTTCGGCGATGCCGACACTGCCGGCGGCGACTTTCTTGCGGGGCGTGTTCAGACGCGGTGCGGCGAGCACCTCTTCCACCAGCCCCATGAAGGCGAAACCCGGCGCAAAGCCCAAGGCAAACACCTGATATTCACGCTCGCAGTGACGACGGATCACCTCCTCCACCGCCAACCCGCTGCGGTGCGACAACAGGCTCAATTCCGGACCGACGCTCAAGTCGTACCACACCGGCAACACATGGCAGGTACCGCGCGTACGCGCATTGGGCGACAGATCGATCAGTGCCTGGGCAATCAACTCCCGGGCCTGGGCGGGACTCAGCGCGGTCAAGTCGTAATGCACCATCAAGGTGGTGTAGGACGGCACCAGATCAATCAGATGCCCGGCGAATGCCGTGCGCAGACTTTCACTGGCCGCCAGCATCCACGGCATGTTGGTTTCGGCAATTTCATCGAACAGGCGCACCATCAGGCAATCCAGCGCCACCACTTCTACCCGCAGCTTCATGACGCGCTCTGCCGGTTCAAGGCTTCACGGATGCGTTGCACGGCAGCGACCGAACTGGCGTTGTCGCCGTGCACGCAAAGAGTGTTGGCCTGCAAATGCAGGGCGCTGCCATCGCTGGCGGTGAGCGGATCGCCACGGGCGATGGTCAGCGCCTGCTCGATGATTTTTTCCGGATCGTGATGCACCGCTCCCGGCAGTTGTCGCGACACCAGCCTGCCGGCGCTGTCATAAGCGCGGTCGGCAAAAGCCTCGAACCACAGGGTCACGCCGTATTCATCGCCCAGTTGTTGGGCGGCGCTGTTGTCGCGGGTGGCCATCAACATCAACGGCAGGTTGCGATCATAGGACGCTACCGCTTGCAGCACCGCGCGCAGTTGTGCCGGGTTGGCCATCATGTCGTTGTACATCGCGCCATGGGGTTTGACGTAACTGACACGACCACCCTGGGCCCGGCAGATGCCGTCGAGGGCGCCGATCTGGTAATGCAGAATGTCTTGAAGTTCCTGGGGGGCATAGGCCATGGATCGACGGCCGAACCCCACCAGGTCCTGATAGGCCGGATGCGCGCCAACTTGCACACCGTGGCTGAGGGCCAGGCTGACGGTCTTGCGCATGATGCTCGGGTCGCCGGCGTGAAAACCGCAGGCGATGTTGGCGCAATCGATGAAGGGCATGATTTCCGCGTCCAGACCCATGGTCCAGCTGCCGAAACTCTCGCCGATGTCGCAGTTCAATAGCAGGCGGCTCACACTGAACACTCCTGTAGGCTTTATTCTTTTCAGCTGCGGGACATATCCGTAAGACAGCCCCGCAGATTATCAGTTACTGGGCGTCGAGTTGCTTGCCACGGGTTTCCGGCAAACTCAAGGCCGCGAGGATCACCACGCCGTAGGAAACCGCCGCAAAGGCACCGATGCCTACACTCAGCGGCACGGTCTGGCTGAGCAGGCCAATCAACAGTGGAAACAACGCCGCCAGCGCCCGTCCGATGTTGTAGCAAAAACCCTGGCCCGAACCGCGAATGCGCGTGGGGAACAACTCGGTCAGGAATGCACCCATGCCACTGAAGATCCCGGAGGCAAAGAAGCCCAGCGGAAAGCCCAGCCACAGCATCACGCCGTTGCTGACCGGCAGTTGCGTGTACAGCAACACAATGGTGAACGAGCCGACGGCGAACAGGATGAAGTTCTTTTTACGTCCGAGGATGTCGGTCAAATAGGCGCTGATGACATAACCCACGTAGGACCCGACGATCACCATCGCCAGATAACCGCTGGTATTGAGTACGCTCAAACCACGCTCGTTCTTCAGGAAAGTCGGCAACCAGGACGTGATCGCGTAGTAGCCGCCCAGGGCGCCGGTGGTCAGCAACGAAGCGCGAATCGTGGTGAAGAGCATGCCGGGGGCGAAAATCTCGTAGAACTTCGACGGGTTGCTCGGCTCCTGCCTGGCTTTGGCTTCACGATAGATTTCCGGGTCCTTGACCAGGCGGCGGACGAATATCACGAAGATTGCCGGCACGATGCCGAGGATGAACAGCGCGCGCCAGGCGTCTTCCGGTGGCAATACCGAGAACAGCAGCGCATACAGAATCGCCGTCAACCCCCAACCCAGCGCCCAGCCGGACTGCACCATGCCCACGGCCTTGCCACGGTCCTTGGCTCGAATGACTTCACCGATCAGCACCGCGCCGGCCGTCCACTCACCGCCGAAACCGAAGCCCATCAGGGTCCGTGCAATCAGCAGTTGCTCGTAGCTCTGGGCAAAGCCGCAGAGGAAGGTGAAGAAGGCAAACCACAACACCGTCAATTGCAAGGTGCGCACACGACCGATGCGATCGGAGAGAATCCCCGCTACCCAGCCGCCGATGGCCGAAGCGATCAGCGTGCTGGTGTGAATCAGCCCGGCCTGGCCGGTGGTGATACCCCACATGGCAATCAGGGTTGGCACCACAA
This sequence comes from Pseudomonas sp. GW456-L13, assembly GCF_017350115.1. Classification (NCBI taxonomy): domain Bacteria; kingdom Pseudomonadati; phylum Pseudomonadota; class Gammaproteobacteria; order Pseudomonadales; family Pseudomonadaceae; genus Pseudomonas; species Pseudomonas sp. GW456-L13. Next base: position 1,780,569 of record NZ_JACNAS010000001.1, read on the forward strand.
AGCTGAGCATCTGGGTGTCCATGCCGTCCAGGCCATAGCCGATCTTGCAGCTCCAGAAGGTGCGGCGTTCCTGCTGATTGATGTTGCGATACCAGTCGAAAGGTCCCGGACGGGCCGAGGCTTTCGGAATGGCGGTGGTGTCGGGCGCACTCATGGCAAATCTCCGCGCTGATTTTATTGGTATTGTTCTGAGCCCCGACGACGCCTATCGTGGGAACCGGATGCGCCGATTTTTGGACGCGCGCCCCTGCTGCGTCCAACTAATAAAAACCCGCCTTAGACATAAGAAATCTTTATCCCATGAACCTGAAGTTTCTCGAGACCTTTGTCTGGGTCGCCCGACTCAAGAGTTTCCGCCTGACCGCCGACAAGCTCTTCACCACTCAGGCCTCGATTTCCAGCCGCATCGCAGTGCTTGAAAGCGAGCTGGGGGTAAAGCTGTTTCTGCGGGATTCGCGCGGCGTGAGCCTGACGCCCGAAGGCCTCAAGGTGCTCGATTACGCCGAGCAGATGATGGACACCATGCAGGCGCTCAAGCAGTCGATCGAGACCCGCTCGAGCAAGGCCGGACGGGTGCGCATCGGCGTGATGGACACAGTGATCCATACCTGGCTCAGCCCGTTGGTGGCGCAGATGACCGATCACTACCCGCTGGTGGAAATCGAACTGGTAGCCGATACCTCGCTCAACCTCTGCGATCAGCTGCAAAAAGGCTTTCTCGATGTGATCCTGCAGACCGACCTGCTGCGCCAGGAAAGCGTGCGCAGCCTGGAACTGGCCAGCCACCCCATGGGCTGGATTGTCGCCAGCAACTCGATCTACAACCGCAATTACACGAACGTCGCCGAACTGGCACGTGAGCGGATCATCACTTATTCGAAAAACTCCCATCCGCATCAGGAAGTGCTGGCGCTGATGCAGGCCAATGGCGTCATGACACCGCGACTGAACTGCGTGAATTCGGTGTCGGCCATCACCCGTTTGTTGCGCGACGGCTTCGGCATCGGCGCATTGCCACCGGTGCTGGTGGCCGAGGAACTGGAGCGGGGGGAATTGACCTTGCTGGCCATCGACCAACGCCCGCCCAACCTGCAAGTGGTGGTGTCATGGCGGGTTGGCGCGGAGTGGGTCGAGGAGATCGTGACGTTGTGCCAGCACGTGGTGGAGCAGTATGCGCGGAAGGTGGGTGACGACTACATCACTCTGGCTGACTGATGACGTCCTGTGGCGAGGGGGCTTGCCCCCGATCGACTGCGCCGCAGTCGTAAATCTGATAAACGCAGTACACCTGAAAAAATGGGGTATCTGGTTTTGGGGCTGCTGCGCAACCCAACGGGGGCAAGCCCCCTCGCCACAGGGACCGCGCAGTATTACAAACCGCGCAAATCCCGCTCTTCGATCGGCCGGCTCTGGCGCAGACGCTTGCCGCCCAGCACCACCCAGTCGATCAGTCGGAACAGGCACTCGATCCCGAACGACAGCAGCAACGCGCCGCTCATGCCCCAGACCATCGCTTCGGGCGTCAACAGGATCTGGTAGCTGTAGCCATTCCAGGTTTCCTTGCGGATATCCGGATCGGCGGCCAGCACCACTTGCAGGAAGCGGATGTACCACGGGCCCTGCATCGCCTGGAATTGCTTGTCCAGCGCCACCTGACGGGTCAGCAGGTTGCCCAGGCTGTCGGCGTCGCTGCGAAAGATCGGGTCTTCGCTGGCGCGGTAATGCGCGACCAGAGCCTGCATGTCACCCTTGAAGAACTGATTGGCGGTGTTCTGGAAGCCGCTCAGACTGGCCTGCGCCTCGATCAGGTGCGCCTCGACCCGCTTGGTGTAATCGCTGATGAAGCCCGGTACCTGGACACCGATCAACAGGCCCGCCGCAAACAACACCAGCCGTAGATAACTGAGCAACATGCAAGGAGTCCTTATTCGGTCTGGCCCTGGCTGACACATTCGCCGCGTCGCCACAGGCTCCATTGACCCGGTTCGTAACGGGTCCAGGTTTCGTTTTCGGTCAGGGGTTCGGTGGCGATGACGGTCACCACATCGTTAGGCGTGGTTTCGGCCTGAAAGTCGACGATCACGTCGACATCCTTCAAGCGTGCCGGGCCAAACGGTGCACGACGGGTGATTTGCGCCAGCTTGGTCGAGCAATAGCAGAACAGCCAGTCACCGTCGCTGAGCAGGCAGTTGAACACGCCTTTGCTGCGGTATTCGGCGCACGCTGCCACCAGGTCAGGCAGCAGCTCTTCGACCTCGACCGGCTCGGGGAACGCCGCACGCACACGGTTGAGCAAATCGCAGAAAGCCGCTTCGCTGTCGGTATCGCCGACCGGGCGATAGAAACTGGTCACTGGCTGGAAGTCCGCCAACTGGCCGTTATGGGCGAAACACCAGTTGCGCCCCCACAGCTCACGGACGAACGGATGCGTGTTGGACAGGGAGACCTTGCCGACGTTGGCCTGGCGGATGTGCCCGATCACCACTTCGCTCTTGATCGGATAGCGCTGCACCAGGTTCGCGACCTCCGACTCGCAGCTCGCCGCCGGGTCCTGGAACAGCCGCAGTCCACGGCCTTCATAGAAGGCAATGCCCCAGCCATCGCGGTGCGGGCCGGTGCGTCCGCCGCGCTGCATCAGCCCGGTGAAGCTGAACACGATATCGGTCGGGACATTGGCGCTCATGCCCAATAACTCACACATGCTCGGACTCTCGCTCAATCGCAGGGGCAAGGTTACAGACGGGGTTCGACTCGCATCCGCTGAGGAGTGCTCGGCACGGGCGGACGACCATAACGATCATCGCCGGCACCGCCGAACGGTTGATCGTCCTCGGGCTCGTCGGCACGGACGGCGGCTTTGGCGGCGGCAGCCTGCTCCCTGCGGGCATTGGAGGCGCGCTCGATGGGGAAACGGATCGCCACCAGCACCAGATAGAGGCCGAACGCGATCATGCCGTACATGAACAGATCGGAAATCGCCCGCCAGGCGTTGTTGCCGACCTTGAACAGCAGGTCGAGCGCGGTAATGGCGAGAGCCGGTGCGATTTTGTCCTTGACCGGGTCGATGATGGTCGGGCTGAACAGCAGCACGACCATCGCCAGCCGTAGCGGCTCACGCAGCCAACGCCACATCCAGCGGGTCAAGCGCATCCACACCAACAGGCAGCCCAAAGCGGCGAAGGCGTAGAGGCCCCAAGCGATCAGATAGTCGTTCTCGGTCATGGTGTCCATGGCAAGGCAGGCAAAGAGGCGCTTATGATAACGGCTTTTCGCCCATCAGGCTGCATCAATGCCTTCGGTCAAGACATAGAACCCTGTGGGAGCGAGCTTGCTCGCGATGGCGGACTGACAGTCAACATTGATGTTGGATGTACTGGCCTCATCGCGAGCAAGCTCGCTCCCACAGGTTCCAAACCTATTCCGTACACTGCTCGAGAACCCTTCATGCCCCTATCCGCCAACATTCACGACGCTCCGATTGCCCACAAGGCTGAAGGCTCCGACCCGTATGCCTGGCTGCAGGAGCGCGACACCGAGGCAGTGCTCGACTACCTGAAAGCCGAAAACAGCTATCAGCAAGCGCAAACCGCCGACCAGGCCGCATTGCGCGAAACCCTGTTCCAAGAGATCAAGGGGCGGATTCTCGAGACCGATCTGTCCCTGCCCTCGCCATGGGGCCCCTATCTGTATTACACCCGCACCACGGCAGGCGATGAGTACGCCAGGCACTACCGCTGCCCGCGTCCGGCCGATGACAGCCTGACCCTCGACGAAAGCCGCGAACAACTGCTGCTGGACCCCAACGAACTGGCCAAGGGTGGTTTCTTTTCGCTCGGGGCGTTCAGCATCAGCCCGGACCACCAGCGTCTGGCCTACAGCATCGACTCCAGCGGCGAGGAGATTTACACGCTGTTCGTGAAGGAATTGTCCGACGGCCGTGTCAGCGAGCTGGAATTCCAGGACTGCGACGGCAGCATGACCTGGGCCAACGATAGCCTGACGCTATTCTTTGGCGAACTGGATGACACCCATCGTCCGCACAAGCTGTATCGCTATCGACTGGACGGCACGGCGGCCGAAGAAGTGTTCCATGAGCCGGACGGGCGCTTCTTCATGCATTGCTACCGTTCAAGCTCCGAGCAGCAATTGCTGCTGTCCGTGGGCAGCAAGACCACCAGCGAAGCCTGGGTGCTTGACGCCAACCAACCGCAGCACGCCTTTGCCTGCATCGCGCCACGGGTCGAGGAGCATGAGTACGACGTCGATCACGGCGTACTCGACGGTCAATGGACCTGGTTCATTCGCAGCAACCGTGACGGCATCAATTTCGCCTTGTACACGGCCGTCGATACCGGCGCCGCGCCCACCGAAGCCGACTGGCAGAACCTGATCCCCCACAGCGACACGGTGATGATCGACGGCATCAGCCTTAACACCGGGGCCATGACCCTGAGCCTGCGGGTTGGCGGCTTGCCGGTCATTGAAGTCCACCCACAAAGCCTGGCGCCTTATCGTGTGCAACTGCCGGATGCGGCCTACAGCCTGCACGTGCAAAACAGCCTGGAGTTCGAAAGCGACCGGATTCGCCTGCGCTACGAAGCGTTGAACCGTCCGGCGCAAATCCGCCAGCTTGAACTGGCGACCGGCGAGCAGAAAGTCCTCAAGCAAACCCCGGTGCTCGGCCCGTTCGATGCCGACGCCTACGTCAGCCAACGCCTGTGGGCCACGGCGCCGGACGGCACGCAAGTGCCCATCAGCCTGGTGATCAAGCGCGCAGACCTGGGCAAACCCGTGCCGCTGTACCTCTACGGCTATGGTGCCTACGGCGAAAGCCTCGACCCGTGGTTTTCCCACGCGCGCCTGAGTCTGCTGGATCGCGGCATGGCGTTTGCCATTGCCCACGTGCGTGGCGGCGGCGAACTGGGGGAAGCCTGGTATCGCGCCGGCAAGCAGGAGCACAAGCACAACACCTTCAGCGACTTTATCGCCTGCGCCGAACACCTGATCGCCCAAGGCTTCACCACTGCACCGCAGTTGGCTATCAGTGGCGGCAGCGCCGGTGGCTTGCTGATCGGCGCGGTGCTCAACCAACGGCCGGAGCTGTTTGGCGCCGCCATCGCCGAAGTGCCGTTCGTCGACGTACTCAACACCATGCTCGACCCTGATCTGCCATTGACCGTGACGGAGTACGACGAGTGGGGCAACCCTGAAGAGCCGGACGTCCATGATCGGATCAAGGCCTACGCCCCGTATGAAAATGTCACCGCGCAAGCTTATCCGGCCACCCTGGTGATCGCCGGTTACAACGACAGCCGCGTGCAGTATTGGGAAGCAGCCAAGTGGGTGGCGAAATTGCGCGCGACCAAGACCGACAGCAATCCCCTGCTACTCAAGACTGAATTGGGTGCCGGGCATGGCGGGATGAGCGGGCGATACCAGGGATTGCGTGACGTAGCACTCGAATATGCATTTTTGTTCAAGGTTTTGGGCATGGCCTGAGGAACCCGGGCCGATGAACCGGTCTTAATTCCACACACTGGTAGCCGATACAACACCAGTACCCTGTGGGAGAGAGCTTGCTCGCGATGGCGTCAGCACATTCAACATTACCGTTGCCTGTGAAGCCGCAATCGCGAGCAAGCTCGCTCCCACAAGGGGTTTTCGGTGACTTCAAATTCGAGCCAGTAACAGACACAACAATAAAGACCGTGACGACATGTCTGAACCAACCTTTCTGAACAACGAAATTCGCGACTGGCTGATGGATTGCGGCCTGTTCAATCAACTGCAGCCAGCCGACTTCGCCGCGGCTTCGGGCTACTTCAGTATCAGCACCATTGCCCAGGGCGAGGAAATCTTCCAGGAGGGCGATGCCGGCAGTTTCATGTGCATCATCCATACCGGTCAGGTGGCGGTGCAGAAAACCAACGCTGACGGGCAGCGAGTTACCATCGCCACGTTGCGCAGCGGCCGCTCGTTCGGTGAAATGGCCGTGCTCGACGGCGAACGGCGCTCGGCCAGTTGCGTGGCCGCAAGCAACTGCCAGTTGCTCAACCTGGGCAAGGACTCGCTGGAAAAGATGCTCAACGACGCACCGAAAATCGCCGCCAAGATCATCCGCGCCCTCGCCGTGTCCCTCTCCAAACGACTGCGCATGGCCGACGGTCAACTGCTTTCGCAGCAGGTCTAGCCGCCCGGCGATTTGGTTTTCGGCGGATTGGGCTCCAGGCCCGGTATAGGCTGGTCCTTGATCGGCGGGCTGGGCATTTCAATCGGCACCAACGGCGGACCGCTACTGCCGGGGCCGACTTTAGGCAAAGGCGCCGGGCTGATTTGCGGGTACGGCGTGGGCGTCGCGGTGCCGGGCGAACCGGGTATCGGCGCGGGGCTGACGGGAATCGATTGCAGCTGTTGCGCCTGCACTGCAGTTATCGAGAGCGCGGCCAGGGCAATGACCGTTAGAATGGTGCGCTTCATCAATGGCTCCGTTGGCCTTGTCGTCATAAACAGGCTACTCCCAACTGCGTCTGTTTGCCCTCCCGAGTTCTGCCAATTTTCTTCAAGTGAGCCCCATGAAACGTTTCGTTCTGCTGGACACCACCCCCATCCCTGAAAACGGCGGCGCCCTGTGCCTGTTCGAATACGGCGAGGATTTTGTCATCAAGATCCAGGGCGGCGACGGCGGACAATTGATGAACACGCGCATGCACGGCTCCGAAGATGCCCTGGCCGAGATCCCGTGTCGCAAGGTCGCCGGCCGACCGGGTTCACGGGTGCTCATCGGCGGCCTGGGCATGGGTTTCACCCTCGCTTCGGCGCTCAGGCACCTGGGCAAGACTGCCGAAGTGGTGGTCGCTGAATTAGTGCCTGGCGTTGTGGAGTGGAATCGCGGGCCACTCGGCGAGAAAGCCGGAAACCCGCTTCAAGACCCGCGGACCGTGATTCGCATGGAAGACGTGGCCAAAGTCCTGCAGGCCGAGCCCCAGGGTTTCGATGCCATCATGCTCGACGTCGACAACGGTCCCGAAGGCCTGACCCAGAAAGCCAACAGCTGGCTCTACTCCGCCGCAGGCCTCAGTGCCTGCGCCAAGGCCCTGAGACCAAAAGGCGTGTTGGCCGTCTGGTCGGCCAGCGCTGACCGGCAGTTTTCCGACAAACTGAAGAAGGCGGGTTTCAAGGCCGAGGAAGTGCAGGTCTTCGCCCACGGCAACAAGGGCACCCGCCACACCATCTGGATTGCCGAGAAGCTCAAGGGCTAGGCTAAACTTCACCCTATAACCGTCATTAGTCTTTCTACAAAGGTGAACCCATGAGTTCGTCCACCCCGACCAACACTTCGAAGCTGGATCGCATCCTCGCCGACAACCAGCGCGACAAGGAAATGGGCTACCGCGACAAGGCCCTGAAGATGTACCCGCACGTCTGTGGCCGCTGCGCCCGTGAGTTCTCCGGCAAGCGCCTGAGCGAACTGACCGTGCACCACCGCGACCACAACCACGACAACAACCCGCAGGACGGCTCGAACTGGGAGTTGTTGTGCCTGTACTGCCACGATAACGAACACTCGCGGTATACCGACCAGCAGTATTTCGACGAAGGCTCGCTGAGCACGCCGAAAATCGCCAAGGCCACGCACAACCCGTTTGCGGCGTTGGCGGGGTTGATGAAGAAAGAAGACTGAAGATTTTCAGCGCCTGATCCGGCCTCATCGCGAGCAAGCTCGCTCCTACAGTTGATTTTGTGAACGACACAGATCAAATGTGGGAGCGAGCTTGCTCGCGATGGCAATAGCCCTGCCACCGCCAATATCCAAACTGACCGCTGCCGCCCAATCCCCGTATAATCCCGCTTTTTTCCCGAAAGGCACCCCGCTCGTGGCAGACAAACGGTACAGCTGCATTGGTTTGTATAACCCCAAATCACCGGAGAACGTCGGTTCGGTGATGCGCGCCGCTGGCTGTTATGGCGTGGCGTCGGTGTTCTACACCGGCAAGCGCTATGAGCGCGCCGCCGACTTCGTCACCGATACCAAGCGCGTGCACTACGACATCCCGCTGATCGGCATCGACGACCTGAAGAAAATCCTGCCCCTCAATTGTGTGCCCGTCGCCGTGGAACTGGTCGAGGGCGCCCGCCCGTTGCCGGAATACACCCACCCGGATCGCGCGCTCTACATCTTCGGTCCGGAAGACGGATCGCTGGATAAAGAGATTCGCGACTGGTGCGAAGACGTGGTCTACATTCCGACCACCGGTTGCATGAACCTGGCCGCCACGGTCAACGTCGTGCTCTACGACCGCATGTCCAAGGGGCTCAATACCCGCTCCGGACCAAAATTCCGCTGAATCGCCACACATCCGATTGAACGAGCTGCCCGCCCAGGCTGTCAGTTTGACTATCGATCACTGAAGCCTGGAGACAGACCATGAGCGAACTCAAACCCGTCGAGCGTATCGAATCCACCCCGTTCCAGAGCCCTTCCGAGCAAAACGTGCAGGGCTGGGAACGCATTGGCTCCCTGGCCGGTGGCGTGGTGATGGTGGGCAAGGGACTGCGGCGTGGCGGGATCTTTGGCCTGATCCAGGTGGCCATCGGCGGCGTGGCCCTGGCGCGTGGAATTACCGGCCACAGCTCGGCGAAAAGCCTGCTGGAGAAAAGCCGTCAGGACATGAACAACGTGCGGGCGAAAATTCAGCGGGCGGGTGAAGAGTTGAAGACGCTGAAGGCCAATGCCGAGGCGGCGACCAAAACCGCAACCGTTACCGGCAATGATTCCTTGAAGTCGCCGAAAGCCGGGGTTTGAATCAGGATTTGCGCTGAAGCCACTGGCCTCATCGCGAGCAAGCGCGCTCCCACAGGGCTATGTGGCGCTCACAACATTTGTGTTCACCCCCAATCACTGTGGGAGCGAGCTTGCTCGCGATGACGGACTCACTGAAGTAAACCGGTATCAAGGACTTTGGAAGAGTCGCCAATAACACTCTCCGACAGCTGCACAAAGTCCTTGGTATCAACGTTATCCAGCCGCATCGCCCCGCGCAGCACATCATCGAGCGAACGCTTGTTGTGGGTTTTCAGGCGAATCTCGCGGTCCAGTTCCTGCAGCAACACCACCGCCCTGGCCACTTGCGTCGAGCTGATCCGCTCACCGCGCAGCGTGGTGACTTTCTGGCTGATCTTGACCAATTTGCGATGCAGGCTCTCGTAGCGCTCATCGCTCATGCCGCCAGCCCGGCGCACCAGTTCGATGGCGTAATACTCAGCAAAGCCCTCACTGATCCAGTCACTGCGCCGGGTGCCTTTGACACGCCCGAACACCTGGGCCAACTCACGGACCAAGGCACTGGTGCCGCTTTCGCTGACCACCGGCAGACGACTGTTGAGGTAGATCGACTCGTGCGCCGACTGGCTGCCGCGCCACATTGGATCATTGGCCCCGACGATCAGCAGTTTGCCCGGGTGTCGCGGATACAGCGCCTGCACTTGCGGCCAGACGAAGGTCAGCAGCGTCAGCACATCCATACGGCGCATGCCCTGCCCCAGCGGCGAGGCGACTGTGACTTCGGTCTCGCCCAGACGAGTGCGGCGACTGCCGAGCTCACCAGCGAGCATCCAGCCGGTAGGCCGGTCGAACAGTCGGGAAGGGTTATCGATACGGAATTTATTCGGGCCGATTCGTGGCCAAGCGGTTTCAACGCTTTTCCAGCCACCGGGCAGCTCGAACTCAAGGCGTGAAACCAGTTCGATGCCGTCCTGTTGATCGAGTCTGGCAGCCGGCACCAGATTGTCGCCGCGCATCAACGCCCAGCCTGGCGTCATGCGCGTGTCGAAGCTGCCGCTCTTGCGCCCGTGGCTGATACTCACGCGGTAGGTCAGGCTGGCCTTGTCCGCAGCCGGACGCCAGACACCGCGCGCCGCTTTGCCGGGGGTCAGTTGCCATTGGCCGTCAGCCTTGAAATCGCTGTAGTGGCTGCCGTCGCCAAGGTCGAAATCCAGGCTGCGTACCGCCGAGCCCTGGGCGAGCGTCAGGCGCACTTCGGCCTGATCGCTCTGCGGCAACAGGCGCACGTGGTAATCCAGATTGACCTTGTTCGCAGCCCATGCCGGCGAATTCACGGCCAGTAATCCAAGGATCCACGCCTGCCGCCATCCCACAGCCATACACACTCCTTCGTGAAACGTTGAACCTCAGGCAATCAGCCTGCGCGGAAAATCAGATGATCTTCCCAATCATCTTCCGGCACGCTGCCTTCGGCGAGCATGCGCCCGGACTGGGAAATCCGCTCGTGATGAACGGCATCGCGATCACCGCACACCAGGTGATGCCACAACGGCAGGTCCTTGCCTTCGCTGACCAGGCGATAGCCGCAGGTCGGTGGCAGCCATTTGAATTCGTCGGCCTTGCCCGGCGTGAGCTGGATACAGTCCGGCACCGAGTCACGGCGGTTGGGATAGTCCGTGCACTGGCAGGTTTTCAGGTCCAGCAACTTGCAGGCGATGCGCGTGTAATAGACGCTGTTGTCGTCTTCGTCTTCAAGCTTTTGCAGGCAGCACAATCCACAGCCGTCGCACAGCGACTCCCATTCCTCCTGATCGAGTTGATCAAGGGTCTTGCGTATCCAGAACGGTTCTACTTTGGCGGCCATGGTTCGAGTATCGACATCAGGTGGTGAAAAGGCCGCCAGTCTAGTGCCCGCAGCTCCGCGGGCCAAGCATTGGCGACTGTCGGTACACCGGGCTTGTCAGTTTTTGCGCTGCCAAGTAGGGTTTTGTGTTGCTCCCACTTTCAAACGTAGCCAGGAATCTCTTGATGAGTGCCAACCCACGCGTTGCCGATTACGCCATTCACCCTCAGTTCACCGATCGCTGGTCGCCCCGCGCCTTCACTGGCGAAACGATTCCGGAGGAAACCCTGCTGAGCTTCTTCGAAGCCGCCCGCTGGGCACCCTCGGCCTACAACTCGCAACCCTGGCGCTTTCTCTACGCACGTCGCGACACGCCGAACTGGGAGCGTTACCTGGGCCTGCTGAACGAATTCAACCGCAGCTGGGCGCAACATGCTTCGGCCCTGGTGATCGTGATTTCGAAAACCACCTTCGCCGTGCCTGGCGCCGCCGAAGAAACCCCGGCCCTGTGGCACACCTTCGACACCGGTTCCGCCTGGGGCCACCTGGCCTTGCAAGCGAGCCTGAGCGGCTGGCACACCCACGGCATGGCCGGCTTCGACCAGGAGCTGACCCGCAAGGCGCTGAACATTCCTGAAGGCTACGCCCTGCACGCCGCCGTCGCGGTGGGCAAGCTGGGGGACAAGGCGAGCCTGGCGGATTATCTGCAAGCCCGTGAAGAACCCAGCCCGCGTCGTCCATTGAGCGAGTTGGCGGCTGAAGGTGACTTCACCCTCTGAGCCATACTGAAAATCCCTGTGGGAGCGAGCTTGCTCGCGATAGCGGTAGGACAGTCAATATTGATGTTGAATGTACCAGCCTCATCGCGAGCAAGCTCGCTCCCACAGTTTTTGATGGTGTGTTCAATACCCGCGATCGAAATCCACTTCCCCGCGCAACGCCTCTCCCGCCTCATAAGCCCGCAGGTTCTCGACAAACAGCTTCACCATCATCGAAGGCGAAGTCGGGGCCGAGCTGTGGCCGGTCAGCAGCAGGCCCCAGGCCGTCCAGAACGGATGACGCTGGGGCAAGGGTTCCTGACGGCACACATCGATCACTGCACCCGCCAGATGCCCTTCCTTCAAGGCATCCACCAGATCCGCATCAACCACCGCCACTCCGCGCCCGGCGTTGATGAACAACCCGGTCGGCTTGAATTGCTTGAACAGCGCCGCGTCGTAGACATCGTGGGTGTCCGGCGTGTTCGGCAGCAGATTGACCACGTAATCGACTTCACCGACCAGCCGCGGCAAATCCGCCATCGAACCAACTTCGATAAACGGTGCCTGCTCCCGTGCGCTGCTGGCAACGCCATACAGTTCGACGCCAAACGGCACGAGGAACTGCGCGACACTTTGACCGATATCACCGGTGCCGACGATCAACACCCTGCGCCCTGCCAGGCTCTGGACCTGGCGACTTTCCCACTTGCGCTCGACCTGGCTGACCAGTCGCGCCAGCACTTCACGCTCATGACCGAGCATGTACGTGAGCACGTACTCGGCCATGACCTGGCCAAAGATTCCGACTGCACGGGTCAGCCGATAGTGCCGCGGCAAGCCATCGGCCAGCAGCGGCGTGATGCCGGCCCAGGTCGATTGCAGCCATTGCGGTTGATGACCCTGGCGTAACAGGGTCGCCAGCAAATCAGGCTGGCCTAGCCACACCGGGCAATCGGCGGCCTGGCTGGCCAGTTCGGCGGAATCACCGCTGGTCAGCACCTCCAGGTCCGGTGCCGCCTCGCGCAACAGTTGGGCGTACACGGGGTGGTCGTGTTCAGCAATCAGGACGCGCATGCTTCAAACCTTTCAAAAACAGTGCAGACGACCGCCGACAGAGCAGTGCTCCGTCGATGCTGCCATCGCTAAAATCAATCAGTGTTTCATAACCACTCTGAACAGAGTCTGTCTGCCGCTCACATCGGATCGTTGCGACGCAACAATTCTTCCGGCAAGTGCTCGATGTACTCGTCTTCGGCAGGCGGCATTTGCAGGTGATAACCCTGTTTCTCGAGGTTCTCCAGCACGACCGTGATGTCCTCGCGCGACAGCTTGCGCTCGGGGCTCAGCACCAGGTCGAACGCGTGGATGGCCTTGCCGAAGGCTGCCATCAGGGTATCCGGCACGCGCTCCAGAGCATCGCTCTTGAGCACATACAGGTACATTTCGTTTCTTTTCGAGCTGCGGTAGATGGAGCAAATACGTTTCAAGGCTGTTCTCCGGCGGTGGCCAGGCTGTCGAGCAGCGCCTGGCCCATCAATTCGCGGCGCCAGCCACGCAGCGAATCAGGCAATTGGTAGGGACCATTGGGGAAGCCGCTCTTGAGCAGCGCTTCCAGGGTTTTCTTGCGCAGCATCAGTTCCGGCGCGATGTTCAGGCGCTCGGCTTCGGCCTGGCCTATGGCCTTCATTTGTTTGAGCAGCGCAGCAGCATCCACCGGCAACGGCTCCGGCACGGCTGGCGGCCATTGATCAGGCGACACACTGCCAGAGCGCTTGATCAGATCAAGCAGAAACTCGCCGTCCTGACGCACGGTACGTGGGTGCATGTCTTCGATTTTCGCCAGGGCGCCGAGGTTATCCGGTTGCGTACGCGCCAGCGGCCACAACGAATGCTCGCGGATGATCCGGTTGCGCGGCAGGTCGCGCGCCCGGGCTTCCTTTTCACGCCAGGCGCAGAGCTCACGCAAAACGGCGAGTTGGGCGCGAGACAGCTTCCAGGCCAGCTTGGCATCGCGATAGACCTCGTACGGGTCGATCTCGCGGCGCAGGTTGGCCACCAGCTCGGCGCCATCCTCCAGGACCCAGGCGTATTTCTCGTTGGAAAGCTTTGGACGCAGTTTTACGAAAACTTCAGCCAAATGCACGGCATCTTCGGCGGCATAGCTGATCTGGGTTTCGGAAAGCGGGCGTTGCAGCCAGTCGGAACGGGTTTCCCCCTTGGGCAGGTCGATGCCGAGCACTTCCTGCACCAGCCGCGAATAACCCATGGAAAAACCAAGGTTCAGATAAGCGGCAGCCAGTTGCGTATCGAACAGCGGCGCCGGCAGGCTGCCGGTCAGGCGTAGCAGGACTTCGAGGTCTTCGCTGCACGCGTGGACAACTTTGACCACCGCAGGGTTTTCCAGCAAAGCGGCCAATGGCTGCCAGTTGTCGATGGTCAGCGGGTCGATCAGATAGGCGCGAACGCCATCACCGATCTGCAGCAGGCCGGCGATTGGGTAGAAGGTGTCGACCCGCATGAATTCGGTGTCGAGGGCAACGAATGGCAACTGTTGCCACTCGGCACACAACCGTCCGAGGCTATCGTTGTCGCGAATCCAGTGAATATCGATGGCCACACGGCTCTCCCTTGAAGAATGGCGCGCAGTATATATCGCCCCCGGCGATTTCCGCGCATCCACTGAACAAGAGCATTAGCGAAAATTACTGCGTGACATAAAGAATAGTCCTACAAAGCCGAGCTAGCTGGTCTTACCCAGCACCTGGAACCGTCGCGAGAATCACCGTGTTCGGCCAACACCTGTCAAAAACCAGGTCGACGGCCGCTGCGTGAAAAAGAGTCAGAGGAGATCATTCCTTGGCCAATACGCCGTCTGTCACTGGACCACGACATCCGGCAAACATGTCCAGATCCTGGTGGTAGACCTTGCTGTCAACCTCCAGCAGCCCAAGCATCGAATGGAACAGGTTGTCCTGGCTGAGGGACTTTTCACGGCTCTGTTGCAAGCAGCGGGTATCTAGCGCAAACGACTTTTTATAGCTGTCGGAGAACCAGGCAAACATGGCGACATGCTTTTGCTGCTCCGGTGCCAGCATGTAGGGCGTGCCGTGGAGGAACAAGTTGTATTCACCCAGGGACTCGCCGTGGTCCGACAGATACAGCATCGCGGTATCCACTTTGTCCTGGTTGCTGCGCAGCAGATCGATCAAGGTCGACAGTACATGGTCGGTATAGACCAGGGTGTTGTCGTAGCCATTGACGATACTTTCGCGGCTGCAATTGTTCAGGGCATTACTCTCGCAAACCGGGGTGAAGCGCTCGAACTCTTTCGGATAACGCTTGAAGTACTCAGGACCGTGGCTGCCCATCTGGTGCAATACCAATACCGTGTCCTTGTCCAGGGTATCGATGAAATGCTGCAGCCCTTGCAGCAGGATTTCATCGCGGCATTCACTGTTGGCGCACAGCGCCGGGTCCTTCAGATTACTGACGTCCTGAAGGGTGACGCGATCGCACGTACCTTTGCAGCCTGACTGGTTGTCACGCCAGATCACGTCGATACCCGCATGCTTGAGCACGTCCAACAGGCCTTCTTCGTTCTTTGCCTTGCTGGCGTTGTAGTCCTTGCGCCCCATGTTGGAGAACATGCAAGGCACCGATACGGCGGTTTCAGTACCGCAGGAGTGCACATCGGTGAAAGCGATCAGGCCGTCTTCCTTACTCAGCTTGGGAGTGGTGTCGCGGCTATAGCCAAGGACACCGAAGTTCTCCGCCCGGGCACTTTCACCCACGACAAGTACCGTCAGTGATTTGCGCCCGTGAGTTTGCCAGGCTGGATTGCGCCGGGCATCTTCACCGAGCTTCACAAAAGGTTGATGTGCAGACGCAACCTGCTCGCGCAAGAAGCCAGCCGAAGCACCAATGTAGTTGCTTGGCACCACCATCAGGCGTAACTCGTGGTGATTGCGAAACAGCGAAGACAGGCCTTGATAGTTAACCAGTGCAACTCCACCAATGACTGCTGCCGAGGCAAAAGTCACCACAACTTTACTGAGCAGTTCACGGTGCCAACGACGATAATTAATCGGCGTTTTCCATAACAGCCAGGACGGAAGAACGCCGAGCAGTAAAATATAAACAAACAACTTTAGTGACAGCAAGTCACGCACTTCCGTTGCATTGGTCTCGGCGAAGTTACGCAACATGCCGGTATCGATCAAAACACCATACTGGCTCATGAAATAAACCACGCCCGCGCTGGTCATGAACAGCAGGGTCAGGAGCGGCTTGAGCACTGGCCGGAATGCCAGCAGGGTCAGCACAATGTTGAAGGCCGCGAAGATCATCACCCCGAAAGCCGCGCGCATGACGATGCCTTTGCCATCGGATGCGGTGATGTCGAACAGGTGTTGCCAAAGTACGTAATTGAAGCCGACTAACAAAAACGTGCTGGCAATCAGTGTCACCCATTCAGGGCGCACGGCTTTAATCTTAAGCATGATATTTGGCGGATCCTGAAAGTAAGTATCTCCGGCAAATGTGAAAATTTCATTTACCGAGACAGCTCTAATTTTAGGTAGCCAACAATCAATTTTTTGTGAAAAATAAGCCAACAATTAGTTGGCTTATTAAGTCCGCCTGACACTTTCAGACTATTTGAGAATGGTTCAGCCCCGATTCAGATTCGACTCAAGCCTGATGCAAATACCAGCGCCAGTCCTGTTCACCGACCTCCCCCATGAATTGACGATACTCAGCGCGTTTCACCGCCAGATAGACGCCGAGGAATTCACCGCCGAAGGCTTCCCTGGCCCAACTCGAACCTTCCAGTGATCGCAAGGTGGTCAGCCAGTCTGTCGGCAACAGTTTCGTGGCCTGGGCGTAGCCATTGCCTTCCACCGGCGCACCAGGATCGAGTTGTTCGCGGATGCCGCGATGAATACCGGCCAGAATCGCCGCAGCCGCCAGATAGGGGTTGGCATCTGCGCCACAAATTCGATGCTCGATGTGCCGGGAATACGCAGGCCCACCTGGGACACGCAAACTCACGGTGCGATTGTCTACGCCCCAGGTGGCCGCCAGGGGCGCATAGCTGTTGGCCTGGAATCGACGGTAGGAGTTGGCGTTGGGGCAGAACAGCAACAGCGAATCGAGCAAGGTACTGAGCATGCCGGCGACGGCCTGCTTGAGCAGCGGCGTTCCATCCGCAGCTTCGCTGGCGAAGAGGTTGTTGCCGTCCTTGTCCGCCAGGCTCACGTGCATGTGCATCCCGGTGCCGGCGAGGTCATCGAAAGGCTTGGCCATGAAACAGGCTGTCATGCCGTGCTTGTGCGCCACGCCTTTGACCAGACGCTTGTAGCGTACCGCTTCATCCATCGCCTGTAGTGCGTCGGTGCGGTGTTCGAGGGTGATCTCCACTTGCCCCGGCGCGTATTCGGAAATGGCCGTGCGCGCCGGAATCCCCTGGAGTTTGCAGGCACTGTAGAGATCGGCCAGGAACGGTTCGATCTGTTCAAGCTCGCGTAAACCATAGACCTGGGTGCCGTACGGACGCCCGCCATCGACATCCCGTGCCGGTTGCGGCCGGCCATTGCTGTCGCGTTGCTGATCCAGCAGGTAGAACTCCAATTCCGCCGCCATGACCGGGTAATAACCGTCTGCCTGCAAACCCTCGATGACCTTCGCCAGCAAATGACGGGGATCGGCAATAGTGGCGGGCATTCCCTCCGTTGGGTGCATGCTGACCTGCACGGCCGCGGTCGGTATCAGACGCCACGGCATACGCGTGAGGCTGCCGCTGATCGGGTAGGCCCGGCAGTCGATATCACCGACATCCCAGACCAGCCCGGAGTTTTCCACGTCATCACCGTTGATGGTCAGGCCGAGGATGGTGCTCGGCAATGGTCGCCCGCTTTCATACACCGCCAGCAACTCGTCACGATGCAGCAACTTGCCCCGCGGCACACCGTTGTTGTCGAGGATGAACAGCTCGAACATTTCAATATCCGGGTTCTGCTCCAGAAAGGTCAGGGCTTCTTGCCGGGTGGCAAACGAGGTCGTGGCACAACTCATGGGAACTCTCTTTTTCCGTGTCAGACGGGTACGCAAAAGCACCCGCACTTTAATCCCGCCATCAAGCGGAACAGGTAGGAACAATCAGCGGAAAAAGCAGGAATCCGGCGGGCGCGCATGGCGGCAATGCCACAGCGCCCAAAAAGCCAGTTCAGAAGGAAGTGCGGAGAGGTTTGGCGCGGTGGCAGGCGTGAATCGACGGCCAAGGCTCGACGCTCGAACGCCGTTGGATGCCTTGCAGTGGATTGCGACTGGCCAACCGTCCATAGAGAGAACCGCAGAAAACAGATGACCCGCAGCGTCACACGATGGCTTAAGTCGTTAAATCAGGATTTGAAGAACCTTGGATGTCGTTTGGCTAAACATTTGGCTGTTTTGTGCTGCCTTCAGTGGGGAGAAGGCCTGTATTTGATTTCTAAATACCACCCCGGACTTTCTGATTTGCGCCCTTCGGGGCTCGCGCGCCTTAATCGCCCGCCTATTCATCAAGGTCCGATCATGGAAAACACCCGAGCCACTTCCCGCCCTGCCCTCTGGCTCATGTTCAGCATTGTCCTGGTTGCCCTGAACCTGCGCCCTTCCATGGCCGCTGTCGGGCCGCTGCTCTCAGCGATTCGCGACGACATTGCGCTGAGCTTCAGCCAGGCTTCACTGCTGACAATGTTACCGGTGACGGCCATGGGGCTGGCGATGTTTGTCGGCCTGCGCGTCAGTCAGCGATTCGGCGATCAACGCACGGTAGTCTTCTCGTTGCTGATCATCGGCGTGGCCACGCTTTCGCGGTTGTTCCTTGATTCAGCCGCGCAGTTGCTCCTCAGCGCGGTGCTGGCCGGTGTCGGGATCGCCCTGATCCAGGCCTTGATGCCAGCGTTGATCAAATCCCGCTTCAGCGACCACGTAGCCCTGTGCATGGGGCTCTACGTCACATCGATCATGGGCGGTGCGGCCATGGGTGCTTCCTTTGCGCCGCTGGTGATGGAGCGTACCGGCAGCTGGCGTATGGGCCTGGCGATCTGGGCCGTTCTCGCTGTGCTGGCATTGCTCTTCTGGCGCAGCCAAAGCGCGGGGATGCCAACACTGGATTCGAGGGCATCCGGCAAAGGTTCGTACTTTGCCAATTCCCGCGCGTGGTTACTCGCAATTTTCTTTGGCCTGGGCACTGCGTCCTACACCTGTGTTCTGGCCTGGCTGGCGCCTTACTACGTGGAAAAGGGCTGGAGCGAGCAACACGCCGGATTGCTGCTCGGGTTTCTGACCGCCATGGAAGTGTTGTCGGGTCTGTTGACGCCCGTCATTGCCAATCGCAGCCGCGACCGCCGCGTCGTGCTGATGGTATTGCTGACACTGATCATCGCCGGTTTCTGCGGACTGATTCTGGGCCCACGGCATTTGAGCCTGCTGTGGCCATGCCTGCTGGGGCTGGGCATTGGCGGCCTGTTCCCGATGAGCCTGATCGTATCGCTGGATCACCTGGACAATCCATTGCGTGCTGGTGGCCTGACCGCATTCGTGCAAGGCATCGGCTACTTGATTGCCGGCCTGTCGCCGCTGCTGGCGGGGATCATCCGCGACCAGCTCGGCAGCTTTGAATGGGCCTGGTGGTCGCTCACGGCGGTCATGGCGCTGATGATGCTGATGGTTTTGCGCTTCAACCCAAGGCACTACGCCCGCCACATCCATTGACCCGGAGCCTGCCATGAAAACCACCGTTTTCGCCGTCGCTCACGCCAGCATGCTGCTTTGGGCCTTGTTGATCGCCGCATCGTTTTCCGCGGCGGCGCAAGTCAGCCAGGCCATCGACCCGATCCTGCTGACGGGTTTACGCCTGCTGTTTTGCGCTTTGGTGTTTCTGCCGTTGTTGCTGCTCAAAGGCGATGCCGTCATGACCGTCCGCGCACTGTTTGGTCACGCGGTGCTCGGCCTGCTGCTGGCGTTGTACTTCGGTTCGCTGTTCGAAGCGTTGCGCTACACCTCGGCCGTCAACACCGGGACGATGTTCACGCTGGTGCCACTGATGACCTTGGGTTTCGAAGCCGTGCTCACACCTGACAGCCGTCTGAAACAACGGATTATGCCGATGCTGCTCGCCGCTGCCGGGGCGGTGTTGTTGATCATGAAAGGCATCGGCCCCGGCGAGTTGCCATCGCCCTATGCATTGACGGTGTACGGCATCGGTTGCTTGGCGATGGCGCTCTACGCCCCCCTCAGCCAGCGTCTGAAAGCCAATAGCCTCAAGGGACGCGGACCGGTGTCCATGACGTTCTGGAACATGCTGTTCGGTGCGCTGTTTCTGCTGGTGTTCTGTGGATTCAGTGGCGGTTGGCGTTCGGCATCATTACTAACGCTCAACGACTTCTATTGGCTGATGTACCTGGCAGTGTTCGCCACCCTGGCGACGTTCTGGCTGCTGCACCGGGCCATCGGCGTGATCGCGCCGTCCTCGGTGATTTCCTACATCTATCTGAGCACGCTGTTCATCACCTTGTTCCACTGGCTATGGGGACACCAGACGCCGCTGCCGCTGGAAATGACCGGCGCGGTGCTGGTGGGCCTTGGCATGTTCGCGCTATTGATGTCCAGCCGCCGTGCCGTGTCGGCGATGGTCCGGGGCTGAAAGGGCCCAGGGCGAAACTTCCGACGAGGCATTCTCCCTGCTCCCTCATTCCGCTAGGATCATTCGCTCATCCTTGCACACGGTCAGCGCAAGGGACGCAGCGAGACGCAATGGATGCTGAACAGTAATTCGCTTAGAAAACTCGACATGCAGGACCTCATGGTGTTCGTCGCCGTGTACGAGCAAAACAGCGTCACCGACGTATCCGAGACGCTTTGCGTCAGCCAGTCCACGGTGAGTTACTGCCTGAAGAAATTGCGCACCAGTTTCGAGGACGAACTGTTCATCAATACTCGCACCGGCGGCATGCAGCCCACCGGCAAGGCCAGCGCGATGTACCCTCACGTGCTGAAAATCCTCGAAAGCATCAACCTGTGTCACGCCGGCTTACCCACGTTCGACCCAGGCCTGCAACCCGTGACCTTCAACATCTGCGCCCCGGAATATTTCGAGCAACTGATCCTGCCGCGCTTGTTGAAAACCTTCGACCTCGCCGATCTTCCGGTGATGGTCAATGTGTTCAAACTCCAGGCCGATATCCCTGCCCAAGCGTTGCGCGAAGGCAGCCTCGACCTGGTGATGTGCTTCGGCCCGAACTTTCATCGCAGTCACGTCGATTTCAAATCGCAGACGCTGCTCGAAGATGACCTGGTGTGTGTTTTCGACAAACGCGCCACGCCGGCAGAACCACGCTTGAGCCTGCAAACCTATGTCGAACGTCGACACGTGTTCCCGACACCCTGGACGTCCGCCACCAACATGGTCGACGGCTGGCTTGCACAGCAGACACAACAGCGCCATATCGTCGCACGCGCCAACAGCTACAGCGCAGCGCTGAAGCTGATCACCGGCACCGACTATGTTCTGACCCTGCCCCGGCGCATCCAGCGACTACTGGCCAGTGCAGACACCTTCAATCACTGTGAAGCGCCCGCTGGTTTGCCGGGTTTCACCCTCGACATGCAGTGGAACCAGGCTGTTGATCAGGACAGCGCCAACACCTGGCTGCGAGCGCAAGTGATCCAGGCCTGCTTCGAGCAGGAAACAGCCTGATGCTCAGTTGCTGATGGCGGTCTTGCTGTAGGAATCGCGATCGATGTCGAGAATTTCCACGCACAACTGGACTTCAACGCCGCTCGGCCACTCACACACGTCCTGCACCACCGCCAGCAGGCTTTCAGACAGCTGTTTCTTGATCTGTGCGGAACGACCACTCAACAGTGCCAGTTTCACATGCACGAACGCCCGTTCAGCCAATGCAGTACCGACCTTGAACGCCTCGACCCTGATCGCGCGGCTCTTGATGTCGAATTCGGCAGCAAACTGACCGGAAGCCACCAGTGTATTGTTCAACCGCATCAATGCCACTTCGGCATTCAGATCAGTCAGGTTGGCGGTGTATTCCATGTCCAGGTGAGGCATGAGTGGGTTCCTGTAAGTGGGGTGGAAAGGTCGTACATATAACACAGCGCCACCCTGTTCATTCGGGCAGCGGCAATACGGCACGCTCACTCATGAACGCCTCCAGGCGCGAACGTAACCAGCGCTCGGCAGGGTCGCTATCGACATGGCTGAGCCAGACCATGGATAGATCCAGGGTCGGTGTCTTGAAGGGAAAGGGTTCCTTGAACAGCATTCCCGATGCAGCCATCGCCGCAGCGGTGTAGTCCGGCAGGCTGGCAATCAGGTCGGTGCCGGCAAGCAGGGCCGGTAATGCACTGTACTGCGGCACCGAAAGCACCACCTGGCGTGTGCGACCGATATCCGCCAGCCACTCGTCGGCATAGCCACTGACGTTGGCGGTATGGGACACCAGCACGTGCGGTCGCGCGCAATATTCATCGAGGGTCAGCGGTGTATCAGAGGCATCGGCGCGCAAAATGCTGGGCTGGATGTGTCGCAACAACTTGCGCTTGGCATTGGCCGGCAAGCCACGGGTCTGGCTGATACCCACCGTGATATCGCCGGCTGCCAGCAAGTCGGGAATCCGCCAGTAATCGACATGCTGCACCACAAACACCACGTTGGGCGCTTCCTGGCGCAGCGCTCGCAGCAATGGCGGCAACAACCCGAACTCCACATCGTCGGACAACCCGATGCGGAACGACATCGCACTGCTGGCCGGGTCAAAATCATGGGTCAGGCTCAAGGCCACGGACAAGGAATCCAGCGCCGGCGACAGGTGCCTGATGATCTCCTCGGCCCGTGCCGTCGGCTCCATGCGATGGCCAACGCGTATGAACAGCGGATCATTGAACATCGCACGCAAGCGGTTGAGCGCCGAACTGATGGTCGGCTGACCGAGAAACAGCTTCTCCGCCACCCGAGTGACATTGCGTTCGAGCATCAGCGTTTCGAATACCACCATCAGGTTGATATCCGCCTTGCGAAGTTCATTGCGATTCATCCACTGCCCCGATCCAAAAAATCTGCTGACAGTTTAGGTAGCTGGTGCGACTGCCGTCTATCCAACACAGGTCCAACAGCCTGATGCGGGCTGTCAGGGGATATTTCGCACTGAGGCCCATCGCGAGCAAGCTCGCACCTACAGGGACGCCAAAAACAAAACCCCTACCTGCATACGCAGATAGGGGTTTCGGAATTTAATCTTGACGATGACCTACTCTCACATGGGGAAACCCCACACTACCATCGGCGATGCATCGTTTCACTGCTGAGTTCGGGATGGGATCAGGTGGTTCCAACGCTCTATGGTCGTCAAGAAATTCGGGTACTGAGTCGTGGCCGGTTGGCCTCGCTTCAGCAAATTGGGTATGTGACAGCTTTCGGTGTTTTGTGAGCGTCGAACTCTCGGTTCTTTCGTCTTCACACACCGCAATCTGGCCTCTTTCGAGTTCACAAATTGCTTGGGTGTTATATGGTCAAGCCTCACGGGCAATTAGTATTGGTTAGCTCAACGCCTCACAGCGCTTACACACCCAACCTATCAACGTCGTAGTCTTCGACGGCCCTTCAGGGGACTCAAGGTCCCAGTGAGATCTCATCTTGAGGCAAGTTTCCCGCTTAGATGCTTTCAGCGGTTATCTTTTCCGAACATAGCTACCCGGCAATGCCACTGGCGTGACAACCGGAACACCAGAGGTTCGTCCACTCCGGTCCTCTCGTACTAGGAGCAGCCCCTCTCAAATCTCAAACGTCCACGGCAGATAGGGACCGAACTGTCTCACGACGTTCTAAACCCAGCTCGCGTACCACTTTAAATGGCGAACAGCCATACCCTTGGGACCGGCTTCAGCCCCAGGATGTGATGAGCCGACATCGAGGTGCCAAACACCGCCGTCGATATGAACTCTTGGGCGGTATCAGCCTGTTATCCCCGGAGTACCTTTTATCCGTTGAGCGATGGCCCTTCCATACAGAACCACCGGATCACTAAGACCTACTTTCGTACCTGCTCGACGTGTCTGTCTCGCAGTCAAGCGCGCTTTTGCCTTTATACTCTACGACCGATTTCCGACCGGTCTGAGCGCACCTTCGTACTCCTCCGTTACTCTTTAGGAGGAGACCGCCCCAGTCAAACTACCCACCATACACTGTCCTCGATCCGGATAACGGACCTGAGTTAGAACCTCAAAGTTGCCAGGGTGGTATTTCAAGGATGGCTCCACGCGAACTGGCGTCCACGCTTCAAAGCCTCCCACCTATCCTACACAAGCAAATTCAAAGTCCAGTGCAAAGCTATAGTAAAGGTTCACGGGGTCTTTCCGTCTAGCCGCGGATACACTGCATCTTCACAGCGATTTCAATTTCACTGAGTCTCGGGTGGAGACAGCGCCGCCATCGTTACGCCATTCGTGCAGGTCGGAACTTACCCGACAAGGAATTTCGCTACCTTAGGACCGTTATAGTTACGGCCGCCGTTTACCGGGGCTTCGATCAAGAGCTTCGCGTTAGCTAACCCCATCAATTAACCTTCCGGCACCGGGCAGGCGTCACACCCTATACGTCCACTTTCGTGTTTGCAGAGTGCTGTGTTTTTAATAAACAGTCGCAGCGGCCTGGTATCTTCGACCGGCGTGGGCTTACGGAGCAAGTCCTTCACCCTCACCGGCGCACCTTCTCCCGAAGTTACGGTGCCATTTTGCCTAGTTCCTTCACCCGAGTTCTCTCAAGCGCCTTGGTATTCTCTACCCAACCACCTGTGTCGGTTTGGGGTACGGTTCCTGGTTACCTGAAGCTTAGAAGCTTTTCTTGGAAGCATGGCATCAACCACTTCGTGTTCCAAAGGAACACTCGTCATCAGCTCTCGGCCTTAAGATCCCGGATTTACCTAAGATCTCAGCCTACCACCTTAAACTTGGACAACCAACGCCAAGCTGGCCTAGCCTTCTCCGTCCCT
>NZ_JACNAS010000001.1:1810000-2527500 GCF_017350115.1 Pseudomonas sp. GW456-L13
TCAAATGCCCCAGTTCACCGCCTACCCGCTGCTTGAGAAAGTACGGGTAATGACCGCGAGCCAGCATGTCACGACAGTGATTGGACTCGATCATCAACGCATCGAGATCCCGATAGCCGTCCAGCACCTTGTCACAATACGAGCCCAGGTCGGTCAACAGGCCGAAGCGCCGTAAACCGTCACTGAAAACATATTGCGTCGGTTCTTGTGCATCGTGGGCCACGGCAATGACACCGATGCTCAAGTCGCCGATTTGCAGTTGATCGCCGCCGGCCAGAAAGCCTGCGGGCTCAATAGGTTTGCGCATCCCGCGCAAGGTCCCGCGACTGAGGTAGACAGGCAGATTGTAGCGCCGAGACAGCAAACCCACGCCATGCACGTGGTCGGCATGTTCGTGGGTCACGAGTATCGCGCTCAGCTGCGCAGGGTTCACACCCAGGCGCAGCAGGCGTTTTTCGGTTTCCCGCAGGGAAAAACCACAATCCACCAATACGTACGTATCAGCGCTGGCTATCAGCGTGCCGTTCCCTTGACTACCGCTGCCGAGAACGGCAAAACGCATAGGATCAGCCCAGGTTGTCCTGAATCTTGCTCAACACTTTACGCGCCACATCGGCCGGCGCCACGGTGTTGATGTTTTTCTCTACGGTGACCTGGACGTTCTCGCCAACCTTGCTCAGGCGAACCTGATAACGCTCGGCGCGGGCCTCAAGCTCTTCCTTGCTCGGCGCGCTGCCGAACAGGCTGCTGAAGAAGCCTGGCTTGTCGTCTTTGCTCTCGGCTTTTTCGGCCAGGTTGATGTAGTACAGGCCCAGGCTGCGGTTGATGTCTTCAACACGCCATTCGCCTTGTTCCAGCGCACGACCGACGCTCGACCAGGCACGATCCAGGTCGGTACCGACGTTCAGCACAGGGTTACCGCTGCCGTCTTCACTCAGGCTGACACGACTTGGCGCGTCGAAATCACGCGAAGCCAGCATGGAAACCGAACCGCCCTTCTCGGAGATACGGCTCATGCTCGCGAGCATGTCGTCGACCAGTGCCGCGTCCAGGCCAGTATTGACCGAACGGTTGGTGAAGGCCACGTCGGCGGTGCTGCCGGCGGGACGCTCGGCGCTGACCACATAGACTTCACTGGTATTGCGCTGCACGCCCGGCTCGATGCGCACCCGCACGCGGGTTTCGCTGTCCGTGCTGACGCCGGCCGCGCTCAGGCGCTTGGCCATGGCCGCAGACAGTTCATCGGAATGCTGCCAGGTCGTGGTGAATTCACCGGTTTGCGGACGCTGTTCATCCAGACGGAAACCGTTGTCCTGGAAGAACTGAACGGCCACGGGCCAGACTTCAGCCGGCGGATTCTGCGCCAGGATGGAGCTGGAGCCGCCGCTCTTCTGCAGGGAGTAGGCACCGGCGTCAGCACCCGCGGTCAGCGGCTGCGGCCGAGGAACGATGTATTCGCCCTTGGCGGTGTCATCGGCCACGTTGCGGGGGATCGGCAACAGCGGATCCAGACGCTTGGCGGTACGGACATCCGGTGGCATTTGCATCGGTGCAGTCTGTTGCGCTTCCAGGTAATCGCTACCACGGTCACGGAAATAACCTTCCGGGCCCCAGATCCATCCACAGCCACTGGTGCTGGAGATAATCAAGGCAAGTGCGGAAAGTCCGGCCATTCGCTTCATGCGTTGTACTTCCTCAATTAAACCAGGACGCCGCACTGGCGCAGGGCCGTGCGCAGCGTTTCGTGACAAGGTGCGCTCAGCCAGGTCAACGGCAGGCGAATGCCTTCGTGCATCAGGCCCATTTCAACCAAAGCCCACTTCACCGGAATCGGGTTGGCTTCGATGAACAGGTCCTTGTGCAGCGGCATCAGTTTTTCGTTGATTGCCCGTGCAGTCTCGGCATCCCCCTTGAGGGCGGCCTCGCACAGA
Organism: Pseudomonas sp. GW456-L13; assembly: GCF_017350115.1. Lineage (NCBI taxonomy): Bacteria > Pseudomonadati > Pseudomonadota > Gammaproteobacteria > Pseudomonadales > Pseudomonadaceae > Pseudomonas > Pseudomonas sp. GW456-L13. The sequence goes on from NZ_JACNAS010000001.1 coordinate 1,811,932, forward strand.
TCGGCCATTTCACGCGGTGCGACGTTGGCGGTAACGGAGATGTTGCCCTTGCCGCCCATCAGGATCAGCTCGACCGCGGTCGGATCATCGCCGGAAAGGACGATGAAGTCCTTGCTTACGCCGTCGAGAATGGCCTTGGCGCGCTTGAGGTCGCCGGTCGCTTCCTTGATACCGATGATGTTCGGCACGGTGGACAGGCGGATCACGGTTTCGGCCTGCATGTCGCAGGAGGTGCGGCCGGGAACGTTATAGAGAATCTGCGGGATGTCGACCGATTCGGCGATGTGCTTGAAGTGCAGGTACAGGCCTTCCTGGGTCGGCTTGTTGTAGTACGGCACTACCAGCAGGCAGGCATCGGCGCCGGCTTCCTTGGCATTACGGGTCAATTCGACGGCTTCGCGGGTCGAATTGGCGCCGGTACCGGCAATCACCGGAATACGGCCGTTGACCTGCTTGACCACGGCACGGATGACTTCGATGTGCTCGTTGACGTCGAGGGTTGCCGACTCGCCGGTGGTGCCGACGGCGACAATGGCATGGGTGCCGTTTTCAAGGTGGAAGTCCACGAGTTTGCTGAGGCTGTCCCAGTCAAGACGCCCCTGTGCATCCATGGGTGTGACCAGTGCCACCATACTGCCCGCAATCATGAAACCGCTCCTGCCGGAAAAAGAGAGCCGTAATGGTACTGGCGCCAAGATGCTTGCACAAGCGAAGTACTGTGCTGCCGCCATTCCCCTTGGCGCCGGTTTTCGCTACCCTTCAGACTTTGATCGGTACAGACAAGCTCGCGCGCCGGGTTTCAGCCTCCATTTACGGCATCACAAGCCCTGATCCAGCGTTGCCGCCTCTCGCTCCCGCCCTGCCGGAGCACGTCGCGACCTGCCGCTTGGGGGTTTCTGAATTCGCATCCGCAGGCTCGCCCCGGCAAAACGCCCTCTGGACGTACCGACCGCTCATCGCTTTAGGAATGCTGCATGTCCACCCCCACAGTTCGCGAACAATTCCTTGTTATCAGTGCCCTCGGCGCCAACCCCATGGAGCTGACCAACGTCCTGTGCCGCGCCAGCCATGAAAACCGCTGCGCCGTTGTCACCTCTCGCCTGACCCGCCATGGCGAATGCAGTGCCCTGGTGCTGGAAATCTCCGGTAGCTGGGATGCCCTGGCACGCCTGGAAGGCAGCCTGCCAGTATTGGCCAAGCGGCATGCGTTCACGGTCAACGTGGTGCGCAGCGCGGCCTTGGAAAACCGCCCTCAGGCCCTGCCGTACGTCGCTTATGTCAGCTCGGCCTACCGCTCGGACATCATCAACGAGCTGTGCCAGTTCTTCATGGACCACAATGTCGAGCTGGAAAACCTGACCTGCGACACTTATCAGGCTCCGCAGACCGGCGGCACCATGCTCAACGCCACGTTTACCGTGACCTTGCCGGCCGGCGTGCAAATCAGCTGGCTGCGCGATCAGTTCCTGGATTTTGCCGACGCGCTGAACCTCGATGCCCTGATCGAACCCTGGCGCCCACAGAACCCAATGTAAGGAAGCTTTCATGGCCGTTGCCATCGACCAACCGGTTGCCGATTTCCAAGCCCCCGCCACCAGCGGGCAAACCGTCAGCCTCGCCGGCCTGAAAGGCAAGCAGGTAGTGATCTACTTCTACCCCAAGGACAGCACACCGGGCTGCACGACCGAGGGGCAGGGCTTTCGTGATCAATACGCTGCGTTCAAGGCCGCCAATACCGAAGTGTTCGGCGTGTCTCGCGACAGCCTCAAATCCCACGAGAACTTCAAGTGCAAACAGGAATTCCCCTTTGAGCTGATCAGCGACAAGGACGAAGCCATCTGCCAACTGTTCGACGTGATCAAGCTGAAAAAGCTCTACGGCAAGGAATACATGGGCGTGGATCGCAGCACGTTCCTGATCGACGCCAACGGCGTGCTGCGCCAGGAATGGCGCGGCGTGAAGGTGCCGGGGCATGTTGATGCGGTATTGGCCGCGGCTCAGGCTCTGAACAAGGCCTGATTCTATCGACGCCTGTGAAGGCGCTTTCGCGAGCAAGCCCGCTCCCACATTAGACGGTGTTTTTCTAAACAACTCGGTCAACAGTGGGAGCGGCGGTGCGACTTGCCCGCGAAGAGGCCATGAGCCTCACTGAAAAAATCAAACCTGCCCCTTAAAGCAGCGGCGCCACCTCCGGCTCCTTGCGCGGCCAGGCATCCAGCACGGCCTTGAACAGCGTCGCCAGGGGAATCGCGAAGAACACCCCCCAGAACCCCCACAACCCGCCAAACAACAGCACTGCGCAGATGATTGCCACCGGGTGCAGGTTGACCGCCTCCGAGAACAACAATGGCACCAGCACGTTGCCATCCAGCGTCTGAATGATCCCGTAGACCGCCATCAAGTATATGAACTGATCGCTCCAGCCCCACTGGAACAGCGCAATCAGAAACACGGGCACGGTCACAACCACGGCGCCGACATAAGGCACCACCACCGAAATCCCCACCAGCAGTGCCAGCAGCGCCGCGTAATTGAGTTCCAGGACAACAAAGGCGATGTAGGTCACGCCACCGCAAATGAAGATTTCGATGACCTTGCCGCGAATGTAATTGGCGATCTGCCGGTTCATTTCATGGGCGACCCGGGTGATCAATGCCCGCTCACGGGGCAGGTAACCGCGCACCCACTGGCCGATCATGGCCCGATCCTTGAGGAAGAAAAACACCAGGATCGGCACCAGCACCAGGTAGATCATGATGTTCACCAGCAATGGCAGGCTCGACAGCGAGAACGTCAGTGCCCACTGACCAAACTTGCCGATTTCGCCCCGTGCCGCTTCGATGGCCTGCAGTACTTGCTCATCGGACACCAGATGCGGATAGCGTTCGGGCAGCAGCAGCAACAGCGACTGCCACTTGGCGAGCATGCCGGGCAACTCGTTGAACAACGTGATCAGTTGATGCCACAGCAACGGCACGACCACCACGATAAACACCAGCAACAGCCCCATGAACAATGCAAAGACCAACCCCACCGCAACCCCGCCCGGCACCCGCAGGCGCTCGAGGGTCACCACCAGCCCCTGCATCAGGTACGCCAGCACCATCCCGGCGAGCACCGGCGCCAGCATACCGCCCAGGGTCAGTACGGCGGTGAACGCCAGAAACAGCAGGACAGCCAGCACCACCGCTTCTTCATCGGAGAAATAGCGCTGAATCCAGTCGCGCAACACTTTGAACATCAATAATCCTTAGGAGTAAACGCAGCCGATTTCAGGCTTTTTTCAACCAGTAGCGGTAAACACCCGCCTCGTCTTCTTCACGAAGCAGGGTATGACCGGCCAATCGGGCAAAGGTGCGAAAGTCGCGTTGCGAACCCGCATCGGTGGCGATGACCTTGAGCACCGCGCCACTGGCCAGCCGGTTGAGCTCCATCTTGGCCTTGAGCAACGGCAACGGGCAATTCAGGCCGCTGGCGTCCAGTTCAACGTCATGCTCTACAGCGTCGGTCATTGCATCACTCCGGGTCAGGTGGTTGTGTTGCCTAGAATATCTGGTCGCAACGCCGGTGTCCGGCTACAGTAAGGTCTTTGTCGACTAAGGCTTTGTGCATGACTTTTTTGCGCCCCACCCTGCTGACGCTCGCTTGCCTGCTCGCCTCACCGGGCTTTGCCGACGACCTGCCGTCACTCGGCGACGCCAGTTCTGCCATTGTCTCGCCGCAACAGGAATACCAGCTCGGCCGCGCCTGGCTGGCAATGTTGCGCAGTCAGGTTTCACAGCTCAACGATCCGCAGCTCAAGAATTACGTGGAATCCAGCGTTTACCGACTGGTCGAGACCAGCCAGGTCACTGACCGACGCCTGGAATTCATCCTGATCAACAGCCCGCAGCTCAACGCCTTTGCAGCGCCGGGCGGGATCGTCGGGGTGAACGGAGGTTTGTTCCTCAACGCCCAGACCGAGGGCGAATACGCTTCGGTACTGGCGCACGAATTGGCTCACTTGTCGCAGCGCCACTTTGCCCGGGGCGTCGAAGCGCAGCAACGCATGCAAGTACCGATGATGGCTGCATTGCTGGCGGGTATCGTGCTGGCAGCCGCCGGTGGCGGTGACGCCGGGATCGCGGCCATTGCCGGCACACAGGCCGCAGCCATCCAGGAACAGCGGCGATTCTCCCGCCAGAACGAGCAGGAAGCCGACCGTATCGGCATCCTCAATCTGGAAAAGGCCGGTTACGATCCCCGCTCGATGCCAACCATGTTCGAACGACTGGGGCGTCAGTACCGCTACGATGCCAAGCCACCGGAATTTCTGCTGACCCACCCGGTCACCGAATCGCGTATCGCCGACACCCGCAACCGCGCCGAACAGTTTCCAAAGGGCGGTATCGAAGACAGCATGCGCTACCAACTGATCCGCGCACGCGTACAGCTGATCTATGAAGAAACCCCGGGGCTTGGCGCCAAGCGCTTCCGCGCCCAGCTCGACGAGAACCCGAAAAACGACGTGGCACGCTACGGCCTGGCGATCGCCCAGATCAAGGGCGGCCAATTGAACGAAGCACGGGAAAACCTCAAGCAGTTGCTGGCCAAGTCACCCAACGAAATCATCTACAACCTGGCTCAGGTCGATCTGGATATCACCAATAATCGCCTGGCGGATGCCCAGTCCCGGGTTGACCGCTTGATGGGCCAATACTCTGGCAACTACCCGCTGAACCAGATTCGCGTCGACCTGCTGCTCAAGCAAAACCGTACTGCGGATGCGGAGAAAGCCCTCGAAAGCCTGCTCAAGTCCCGCCCGGATGATCCGGACGTGTGGTATCAGGTTGCCGAGACGCGCGGCCTGTCGGGCAATATCATCGGCCTGCATCAGGCTCGCGCCGAATACTTTGCGCTGGTCGGGGACTACAAACAGGCCATTCAGCAACTGGACTTCGCCAAACGCAGGGCTGGCAGCAACTTCCCGCTGTCTTCGCGGATCGACGCGCGGCAACGCGAGCTGATGGAACAAGAGCGCATGATCAAGGACATGATGGGCTGACGCCCCGGCGACAAAAGGCCCGGACACAAAAAAACCGCCTCTTTCGAGGCGGTTTTTTATGCAACCAACAACCGGGTTATTCAGCCAGCTTGAAGGTGATGAAGCTCGCACGCCCCTGACGCAGTACCCGCATCGACACCGAACGGTTCTTTGGCAGCGCCTTGGCGATGTCCGCGAACTCCTTGGTGGAACCGATGGCCTGGTTGTTCAGATGGGTGATCACATCACCCGGCTGCAAGCCGATCATGGCAGCAGGGCCGTCCTGTACTTCCTTGATCAGCACACCACCCTTGAGGTCGTAGGTTTTCTTCTGCTCGTCAGTCAGCTCGACCACGGAAACACCCAGGCGATTGCTGCTGCGCTCGATGCTGGATTTTGGCAGCGAGTCCAGTTCCTTGCCTTCTTCCGGAATCGCGCCGACCGTCAACTCGACATTCTTGCGCTTGCCGTCACGAATCACTTCCAGATCGGCCTTGTTGCCAGCCTTCAACGCGCCAACCAGATGCGGCAGATCGGCCGACATGACGATTGGCTGACCGTTCATGCTCAGGATCACGTCGCCAACTTGCAGGCCGCCCTTGGCAGCCGGACCATCGTCCTGGATCTGGGCAACCAGCGCACCGGCCGGCTTCTCCAGGCCGAACGACTCGGCCAGGTCCTTGCTCACTTCCTGAATCACGACGCCCAGCCAGCCACGGCTGACCTTGCCACCGGATTTCAGCTGATTGGAAACATCCATGGCCACGTCGATCGGGATTGCAAACGACACGCCCATGAAGCCACCGGAGCGGGTATAGATCTGCGAGTTGATCCCGACCACCTCACCGTTGAGGTTGAACAGCGGACCACCGGAGTTACCCGGGTTGATCGGCACGTCAGTCTGGATGAACGGCACATAGTTTTCGTTCGGCAGGCTGCGACCGACGGCGCTGACGATGCCTTGGGTCACCGTGTGGTCAAAGCCGAATGGCGAACCAATCGCGACAACCCATTGGCCAGCCTTCAGGTCCTGGGATTTACCAAGCTTGAGCACTGGCAGATCCTTGCCTTCGATTTTCAGCAGCGCCACGTCGGAACGTGGATCGGTACCGATCAGCTTGGCTTTCATTTCGCTGCGATCGGCCAGGCGGACGAGGATTTCGTCAGCATCGGCGATCACGTGATTATTGGTCAGGATATAGCCATCGGAAGAGATGATGAAACCCGAACCCAGGGAGGTTGCCTCGCGTTGACGGTCACGAGGTGAGCGCGATTGTGGCGGCATGCCCCGTTCGAAGAATTCGCGCAGCATCGGTGGCAAGCCTTCGAGGTCGGGCATCTGCTGGTTGACTTTGCGATCCGGCAGCTTTTGCGTGGTACTGATGTTTACGACCGCAGGCGAGGCCTGTTCGACCAGTTGCGTAAAATCAGGCAATTCGACCGCTTGGGCGGTGACCGCCTGACCGAGCACCAGCACGGTGGCAATAATGGAAAGGTAGGACTTCAAGCGTGGTATCGACATACGGCTCCCGTTACGACGAGCATGGTTAAGCGATATGGAGCAAGGAACACCGGGAACAATACGCCGGTATTTTTGTTCCGGGAACAACAAACAAGGCCAGAGCCGAGGGGCTCTGACCTATAAAAAATTTACGGGATTTTTGCAAACTGAAATGCTCACGAAACATTTCAAATTCAGCTCACTGCTTGGTTGCAGCGGCGTCGGTGCGCATTGAAAGCGCTATCCGTTCAGCAGTACCGACCGGTATCTCGCCAACGACAGTCACCATCATGTCGCCCTGTGCCGTGGCCAGGCGCCGGGAAACCGCAACGGTCGGCCCCAACTGAGTACGGGTGTCGGTGACTGTTGCGCCATTCAACGGCTCAAGGAATACCGAAAAACGCGTCAGGCCATCGTCATACATCAGGCTATTGACCTGGGTCTTGGTCTGCGGATCCTTGCGAGCGGTGCTGCTGGTCAGCTCGAAGCCGGGCGGCAACCAGTCGGAACGCCAGACTTGGGCAGCCTTGACGGCAGAGGCCTTGTCACTTTCGAGATTGACTGGCTTGCAATCATTACTGGCCTGCAGGTCTTGTTCGGAAGGGACGTCAGCGGTATCCATTTGCGTGAACTGGAAGCGCTCCAACAACCGCCCCTTGTCGTCCAGTAGCAAGGACTTCAGAGGCAGGCCGGTTTCCTTGTCCAGATGCAGTTCAAAACCATAGCGGTGCTGATCACGGGGTGTCAGCGATACGATCACCGCCGAACGCCCGGCGACACGCGACTTGCCGATGACGGCCAGGTCATACCAATTCTTGAGCTTTTGAGGATCGAGTGCACGGGCGGCGGAGTTCGGGGAGTCCCCAAGCCCTGCTATCAGTGTGCCGCTGACGCATTGGGTTTGCCCATCAATGCGAACGACTTCCTGAGCGGAACCGTCGAGCTGGATCAAACGCTCGCGGACCTTTCCATCCTGGACGCGGTGCCAGATGTTATGGGTAGAAAAACTACCGTTACGCTCGTAGACGAAAGTACCCTGAAAGCTTTGCTGTTGCTCTGCCTGGCCCAGGCGGGTCAACCAGTCCTGGGCTTCACCGGCTTGGGCTGGAACGATGAACCAGCCGCTGAGCAGAAGCGAAAGTAGAGGTATGGCGCGCATGATCCTCCTTAACGGTTTTCCAGACTTGCGGCACGAGCGTAAGGCAGAGCGCTCTCAGTGCCTTTCAATGCAGCCTGTTGTGCGTGTTGGCGCAAGTAACCTGGCAGACGCTGATCGTGCCAGCCTGGCTGACCTTGCAGTACGCCGTTGGCCATTGGGCCAGTAGCATCCGAACTCTCATTGTAGCCTGCCAAAACGGCTGGGCCTTTTACTTGAGGAGCAGCCAGTCCGGGTTGAGCGGATTGCTGGGCCAGTTCGACACCGGCGATCTCATCCTGGTTGTACAGACGCACACCGGCCAGCACCGCCAGGGTCACCGAGGCAGCGACCGCCAGACGACCCAGGCTGCGCCATGGACCACGGGAAGCTTTTGCCGGTACGGCTTCGTCAGCCAGGGCAGCAGAAACAGCCGCGGCGATGTCCAGGCGTGGAAGCAGCAGATCCTTGTGCATCACTGCCCGAGCGATCTGATAACGAGCCCAGGTTTCACGGGTTTCAACATCGTCACAGGCATTCAATACCCGACGCAATTCCAATTCGTCCGCTTCGTTATCCATCACTGCGGACAGCGATTCCTGCAGGGCTTCACGACTCATGGCGTTCCTCTCTTGGCTGTCGCCGCTGTCTTTAGTTTTCCTGCAACAACGGCTGCAGGGCTTTGTCGATGGCCTCCCGGGCGCGGAAAATCCGGGAGCGCACGGTGCCTACCGGACATTGCATGACACTCGCAATGTCCTCGTAACTCAGACCATCAAACTCACGTAAAGTTAAAGCCGTACGCAAATCTTCCGGCAGTTGCTGAATGGTTCGATGGACGGTGCCTTCGATCTCATCCCGCAGCAAAGCCCGTTCTGGCGACTCGAGATCCTTGAGGCCATGATCGCCATCGTAGAACTCTGCATCCTCGGAACTGACATCGCTATCCGGCGGCCGACGGCCGCGTGAAACCAGATAGTTTTTCGCCGTGTTGATGGCGATGCGGTAAAGCCACGTATAAAACGCGCTGTCTCCGCGAAAATTTCCAAGTGCACGGTATGCCTTGATAAAGGCTTCTTGTGCCACATCCTGGGCTTCATGGGTGTCGTGCACGAAACGCACGATCAACCCGAGAATTTTGTGCTGGTATTTCAGCACTAGCAGATCGAAAGCACGCTTGTCGCCGCGCTGAACGCGTTCGACCAGTTGCTGATCCTCTTCCTGGGTTAGCATGAACACTCCTCGATGAGCTCGGAGGAGGCTTGCAGAAGTAAACCACCAGACTTGCAAACATAGACTCGGGCTTTTCGCAAAAGTTCTCCCCCTCCAGGCAAGTTTCCTGCGGGCTCTGATTTGGCACGCACGAAAAGCGCAGCACGAGTTGACCCGGCTGCGCGGATAATCTTGTCATCGGATTCTTCAGCAAGGATCGAACTGCAATCCGGCACTGAAGCCGACACTGTCCCTTGTTTCAGGCAACCGTCTATTGATCTTGGCCCTTTGGCAAAAGTTCCAATTATTTATAGCCGTACCAACCCGACATTGTGCAACCGTGAAGGGAAAAAGACTGTTAAATCGGCGATACAGTCATTCTCGCGCCCAACGGGCAGAAAAACATCCGACGAAGCGACCGATGTTTTGCGTCACGGTAGTTTCACAATGCCATGCTAGCTCGGGTATTGTGCCGCTCCCCCCCTCTATATACTAGTGGGCAGTGCGGCTGCATTGACTCGAAAGTCCAGCTGCACCACCCCCGACCCGGGTCGCTTTGAGCGGAATCCTGAAATGAGCCAACAGTTTCAACACGATGTTCTGGTAATTGGCAGCGGTGCTGCCGGCTTGAGCCTTGCGCTGACCTTGCCCGGTCATTTGCGCATTGCCGTTCTGAGCAAGGGCAACCTCGCCAATGGCTCGACTTTCTGGGCCCAGGGCGGCGTTGCGGCCGTTCTCGATGACACCGACACCGTTGAGTCCCATGTCGATGACACCCTCAATGCCGGCGGCGGCTTGTGTCATGAGGACGCCGTGCGCTTTACCGTCGAGCACAGCAGGGAAGCGATTCAATGGCTGATCGACCAGGGCGTGCCCTTTACCCGCGATGAACAATCGAGTAACGAAGACGGCGGGTTCGAGTTCCACCTCACCCGCGAGGGCGGTCACAGCCATCGGCGCATCATCCACGCCGCCGATGCCACCGGCGCTGCCATTTTCACCACCCTGCTCGACCAGGCCCGGAAACGACCGAACATCGAACTGCTGGAGCAGCGGGTTGCGGTTGACCTTATTACCGAGAAACGCCTGGGACTCGAAGGTGATCGCTGCCTCGGCGCCTATGTGCTCAATCGCGGCACCGGCGAAGTCGACACCTACGGCGCCCGCTTTGTGATCCTCGCCTCCGGTGGTGCGGCCAAGGTTTACCTCTACACCAGTAACCCTGACGGCGCCTGCGGCGATGGCATCGCCATGGCCTGGCGCTCGGGCTGCCGGGTGGCGAATCTGGAATTCAACCAGTTCCACCCTACTTGCCTGTATCACCCGCAAGCCAAGAGCTTCCTGGTCACCGAAGCCCTGCGAGGCGAAGGTGCCCACCTGAAGCTGCCCAACGGCGAGCGCTTCATGCAGCGCTTCGATCCACGGGCCGAGTTGGCCCCACGAGACATCGTCGCCCGGGCCATCGACCATGAAATGAAGCGCCTGGGCATCGACTGCGTCTATCTGGACATCAGCCACAAACCCGAAGCCTTCATCAAGACGCACTTCCCGACGGTGTACGAACGCTGCCTGGAATTTTCCATCGACATCACCAAACAACCGATCCCGGTGGTCCCGGCGGCGCACTACACCTGCGGCGGCGTGATGGTCGATCAACAGGGTCGCACCGATGTGCCGGGGCTGTATGCCATCGGCGAAACCAGTTTCACCGGCCTGCACGGCGCCAACCGCATGGCCAGCAACTCGCTGCTGGAATGTTTCGTCTATGCCCGCTCGGCGGCCGCGGACATTCTCGAACAGTTGCCCCGGGTTCCGATGCCAACGCCCCTTCCCGCCTGGGATGCGAGCCAGGTCACCGATTCCGATGAAGACGTGATCATTGCGCACAACTGGGATGAGCTGCGGCGATTCATGTGGGACTACGTTGGCATCGTGCGCACCAACAAGCGTCTGCAACGGGCGCAACATCGCGTGCAGCTGTTGCTGGATGAAATCGACGAGTTCTACAGCAACTACAAGGTCAGCCGGGACTTGATCGAGCTGCGCAACCTGGCCCAGGTTGCCGAGCTGATGATTCTGTCAGCCATGGAACGCAAGGAAAGCCGTGGCCTGCATTACACTCTCGACTACCCGGACATGTTGCCGGTCGCGCTGGACACTATTCTGGTGCCGCCCACCTACGTCGGCTGAACTTGAGCCGCACCCGCAGGCGTCGGTGCACATCCGCCGTCTGCGCATCCCGGGGCACGCAAATGGCCCTGACCCGGCGCTCGCCCCGTAGTCGAAAACGCAGTACCACCACCAACGGCAGCGCCAGGCTGTCCGGCCTCAGTTGCACGGGCTGCCAGCCCTTGGCACGACTCCACAACTGCCAGCCATCGGCATCGCGCCGCAAGCCGCAAAAGGCCTGCGGGTGGGTCAGCAGGATTTGGCGGGGCAACAGCCAGACTCCGTGAACCACGCACAGCACGGCGCCGAGCGAGCTGGCCCAGACCGGAATCGACAGTAAAAACAACGAACCCAACGCGAACAGCTGGGCCAGAAGATATGCCGCCAGCAACTGCCGTGAGGCATGCCAGCGGCATTCGAACCCATTACTTGGGCTGGACACGATCCAGGATCATGCGAACCATGCGTTGCAGCTCAGGATCTTCCGATTCGCTGCGTTCCATGAACCAGCCGAACATGTCCTGATCTTCGCATTCGAGCAACCTGACATAGCAGGCGCGATCAACCTCGTTGAGGTGCCGATAAACCTCTTTCACAAACGGCACCAGCAACACATCAAGCTCAAGCATGCCGCGGCGGCTGTGCCAATAGAGGCGGTTCAGTTCAACATCTTCGACCATGGAGCGCTCCTCAAATAGGCCGCAAGTATACAGGCCCGCGCCCCGTCGAACAGTCGGCTTTGGTCGGCCACCGTCGAGCCTTTGTTAACTACCCATTTCGAAGGCGGCCCCTTATGATGTCCATCAGACTTTTTACCCTGCGATGACCCATGGCCGATTCTGCTTTTTTCTGCACCCTTTCTCATGAAGGTGTTCTCGCGGTCCGCGGCGCGGACGCCAGCAAATTCCTGCAAGGCCAACTGACCTGCAACCTCAACTACCTGAGCGATTCCCGGGCCAGCCTCGGTGCCCGTTGCACGCAAAAAGGCCGGATGCAATCGAGTTTCCGCATCCTGCTCGAGGGTGACGGCGTGGTCCTGGCCATGGCCACCGAATTGCTCGAACCGCAACTGGCGGACTTGAAAAAATACGCGGTATTTTCCAAGTCGAAACTGACCGACGAAAGTGCCGCCTGGGTCCGCTTCGGTATCGACCATGGCGACGCCGCACTGGTCAGCCTCGGCCTGGACCTGCCGGCAGAAACCGACAGCGTCGTGCGCAACGATGGACTGATCGCCATCCGCGTCTCGCCTGAACGTGCCGAACTGTGGGTTGCCGCCGGTCAAGCCGATGCGGTCAAAGGCAAGCTTTCGGCTGTGCTGAGCGAAGGCGATCTGAATCAATGGCTGCTGGGCCAGGTCCGCGCCGGGATCGGCCAGGTCATGCCCGGCACCCGCGAGTTGTTCATCCCCCAGATGCTCAACCTGCAAGCGGTCGGTGGCGTGAGTTTCAAGAAAGGTTGCTACACCGGGCAGGAAATCGTCGCGCGGATGCAGTACCTGGGCAAACTCAAGCGCCGCCTGTATCGCCTGCAACTGGCTGCCGGCGAACTGCCTGAACCGGGTACCCCGCTGTTTTCCCCGACCCACGGCAGCGCCATCGGCGAAGTGGTGCTGGCGGCCCGCGCCGGACAGAACATTGAACTCCTGGCTGTGTTGCAAGCCGAAGCAGCAGAAAGTGGAGACATCCACCTGGGCGCGCTCGAAGGGCCGTCCTTGCAGCTGCTCGACCTGCCTTATGAACTGGACCGCGACCGCGAAATCCAGCAATAACGGCAGCACTTGGCGCGACACCTAGAGAGACTAAATGAGCAAGCTGGCGGAAAAGGTCCAACAGGATTTGGTTGAGGCCATCAATAACGATGACCTGGTTCTGCCAACGTTACCGGAAGTGGCCCTGCAGATTCGCAAGGCCGCGGAAAACCCGGAAGTCAGCGTCAGTACCCTGAGCAAAGTGATCGGCCGTGATACCGCGCTGTCGGCACGCCTGATCAAAGTGGTCAACAGCCCACTGTTGCGCGCGACCCAGGAAGTGACCGATCTGCATACCGCGATCACCCGCCTGGGCATCAACTACAGCTGTAACCTGGCGATCGGCCTGGTCATGGAGCAGATTTTCCATGCCCGCTCCGACGTGGTGGAACAGAAGATGCGCGATGTCTGGCGTAAAAGCCTGGAAATCGCCGGCGTCAGCTACGCCTTGTGCCGCAGTTGCACCCGACTAAAGCCCGATCAGGCGGCCCTTGGCGGCCTGGTGCACCAGATCGGCGTGCTGCCGATCCTGACCTACGCCGAAGATCACTACGAGCTGCTGTCCGACCCGGTCAGCCTCAACCATGTGATCGACCGGATTCATCCGCTAATCGGCGAAAAACTGCTCAGGGTCTGGGAATTTCCCGACATGCTGGTACAAGTGCCGCGGCTATACCTGAACTTCAAGCGCCAGTCTGCGCAGGTCGACTATGTGGATCTGGTGCAGGTGGCCAGCCTGTATTGCCTGCAGGACACCGATCACCCGCTCGCCAGTACCGATGCGTTGAACGTACCGGCCTACAAGGCACTTGGAATTGATTTTGACGACAAGGCGATGTGCGCCGACCTGGAAGAAACGCGCACGATGTTTTACTGATCCTTGTGGCGAGGGGGCTTGCCCCCGTTGGGCTGCGAAGCGGCCCCAAAACCTGCGGCCGTGTAAGCCAGGCACACCGCATAGTCAGGATTTACGACTGCTGCGCAGCCGAACGGGGTGGTGCGGCATTCCGACAAGCCCCCTCGCCACAGATGTTGTGTTACTCCCCGGAGATAAAACTCACCCGCACCTTCAACCCTGCCCGCTCGCCATCGTGCAGGCTGATCTGGGCCAGATGCGCGCGGCAGATCTCACCGACAATCGCCAACCCCAATCCGGAACCGGCCACTTGCTGATTGCGGCGATAAAAGCGCTCGAATACCCGATCGCGTTCTTCAAGAGGTATGCCGGGGCCATCATCTTCGACTTCCAGCACGGCAGGCGCCGAGACCCGCAGAATCACGTTGCCACCCGGCGGCGTGTGGGCCAGTGCGTTATCCACCAGATTGCTCAGCAGCTCGTTCAATAACGTCGGCTCGCCCCGCAGCCAGACCGGTTCATCCGCCTCCAGCGCCAGCGCGATACCACGCTTGTGGGCCAACGGCGCCATGGCCATGCCCAGCTCCCGTGCCAACTGACTCAGGTCGAGTAACTGCGCGCCGCCCTCGGCAATCGCCCGTGCGCCATTTTCGACCCGCGCCAGGGAAAGCAACTGATTGGCCAGATGAGTCAATCGATCAGTGCTCTGGGCGGCATTCTCCAGCGTGCTGCGCCAGACATCGGGCTCAGCCGAGCGCTGGCCCAGCTCCAGGCGCGCCTTGAGTGCCGCCAGCGGCGTGCGCAGTTCGTGGGCGGCGTCGGCGATGAATTGTGCCTGCTTCTCGAACTGGCCACGCAAGCGCTCGGTAAAGTGATTGAGTGCGCGCACCAGCGGCCACAATTCGCGCTGCACTTCCACCAAAGGCAAGGGGCGCAGATCGTCCGGCTGGCGCTCTTCCACCGCCGTGCGCAAGCGCTCCAGCGGGCGCAACGCAGCACTCACCGCGAACCACACCAGCATCAACGCACCGATTGCCAGCATGCCCAGGCGCAGCAAAGTATCCGCCGCCAGACTGCGGGCCATGCTGACGCGCGCCTCATCGGTTTCCGCCACGCGAATTTCCGCCATACCATTCATGTTCGGCTCGCTCACGGGCTTGAGCAGGCTCACCACGCGCACGTTCTGCCCGCGGTACTGGGCGTTGTAGAAACGTGCAAGCGCCGGATAGTCATCGGTGCGCGGCGTTCCCGGCGGTGGCGCGGGCAGGTTTTCGTAACCGGAAATCAGCTTCTGATTGATATCGTTGACCAGGTAGAAAATTCGCCCGGCACTGTCGTAGGCAAAGGTATCGAGGGCCACGTAGGGCACGTCGGCACTCAGGGTGCCGTCGCGCTGGGAGACGCCGGCAGCGATGGTTCGCGCCGACGCCAGCAGGGTCCGGTCATAGGCCGTATCGGCAGCTTCGCGTCCGTTCCAGTAGGCGCTCAAACCACTGGCCAGCATCAACACCACCAGCAGCAGCGCCAGGTTCCACAGCAACCTCCAGCGCAGGCTGCTGGGCTTATGCATCGCGGCTTTCCAGCAAGTAACCGAGGCCGCGGAAGGTCACGATGGCGACCGGCTGGCCGTCGAGTTTCTTGCGCAGCCGGTGCACGTAGATTTCGATCGCATCGGGGCTGGCCTCTTCGTCGAGACCGAACACTTGCGACGCCAGTTGCTCCTTGCTCATCACCCGACCGGGGCGCGCGATCAGGGCTTCGAGTACGGCCTGTTCGCGGGAGGTCAGGGTCAGCAATTCTTCACCGAGGGTGAAACGCCGGGTTTCCAGGTCATAGGCCAGCACACCACAACGCTGAATGCGTTCACCGCCCAGCACACTGCGGCGCAACAAGGCTTTGACCCGGGCTTCAAGCTCGGTCAGCTCGAACGGCTTGGCCAGGTAGTCGTCGGCGCCGAGGTTCAGGCCGTGGACCCTATCCTTGACGTCGCTGCGGGCGGTCAGCATCAACACCGGCAGGTTCTTGCCCCGCGCCCGCAAACGCGCCAGCACTTCGAAACCATCCATGCGCGGCAAGCCGACATCGAGGATCGCCATGGCGTATTCCTCGCTGCCCAGCGCCAGGTCGGCCGCCACGCCATCGTGCAGAACGTCCACGGTCAGCCCGGTGCTCTTGAGCGCCTGGGCGACACTTTCGGCGAGCTGCAAATGGTCTTCGACGAGCAGAACACGCATGGATCTTTACCTCATTCCGGGATGGTCGACGCCATTCTCTGGCGCGAAGTTTACAGCCGCAACCGCCGCTGTGAAGCCCGAAAACCGTGAAAGTCAGCTGAAAGGTTAGCGAAAGGTTAGCCCGTTACAGTCCAGCCACGGACAGTTTCGACTGCCGTCGCTGCAGCCACACAGCGATACGAAAAACGCCTCGAAGCGTTTTCGACAAATAAGAACAATAAACGGAGTAAGTCATCCATGCAGTCCCTGCAGACCCAGGCTATCGCGCCTGCCCGCCTCTCCCGTTTCAGCCACACTGCGCTTGCCAGCGCTGCCGCCCTTGCCGGCTTTTCGCCGTTGAGCCAGGCCGCATTCTTCGAAGACAGCTCGGCCACTTTCGAAACCCGCAACATGTACTTCAATCGCGACTTTCGCGACGGCACCAGCGCCCAACAGTCCAAGCGTGACGAGTGGGCCCAGGGGTTCATGCTCAATCTGAAATCAGGCTACACCGACGGCACCGTGGGGTTCGGTGTCGATGCGCTGGGCATGATGGGGGTCAAGCTCGATTCGAGCCCGGACCGTACCGGTACCGGCCTGCTGCCGACCGACGATGGGCGCGCCGTCGACGAATACTCCAAGCTCGGCCTGACCGGCAAAATGAAAATCTCCGCCAGCGAGCTGAAAATCGGCACCCTGATCCCGGAATTGCCGATCCTCAAGCCCAATGACGGGCGCATCCTGCCGCAGACCTTCGAGGGCGGCATGCTGACCTCCAAAGAGCTCAAGAACCTGACCTTCACCGGCGGGCGTCTGGATAAAGCCAAGGACCGCGACAGCACCGATTTCGAGGACATAGCCCTCAACAACAAGAACGGCCGTTTCGCTGGCACCGTGGCCGGCAAGCACTTTGATTTTGGCGGCCTGGACTACAAGCTCACCGACAAGATCACCGGCAGCTACCACTTCGCGCAACTCGATGAAGTCTACAACCAGCATTTCCTCGGCTTGATCGCTTCGCAGCCATTCGGCCCCGGCACCTTTGCCACCGACCTGCGGTTTGCCATCAGTGATGACCAGGGCGAGGCACGTGGCGGCAAGATCGACAACAAGTCCCTCAACGGCCTGGTGAGTTACGCCTTGAGTGGCCACAAGTTCAGCGCGGGCTACCAGCACATGTCCGGCGACAGTGCATTCCCGTATGTGGATGGCGCCGACCCGTACCTGGTGAACTTCGTGCAGATCAACGACTTTGCCGGCGCCGAAGAACGCTCCTGGCAAGCGCGTTATGACTTCGACTTCGTCACCCTCGGCGTCCCCGGTCTGACCTTCATGAGCCGTTACGTGAGCGGTGACAACATCAAGCTCAAGAACGGTGACGAAGGCAAAGAGTGGGAACGCAACTCCGAGATTAAATATGTTGTACAAAGCGGCGCGCTCAAGGATGTCGCCGTGCGCCTGCGCAATGCCACCTACCGCTCCAACTACTCTGCTCGCGATGCCGATGAAGTGCGTCTGCTGGTGAGCTATAGCGTTGCCCTTTGGTAATTCAGTGCGTCCATAACAACAACTCCCAAGGAGACTTGAATGAACCTGTCAATGCGTAAAATTGCCCTCGCGGCCAGCGTACTGCTGTTTACCGGCCATGCGCTTGCCGAACCCAAACGCCCGGAATGCATCGCCCCGGCCTCGCCCGGCGGTGGTTTCGACCTGACCTGCAAACTGGCGCAAAGCGCGCTGGTCAACGAAAAACTGCTGACCAAACCGATGCGCGTGACCTACATGCCCGGCGGCGTTGGCGCAGTGGCCTACAACGCAGTGGTCGCCCAACGTCCGGCCGATGCTGGCACCCTGGTGGCCTGGTCCAGTGGTTCGCTGCTGAACCTGGCCCAGGGCAAGTTCGGTCGTTTCGATGAAAGCCACGTGCGCTGGCTGGCCGCCGTTGGCACCAGCTATGGCGCCATCGCGGTGAAAAGCGATTCGCCCTACAAGACCCTCGACGATCTGGTCCAGGCACTGAAGAAAGATCCGAGCAAAGTGGTGATCGGCTCCGGCGGCACCGTCGGCAGCCAGGACTGGATGCAAACCGCGCTGATCGCCAAGGCCGCCGGGATCAACCCCCGTGACCTGCGTTACGTTGCCCTCGAAGGAGGCGGCGAGATTGCTACCGCCCTGCTCGGCGGTCACATCCAGGTCGGCAGCACCGACATCTCCGACTCCATGCCGCACATCCAGAGTGGCGACATGCGCCTGCTGGCGGTGTTCTCCGACAAGCGCCTGGACGAGCCGGAAATGAAGGACATTCCGACAGCCCGCGAGCAAGGCTACGACATCGTCTGGCCGGTGGTTCGCGGCTTCTACCTCGGGCCAAAAGTCAGCGATGAAGACTATGCCTGGTGGAAGGATTCCTTCGACAAGCTGCTGGCCTCCCCCGAGTTCGCCAAGCTGCGCGACCAGCGTGAACTGTTCCCGTTCGCCATGACCGGCCCGGAACTGGACACCTACGTGAAGAAGCAGGTTGCGGACTACAAAGTGCTGGCCAAAGAGTTCGGCCTGATCCAGTGATCGCCTCTGTCTAGCGGCCGCGGCTCCGTTTGGCGGAGTCGCGGCACAGGAGTTCCCCATGCTCTTACAACGCATTTTTGCTTCGGTGCTGTTGCTGGCCTGCCTCAGCCTGGTGGCGATGGCCTGGCCCTACCAGGCACCTTTTTCCTACGAACCGATCGGCCCGCGAGCCTTCCCCCTGCTGATGCTGGGACTGATGGGCCTGGCGCTGGTGTACATGGTGTATCGCCCTTCGCCCATCAAGCACACCGATGAAGAGCCACCGCTGGATCGCGAAACCCTGACCAAAATAGGTGTTTGCGTACTGTTGCTGCTGGTCTTCGCCGGGCTGTTCGAACCGCTGGGCTTCATTCTCAGCAGCATGCTGGTTGGCATACCGATGGCTCGCCTGTACGGCGGACGCTGGCTGCCGGGCGCGATAATCATCAGCCTGATGAGCGTCGGTCTGTACCTGCTGTTCGACAAAGTCATGGACGTGCCACTGCCTCTGGGCCTGCTCGACGTTCTGGAGAACTGATATGGATACGCTTGGTTATTTGAGTCACGGCTTCGGCGTCGCACTAACCCCTTACAACCTGGTGACCGCCCTCAGCGGCACGCTGATCGGCACCGTCGTCGGCCTGCTGCCGGGGCTGGGGCCGATCAACGGCGTGGCATTGCTGATCCCGATTGCGTTCGCACTGGGCCTGCCGCCGGAGTCGGCATTGATCCTGCTGGCGGCGGTGTATCTGGGTTGCGAATACGGCGGCCGGATCAGTTCGATCCTGCTGAACATTCCCGGCGAAGCCTCCACCGTGATGACGACCCTCGACGGCTACCCGATGGCCCGTCAAGGCCTGGCCGGTGTTGCCCTGTCGCTGTCGGCCTGGAGTTCGTTCATCGGCGCTTTCATTGCCACCTGCGGGATGGTGGTATTCGCGCCGATACTGGCGAAATGGGCGATTGCCTTCGGCCCGGCGGAATACTTCGTGCTGATGGTGTTTGCGATTGTCTGTCTCGGCGGCATGGCCGGCGACCGCCCGCTCAAGACCTTCATCGCCGCGCTGATCGGGCTGTTTCTGTCGACGGTCGGCATTGATGCCAACAGCGGCGTGTACCGCTTCACCGGCGATAACATCCACCTCACCGACGGCATTCAATTCGTAGTGCTGGTGCTGGGCCTGTTCTCCATCAGCGAAATCCTGTTGCTGCTGGAAAAAACCCACCGTGGCCAGGAAGCCTTCCAGGCGACCGGGCGCATGCTGTTCAACTTCAAGGAAGCCGCTTCGGTGTTCTGGGTGAACATGCGTTGTGGCGTGCTCGGTTTCATCATGGGCGTACTGCCGGGTGCCGGAGCGACGCTGGCCAGTGCGGTGGCCTACATGACCGAGAAACGCATTGCCGGCCCAAGCGGCAAATTCGGCCAGGGCGACAAACGCGGTCTTGCGGCCCCGGAAACCGCCATCGGTGCCGAAGCCTGCGGCGCGTTGGTGCCGATGCTGACCCTCGGTGTTCCCGGCTCGGGCACCACGGCGGTGATGATCGGTGCGCTGTCGCTGTACAACATCACGCCCGGCCCCCTGCTGTTCCAACAGCAACCGGACATCGTCTGGGGCCTGATTGCGTCATTGTTTATCGCCAACATCATGCTGGTGATCCTCAATATCCCGATGATCCGCATCTTCACCAAAATCCTCGCCGTGCCGAACTGGGCGCTGGTGCCGATGATTGCGATCATCACCGCTATCGGCGTGTACGCGGTGCATGCCACCACCTTCGACCTGTTCCTGATGATCGGTATCGGCATCTTCGGCTACATCCTGCGCAAGCTCGACTTCCCGCTGTCGCCGGTGCTACTGGGTTTCATCCTTGGCGGCTTGATGGAGCAGAACCTGCGTCGGGCGCTGTCGATCTCCAACGGTTCGCTGGACATCCTCTGGTCGAGCGGCATCACCGTCGGTGTCTGGGGGTTGATCGTGGTCATGTTGCTGGTGCCGATTGTGCGCATCTGGCGTAAACGTTCAGTGGCGCAACGCGTTGTCGCCGATGTCTGATCGGTCCCCCTTCAAACTCTGGTGGGGAACCCCGCTGGTCGGCCTGCTGGGCGGTTATCTCGCCAGCCAGGTCGGCTGGCCTTTGCCGTGGATGGTCGGCTCGTTGCTGGCGATCATCCTCGTGCGCTGCCTGACACCCTGGCAATTGGCCGAAATCCCTGGCGGGCGCAAGTGCGGCCAGTGGATCGTCGGTATCGGCATCGGCCTGCACTTCACCCCGGTGATGATGGAGCAGGTGCTGAGTCATTTCGGTTTGATTTTCTTTGGTGCGTTGGTCACCAGCCTGTCCGCCGTGGTCGGCGTGTGGCTGATGCGCCGTACCGGAGAAGATCGCGCCACGGCGTTCTTTTCCAGCATGCCCGGCGGTTCCGGGGAGATGGTCAACCTCGGCGCCCGCAATGGTGCGGTACTCAGCCGTGTGGCGGCGGGGCAGAGTTTGCGCGTGTTGGTCGTGGTGCTGTGCGTGCCGGCAGCCTTCAAGTATTTGTTGGGGGACGGTGCGTCGACTTTCCACGCTGGCAGCATCGATTGGCGCTGGCTGGCGGTGTTGTTTCCCGCTGGCGCGTTGGCGGCCTGGATCTGGGAGCGCCTGCGTCAACCCAACCCCTGGCTGTTCGGGCCGTTGCTGGTCAGTGCGGCCGTCAGCATCGGCTGGGACCTGCACATCGGCTTGCCCGACGGCGGTAGCCAGATTGGCCAATGGTTGATCGGCAGCGGTCTGGGCTGTCACTTCAACCGGCAGTTTTTCCGGCGTGCGCCGTCGTTCATGGGGCGCACCCTGATCGGCACGGTGTTGACCATGCTGATCGCCACGGCGGCGGCATTGGGTTTGAGTGCGCTGACCCATCTGGATCTGCGTTCACTGACCTTGGGCATGATGCCCGGCGGGATTGCCGAGATGAGCCTGACAGCGGAAACCCTGCAACTGTCGGTGCCGCTGGTGACGGCGATGCAGGTGATGCGGCTGTTGTTTGTGTTGTTTCTGGCGGAGCCGTTGTTCAAGTACTGGAACCGGGGTCCGGATTCAGTCTGATAGACCGAGTTGCCTTCATCGCGAGCAAGCTCGCTCCCACAGGGTTCGCGTGATCCTTGTGGGAGCGAGCTTGCTCGCGATGGGGCCCTCTTGCTCAGCCCATCAAACCGGCGGCAACCGCCACTCGATCGGCGTCTCGCCATTCTGTTCCAGAAATTTATTGGTCCGGCTGAAGTGCCCGCAACCGAGAAAGCCGCGATAGGCCGACAGCGGTGACGGATGCACCGAGGTCAACACCAGATGCTTAGTCGCATCGATCAGCTTCTGCTTGCTCTGGGCATGGGCGCCCCACAGCATGAACACCAGGTGCGGTTGCTGCTGGCTGACCACTTCAATGACCCGATCGGTGAAAAACTGCCAGCCCTTGTCCTTGTGCGCATTGGCGTTGGCACGCTCGACGGTCATGGTGGTGTTGAGCATCAGCACGCCCTGATCGGCCCAGCTTTGCAAGTAGCCATGGTTGGGAATGTCGATGTTCAGGTCGCGTTTGAGCTCTTTGTAAATGTTCACCAGCGACGGCGGCGCCGGCACGCCCGGTTGCACCGAGAAGCACAAGCCATGGGCCTGGCCCGGGCCGTGATAAGGGTCCTGCCCGAGGATCACTACCTTGACCTTGTCCAGCGGCGTGGAATTGAGCGCGTTGAAAATCATCGGCCCCGGCGGATAGATCTCCTTACCGGCCGCCCGCTCCTGTTGCAGGAAGTTTCGCAACTCTGCCATGTAGGGCTGGTCGAATTCGGCACGCAGTGCCTCCTTCCAGCCCGGTTCGAGTTTGATACGGTCGTCAGCAGTCATGGTTACATCCGGAAAAAACAATGGGGCGAACCCTAGGAAAGCGCATCACGCTTGTCAATTGATCTGACGCAGATCCGGCACTTTCCCACACAGCGATCATACTTAACCCTCAAATTCCCGATCGAGGTCACGATGAATCTGCACTTCGAAGAACTCACCGGCACCGACGGCGCGCGCATCGGCATCGCCAGCCTGGATGCCGAAAAGTCCCTGAACGCCCTGTCCCTGCCGATGATCAACGCCCTGCGCGACCGAATGGGGGCCTGGGCCAAGGACCCGCAGATCGTCTGCGTTCTGTTGCGCGGCAATGGTGCCAAGGCCTTTTGCGCCGGCGGCGAAGTGCGCAGCCTGGTGGAAGCCTGTCGCGTCCATCCGGGCGAAGTACCGCCACTGGCCGCGCAGTTCTTTGCTGCGGAATATCGCCTGGACTTCAAACTTCATACCTACCCGAAACCGCTGATCTGCTGGGGCCACGGCTATGTGCTCGGCGGTGGCATGGGACTGTTGCAAGGGGCAGGCATTCGCATCGTCACGCCGAGCAGCCGCTTGGCCATGCCGGAGATCAGCATCGGCCTGTACCCGGACGTTGGCGCCAGTTGGTTTCTGTCGCGCCTGCCCGGCAAGCTCGGGTTGTTCCTGGGCCTGACCGGTGCGCACATGAACGGCCGCGATGCCATTGACCTGGACCTGGCCGATCGTTTCCTGCTCGATGAGCAGCAGCCGGAATTGATCGAAGGCCTGTTGCAATTGAACTGGCAGGAACAGACACCCATGCAGCTCAACAGCCTGCTCAAGGCCTTGCAGCAGGAAGCCGTGGCGCAGATGCCCGAAGCCCAGTGGCTGCCGCGCCGACAGCAGATCGACGAACTGCTGGATGTCAGCGACGTGCGTTGCGCCTGGAAGGCCATCAGCGCCTTGCGCGATCACACCGACCTGTTGCTGAGCCGCGCCGCCAGGACCCTGAGCGAAGGCGCTCCGCTGACCGCTCGTCTGGTGTGGGAGCAGATCATTCGAGCCCGACACCTGTCATTGGCCGAAGTCTTCCAGATGGAATACACCCTGAGCCTCAACTGCTGTCGGCATCCGGAATTCAGCGAAGGCGTACGTGCCCGGCTGATCGACAAGGACCAGAAGCCGCACTGGCACTGGCCGGACATCAACAACGTGCCGGACGCGGTGGTAGAGGCGCATTTTCACAAGGCTTGGGAAGGTCGGCATCCGCTGGCGGATTTGTCCGAATACTGAAAACTGCACACAACACTGTGGGAGCGGCGGTGCGACGATTCGACTTGCTCGCGAAAGCGTCATCTCAGCAACATTGATGTTGACTGACACTCCGCCTTCGCGAGTAAGTCGAATCGTCGCACCGCCGCTCCCACATTCAGAGTTGTGTTTTGTACAAAGCTATCGGTGGCCGCCCCGCCCGCTGCGATAGCCTCGACCGTTACCGCGATAGTCGTTGTTCCAGTTCCCGCGGTTACGGCCGTCCCAGCCATGGTTCTGATGCGTGCGGTAGTCGCCACGCGACGGCTGATAGTAACGAGGGGCCGACTGGTAATGGCGCGATGGTTGATACATCCGCGGCTGCGAGTAATAGCGCGACGGTTGATAGATCCGTGGCTGTGAGTAATAGCGCGGTGTCGGCTGGTAATACCGCGCTGGCGGCACGTAGTACCGGGGCGGCGGTGTGTAGTAACCGCCACCATTGGAGTAGTAGGAACTCCCCCCGGCGTAATAGGTTGGCGATGGCGAGGTATAGACCTCGGAACTGTAGTAACTGCCTCCTTCATCGTAATAAGGCACGCACCCACCAAGGGACAATCCCAACACAGCTAACAGAAGAATTCGACAGAGCATGGCGGCCTCCTGGACCGCGGGTAAGCCACACCAGCGACGCTGGCAGGCGACAGACAAATGTTCGGTGACTGTCGAAAGATCAGACACCGAATTCGGAATCTGGTGCGCCCTTGAAACAAGTGGAAACATCTGGCCGATGAAAGGTTTTTCATCCATTCGCGCCCTGATTAACGGTGGCCACCTCGATGTCCACCGCCATGATGTCCGTGTCCGCCGCCGTGGCCACGGTAGTAACCATGCCCACCGTAGTAATAGGCGCGATAACCACCGTAATAACGCGGACCGTAGTAACCGTAGTAATAGGGCGAGTAGTAGCCGGGGTAGTAATAAGGTCCCCCGTAGACGTCGGCAGGACCGGCGTAGTAGTAGCAGCCAGACAATCCAAGACCCAGTACTGCACCTAACAATAATCGACGCAACATGGCGGCCTCCGTAAAGACCTGTAACAGCAGTCGGCACGCTCCGACTTACACCTGTTTTGACTGGCAATCCCCTGCCAAGTGCGACGTTGCACCCACCGTCTGATCAGCGGCGGACAGGTTCCAATGCGGTGCACACGAGCACCATCAAAGTGCCGCCTCATTCACGCTGGCGGCGGGCGTAACCCTTCGTGGAATGTGGGGACGACCATTCGCGGCACACATGGAGCAGTATTTCCCCGCAGTGCCATTAGAATGCAACCATCGGATGACTGCCAATGGAACTGCCATGCCGCTTCGCTCGCCGCTGTACTCTCAACGTTCGTTGGTGCTCACGCTGGTCGCGTTGCTGGGCGCAGGTTTCCTCGCCACCTCCTTCCTCAGTTACTACGCCTCCCGGGCCTCGATCCGCGACAACATCGTCAACACCGAACTGCCGCTGACGTCGGACACGGTCTACTCGGAAATCCAGAAAGACCTCGTCAGGCCGATCCTGATTTCCTCGATGATGGCCCGCGACACCTTCATGCGCGACTGGGTGGTCAATGGTGAAAAGGATTCCGACCAGATGACCCGTTACCTCAACGAGGTCATGACCCACTACGGCGCCTACACCGCGTTTTTCGTCTCCAACACCAGCCTGACCTACTACCACGCCAAGGGTGTGCTCAAGCAGGTCAAGGCCACCGAGCCCCGCGACGCCTGGTACTTTCGCGTGCGGGACATGAAGGATCCGTACGAGATCAACGTCGACCCGGATCTCGCCAACAAAGACAACCTGACCTTCTTCATCAACTACAAGGTCTACGACTACAACAGCCGATTCATCGGCGCGGCCGGGGTTGGCCTGACCGTCGATGCCGTGATCAAGCTGATCGACAAGTACCAGCAGCGCTATCAACGCAGTGTGTATTTCGTCGACAACTTCGGGCGCCTGGTGCTCACCGGCGCCGAAGGGGGTCCGCAGGGTGCGCACATCGGGCAGAAACTCAGCGAACTCGACAGCATGAAAGACCTGGTCAGCCGGCTGCCCAAACCCCACAGCGGCAGCTATGAATACTCCGTGCAGGGCCAGGGGCATTTCCTCAACGTGCGGTTTATCCCGGAGCTGAACTGGTACCTGTTCGTCGACAAACGCGAAGACAGTGCCCTAGGTGAAATCCGCCAGTCGCTGTACCTCAACCTGCTGATCTGCCTGCTGGTCACCTTGATCGTGCTGGCCCTGCTCAGCCGGGTGATCAAACGCTATCAGGACAAGATCCAGGCCCAGGCCATCCTCGACAGCCTGACCGAACTGCCCAACCGTCGCGGCTTCGACCTGCTGGCCGCGCAGGCCATGCACGAAGCCCGGCGCGAGCCCAAGCCGCTGACCGCTTTGCTGCTGGACCTGGACCACTTCAAGGCGCTGAACGACACCTACGGCCACCTGGCCGGCGACCAGGTACTGATCGGTTTCGCCCGGGATCTGGAAAGTTGCCTGCGGCACTCCGACATCGTCTGCCGCTGGGGTGGTGAAGAGTTCATCGTGCTGCTCAAGGACACCGACGGTAAGACCGGCCTGATGATTGCCGAGAAAATTCGCCAGCACGTGGAACAACAGCGCTATGCCTACAACAGTCAGGCCTTGCATGTGACCGTCAGCATCGGCATCACCACCCAGCAGCCCGATGATACCTTGCACAGCCTGCTGTCACGGGCGGATCATGCGATGTATCGGGCCAAGCAAACTGGCCGTAACCGAACCTGCGTGGAAAAACCTCACTTCAGCTATGAACCAGCCTGACCTCTGCCCGGCCTGCGGTGCATCCAACGACTGCGCCCTGGCCGACCCGCGAACCGCCGACCGCGCCTGCTGGTGCTACGGCGTCAGCATCGACCCGGCGGTGCTCCAGGCGCTGCCGGCGGAACTGCGCGACGCCTCGTGCCTGTGCCCGCGCTGCGCTGAGGTCGAGGCGCAGTTGCAAGCAGCGTCCGGGTCGATCAAGTAAGATGCGCGCCCCTGTCCTTTCCGATCCTTAAGTCATGCGTGTCGACCGTTTCCTCAGCAACCTGCCGTGCTTCAACCGTAAGCAGGTGCGCCTGTTGCTGGTGGAAAAACGCGTCAGGGTTGACGGAAAAGTCGTCAGCGACCCGCACAGCGAAGTCCGCGAATTCAGCCGCGTCGAAGTCGACAACGAGGTGCTGCAAGTCGGTAAACCCCTGCGCCATTTCATGTTGCACAAGCCCGCCGGATGCGTCAGCGCCACCCGGGATCAGCAGCACCCGACCGTGCTCGATCTGATCCATGAACCGGACAAGGACGAACTGCACATCGCCGGACGCCTGGACTTCAACACCACCGGCCTGATGCTGATCACCAACGATGGCAGTTGGTCGCGGCGCCTGACCCAACCGCAGACCAAACTGCCCAAGGTCTATTACGTCGAAACCGAGCAGGACATCGGCCCCGAATACGCGATCAAATTCAACGAAGGGCTGTACTTCGCCTTCGAAGACCTCACCACGCAACCCGCCGGGCTAGAGCTGCTCGGGCCAAAATGCGCACGCCTGAGCATCGTCGAGGGCCGCTATCACCAGGTCAAGCGCATGTTCGGCCACTTCGACAACAAGGTGATGCGCCTGCATCGCGAACGCATGGGGTCGCTGGTGCTCGACGACGCCTTGAAACCGGGCGAATACCGCCCGCTGACCGACGAAGAGATCGGATCGATCTAAGCGCGCGACCGCTCAGCAGAAAGTTGTCGAACAATTTACCAACGGCACTTGCGCAATGATGTGACCCCTGCTTGAATCAGGACGTCGGCCGAAATGTGACCGACGAGTCACCCCATACTTCTAAGAAACTTTTTGCCGGTAGGAACCCTAGGGTTCCGGCCTCATCCGGCAGACTGCCCGCCAATAACAATACCCGTCGACCGGACTGCAATGGATCGACATGGGCCTCTCAAATTCCAGGCGTATGCCTACCTGTCACAAAGCTCGTGCAATCTCATTTGCGCGCATACCCGCTTGCCAGGAGTCTTATGACATGAGGCCAGAAATCGCTGTGCTGGATATACAGGGTCAGTATCGGGTTTACACGGAGTTCTATCGCGCAGACGCCGCAGAGAAGACCATTATCTTGGTCAACGGCTCGATGGCTACGACTGCGTCGTTTGCACAAACCGTGAAAAACCTCCATCCGCAGTTCAACGTCGTCTGCTACGACCAGCCCTACGCGGGCCGGTCAAAAGCCCACAACCTACATGAAAAAATGCTCACCAAGGAAATCGAAGGACAGATCCTGCTTGAGCTGATCGACCACTTCGCCGCCGAGCACGTGCTGTCGTTTTCCTGGGGCGGTGCCGCGACCATGATGGCATTGTCGCAACGGCCACGGCGCATCGAAAAAGCCGTGATCAGCTCGTTCTCCCCGGTGATCAACGCGCACATGCTCGACTACCTCGAGCGCGGCGTCGAACACCTCGGCAACCTGGACCGCGACCGGGTCGGGCACCTGGTGAACGACACCATCGGCAAACACCTGCCGTCGTTGTTCAAGCGCTTCAACTATCGCCACGTCAGCTCTCTGGCCGAACATGAGTACGGGCAGATGCACTTCCACATCAGCGACGTGCTGCACAGCGACCGCCAGTGCTACCTGCACGCGGCGAAGAAAATCGACGTGCCGGTGCTGTTCCTCAACGGCGAATGGGACGAATACACCGCCGCCGACGATGCCCGGTTGTTCGCCGGCCACGTGCAACACAGCACGTTCAGCACCATTCAGGCCACCGGTCACTTTCTCGACATGGAGCACAAAGCCGCCTGCCGAGACAGCCGCAACGCACTGATGGGCTTCCTGAAACCAGCGCAACTCGAAAGCCGACCGCGTTACCACAACGCCCAGGAACACCATGCATTGGCAGGCTGAAGTAGCGTCATCGCGAGCAAGCCCCGCCCTGCTGCGTTAAACGTATTCTGCAGGCGCGAGGCTTGCCCGCGATCGACCGTCATGCGGTCCGGGCTTTTTTGTCACATCTGCGTTAAACCCGCTCCACGTAAAGAAAAACTTCAAATCCGCAGCCGTATCTGGTACAAAGTCAGCGCTCTGAGCGGGTGTCGTATAATGGCATTACTCCAGCTTCCCAAGCTGATAACGAGGGTTCGATTCCCTTCACCCGCTCCAATTGAATTTTGATCTCACGTCAGGGTTGTTTTGACGGGGGATGCAGAGACAGAAAAAACCGGCCTTGATGGCCGGTTTTTTTATGGGCGTAATTTGATGGCGTCGGATTTATGGATAGCTTGGTCGGTCACTTTTCTGTGATCAATCGGTGAGTACATTCTTTCTTTCGCGGCTGTGTCGGCTACTCTGAAAGCTATTAGCGTTTTTCTCCAAAAATACGAATTCAGTATCAAATTTCATCCAGCATTAGTATTTTTCCACCCACGAAATTATCGTTTCGCCATAATACGGAAGTTTCGTTAGCGTTTTTCCTGTCTCCGTAAAGGATTTCGTCAATGCAAGTCGGTTTCCAGACCCTCGCGAACCGTTACAACATCGCATTGGCGCAGCCTCTGCGCGTACAGTCGATGATTGGCACCGTACGTGTCAGCCGTGAAAGCGCTGGAAGCGTGGAGAACAGGTATCCGCCACGCTACCGCCCTGCAGACGATTTCGCAGGGCATTTCGAGTTCGGTCTCAAATACGAAGAGATTCATCTCGAGTTCTTTGCTCGCCTGTTTGCGGCCATAGGCCCGCAGCCTGTTGAAGACTGGTGTCGACGGGAGCCTTTTGGCCAGTATGCCCGTCGCACAGGATTCCTCTACGAATGGCTGACAGGGGAACGTCTGGAGGTGCCTGATGTGACCAATGGCGCCTATGTTGATGTACTTTCACCACAAAATTACCTGACTCGTCGTGAGTCGTTGCGAACGCGGCGCTGGCGAATCAATAACAATCTGCCAGGGACACCCGACTTCTGCCCCTTGGTTCGTCGTACCGAGCCAGTGCGGGAGGCCTTGCAATTCGATCTGCGTGCGGCTTTGGATGAGTTGGATCAAGCCTTTGGTTCCGACATCCTGATGCGAACGGCCAGCTGGCTGACGTTCAAGGAATCGCGCGCGAGTTTCCTCATCGAAAAGGAAGCCGACCAGGCCGATCGCATCCAGCGGTTTGCGCATGTCATTGCCCAGCACTGCGGCCATATAGATGCCCCATTGAGCAACGACACCCTTCGATCCCTGCAAGCCGGCATTCTGGGCCACGATGCCATCGGACTAGGCTTGCGGCGCTCCCCTGTCTTCGTGGGACAAGCGACAATGCGCGAAGACATCGTGCATTACATTGCCCCGCACTTTGAAGATCTTGCCCCCCTCCTGGAAGGCCTCAACGAGTTCGAGGTCGCAACGCGTGGTGCCGAGTCAGTGGCGCGCGCCGCGGTGCTTGCATTCGGATTCGTGTACATCCATCCAATGCGTGACGGCAACGGCCGGATCCATCGCTTTCTAATCAATGACACCTTGATCCGGGATAAGGCAGTGCCCGACGGAGTGATTCTGCCCGTGTCAGCCACGATCACCAGCTCTATCGATTTCAGGGCCGGCTACGATCGTACGCTTGAAGTATTCTCACGACAGTTCATGCGCCGTTACGCGGCAGCCTATCGGTTTGGCGAACTCGTGACCTACGAGGACGAAACGCTTAGCAATTTCAACTTCGATGAATACGTAGACGCAAGCTTTGCCTGGCGGTACCCAGACCTGACCGAGCACGTTCTCTACACCGCACGCGTTGTCGAACATACGATTCGTACGGAGATGGCAGATGAGGCCAGAGTACTGGTGATCTTTCAGCGAGCGCAGGAACAACTCAAAGAAGTGATCGAAATGCCGGATCAGGATGCCAATCGCATCATCCGCTCGATCAAGGAAAATGCTTGGAAGGTCTCCGGTAAGCTGAAAAAAGGGTACCCAATACTTGAAGATGAGCGCATGGCGCAACGTGTTGTGGATGCAGTGCGTTCGGCGTTTGAGGATCGATTGATGGGGGCCAGTGAAGAGTGATCTCCGGTAGAACTGGATAGCGTACATCTGCAGCTCAGGAGAAAGCCGGTCCGGGTGACCGGTTTTTTTGTGCGCGGGATCTGGTGATGCGCCTGCCAACGCTAGCGTTAATGCCCTACTTTTAAGGGCCCAGCAGGGGTCAACGTTAGAAAAAGCAACGTCCTACACGACACTGGGAAATGTCCGTAGACTTGCGCATTGCTGTGCCTTTGTCATGAGACCTATAGTTCGACCGCGTCCAAATGGCGTATCGGGTTTGGCGACTCGATGGCAAAGCATAGGAACCTCCGAGCAATCTCGGAGCGTTTCTGAACGCACTTGGCTACCTGTTTATGGTGGCTGTGCGTGGGAGACCTTTGGGTCTACCGGTTTGCCTTGTCCCGGTTCGCCAACCTGCGTACAGCTACCACCTTTTGTTTGGCGACACTGAGTGGTAGTTCACTTCAATTCAAGGAATCACTCATGAATGAATATATGGCTTTAACCAGCAACGCCGACGACCTCCCCTCCCTCTACGTCAACACCACCCAACCCCTGCATTCCCTGCTCAGCACCGCCAGCTACAGAATTCGCGCCGTGACGCAGCTTCTTGAAAACCTCGCAATGCGCGGCGACCTGACCTCCGACACAGTTGTACTCAGCGACTTCGCATTGCTCTGCTGCGTGCCATTGCGCGATGGATGCGATGTGCTGGATGTAATCGCTCGACGCATGGATGCAGAACCGTCCTGACAGTCCACCCGGCGCCTTTCGGGGGCGCCCTTTGGGGTTCATAACCTCACCCGCTGTGTTCACGGAGGACCATGAACATGTTTTACCCGATTGCGATTTTCATGGACGACGACGAACATGCGTGGGGTGTTGAAGTCCCGGATGTGCCAGGTTGTTTTAGCGCCGGTGAAGATCTGGAAGATGCAATAGCCATGGTTCAACAAGCCATTGAGGGGTATTTCGAGATGCTCGCCGAGAACGGTGCCCCCTTCCCCTCAGCCAGCAGCGTTACCCTGCACACATCTAATCCAAAGTACGCTGGCTGTACGTGGGCACTGGTGGAAATCGACGTGATCGAGTAACTGATTGGAGCCCCTGATATGACTCAAAACAGTGGGTTGGTGTTCAGCGCTGAATGTGACCCTGCCACCTAGACGCTCATATCTTTTGCGTATAGATCACCGCAAGCGAGTAAAGAAGCCGTAGAGCTGCGTTGAGCCCAGCAACAGTTCCCTTATTCTCCCGGCTCATCCTTCGCCTCGAGATCAACATGCACAATTCAGAGTTGGGAATCATGATCATTTCATTGATCGGGTTGTTCGGCTTTGCCTCCTTTGCTTTTGAGTACTTGAGTGCCCGGCGCTCAAAAAAGAACAAGCCACAGTGATTTTTCAAAATCGAAAAAAGGGGCAGATGACGCTCATCAACTGTCCCTGTTTTGCTTCAGCGGGTCGCGACGATAAACAGTCGCGGAAATGGTAACAGCACCGAACCATCGGCCAGGGCCGGATACGCCCGCTCGATAGCAGTCTGATATTGCTTCAGATACTGCGCCCGTTCCGCCTCGTCCAGCGGATCGAGAAACGGCCGCAAGCCACTCCCCTTGAACCACTCCACCACGCCAGACGCACCGCCCGCGAGCGGATGATGGTAAGTGGTGCGCCATACATCGACACGGGTGCAACAGGCTTTGAGTATCGAGTAATAACCGCTGGCATCGGCCATTTCGGTCCTCTGCCCGGCGGCACCTGCCAGTTTGCCGACCCATGGGCCATCAGCGGCGACTTCACGCATCAAACGGTGCGAGTGTTCATTCAGGTTGTCAGGCATCTGGACGGCCAGGCTGCCACCCGGCGCCAGTTTGCTCACCAGCGACGGTAGCAACGTGGCGTGATCAGGCACCCACTGCAACACCGCGTTGGCGAAAATCACATCGAACGGGCCACTGTCATTCCAGGTGTCGATGTCGGCGATGTCGAATTGCACCTGCGGCAAGCGCTTACGCGCGGCGTCGATCATGTCGCTGGAACTGTCCAGCCCACGCACCGTGGCATCGGCAAAGCGCTCCACCAGCAACTCGGTGGAGTTGCCGGGCCCGCAACCGATATCGATGGCCAAGCGCACGTCCCCGGCGGGGACGGCCGCCAGCAGGTCACGGGCGGGACGGGTGCGTTCATCTTCAAAAGCGACGTACTGTTTGGCGGACCAACTCATTGCGTTCTCCTGTCGGTGCGTTGTCCTCGGGACGCTACGATACCGCGGCGAGCACCGCTAAAGGTTTCAGAAAATAACCTTTTCGATCACGTCGAGTGTTTGACCTCAATGGCCTGAACCCAACGCATAATCCCAAGCCGAATCTGGACCAGTGCTGAACAGAAAAACGGCGCGTGACTGAAGCCCCGCGCCGTTTGTGTTCAAACCTTCAGGTCAACGACTGGCTTGCAACGCCTTGGCCATTTCCAGGTGATTTTGCAGTTTAGGCAGGGTTTCTTCGGCGAACGCCTTGATTTGCGGCACGTCGGTGGTCTGCGCCTCCTGCTGCAGCTGTTCGATGGCTTCCTGGGTGGTCTTCACCTGACTGGCGGTATAGGCCTCATCGTAGGTCGCCCCATCCATGACTTGTGGCATCAGGGCTTTGGCCTTTTCGACAATTTCTTCCCGGGGGGCGACCGGTATATCCAGTTGTTTGGCGATTTTAGCCAGGTGCTGGTTCGCCGTGGTGCGGTCGTTGATGACGATAATGGTGTAGTCCTTGACCTCTTTGGACTCGGCTTTCTGGTGCGCCAGGCGACTAGCTTCAATATCGGCAATACCTTTTGCCGAGGCCTCGTCGATGAACTCGGCAGTCGACTGGGCAAAGACGCCACTGGCAAACAGGCCCAGTAACGCGGCAAGACTGGTATTACATAATCGGGTGGCCATCCGGTTCATGGTCGCGCCCTCCTCTTCAAATTCAAACGGGAGCTTTCGCCCCCGCTTCTCAATCAAAACCACCATCATCCATTACTTGGATTTCTGTCCGGGCTTGCGGCCCATGTCGGGTTTCGCAGGCTCTTTGTCGACAGTCGTCGTGGTGGTTTTCCCACCCTTGCGACCGGCTTCAGAGGCCTTCGTTCGATCATTGGCGAAGTTCCCCGAGTTCGAGTTTCTTGAATTAGGCATGATTCTCTTCCTCTTGGTGGTAGTCGCGGCGAGCTGTAGCCCGCATAGAATCTGAATTTGCGCGCCCCAAAAGGTTTAGAAAATTACGTGGATGCCACGACGAACGGTGCGCGGTTTTTCAGACCAGTCGCAGGTGATGCTCGCGTTTGGCGCAGTACATCGCCTCGTCGGCATGCCGGAACAATTGCTTCTCTTCGGTGCCGTGATCGGGGTATCGGGCGACGCCGATGCTGGGCTGGATATTCAGGCTGTGCCCGTCCAGGCGCAGGGGCTGACCCAGGACCTGACGGACTTTCTCGACCACAAGGTCGGTATCGTCCGCCGCGTGAATGCTGTGCAGCAACACCACGAACTCATCGCCGCCGATGCGGGCCACGGTGTCGATTTCCCGCACGCAGCCCTTGAGCCTGTTGGCCACCGCTTGCAACAGCATGTCGCCGACCGCGTGCCCATGGGTGTCGTTGACTTGCTTGAAGCGGTCAAGGTCGACGTACAGCAGCGCCATGCGCCCGCCGCCCTCCCGGGCCACTTGCAGTGACGCCTTGAGCCGTTCGCGCAGCAGCTCGCGGTTGGGTAACTGGGTCAGTTGGTCGTACTGGGCCATGTGTTGCAGGCGGGCGTGCAATTGCTTGCGCTCGATGGCAGTGGCCACCTGGGCGCAGACGTATTGCAGCAGCTCCTTGTCTTGCTCGGTGTAGCGTTCGCCGCCCGGAATGCTTTTGACGACCAGCGCGCCGATGGTGCCGTTTTGCGAACTCAGCGGCACACCCAGCCAACAGGGTGCGTTCTGTTCGGTCTGCAGCATTTCGAAGCCGGCAAGAGGTGGGCACTGGCCCGGAGTCAACAGGATCGGCTGCCCCGTGCAGATCACCTCGACACACAGGCGCCCGGTCATGGTTCCAGGCTGTTCGGGCTGTGGCTCGTGGTCATCGACGTGATAGGGAAAGTTCAGCTGTGCGCAGTGCTGGTCGTACAGCGCCACGGAAAAACTCAATGCCGGCAGCCATTCGCCGATGATCATGTGGATGCGTTTGAACAACGCCAGCAGATCCTCTGCCGCATGGGCCGCTTCGGAAATCGCATACAACGCTGCCTGCCGGGACTCGGCCTGCTTACGCTCGGTGATGTCACGAGCAACGGCGATGCGCAGTTGATCGTCCTCGGACCAGCGTGCCGACCAGAGGATGTGCACCACACTGCCATCCTTGCGCAGGTAGCGGTTTTCGAAGTTGAGCTTGGGCTCACCGCCCATGATCTCCCGGGCGGCGTCGAGGGTGCGCTGGCGATCGCCCGGGTGCACCATGTCGATCATCGCCTCGCCGATCATCTCATCGGCGCTGTAGCCAAAAATGCGCTCGCATGCCGCGCTGACAAAGACGAAGCGGCCCTGCTTATCCACCGCACAGACGGCGTCCAGCAACAGATCGATATAACTCGCCAGCGGCGCGGAATTCCGGTTTTCCATGGTTCAGCGTGGGTGCCCCGATAATGCAGCGCTCTTCAATCATCCCTGCCCCGTCAGCCTTGCATCCCTGTGATTACATTCAAGCCTTTTCCGGCATCAGCCCCGGCAACGCATGGACCAGCGCATTAATGGCGAAACCGATGAACATTACCCCGCACAACCGGGTGATTGCCAGTTCATGACGCTGGTACAAGGTGCGCACACGCCGTGCACCGACGATGCCGATGAGAATAGCGTAGGCGAGCAACCCG
This sequence comes from Pseudomonas sp. GW456-L13, assembly GCF_017350115.1. Taxonomy (NCBI): domain Bacteria; kingdom Pseudomonadati; phylum Pseudomonadota; class Gammaproteobacteria; order Pseudomonadales; family Pseudomonadaceae; genus Pseudomonas; species Pseudomonas sp. GW456-L13. The sequence continues at coordinate 1,847,410 of NZ_JACNAS010000001.1, forward strand.
CCGACGAAACTCAGGGCGATCAGCGCCGGCAGCATTGACCAGTTGAGCAGTTCCGCGCGACTCGACAGCAATGCCGTGAACGTCGCCACCGCCACTGGATAGGCCTTGGGATTGGTCAGGCCAAACAGGATGCCGTGCCAGAACGGCTGCCGCGCCGGGCCCTGCGGCGCATCACCGCTGCTACGCCGGGCGCGCACAGCACGCCAGCCGAGCCAGAACAGGTACAGGCCGCTGAGCACACCGAGCACGTCAAACGCCGTACTGCCGATCTCCCGCGCACCGACAATCGCGATCAGCGCCGTGCTGCACCAGACCACATCACCGAGCAAATGCCCGCACAGAAACCCCGCCCCGGCCCGTCGCCCATGGGCCGCGCCAATGCCGAACACCGCCAGCACACCCGGCCCCGGGGTGATGCCGTAGATAAAACCCGAGGCAAGCACGGCCATTAGCAACGATGGGGTCATGGGGAGTCCTTTTGAACGGCTTGGTGAATGATGGCCAGTCTATATCAGGACCTCAACTGCCGACTGCCTGATCGCGACAGAAATCAGTCAACGGTGGGTCCCTTGGACGATCCGCTCATTCAACCAGTTCAACGCCTGATCCCCACCCCGCCGTTTATGCCACGCCAACACAAAGGTGAACGACGGAATGTGAAACGGCGGTGGCACGACAACCAATGAAGACTGATCAATATCGCGCAAGCCGCGCGACGCGACGGTGAGGATCAGGTCGGTGCCACTGATGAGCTGCGGGGCGACGCTCCAGTGTGGCAGGCTGACAGCCACACGCCGGCGTTCGCGCAATGCAGTCAATGCACGTTCGATTTCCGGGGTGCCGCTGCCGCGCATTTCCAACAGGACGTGAGGCCGAACCAGGTAAGTGGGCAGGTCGAGGCCACCATCGGCGGGCAGGCTGTTGCGGTCCACCAGGCAGGCATAGTGCTCTTCGAACAGGGGCGCGCTGCGCAACTCATGGGGCATTTCCGGGAATACACCGGCGGCGACATCAATGTCACCGTTGAGCACCCCTTCGAGCATGCTTTCGCGGCTTCCATGGCTGATTTGCAGGTCGATGCCCGGCGCTTCGCGGCGCAACGTTCGGATCAGTCCCGGCAAGACAATGGCGGCGCCGTAGTCGGACATCGCCAGACGGAAGGTGCGCTGGGTGGTCGCGGGATCGAAGGCGTTCGGCGCCAGCAGCGCTTGCACCTGGGCCAGGGCTGCGGCCAGCGGTACCACGAGTTCCAGCGCTCGCGGAGTCGGCACAAGACCGGCACCGGCGCGCACCAGCAGCGGATCGCCGAGCAGGTCACGCAAGCGCGCCAGCGCATGGCTGACCGCTGGCTGGCTCAAGTGCAGACGCTCGGCCGCCCGGGTCACGTGTTGCTCGCTGAGCAAGGCGTCGAGGATCACCAGCAAGTTGAGGTCGATACGGCGAAGATTATTCATCTGCTGCATGTTCTGGATAACAAAACGGAATTTAAATCTGCGCGACGAATACCCTAGAGTCCAGCAAAACCTGTTGGAGATCGATCATGAGTACGTTGCATTGGGCCGGTCTGATTGGACTGGCGATGATCGCCGGGGCGGTGGTGCCGTTTCAGAGCGCGATCAACGTCAATCTCGGGCGCGGGTTGGGCCATCCGCTGTGGGCGACACTCGCCTCGTTGCTGGTGAGCGTTGTGGTGCTGTTGCCGATCATCGTTGCGATGCGCTTGCCGTTGCCATCACTGGCATTCATCAGCAAGGCGCCGCTCTGGATGTGGGCCGGTGGCGCTTTTGGGGTGATATTCATTTCCCTGGCATTGGTGCTGCTGCCCAAGCTGGGTGCCGCGGGGTTCATGGCATTGGCGCTGGCGGGGCAGGTGGTGGGGTCGTTGTTGCTGGATCACTTCGGCTGGTTTGGGTTGGTGGAGCGGCCACTCAGCTTGCCCAAGGTGTTTGGGGTGGTGCTGTTGATGGCCGGGGTGGTGCTGATTCAGTTTAGTGACGCTGCGGAAAAAGCGATGACAGCGACTTCTTGAAGATCAAAAGATCGCAGCCTCCGGCAGCGCCTACCGGGATGCGTGGTCCGAGCAGGCGCTGCCGAAGGCTGCGATCTTTTAAAACTTATCGAGTGTGCGCAACTTCTGCGGCAACCCCCACAACAACAGCGCCACGGCGATCAGCGCACACACACCAATGACATACAGCGCCGGCGTGGTGCTGCCGGTCAGGTCCTTGATTCGGCCGACCATCACCGGGCTGACGATGCCGCCGAACTGGCCCAGGGTGTTGATCACCGCAATCCCGCCGGCCGCGCCCGCGCCGGCACCGGCCAGCAGTTTCGGCGGCAGGGTCCAGAAGCTCGGGATGGAGGCGATGATCCCGGCACCGAGCAGGCCCAACGCGACAATCAGGAAGGTCGTGTGACTGGCGAAGATCCCCGCACAGAAGAACCCGACCGCACCGACCGCCACCAGACCGGCGACAAACTTGCGCCGCTCGCCAGAAGCATCGGACAGCCGTCCGATCACCACCATGCTGATGGCGCCGCAGATATAAGGGATAGCGGTCAGCAAGCCGATCATCACCGGACTCTCGGTACCTGCGCTGCGGATCAGTTGCGGCGCCCAGAAATTCAAGCCGTAGGACGCCACCTGAATCAGGAAATAGATCAGCCCCAAAGTCAGGAAGCCCGGAATCCGCAGCGCGGCGAGCAGCGAACCACCGCTCTTGTGCGGCTCATGCTGAGCGATACGGCTGGCCAGCAAAGTCTTCTCCGAAGGCGTCAGCCAATGGGCGTCTTCGATGCGGTCCTTGAGCAGGGTCAGCACCAGCAAACCGAGGCCGATACACGGAACGCCACCGAGCAGGAACAGCCAGTGCCAGCCACGCATTTGCAGCACACCGTCAAGGTGTTGCAGCACCAGGCCGGAGAACGGCGCGCCCACCAGACCAGCGAACGCCGACGCCAGGAACAGCATCGAGGTGATGCGCCCGCGATAGTGCTGCGGGAACCACAGGGTCAGGTAATACAGCACGCCCGGAGCGAAACCCGCCTCCATCGCGCCGATCACGAAGCGCAGCACGTAGAACTGCCATTCGCTGTTGACGAACACCATGGCCGCCGTGGCCAGGCCCCAGGACATCATGATCCGGGCGATCCAGCGCCGGGCGCCGACCTTGTACAGCATCATGTTGCTGGGCACTTCGAAAATCACATAACCGACCACGAACAACCCGGCGCCGAGGCCGTAAGCGGTGTCGCTCAGACTCAGGTCGGCCTGCAGCTGAAACTTGGCGAAGCTGATGTTGATGCGGTCGAAAAAGGCGAACAGGTAGCAGACCATGATCAGCGGCATCAGGCGCCAGGCGACTTTGCTGACCAGGGCTTTTTCTTCGTCGTGGCTAACGGCCGGGCTCGCGCCGGCCTCCAGTGCATTAAGGCTCATTGCGTTTCTCCAGGCGGACTTCCCGTGGGTGTCCGATTGTTTTTGTTGTCTGGTTGAGGTGCTTTTTTATTGTGGGAGCGAGCTTGCTCGCGATTGCGTCGGGTCAGCCAACATTGAGGTTGACTGTGACTCAGTCATCGCGAGCAAGCTCGCTCCCACAGGTGTTCTGCGGTGTCAGGCAGGGATCGGGTGCAGGTCGCAATTGCGCCCGGCCTTGGCCAGTTGACCGGGCACTTCATGGCCGAGCAGCGCCGGCAGTCCCCGGGACAGTTTCAGCAGCAGCGGCAAATCGATGCCGGTGTGAATGCCGACTTCATCGCACAGGTTCACCAGATCCTCGGTGCAGATGTTTCCCGATGCCCCCGGTGCGAACGGGCAGCCGCCGAGGCCGCCGAGGGCTGCGTCGAAACGCCGGGCACCAGCTTCGTAAGCGGCCAACACGTTGCACAGGCCAAGACCGCGAGTGTTGTGAAAATGCAGGGTCAGGTCTGATGGGGAGACCCGTTGCAGCACCCGACGCACCAGCCGGTCGACCTGACGCGGGTTGGCCATGCCCGTGGTATCGGCCAGGGTGATGCCCTGGATGCCGAGCTCCTGATAGGCGTCGACGATTTGCAGTACCCGGTCCTCATCGATCTTGCCTTCAAACGGGCAGCCGAAGGTGGTGGCGATGCTGGCGTTGAGTCGCACCGGGCTGTCGCCGACGAACTGCACAATCTCGCCGAACGCGGCCAACGAATCTTCACAGCGCATGCGCATGTTCGCCAGGTTGTGGGTCTGGCTCGCGGACATCACCAGGTTCAGCTCATCGACACTGCACGCCAATGCCCGTTGCGCGCCTTTGAGGTTGGGGATCAGCGCGACATAGATCACCCCCGGTTGCCGGGTAATGCCCTTGAACACCAGTTCACCATCGCGCAGCGCAGGAATGGCCTTGGGCGACACGAACGAACCGGCTTCGATGCGGCTGAACCCGGCCAGCGACAGTTGATCGATCAGAGCGATCTTGTCGTGGGTTTCAACCCAGGTCGGCTCGATTTGCAAACCGTCGCGCGGGGACACTTCCTGCACGATCAGGCTGTTGGAATAATCGGTGATCATTGCACCACTCCTTCGACTTTCAGGCGTTCAATGTCCATCGCGGTCAGACCCAGTTGCGCGAGGATGCCGTCGGTGTGCTGACCCAGCCCGGGGCCGGACCAGTTCACGCCGCCGGGCGTCTCGGAGAGTTTCGGTACGATGCCTGGCATCTTCACCGTGGCGCCACCGGGCAACTCGGCATTGAGCAGCATGTCCCGCGCCTGATAGTGCGGATCGGCGACGATGTCGGCCACCGAGTAGATGCGTCCGGCCGGGACTTCGGCGGCTTCCAGCGCGGCCAGCACCTCGTCGATGGGCAAACTGCTGGTCCAGTGGGTGATGGCGGCGTCGAGCAGGTTGCTCTTGGCTGCACGCCCGTCGTTGTGGGCGAACTCCGGGGCCTCGGCCAGATCGGCGCGGCCGATGGTTTGCATCAGGCGTTTGTAGATCGGATCGCTGTTGCCGGCAATCACCACGTAGGCGCCGTCGGCCGTCAGGTAGGTGTTGGACGGCGCGATACCCGGTAAGGCACCGCCGCTGCGTTCGCGCACATGGCCAAGCATGTCGTATTCCGGCACCAGGCTTTCCATGACGTTGAACACGCTTTCGGCCAGGGACACATCAACGATTTGCCCGCCGCCCTGCCCGGTCTTGACCCTTAGCAGCGACATCAGCGCACCGATCACCGCATGCAGCGAAGCCAGGGAATCGCCAAGGCTCACGCCGACCCGCGCCGGCGGCGAACCGGGTGTGCCGGTGGTGTAGCGAATCCCGCCCATGGCTTCGCCTATGGCACCGAAACCCGGACGATCACGGTACGGGCCGGTCTGGCCGTAACCGGAAATCCGCACCAGCGTCAGGTTGGGGTTGAGTGCATGCAACACGTCCCAACCCAGGCCGAGTTTCTCCAGGGCGCCGGGACGCAGGTTTTCGATCAGTACATCGGCGCTGGTCGCCAGTTGCTTGACCAGTTCGATGCCTTCAGGGGATTTGAGGTTCAGCGCCAGGGACTTCTTGTTGCGTGATTGCAGGTACCACCACAACGAGGTGCCTTCGTGCAGCTTGCGCCATTTGCGCAGGGGATCGCCCTGGCCCATGGCTTCGATCTTGATCACCTCGGCGCCGAACTCGGCCAGCATGCGCGCCGCAAACGGCGCGGCGATCAGCGTGCCGATCTCGATCACTTTGATCGCACTCAAAGGGGCAGTCATCGCGGGGTACCTCTTGTTCTTGGAATATGTGCCAAGGCTAGAGGACAGGTAGCTCGGGAATCCAACCTTCAGTTGGCAACGGGCGTTCGCGAAATGCGAACGCTTTGGGAAATTGTCGTGGCCTCAGGTCAGTCATCGCGAGCAAGCTCGCTCCCACAGGGATCCTCAGTGCGGCGCCGACCCAGTGTGGGAGCGAGCTTGCTCGCGATGAGGCCCGCCCATTCAGCCGAGAACTATTAGGCTGTACCCCGCAAATGCTCAAACAACATCCGGCTCACCGGCGACAACAAAGCTTCATCGCGCACCACCAGAATCAACGCCCGGTCCGACCATTCGTCCGTCAGCGGCACCGCGTGCAAACCCAGGGCCCGGCCAAACAATTCATAAGCCTTGTGCGGCAAAATGCCGATGCCCATATTGGCCTGGATCATCCGACACATCGCATCAAACCCCGGCACATGAATACGAACCCGCAGTACCTTGCCGGCCTGGCGCGCCGCCGCGTGGGTACGCATGTTGATCGAACTGGCGGCATGCAACCCAACGTAATCACTGTCCAGCGTATCGGCGAACGCCACGCTGGACCGACTCGCCAATGGATGGTGCGGCGGCATCAACACCACCAGTTTGTCCTGACGATACAGCACGCTGTGCAGGCCCTTGATGTCACTGTCGATGGAACAGATCCCGAGGTCGGCCACGCCGTCGAGCACGCCCTGAATCACCCCGGCGCTGGGGCGTTCTTCGAGGTCGGTCTTGACCTGTGGGTGACGCTCGGAAAAATCCCGCAGGTCCTCAGGCAAAAACTGAATGATCGCCGACAGGTTGGCGAGCATCCGCACGTAGCCGCGCACACCGTGGCTGTGCTCGCCCAGTTCAAGTCCCATTTTCTCGACGTTGAACAACATCTGCCGGGCATGGTGCAGCAGGGTTTCACCGGCCGGCGTCAGGGACATGCCCTTGGCCTGGCGCACGAACAGGCTGATGCCCAACGCCTCCTCCAGCTCCATCAAACGCTTGCTCGCCGCCGAGACGGCAATCGCTTCGCGCGCCGCTGCACGGGTCAGCGTGCCCTCTTCGTGCACGGCGACGAACAGTTGCAGGGTGATCAGGTCGAGACGGCGGATCAGGCTTTTTTGCAGCATCGGGTACTCGGCGAAGTCGGCTCAGGCGAAGTCGCAGCATAGCGTTCTTCGCCCACGTCGTGCCGTGGTCCAGGCACCGGTCGTGATAAAGTCGCGGCCCACAGACCTTTTGCCGTGAGACGAAGACCGCAATGACCGATTTCCAGGATGTCGATGCTCAACTTGAAGACTGGAACGCCTTGCGCAGCACCACTTCGTTCAGTGGCTTGCTGGTGGGCAACGGTGCCAGTCGCGCGGTGTGGGACGATTTCGGCTACGAGTCGCTGTTCGAAAACGCCCGCACCGTTAAAGAAAAACCCCTGAGCCCGTCCGAGTTGAGCGTGTTCGATGCGATGCAGACCCGCAGTTTCGAGCAGGTACTGAGCGCCTTGAAAACCACCAGCCGGGTCAACAAGGCCCTGGCTGTCAGCTCCGCCGCCCCGCGCAATCGCTACTACGCGATCAAGGAAGCGCTGATCAACACCGTGCACGCGGTGCATATCCCGTGGCGGCTGGTAGTGCCTTCGACGCTGGCGACGATCAATCAGGAGCTGGCCAGCTACCGCACGGTGTTCACCACCAATTACGACCTGCTCAACTACTGGGCAATGCAACACCAGCCTGAGGCGATCAGCGATCTGTTCCAGGGTGCCGAACCCGGTTTCGACCTGAGCGACACGGCCACCGATAAAACCCGTTTGCTGTACCTGCACGGCGGTCTGCATCTGGTGCGCAACCAGGACGGTACGGCGCGCAAGCTGATGTCGACAGAGGGCACGTTGCTGGGCAATTTCGCCATCAACAACACGATCAAGACCCTCGACGACGTGCCGCTGTTCGTCAATGAAAGCCCGAGTGCGGACAAGCTCAAGACCATTCGCAGTTCGGATTACCTGTCGTTCTGCTACGAGCAATTACTCGGTCACGGCCAGGCACTGTGCATCTTCGGCCATGCGTTGGGGGAGCAGGACAGCCACATCATCCATGCCTTGCGCCTGGCGAAACCGCAGGTGGTGGCAATCTCGATTTACCCGCGCAGCAAAGCGTTCATCCAGCACCAGAAGCGGCATTACGCGAAGGTGTTTGAGGGGACTGGGGTTGAGTTGCGGTTCTTTGATTCCAAGAGCCATGCGTTGGGTGGCACGAAGTTATCGGTTCCAGTCGAAGTTTAGTACTGGCCGACCTGACGCTTTCGCGAGCAAGCCCGCTCCCACAGGTGACCGGGTTTCTACAGGAGAAATGCAGTCAAATGTGGGAGCGGGCTTGCTCGCGAAGCTTTTGCAGTCAACTCATTCTTCAGTGCTGTGCACCACCACCAGCAACTGCGCCTGCACCTCGCCCACCGAACGAATCCGGTGCGGCTTTTGCGCATTGAAGTGCAACGCATCGCCACGATCGAGCAGCACGCGCTCGTTCATGAAGTCCACCTCCACCCGCCCTTCGTGGACGAACAAAAACTCCTCGCCCAAATGCTCCTTGAAGGTCTTGTCGGTGAACTCGGCCGGCGGGTAGATGATGAACGGCAACAAGCTGCGTTCGCTGACCTGATGGGCCAGCACCGCGTAGCCCGAATTGTTGTCACTGACGCCCAAGGGTTGCCGTTCGTGGCTGCGCACCAGGCTGTAGCTGTCGAGGCTGACGTTGTCTTCAGAGAACAGTTCCTCGACCTTCACATTCAGCGCCCTGGCCAGTTTCAGGGCCGCAGCAATCGACGGCGTGTTCAACCCGCGCTCGACTTTCGACAGGTAACTCTTGGTCATGCCGGATTGTTCGGCCAGGGTTTCCAACGTCACGCCAAGTTTTTTTCTGAGTAATTTCAAACGGATAGACATGTAGAGCGATTTATCCATCAAGGAGGCAACGATTTGTCCTTGCCAATGACACAATGTGTCATATAGGCTCTTTAGTGTCATTTGCACTCACCGACGACTTTGCGAGGAACCGGTGAATGGCAAACCCGACGTCCATTGAATCACCCAAAGGACACCGATATGGCCAAGACATTAGCGCTGCCCAAAGAGCAGCTGGTCAAGCACGCGCTGAGCCAAATGCAAAATACCCTGGCGGATAATACGTGGACCGCCCGGCAAAAGCTGGCCCTGACCTGCCGCATCCTGTTCGAGCATGGTCACGATTCCGGCCTTGCCGGACAAATCACCGCCCGTGGTCCGCAACCCGGCACTTACTACACTCAACAACTGGGCCTGGGTTTCGACGAAATCACTGCGGGCAACCTGCTGCTGGTCAACGAGGACCTGGAGGTGCTCGAAGGCCACGGCATGCCCAACCCGGCCAATCGTTTTCACAGTTGGGTGTACCGCGCCCGAGCGGATGTGAACTGCATCATTCACACCCATCCGACCCACGTTGCAGCCTTGTCGATGCTGGAAGTGCCGTTGCAGATTTCCCACATGGACCTCTGCCCGCTCTATGACGACTGCGCGTTTCTCGAAGGCTGGCCGGGCGTGCCGGTGGGCAACGAGGAAGGCGAGCTGATTGCCGGGGCACTGGGCGACAAACGGGCGATCCTGCTTTCGCACCATGGCCAATTGTCCACCGGCGGTACCATCGAGGAAGCCTGTGTCATCGCGCAACTGATCGAACGCGCCGCGAAACTGCAACTGCTGGCGATGAGCGCCGGGACCATCAAGCCGATCATTCCCGAACTGGGCCGTGAAGCCCACGACTGGATTGCCCGGCCCAAGCGGCATGCCGCCGCTTTCAACTACTACGCCCGGCAGATCCTGCGCCAACACGCCGATTGCCTGAACTGAACCCATCGATCGAACGGAGAGACACCATGTCCACCGCAAACATTCACGGCATCATCGGCTACACCATCACCCCTTTCACCCCCCACGGCGAAGGCGTTGACCTGGATGCCCTCGGGCGCTCCATCGACCGACTGATCGAGGGCGGCGTACACGCCATCGCACCGCTGGGCAGCACCGGTGAAGGTGCCTACTTGAGCGACGCAGAGTGGGATCAGGTCAGCGAGTTCAGCATCAGGCACGTGGCCAGGCGCGTGCCGACCGTCGTCAGCGTGTCCGACCTGACCACCGCTAAAGCGGTGCGCCGCGCGCGTTTCGCCGAAGCTCACGGCGCCGATGTGGTGATGGTGCTGCCCACGTCCTACTGGAAGCTCAGCGAAGCGGAGATCCTCGCCCATTACCGCGCCATCGGCGACAGCATCGGCGTGCCGATCATGCTCTACAACAACCCGGCCACCAGCGGCACCGACATGTCGGTGGACCTGATCCTGCGCATCGTCAACGCCGTGGAAAACGTGACCATGGTCAAGGAGAGCACCGGCGACATCCAGCGCATGCATCAACTGCAACGTCTCGGCGAAGGCCAGGTGCCGTTCTACAACGGCTGCAATCCGTTGGCCCTGGAGGCCTTCGCCGCCGGCGCAAAAGGCTGGTGCACCGCTGCGCCGAACCTGATCCCGCAGCTCAACCTGGATTTGTACGAAGCAGTGCTGGCCAACGATTTGCGCAAGGCTCGCGAGCTGTTCTATCGCCAGTTGCCGCTGCTGGATTTCATCCTCAAGGGTGGCTTGCCGGCGACGATCAAGGCGGGTTTGCGGGCGACGGGCCTGGAGGTGGGGGATCCGCGGCTGCCGGTATTCCCGTTGAGTGAGGCAGGTTGTGATCAGCAGGAAGATCTGTTGAAGGCCCTGCGCTGATCTCCAGCTGTACATAAAGCCACTGTGGGAGCGAGCTTGCTCGCGATGAGGCCATTACATTCAACACGGATGTTGACTGTCAGACCGCCATCGCGAGCAAGCTCGCTCCCACAGGGATTTTTGCTGGATTTGAAAGCTGTACTCAAAGCACCGGTAAGGTTTTGTCCTTGACCACCGTGGACGAACCGTTGGCCTTCACGCTGGCGATGCCTTTCTCCATGGCGGCATCGGAGGAATAGGCCTCGCTGCTGCCGATGATCTCGTGGTTGCCCGCCTTCAGGTTGAAATACGGGTGGCCATCCTTGGTGATTTTCTTCTCGTAACGCTCATCCAACGGGCTGTTGGCCTGGACCGAGGCAATGCCTTTGTCGGCGGCGGCGTGGGTGGTGTACAGCTCGCTGGTCAGAATGGTCTCGGCGTTGGCCGCCTTGAGGACAAACCTGAACTGGCCATTGCTGCTTTTGCTCACTTCATACCATCCGGACATGCTCTTTCTCCTTGGCGATTGAAAGGTTGCGCGCTTCACAGTAAAGACCAGCCTCGGGTTTCTGTCGCCTGTTCTGGCCCCTTCGCGAGCAAGCTCGCTCCCACAGTAGATTTGTGTACACCAAACCATTGTGGGAGCGAGCTTGCTCGCGATGGCGTCGACACGATCTTCCTTACTTCGCCGCTGCCCGCACCACCGACAACTCCGGTGCTGACGTCCGCCGCTGGCTCAGATACCGCGTACAACTCACCCGCAGGAACGAAGCGAAATTGACCACCTCGCCGCGGTAGTCCATCACCTCTTCATACAGCTTGGCGATCAACTGATTGGTGGTCATGCCGTCGACGTCGGCGATTTCGCTGAGGATGTCCCAGAACTGATTCTCCAGCCGCAAGGTGGTGACCACCCCGCAGATGCGCAGCGAGCGGGAGCGCGATTCGTAGAGTATCGGGTCGGCTTTGACGTACAGCTCGCACATGGGCATGCCCCTCGTTACAGCGTGATTTTGGTACCCAGCAACCCCAGGAAACCGGCCAGCCAGTTCGGATGCGCAGGCCAGGCCGGAGCCGTGGCCAGATTGCCCTGGACATGGCCGTCCGTCACCGGAATATCGATATACGTACCGCCCGCCAGTCGCACTTCCGGAGCGCAGGCCGGATAAGCGCTGCATTCGCGACCTTCGAGAACACCCGCTGCCGCCAGCAACTGCGCGCCATGGCACACGGCAGCGATCGGCTTGCCAGCCTTGTCGAACGCGCGCACCAGTTCCAGGACTTTTTCGTTCAGGCGCAGGTACTCCGGCGCACGGCCGCCCGGAATCAGCACCGCGTCATAATCGGCGGCGTTGACCTTGGCGAAATCGAAGTTCAGGGCAAACAGGTGACCGGGTTTTTCACTGTAGGTCTGGTCGCCTTCAAAGTCATGGATCGCCGTGCGCACGGTCTGGCCGGCAGCCTTGTCCGGGCAAACGGCGTGCACCGTGTGGCCGACCATCAGCAACGCCTGGAACGGCACCATCACTTCATAGTCTTCGACGTAATCACCGACCAGCATCAGAATTTTTTTCGCAGCCATGGGGAGGACTCCTCTGGAAGTGGGCGTGCAGGAGTATTCAAGGTAGTCCTTATCCGGCGGGTCGGGTAACAACCGGCTACTACCTTGTGGCGAGGGGGCTTACCCCCGTTCGCCTGCGAAGCAGGCGCAAAATAGGACAGTGCGGTTCGTTTGATGAAACCGGATAGGGGCTGCTGCGCAGCCCAACGGGGGCAAGCCCCCTCGCCACATAGGTGTGTTCGCAACTGTACGGATAAGTCTGTGCCTAGCTGTAACAGCGGAAAACCCAAGGTTTATGGCTATATGGAGCCTTACCCCATCACCCCATATTCTGGTTGCCATCATGTCCTCGCGCGAAAACACCGGCATGGCCCTGGGCCTGCTCGGCGTTGTGATCTTCAGCCTCACCCTGCCCTTCACGCGGATCGTCGTGCAGGAGCTCCACCCGCTGCTCAATGGCCTGGGCCGGGCACTGTTTGCAGCGGTTCCGGCGGCGTTGCTGTTGCTGTGGCACCGGGAAAAATGGCCGACCTGGAAGCAGGTCAAAGGCCTGACGCTGGTGATGGCCGGGGTGATCCTCGGTTTCCCGGTATTGTCGGCCTGGGCCATGCAAACCTTGCCGGCGTCCCACGGCGCGCTGGTCAACGGATTACAGCCGCTGTGCGTGGCGCTGTACGCCGCGTGGTTGTCCCATGAGCGACCTTCGAAAGCCTTCTGGGCCTGCGCCGCATTGGGCAGTGCGCTGGTGCTCGGTTATGCACTGATCAGCGGTGCCGGCAGCATTCAGGCCGGTGACTTGCTGATGCTTGGTGCCATTGCAGTGGGTGGGCTGGGGTACGCCGAGGGAGGCCGACTGGCCAGGGAGATGGGCGGCTGGCAGGTGATCTGCTGGGCGCTGGTGCTGTCGACGCCGCTGCTGATCGGCCCGGTGGTGTATCTGGCACTGCAACATCAGGGCGAGATTTCCGCCAAGACCTGGTGGGCCTTCGGATATGTCTCGCTGTTTTCGCAGTTCATCGGTTTCTTTGCCTGGTACGCCGGACTGGCCATGGGTGGCATTGCCCGGGTCAGTCAGATCCAGTTGCTGCAGATCTTCTTCACCATCGCCTTCTCGGCGCTGTTCTTCGGTGAACATGTGGAGCCGATTACCTGGCTGTTTGCTGGCGGGGTGATCGTGACGGTGATGCTCGGGCGCAAGACAGCGATCAAACCCAATCCTGTGGGAGCGAGCTTGCTCGCGAAGGACTTGAAACCGACGCGTTGATTCAGAAAGCACGCGTTATCGTTGACGTCCATCGCGAGCTAGCTCGCTCCTACAACAGGATCAGAGGTAACCGTCGGAGCGCAGCAGGGTTTCCAGGCAATGCTCGCTGATGCGATAGAAATCCTTCAGCTCCTGAATCTTCGCCAGCAACTGAGCCGGGTCCACTGGTTCTGCGCGTTTGACCGCCAGGATCATCTTGTTCTTGTTGGTGTGGTCCAGTGAGATGAACTCGAACACCTTGGTCTCGTAGCCGCAGGCCTCAAGGAACAACGCGCGCAAACTGTCGGTGACCATCTCGGCCTGCTGGCCCAGATGCAAGCCGTATTGCAGCATCGGCTTGAGCAGCGCCGGGCTCTGGATTTGCAGGCGGATCTGTTTGTGGCAGCACGGCGAGCACATGATGATCGCCGCGCCGGAACGGATGCCGGTGTGGATCGCATAGTCGGTGGCGATATCGCAGGCATGCAGGGCGATCATCACGTCCAGCTCGCTCGGCGCCACGCTGCGCACGTCACCGCACTTGAACACCAGGCCGGGGTGTTCAAGCCTGGCGGCGGCGGTGTTGCACAGGGTGACCATGTCTTCACGCAGTTCGACGCCGGTCACCTCGCCTTCGGCCTTCAAGGTGTTGCGCAGGTAATCGTGGATGGCGAAGGTCAAGTAGCCCTTGCCCGATCCGAAGTCCGCCACACGCACCGGCTTGTCCAGAGCCAGGGGGGACGACGTCAGCGCATGGCTGAACACTTCGATGAACTTGTTGATCTGCTTCCACTTGCGCGACATCGCCGGGATCAGCTCGTGCTTGCTGTTGGTCACACCGAGGTCGGCGAGAAACGGCCGGCTCAGGTCAAGAAAACGGTTTTTCTCACGGTTGTGCTCGGCCGATGGCACTTCGCGCAATTGCTGAGGTTGGCTCTTGAACAGCGATGACTTGCCTTTTTTGCTGTATTCGAGCTGGGCTTCGTCGGTCAACGACAACAAATGCGCATTTTTGAACGACGCCGGTAGCAGCCCGGCAATGCTCGCCACACCTTCGACCAGCGGCAGGTTCTTGGTGATATCGCGGGTCTTGTAGCGGTAGACAAAAGACAGGCAAGGCTGCGCCTTGACCGTCACCGGTTTGATGATGATCCGCTGCAGGTCCGTTTCATCACCCACGTATTTGGCCAGCACCAGTTTGATGAATGCGTTGTGCTCGAGGCTCGATTGCAGCAGGTCGATGAACTGGGCGTGATGATCCGGCGCGAGGCTGGCGGGAGTGGCGGTGACGGACATGGAAAAACGGCCTCGGCAATACGAATCTGGGGATGCCGGGTATTTTAGGGGGGACGAGGGTTTTGGGCACGGGGTAATTTTGCGCCAGGTCCCGTTCCCGCCGATCGGGACCTGAAATCAACCGTCGCTACCTCATGGCTCCACCAGTCGAAGTTTGCGATTGGTCGGCGAGTTGATGACGAACTTGACGATCAACCCTACCGGCACCGCCCACGTCAGACCGTTGACCGGATCAGTGACCACGGCGACAGTTTCGGAACTTGCAGCCAGATCCAGACGTCGGCGATCGTTGCTGGATTTGAGTAATCCGTACGCGTGGCTGACCAGCCGCTCCGCCTGGTGCATCGGCATATCCAGACTCTGCAAATGCCTCACCGCACGGCAGAACAGCACTTGATCATCAATCACACCCTCGCCTTCATGACGGGTCAGAAACGCCTGCGCTATGGCCAATAGCTCCTCATTCAAATGGGCCTGTTCATCAACCTCCTTCATGCTCAAGACTCCTGTTGCGCTTGCGCCGCCGGAGCACTCTCGGCGACAGGCCGTGCGGCGCGGCGCAAGTCAGGTCCGGCGCACGGCAGGTGCACGGCCGGATTGGGCATGCCACTGGGGGAAAGCTCATGGGTCATTTCGAACTCGGCCCGTACCGACCAGCCGCAGGCCTCCGACGTACATTGCAGGTATGCCACCCGCAGGAAGATATGCCGCCCTTCGCTGGTACGTATGCGCATCCGGTTCAGGCAGTGCGGGCACACCATCTTGTAAGTACTCATACACGCTTCCCTTGGGCCATCCAGTGGTAATCGAATTGATCAAACGCAATACTGTTTGAAACACAATTGGTGAAAGACAGGTGCTGCAAATAACGTCCGCCAGACAAAAGGAAGTGCAACGGGTGGACACGTAATAGATACGAGCCAAGCTCGTAGGAAATCACCCTGATACCATTAGGAAGTTTCGACATCGTATTCTTCAGATTCATAGTTGACGATTGATTACTTACAAGAAAAAACGTACTCATTACGCATACGTTAAGCACTCAAAAAGCATATGTCAAAAGGAAGAGGCTCAAATTGCGTAGCAAAAAATCACAAGCTGTTTTGGCCCGCCTGAAGCAAATCACGGGTACAAAAACTGACGCTTCCCTGTCTACTGCGCTACAGATCAGCCCCCAGACACTCAGCAGCTGGAAAGGCCGCGACAGCACGCCATACTCATTATGCGTAGATATTGCACAGACTCGCGGCATCTCCCTTGACTGGTTGCTGCTGGGCGAGGGGCCAATGCTGCGGCAGCCCCATGTCAACGCTCCTGCAAATGCTGCGGAAACTGCAACAACGCAGGAAAGCACCATCCTTTCGCTGTGGCGATTACTTGATGAGGATGACCGCTGCGCAATACAAAACGCATTGGAGGAAAAGCGACGCCTGCGGGATCTGGAAACACAACTTTCCGAAATGGCCGCTACCCTGGCCTCACTTGGACACTCAAACAAAACCTGACTTGAAGTCCGACGTTTCAATGCTTGAAGGCATGCCACAAAACAATAATGTTGCCACTACTGCGAACAATCATTACGCATGAAAAAACACTCACCACTGCATGCCATGGGCTCACCGGCAGGAATGTCAGCAATACATCGATGCCGGCAAGGCAGAACACTGCGCCAAGCAAGCTGATCAATATCCTGTCGCACCAGTGGTAACGTTGTTCGTCGCGCTGGTAACACGCCAGCCTCAACGCACTGACCAGGTGAGCCACGCCCGCCACCCACACCAGAGCCGCCATCTCAAAGGTCATTGCCCTCGCCCTCTGAGATGACGAAGGATGTCACCGAGGCCCGCGCCATCGATCCACTGCATGAGCTTGATGCTGATGGGAATGACCAGCAACGCGCACAGAAAGGCCGTCACACCGGCTGTCAGAAAAGGCGCCAGTGGCTGGGCGACCGGGACAAACAGGTAACCGACACCCGCCGACAACAGCCAGGAACCGATGCGTTGCCAAGCCTTGAAGTTGCCGCGAGTGGTCGTGACCAACCACGCGCCAAGCGTCGCGCCGAACAGGGCTTCTCCATCGATAGCCGGCAACGTCGCAATACCCAACCCCACCATGAGCCCGCTGATACTGTTATAGGTCGAATCAGTCAGGCTCATGGGTATCTCGCGACTGCAATGGCTCAACAGTGATGGCTCCCGACTTCAGCGCCTTGAACACGGCAGCGTTGCGAGATCTGACGGCGAACTTGCGGCGGATATTGGAAAAGTGGAAGTTGATGGTGGATTCCGAGCAACTCTGAATCCTGGCGATCTCCCAGGACGTCTTGCCTTTAAGGCACCACTCCAGGGCTTGTGTCTCTTTCGTTGTCAGTTGCACCAGCGGAGTAAGCATTGCGCTACCGGGTGCATCCTCCACCAAGGTCTCCAGCGTTTGTTGCGTTTTCATAAGAACTCCCTCTACACAGAACGCCCATCGCAGGGCGTGCACCATGAGAGAGATGTTGAAGACAAGCTCCCCGCCGGACAACGTTCGGGAACTGTGTCGCGGCGCATTACAAAAGCAGATGAAGCCCTGGCTTAACCCAGCACCACCAGACGATTCGGCAGCTCGTTGCGCACATGGGTCACCGGCACATGTACCTTGAGCAACTCGCCACAGGCCTCGACGCAACTGACAAAGCCCTGCAGCGTCTGCCCCTGTTTCACCTGCTGGGTGAACGTCGCGACGATCGCATCCCAGTTCTTGTTGTCCAGGCGACTGGAAATCCCTTCATCCACCAGGATCTCCACGTAACGCTCGGCCTCGGAAACGAAAATCAGCATGCCGGTGCTGCCCTCGGTGTGGTGCAGGTTCTGCTCCAGGAACTGCCGGCGCGCCAGGTTCGAGGCACGCCAGTGGCGCACCGAGCGCGGGATCAGATGGGTGGTGACTTTCGGCAGGCGGAACACCAGGCACAGCACGATGAAGATGGCCCACTGCACCATCAGCAGGCTGTGCATGGTCAGCCAGCCGGTGAGGTAATGCACGATGCCCGGCACCAGCAGCGCCAGCAGGCTGGCCCACAGTAACGGGATGTACGCATAGTCGTCGGCGCGGGCTGCGAGTACTGTCACCAGTTCTGCGTCTGTCTCGCGCTCGACCCGGGCAATGGCCTCGGCCACCTTGCGTTGTTCGTGTTCCGTCAGTAATGCCATGTCGTGAAGTGCCTGCTCGTTTTTATTATCACCAGCCGCCGGACGAACCGCCCCCGCCGAAACTGCCCCCGCCGCCGCTGAAGCCTCCCCCTCCACCGCCGCCGCCAAATCCACCACCGCCAAAGCCGCCCCCGGATCCACCGGAGCCGCCCCGGCCAGCGGGAAGAATACCGAGCATCTGGCACACAAAAACAGTCAGGATGAATAACATCACAAAAAACACGAACAATCCGGGATGCCGCGCGATGAAATCGTCCCCCGGATCGCCTCTGGATTCATACGCCGTGGAGGGTTCGTCCAGGGGGTTGCCGCCCAGCACCACCAGCATCGCCGCCACGCCGTCACTGATGCCTTTACTGAAATTGCCGGTCTTGAATGACGGGGTGATGACCTGGTTGATGATCACCGAACTCTGGGCATCGGTCAGGCGATCCTCCAGGCCGTATCCGACTTCGATACGCAGCCGGCGCTCGTCCCGGGCGATGATCAGCAAGGCGCCGTTGTTCTTGTCCTTCTGCCCGATGCCCCAGTGGCGGCCGAGTTGGTAACCGAAGTCGGCGATGTCGGTACCTTGCAAGTCCGGCAACGTCACTACCACAAGCTGCTCGCCGGTGGCTTGCTCATGGGCCTGAAGCTGTTGGCTGAGCTGCTGGCGCACCGATGGCTCGATCATCTGCGCAGTGTCGACCACCCGCCCGGTCAGCGCCGGAAAGCTCAGCTCGGCGCGGGCAGCGATCGCCACCACCCACAACAACAGCAACAGGCCTGTTTTCAGGACGCGCATTGGCAACCTCTTGCGTGGTGACGCCGATTAGCGCAGTTCAGAATTTGACCTCGGGGGTCTTTTCCGAACCCGGTGTGGCTTCGAAGGTCTCGCGCACCGGCAGGTCGCTGTACATCACGGTGTGCCACAGGCGACCGGGGAACGTGCGGATCTCGGTGTTGTATTTCTGCACTGCGAGGATGAAATCGCGCCGGGCCACGCTGATGCGGTTCTCGGTGCCTTCAAGCTGCGATTGCAGGGCGAGGAAGTTCTGGTTGGCCTTGAGGTCCGGATAACGTTCGGAGACCACCATCAAGCGACTCAAGGCGCCGCTGAGCTGGTCCTGGGCCTGTTGGTACTGCTTGAGCTTTTCCGGGTTGTCGAGGGTCGAGGCATCCACCTGGATCGACGTGGCCTTGGCCCGGGCTTCGATGACGGCGGTCAGGGTTTCCTTCTCGTGGGCCGCATAGCCCTTGACGGTTTCCACCAGGTTGGGAATGAGGTCGGCGCGCCGCTGATACTGGTTCTGCACCTGGCCCCAGGCGGCCTTGGCCTGTTCATCGAGAGTCGGGATGTTGTTGATGCCGCAGGCGGTCAGCAACGTAGCCAGCATCAGAAGCGTGACGACCTGCAAACGCGAGCGGTAGGTTGGACTTACATTCATCAGGATGATGCTCCCTTGTGCATTTCATGAAAAAACCGACCGTGAAACCTTCTGGGCCGGCTCTTGGGGCATAATCGCCCGCGCCTCTGGATTGCAACGGGCCGATGGGCTAAAAAGAGGCCCTGCGCGAAAACGCATCCGCCATCTGGCTGTGGTTTTTTGGCTCTGGTCTTTTGAGCCGGTACCCGAACAACAATAGACGCTCCCTAAATTTTGGCTGGCCGGCGTGTACATCGCCGTTTGGGCCCTTGAGAAAACTATTCATGAAGAAGCTGTGTTTGCTGGGCCTGTTCGTCAGCCTGGCCAGTCATAACGTATTGGCCGCCACGACGCCCGCACCCCTGGAGAACAAGGAAGCCTTCGTCAGCAACCTGATGAAGCAAATGACCCTCGATGAAAAAATCGGTCAGCTGCGCCTGATCAGCATCGGCCCGGAAATGCCGCGCGAAATGATCCGCAAGGAAATCGCGGCAGGCAACATCGGCGGTACGTTCAACTCGATCACCCGCCCGGAAAACCGGCCGATGCAGGACGCAGCCATGCGCAGCCGCCTGAAGATCCCGATGTTCTTCGCCTACGACGTGATCCACGGCCACCGCACCATTTTCCCGATCCCGCTGGCCCTGGCCTCGAGCTGGGACATGGACGCCATCGGCCTGTCCGGGCGCATTGCCGCCAAGGAAGCCGCGGCTGACAGCCTCGACATCACCTTCGCACCGATGGTCGACATTTCCCGCGACCCACGCTGGGGCCGTACTTCCGAAGGCTTCGGTGAAGACACTTACCTGGTGTCGCGCATTGCCGGCGTGATGGTCAAGGCGTTCCAGGGTACTGGCGCGAATGCAGCCGACAGCATCATGGCCAGCGTCAAGCACTTTGCCTTGTACGGCGCGGTCGAGGGTGGCCGCGACTACAACGTGGTCGATATGAGCCCGGTCAAGATGTACCAGGACTACCTGCCACCGTACCGCGCCGCCATCGATGCCGGCGCCGGCGGGGTCATGGTCGCGCTGAACTCGATCAACGGCGTGCCGGCCACCGCCAACACCTGGCTGATGAACGACCTGCTGCGCAAGGAGTGGGGCTTCAAGGGCCTGGCCGTCAGCGACCACGGGGCGATTTTCGAGCTGATCAAGCACGGTGTTGCCGCCGACGGTCGCGAAGCGGCGAAGCTGGCAATCAAGGCTGGCATCCACATGAGCATGAACGACACCCTGTACGGCAAAGAGCTGCCAGGGCTGCTGAAGTCCGGCGAGATCCAGCAGAGCGACATCGACAACGCCGTGCGTGCGGTACTGGGCGCCAAGTACGACATGGGCCTGTTCAAGGACCCGTACCTGCGCATCGGCAAGGCCGAGGATGATCCGGTCGACACCTACGCCGACAGCCGCCTGCACCGCGCCGAGGCCCGTGATGTGGCACGCCGCAGCCAGGTGCTGCTGAAAAACCGGAATGACACCCTGCCACTGAAGAAGACCGCGAAAATCGCCCTGGTCGGTCCGCTGGCCAAGGCGCCCATCGACATGATGGGCAGCTGGGCCGCCGCCGGTCGCCCTGCTCAATCGGTGACCCTGTTCGATGGCATGACCAACGCCCTGGGAGACAAATCGACACTGATCTACGCCCGTGGTGCCAACATCACCAGCGACCCGAAAATCCTCGGTTACCTGAACTTCCTCAACTTCGATGCCCCGGAAGTGGTGGACGACCCGCGCCCGGCGAACGTGCTGATCGACGAAGCGGTGAAAGCGGCCAAGGATGCTGATGTGGTGGTTGCCGCCGTCGGTGAATCCCGTGGCATGTCCCACGAATCATCGAGCCGCACCGACCTGAACATCCCGGAAAACCAGCGCGAACTGATCCGGGCCCTGAAAGCCACCGGCAAACCGCTGGTACTGGTGTTGATGAATGGCCGTCCACTGACGATCCTCGAAGAGAAGGAACAGGCCGACGCGATCCTGGAAACCTGGTTCAGCGGCACCGAGGGCGGCAACGCCATCGCCGACGTGCTGTTCGGCGACTACAACCCGTCGGGCAAACTGCCGATCAGCATCCCGCGTTCGGTAGGCCAGATTCCGACCTACTACAACCACCTGACCATTGGCCGGCCGTTCACTCCGGGCAAACCGGGCAACTACACCTCGCAGTACTTCGATGACACCACGGGCCCCCTGTACCCGTTCGGCTATGGCCTGAGCTACACCGAGTTCAGCCTGAGCGACATGGCGCTGTCGTCGACCACGCTGAACAAGACCGGCAAGCTCGACGCCAGTGTCACGGTGAAAAACACCGGCAAGCGCGACGGCGAAACCGTGGTGCAGCTGTACATCCAGGACGAGACCGGCTCGATGATCCGCCCGATCAAGGAACTGAAGAACTTCCAGAAAGTGATGATCAAGGCCGGCGAACAGAAAGTCGTGCACTTCACCATCACTGAGGACGACCTGAAGTTCTACAACACCCAGCTCAAGTACGCGGCGGAACCGGGCAAGTTCAACGTGCAGATCGGCCTGGATTCAGAGGACGTGACGCAGCAGAGTTTTGAGTTGCTGTAATTAATCAAACACCGCAAAACCCTGTGGGAGCGAGCTTGCTCGCGATAGCGGACTGACAGTCGACAGAGATGTTGAATGTTAAGCCCTCATCGCGAGCAAGCTCGCTCCCACAGTGGTTTCAGTGTTCAGAAAACTGGGGTCAACCCCGCCGATTCAGCAGGTTCACCACCACCCGATCCACCCATCCCCACACCCGTTGCTTGACCCGCCGCCACAGTGGCCGGCGCTTCCATTCCTCCAGGCTGACTTGCTCACTCAACCCGAAATCCCGTTCGAAACTCGCCGCCACCGACCGGGTCAGTCCGGGGTCCAGGGCTTCCAGGTTGGCTTCCAGGTTGAAGCGCAGATTCCAGTGATCGAAGTTGCACGAACCGATGCTCACCCAGTCGTCGACCAGGACCATTTTCAGGTGCAGGAAACACGGCTGGTACTCGTAGATTTTCACCCCGGCCCTGAGCAGTCGCGGGTAGTAGCGATGCCCGGCATAACGCACGGATGGGTGATCGGTACGGGGGCCGGTCAGCAGCAAGCGCACATCGACGCCCCGGGCAGCCGCCCGGCGCAGGGAGCGGCGGACTTTCCAGGTCGGCAAAAAGTACGGCGTGGCCAGCCAGATCCGTCGCTGACCACTGTTCAGGGCACGCACCAGCGATTGCAGAATGTCCCGGTGTTGACGGGCGTCGGCATAGGCCACCCGGCCCATGCCCTCGCCTATGGACGGCACCCTTGGCAGGCGCGGCAGACCGAAATGCGAAGCCGGTCGCCAGGCACGTCGATGGCGGTTGGCAATCCACTGACGATCGAATAGCAGCTGCCAATCGAGTACCAGCGGGCCGGTGATTTCCACCATCACTTCGTGCCATTCGCTGGCGTCTTCCCCCGGAGTCCAGAATTCATCGGTGACACCGGTGCCGCCGACCACGGCCAGGCTCTGGTCCACCAATAACAGCTTGCGGTGATCGCGGTAGAAGTTGCCGACCCAACGTCGCCAGCTCAGACGATTGTAAAAACGCAGCTCCACGCCAGCGGACATCAGCCGCTGACGCAAGGCCAGGGTGAAAGCGAGGCTGCCGTAATCATCGAACAGACAGCGCACCCGTACACCGCGCTCGGCGGCCTGCACCAATGCCTGGACCATGGCTTCGGCGCAGGCACCCGCCTCCACCAGATACAGTTCCAGCTCAACCTGCTCTTCAGCCCGGGCAATCGCCACCAGCATGCGCGGAAAAAACTGCGGACCGTCGATCAGCAGTTCGAAGTGGTTGCCTTCACGCCACGGAAAAATCGCTCCGGCCATGTCAGCGCGCCGTGAAAATCAGTACCGCACCCACCGGTACGGAAAGACTGATAGCTGATAAACCGGCCAGTTTGCGCAACGTTTCCAGGCCGGGAGCCAAATCGAAATCCTCAGCGTTGATCACCAGCGGTTCGAGGGTCACCACCTGGAAGCGCCGGTCATCGAGTCGGGTCGCCAACAGTTCGGCCTGGTATTCGTGTTGTTTGCCGTGCAGGTCGACCATCAGCGGCAGGCGCAACTCCAACTGCGCGCCGGGAGCGAGGTCGTTGATCGGGCGCAGATCTATTTTCGTGGTGATCAGGGCGTCGGGGAACCGGTCGATCTGGAACAGTTCCTTGCGCATGCGCTCATCGCGCAACGGGATGCCGCTGTTGATCGACTCCAGCTCGACTTCCACCTGCGCCAGCCCCTCGGGGTCGACCTTGCCGTGCAGCACCAGGAAGCGCTGCACTTCGGAAACATTGGCATTCTTGGTGCTGACAAATGACAGGCGCGAAGACTCGCCATCGAGGTACCAGTCGGCGCGGGCCGACAACGCGGCACCGGCCAGCAGCAGGAAAGTGAGGGTTTGGAAGGTGGAGCGCTTGAACATAGAGACTCGTGGGGCAGATAAACCTGTGCTGAACCTTAACTGGCTTGTCACAGGTTGCAAACTTTCTGTTGCTCTTTGAACACATTCCCTGTGGCAAGTGAGATTTTGTGGCGAAGGGGCTTGCCCCCGTTGCGCTGCGAAGCAGTGCTGAAGTCTACAACCAAGTAAGCCTGACGGACCGGGGAGGCTGGCTTTGCGTCTGCTTCGCAGCCGAACGGGGGCAAGCCCCCTCGCCACAAAACCTCACCACCACCCAAAGCACATACCCCGCTCAAGGCTGCAAACGACAACCCTGGCGCTCGCCGATCCACACCGCGCTGTTGCTGCGGCCCATGCCACTGACCGAGACACGCTTGCCGGCCGGGTCATCGGTAAAGCCGCTGGCGGGCAGCCACTGTTTCACATAACCGTGGCAGTACTCGGCATCGTTGTTCATCACGTAGCGGCACGAACAATATTCCTTGGCGGTGTAGGCGCTGATGATGTCGGGGAACGCCCACAGCGCCACCCGCTCGTGCCAGATCCAGCCGAGCAAGGCGATCAGCAGGATCAACAACAGGGAACTGAGCGGTCGACGGCGAATGAAACCGCTCATGGCTGCACCTTCCCGGCAAAGGCCTTGAGCGCGAGCTGGAGCAATTGGTTGTGCCGGTAAGTGCCGTCGCGGTCATCGCCGTAGCGGACGATCACCAGCTGTTCACTGGGGATCACGTACATCGCCTGGCCCCAATGCCCCAGCGCGGCGAAGGTGTCGGCGGGAGCATCGGGCCAGGGTCGTGCCGCGCCCTCAACGGCTCGATTGAGCCACCACTGGCCGCCGGGGACGGCCTCGTCTTGATCGGCGTGATAGTGAGCGAACGGCTCGCGGTTGAACGCCACCCAGTCCCTGGGCAGCAGTTGCCTGTCTGCCCAGCGCCCCTCGCGGGCCATCAACAGACCGACCCGGGCCAGGTCCCGTGCAGTGAGATAGGCATAGGACGAAGCAACGAAAGTGCCCGTGGCATCGGTTTCCCACACGGCTTGGCGGATGCCCAGCGGCTCGAACAGCGCAGTCCACGGATAGTCCGGATAGCGGCCGGGGCCGACGATGGTTTTCAGCGCGGCGGACAACAGGTTGCTGTCACCGCTGGAGTAGCGAAACGCCTGACCCGGCGCCGCGTACTCGGCATGGGCCGCGGTGAACGCAGCCATGTCGTGGTGACCGCGGGTGTAGAGCATGGCCACTACCGAAGACTTCAGCGGTGCATATTCGTAGTCTTCCTGCCAGTCCAGGCCCGAGGCCCAGTGCAGCAGGTCGGCCATGGTCAGGTCGGGGTATTTTTTCAGGGGCGGATAAAACTTCGCCACAGGGTCGCCGAGTTTGAACAAGCCTTCGCCGTAAGCCACACCGAGGACCGCGGCCATCAGGCTCTTGCTGATCGACCAGGTCAGGTGCGGCGTCTCGGCCGTCGTCGGGCCGGCGTAGCGTTCGTAGATCAACTGGCCGTCGCGGATCACCAGCAAGGCATCGGTGCGAATGCCCTGGCGAGTGGTGTCATCGCGGGATGGGAAGGCATAGGCCTCCAGGGCTTGAAGCGCCGGGCCAGCGGGCGTCGGCGCGGTCGGCCATTGCTCGGCGGGCCAGCTTTCAGCCTGGGTCGTGAGGCTGAGCAACAGCAGGAAAATCAGGGACAGGCCTTTGGGCATGACGGGGGCTCGAAGATTGAACCTGCTGAGCCTAGTCGAGGTTGATGACAGTTCAGGAATTCATGCTGCCAATCAGGCCGCCATCGCGAGCAAGCTCGCTCCCACAGGGGAATGCATTCCAAATGTAGGAGCGAGCCTGCTCGCGATGAGGCCCATCAATACGCCGCCAATGCCTTCGCCAACCGCTTGCCCCGCGCCCCTGCCGCCAAATCCATCACCGCCTGATCCCGCTGCCACATCGCCGCCCACTCTTGAGGCCCTCCGGCCAGCGCCTCATTCACCTCGGCCTTGAGCCCTTCGAACTGCGCAAACAACCCGCCAAGCAACACATGCCCGGCCGGATGGGTGGGTGGCTGGCGGCTGGTTTCCGCGCACCCCGCCAGCAACCCCAGCAATCGCAATTGCAAGCCTTGCGGCCAATCGCATTCCTGGCCGACGCCATACAACCACGCTGTCATGGCGCTCAGCACATAGATGTCTTCCAACGTTCGGAACGGTTTGACGTAAGCGTCCCAACCATCCCCTGCGAGCAACTCGCACAGCGCGTTATCCAGAAACAACCGGCCATGGCTGATGTCCGGCATCAACGGGAGCGGCGCCAGCTTTTCCACCCGCACACCCGGCTCATCGCGATAGATCACCGCCAGGCTCAAGCGTGGATCGGCGCCGGGCTCCTCGCTGCGCGCCGCCACCAGCAGCCAGTCGGCGGCATTGCCGGCGGTGACGAAATCCTTGCGTCCGCTCAGGCGCAAATCGCTCAGTCGGGTTTGCATATCGGCCGGGCGCAGGCTGCGCTGCTCGGTGGCGCACAACGCGCCCAGGCTCAGTGGCGCGCTCGGCCAGAGCATGCGCAAGGCCGCCTGATACCCCACCAGAAACGCTTGCCCCGGTGTCGCCATCAACCGCCCGCCAAGCACCGCCAATTCAAATGGAGTGACCGTTCCCAACTGCTGCAACAAGGTCGCGAAACCTTCCGCCAGATCCGGGTTGGCGGGCAAGCGATCACGGCGGTTCAACAGGGTTTGCCAGGGCATAAGAGTCTCCTCGAAGGCTGTCATATAAGCATCACCAAAGCTTAATGGCGATGACACCGGGGCTACATAGCCTGACTTTGCACAACACGGCTAGACAAAGAAAGTCGATTCGCTGTAGCCCAAAGACGGGTGAGCAGCCCGCACGGAGATTCGCCATGACTCAGATCGCCCGCATCAGCGACACCGGCAACGAACGCCGCCTGCAAGCCGAACGCCTGCTGGGCGCCGAGGCGTTGCAGGAAGCCCAGGCCTTGCGCTTCAATGTGTTCAGCGGCGAATTCAACGCCAAACTCAAGGGCGCTGAACTGGGTCTGGACATGGATGACTACGACGTTCACTGCGCCCACATCGGCGTGCGTGACTTGAATACCGGTCGCCTGGTGGCAACCACCCGTTTACTCGACCACACGGCTGCCAGCAGCCTGGGCAAATTCTACAGCGAAGAAGAATTCAGCCTCCACGGTCTGGTGCACCTGCAAGGCCCGATCCTGGAAATCGGTCGCACCTGTGTCGACCCGGCCTACCGCAATGGCGGCACCATCGCCGTGCTCTGGGGCGAGCTGGCCGAAGTCCTGAACCAGGGCGGCTACAGCTACCTGATGGGTTGTGCGAGCATTCCGATGCAGGATGGCGGCGTGCAGGCCCACGCGATCATGCAACGTCTGCGCGAACGCTACCTGTGCACCGAACATCTGCGCGCCGAGCCGAAAAACCCGCTGCCGAGCCTCGACATCCCGTCGAACGTGATCGCCGAAATGCCACCGCTGCTCAAGGCCTACATGCGCCTGGGCGCGAAGATCTGCGGCGAGCCATGCTGGGACGAAGACTTCCAGGTCGCCGACGTGTTCATCCTGCTCAAGCGCGACGAACTCTGCCCGCGTTACGCCAAACACTTCAAGGCGGCTGTGTAATGGGCCGGTTGCGGGTGTACGCGCGAATCGCGCGAGTGCTGATGGTGGTGACGCTGGGCTTGGGCATGGCCAGTGTGTTCGGGCTGTTCGAGCGCTTGGGCATGGCCCATTCGATGGCGCGCCGGCAACGCTGGTCGCGGTTTTTCATGGCCCGCCTGAGCAATGCCCTGCCCTTCGACGTGACCGTCCACGGCGAGCTGCCGAAGGCACCGATGCTCTGGGTCAGCAACCACGTGTCCTGGACCGACATCCCGCTGCTGGGCATGCTCACGCCGCTGTCGTTCCTGTCCAAGGCCGAAGTGCGCACCTGGCCGGTAGCCGGCTGGCTGGCGGCCAAAGCCGGCAGCCTGTTTATCCGCCGTGGCTCGGGTGACAGCCAGTTGATCCGCAAGCAGATGACCCGTCACCTGGAACAGGCACACCCGCTGCTGATGTTCCCCGAAGGCACCACTACCGATGGCCGTTCGCTACGTACTTTTCACGGCCGCCTGCTGTCCGCCGCCATCGATTCAGAAGTGGCAATGCAGCCGGTGGCGATTCGTTATGTGCGTGACGGCGAGACTTGCGCGCTGGCGCCGTTCATTGGCGACGATGACTTGCTGTCGCATCTGATGCGGTTGTTCGCCAATGACCGTGGCGGGGTGGAGATTCATCTGCTCAAGCCAATCGCTTGCGAAGGCCGGGAACGCGCGGCACTGGCGTTCGAGGCGCAGCAGGCGGTGCAGAAGGTGTTGTTTGGTGAAATTGTCGAACCGCAACGAGCACCGATGCGCCCTGCCATTGCGGCGTGACGCGATCTTTTATTCACCGAAGTACCCTGTGGGAGCGAGCTTGCTCGCGATAGCGGTGGGTCATTCAGCATCATCGTTGAATGTTAATCCGCAATCGCGAGCAAGCTCGCTCCCACAGGGGGTTTATGGTGTTGGATAGTTCCGGGCAAAATCCTGAAGCTGCGGATAGAACAACCTGAAGTCCTCGCTCAACGGTTCATACAACCGCCGCAATTCCTGCATCGCCGCCGCCAGTTCTTCCGGCCGGGTCAGGCGTCGCGAGATCCCGCGCAACACCTGCTCCAGCACTTCGAATTCCTGATACGAACCCAGCCAGTCATTGGCCACCATGTGCGGCGCAATCTTCGCCAGCCGCTCCGGCAATTGCCGTTCGCTGGACAGCACCCGATAAACGTCCGAAGTGAACAACGCCAGGGGCCGGTCGGCATACAGCGTCCAGTCCCGGGCCAGGCAATGGTCGAAAAACACATCGAGCACGATACCCGCGTAGCGACGACGGGTCAGGGAGAAACGCGACAACGCGACGTCCACCAGCGGATGGCGGTCGGTGAACACATCGATGCTGCGGTGCAACTGGATAGCCCCCTCGATGTCCGGAGCGAACTGCCCTTGCAGGCGTCCCTTGACGAAATCGCCATACAGACTGCCGAGCAATTGGCCGGGACGCTGGCCACCGAGGTGAAGATGTGCGAGATAGTTCATGGGCGCAGCTTAGCACTGCCCCCTTGTCTTGTTACACTCAACATATCGTTATAACTCGATATACCGAAATGTGAGTTGGTCAGAGCCAAATCATATTTGTATATCGCGAAATACCGATTTAAAGTTCGCCTCATCGCGATATAGCGTTTTAAACATCACGAGCCCACATCATGACCATCAATCTCGACGAAATAATAAAAGCCCTGGCACACCCAGTACGGCGAGACATCCTGCACTGGCTCAAGGACCCGACCGTCGAATTTCCCGACCAGTCCCACAGTAACGAGCACGGCGTTTGCGCCGGGCAGATCGATCAACGTTGCGGCCTGTCGCAGTCCACGGTGTCCGCACACCTGGCGACCCTGCAACGCGCCGGCCTGATCAGCAGCCGCAAAGTCGGCCAGTGGCATTTTTTCAAACGCAACGAGGAAACCATCCAGGAATTCCTCAAAACCTTCAGTAAAGAGCTCTGACCCTTAACGTCAGTCGGCCGACAAGGAATTAAACATGCCCCTCTCGCTACTCATCCTGGCCTTGAGCGCCTTCGCCATCGGCACCACCGAGTTCGTCATCATGGGCCTGCTGCCCAACGTGGCGGCTGACCTCGGTGTCTCGATTCCCGGTGCCGGCTGGCTGGTGACCGGTTACGCCCTGGGCGTGGCCATCGGCGCGCCGTTCATGGCGCTGGCCACCGCCAGACTGCCGCGCAAGGCAGCCCTGGTGGCGTTGATGGGCATCTTCATTGTCGGCAACCTGCTTTGCGCAGTGGCCGGCGACTACAACGTGCTGATGTTCGCCCGTGTGGTCACCGCTCTGTGCCATGGCGCCTTCTTTGGTATCGGTTCAGTGGTAGCCGCCGGCCTGGTGCCTGCGAACAAACGCGCTTCGGCCGTGGCCCTGATGTTCACCGGCCTGACCCTGGCCAACGTCCTCGGCGTACCGCTGGGCACCGCACTCGGTCAGGAAGCCGGCTGGCGTTCGACCTTCTGGGCCGTGACCGTGATCGGTGTGATCGCGCTGATCGGCTTGATCCGCTTCCTGCCGGCCAAGCGTGATGAAGAGAAACTCGACATGCGCGCCGAACTGGCCGCACTCAAGGGCGGTGGCATCTGGCTGTCCCTGAGCATGACCGCGCTGTTCGCCGCCTCGGTGTTCACCCTGTTCACCTACGTCGCCCCGCTGCTCGGCGAAGTCACCGGCGTTTCGCCCCGTGGCGTGACCTGGACCCTGATGCTCATCGGCCTGGGCCTGACGGTCGGCAACATCATCGGCGGCAAGCTGGCCGACAAAGGCATGGCCGCGACGTTGATCGGTGTGTTCGTCACCATGGCCGTGGTGTCCACCGTGCTGACCTGGACCAGCGTCGCGCTGATCCCTACCGAAATCACCCTGTTCCTCTGGGCCACCGCGTGCTTCGCCGCCGTACCGGCGCTGCAAGTGAACGTGGTGACCTTCGGCAAGGCCGCACCGAACCTGGTGTCGACCCTGAACATCGGCGCTTTCAACATCGGCAATGCCTTGGGTGCCTGGGTCGGCGGCAGTGTGATCGCCCACGGTTTCGGCCTGACCAGCGTCCCCCTCGCCGCAGCGGCCCTGGCGGTACTCGCCCTGCTGGTGACCCTGATTACTTTCCGTCAGGGCGGCAATCCCGACCTGGCCCCAGCTACTTCTAACTGATCTCCAAAAGAGAGCCACTAAATGACGACTATTTTCGATCCGATCAAACTGGGCGACCTCGAGTTGGCCAACCGCATCATCATGGCGCCACTGACCCGCTGCCGCGCCGACGAAGGCCGCGTGCCCAACGCGCTGATGGCCGAGTACTACGTGCAACGCGCCACCGCCGGCCTGATCCTCAGCGAGGCCACTTCGGTGACCCCAATGGGCGTCGGCTACCCGGACACCCCGGGCATCTGGTCCAACGATCAGGTGCGTGGCTGGTCCAACGTGACCAAGGCTATCCATGGCGCGGGCGGCAAGATCTTCCTGCAACTGTGGCATGTGGGTCGCATATCCCACGGTTTGTACCTGAACGATGAAGCCCCGGTCGCCCCGAGTGCCATCCAGCCCAAGGGCCACGTCAGCCTGGTTCGTCCGCTGGCCGACTTCCCTGTACCGCGTGCCCTGGAAACCGCTGAAATCGCCGACATCGTCGACGCTTACCGCGTCGGTGCCGAGAACGCCAAGGCCGCCGGCTTCGACGGTGTGGAAATCCATGCCGCCAACGGTTACCTGCTCGACCAGTTCCTGCAAAGCAGCACCAACCAGCGCACCGATAACTACGGCGGCTCCCTGGAAAACCGTGCCCGCCTGCTGCTGGAAGTGACCGACGCCGCCATCGAAACCTGGGGCGCCGGCCGCGTGGGTGTGCACCTGTCGCCACGCGCCGACCTGCATGACATGGGCGACGACAACCTGGCTGAAACGTTCACCTATGTCGCTCGCGAACTGGGCAAGCGTGGCATTGCCTTCATCTGCTCGCGGGAGAAAGAAGGTGCCGACAGCCTTGGCGCACAACTCAAGGAAGCCTTCGGCGGCCCATACATTGCCAACGAGCGTTTCACCAAGGACAGCGCCAACGCGTTGCTCGCCAGTGGCCAGGCCGATGCAGTCGCCTTCGGTGTACCTTTCATTGCCAACCCTGACCTGCCGGCACGCTTGCAGGCTGACGCACCGTTGAACGAAGCGCGTCCGGAACTGTTCTACGCCAAGGGCCCGGTCGGTTACATCGACTATCCAACCTTGTAGGCCTGCGAAAAACTCGAATAGCCCGGCGTTTTGGACGTCGGGTTTTTTTTGCTTTAAACAAGCCAAAACCCGCTTGTCATACTTAAATCTCTGACAACTTACCTGCCATCTAAATTTGCATCACACCTGCACGTACCCCAATACAAAATTACAATTAAAACCCAGACAAACCCAACAGAACAATCTAATACTTCACAACGCTTCGCTACAACATTTCGAGCGCCACGGAAAGCCTTTTCAATAACTTTAAAGGATTAACAGCATGAACAACAATGGCCCGATAAACGTGCCTCGCATCATTGCACGCACAGAATATGAACCTGATGATTCCAGCATTTTTTCTGCTTCAGCCAGTAAATTCCCCAATCAATACACCATAATGACCATTAACATTTCCAACAACACCGATGGCCCGATCCGGCTCTTGAAAGCAGGCTGGGATTTGACCGGAACCTCGCTATCAGCTTTCGAAATCGAAGCGAACGATGAGCAAACCCTCGATCTTCCTTACCTTCGGGACTTCTCAAGTAATGGAATGTATTACAACAAAAGAAAGTTCGCCCCGATCCTGCAACAGTTCTCGTACATTACCGAAGATGGATTAATATTCACGCTAGCTATTCAGCTGACAGTTTCAGTGGTTTTCGGCGTCCTGCATCCGAACCTGAAACCAAATTGGTCAAAAACAATAACGCGATCCGGCAACAGCAACAGCTCATATAAGGTCACTGCCGACATCACGAAAAAGAATAAAGAGGCGCCCTTCAGTTTTAGCGTCGACTTGATAGTCGGTTGATACTGATCAGATAGAAAAGACGCCGGTGAAAAAACGTATCAAATCAGCTTGCTGATGCATTTTCTTCGCCACATTCCAGGCCCCGGCTCGCAAAACCGGGGTTCTTTTTAGCAGTAGTGGAATCCGCACGAGGTTCACTCCCCATGCAAGCTCGACACAAAATTCCTACAAATTATGTAGCCTGGTAGCTGTCAACCTGGCACATGTCCGTATATAAAAGCCCCCATTGCAAAAAAGGCACGCGAAGTAAAATGATCCTCGGTGACTTCAACGGTTGACTTGCAGGGAGCCAATTTATCATTTTGTTTCATTTGCACAGGCTGGGGCTAAAGCGCAACAGATCCAGCCCGGTATCGACCCAACGCTCGGCTTCGGCGTGCAATTCAAAGCTGTCGGGGGCCAGCAGCCACTGGTACAGGATGCCATCAATATAAGCATGCAAGCTGATCGCCGCGCGGGCGGTGTCGAGGTTTTCCGGCAACTGACCGCGATTCACTGCATTACTCAGGGCCAGGCCGATCCGCACATTGCATTCGAGGCTGGCTGACACCCGTTGTTGGCGCAGGTCGCACATTTCATCGGTGAATTCGCACTTATGAAAAAGAATCTCATTGATGCGTCGGGTTTTCGGGTCCAGCGCAATTTGATGAAACAAATGAATCAGCAACTTTCGCATGCAGCCCAGAGGATCGAGTTCGTCTTCGCTTTCGCTGGCCTTGGCCATTTCTTCCAGCGGCTCATGCAGAGTGTCGAGCATGGCCTGCACCAGATCGGCCTTGTTGCTGAAATGCCAGTAGATGGCCCCTCGAGTGACGCCGGCCAGGGTCGCGATGTCCGCCAGGGTCGTGCGTGCCACGCCTCGCTCGAAAAAGGCCTTTTCGGCCGCCACGAGAATTTGCGCGCGGGTTTCCTGAGCTTCCTCTTTGGTACGACGGACCATGGCAGTACAACCTCAATCAGGGTGCTTCAGCGATGCCTGAACATCAGCTGAATAAAAGTGGGGGCGAACGTTCTGGGGGTTCGTCCCCGGCCTACAATTCCAACCTTTCAACGGCTTGTGTAGCGGCTTGTGTAACGGCGTTGATACGCAGCCTGGGTATTTACAAACAGCCATGTACGTAAGTATATTCCTTAGCAAGCTACTTATCCACTCGGCAAACATTTTTCAACCTTCCACCTTTCTAGTGCGCACCTTGCGTGCCTGACCCGAGGATTTTCATGCAATTCAAGCCAGCTGTTACCGCTCTGGTCGCCGCCGTCGCCCTGGCATCGCTGCTCAGCGGATGCAAAAAGGAAGAGGCAGCACCGGCCGCCCCACCGCCTCAGGTCGGCGTCGTGACTCTGCAACCTCAAGCTTTCACCCTGACGTCCGATCTGCCAGGCCGTACCAGTGCATTCCGCATTGCCGAAGTCCGTCCTCAGGTCAACGGCATCATTCTCAAGCGCCTGTTCAAGGAAGGCAGTGACGTCAAGGCCGGCCAGCAGCTGTACCAGATCGATCCGTCGGTCTATGAAGCGACGCTGAAAAGCGCTGAAGCCAACCTGCGCTCGACCAAGTCGATTTCCGACCGCTACCAGCAACTGGTCAACGAACAAGCCGTAAGCCGTCAGGAATACGACACCGCCGTGGCCAACCGCCTGCAATCGGAAGCCGCGCTGCAAACCGCGCAGATCAACGTGCGCTACACCAAGGTCTATGCCCCGCTGACCGGCCGCATCGGCCGCTCCTCGGTGACCGAAGGCGCGCTGGTGAGCAATGCCCAGGCCGATGCGATGGCGGTGATTCAGCAAATCGACCCGATCTACGTCGACGTGACGCAGTCCTCGGTCGAGCTGCTGCAACTGCGCCGTGAGCTGGAAAGCGGTCGCCTGCAGAAAGCCGGCGACAACACGGCTTCGGTCAAGCTGACCCTCGAAGACGGCAGCGACTACAAGCTGGACGGCAAGCTGGAGTTCTCCGAAATCTCGGTTGACCAGACCACCGGTTCCGTCACCCTGCGCGCCATTTTCCCGAACCCTGACCACACCCTTCTGCCAGGCATGTTCGTGCACGCCAAGTTGCTGGCCGGTGTGAACAGCGCGGCGATCCTGGCCCCGCAGCAAGGCGTGACCCGCGACCTCAAAGGTACGCCGACCGCACTGGTTGTCGGCCCGGACAACAAGGTCGAACTGCGTCAACTCAAGGCCAACCGCACCGTCGGTAACCAATGG
Source organism: Pseudomonas sp. GW456-L13 (assembly GCF_017350115.1). Taxonomy (NCBI): domain Bacteria; kingdom Pseudomonadati; phylum Pseudomonadota; class Gammaproteobacteria; order Pseudomonadales; family Pseudomonadaceae; genus Pseudomonas; species Pseudomonas sp. GW456-L13. Next base: position 1,881,978 of record NZ_JACNAS010000001.1, read on the forward strand.
CTGATCGAAGACGGCCTGAAGGCCGGCGATCGCCTGATCACCGAAGGTCTGCAATTCGTCAAACCTGGCATCGAAGTCAAGGCCAGTGAAGCGACCAACGTAGCCGTAAAGAACCCGGCCCCCGCCCAGGTAGCTGATAAAGCCTCTGGCGGCAAAGGGGAGTAAACCATGTCGAAATTTTTTATCGACCGTCCGATTTTCGCCTGGGTAATTGCCCTGGTGATCATGCTGGTCGGGGCACTATCGATCCTCAGACTGCCAATCAACCAGTACCCGAGCATTGCGCCTCCAGCGATCGCCATCTCCGTGGCCTACCCGGGTGCTTCGGCACAAACGGTTCAGGACACCGTGGTTCAGGTGATCGAGCAACAGCTCAACGGTATCGACAACCTGCGTTATGTCTCGTCGGAAAGTAACTCCGACGGCACCATGACCATTACCGCGACCTTCGAGCAAGGCACCAACTCCGACACCGCGCAGGTCCAGGTCCAGAACAAGCTGAACCTGGCCACCCCGCTGTTGCCGCAAGAAGTGCAACAGCAAGGTATCCGCGTCACCAAGGCGGTGAAGAACTTCCTGTTGGTGATCGGCGTGGTGTCGCGTGACGGCAGCATGACCAAGGACGACCTGTCCAACTACATCGTGTCGAACATGCAGGACCCGATCTCGCGGACCGCCGGTGTCGGCGACTTCCAGGTGTTCGGTTCCCAGTACGCCATGCGAATCTGGCTCGACCCGGCCAAGTTGAACAACTTCAACCTGACCCCGATCGACGTCAAGACCGCTATCGCCGCGCAAAACGTCCAGGTGTCGTCCGGCCAGCTCGGCGGCCTGCCTGCCCTGCCCGGCACCCAGTTGAACGCGACCATCATCGGCAAGACCCGCCTGCAGACCGCGGAAGAGTTCGAAAAGATCCTGCTCAAGGTCAACAAGGACGGTTCCCAGGTTCGCTTGAGGGATGTTGCCGAAGTCGGCCTGGGGGGTGAGAACTACAGCATCAACGCCCAGTTCAACGGTGCCCCGGCTTCCGGCCTGGCCGTGAAACTGGCCACCGGTGCCAACGCGCTCGATACCGCCAAGGCCCTGCGCGCGACCATCGACAGCCTCAAGCCGTTCTTCCCGCAAGGGATGGAAGTGGTGTTTCCGTATGACACCACTCCGGTCGTAACCGAATCGATCAAGGGCGTGGTTCACACCCTGGTCGAAGCGGTCGCCCTGGTGTTCCTGGTGATGTTCCTGTTCCTGCAGAACTTCCGCGCCACCATCATCACCACGATGACCGTGCCGGTGGTATTGCTCGGTACATTCGGCATCCTCGCGGCCGCCGGTTTCAGCATCAACACCCTGACCATGTTCGGCATGGTGCTGGCCATCGGCTTGCTGGTGGACGACGCCATCGTCGTGGTGGAAAACGTCGAACGGGTGATGAGCGAAGAAGGTCTGTCACCCAAGGAAGCCACCAAGAAGTCCATGGGCCAGATCCAGGGTGCACTGGTCGGTATCGCCCTGGTGTTGTCGGCGGTTCTGCTGCCGATGGCGTTCTTCAGCGGTTCCACCGGTGTGATCTACAAGCAGTTCTCGATCACCATCGTCTCGGCCATGGCCCTGTCGGTACTGGTCGCGCTGATCTTCACCCCGGCGCTTTGCGCCACCATGCTCAAGCCGATTCCCAAAGGCGAGCACGGCGTACCCAAGCGTGGTTTCTTTGGCTGGTTCAACCGCAATTTCGACCGTGGCGTTCGCAGCTACGAGCGCGGTGTCGGCAATATCCTGCAGCGCAAGATCCCGTATCTGCTGGCGTACCTGCTGATCGTGGTTGGCATGATCTGGCTGTTCACCCGCATTCCAACGGCGTTCCTGCCGGAAGAAGACCAGGGTGTACTGTTCGCCCAGGTGCAGACCCCGGCCGGTTCGACGTCCCAGCGCACCCAGGTGGTCGTGGACGAAATGCGTGAATTCCTGTTGCGACCTGGCAAGGATGGCGGCGAAGGCGATGCGGTGAACTCGGTGTTTACCGTGACCGGCTTCAACTTCGCCGGCCGTGGCCAGAGTTCGGGTATGGCGTTCATCATGCTCAGACCGTGGGACGAACGTAACGCCGACAACAATGTGTTCAAGGTGGCGGCCCGTGCCCAGCAGCACTTCTTCACCTTCCGCGATGCCATGGTGTTCGCCTTCGCGCCACCGGCGGTACTGGAACTGGGTAACGCCACCGGTTTCGACGTGTTCCTGCAGGACCGTGCCGGTATCGGCCACGAAAAACTGATGGAAGCGCGCAACCAGTTCCTCGGCATGGCCGCACAAAGCAAGATTCTGTCTCAGGTGCGTCCGAACGGCCTGAACGACGAACCGCAATACCAGCTGGAAATCGATGACGAGAAGGCCAGTGCCCTGGGCATTACCATCGCCGACATCAACAACACCCTGTCGATTGCCCTGGGCAGTAGCTACGTCAACGACTTCATCGACCGTGGTCGGGTGAAGAAGGTGTACGTGCAAGGCCAGCCAGGCGCTCGAATGGGCCCTGAAGACCTGCAGAAGTGGTACGTGCGCAACAGTACCGGCAACATGGTTCCGTTCTCGGCGTTCGCCAAGGGCGAGTGGATTTACGGTTCGCCGAAACTGGCCCGATACAACGGCGTGGAAGCGATGGAAATCCTCGGTGCCCCGGCGCCAGGCTATTCCACCGGTGAAGCCATGCTCGAAGTCGAGGCCATTGCCAAGAAACTGCCGGCGGGTGTCGGTATTTCCTGGACCGGCCTGTCGTACGAAGAGCGTCTGTCCGGTTCGCAAGCACCAGCGCTGTACGCCCTGTCGCTGCTGATGGTGTTCCTGTGTCTGGCGGCGTTGTATGAAAGCTGGTCGATTCCGATCGCGGTGATGTTGGTTGTACCGCTGGGGATCATCGGTGCGCTGATGGCCACCAGCCTGCGTGGTTTGTCCAACGACGTGTACTTCCAGGTAGGTTTGTTGACGACTATCGGTCTGGCGGCGAAAAACGCCATTCTGATTGTCGAATTTGCAAAGGAATTGCACGAACAAGGGCGTAGCCTGCGCGATGCAGCGATCGAAGCCTGCCGCATGCGTCTGCGACCGATCATCATGACCTCGCTCGCCTTCGTCCTCGGTGTGGTACCACTGGCGATATCCACCGGTGCGGGCTCCGGTAGCCAGCATGCAATCGGTACCGGCGTAATCGGCGGTATGATCACGGCCACTGTGCTGGCGATCTTCTGGGTCCCGCTGTTCTTCGTCACCGTGTCGTCCATTGGCCAGCGTAAAATCGCCGACCAGGATGACGCTATTGAAACTTCTAAAGAGGCTGGCTAATGAGCAAGTCGCTACTCTCCCTGGCAGTCGCCGCCTTCGTACTCGGTGGCTGCTCGCTGATACCTGACTATCAGCAGCCCGAAGCACCGGTGGCGGGCCAGTACCCGCAGGGCCCGGCGTACTCGCCGGCCCAGGCACCCGCGCAAGCGGCTGCCGAGCAGGGCTGGAAGCAGTTTTTCCATGACCCGGCGCTGCAACAGCTGATCCAGGTTGCCCTGGAAAACAACCGTGACCTGCGGGTCGCGGCCCTGAACATCGACGCGTTCGCGGCTCAATACCGCATCTCCCGTGCCGATCTGTTCCCGGCCGTCTCGGCCAATGGCAGCGGCAGCCGTCAGCGGCTTCCGGCTGATGCTTCCCAGACCGGCGAAGCCGGCATCAGCAGTTCCTACTCGGCAACTGTTGGCGTCAGCGCCTATGAACTCGACCTGTTCGGCCGGGTTCGCAGCCTGAACGAAGAAGCGTTGCAGAAGTACTTCGCCACTGAAGAGGGCCGCCGCAGCACGCAGATCAGCCTGGTGGCCAGCGTCGCCAATGCCTACCTGACCTGGCAGGCCGACAAGGAACTGTACAAGCTGACCCAGGACACCCTCGCCGCCTTCGAGGAGAGCTACAAGCTCACCGCCCGCAGCAACGAAGTGGGCGTCGCCTCGGCCCTGGACCTGGCACAGTCGCGCACCTCGGTGGAAAACGCCCGTGCGCAACTGGCCAAGTACACCCGTCAGGTCGCCCAGGACGAGAACAGCCTGGTGCTGCTGCTCGGCACCGGTGTCCCGGCCAACCTGCAAGCGGCCAAACCACTTGACGACGACCTGCTGAGCGACGTTCCACCCGGCCTGCCGTCGGACCTGCTGCATCGTCGTCCGGACATCCTTCAGGCCGAGTACAACCTGAAGGCCGCCAATGCCAACATCGGCGCGGCACGGGCTGCGTTCTTCCCGAGCATCAGCCTCACGGCCAATGCCGGCACCCTGAGCCCGGACCTGTCCGGTCTGTTCAAGGGTGGTTCGGGCACCTGGTTGTTCCAACCGCAGATCAACCTGCCGATCTTCAACGCCGGCGCCCTGAGCGCCAGCCTGGATTACTCGAAAATCCAGAAAGACATCGGTGTGGCGAACTACGAGAAGTCCATTCAAACGGCCTTCCAGGAAGTCGCCGACGGCCTGGCTGCCCGCCAGACCTACGTCCAGCAGTTGCAGGCACAGAAAGATTTCGTCAGTGCCAACCAGGACTACTACCGCCTGGCCGAGCGTCGCTACCGCATTGGTGTCGACAGCAACCTGACCTTCCTCGATGCCCAGCGTCAACTGTTCAGCGCGCAACAGGTACTGATCACCGACCGACTGGCGCAGCTGGTCAGCCAGGTGAACCTGTACAAGGCCCTGGGTGGTGGCTGGAACGAACAGACGGCGAAGAACGAGCCGTTGAAAGAAGAAGCGCCGAAGATGAAGTATTTCTGATAGCGCTGTAAAAACGAGAAGCCCACCGATTGGTGGGCTTTTTGTTGGCTGCGGGAAAAGGTGTGTTCTCAGTGATGGCCCCATCGCGAGCAAGCTCGCTCCCACAGGAGGCTGGGTTTGGCAAAAATCTTATGCACGCTGTAAGTCCACTGTGGGAGCGAGCTTGCTCGCGATGAGGCCCGCACAGGCCACACAAAATCCAGCGACATGTTGCGTTCGATAATCGCCCAAAACCTGCTTTTAACAATTGAACCATCCAGTACATTCCACGCACCATCCGAACCACAAAACCAATAACAACAGGTTCGACACCATGCCCCCGCGCCCTGCCCTCTCCGGCTGATCCGCTTCGTTCGTGCTGATTTCGAATATTCGTCTGCAACCCAGGGTTGCGGCATCACCCCGCTTCATCCCAAAGAATTAGAGAGACCCGAGCCCATGACGCCTTCTCCCGCGCAGTACTTCGTTCCCAGCCTGATTGCCATGGCCCTGGCCAGCGCGGCCCTGCCCGCCTGCGCCGAAGAGTCGGGTTTTGTCGAAGGGGCCAAGGTCAACCTGAACCTGCGCAACTTCTACATAAATCGCAACTTCACCAACCCGACCAAGGCCCAAGGCAAGGCTGAAGAATGGACGCAGAGTTTCATCCTCGACGCCAAGTCCGGGTTCACCCAGGGCACCGTCGGATTCGGCATGGATGTGCTCGGTTTGTATTCGGTGAAGCTCGACGGCGGTAAAGGCACAGGCGGTACGCAACTGCTGCCGCTGGATCATGACGGTCGCCCGGCGGATAACTTCGGGCGCACCAATGTCGCGTTCAAGGCCAAGCTGTCGCAGACCGAAGTGAAAGTCGGCGAGTGGATGCCGGTGTTGCCAATCCTGCGTTCGGACGACGGTCGTTCGTTGCCGCAAACCTTCCGGGGCGGCCAGATCACGTCGAAGGAGATCAATGGCCTGACGCTCTACGGCGGCCAGTTCCGGCAGAACAGCCCCCGCGATGACAGCAGCATGGACGACATGTCGATGACCGGCAAAGCAGCGTTCACCTCCGACCGTTTCAACTTTCAGGGCGGCGAATACCTGTTCAACGAAAAGCGCACCCAGATCGGCCTGTGGAACGCCGAACTCAAGGACATCTATAGCCAGCAGTTCATCAACCTGACCCACAGCCAGCCATTGGGTGACTGGACCCTGGGCGCCAACCTGGGTTTCTTCTACGGCAAGGATGACGGCAGCGCCCGTGCTGGCGAGCTGGACAACAAAACAATGTACGGCTTGTTTTCGGCCAAATACGGCGGCAACACCTTCTACGTCGGCCTGCAAAAACTCACCGGCGACAACGCCTGGATGCGGGTCAACGGCACCAGCGGCGGTACCCTGGCCAACGACAGCTACAACTCCAGTTACGACAATGCCCAGGAGAAATCCTGGCAAGTACGCCACGACTACAACTTCGCCGCCCTGGGCGTTCCGGGCCTGACCCTGATGAACCGCTACATCAGCGGTGACAATGTGCACACCGGCACCATCACCGACGGCAAGGAATGGGGACGCGAAAGTGAACTGGGCTACACCGTGCAAAGCGGTGCACTGAAGGACCTGAACCTGAAATGGCGCAACTCGACCATGCGCCGCGATTACAGCAATAACGAGTTCGATGAGAACCGCCTGATCATCAGCTACCCGATCAGCCTGTTGTAAACACAAAACAAATGTGGGAGCGGGCTTGCTCGCGATGGCGGTGTATCAGGCGACATCAATAGTGAATGTGCCGACGCCATCGCGAGCAAGCTCGCTCCCACAGGTTGTTCACCGTTACCGCTTACTCCCGCGATTCAACCCCCAACTCATCCCACACCGACTCGGCCAAGTGGAACGTCGCATTGGCTGCCGGAATCCCGCAATAGATCGCGCTCTGCATGATCACTTCCTTGATCTCGCCACGGCTCACGCCATTGTTGGCGGCGGCGCGCAGGTGCAGTTTGAGTTCGCCCTCGCGGTTCATGCCGATCAGCATGGCGATGGTGATCAGGCTGCGGGTATGGCGTGGCAGACCCTCGCGGGTCCAGATGTCGCCCCAGGCGTGGCGGGTGATCATTTCCTGGAACTCCGAGTTGAACTCGGTCAGGGTGGTCAGGCTGCGGTCGACGTGAGCATCGCCCAGTACCGCGCGACGGACTTTCATGCCTTCGTCGTAACGTTGTTTCTCGTCCACGGAATATCCCTCAACGAGCCTTCAGAAAGGCCAGAACACATTCGCTGAAATCAGCGCCAGCCTGCACGTTGGACAAGTGCGCAGCGTAGAACTCGGCGTACTCGGCGCCCGGCACATGTTCCTGAATGAAGTGCCCACCCGACGGCGGCGTGACCGCATCCTCAGTGCCGGCGATCACCAGCAGCGGCGCCTTGATCGAGGACAACTGATCGCGAAAATCGGCATCGCGCACAGCTGCGCAATTGGCCGCGTAACCTTCTGGCGAAGTCGCCGCCAGCATGTCGGTAATCTGCTTGGCCGCCGCCGGGTTGGCTTCGGAGAAATCCGGGGTGAACCAGCGGGCAATCGACGCATCGCGCAGGGCAACCATGGCCGCCTGACCATCGCGCAGCACCATTTCAATGCGCGGGTTCCACACCGACGGATCGCCGATTTTCGCTGCGGTGTTGCACACGATCAGCTGGTTCAGTCGATCGCCGGCGTTGATCCCCAGCCACTGGCCAATCAGCCCGCCCATGGACAAACCGCAGAAATGCGCGCGTTCGATGTGCAAGGCATCCAGCAATGCGAGCACGTCGCGGCCCAGTTGCTCGATGCTGTAAGGCCCCGGTGTCACCAATGACTGGCCATGGCCGCGGGTGTCGAAACGCAGCACGCGAAAATGCTTGGAGAACGCCGGGATCTGCGCGTCCCACATGTGCAGGTCCGTGCCCAGGGAGTTGGACAGCACCAGCACCGGCGCATCGACCGGTCCATCGAGTTGGTAATGCAGTTCGCCCTCGGCGAGTTGTACAAAAGCCACAGCAAGTCTCCTTCAGGCAGTCAATGCAGAATGTTCAGCCACCGCCCTCTCGACCCAGGTTTTGGCCTGGCCGAGGTAATGGGCAGAGTCCAGCAGATGATCGAGCTCAGCCGCCGACAGTTCGGCGGTCACTTGTGGTTCGTCGCCGAGGACCGCACGCAGGTGACGTTGTTCAGCCACGGCGCGTTTGCAGCATTGCTCCAACAGATGATGCGCGGTATTGCGCCCAACCCGCTGCGCGAGGACGATGCTCACCGCTTCGGCGAGCACCAGGCCCTGGGTCAAATCGAGATTGCGCGCCATGCGCTCGGCGTCCACTTCCAGCCCTTGGACGATCAACAATGCTTGATGCAGGCTGCCCGACACCAGGCAGCAGATTTCCGGCAGGGTTTCCCACTCGGCATGCCACAGACCGAGGCTGCGCTCGTGCTCCTGGGGCATGGCGCTGAACAGCGTCGAAAGCAAACCGGGTACGCGAGTCGCCGCGCCGATCAACACCGCCGCGCCCACCGGATTGCGTTTGTGCGGCATGGTCGAGGAACCGCCCTTGCCCGGCGCCGAAGGCTCGAACACTTCGGCGGCCTCGGTTTGCATCAACAAGCTGATATCACGCCCGAGTTTGCCGAGACTGCCGGCGATCAGGCCGAGCGCAGCGCCGAACTCCACCACGCGATCGCGCTGGGTGTGCCACGGCTGATCGGGCAAGGTCAGTTGCAGTTCTTCGGCCAGCGCTTGGGCAATCGGCATGGCCTGTTCGCCAAGGGCCGCAAGGGTTCCGGACGCACCGCCGAATTGCAGCACCAGCAGACGCGGCTTGAGTTCGGCCAAGCGTTGGCGACTGCGGGTCACCGCCCCCAGCCAGCCGGCGATCTTCATGCCGAGGGTGACCGGTGTCGCATGCTGCAGCCAGGTGCGTCCGGCCAATGGCGTGGTCGCGTAGCGCTGGGCCTGGGACGCGAGTGTCTGCCCCAGTTGTGCCAGGTCGCTCTCGATCAGTTCCAGCGCCCGGCGCAGTTGCAGCACCAGGCCGCTGTCCATCACGTCCTGGCTGGTCGCGCCCAGATGCACATAGCGCTCGGCTTCGGCATCGGTGGCCGCGATCTGCTTGCCCAGCGCCTTGACCAACGGAATCGCCGAGTTACCCGCCGTGGCAATGGCCTCGCCCAACATCGCAAAATCATAAAGCCCGGCACGGCAAGCTGCTTCAATCGGCGCGACAGCACTCGACGGAATCATCCCGACCCGTGCTTCGGCCCGGGCCAATGCCGCTTCGAAATCGAGCATGGCCTGGACCCGCCCCTGATCGCAGAACACCTCACGCATGTCGCGGGCCGTGAAATAGGCATCGAACAATTGATTGCCCGGTCGCTGGTTCATAAACAATTCCTGGAGGCGCGGGCCTGCGGTCCGCGCGTGAAGATCAAAGGTCGTGATGCAGATACTTCGCCTGTTTCGGCAGACGCAGGCTGAACAGGAACGCTATCGCCATCATCACCGTCACGTACCAGTAGAACGAGTTTTCCATGCCCACGGCCTTGAGGCTCAAGGCCACATACTCCGCCGAACCACCGAAAATCGCATTCGCCACCGCATACGCCAGGCCGACACCCAATGCACGCACCTCGGGCGGGAACATCTCGGCTTTCACCAGGCCACTGATGGAGGTGTAGAAACTGACGATTGCCAGCGCCAGGGTAATCAACACGAAGGCCAGAAACGGACTTGTCACGCTTTTCAGGCTCAACAGGATCGGCACGGTGCACAGCGTGCCGAGGGCGCCGAACCAGAGCATCGAGTTACGCCGGCCGATCTTGTCGGCGAGCATGCCGAAAATCGGCTGCATGCACATATAGAGGAACAGCGCGCCGGTCATGATGTAGCTGGCAGTCTTGGCCGGCATGCCGGCGGTGTTCACCAGGTACTTCTGCATGTACGTGGTGAAGGTGTAGAAGATCAGCGAACCACCGGCGGTGTAACCGAGTACGGTGATGAACGCGGTTTTATGGTCGCGAAACAGGGCGCTGATGCTGCCGGCGTCCTTGTTTTCGCGCATTGCCTTGCTGGTGGTTTCTTTGAGCGAACGACGCAGATACAGCGAAACCAGCGCCGCCATGGCACCCACCACGAAGGGTATCCGCCAGCCGTAGGCACGCAGGTCATCTTCGGTGAGGAACTGTTGCAGGACCACCACCAGCGACACCGCGAGCAATTGGCCGCCAATCAGGGTCACGTACTGGAACGAGGCGAAGAAACCGCGCTGGCCCTTGAGCGCCACTTCACTCATGTAGGTTGCGGTAGTGCCGTACTCACCGCCCACCGACAAGCCTTGCAGCAAACGGGCGAACAGCAACAGGATCGGCGCCCAGACCCCAATGCTGCTGTAGGTCGGCAGGCAGGCGATAAGCAGCGAGCCGAAGCACATCATCAGAATCGAGATCAACATCGAATTCTTGCGCCCGTGCTTGTCCGCCAAGCGCCCGAAAATCCAGCCACCAATCGGCCGAATCAGGAACCCGGCGGCGAACACGCCAGCGGTATTGACCAACTGCACGGTGGGGTTATCGGACGGGAAAAAGGCCGGTGCGAAATAGATCGCACAGAAGGCGTAGACGTAAAAGTCGAACCATTCAACCAGGTTGCCGGACGAGGCACCGACAATGGCGAAGATCCGCTTGCTGCGTTCTTCGCCCGTATAAAGAGCTATAGGCGCTGTGGGTGTTGTCATTGTTTTTTCACTCAATGGGGAAAGTGAGAGTCTAGACACACTTTGCAACACTCCCGTTCCGCAGATAAATCAGCAACACAGATCCCCTGTAGGAGCGAGCTTGCTCGCGATAGCGTCAGGTCAGTCACCATTTATGCTGGATGTGACTCAGTCATCGCGAGCAAGCTCGCTCCCACAGGTTTTGCAGTGTTCACTTAATAGTCGAAGAACACCGTCTCGGCATCGGTACCCTGCAGAATCACATTCCACTGATAAACACCCGACGCATCCTTCTTGGCCAGCAAGGTGCTGCGGCGCTCGGCCGGCACGCACTCCAGCAACGGATCGTTGACGTTGGCCGCCTCGCCATCAAAGTAGATCCGCGTCAGCAGGTGTTTCACCAAACCACGGGCAAACACCAGAACGACAAGGTGCGGTGCCTGGGTCGTGCCTTTGAGGCCCTCGACCGTACCGGGCTTGATGGTGGTAAAGCGAAAGCGTCCTTCGGCATCTACCGGCACCCGGCCAAAGCCTTCGAAGTTCGGGTCCAGGGGTTTGTCCTGGTCGTCTTCCGGGTGGTCATACTTGCCGGCGGCGTTGGCCTGCCAGACTTCCAGCATCGCGTCGTTGACGATGTCGCCATTGCCGTCGACCACTTGCCCGGTGATCGCTACGCGCTCGCCCAGGGTTTGTTCGACGGTCAGGTTTTCGCGGTTCAGCCAGGTCAGGCCGATGTGGTAGTACGGCCCGACGGTGTGGGACGTGGTCGCAGTCAGCGTCATCTTATTTCTCCATCGGCGTGGCGTCGCGGCCGCGCAATACGATGTCCCAGCGATAACCGAGGGCATAGGAAGGGATGGTTTTTTCCAGATCGAACGTGGCGATCAAACGCTCTTTGGCGCTGGTATCGGGCACGCAGTTGTAGATCGGGTCGTACGCCAGCAGCGGGTCGCCCGGGAAATACATCTGCGTCACCAGGCGCGTCAGGATGCTCGGCCCGAACAGCGAGAAATGGATGTGCGCCGGGCGCCAGGCGTTGTGGTGGTTACCCCATGGATAGGCGCCGGGCTTGATGGTCTGGAACTGGTACCAGCCATCGGCGTCGGTCACGGTGCGGCCGGTGCCGGTGAAGTTCGGGTCCAGCGGTGCGTCATGCAGGTCGCGGGCATGGGCGTAGCGACCGGCGGCGTTGGCCTGCCAGATCTCCACCAGAATCCCCGGCACCGGCAGACCGTTTTCATCCAGCACACGGCCGTGGATGATGATGCGCTCACCCTGAGGCTGCCCCTCGTGCTGGGCGGTCAGGTCGTTATCCTTCTCGTTGATGCGCTCTGCACCGACGGTAGGACCGGTGATTTCCGACAGCGAATGCGGCAGGAACACCAACGGCTTGGACGGCGAGCGCAGGTTGGTGGATTGATAGGTCGGGTGCAGGTACTCCGGCTGGGTGCCTTCCTGCGGGCGACGGTAACCAGGCTTGTCAGTCATGAAACATTCCTCAGTTCTTATAAGTCTTCAGAGCGCGTCAGACGCGCTCGATCGCCAGGGCCAGACCCTGACCGACACCGACGCACATGGTGGCCAGACCTTTCTTGCCACCGGTTTTTTCCAGCTGATGCAATGCGGTCAACACCAGCCGCGCGCCACTCATGCCCAACGGGTGACCCAAGGCAATCGCACCACCGTTCGGGTTGACCTGGGCCGCGTCGTCCGCGATCCCCAGTTCACGCAGCACCGCCAGGCCTTGGCTGGCGAAGGCTTCGTTGAGCTCGATCACGTCGAAATCGCTGACCGCCACACCGAGGCGCTCGATCAGTTTACGCACCGCCGGCACCGGGCCAATGCCCATCACCCGCGGGGCAACACCGGCGCTGGCCATGCCCAGCACTTTGGCACGGGCAGTCAGGCCGTGTTTCTTCACCGCTTCGGCCGAAGCCAGGATCAACGCGGCGGCGCCGTCGTTTACACCCGAGGCATTGCCGGCGGTGACGGTCTTGTCGGGGCCGTTGACCGGTTTGAGTTTGGTCAGAGCTTCCAGGGTGGTGTCGGCGCGAGGATGCTCGTCCTGGCTGACCACGGTTTCACCCTTCTTGTGGGCTATGCGCACTTCAACGATTTCTTCGGCGAAGAACCCGGCGGCTTGTGCGGCGGCCGTGCGTTGTTGACTGCGCAGGGCGAACGCGTCCTGATCGGCGCGGGACACCTTGTAATCGTCGGCCACGTTGTCAGCGGTCTGCGGCATCGCATCCACGCCGTACTGGGCCTTCATCAACGGGTTGATGAAGCGCCAGCCGATGGTGGTGTCTTCGAGCTTCATGTTGCGCGAAAAAGCGGCATCGGCCTTGCCCATCACGAACGGCGCACGGGACATCGACTCGACACCACCGGCAATCGCCAGCTCCATCTCGCCGCTGGCGATGGCGCGGAACGCGGTGCCGATGGCATCCATGCCCGAAGCGCAAAGGCGGTTGAGGGTCACGCCGGGAATGGTTTCCGGCAGGCCGGCCAGCAACAGTGCCATACGCGCAACGTTGCGGTTGTCTTCACCGGCCTGGTTGGCGCAGCCGAGGAACACCTCGTCCACCGCGTTCCAGTCCACCGACGGGTTGCGCTCCATCAAGGCCTTGATTGGCACGGCAGCCAGGTCGTCGGCACGCACCGTCGACAGGCCACCGCCGAAACGGCCGATGGGGGTACGAATCGCGTCGCAGATATAAACGTCACGCATCACGCTTCTCCGGGGGCTTGGCCGTGTGCGGCAGCGGTACGGGCTTCGAGGTCGCGCAGCGCGGTCAGTTCGACTTCAGTCGGCTCGGCGGTTTGCTCAACCTGGTCGGCAAAGCGAATCGCCCAACCGGTGGCATCAACCACTTGCTCGCGGGTCACACCCGGATGCAGTGCAGTGACCACGAACTCATGGGTACCGGCTTCCGGCTCCATGATGCACAGATCGGTGATGATCCCCACCGGTCCGGCGCCTGGCAGACCGAGACGCTTGCGCGAATCGCCGCCCTCGCCGTGGCCGACCGAGGTAATGAAATCGAGTTTGTCGACAAAGGAGCGCGACGACTGCTTGAGGATGATCAACACGCTCTTGGCGGAACCGGCAATCTCCGGCGCGCCACCTGCACCCGGCAGACGGACTTTCGGCGCGTGGTAATCACCCACGACGGTGGTGTTGATGTTGCCGAAACGGTCGACCTGCGCCGCGCCGAGGAAACCGACGTCAATGCGCCCGCCCTGCAGCCAGTAACGGAAAATCTCACCGGTCGGGACTACGGTGTCAGCGGTTTCCGCCAGTTCACCGTCACCGATCGACAGTGGCAGTACACTTGGCTTGGCACCGATCGGGCCCGATTCGTAGATCAGCACCACATCAGGCGAGGAAGTCAGGCGCGCCAGGTTGGCCGCTTTCGACGGCAGGCCGATGCCGACGAAGCACACCGAGCCGTTCTTCAGGCGACGGGCAGCGGCAACGGTCATCATTTCATTGGTGGTGTAAGTCATTACTTCGCCTCCGAAGCGGCGGCCAGTTTGGCCTGGAACTCGCTGAAGTCAGCGCTGCCGTGGATGTATTCGTTGATCCACGCGGTGAAGGTTTCACGGTCGCGGGCAATCGGGTCCCAGGCCTGGTAGAAGCGGTTGTCGCGTTCGTTGTAGCCGTGGGCATAGGACGGATGCGCGCCGCCAGGTACGTGGCAAACCGCGCTCAAGGCCCAGGTTGGCAATACACAGGAGTTCATCGGTGCATTGAGGTCGTCGACGATTTCCTCAACGGTGACGATGCAGCGCTTGGCCGCCAGCGCAGCTTCTTTCTGCACGCCGAGGATGCCCCACAGCAGCACGTTGCCCTTGCGGTCGGCTTTCTGCGCATGAATCACGGTAATGTCCGGGCGCACCGAAGGCACTGCTGCCAACACTTCGCCGGTGAACGGGCAGGTCACGGATTTGATCAGCGGGTTAACCTTCGGCAAATCGGAACCGGCGTAGGCACGCAGCACCGCGAACGGCAGGCCGGATGCCCCGGCGACGTAGGCGTTGGCCAGGTCGGCGTGGCTGTGTTCTTCGATTTCCAGCGCGTGGGGCCACTGTTTCTCTACTGCGTCACGCAGGCGATGCAGTGAGCCGACACCCGGGTTGCCGCCCCAGGAGAAAATCAGTTTGCGGGCACAACCGGCACCGATCAACTGGTCGTAGATCAAGTCAGGGGTCATCCGCACCAGGGTCAGGTCTTTCTTGCCCTGGCGAATGATTTCGTGACCGGCGGCCGTCGGGATCAGGTGAGTAAAGCCTTCGAGCGCGACCGTATCGCCGTCGTTTACGAATTGCTTCACCGCGTCGTGCAGCGAAAGGATTTCAGCCATTGGGGCAGGCTCCCGTTTATTGTTAACCGACAGTGGAAGAAGGCGCCGATGCGCAGCGCCGGAATGACTGAAGGTTAAGCTTCTGAAAAAGGCCAAACAATCCGATAATCGACTGAGCGTTCGATTATCGAACACATTGTTGTCTGGCTACCTATCCCCAAATGCATCGCGAGCAGGGCTCGCTCCCACAGAGGATTGCAATCAACTGTGGGAGCGAGCCCTGCTCGCGAAGAGGCCATCTACATCACGCGAGATTCCGGATCAGGCTGTCAGGTCGCATCCGCATGACTGACCATGCCCTTGATCACCACCGCCGTCGTCGCCAGCGCCGCCGGAATCACCAGCGCCGTCAGCACTTGCTCGAAGTTCCAGCCCAGGCCCAGCAGCGTCGCGCCCATCCACGCCCCGAGGATGGCGCCGAAGCGGCCGATCCCGAGCATCCACGACACGCCGGTGGCCCGCCCCTGAGTCGGATAAAACCGCGCAGCCAGTGACGGCATTGCCGATTGCGCACCGTTGACACACATCCCGGCCACCAGCACCAGCGTCGCCAACAGCGCGATGTTGCCCAGGCTCTGCCCTACCGCGTAGGCAAACACCCCGGCCAGCAGGTAGAAAGTGCCGATGACCTTGTGCGGATTGAACCGGTCCATTGCCCAGCCCACGCCCACAGCACTCAGCACGCCACCAAACTGGAATAGTGCGCCGATGAAGGCGGCCTGCTCCATGCTCGCGCCACTGTCACGCATCAGCGTCGGCAGCCAACTGGTCAGCAGGTAAACGATCACCAGGCCCATGAAGTAGGTCAGCCACAAGAGCAAGGTGCCGGTGCTGTAGGTGCCGGAGAAGATCACCGCGAACACGTTGCGCGCCTTCACGGTTTTCTGTTCCGGCACACTGAAACTGGACGCCTGGGCCACCACCGTCGGGTCAATCGGCGCCAGTGCCTTGCGTACTTTGTCCGTACCGCGGTTGCGCACCACCAGGTAACGCGCCGACTCCGGCAGCCAGAACAGCAAAACGACGGCGAGGATCAGCGGCAGCACTCCACCGATCAGCAGCAGGCTGTGCCAGCCAAAGGCCGGAATGAGCTTGGCCGAGATAAATCCGCCGCCAGCCATGCCGAGGTTGAAGCCGCAGAACATGCTGGTCACCAGCAGGGACTTTTTGCGCTCAGGGGTGTATTCCGACAGCAGCGTGGTGGCGTTCGGCATGCCGGCGCCCAGACCCAGGCCGGTCAGGAAGCGCAACACCAACAGCTGATCGACATTGGTGCTGTAGGCCGAGGCCAGGCTGAAGGCACCGAACAACAGCACCGCGCCGACCAGTACGACTTTTCGCCCGAAGCGGTCAGCCAGAGGGCCGGAGCCCAGTGCGCCGAAGACCATGCCGATCAACGCTGCACTCATCACCGGGCCGAGACTGGCTCGGTCGATCCCCCAGTCCTGGGACAGGGCCGGGGCGATGAAGCCCATTGCCGCGGTGTCGAGGCCATCGAGGAAGACAATCAGGAAACACAGGATCACCACGCGCCACTGGTAGCGCGAAATGGGTTGGGCATTGATGAAGGACTGCACGTCGAGGCAGTTACCTACAGCAGACTGAGGCTGGTTCATTATTTTTATCCCACGGATCGCGGTCGAACGATGTCAGCAGATGCCGACGAAGCCGCGACAGTAATGACCCGGAGGAAACAGCGTCAATTCGATAAACGCGACTCTGTGCGTTTATCGAACGGCTTAGGCAAACAACTGGGCGCTGAGGTCGCGGCTGGCGCTCAACAAACCGGGCAGGAACCGCTGTTCCAGTTCATTGCGGCTGACTCGCCCGGCGTGAGTGCTGACATTGAGGGCCGCAACCACCTGCCCGGAAGCGTCGTACACCGGGACGGCAATCGAACGCAGTCCTTGCTCGAGTTCCTGGTCGACGATGCACCAGCCTTGCTGTCGCACCTCTTGCAGGCATTCGAGCAACGCCTCGGGGGTGTGGATCGTGCGGCTGGTCTTGGCTTGCAATTCGGCGTGGTCGAGGTATTCGCCCAGCGAGGTGTCATCCAGCGCGGCCAGCAGGATCCTCCCCATCGAGGTGCAATAGGCCGGCAAGCGCCCGCCCACCGACAGGTCCACCGAAATCAGCCGCTGGGTGGTCGCGGAGCGTGCGATGTACAGAATGTCATCCCCCTCCAGCGTGGCCATGTTGCAGGCCTCGTGCAGTTGCTCGCTCATGCGGTCCAGGTAAGGCTGGGCGGAAACCGCCAGCGGCGTAGATGACACATAGGCATGGCCGAGGGTCAGCACTTTGGGCAGCAGCGAATAGGTGCGGCCGTCGGTGGTGGCGTAGCCGAGTTTGATCAGGGTGTGCAGGCAACGGCGCACGGCGGCGCGGGGAATTTCCGTGCGGTGACTGATCTGGGCGATGGTCAGGTGTCGTTTGCGCTCCTGGAACGCTTGCACCACGGCCAGGCCACGGGCCAGGGACGTCATGAAATCCGGGTCGCCGGTCAGTGCCTGGATCCGTTTGGCAGGTGAGGCAACGATGGGAGGAGCCACTGAAGCGAAGGAATTGCGCATTTGATCGTTCATACAAGGTCCTTTTACCCATTCGGATCAGCGACTATTACAAAGGGCGAGCCTGGCGCTCAAGCCCGGCCCGCCAACTCCGTGCGATTATCGAACGCTCGACCGATAATCGCAATCCGTCGTGTAAATCACATGCGCTGATGCCCGGTTTTCGCTGACTTGCGCCCCCATGTTTACGCCGACTCGACACAGGACTTAATGGGGCAATCCAATTACCGTAACTTGCCTGATTTAATGGCGTCAGAAAGGCATCGCAGCAATGCGGTATCCGTCGACGTTCTAGTTAATCGCAAAGTTTCGAGCAACAAAACGGTCACACACCAAGATTCACTTTTAACTCTTTGGAGATAGTGTTCTTCAAATCGGCCGCTATAATACAATTCAGTAGCGCTTCGGTTTTTTACTTGCCGAACCCGCTGCCCGGCCAGGCGATGTTCCATCGCCGTTGCCCGTTGCAAGCGCCAGATCCGCATTGCACAGCCTTGCCATCGCGTTTGCCGAAACAGGAAACTGAAGCTACGTCAGCTATTTATCTCTGGTGTCGTGGCCGCCTGTGACATGGAAGTATTGATCACGTTGTTGCCAAAAACGATGCCTTGACGGGCATTGCCCACTCGACGAACGTGATCAAACGATTTGATGCAGCGCGTTTTCACCAGAATTTATCCCAACTCAATCAGGTAGCACTGTGACGAAAGACGAACTGCGCGCGGAACTAGAGCGCCAGGAACAACGTTACAAGGAAGTTTACGGCGGAGAAGTCACCACTTACGCCGCTCAACCCGAACCGGAACGCAAACCCTGGCGTAAACGCGCCACCGTTCAGGATCAGGTTTTCCAGCAAGAACTTCAAAAAATGGAAAAGGAACTCAAAGCCGAAGAGCCGTGACTGCTTCGGCCTGATCCTTACAAGAACCTGCCTCTGCACCCGTTAAAAGCGGGATGTATTGATGTTGCCTTTCGCGCCCGCTACGAGCGGGCAGCGGCCATCACCGTCGTCGAATCAGGCAGATTTCCGGTATCTGACCTATTTCTCAGATTTTTCTCACAACCGTTCAAGCCCCTCCTGCCGGGCGGTGAAGGTTTTGTGACAGTCTATTTTTTCAATAAAATCAATGACTTAAAAAACACAGCAAAACCGTGGGTTTTCAGGTCCTGCGGCAAAAAAATTCGTTGAAGAATGTTACCGATGAGCAGCTAGTGCATTGATTAGCAGTCTTTTCTGGCATAATCGCGCCCCCTTATGACCGGGTCAGAAAACCTTCATGATCGATTTATTCAGCGGACTGGATGCTTGGGTGCTTGTGAGCCTCTTGCTCGCCCTGGCCTTTGTCCTCGCCTTCGAGTTCATCAACGGCTTTCATGACACCGCTAACGCGGTGGCGACCGTTATCTACACCAAAGCCATGCCGCCTCACCTGGCGGTGTTCTTCTCCGGTGTGTTCAACTTCCTCGGCGTGCTGCTGGGCGGGGTCGGCGTGGCGTATGCCATCGTCCACCTGCTGCCGGTAGAACTGCTGATCAATGTGAACACCGGTCACGGGCTGGCCATGGTGTTCTCGTTGCTCGCCGCAGCCATCACCTGGAACCTGGGCACCTGGTACTTCGGTATCCCCGCCTCCAGTTCCCACACGCTGATCGGCTCGATCCTCGGCGTGGGCCTGGCCAACGCCCTGATCAACGAAATTCCGTTGGCCGACGGGGTGAACTGGCAAAAGGCGATCGATATCGGCATGTCGCTGGTGTTCTCGCCTATGGCAGGCTTCCTGATCGCCGCGCTGATCCTGATCGGTCTTAAATGGTGGCGTCCGCTGTCGAAGATGCACAAGACGCCGGAACAGCGCCGCAAGATCGACGACAAGAAACACCCGCCGTTCTGGAATCGCCTGGTACTTGTGATCTCGGCCATGGCCGTGAGTTTCGTTCACGGTTCCAACGATGGCCAGAAAGGTATCGGCCTGATCATGCTGGTCCTGATCGGTATCGTGCCGGCCCAGTTCGTCCTCGACCTGAACAGCACGACCTACCAGATCGAACGGACTCGCGACGCTACGTTGCACCTGAGCCAGTTCTACCAGCGCAATTCCGAAACCCTGGGCGAGTTCCTGGCCCTGGGCAAGAGCTTGAACGGCGACTTGCCGGAGAAATTCCGTTGCAACCCGCAACAGACCGAACCGACCATCACCGCCCTGCTCGGCACCCTCAAGGGTGTAGCCGACTACCATTCGCTGTCGGCGGAAAGCCGCATCGAAGTACGTCGTTACCTGCTCTGCCTGGATGACACCGCGAAGAAAGTCAGCAAGTTGCCAACGCTCGGGGCCCGTGAAAAGGCTGACCTGGACAAGTTGCGCAAAGACCTGACCACCACCACTGAATACGCCCCGTTCTGGGTGATTCTGGCGGTAGCACTGGCCCTGGGCCTGGGCACCATGGTCGGCTGGAAACGCGTGGTACTGACCATTGGCGAGAAGATCGGCAAGCAAGGCATGACTTACTCCCAAGGCATGTCGGCGCAGATCACCACCGCCAGCCTGATCGGCATGGCCAACATCTTCAGCCTGCCGGTTTCCACCACCCACGTGCTGTCCTCGGGCGTGGCGGGCACCATGGTCGCCAACAAGAGCGGCCTGCAAGGCGGCACCGTCAGAACCATCCTGCTGGCCTGGGTATTGACCCTGCCAGCCACCGTGGCCCTGTCGGCCGGGTTGTTCTGGCTGGCCTCGAAGGCGCTGGGTAGCTGATACAGCGGCATCGAAAAAGGCGCGCTCCGCAAGGACCGCGCCTTTTTTATTGCCGCCAATCGCAAAAAATCACTGTAGGAGCGAGCTCTGCTCCGGGCGGCGTTCCGACGATGACCGCAAGGACAACGCGTACATTCAGGCAGCCCGCGTCATCGCTGGCGTCCATCGCGAGCAGAGCTCGCTCCTACAGGGTTACGTGTTTACCGATAGTTTTTTACAGGCAAAAAAAAGGGCAACCGAAGTTGCCCAAAATGCCTTGCGTGCTCATTACATCCAGAAAGAACTACGGTTATTTCCGCTTGTGCGAATCCTTCCAGATAAAAAGTCCGAACCCTGCAAAAAATACAAACATGAGGCTGACAGTCAGCACTCCGGCGATCACCACGTTGTCGAAAAACATGACGCGTCTCCTGTACCTGCCCTGTTGCGATAGGGCTAAGTTAACCAAACGGGCAGGAGAGAATATTGACCGGGATCAATGTCGCCCGAGACTGGGCAAGAGGAAGGGAGAAGTTTGACCCGCATCAATGAATGCGGGGGATTTCAGCGCTTTTTCGGTTTGTTTTTCGGCTTTTTTTTGGCCTTGCCCAATGGCATGGCCTGCTCGAACGCCTGGCGAACTTCATTGAGCCGCTTGTCATTGAGGTCATGAACACGCTTGGCGCGCTCGGCATTGAGGTCAATCAGTTTGTCGTCTTGGCTCATGGCAGTCAGTGCATCGCTTGAAATGAGTTTAAGCCGCTGTAGCGTTCGGCAACCCTGCGCCAATAATGCGGCCTGACGGCCGTGCTGACCAGCCTGCGCTCAAATCTCGATATCGACCCACAACCCTTGCCGCGGCTGATCTTCCATCAGCGGCGCCACCGGCACGGTGTTGTCGGCATTGAGCTCATCCCCGGGAATCGCCAGGTGAGCCTGCGGGTCATTATCAGCTTCGTGGCGACGTCGTTCCTGCTCCTGCCTGCGGCGCTGTTCCTCGCGCAGCACCAGTCCATCCTCCTCAGGGTTGCGCTTTTGCAGGTCGATCGTGCTTTCACTGGAGCTTTCCTGAACCGGCACCACCGGAGGAATATCCGGACGCTGACGGATCGGGTCGGTCTGTGAAGTGATCGGCACGGCACTCAAGGGGAGCATCGGTGGCAGCATGGTTTTCAGTCTCCTGTCAGCAGGCTGTCGGCTGCGGGGATGGCGACTTGAGCCATCGGTCGCAAACTGTGACTCATTTGGCACTCATTAGTGCACCGGGCGGCGCGTCATGCACAGGTGGGCTAACGTATGACTGTGAGTTTTTCTGAGAGTCCTTTGGCCCTGAAGCCCTCATTCCGTTAAGATAGCCCGCTTTTTCAGGTGGGAGTCAGGCAGCATGGCGCAGCAGTATCAACCGGGGCAACGCTGGATCAGTGACAGCGAAGCCGAGCTGGGTTTAGGCACCGTTCTGGCACAGGACGGCCGCTTGTTGACCGTGCTCTATCCGGCCACTGGCGACACTCGCCAGTACGCGCTAAGGAATGCGCCCCTCACCCGTGTGCGGTTTTCGCCCGGTGACTCCATCACTCACTTCGAAGGCTGGAAGCTGACCGTTCGCGAAGTCGACGACGTCGATGGCCTGCTGGTTTACCACGGCCTCAACGGGCAGAACGAAGTGGTCACCCTGCCGGAAACCCAACTGTCGAACTTCATCCAGTTCCGCCTGGCCAGCGACCGTCTGTTCGCCGGCCAGATCGACCCGCTGGCCTGGTTCTCCCTGCGTTACCACACACTGGAACACACCAGTCGCCAGTTGCAGTCCTCCCTTTGGGGTCTGGGCGGCGTGCGTGCGCAACCGATCGCGCACCAGTTGCACATTGCCCGCGAAGTCGCCGACCGTATCGCGCCACGGGTTCTGCTGGCCGACGAAGTGGGCCTGGGCAAAACCATCGAAGCCGGCTTGGTGATCCATCGCCAATTGCTCTCGGGCCGCGCCAACCGCGTGCTGATCCTGGTTCCGGAAAACCTGCAGCACCAGTGGCTGGTCGAGATGCGTCGCCGCTTTAACCTGCAGGTCGCGCTGTTCGACGAAGAACGCTTCATCGAAAGCGATGCCAGCAACCCCTTCGAAGACACCCAGCTCGCACTGGTCGCGCTTGAGTGGTTGGTGGACGACGAGAAAGCCCAGGACGCGCTGTTCGCGGCGGGCTGGGACTTGCTGGTGGTCGACGAGGCTCACCACCTGGTGTGGCACGAAGATCAGGTCAGCCCTGAGTATTCCCTGGTCGAGCAACTCGCCGAGACCATTCCCGGCGTGCTGCTGTTGACTGCCACCCCAGAACAACTGGGCCAGGACAGCCACTTCGCTCGTCTGCGTCTGCTCGACCCGAACCGTTTCCACGACCTGCAAGCCTTCCGCGCCGAGAGCGAAAACTATCGCCCGGTGGCTGAAGCCGTTCAGGAGTTGCTGGACAAGGGACGCCTGTCGCCGCAAGCCCACAAGACCATCCACGGTTTCCTCGGCAACGAAGGCGAAGCCCTGCTGGCCGCCGTCAACGATGGCGACACCGAAGCCAGCGCGCGTCTGGTGCGTGAATTGCTCGACCGCCACGGCACCGGCCGCGTGCTGTTCCGCAACACCCGCGCTGCCGTGCAGGGTTTCCCGGAGCGCAAGCTGCACCCGTACCCGCTGCCGTGCCCGGACGAATACCTTGAACTGCCATTGGGCGATCACGCCGAGCTGTACCCGGAAGTCAGCTTCCAGGCCCAACCGGACGCCAGCGAAGAAGAACGCTGGTGGAAATTCGACCCGCGCGTCGAATGGCTGATCGATCAACTGAAGATGCTCAAGCGCACCAAAGTGCTGGTGATCTGCGCCCACGCCGAAACCGCCATGGACCTGGAAGACGCCCTGCGCGTGCGCTCCGGCATCCCGGCCACGGTGTTCCACGAGGGCATGAACATCCTCGAGCGTGACCGCGCCGCCGCCTACTTCGCCGACGAAGAATTTGGCGCACAGGTGCTGATCTGCTCGGAAATCGGCAGTGAAGGTCGCAACTTCCAGTTCTCCCATCACCTGGTGCTGTTCGATCTGCCGTCCCACCCGGACCTGCTGGAACAACGTATCGGTCGACTGGACCGGATCGGCCAGAAGCACATCATCGAACTGCACGTGCCGTACCTGGAAACCAGCCCGCAAGAGCGCCTGTTCCAGTGGTACCACGAAGCGCTGAATGCGTTCCTCAACACCTGCCCGACCGGCAACGCCTTGCAGCACCAGTTCGGCCCGCGCCTGCTGCCGCTGCTCGAAGAAGCCGACGATGGCGAGTGGCAAGCGCTGATCGACGAAGCCCGCACCGAGCGTGAGCGCCTTGAAGCCGAGCTGCACACCGGCCGCGACCGTTTGCTGGAGCTCAACTCCGGTGGCGCTGGCGAAGGTGATGCGCTGGTTGAAGACATCCTCGAGCAAGACGATCAGTTCGCCCTGCCGATCTACATGGAAACCCTGTTCGACGCCTTCGGCATCGACAGCGAAGACCATTCGGAAAACGCGCTGATCCTCAAGCCGAGCGAAAAAATGCTCGACGCCAGCTTCCCGCTGGGCGACGACGAAGGCGTGACCATCACCTACGACCGTAACCAGGCGCTGTCTCGCGAAGACATGCAGTTCATCACCTGGGAGCACCCGATGGTTCAGGGCGGCATGGACCTGGTGCTGTCCGGTTCCATGGGCAACACCGCCGTGGCACTGATCAAGAACAAGGCGCTGAAACCTGGCACCGTGTTGCTGGAACTGCTCTATGTCAGCGAAGTGGTTGCCCCGCGCTCGCTGCAACTGGGCCGTTACCTGCCACCGGCCGCCCTGCGTTGCCTGCTCGATACCAACGGCAACGACCTGTCGGCCCGCGTGTCGTTCGAAACCTTGAACGATCAGCTCGAAAGCGTGCCGCGTGCCAGCGCCAACAAGTTCATCCAGGCCCAGCGTGACCAACTGACGCCACGGATCAACGCCGGTGAAGCGAAGATCCTGCCGCGCCACACTGAACGTGTCGCCGAGGCGCAGCGTCGCCTGGCCGCCGATACCGACGAAGAACTGGCGCGCCTGACCGCCCTGCAAGCGGTCAACCCGACCGTGCGCGACAGCGAACTGGTGGCCCTGCGCAAACAACGCGAGCAAGGCCTGGCCATGCTCGACAAGGCTGCGCTGCGACTGGAAGCGATTCGGGTGCTGGTGGCGGGTTAACAACCCTCCTCCACCGCTATGAAAAGAAGGCCCGCAGCGATGCGGGCCTTTTTTGTTTACTTCAAATTCAGTAGTGCTGCTGATGACCTCATCGCGAGCAAGCTCGCTCCCACATTGGATCTTCAGTGCCTATGAGATACCTGTGGGAGCGAGCTTGCTCGCGATAGCGGTTAAGCAGTCACCGCAGAACTGTCAGGCTCAACCACCGCCACCAACCCGTCCTTCATCCGCTTGGCGTCCCTCACAAAACACCGCGAAGCCAGGAACAGAAACACCACGGTGAGCAACAACGCCACCGGTATCAGGTACATCGCGTCATGCAGGCCGACCGCTTTAAACGCCTCAGTCATTTGCTCCGCGCCCGCCGCAAGCATCGCCGTGTGGGCGAAGTGATCCGACAATGCCCCGACCACCACCGGCCCCAGGCCACCGCCCAACAGGTACAGCCCGGCAAAGAACAGCGCCATCGCCGTTGCCCGCAACCGAGGCTCGACCACATCCTGAATCGCCGTGTACACGCAGGTATAAAAGTTGTAGGCGAACAGCCAGCCCATACTGAATACCGCGACAAACACACCGATCTCGATTCGCCCGGAATGCAGCGCCCACGCGGTGCAGACCGTCGAAATCACCAGGCTGAAGGCGGCAAACAAAAGCCGTCCGTTGGCGATGCGCTGGTGAATCTTGTCCGCGATCCAGCCACCGAGGGTCAGGCCGACCAGCCCGGTCACACCGACAATAACCCCGGTCGCCACTGCGGCATCCTGCAACGGCATGAGGAAGTAGCGTTGCAGCATCGGCACCAGAAACGAGTTACAAGCATAGGTGGCGAAGTTGAAACACAGGCCGGCCATCACCAGCCACAGGAAGGTTGGCACTGCCAATACCCGACGGATCGGCCGATCGATTTTTTCCTGCGAAACCTGAACGCTCTCGGCAGCGCCGCGCTTCGGTTCCTTGATGAAAAACATGAAGATCGCCAGGATCAGCCCGGGCACCGCCGCGATAAAGAACGGTGCGCGCCAGCTATCGAAGGCCTTGACCATCGCGCCAATGGTGAAGAACGCCAGCAACAGCCCCAAGGGCAGCCCCAGCATGAAGATCCCCATGGCCCGCGCCCGACGGTGCGCCGGAAACAAGTCGCCGATCAGCGAGTTGGCGGCTGGCGCGTAACTGGCCTCGCCGATGCCGATGCCCATGCGCACGATCAGGAAGCTCCAGAAACTGCCCACCATGCCGTTGACGGCGGTCAACCCGCTCCATACCGCCAGCCCCCAACCCATCAGCTTGCTGCGCGATCCGGTATCGGCCATGCGCCCCAGCGGCAAGCCGGCAATGGCGTAGACGATGGTGAATGCCGTCCCGATGATCCCCAACTGGAAATCACTGAGGTGCCATTCCATGCGAATGGGCTCGATGATGATGGCCGGGATGGTGCGGTCGAAAAAATTGAACAGATTGGCCAGGAACAACAGGAACAGAATGCGCCAGGCATTGGCCGCTTGGGTCGAGTTCTGCATGGGTCCGTCTCTTTTATTGTTTTTGGGGCGTCACTGCCCCCGGACTTTGCAATCTAGACAGGCCGGCCGCGCCTGTCTTTCATTATTCGCCAGGCTGATACCAACCCATGGGACGCAATCTGTAGGAGCTTTCGCGGGACGGGTATTTCGCAGTCCGTCCGACCGATGAAAAATACCTTTCAGCCCCCCTTCCCAAGCCGTTGGCGAAGCCTAGAATAGCGGCCTTGTTTCCCCCCCTGTGTCTCCACTCCTCCTTAGATAATCGCCCATGTCCGAAGCCAGTCCGTGTCTGAATTGCGGTGCCTGCTGTTCTCATTTTCGCGTGTCATTTTTCTGGGGTGAATGCGCCTCGTCCGGGGGGACGGTACCCGATGAGCTTGTCGAGCAGATCAGCCCCAGTCGGGTCGCGATGCTCGGAACCGACTGCAAACCCGTGCGCTGCACCAGCCTGGTCGGAGACGTGGGCAGTACGGTGCAGTGCTCCATTTACGAAAAACGCTCCAGCACCTGTCGGGAGTTCGACGCTTCGTGGGTCGACGGCCTGGCAAATCCCGATTGCGACGCGGCCCGTGCCGCTTTCGGCTTGCCGGCCCTGCAACCCGCGTTCGAGACGCCTCAGAAGCAAATCGCCTGAGTCATAGCACTAATCGCTATTAGGCTAATATCAAAAAAATTGGCATCAATGTGCCACTACCGCTTGCGCTCCACCCACGCCCTCTATACTCCACGACATTCGCCGACGCTCCTTGCGCCGACCTGAAGCTTAACGATGGGGCATGCTATGGAGTGGCTTGGTTTGCATTTCATTACCGAGCTACCAGAGACTGGGCAGGTCATACTTAATTGCACACATGACCCGTTTCTGGTGCTGCTGGCTTATCTGGTCGCCTGTGTCGGCGGTTTCGCGACACTGGACATGGCCGAACGGGTTGCTCACGCTGAAAAATCCGCGTCCCAAACGCTCTGGCGCTGGGTGGGCAGCGGATGCCTGGCCGGCGGCATCTGGGCCATGCATTTCGTCGGGATGCTGGCATTCCAGGCACCTATCGATCTTCACTACCAACTGCCTGTCACGGTGTTCTCGCTAACCATCGCGCTGTTCGCCGCATGGCTGGCGATGCGTACCCTCAGCCTTCCTGAGCTGAGTTTTCGACAGTGCCTCACGTCATCGGTCGGGATCGGCCTGGGTATCGCGACCATGCATTACGTGGGCATGACGGCCATGCACTCCAATGCCTCGGTCTATTACCATCCGGGCCTGTTCGCCCTTTCCATCGCGATCGCGATCGGTGCCGCGCTGGCCGCCTTGTTGCTGGCATGGTATCTGCGCGACGGTGCAGGCATGCTGCATCAGCTTTTCAAATTCGGCGCCAGCCTGGTGCTCGGGGCGGGCATCCTCGGTATGCACCTCACTGCCATGGCCGCCTTCAACATGGTGATGCCCAGCGACAGCCTGCCAGCGCAAACCGGCGAACATCGCCATCTGCAACTGGCGCTGACCGTGACGGTCATCACCCTGCTGATCATCGGCAGCAGCATCAGCGCGGCACTGGCGGACAAGAAGCTGCAACACAAGGACCACGACCTGCAACGGGTCAACTCCCTGCTAAGCCAGCTTGACCAGGCGCGCATGTCGCTGCAACAGCTGGCGAACTACGATGCGCTGACCAACCTGATCAACCGCCGCGGGTTCAACCAGGTCTTCGCTGAAAAACTCATCGAGAAAACCAACAAAGGCGGGATGCTGGCGGTCATGTTCCTGGACATCGACCATTTCAAGCGGATCAACGACAGCCTTGGCCACGATGCCGGTGACGAACTGCTCAAAGTGCTTGCCGGGCACATCAAGAGCTCTGTTCGCAGTCATGAGGATGTGGTCGCTCGCTTCGGCGGCGACGAGTTCTGCCTGCTCATCGACCTGCGTGATCGTGACGAAGCGCGGCAGATGGCCCAACGCATCATGCTGAAAATGAAGGAGCCCATCGAGTTGGCCGGCAGGCGCATGGTCATGACCACCAGCATCGGCATCAGCCTGTTTCCGGAAGACGGCAAGACCTGCGAGGAACTGTTGAAAAACGCCGATCTGGCGCTGTATCAATCCAAGGGTGGCGGCCGGAACGGGCTGAGTTTTTTCAGTGCAGACCTGAAAACCCGCGCCACACTCGAGCTGCAACTGGAAGAAGAGTTGCGCCACGCCCTGCGTGAAGACACCGGCCTGATGCTCTATTACCAGCCCATCTATGACCTCAAGACCGGTCAGGTGAGCAAGCTCGAAGCCTTGATCCGCTGGCAACACCCGGTCCACGGTTTCCTCGTACCGGATCGTTTTATCGCCATCGCCGAAGCCAATGGCCTGATCGCCGAGCTGGACAACTGGGTGCTGCGCAAGGCCTGCGAGGATCTGGGCGAGTTGTCGCGCCAAGGCTGTGATGACCTGAAGATCGCCGTGAACTGCTCGCCCCTGAACCTGGCGCGCGAAGAACTGGCCGATGAAATCGAGTACGCATTGCGGGCCTCCGGTGTGGAGCCCCACCGTCTGGAACTGGAGGTCACCGAAAACGCCTTGATGGGCAATATCGCCGACACCCTGGTGCTGCTGCGCCAGATACGCGCCCTCGGCGTTTCGCTGTCGATCGATGACTTCGGCACCGGCTATTCATCCTTGGCCTACCTCAAGCGCTTGCCGCTCAACACGCTGAAAATCGACCGCTCGTTCATCCAGGACATTCCCAAGGCGACCCAGGATATGGAAATCGTCCAGGCGATTATCGTCATGGCCCATACCCTGCACCTGCAAGTGGTCACCGAAGGGGTCGAAACCTTCGAGCAGTACCAGTTCCTGGAAGACCATGGCTGTGACTTCGTTCAGGGCTATCTGCTGAGTCGGCCGGTGCCGCTGGCCGAACTGCATCCGGTGCTGAACGAAATCAACCAGCGCAAGCACGCCTACACCGTCACGACGCTGAGCCTGGTTCACGGTACATCTGTACTAATGTAGACGGGTCCTTTTCAAGAAACCCCTGACTCCCATGCAGGCGCATCAACTGCGCGGCCAGACCGCTGATCGGTGTCGCCGAGCCTTGTTCACGGGAAAACTTCACTGCTGTATCCAGATCCTTGA
Organism: Pseudomonas sp. GW456-L13; assembly: GCF_017350115.1. Taxonomy (NCBI): domain Bacteria; kingdom Pseudomonadati; phylum Pseudomonadota; class Gammaproteobacteria; order Pseudomonadales; family Pseudomonadaceae; genus Pseudomonas; species Pseudomonas sp. GW456-L13. Next base: position 1,911,021 of record NZ_JACNAS010000001.1, read on the forward strand.
GTAACGTCCGTACGTGCCATTTGACCGGCTCGAAACGGTTTTGCGCCATCTGTGGGGCCAGGATCTGCAAGGGTTTCGAATCGGCAAAGCCGCCGGCCAGCGCTTCGGCGATCAGGCTGGCATCAACCCCCGAACGCTCCGCCAACGCGACCACTTCGGCAATCACCAATGCATTGCAGGCGACGATCATCTGATTGCACGCCTTGGTCACCTGCCCCGCGCCGACGCCGCCCATATGCGTCACACGCTGCCCCAGGCTCAACAGGACAGGCCGGACCCGCTCCAGATCCTGTAGCTCACCGCCGACCATGATCGCCAGGCTTCCAGCCTCGGCACCGACCACGCCACCGGACACCGGCGTATCGAGCCAGCCCATGCCGGTTTTAGCGGCAAGTTCTGCAGCCATTTCCCGCGTAGCGTTGGGCTCCAGGCTGGAGAAATCCACCAGCAGCTGGCCTTTTTTGGCGCCCTCCACAACACCTGCCGGACCAAACACCACCTCGCGTACGACCGAGGTATCGGCCAGGCACAGCATCACCACGTCAGCGTACTGGCACAGTTCAGCCGGGCTGGCGACCTGGCGCGCGCCGGCCTCCACCAGCGGCTTGCACTTGTCCGGATTGCGATTCCATACCGCCAGCGGATAACCCGCGGCCAGCAGGCGCCGGCACATCGGCAGCCCCATCAGGCCGATCCCGGCAAACCCTAGCGAAGGTAGCGTTGACATCATTTTGCCTCTTCTTGATTAAAGATCACCGAATATTGGCCGATTCATCATGACTCAGGAAAGGATTCACTCCGAGCAATGCTCAGGCTAAAGACCAAGGCATGGTCCAAGTACGCGCTGAAAAAAGACGCGATTGTATTCCGTGACGGTTCGACGACAGTGAGTCGGCCAACCAATCAGCCCAGGTAGATGGCGAACTATGACTTCTAAAAACAACCCGGCCACTGCGGTAACCGATCTGACGTTGAGCCCCGCGGCCAACAGCCCGTCATCACCTAAGCCATTGATTCAATCGCGCCCGTTGGCGACCCAGCAATACCTGTACTTCACCGAAACCAACACCGACCGCATCCTCGACAACCTCGACGGCCTGCGCGACATGGTGTTCCCGCGCGCACCGCACCTGGAGGGCGACAGCGAACAGCACAGCGATCAGGAATTCCCGTCGGTATGCCTGATCGGCCTGGGCCGCTGTGGCTCGAACATTGCGCTGGACGTGGCGGAACTGGTGTACAACGCCCGCAAGTTCTACCTCAATGAATTCAATAACGAAGATCGCCTGTCGCCGGACAAGCGCTTTGCCGAAAAGGGTTACAGCCCGGCCCAGTGGATCCGCAACAACCTGCGCCTGGGCCAGAACAAAAACACCAAGCCGGTGTTTCTGGTCGAGCCGCTGGTGATGCTCGGCGACCTGGACAAGGACATCGCCGGGCGCATCCGTTTCTCGCGCAAGGGCGAAAAAAGCGGCTTTCTGCGCGACTACAGCAAGATGAAGATCATGGACCTGTCGGAAGTCCACGCCGGTGGCGCCGGTAACGCGCCGATCCTCGGCCAGTACCTGGCCAAGATCATCCTGAACAAGGACACCCAACGCTTCTCCAGCCCCGACTGGAAAATGATTCACTCGTACCTGATCGACAGCTGCGGCATCAAGGCCAACCAGTCGCGCCTGTATTTCTCGATCTTCAGTGCCGGTGGCGGTACCGGTTCGGGCATGGCCTCGGAGTTCGGCCTGGCCCAGCAGCACTCGTACATGAACAAGACGTTCGACACCAAGCCGATGGACGAGCACGACAGCAAGAGCGGTCACTCCTTCGTCTTCGAGCCGATCTTCACCAGTGGCATCTGTGTACTGCCGAACATTTCAGATCACCGCAGTGAAATGTCCGAGGCGCTGCACATCAACGCCGGTCGCCTGTTGTGCAAATACCTGTCGGAAGAGTGGGACTTCTCCTACAACTTCGCCAACGAAGACAGCAGCGAAGCCAGCGTCATGGGCCGCATCCGCCCATGGAACGCGATGATGCTGATCTCCAACGACATCATGCGTTACGCCGAAGAGAACGATGACGGCAATATCCAGAACATTGATGTCAATGCCATGGAAAAGCATGCCAACCAATACATCTCGCAGCAGATCTTCAACATTCTGACGGCCCAGGCGGTGACCACCGACTACGACCAGAACTATTTCCGTCGCGCCGGCATCGACATCGGCGAAACCATCCGCCTGGACGCCAACGACCTGTTCATGAGCCTGGCCGGTCCGGTGGCGATTGCCTACGCCGAGTCCGTGGTGCCGGAAACCCCGGCGCCGAGCAGCGACAAATTCAAGGTGTTCGAGAAAGAGCCGCAACGCCTGAACATCGACGACCTGTTCTTCCGCTCGATCGACCTGCCGCACTTCAACAAGGTCACCCAGGCCATCGAGGGCATCAGCCTGTTGCCGATCGAGTCCAAGCGCTATCGCGCGTCGCTGGAGCAGTACAAGAACTCGGGTTACGACGCGGCGGCCCTGCATGACCTGCACTTCTTCAAGAATTGCTCGTCGGTGGTGTCGATCGTTTCGTTGCCGAAGGACTACAAGCTGTCCTACATGGATTTGAACCGGTTGAAGACTCATCTCAACAGCCTGTTCCCCAACACCACGCTCAAGCGCTACGCGCTGGTGATCGGTGCTTCGGCCAACCTGTCGCTGACCACCCTGATCGCCAAGAGCCCGTGCCTGTCGGACGATTTCCTGACGCTGATCGTGGCCTTCATCAAGCGCTGCTTCGCGAAAAACCCGTACCGCTTCGACGAGACCCTGGACAACTCGATCCTGGACTTCATCATCAACGAACAGTTCGATGAAGACCGGATTGACGAACTACTCAACGAATTCGAGAACCCGGCGAAGATCCTCGATACCAACTGGTACGCGATCAAGCCGATGTACGAGAAGAAGTACCGTGAGCTGATCAACGACAAGGACAAGTTCGTCTCGATCAACGACATCCGCCTGTCCCGGGATTGCGTGAAGAAATCGATCAAGTACCTGCGCGAGATCTACCGTCACCGCATCGGCAAGACCAAGGTTATTTCGTTGAATAACCATACGGGCAAAACGGCTTAACAAGACCCGAAAACCCACCGCCCCTATCGCGAGCAAGCTCGCTCCCACAGTTGACCGCGTTCTGTTTGAAAGAATGCGATCCCTGTGGGAGCGAGCTTGCTCGCGATGGCGGCCTTGAATTACTGCAAATCAACATTCAGAAACAATTGAGCAGACGTTCAGTTGCCCTCCCAACTGTTCCCGTTACGTTTACGTCACCGTGAGGCTGTGGCCTTTCTCTACGGCAACATGCCATCACGCTACTCGGCTACACACTTTTCCTTCAGAAATGAACGCACCAATCAGGTGCAAGCTTTTAAGCCTGCGCCCTTTCCTGGATCAGAATCCACGGCGAAACAACCACGGCCCACAGCTGTGGATCACGTTCAAAAAGATCCAGCGCCCGCGTTTCAGAGAGCTTGCCGAGCTTGTCGGCGGCCAGCCAGGCAGCCACTTTCTCCCCTTCATCCTGGGCAACGGCCTCGGCGGCGGCGATCAGATCCAGGCCAGGATCGACCCACAATAGGGCACCCTTGGCGAAGAACGGCTCCAGCTCTTTCCAGGTAATAGATGCGGTTTCACCAAGCAGCTTGGCATAGAGGGTGCTAGGTTCTTGATTCATGGGACTGTCCGGAAAAGAAATCGACGCGAATGATAACGTCGGTGGACTGGCAGAAAAACCCGGATGCAATTGAGTGACCGAAATGAAAAGCGCAGGAAAGCCAGGGAATGCACTGAATACGGCTATAAGCCCCTCAACACCCCGCCGCAATTCTGTCTTTTACTTTCAATAAAGCGACACTTGCAGGTTTTGTCCCCCGGCGCTGCCTTCCCAGGCTGACAATCGGCGCTCTACACTGTACCGGTACAGTTGCCGAGGGACTTTTCCGGGGAATGTCGCAGATATCCGACCCGGTTCTGCTGCTTTCGGCGCCAGGACTATAAAAACTACAACAGTAAGAGTGGAGCACTATGACTAAGGCTACTAAGCAGATTTCCAAACTGTTTGCCGCTATGGTTCTGGCCGGGGTTGCCAGCCATTCGTTCGCAGCTGACACCATCAAGATCGGCATCGCCGGCCCTAAGACCGGCCCTGTAGCCCAATACGGCGACATGCAGTTCAGTGGCGCCAAAATGGCCATCGAGCAAATCAACGCCAAGGGCGGCGTGGACGGCAAGAAACTCGAAGCCGTTGAATACGATGACGCCTGTGATCCGAAACAAGCTGTGGCAGTCGCGAACAAGGTCGTCAACGACGGCGTCAAGTTCGTAGTCGGTCACCTGTGCTCCAGCTCCACTCAACCGGCTTCGGACATCTACGAAGACGAAGGCGTGATCATGATCACCCCGGCTGCCACCAGCCCGGACATCACCGCCCGTGGTTACAAAATGGTGTTCCGCACCATCGGTCTGGACAGCGCCCAGGGCCCTGCCGCCGGTAACTACATTGCCGACTTCGTAAAACCGAAGATCGTTGCTGTTCTGCACGACAAACAGCAATACGGTGAAGGCATCGCCTCTGCCGTGAAGAAAACCCTGGAAGGCAAAGGCGTCAAGGTTGCCGTGTTCGAAGGCGTCAACGCCGGCGACAAAGACTTCTCCTCGATGATCGCCAAGCTCAAGCAAGCCAACGTCGATTTCGTCTACTACGGCGGCTACCACCCGGAGCTGGGCCTGATCCTGCGTCAGTCTGCGGAAAAAGGCCTGAAAGCCAAGTTCATGGGTCCGGAAGGCGTGGGTAACGACTCCATTTCGCAGATCGCCAAGGACGCTTCCGAAGGCCTGCTGGTGACCCTGCCGAAATCCTTCGACCAGGATCCGGCCAACGTTGCCCTGGCTGATGCGTTCAAAGCCAAGAAAGAAGATCCAAGCGGTCCGTTCGTGTTCCCGGCCTACTCGGCTGTGACCGTGATCGCCGACGGCATCAAGGCTGCCAAGTCCGAAGACTCCGCCAAAGTGGCTGAAGCCATCCACGCCGGCACCTTCAAGACGCCTACCGGCGACCTGAGCTTCGACGAGAAAGGCGACCTGAAAGACTTCAAATTCGTGGTTTACGAGTGGCACTTCGGCAAACCAAAAACTGAAGCCAAGCCTCAGTAAGGCGTTGCCAGACTGACTGCCAATAAAGCCCACGGCGTGCCGTGGGCTTTGTTTTACGAACGTATCTGGGCCGCGCTGGCGTGATCCGCCAGTCTCCCCACCTGAAAATCTCAAAACCGTCATCAGCGGTTCGCTGGCAAACCCCGAATTCGAAGTGGATGCAGATCCACGGGGCTCGGGCGGGAAAATGACTCCACCAGTGAAATGCGTATCAGGTTTTTAGGAGCGCTGTAATGCCTGACATCTATCACTTCTTCCAACAGCTGGTTAATGGCCTGACCATTGGCAGCACGTATGCCCTGATCGCCATCGGCTATACGATGGTCTACGGCATCATTGGAATGATCAACTTCGCCCACGGCGAGGTGTACATGATTGGCTCCTACGTGGCGTTCATCGCCATCGCCGGGCTGGCCATGCTGGGACTCGACAGCGTGCCGCTGTTGATGACCGCCGCTTTTCTCGCAACCATCGTTGTAACCAGTGCCTACGGCTACAGCATCGAACGGATCGCCTACCGCCCTTTGCGCGGCAGCAACCGTCTGATCCCGCTGATCTCCGCCATCGGCATGTCGATCTTCCTGCAGAACACGGTTCTGCTGGCGCAAGACTCCAAGGACAAATCCATCCCCAACCTGATTCCGGGCAACTTTGCCTTTGGGCCAGGTGGCGCACATGAAGTGCTGATTTCCTACATGCAAATCGTGGTGTTCGTGGTGACTCTCGTCGCCATGCTCGGCCTGACCCTGTTCATCTCCCGCTCTCGCCTGGGCCGCGCCTGCCGTGCCTGTGCCGAAGACATCAAGATGGCCAACCTGCTGGGTATCAACACCAACAACATCATCGCCCTGACCTTCGTCATCGGTGCGGCTCTGGCAGCCATCGCCGCCGTGCTGCTGAGCATGCAATACGGCGTGATCAACCCGAACGCCGGTTTCCTCGTCGGCCTCAAGGCCTTCACCGCCGCGGTACTGGGCGGTATCGGCAGTATTCCGGGCGCCATGCTCGGCGGGCTGGTACTGGGTGTGGCGGAAGCCTTTGGTGCCGATATCTTCGGCGACCAGTACAAGGACGTCGTGGCGTTCGGCCTGCTGGTTCTGGTGCTGTTGTTCCGGCCAACCGGCCTGCTGGGCCGTCCGGAGGTTGAGAAGGTATGACTAGGAATCTTAAACAGGCGCTGTTCAGCGCTTTGCTGGTGTGGGCCGTGGCCTACCCGGTACTCGGTCTGAAGCTGACCATCGTCGGCATCAACCTCGAAGTTCATGGCACCAGCGACGCCACCCTGATCACCATCGCGGTGTGCTCGGTGCTGATGTTCCTGCGTGTGCTGTTCGACCAGCAGATCAGCTCGGCCTGGCGCTCTTCGCCGAGCATGCCGCTGATCCCGGCCAAGGCCAGCAACTTCCTGACCCTGCCGACCACTCAGCGCTGGATCATCATCGCGCTGATCGCCGGTGCCCTGGTCTGGCCGTTCTTCGGCTCTCGCGGTGCGGTCGATATCGCTACGCTGGTGCTGATCTACGTGATGCTCGGCCTCGGCCTGAACATCGTGGTCGGCCTGGCCGGTCTGCTCGACCTCGGTTACGTCGGTTTCTATGCCGTCGGCGCCTACAGCTACGCGCTGCTGTCGCACTACTACGGCCTGAGCTTCTGGATCTGCCTGCCGATCGCCGGCCTGATGGCGGCCACCTTCGGCTTCCTGCTCGGTTTCCCGGTGCTGCGTTTGCGTGGTGACTACCTGGCGATCGTGACCTTGGGCTTCGGTGAAATCATTCGTCTGTTCCTGCGTAACTTGACCGGCCTCACTGGCGGTCCGAACGGTATCAGCAACATCGAGAAGCCAACGTTCTTCGGCCTGACCTTCGAACGAAAAGCCGCGGAAGGCCTGCAAACCTTCCATGAGTATTTCGGCCTGGAATACAACTCGATCAACAAGGTGATCTTCCTCTACCTGGTTGCGCTGTTGCTTGCCCTGGGTGCGCTGTTCGTCATCAACCGTTTGCTGCGCATGCCCTTGGGCCGCGCCTGGGAAGCGTTGCGTGAAGACGAAATCGCCTGCCGTGCCCTGGGCCTGAACCCGACCGTCATCAAACTGTCGGCCTTCACCCTGGGTGCGAGCTTCGCCGGTTTCGCCGGTAGCTTCTTCGCTGCCCGTCAGGGTCTGGTGACGCCGGAGTCCTTCACCTTCATCGAGTCGGCGATCATCCTCGCCATCGTGGTGCTGGGTGGCATGGGCTCGCAGCTGGGCGTGATCCTCGCTGCCGTGGTGATGATCCTGCTGCCGGAAATGATGCGTGAGTTCAGTGAGTACCGCATGTTGATGTTCGGTGCCTTGATGGTACTGATGATGATCTGGCGCCCTCAGGGTCTGCTGCCCATGCAACGTCCTCACATGGAGCTGCGCAAATGAGCCGCGAGATCCTTAAAGTAGAAAACCTGAGCATGCGCTTCGGCGGCTTGCTGGCGGTCAACGGCGTAGCCTTGAGCGTGAAAGAGAAACAAGTGGTTGCGCTGATCGGCCCCAACGGCGCCGGCAAGACCACCGTGTTCAACTGCCTGACCGGCTTCTACAAGCCGAGCGGCGGCAGCATCCTGCTCGACGGCGAAGCGATCGAAGGCCTGCCGGGCCACAAGATTGCCCTCAAAGGCGTGGTGCGCACCTTCCAGAACGTGCGGTTGTTCAAGGACATGACGGCGGTCGAGAACCTCTTGATCGCCCAGCATCGTCACCTGAACACCAACTTCCTGTCCGGCCTGTTCAAGACCCCGTCGTTCCGCAAAAGCGAGCGCGAGGCCATGGATTTCGCCGAATTCTGGCTGGAAAAGGTCAATCTCAAGGAGTTCGCCAACCGTCCGGCCGGCACCCTGGCCTACGGTCAGCAACGTCGTCTGGAAATCGCCCGTTGCATGATGACCCGCCCGCGGATCCTCATGCTCGACGAACCGGCTGCCGGCCTGAACCCGAAGGAAACCGAGGACCTCAAGGCGCTGATCAGCATGCTGCGTGAAGAGCACAACGTCACCGTGCTGCTGATCGAACACGACATGAAGCTGGTCATGAGCATTTCCGACCACATTGTCGTGATCAACCAGGGCACGCCCCTGGCCAACGGTACGCCGGAACAGATCCGCGACAATCCTGAAGTGATCAAAGCCTACCTGGGGGAAGCGTAAATGCTGCAGTTCGAAAACGTTTCCACCTTCTATGGCAAGATCCAGGCCCTGCACAGCGTCAACGTCGAAGTCCGCCAGGGCGAGATCGTGACCCTGATCGGTGCCAACGGTGCCGGCAAGTCCACGTTGCTGATGACGCTTTGCGGTTCGCCGCGCGCCCACAGCGGCAGCATCCGCTACATGGGTGAGGAACTGGTCGGCCAGGACTCTTCGCAGATCATGCGCAAGAGCATCGCCGTGGTGCCGGAAGGTCGTCGGGTGTTTTCCCGACTGACCGTTGAAGAAAACCTGTCCATGGGTGGTTTCTTCACCGCCAAGGGCGACTATCAGGAACAGATGGACAAGGTTCTCGGACTTTTCCCACGCCTGAAAGAACGCTTCAACCAGCGCGGCGGCACCATGTCCGGCGGCGAACAGCAAATGCTCGCCATCGGCCGTGCGCTGATGAGCAAGCCCAAGCTGTTGCTGCTCGACGAGCCATCGCTGGGCCTGGCACCGATCATCATCCAGCAGATCTTCGACATCATCGAACAGCTGCGCAAGGACGGTGTGACAGTGTTCCTGGTCGAGCAGAACGCCAACCAGGCGCTGAAGATCGCTGACCGAGCCTACGTTCTGGAGAACGGCCGGGTGGTGATGACAGGCACCGGTGAAGCGCTGCTGACCGACCCGAAAGTGCGTGATGCGTACCTCGGTGGCTAATCCTTTGCGGTAAATGAAAAACGGCCTTCGCGGGCCGTTTTTTTATGCCCCCCCCCTATAGCCACACAGACCCTCTTCTGTAGGAGCGAGCTTGCTCGCGAAAAACTGGAGGGCGCCACGTTCATTCAGACAGCCCTCGTCATCGTTAACGTCCATCGCGAGCCGGCTCGCTCCCACAGGACATTTACAGCCGATCCAGCACCTCCCCACTGCGCTTGAACCACCCGATCAGATAATCCGCCAGTACCTGCGTGCGCTTGGGCAAACCGCCCTGATACGGATGCACCAGGTACATCGGCATGCTGCGGGTCTGATAATCGCGCAGCAGCCATCGCAAGCGCCCGTCCGCAAGCTCTGTTGGCAAACAGTAGGATGGCAGGCGCGCAATACCGGCGCCGACCAGTGCGGCTTTCTTCAACAGGTTGTAGTGGTTGCTGGCGAACGGCCCCGACACTCGCACCCGCAACAACTCGTGCTGCTGGTGATACAGCCACTCTTCGCGGCCGCTGTAATGACTGTTGAGCAGGCAGCGATGCTCGGCCAGCGCCTGGGGGGTTTGCGGTTCACCGTATTGCTCCAGATAAGCCGGGCTGGCACAGGTCAGTTCTTGCCACGCCAGCAGTGGACGCGCCACCAGTCGCTGGTCAATGGCCACGTCGGAACGAATCGCCAGATCGAAGCCGTCGCGAGACAGTTCGCGGTAGCTGTTGTTGAGCTCCAGCTCGATCTGCACCTGGGGATACCTGGCCGAGAACTCCAGCAACAGGCCATCGAAGAAGGTTTCCCCGAGCGACACCGGTACCGTCATCCGCACCGGGCCAGCCATGTCGTCCTTCAGGCGCGCCAGGGCCTGGCGGGCTCGCTCGACTTGCACTACCAGCGCCTGGGCCTGGGGCAACAACGCAGCACCGGCGGCGGTCAGGCTCAAGCGGCGGGTGGTACGTTGCAACAACACCACGGAAAACTGCGCTTCCAACTGGCTGATGCGCTTGGACAGCTGACCTTTGCTGCAACCAAGCTGCTGCGCCGCCAGGGTAAAACTCCCCGCCTCGATCAACACCGCGAACGCCGCCAGGTCATCCATCTCGCTCATGGATTGTTTCCATTTGAAAACCAAAGGTTGCCTATTAGTGCGCTTATCCGGAGAAAAAACCACCCTAAACTGAAACCTCGTTCAACCCATACGAGGATCAGCTCCCATGAAAATTCTTTTGATCGGCGCAGGCGGCACCATCGGTTCGGCAGTCGACAAGGAACTGTCGCAACGCCACGAAATCATCCGCATCGGTCGCACCAGCGGCGACTTTCAAGTGGACATCAGTGACAGCGCCTCGATTCGCAAGCTGTTCGAGCAGACCGGCAAATTCGACGCACTGGTGTGTGCCGCCGGCAACGTGACCTTCGCACCGCTCAACGAAATGACCGAAGAGAGCTTTGCCCTAGGCCTGAAAGACAAGCTGATGGGCCAGGTCAATTTGCTGCTGATCGGCCGCGACTTCGCCAATGACGGCGCTTCGTTCACCTTCACCACCGGCGTGCTCAGCCACGACCCGATTCGCAGTGGCGCTTCGGCAGCGCTGGTCAACGGTGCACTGGACAGCTTCGTCCGCGCCGCCGCCATCGAGCTACCGCGCGGCCTGCGGGTGAACTCGATCAGCCCGAACGTCCTGGTTGAAGCCATGGGCAAATACGCGCCGTACTTCCGTGGCTTCAAGCCGGTTCCTGCGGCGGATGTGGCCTTGGCCTACGCCAAGAGTGTGGAAGGCCTGCAAACGGGTCAGACCTTTCACATCTGAAGATGGAAAAACGCAACCTGCGTCCGCGCCAATACAAAGTGGAGACGATAACCGGTTGTGATGAACGATCAGCCTGAGTAACGTGGCGACACTTGTCAGGAGACCCCAAGATGCGTGTTGCCCGTTCCTTAGTCCTCGTTGCCCTGCTTCCGCTGTTCGCCGCTTGCCAGTTGTTCGAGGGTGAGCGGCAGAACGCCTCCCATGTCGGCCAGACACGCATGCAAGGCCAGTTGACCGCGGCGGACGGCAAACTGCTGTTCCAGCCGTGCAACCAGACAAACCGCTACGTGGTCAACGACACGGGCGGCACCAGCGTCCTGCAGCAGGCCGCAAACCTGGCGGACAAACAGGGCAAGCTGTTTGCCGACGTGCGCGGGCGGGTTGTGGCCGGCAGCGGTGGTGACGGCCAGTTCGATCTGGAGCAGTTGTACCGCATCGAGCGCTCGGGCACCGCGTGCGACGATCCGAATTTCAAGCTGCTGATCCTGCGCGCCGCCGGCCACCCCCCGGAGTGGAGCGTGAAAGTCAGCGGCAAAGGCATGGTCCTCGACCGGGCCGGCCAGCCGCCGTTGGCCGTGCCTTACGTCGAGGAGCAACTGGGCGATGGCCGTTTCAACCTCAGCACCGAAGCCAACAACCAGCACATCGAACTGTGGGTTGCACCGCAACGTTGCGTCGACAGCAGCACCGGCAGCATCCAGCACATGAGCGCCGAGCTGCGCATCGACGGTCAGGTACAGCGCGGCTGCGGGTATTTCGGCGGATCGCGCGACGACTGATCGTTTAAGCCTCACGGGCCTGCGCCTTTGAGGCTTATAATCGCGGGCTTCAAACGCCCTGGCGCAGTTGTGCGCCCCGCGAACCGGATCCCGCCATGTTACGAATCACCGAACTCAAGTTGCCGATCGACCATCCCGAAGAAGACCTGCGCCCTGCCATCGTGCAGCGCTTAGGGCTTGCCAGCGATGACCTGCTCGATTTCACCTTGTTCAAGCGCAGCTACGATGCGCGCAAAAAGTCCTCCGAACTGTGCTTCATCTACACCATCGACCTTGAAGTTCGCGATGAGGCGGCGGTACTGCACAAGTTTGCCGATGACCGTAACGTCAACGTGGCACCGGATGTCAGCTACAAGGAAGTCGGCCAGGCGCCAGCCGATCTGAGCGTGCGGCCGATCGTCGTCGGCTTCGGCCCGTGCGGGATTTTCGCCGGGCTGCTGCTGGCGCAAATGGGCTTCAAGCCGATCATCCTCGAGCGCGGCACCGAAGTACGCCAGCGCACCAAGGACACCTGGGGCCTGTGGCGCAAAAGCGTGCTCAACCCGGAATCCAACGTGCAATTCGGTGAAGGCGGCGCGGGGACGTTCTCCGACGGCAAGCTCTACAGCCAGATCAAGGACCCGAAATTCCTCGGCCGTAAAGTCCTGCACGAATTCGTCAAGGCCGGTGCTCCGGAAGAAATCCTCTACGTCAGCAAACCGCACATCGGTACGTTCCGTCTGACCGGCGTGGTGGAAAACATGCGTGAGCAGATTCGCGCCCTGGGCGGTGAAGTGCGCTTCCAGCAGCGCGTCACCGACGTGTTGATCGAAGGCGGCCAACTGGTCGGCGTCGAACTCAATGGCGGCGAACAGATCCACTCGAAACACGTGATCCTGGCCCTCGGCCACAGCGCCCGCGACACCTTCCGCATGCTTCACGGCCGTGGCGTGTTCATGGAAGCCAAGCCGTTCTCGGTGGGTTTCCGCATCGAGCACCCGCAGTCGCTGATCGACCGTGCGCGCCTGGGCAAGTACGCCGGCCACCCGAAACTGGGCGCCGCCGACTACAAGCTGGTGCACCACGCCAAGAACGGCCGTTCGGTCTACAGCTTCTGCATGTGCCCGGGCGGCACCGTGGTGGCGGCGACTTCCGAGCCAAACCGCGTGGTCACCAATGGCATGAGCCAGTACTCGCGTAACGAGCGCAATGCCAACTCCGGCATCGTCGTCGGCATCACGCCGGAAGTCGATTATCCGGGCGGCCCGCTGGCCGGTATCGAGCTGCAGGAACGCCTGGAGTCCCACGCATTCGTGCTGGGCGGCAGCAACTACGAAGCCCCGGCGCAACTGGTCGGCGATTTTATCGCGGGCAAACCGTCTACCGAACTGGGCAGCGTCGAGCCATCCTACAAGCCGGGCGTTGCCCTGGGTGATCTGGCGCTGGCACTACCGGCATTCGCCATCGAAGCAATTCGCGAAGCCTTGCCGGCATTCGAGAAGCAGATTCGTGGTTACTCGCTGCACGACGCAGTGCTGACCGGGATCGAGACCCGCACTTCGTCGCCGCTGCGCATTACCCGTAACGAGTCGTTGCAGAGCCTGAACGTGAAGGGCTTGTTCCCGGCCGGTGAAGGGGCCGGTTATGCGGGCGGGATTCTGTCGGCGGGTGTTGACGGGATTCGCATTGCCGAGGCTGTGGCTCGGGATATCCTTGGCCTGGAAGCCTGATACGCGATCCCGAAACAATGCAAAACCCTGTGGGAGCGAGCTTGCTCGCGATAGCGGTAAATCAGTCAACATAGGTGTTGAATGTTATGCCGCCATCGCGAGCAAGCTCGCTCCCACAGGGGTATTCAATGTCTGAAAGATCTCAGATATTGGCGCGCAAAACCGAGTCCGGCAACGGCTCACCCCGCTCCACCGTCGCTGCCACCGCAGCCATCAAACCACTCAGCTCATACCCCTGAGCCTTGAGCCAGCCCTGATCGTAATAGGTCGTGGCATAGCGCTCGCCGCCGTCACACAGAATCGCCACCATCGACCCCGTCTCCCCTGCCGACTTCATGTGCTGGGCGGCCATCAGTGCGCCGATCAGGTTGGTCCCGCTCGACCCGCCCACATGCCGTCCCAGACGCTCCGCCAGGTAGTGCATGGCTGCCAGCGACAACGCATCCGGTACCTTGACCATCGCGTCGATCACCTTGGGCAGAAACGACGCTTCCACGCGTGGCCGGCCGATGCCTTCGATGCGCGAGCCGTGGTCCAGTCGCAGGCTGGCATCGCCGGTCTGGTAGTAATCGAAGAACACCGAACGCTCGGCATCGGCACACAGCACGCGGGTGCCATGCTGGCGATAACGCACGTATCGGCCCAGGGTGGCCGTGGTGCCGCCGGTACCGGGGCTGGAAATCAGCCAGCTCGGTTCGGGATGCTGCTCGAAACGCATCTGCTGAAAGATCGACTCGGCAATGTTGTTGTTCGCTCGCCAGTCGGTGGCGCGTTCGGCATAGGTGAACTGGTCGATGAAGTGCCCGTCGTGTTCACGGGCCAGGCGCTCGGACTCGGCGTAGATCTGGGTCGGATCGTCCACCAGGTGGCTTTGGCCACCGTAGAAGGCGATCTGCGCAATCTTCTCCTTGGACGTGGTCGCCGGCATCACCGCAATGAACGGCAAGCCCAGCATGCGCGCGAAGTACGCTTCGGAAATCGCCGTCGAACCGCTGGATGCCTCAATCACCGGCGCACCGGGCTTGAGCCAGCCGTTACACAGCGCATACAGGAACAGCGAACGGGCCAGGCGGTGCTTGAGGCTGCCCGTGGGGTGGCTGGACTCGTCCTTGAAGTACAACTCGATGCCTGGAAAACCCGGCAGCGGCAAGGGGATCAAGTGGGTGTCGGCGCTGCGCTGGAAATCGGCTTCGATGATCCGGATCGCTTCGCGGGACCACTGTCGGTTGTCGCTCATGATGGTTTTCTCGTTGTATCGGGCAGGAGTCGGCCTTTTGACAAGGCTCATCCAACAAGCTTAGGAAAAATCCTGCATCCAGCACAGGTACAGATGAAATCCAATACGCCCGGCAACTGCTAGGCTCAGGTCGGTGCCGAGGGATCACTCTGTAACGGCATATAACAAAAAAGAATATAACTTTTGTTTTAACAACTAACGGTACTTGTTAGGGTGTAACACCTTTTGAATTCATGGATGGAGAGCGACCTTGCCTCTGCGTAGCACTTTCACGCGTTTCTTTCAGTTGGAAGCTGCCAGCGGTCTGTTATTGATCGCCGCTGCCGTTCTGGCTCTGATCATCAACAACTCGCCGCTGTCGTGGCTGTACAACGGCCTGCTGGACACCCCCGTGGTGGCCCAGATCGGCGCACTGAAAATCGCCAAGCCCTTGCTGCTGTGGATCAACGACGGCCTGATGGCGCTGTTCTTCCTGCTGATCGGCCTGGAAGTGAAGCGCGAAGTCCTCGACGGCCAGTTGTCCAAACCGTCGCAAATCGTCCTTCCCGGTGCCGCCGCCATTGGTGGCATGGTGGTGCCGGCGTTGATCTACTGGTACCTCAATCGCGACACGCCAGCCGCCCTGAACGGCTGGGCAATCCCGACCGCCACCGACATCGCCTTCGCCCTTGGCGTACTGGCGCTGCTGGGCAAACGGGTTCCGGTATCGCTGAAACTGTTCCTGATGACCCTGGCGATCATCGACGACCTTGGCGCGATCATCATCATTGCGATCTTCTATTCCGGCGCGCTGTCGACCCTGTCTCTGGCGCTGGCCGCGACCTGTATTGCGGCGCTGATCGGGATGAACCGGCTTGGCGTGGTCAAGCTCGGGCCGTACATGATCATTGGACTGATCCTCTGGGTCTGCGTGCTCAAGAGCGGTGTCCACGCCACCCTGGCCGGCGTGACCCTGGCATTCTGCATTCCGTTGCGCACGAAAAATGCCGAACCTTCGCCACTGCTTGCCCTGGAGCATGCCCTGCACCCGTGGGTCGCCTACGGCATCCTGCCACTGTTCGCCTTTGCCAATGCCGGCCTGTCCCTGAGCGGTGTCACCGTCGAGAGCTTCACTCACCACGTCCCCATGGGCATCGCCATCGGGCTGCTGCTGGGCAAGACCGTCGGTGTCTTCGGCCTGACCTGGCTGGCCGTGAAAACCGGTATCGCCGCCCTGCCCCAAGGTGCCAATTGGGGCCAGATACTGGGCGTGGCGATTCTCTGTGGCATCGGTTTCACGATGAGCCTGTTTGTCGGCTCGCTGGCCTTCGAGCCAGGCGTGAGTGATTTCGCCGGGATGGACCGCATGGGGATCTTGACCGGTTCGATTCTGGCTGCGCTGATCGGTTATGTGGTGACGGCGATGGCGAGCCGCAAGAACAGCGCGCTGGCTTCCTGATAAACCGCCATAACGGCCGGCATCAATCAGGACTCACCTGCTGAAAAACAAAAAACCCGATCAGTCACCTGATCGGGTTTTTTGTTTTTCAGCAGGTGTTTGCGCTTAGTGCGAAACGCGGCTAGTGCCATTCACACTTGCGATGCGCACACGTTCGCCAACACGGAACACTTCGTTCGGCTGAACTTCCTGAACGTAGGCGCGCATGCTGCCATCGTCTTCGCGCACGGTGATTTCCACACCCTGGGTGCGGGTCAGGCCTTCTTCAGCGGCTGAACCGAGCAGGCCACCGGCCACGGCACCAATAACCGCTGCAACGACGCTGCCTTTGCCGCCACCGATGGCACTGCCGCCAACGCCGCCGACCACTGCACCTGCAGCGCCGCCGATCG
Source organism: Pseudomonas sp. GW456-L13 (assembly GCF_017350115.1). Taxonomy (NCBI): domain Bacteria; kingdom Pseudomonadati; phylum Pseudomonadota; class Gammaproteobacteria; order Pseudomonadales; family Pseudomonadaceae; genus Pseudomonas; species Pseudomonas sp. GW456-L13. The sequence continues at coordinate 1,927,449 of NZ_JACNAS010000001.1, forward strand.
GGGTTTTGGTGCCTTCGATTTTCACCGGGCGCAATGCTTCGATGGTGCCCATGCGAACGGTCTGCACGCGACGCGCCTCGTCACGGGAGTAGGAGTCACCGGTCAGGCTCGATTGGCAACCAGTGAGCAACATCGCCATCGTGGAAAAGGAAGCAACCAGCAGAACAGACTTACGCATAGCATCAACTCCAAAAAAACAGTTGTTCATTAAACTCCGCTGCTTGACGCCTGTCACGGCATCGCCCGGGTAAAATTGGTTTGATTCAGGCTCCGTTAAGGCGCTTCCACGAACTCACACAGTAGCGGCAAATTCGCAAAGCCGCCCCACTGGCCAAGGATTTCCATGGATTACTTTATCATCGTCGTCACGACTGTTGCCGGTTTGTACTTCCATTGGTGGCTGTACGCGCGGATCAAACGCTGGATGGACCGCGACCTGGCGCTAGCGCTGGCGGGCAAGGACGAGCAGAAAAAAGCCTTCATGCTCGAACGATTGGCGAGTGCTCAGGCGCAGAAGATCAAGCGTCGAGACCTGCCGAAGTGGCTGGAGGCCACTGCGGCAGGCTATCCCGATCGGTAGACTGCTCAGGGTGCCAGACGTTCAAGAATCCAGTCGGCGCCCTGCTGGCGGTAATTGAGGCGGTCGTGCAGGCGGCTTGGGCGACCCTGCCAGAATTCGATGCGTTCCGGCAGCAGGCGATAACCACCCCAGTGTTCCGGGCAATGGGGCTGGGTGTCGCTGAAACGTTGCTCGGTGTCCTTGAGCAGCGCTTCGAGCTCGCTACGATCGGCGATTACCTGGCTCTGCGGCGACGCCCAGGCTCCCAGGCGACTGCCCAGTGGACGAACCTGATAGTAGGCGTCGGACTCTTCAGGCGTCACCTTCACCACCCGCCCTTCGATGCGCACCTGACGCTCGAGCGCCGGCCAGAAAAACGTCATGGCCGCGAACGGATTCGCGGCCAGATGCTGGCCCTTGGCGCTTTCGTAGTTGGTGAAAAAGGTGAAGCCCAGTTCGTCCAGGCCCTTGAGCAACAGAATGCGACAGTGCGGTCGACCGTCCTGGTCAACGGTGGCCAGGGTCATGGCGTTGGCTTCCACCGGGACCTGTTCGGTTTTCACCGCGTCGGCGAACCATTGGTGGAACAACGCAAACGGCTCGGCCGGGGCTTGTGCCTCGGTCAAGCCATCACGGGTGTAGTCACGACGCATATCAGCCAGGCCCTGGGTCATGGCGCATTCCTTTTGGTTAACGAATCACTGCTTTGCAGTATCAGTGGCGGCGACTTTCTTGTCAGCCGTCGAGGCTTTGGCTGGCGTGGTCTTTTTTGCCGGTGTTGCGGTTTTCGCAGGTGTTTTCTTGGCCGGGGCTTTCTTCGCCGAAGCTTTTTTCACCGCTGGAACCGCAGCCTTTTTAGTCGCAGGGGCCGGTGTCACAGGTTTGGCGACCGGCTTGGCGTCCGCGGCAGCAACCATGCTTACCGGGGCGGGAGCCGGCATGTTGTACTTGCTCAGCAGCGCGACCATGGTGTTTTGAGGGGTCACCAGCAATTCCACGCGACGGTTCAACGCACGACCTTGCACGCTGTCGTTGGCGGCACGCGGCGCATCACCGCCCAGGCCACGCAGCATCAAGCGATCACGCTGCAAACCACTGAGACGGAAAATCGCCGCAACGGACTGGGCACGCTCCTGGCTCAGTTTGACGTTGGCAGGCACAGCGCCGGACGTATCGCTGTGGCCGAGGATCAACACAGCAGTCTTTGGATCGGCTTCAAGGATCTTGGCAACGCGGGTGAACGGACCGAGCGTGACCGGCAACAGCATGGCCGGACGATCAGGGTTGAACGAACCTTCGACCGGCGCAGTCACCACCAGCACGTTTTCGCGGCGCTCGAGTTGCATGTTGCTGCCCTTGACCGCCTCCCGCAGACGCGGTTCATAGTCGTCAAGCCAGGCCTGGGTGACTTTCGGGTCGGGCATCGGCACAGCCTTGGCGGCGCTCTGCTCGCTACCGCCGAACGGCCAGTACCACTTGCTGCCGCTATCGGTTCCGGCCTTGGCCACCGCAACCGGTTTGACTTCAGGTTTCACCTCCGGCTTGACCACAGGCTTGCCGGCACTGTCGTCGGAACTGAACGGCCAGTACCAGTGGCTGCCGCTTTCAGTCTTGGCGACAGGTGCCGTCACGTCTTTCTGTGGAGTCTGTGCGCAACCGGTAATAGCGAAGCACAGGGCCAAGGCGAGGGTTTTATTGGATGACATTGGATATCCACAAGAATGAAGTCAAAAAAATCAGGCCGCATTGGCCGGTATAAACAAACACTTTGAAACTGAAAAGGTTATCGGGTTCCAGCCCTGGAACCCGATAGCCGTTTTTACAGACAAGTGGCCAGAGCCCGCACCAGCTTTTGCGCACGCGGGTCCATCAAGACGTACGGCCCCAGGGTATTTGTCACAAATCCGAAAGCCACGTCGTGCTCCGGGTCGGCAAAACCGATGGAGCCGCCGGCACCCGGATGACCGAACGCCCGCGGGCCAAGGCCGAAGGTGGCATTGGCAACGTCCGGTTGATCGAGCATGCAGCCCAGACCGAAACGGGTCCGGGTCAGTAAAGTCTTGTCCTCGCCGAGGCTGTGCTCGCGGGTCAGTTCATCGAGCATTTCGCTTTCCAGCAGGCTGCCGTCGAGCAGGCCGGCATAGAACCCGGCCAGGCTGCGGGCATTGCCATGGCCATTGGCGGCCGGCTGTTGCATGCGTCGCCACTCGGGCTTGTTGGTGCTGGTCATAATCGACGGAGGGTTGGTGAACGCCCGGGTCGTCATGGCCGCTGGCTCACGCATGGTCACTTGCAGCAGGCGCTGGGCGGCGGCATCGCCGACATTGCCCTTGCCCCGCGCAATGTGGGCCACGCGATGGAACTCTTCGTCGGCCAAGCCCACATGGAAGTCCAGCCCCAACGGTTTGGCGACCCGCGCGACGATGGATTCACCCGGCCCACGACCGTCGGCACGGCGCAGCAATTCGCCGATCAGCCAGCCATAGGTGATCGCCGCGTAACCGTGGCCTTCGCCCGGCGTCCACCACGGCGTTTCGGCGGCCAGGGCGTCGACCATGGTTTGCCAGTCGTAAAGGGCTTCGGGGGCCAGTAACTCGCGCAATGCCGGAAGGCCGGCCTGATGGCAGAGCAGTTGACGCAAGGTGACGGACTCTTTGCCGGCAGCGGCAAATTCGGGCCAGTAGCGCGCGACCGGGGCATCCAGTTGCAGCTTGCCTTCGGCCACCAATTGCAGCGCGGTGACAGCGGTAAAGGTCTTGGTGCAGGAGAACAGATTGGCGATAGTGTCGCTGTGCCAGGCCTCGGTCCCGTCCTTGTCGGCAGTGCCGGCCCACAGATCGAGGACGGTTTCGCCGCCGACCTGAATGCACAACGCTGCGCCACGTTCCTGGGGATCGTCGAACAGCGCCGCGAACGCCTCTCGCACCGCTTCGAACTTAAGCTCGTAATGACCCTGAATCTGCACCCGCAACTCCCCCGGATTAACGCTCTACAAAGTGGCGGGCATTGTTCCAGCCCTTGAGGGTTTTGGGAACAGGATTGGGCCGGGCGGTTGTGGCGAGGGGGCTTGCCCCCGTTGGAGTGCGTAGTGCTCCCAAATTTTTCGGCCGTTGCCGAGATTTTGGGGTTGCTACGCAACCCAACGGGGGTAAGCCCCCTCGCCACAGGGTTTCAGCTTTTAATGGCCTTTCCCGGAGTGCCCACCAGCGCCCTTCCCCGGCCCCTTGCCGGCCTCGGCCTTGCGGCCGCCCTCAGCGTCGTGGCTGGCTTTGTCGGCGGCGGCCGCAGCCTTCTCGGCCTCTTTGCCCAATCGCTCGACTGTCGCCAGGTTGCTTTTGCGCACGCTGTCGACAAAACCCTGGAACGGCAGATCAGTGATGCCCACCAACCCGAAGTGACCATTTTCGCCGTCAAGCAGGCGCCCGGTGACCGGTTGATCGAGGTACTGGAACCAATGCACGCCAACAATCGACGGCTCGCTCAATGCCTGCTTGAGGAAGTTGGCGTACGCCGGACCGCGGTCTTCCTCCTTCACCAAAGGCGTAACACCACCCCAGAACGGGCCACGATCAGCCGAGCCGAAATTGAACTCGGTGATCAGTACCGGTTTGTCGAGACTGCGCAGCCTGGCGAAGTCGTAACCATCCTGGGGTTGCAAGGTGTACATGTTGAAGCTCAACACGTCGCAATACTGGGCGCAGGACTCCACGGCCTCCGGCGTGCTGATGGCGAAACGGCCGCCGAGCAATAGCTGGTTCGGTGCGTGCCACTTGAGCGAGTCGGAGATGGTCTTGAAGTAAGTGTCGGCAAAGACCTTCTGGAAGTATTTGAAGTCGGCTTCGATTTCCGGGTGCTCGGCGCTTGGCAACGGCGGCACGAATCCCGGATCTTCCATCAGTTCCCAGGCCGCCAGATCGATGCCCCAGGCTTTCGACAAGCCAGCCTGATTGCGGTACTTGTCACGCAGCTGCTTGAGGAATGCGCGCTTGGCCGGCACGTCGGTGGTCATTTTCAAGGTGCCGTAGGCCAAGGCATACCGGGCTTTCGGGTCATCCCCGGGACCGGCCCAGGCCAGTTCGTTGTCGGCGTAGTAACCGATCAACCACGGATCGTCACGATGATCGCGGGCGGCAATGGCCACGGCACGTTCGGTGGCCATGGCGAAACGCGGGTCGAAGGGGTCGGGCATGCCGCCCCACCAGTCGGTACCGGTGCTGATGCTGGCGTAGTCGCCGACGATCGACAGCGGCAAGGTGTAGGGCACGCGATCAGCGTCGCCCAATACGGGTGCGCTCCAGTTGCCAATGGTGTTGAAGCCCCAGGCCTGCAAGCGATCAAGGGTATGAATGGCCCAACGCTGCTCGTCGAACAGCGGCTTGCACGGTTCGACGGTTTTTTGCTCGGCGGCTTTCGCTACCGTCGCTTCAGTCCTGGCCGCTTCGGCGACACCAGACTCGGCAGTTGCAGGCACTACAGGTTGCTCCGCCGCCTTGGCCGCGGTCGCCTCAACTGCATCCGCCTTGGCCGCCGCGGCGACGCCCGCTTTGGTATCGCTGCCCTTCACACACGGGTCGCCATACAGGCGCTGCAGGTTGGCACCGTAGAAGTCGTACCAGCGACCGGCATTGTAGCCACGCCCTTGATCGGCACCGTTGCCGCCACGGTTGTCGCCTTCGCCGTAGTGGCTGGCGAGTGCGTCATCTGTTTTGGGCAGGGATTCGAACATCCACTCACGACCGGCAACGTAGGTCGGGTTGACGTCTGCAGCGACGGTGTTAACCCCGAGCGAATAAAACGGATGGCCTTGCGGCGTCACCAGATACCAGCGTCCATCGCGTTTCTCGGTGCGGAAAAAGCCACTGGCCTTGAAGGACGGGCCTTTGGTCAAACCACCGAACTTGTCCAGGGAGGACTTCTCGCGCTCGGCCAGCCAGGTTTTCAGTTGCTGCTGCTCCTTGCTGGCGGCGCTTTTCAGTTGTTCGTCACTGCTGATTTTTTCCGGCCATTTGTTTCGGGTCGACTGGCCGTAGGCATCCACCAACCCGCCATACACGGCTTGGGTTATCGACTCACCGTCCTGCACACCAAAGCGCTCCAGCAGGATGCTTTGCGCGGCTTTGGGCTGGTCCATCGACAGGCTCACCGACACCACCCGGCTGCGATCCAGCTCACCGGCGCTGCTGGCCAGCAACACTCGCTGCCCCTCAACGGTCATCGGCATCGGCGGACCAGCCTTCATGCCCTGGCTCAGCGGTGATGTCGCCTGCAAAGGCACCAACAGGGTTTGCGCAGGCCCCGCCGGCAGATCGACGCGGCTGACCAGTGTCTTGCCGTCGTTGCTCTGGATGGTCACGTACAGGGTCAAGGCCCAGTTCATGGCGCTCTGGATCCGCAAGCTCATGACGCCCGACTGCGACCAGTCCCAGGCGCCGGTTTGCGGAGTCAGGCGCAACGTCGGCCGGGCGACCGGGTTGAACGTCACCCGGCGCAGCACTTCGCCCTCGGGGGTTTGCTCGGCGTTGGATTGCGGCAGGCTGGCGTCCTGAGTCGCCACCTGGACCACGTCGGCGGGGCGCACAAAGTTGAACAGCGTCTGCTGGCTGGCCGGGGCGGCCAACAGCGGTGTTGCGAACAGCATGGCAAAAACAGCAGGCAACGAACGGCAAATCATGAGAACGAAATTCTCCCTAACGACCTTCAATGGGCCAGTGGAAAAGCGATGGCAGAGAGATAGACAACGCGGCGGGCAAAACTGCCCACCGGTGATTCAGGAAATTTCTCGACGGAACGGCGGCAACGCATTGAGGATGGCTTTGCCATAGCGCTGGGTCACCAGGCGCCGGTCGAGCAAGGTGATGGTGCCGCGGTCTTCTTCGGTGCGCAGCAAGCGACCGCAGGCCTGGACCAGTTTCAGCGAGGCGTCCGGCACGGAGATTTCCATGAACGGATTACCGCCCCTGGCTTCGATCCATTCGGCCAGCGCCGCTTCGACCGGATCATCGGGTACCGAGAAAGGAATCTTGGCAATGACCACGTGCTCGCAATAGGCGCCGGGCAAGTCGACCCCTTCGGCGAAGCTCGCCAGGCCGAACAACACGCTGGAATCGCCGCCATCCACCCGCGCCTTGTGCTTGTTCAGGGTTTCCTGTTTCGACAGGTTGCCCTGGATGAACACTTGCTTGCGCCAGTCGCGGTCCAGGCCGTCGAACACGTCCTGCATCTGTTTGCGCGAGGAAAACAGCACCAGCGTACCCCGCGAACCTTCGACCAGCTCAGGCAAGTCACGAATGATCGCGGCGGTATGCGCCGCTGCATCACGGGGATCGGCGTTCAGGTTCGGCACCCGCAACACACCGGCGTCGGCATGATGAAAGGGGCTTGGGACCACGGCGGTCACGGCTTTTTTCGGCAGGCCAGCGCGCATGCGAAAGCGATCGAAGGTGCCGAGGGCCGTCAAGGTCGCCGACGTCACCAGGCAGCCATACGCCACGTTCCACAGGTTGCGCCGGAGCATTTCCGCCGCGAGGATGGGGCTTGCATTGACCTCGATATCGAACAGCGAGCCGCTTTCGGCCAGGGTCAGCCAGCGCGCCATGGGCGGGTTGTCTTCCGGGTCTTCGACGGTGAAGGCGGTCCACAGCTCCCAGTTGCCGGAAGAACGCGACAACAGGCTGCCGAACAGCGGATACCACTCCTCGGCCTGGTTGCTGGCGATGCCGATGTTGACCTCGCCGTCCATGCCCTCCTTGAGCAACTCGGTCAGGCGGGTGAACAGATCGGTCAGCCGTGCGAAGCCTTTCTTCAGCTCGATGCCCATTTCACGCATGTGCTCGGGAATCACCCCGCCGACGAATCGGTGACGCGGGCGCTCGCGGCCTTCGACGTCTTCGCCGGGCTTGAAATCGGCAATCTGCTCGCACGCGGTGAACATGAACTGTTGCTGGGTCTTGATCTCCCGCGCCAGTTCCGGCACCTGCTCGATCAACTTGCCCAGGTCCCCCGGCAATGGGTGCTGGGCCAGAAGTTTGGTGAGGTTCTTGGCAGTGGTTTCCAGCCAGTCGGCGGTGGAGCGCAGGCGCGTGTAATGGGCGAAGTGGCCGATGGCCTTGTCAGGCAGGTGATGGCCTTCGTCGAACACGTAGATGGTGTCGCGCGGGTCCGGCAGCACGGCGCCGCCGCCCAGGGCCAGGTCGGCCAGGACCATGTCGTGGTTAGTGACGATCACGTCGACCTTGCCCATGCCTTCGCGGGCCTTGTAGAAGGCGCACTGGCCGAAGTTCGGGCAATGACGGTTGGTGCACTGGCTGTGGTCGGTGGTCAGGCGCGCCCAGTCGGCGTCTTCCAGGGCGGTGGACCAACTGTCGCGGTCGCCATCCCACTTATTGCCGGCGAGTTTTTCGATCATGCTGGTGAAGAGCTTCTGACTGGCCTCGTCGACCTCGATCTTGAAACCTTCTTCTTCGAACAACTGAGCGGTGGCGGTCTGCGCGTGGCCTTCCTGGAGCAACATGTCGAGCTTGGACAGGCACATGTAGCGCCCGCGGCCCTTGGCCAGGGCGAAGCTGAAATTCAGCCCGCTGTTGCGCATCAGGTCAGGCAAGTCCTTGTAGACGATCTGCTCTTGCAGGGCCACGGTGGCCGTGGCGATCACCAGGCGCTTGCCGGCGGCCTTCGCCGTGGGAATCGCCGCCAGGCTGTAGGCCACGGTCTTGCCGGTACCGGTGCCGGCTTCCACCGCGACAATCGCGGGGTCGCCACTGCGCCGGCCTTCGTCGTCGGTGTCGATGTCACCCAGGACCTTGGCGACTTCGGCGATCATCAGGCGTTGGCCGTAGCGCGGCTTGAGGCTCTTGGCTTCGAGAAAACGCGAGTAGGCGCCCTGGATCGTGGTTTTGAGTTCAGTGCTGATCATGGATTGTCGGGCGCAAAAAACGCTGGATAAATTTTCAGTAGTTCGGTTCGGTCGCTATCATACCCCGCTAATGAATCCCGCGCAGAACGGAGTAACCCAATGACACCTTTTAGCCTCATTTATAGCCTGCACGTACTGGCGGCCCTGGTCTGGGTCGGCGGCATGTTTTTCGCCTGGATGGTCCTGCGCCCCGCCGCGATCAAGGCACTTGAAGGCCCTGCCCGGCTGAAGCTGTGGGTTGAAGTGTTTCAAGGCTTTTTCCGCTGGGTCTGGGTGGCGGTGGTGCTATTGCCAGTCAGCGGCGTGGGCATGCTGCACATGCAATTCAACGGTTTTGAAGCCGCGCCGCGTTATGTGCAGGTGATGATGGGCTTGTATGTGGTAATGACCGCGCTGTTCATCCGCATTCAGGCGCTGATGCTGCCGGAACTGCGCACCGCGGTGGCCGAGCAGGATTGGCCAGCCGGTGCAGCGGTGCTGGGACGGATCCGCAAGTTGGTGGGGATCAATCTGCTGGTAGGGTTGGCTTTGGTGGTGATTGCCGCGGCCCGGCCGATGTTTTGATTCTGCCGAACTTTTGTGGCGAGGGGGCTCGCCCCCGTTCGGCTGCGAAGCAGTCGTAAACCAGACACCACTAACCTTCGCGATTGCCGGAAATGGGGCCGCTTCGCGGCCCAACGGGGGCAAGCCCCCTCGCCACAGGGCTTTCGGCGCTTCTTACAACCGCTGCACAGTCACCGAACCAACGGCACCTTCAGGCCCAGGCTGACCATCAGCCCCGGGTTTACCGCTCTTGCCACCATCGGCCTTGTAAATCAGGCAGCCCTTGGCCTTGCCACCCGCGCCCGGTTTGCCGCCCGGGCCGGCCAGGCCACCGGCGCCGCCAGCCACCTGAACCTTGATCCGGTCTGCCGGGAAGTCGTGCGGCACTGCCAGTTTGACCAGCGCCCCCGGTGCTCCCGGCTGACCGTTGCTGCCATCGCTGCCATCGGCACCGCGACCGGCCTGACCCCATGTGCAGCCCGGTTCCTGGCCGTTACCCCCATCAAGACCAACGAACCCCGGTGCACCCGCACCACCGCGAGCATCAACGGTCAATTGCGCTGCGTTCAGTGTCTTGATCTGCAAATCAAGGCTGCGTCCGGATCGAGCGGCCTTCTGGTAGGTCCCGGGTGAGCCACGGGAGGTGATCTGGCTGCCTTCGGACAAATCAGCGCGACGGACCTTCAGCGCCAGCGCCTGTTCCCCCGGCACGATGGCAATGCGCGCTTCACGCCCCAGATGCAATTCACCCACGGTGACTTCGGTGACGTTCGAAGGAATCAGCAAGGTGCCGTAATCGGCCACTTCCAGGCGTTCCAGTTGCAGGGCGCTGGCGGTGTTGGGCAAGCGCATCAGCGAGTTGGGTTCGACACTCACCACCTGTGCGCAGGCCAATGGGCTGATGAGTGCGGCGAGCAGACAGAGTTTACGCATGGGAAGCCTTCGAAGCGGTGGGGGCTGGAATGGTTTGCAGGTGGAATACGCCGAAAATGACGATCTTCAGGCGGTCAAGCCAGGGATGGGCGCGACCTCGAAGGCTGCGATAGCACAGCAACGCTTCCAGAAGATGGATGAACCCCAACAGGCCGCCGGCCAGGTTGACCAACGGGTGCAGCGGAAAGACAAACGGTGTGAGCAGATTGACCAGCACTACCGCCCAGAACAGCAAGGTCAGTAATCGCCCCAGTCCCCATATGAATTTCATACGCGCCCCCGATGAGAATTATTGTTTGCGCGCACAGTAACGGCTTCCACGCGGGATAAGCCAGAGGGCAACGGAAAATTCTTCATGGAGGCCGCCGAACGGCCGTCGCAGCGATCACACCAGTCGCTCGACGGCTCTATCTCTTGGCTCAGCGGTTTATATGCAGTTCCACGCGACGGTTTTTCGCACGGCCTTCTTCTGTTTCGTTGTCGGCAATCGGTTGGCTCTCGCCCTTGCCTTCACTGGTGATTTTGTTCGGCGCCACACCCTGGCTCAACAGGTATTCCGCCACGCTGCTGGCACGCCGCTCCGACAAGGCCTGGTTATAGGCATCCGAACCGACACTGTCGGTGTGGCCGACCACCTTGATGCTGACCACATCGGCATCCTCGAACTTGCTCATCAACGCATCCAGTTGACTCTTCGCCGTCGGGGTCAGCTCGGATTGATTGAAGACAAACAGTACATCGCTCAGAGTAATGACTTCGGATTGCGCAGGCTCGACCTGGACGCTGTCCGGGTACTGCGGCACCACGCAACCGCGATGGTCGACCGGGGTATTGGCAGGGGTATCAGCGCAACGGTCGCGTCGGTCGAAAACGCCGTCGCCATCTTCGTCGCCATCCTGGGCATAGCAGATCAAGCCGCCGGACAAGATACCCAGCGCCGCTCCACCCGCGGCCCAGGCACTACTCTCGATTGCGCCCAGACCACCACCGACCAGACCGCCAATGAGGCTGCAAATTGGCCAGGTGCGTTGATTGAGGGGGGCGGTGCCATCGCTGTGGGTCGCGCAGCCGGTCAAGAGGCTGCCAAGTAGCAGAACCGGCAAGACGGTCCTTGTGAGAACGATCATGTTGAAAGCTCCTGTGTCCCCGGCCAATACCGGTTACACAGGAGTAAAGACCCGCATCCGCGACTGCACAAGGCGCGGATGCGAGGGGGGCCTAACGCTGGATTTTGATTTCGGTACGACGGTTCTGTGCACGACCGTCAGCGGTTTTGTTGTCTGCAACCGGCTGGCTTTCACCGGCACCGACAACCGACACGAAGTTGCTGCGAGGTACGCCTTGATCGATGAGGTATTCAACCACCGAGTGGGCGCGTTTATCCGACAGTTTCTGGTTGTAGGCGTCGCTACCCACGCTGTCGGTATGGCCGGTTACGGTCAGTTGAGCAGTCGGGGCTTCGGCTTTCAGGCGAGTGGCAATCTTGTCGAGTACCAGTTTGTCGGACGAGGTAAGCGTGGCTTTATCAAACTGGAAGTGGACATCGCGAATGACGATGGTTTCTTCCTGGACCACAACCGCTTCTTCGACCACAGGCGCAGGTGGTGGGCAACCGTTGGCATCGACTTGAACGCCTTTAGGCGTGCCTGGGCACTTGTCGCGACTATCCGGCACACCGTCGCCGTCTTCGTCGCCATCACCGTGCACCCAGCAATAAGCCGCTGCCGTACCGCCGACGAGCAGAGCACCATACCCTGCCCATGCCGAGCTTTCGGTCGCTCCGAGGCCCGCACCCACGACACCACCAACAGCCGCACAGGTCGGCCAGTCGGTTTTCTGCAAACCTGCGCAACCAGTCAAGACACTGGTTAGCAGAACCAAGGGTAATGCTGTCCGAACTATGCTCATCTAGTTTTCTCCTGAAGGATCGGCTTAGAACCGATTCAGGTAGTAAAGACCCGAGTTTTAAACTCCGCCAGCAATAGGCCATGCTGTTTATTCGCGTATTAACGGCAGCTTGGCGCTTTTGTCGCCAAGGCGCTCTAGGCCCGAACGTAAGGGCAGGCTAGTCTTGGCAGATCTGATTGAGGATCTTCGATGACTGCAGGTATTTCTTCACGCACGCCACAACAGGCACTGGCCGCGTTACTCGACCGATATGCCCCCACACGTCTGTTGTTGATCGGCGCCAGCGAGTTCCCGGCACTGGAGGCTTTCAAACTCGCTCACCCGGACAGCTGCGTCGCTTTCGCCGCCCCCGGGCCGTTGCCCGACGAGTTGGCGGCCCGCCGTTTCGACCTGGCCCTGGTGGTCGATTGCCTGGAGCATCTGCCCAAGCGCGACGGCCTGAACCTGCTGGGTGGCATCCGCAACCTCAACGCCAGCCGCATCGCGGTGCTGGCGGATCTGCCGGCCTGTGGCTGGCAGGAAACCGACTTTTTCTCCCTGGCCCTGCAAGCCAGTGAACGCTTCCAACGGGACGAACAGGTCCTGACCCTGTTTACCTACGATCTGCTTGAATACAAACAAGTCCCCGACTGGCTCAATTCGCGCTTCTGGGCCAATCCGGAAAACTTCGGGAAATACTGGTGGTAATGCAATGAGTACATCCATTTGCCCTTGCGGCAGCGGCACCCTGCTCGACGCCTGCTGCGGTCACTACCATGCCGGACACCCGGCGCCGTGCGCGCAAACCTTGATGCGCTCACGCTACAGCGCCTATGTGCTGGGGTTGGTCGACTATCTGGTGGCCACCACCCTGCCCGCCCAACAGGCCGGCCTGGACCGTCAATCGATCAGCGACTGGAGCGCGCAAAGTACGTGGCTGGGCCTTGAGGTGGAAAGCTCCGAAGTGCTGGGCGGCCAGCCTGAACACGCTTTCGTGACCTTCACCGCGCGCTGGCACGACAGCAATGGCGAGCACAGTCATCGAGAGCGCTCATCCTTCGTACAGAACGCCGGGCGCTGGTATTTCATCGACCCGACCGTACAACTCAAACTCGGGCGCAATGACCCTTGCCCGTGCGCGAGTGGGCAGAAGTTCAAGAAGTGTTGTGCGGGGTACTTCAGCAGCTAGTACATGGAATGACTGACCACCACGCAGGAGCTGTCGAAGGCTGCGATCCTTTGGGTCTAGACTGGAGCTCAAGGGAGAAACACCACGATGATCATCCGCCGCTGCGCACTCTGTCTGCTCACCTTGTTCCTGACACTGGGACTCGGCGGCTGTGCCTCGTGGTTCGACGACGACTTGCCGGACCCCGAGGTCCATCTGGTGAAGATCGAGGTGGTCAACGCCAAACTGCTGGAACAGAAACTCCTCCTGCATTTTCGCATCGACAACCCCAACGACAGCGACCTGACCGTGCGCGGTCTGGAGTACCGCGTTCACTTGGGCGACATGCTGCTGGCCGACGGCGAGTACGAACACTGGTTCACCATCAGCCCCAGGCACAGCGCTTACTTCAAGGTACCGATCCGCACCAACCTGTGGTCCAAGGTCCGTGATTTGGCCAAACTGCTGAAAAAATCCGATCAACCCATTCCCTATCGTCTGGAAGGTGAACTGGAAACCGGTATATTCATCACCCACTACGTGCACCTGACGCGCAATGGCGTGATAATCGCCGCCGATTTAATTCCGGAGCAACACCGATGACCCAGCAACCCCATGTCCACGGCCCTGACTGCAATCACGATCATGATCATGACCATCACCACCATGATCACGACCACGGCCATGTCCACGGTCCGAACTGCGGCCACGCTCACCAGGAACCGGTGCGCAATGCCCTGAAAGACGTCGGCCGCAACGATCCGTGCCCATGCGGCAACGGCAAGAAATTCAAGAAGTGCCACGGCGCTTGATGCTTCGGGCGAAGACTTGCTTCGCCTGTTGAATCGTCTTCGCGAGCAGATCTGTGCTGTGAATTCAATTCCCTTGCAGGAGCCAGCTTGCTCGCGATGGACTGTCAGTCGACATCTGTGTAGCTGACACACCATCGCGAGCAAGCTCGCTCCTACTGGTTTTTCAGTCAGCCGTTAATACACATGCGGTGCTGACCACCGTCGCATACTCACCGTGCAAATTCCCCAGCGACATCGCATGCACCACTTCGGCGCTATGGGCTTGGCCAAAGAAATCAGCCTTGTCGAAGGTAAAGCACGCATCCTCGGCCACCCACGTATCAAACCCCAGGTTGCCCGCGGTACGCGCCGTGGACTCCACCGAGTTGTGGGTCGCGACACCGACGATGATCAACTGCCCGATCCCCGCCTCGCGCAACTGCGCCTCCAGCCCCGTCGAACAAAACGCATCCGGCACCTGCTTCTGGATCAAGCGTTCACCGGCCATTGGCTCAAACCGTTCCTGAAACTCCACCCCCGACTGCTGCGGCCAGAACACCGAGTCCTCCGAGCGGGACAGGTGTTGCACATGGATCACCGGCCGGGCGGTACGTCGCCAATGGCCAAGCAAGTCCAGCATGCGCGCTTCGGCCTCTGGATTATTCCTGCGGCCGAGCCTGGGATGCAGGATGCCCTTTTGTTGATCGATGATGATCAGTGCCGCGTTTGCCTTGAGCTCCATGCCGACTGTTCTCCTGGAATGTTGAGTGTTTCGCACTTCAACATCCCCCATTGCGACTGACAAGACTGCGATCTCTCCGGTTTATCAGACAAATCCTGAAATAACCTTGTACCCCGCTTGCGCGGCCACCTCCCGCTCACTAACGTAGCGCCTTTATTGCGCGCCGCCGCCTCTACCCCCGCAGGAGCTTTGCCATGGCCTCGCCAGCCCTTACTCATTTTCTACCCCGGTTCGGCGTTGCCGCAGCAGTGGCCGGTGTGTTGAGCCTGACCGGTTGTCAGAACTTCAACGCCCAGGACACCCTCCCGCCGACCTCCGGCGTACAACCACTCAAGGGCCTGGCGCAGAGCGTTTCGGTGCGCCGCAATGCCATGGGCATGCCGCTGATCGAAAGCAACAGCTTCCACGACGCGCTGTTCACCCTCGGTTACGTGCATGCCAGCGACCGCATCACCCAGATGGTCACCCTGCGCCTGCTGGCCCAGGGCCGTTTGGCCGAGATGCACGGTGCGGACCTGCTGGATGCCGACCGTTACATGCGGGCGGTCAACCTGAAGAAAAGTGCTGGCGAGCTGTACAAGGCCTCTTCACCGCGCCTCAAGCGTTTCTTCGAAGTCTATGCGCGCGGGGTCAACGCCTACCTGTTCCGCTACCGCGACAAACTGCCGGCGGATCTGGCAGCCACCGGCTACAAGCCTGAGTACTGGCAGCCGGAGGATTCGGCGCTGATTTTCTGCCTGCTGAACTTCAGCCAGTCGACCAACCTGCCGGAAGAAATTTCCTCGCTGGTACTGGCACAGACCGTCACCACCGACAAACTTGCATGGCTGACGCCGTCGGCTCCCGACGAAAAACTGCCGGTCGCCGAAAGCGAAAAACTGCAAGGCCTCAAGCTCAACGGGCAAGTACCGGGGCTGGCCGAACTCAGCAAAGCCACGGGCCAACTGTCGGACCTGAACCTGCTGGGCGCCACTTCGTCGAACAACTGGGCCATCGCCCCACAACGCAGCCGCAGCGGCAAGAGCCTGCTGGCCAGTGACAGTCATGGCCCGCTGGGCGTGCCTTCATTGTTCAGTTACGTGCAGATTCGCACGCCGAAGTATCAGGCATCCGGCGTGACCATCGCGGGTCTGCCGATGGTGCTTGGAGGTTTCAACGGCAAGGTGGCGTGGAGCATGACGTCCGTGATGGGCGACAATCAGGACCTGTTCCTGGAGAAGATCAAGCGCCAGAGCAACGGGCTTACCTACGAAAACGCCGGGAAGTGGCAGCCGGCGATCGTGCGCAACGAAACCTATTTCGTCAAAGGCCAGCGGCCGATTCGCGAAGCGGTGTACGAAACCCGCCATGGCCCGCTGCTCAACAGCGCCCAGGGCACCACGCTGGCCAATGGTTTCGGCCTGGCCTTGCAGACGCCGAACTTCACCGACGACAAGACCCTGGACGCGCTCTTCGACCTGTCCCGCGCCCAGAGTGTCGAGAAAGCCTCGGATGCCAGCCGCGAAATCCGCGCCATTGCGATGAACCTGGTGTTCGCCGACGCGAATCACATCGGCTGGCAAGTCACCGGTCGTTACCCGAATCGCCGCGAAGGCGAAGGCTTGCTGCCCTCGCCGGGCTGGGAAGGTCGATACGATTGGGACGGTTACGCTGACCCAATGCTGCACCCGTACGATCAGGACCCGGCTCAGGGCTGGCTCGGCACCGCCAACCAGCGAGTCATTCCCCATGGCTACGGCATGCAGCTGTCCAATTCCTGGGCCGCTCCGGAGCGCGGCGAGCGCCTGGCCGAACTGGCCGGCGCAGGCAAACACGACAGCCGCAGCCTGATCGCCATGCAATACGACCAGACCACCACCTTCGCTGCCAAGCTGAAGAAAATGTTCGAAGCGCCGGGTATGGCCCAGCCACTCAAACAAGCCATGGACGCCTTGCCGGCGGCCGATCGCGCCAAGGCACACGAAGCCTACAGCCGCTTGATGGCGTTCGACGGCAAGCTCGGCCCGACCTCCACCGATGCGGCCATCTACGAACTGTTCCTGCAGGAAAGCACGCGGCAGATCTTCCTCGATGAACTGGGCCCGGAAAGCAGCCCGACGTGGAAAGCTTTTGTCGCCGACGGCAAGTTGTCCTACGCGGCCCAGGCCGATCACTTGCTCGGGCGTGAGGACAGCCCGTTCTGGGATGACGTGCGCACCGCACAGAAAGAAGACAAACCGGCCATCCTCGCTCGCAGCCTCGCCGCCGCGATCAGCGCCGGCGACAGCCAGTTGGGCGGCGATCACAAAGCCTGGCAATGGGGCAAACTGCATCGCCATGAATGGAAAAACAGCAGCGGCCAGACCGTACGCGGACCGCTGCCGGCCGGTGGCGATCACACCACTCTCAACACCGCCGCCTTCGCCTGGGGCCAGGACTTCAACACCACGCTGGTGCCAGCCATGCGCTTTATCGTCGACTTCGGCCAGTCCGAACCGCTGATGGCGCAGAACGGCACCGGCCAGTCCGGCAACCCGGCCAGCCCGAACTACCTCAACAGCATCGAGCCGTGGTTCAAGGGCCAGTACATGAGCCTGCCGATGCAGCCGCAGAACTTCGACAACGCCTATGGCAAGGCGCGGTTGACGCTGACACCCGGTAAATAACCCAGCCCTTTACTTGCCCGCGATAGCGGTCTGACATTCAAAATAGAGGTTGAATGTTGAATCGTAATCGCGGTTGCGCTGACTCAAGGACAAGTCGTGTCACGAGGTGGAGTGCCCGGCCCTGCGAAACCTGCTCAGTCAATCCGTTCTTTTGTGGCGAGTTGATTTGGTGCACCCATTTCCCTGCGCCCGTTTTCGTGCATAAATCTGTCTCCGGCCATTTCCAAGTACCTAAATAAAACGCTTGTTCGGCACTCTGGTTCGGAAATTGCTACTTTCAACAGGTCTTACGCTTTCCAGTAACAATAATTCTGCGCCACAAGCGCTCATATTGGTTTTTAGGGATTGAATAATGAAAAAAGCATTGCTGACCCTTTCTGCACTGGCGTTGTGCATGGCGGCTGGTTCCGCCATGGCGAAGGAGTACAAAGAACTGCGTTTCGGCGTTGACCCTTCCTACGCACCGTTCGAATCGAAAGCGGCCGATGGCAGCCTGGTAGGCTTTGACATCGATCTGGGGAACGCGATCTGCGCCGAACTGAAGGTCAAGTGCAAGTGGGTCGAGAGTGACTTCGATGGCATGATTCCGGGCCTGAAAGCCAATAAATTCGACGGCGTGATCTCGTCGATGACCGTTACCCCGGCCCGTGAAAAAGTCATCGACTTCTCCAGCGAGTTGTTCTCCGGCCCAACCGCCTACGTGTTCAAGAAAGGCTCCGGCCTGACCGAAGACGTCGCTTCGCTGAAGGGCAAAACCGTAGGCTACGAGCAAGGCACCATCCAGGAAGCCTACGCCAAAGCCGTTCTCGACAAGGCCGGCGTGAAAACCCAAGCCTATCAGAATCAGGATCAGGTGTATTCCGACCTGACTTCCGGCCGTCTCGACGCAGCGATCCAGGACATGCTGCAAGCCGAACTGGGCTTCTTGAAGTCACCAAAAGGTGAAGGCTACGAAGTCAGCAAGCCAGTCGACAGCGAACTGCTGCCTGCCAAAACCGCGGTCGGTATTAAGAAAGGTAACACCGAGCTGAAAGCACTTTTGGATAAAGGTATCAAAGCGTTACACGATGATGGCACATACGCCACCATTCAGAAGAAACACTTTGGCGATCTGAATCTGTACAGCGGCAAATAATGCCCGGCGCCCATCTCTCGATGGGCGCTTTTTTCATCCGATCAGGTTGCTGATTTATGTTCGAAACCTTATTAGAAAATCTGGGGCTCTCTGCCTTCAGCCTCAAGGGCTTCGGTCCGCTGCTGATGCAAGGTACCTGGATGACGATCAAGCTGTCGGCGTTGTCGCTGTTGCTGGCCGTGCTGCTCGGGCTGCTCGGCGCCAGTGCCAAGCTGTCAAAAGTCAAACTGATGCGCGTGCCTGCCCAGCTCTACACCACACTCATTCGCGGCGTTCCGGACCTGGTCCTGATGCTGCTGATCTTCTACAGCCTGCAAACCTGGCTGACCTCGTTTACCGATTACATGGAATGGGAATACATCGAGATCAACCCGTTCAGCGCCGGGGTCATCACCCTGGGCTTCATCTATGGTGCGTATTTCACTGAAACCTTCCGTGGCGCGATTCTCGCCGTCCCACGGGGTCAGGTCGAAGCGGCCACCGCCTATGGCCTCAAGCGCGGCCAGCGTTTCTGGATCGTGGTGTTCCCGCAGATGATGCGTTATGCCCTGCCGGGTATCGGCAACAACTGGATGGTGATGCTCAAGGCCACGGCCCTGGTGTCGATCATCGGCCTCGCCGACCTGGTCAAGGCTGCCCAGGACGCCGGTAAAAGTACCTATCAGCTGTTTTATTTCCTGGTGCTTGCCGCGCTGATCTACCTGGTGATCACCAGCGCGTCCAACGTCATCCTGCGCTGGCTCGAACGTCGTTACTCCGCCGGGACCCGGGAGGCCGTACGATGATCGAACTCCTGCAGGAATACTGGAAACCCTTCCTCTATAGCGACGGCAACAACATCACCGGCCTGGCCATGACGATGTGGCTGCTCAGCGCTTCGATCTTCATCGGTTTTATCGTGTCGATCCCGCTGTCCATCGCCCGTGTATCGCCGCACTTCTACATCCGTTGGCCGGTGCAGTTCTATACCTACCTGTTCCGTGGCACGCCGCTCTATATCCAGCTATTGATCTGTTACACGGGGATCTACAGCCTGGCCGCCATTCGGGCCCAGCCCGTACTGGACGCGTTCTTTCGCGATGCGATGAACTGCACGATCCTGGCCTTCGCCCTGAACACCTGCGCCTACACCACGGAGATCTTCGCCGGGGCCATCCGCAGCATGAACCACGGCGAAGTCGAAGCGGCCAAGGCTTACGGCCTGACCGGCTGGAAACTGTATGCCTACGTGATCATGCCATCGGCCTTGCGTCGCTCGTTGCCGTACTACAGCAACGAAGTGATCCTGATGCTGCACTCGACCACCGTGGCCTTCACCGCGACCATCCCGGACGTGCTCAAAGTTGCTCGGGACGCCAACTCGGCGACCTTCCTGACCTTCCAGTCGTTCGGCATCGCCGCGCTGATCTACCTGACCGTCACTTTTGCGCTGGTCGGCCTGTTCCGCCTTGCCGAACGCCGATGGCTGGCCTTCCTCGGGCCGACCCACTAGGTCTCAACCTGCTTCAGGAACAACAGATGCGCCACCAGAAACATGACCTGCTGGCCCCGCTGCCGGGGACCGCGAGACAGATCCACAGCTTTCACTTCGGCCCTCAATCGGCCAACGGCAAGATCTACATCCAGGCCTCCCTGCACGCCGACGAAATGCCCGGCATGCTGGTGGCCTGGCACCTCAAGCAACGCCTGGCAGAGCTGGAAGCCGCCGGGCGCCTGCGCAGCGAAATCGTGCTGGTGCCCATCGCCAACCCCGTGGGCCTGGAACAGGTGCTGATGGATGTGCCGCTGGGTCGCTACGAGCTGGAAAGCGGCCAGAACTTCAACCGCTGGTTCGTCGACCTCAGCGAGGAAGTCGGCAACGCGATCGAAGGCAAGCTCGGTGACGATCCGCAGCACAACCTGCAATTGATCCGCAGCAACCTGCGCGACGCGCTGGCCCGGCAGACCGCCGACACCCAATTGCAATCCCAGCGCCTGACCCTGCAGCGACTGGCCTGCGACGCCGACATGGTGCTCGACCTGCATTGCGATTTCGAAGCGGTCGCGCACCTCTACACCACACCTGAAGCCTGGCCGCAGGTCGAGCCGCTGGCCCGTTACATCGGCGCCCAAGCCAGCCTGCTGGCAACCGATTCCGGTGGCCAGTCGTTCGACGAATGCTTCACCCTGCTCTGGTGGCAATTGAAGGATCGCTTCGGCGAGGAGTTCGACATTCCGCCGGGCAGTTTTTCGGTGACCGTCGAACTGCGCGGTCAAGGCGACGTCAATCACCCGCTGGCCAGCCTCGATTGCCAGGCACTGATCGATTACCTGATCCATTTCGGCGCGATCGCCGGCGAACCCGCGCCCCTGCCCGACCTGCCCTATCCGGCGACACCGCTGGCCGGTGTTGAGCCGGTGGCCACGCCCGTCGGCGGCCTGCTGGTATTCACCGCGCGGCCGGGACAGTACCTGGAAGCCGGCCAACTGATCGCCGAGATCATTGATCCGGTCAACGATCTGGTCACTCCCGTTCATTGCGCCACAGCCGGGCTGATGTACGCCCGCTCGCTGCGCCGCATGGCCACTGCCGGCATGGTGATCGCCCACGTCGCGGGCACCGAAGCCTATCGCAGCGGCTATCTACTTTCGCCTTGAGGATGCACGCCCCATGTACAAATTGACCATCGAAGGCCTGCATAAAAGCTACGGCGACCATGAAGTCCTCAAAGGTGTTTCGCTCAAGGCCAAAACCGGCGACGTCATCAGTCTGATCGGCGCCAGCGGCTCGGGTAAAAGTACCTTTCTGCGCTGCATCAACTTCCTGGAACAACCCAACGATGGCGCCATGAGCCTCGACGGGCAGAACATCCGCATGATCAAGGATCGTCACGGCATGCACGTGGCCGACGCCAATGAACTGCAGCGGATTCGCACCCGTCTGGCCATGGTGTTCCAGCATTTCAACCTGTGGAGCCACATGACGGTGCTGGAAAACATCACCATGGCGCCACGCCGGGTGCTGGGCTGTGACAGGAAAGAAGCCGAGGATCGCGCCCGGCGCTACCTCGACAAGGTGGGGCTGGCCCCCCGTGTGGCTGACCAATACCCGGCATTCCTGTCCGGCGGTCAGCAACAACGGGTAGCGATTGCCCGCGCACTGGCCATGGAGCCGGAAGTCATGCTGTTCGACGAACCGACCTCGGCGCTGGACCCGGAACTGGTGGGTGAAGTGCTCAAGGTGATCCAGGGCCTGGCCGAAGAAGGCCGGACCATGATCATGGTGACCCACGAAATGAGCTTTGCCCGCAAAGTGTCGAGCCAGGTGTTGTTTCTGCACCAGGGCCTGGTGGAGGAAGAAGGCGCACCGGAAGAGGTGCTGGGCAATCCGAAAAGCGAGCGGTTGAAGCAGTTCCTCAGCGGCAACCTGAAATAGCCGCCGGGAGTAGAAGTGGAAGCCGGCTTGTCCGGCTTCCAACATCAATCACCGTTATGCCCCCGCTTCGTTTTCCAGCCTGAAACTGCCATTTGTCACCTGTAGACCATTAGCGTCCGTCCCACTGAAGCGCCCGGTAAACTGCGCGTCACCTCCCACCGTTAACTCAAGCGTTCCCGGATAAAGCTCTGCCTCCGAGTTGCCGATCACATGGATGACCATGGGAGCTGCCTCGTTGAGCCTGAGGCTGTAGCTACCACTCTGGATGTCCACCGGCAAGTACACGTAAAACGCAGTCCCCTGACCGTTATCCGCCTCAATGCAATGGATGTCTGAGCGCTGATAAAAATCGACCCCATCCGTTACGCGAAACTGCATGGAGCCGCCCGTCGTGATTAGATCGGCACTCAAATACCCCGATCGATTTGCACTCATCTGA
Source organism: Pseudomonas sp. GW456-L13 (assembly GCF_017350115.1). NCBI lineage: Bacteria > Pseudomonadati > Pseudomonadota > Gammaproteobacteria > Pseudomonadales > Pseudomonadaceae > Pseudomonas > Pseudomonas sp. GW456-L13. Next base: position 1,949,618 of record NZ_JACNAS010000001.1, read on the forward strand.
ATGTTCCTTTTCATATTCGAAGTTAACTGCCTGAGGCCCTTTGCTTCCGGCCCAAGGGCACGCAGCTCCTGAATGGAACCACAGCCGTGCCCGTCGATTGGTTTCCACGACAGACACAGTTACTTCCGAATATTTTCAGGCTGATTCAGACGCCACGGTCGTCCACAGCAACAACAGGCACAGGCCTGCTTGCTGAAGACGACAGCGGCAGTTCACCGGCCATGAGTAGCGGAAATCGAAAGTCAGACAACAGGCGCAGGCGGCGGCTCATCCGGCAGCGTAGGCTCGCCCGGTTCATTAGGCTGCTCGTTCGGGGTATCAGGATCAGGCTGGCCGGGAATACCCCCTGCCATGCTGACGGGCGGGTGTGCCAACAAGGACCAGGCCAGAACGCCAACCTGATTGGGTTCAAGCCTTGCCAGTTCGGCACTGATTCGCGGATCGATCTTCATTCGGCACTCCTGAGCGATGACCCGACCCACCTTGCGCGGATCGGAACAGTACACCCCATAGAGTGTACGCCCGCTCAGGAATTCCCGGCATTTGCCAGACGGTTGACTCAGGTGCGAGGCAGGGTCACGCCACGCTGGCCCTGATACTTGCCGCCACGGTCCTTGTAGGACACTTCACACTCTTCGTCAGACTCAAGGAACAGCATCTGTGCCACGCCTTCGTTCGCGTAGATTTTCGCCGGCAGATTGGTGGTGTTGGAGAACTCGAGGGTCACGTGACCTTCCCACTCAGGCTCGAGCGGTGTGACGTTGACGATGATGCCGCAACGCGCATAGGTGCTTTTACCCAGGCAAATGGTCAAAACGTTACGCGGAATGCGGAAATATTCGACGGTGCTGGCCAGGGCGAAGGAGTTCGGCGGAATGATGCACACGTCGCTGTGGATGTCGACGAAGCTGCCGGCATCGAAGTTCTTCGGGTCGACGATGGCCGAATTGATGTTGGTGAACACCTTGAAATGATTGGTGCAACGCACATCGTAGCCGTAGCTCGACACGCCGTAGGAGATCACACGGCTATCGTCGCTGCCGCGCATCTGGCGCTCGACGAATGGCTCGATCATGCCGTGTTCCTGCGCCATGCGGCGAATCCACTTGTCCGATTTGATGCTCATGGCGGGTGTCCTGAATAGCGAGGTCGAAAAATTCTGTCCGGCATCTTACCGGGCGCGCCGCCGGGTTCAAAGTCCGCGGTGCAATTCTCGCCGAACAGGCGGGAATTACCTGCGCTGGCGACGAACCGTCACACCGCCGATCCTTAAAACAGAGAAACCTGTGCAAGAAGCATTGGCACGTTCCGGAAAAAGGGTTAAGGTGGCGTCACTGTGCTGCTTGTGTCACTGAGAATCTCTACACGATATGTTGAATTTCGATCCAACCATCTACAAGAATTTTTCCTGCTCTTTGCACTCAGTCTCGGCCAGGGTTCTTCCTGAGTCGCAGTTATCTTTGTTCAAGGAGTTACACCATGTCTAATCGCCAAACCGGTACCGTTAAGTGGTTCAACGATGAAAAAGGCTTCGGCTTCATCACTCCACAATCCGGTGACGACCTGTTCGTTCACTTCAAAGCTATCCAGTCCGACGGCTTCAAAAGCCTGAAAGAAGGCCAACAGGTTTCTTTCATCGCTACCCGCGGTCAGAAAGGCATGCAAGCTGAAGAAGTACAAGTTATCTAACTTGTACTTGCTTTAGTAAAAAGCCCCGCCCTCAACAGCGGGGCTTTTTTGTGGGTGGGTGTTTTGTCCACACAAAAAAGATCGCCACCTTCGACAGCTCCCGGGTTGACCCTGCAGGCGCTGTCGAAGGCGGCGATCTTTTGATGCTCTTACCAGGTCACGCCAAACCCTGCGGTGTAGCGTGTCTTGTCCAGATCCGCATCGTCGGCGCCGCTGATGATATCGCGTTCCGCCTTCAGGTTCAGCGAAGCCCAGTCAGTCACCTTGTAGCGCAACCCCATCTCGGCATCGAGCGCGTAGTCGGCCACGCCCGACAGCGGCTTGCCGACCTCACCATTGGTGAAGAACTCAACACGTTTGCCGATCAGGTAGCGGTTGTAGTCCCACTTCATGGCCAAGGCGTAGAAATTTTCCTCGCTGCCATCGGAGAATTCATAGTCCGTGCGGTTGACCAGCGAGCCCAGGGAGAACGCCCCGAGTTCGTTATCCCAGAACTGATAGCCGGGACCGGTACCGACGGTGCGTTGACGGGAAAGGTCTTCGACCTTGTCGCGTTTGTAGACCAAGCGCCCCTGCCAGAACCATTGCTCGGTCAGGAATCGGTCGATGGAGTACTCCGCCCGCCAGTTGTCCGTGGTCACCACGTCGTCCTGGAACTCACGGTTGTACTCACCTTCAGCGGTGTGCCGCCAGCGCCCGTGTCGCGCACTGGTCTTGAAGTCGATGTCGTAGTCATCGGTGTCGTTTTCCGCCCGCTGATAATCCAGCGCGACATCGACGTTGCCTTTCCACACCAGATCCTCGACCACCGGTTTTGGCTTGAGAATCTGCTGGATGCTCGCCAGTTCGACCATCTTCGGTCCCTCGCCGTTGGCCAGCGTGACCTTGCCGTCGTCCGCCGCTTTCAACGATTTGGCTTTCTCACCACTGTAGGCATCCTGCTTGACCAGCAACTCCTGATCGCTGTCCAGGGTCTTGACCTGTTTCCAGTCGATCGTCACCGCACCGGCGTACTCGGTCTGGATCAGCAGCTTTCCGCCATCGAACAGCGTGATCTTGCCGCTCAGCTTGTCACCGTTCTTCAACCACACGGTATCGGCCAGCAAGGGAGAGGATGCGCCAAGGACGGCGAGACACAGCAGGGATCTGGACAACATAAACAAAATACAGGCTCAGGCTTGCGAGAAAAGTCGGCATTATCCGTAGGAACAATGCCCTGACAAGGACTGACCCGACTATTTCTGTTGAGTTCATTTCTCAACTTCCTGCGCAGGAATTACTCTACAGATGGTAAGGCAAACTTCTTCAGGACTGACGGACGTGACCGATCCAACCGAAGACCCCGAGAGTGCAGCGCAAATCCGACGCACGGCGCTGTATTTGACACTGGCACAAGTACCCGAGGGCAAAGTCGTCAGCTACGGCCAGTTGGCCGAGCTCGCAGGACTGGGTCGCGCCGCCCGCTGGGTCGGGCGCACCCTCAGTCAACTGCCCGGCGACAGCAAGTTGCCCTGGCACCGTGTTCTGGGCGCAAACGGGCGTATCAGCCTGCCGGTCGGCAGCCCTTCGGGTGATGAGCAGCGCGCACGATTACGCATGGAGGGCATCAGTGTCCTGAATAATCGTGTTGATATTCAGCGCCATGGCTGGCGTCCGGTAGAGCACAGCGGTTAGAGTGCGCGCTTTGTTTCCGTATTTCTTGAGGCAGACTCCAGCCCATGCCCCGTAAAACCTGGCGCGCCGCGCTCGCCGCTTATGCCAGCCCCTCGACACTCGTGCTGTTGCTGCTTGGTTTCGCCGCCGGCCTGCCCTACATGCTGGTGTTTTCGACGCTTTCAGTCTGGCTGCGTGAAGCCGGCGTGGCGCGTGAAACCATTGGCTATGCAAGCCTGATCGGCCTGGCGTATGCCTTCAAATGGGTCTGGTCACCCCTGCTCGACCAATGGCGACTGCCATTGCTCGGCAAACTCGGTCGACGAAGGTCCTGGCTCGTGCTGTCCCAGGCACTGGTTATCCTTGGCCTGATCGGGATGGGTTTCTGCGACCCGCAAAAGCATTTGTCCTGGCTGATCGCCATTGCCGTCGTCGTCGCTTTCGCATCAGCGACGCAGGACATCGCGGTCGATGCCTACCGTCTGGAAATCGCCGAAGACAACCGCCAGGCCGCACTGGCCGCCAGTTACATGTCCGGTTACCGGGTCGCCGCGCTGCTGGCTACCGCAGGCGCGCTGTACTTCGCCGAAGGTTTTGGCTCCACCGGCTTCAACTACAAGCATTCGGCCTGGGCCGGCACTTACATCCTGTTCGGTGCCCTGATGGTCCCGGCACTGCTGACATCCCTGTTCATGCGCGAGCCGCCAGTACCATTGCGCACGCAACTGCAGGCCGGGCGCTACAGCTTCGTGCATCAACTGGCCTCGGTGTTCGTGCTGATCGTATTGCTGGTGTCCGTGCCGGCCATGTTCACCCAGCTCTATAACACCGACTTCGCCAGCGTACTGTTCGAAGGCGAGAGCCTGCTCGACCTGCTGCTGGAGGACCGCGCCTTCCTGCGCGCGATTCTCTATACCACCCTCACCGCCCTGTGCCTCTCGGCCATGGGCCGCCGCGGCCTGGCGCCAGTGCTGACACCCGTCAACGACTTCATCCTGCGATACCGCTGGCAAGCGCTGCTGCTGCTCGGCTTGATCGCCACCTATCGGATGTCCGATACGGTCATGGGCGTGATGGCCAATGTGTTCTACATCGACCAGGGCTTCACCAAGGACCAGATCGCCAGCGTCAGCAAAATCTTCGGCCTGATCATGACCCTGGTCGGCGCCGGCATGGGCGGCCTGCTGATCGTGCGTTTCGGCATCCTGCCGATCCTGTTCATCGGCGGTGTCGCCTCCGCGGCGACCAACATCCTGTTCCTGATGCTCGCCGACATGGGCCCCAACCTGAACATGCTGGTGCTGACCATCTCCCTGGACAACTTCAGCTCGGGCCTGGCGACCTCGGCGTTCGTCGCCTACCTGTCGAGCCTGACCAACCTCAAATTCTCCGCCACCCAATACGCCCTGCTCAGCTCGATCATGCTGCTACTGCCACGCCTGATCGGCGGCTATTCAGGGGTCATGGTGGAGAAGTTCGGTTATCACGACTTCTTCCTGATTACCGCCCTGCTGGGCGTCCCGACCCTGCTGTTGATCGCCTTGCACTGGTTCCAGGAGAACCGCCGTGAAGGTCCGACACCTACACCGGAACCGGTGCACACCCCGGTCGCCGAAGAATCGTAGGTTCTTTACGCAGGAAGAATCATGGAGGGCCGAGTGAATCGCGCCCTCCTGCCACACCACCGACCGCACGCCTGTACGCCAGCGGATCTCGCCCGTACAATGCTCCGTCATATCTCGTCATCAGCAATCGATAACGGCCAACCATGCGCACCAGTCAATTTTTGCTCGCCACACAAAAAGAAACGCCTTCCGACGCGGTCGTGATCAGCCACCAGCTGATGCTGCGCGCCGGCATGATCCGCAAACTCGCCTCAGGCCTGTACACCTGGCTGCCGATGGGCTTGCGGGTAATGCGCAAGGTCGAAGCCGTCGTTCGTGAAGAAATGAACGCTGCCGGCTCTCTCGAAGTGTTGATGCCAAGCACGCAACCGGCTGAGCTGTGGCAGGAATCCGGGCGCTGGGAAGAGTACGGCCCTGAATTGCTGCGCTTCAAGGATCGCCACGGTCGCGACTTCTGCGCCGGCCCGACCCACGAAGAAGTCATCACCGATCTGATGCGCAACGAATTGAGCAGCTACAAGCAGCTGCCGATCAACCTGTACCAGATCCAGACCAAATTCCGTGACGAAATCCGCCCACGCTTCGGCTTGATGCGCGGCCGCGAATTCATCATGAAGGACGCCTACTCCTTCCACGCCGACCAGCCTTCGTTGCAGGTCACCTACGACCGCATGCACCAGGCCTACTGCAACGTGTTCACCCGTCTGGGCCTGAAGTTCCGCCCTGTAGAAGCCGACAACGGCTCCATCGGCGGTGCCGGCTCCCACGAGTTCCACGTACTGGCCGAGTCCGGTGAAGACGACATCGTGTTCAGCAACGGCTCCGACTACGCCGCCAACATCGAAAAAGCCGAAGCCGTGCCTCGCGAAACCTCGCGTGCCGCTGCGACCGAAGAGCTGCGCCTGGTCGACACGCCGAACGCCAAGACCATTGCGCAACTGGTCGAAGGCTTCAACCTGCCGATCGAGAAAACCATCAAGACCCTCGTGGTGCATGCTGAAGAGAAAGGCAAGCTGATTGCCCTGATCATCCGTGGCGACCATGAGCTGAACGAAATCAAGGCCGCCAACCAGCCAGGTGTTGCCAGCCCGCTGGTCATGGCCTCGGAAGGCGAACTGCGCGAGGCCATTGGCGCCGGTGCCGGTTCCCTCGGCCCGTTGAACCTGCCGCTGCCGATCATCATCGACCGTTCGGTCGAGCTGATGAGCGACTTCGGCATCGGTGCCAACATCGATGACAAACACTACTTCGGCGTGAACTGGGAGCGCGACCTGCCTGTTCCGACCGTTGCCGACCTGCGCAACGTCGTGGCCGGCGACCCGAGCCCGGACGGCAAGGGCACCCTGGAGATCAAGCGCGGCATCGAAGTCGGGCACATCTTCCAGCTGGGCAACAAGTACAGCAAAGCGATGAAATGCGAAGTGCTGGGCGAGAACGGCAAGCCGGTCACCCTGGAAATGGGCTGCTACGGCATCGGTGTGTCTCGCGTGGTGGCGGCTGCCATCGAGCAGAACAACGACGAAAACGGGATCATCTGGAGCGACACCCTCGCGCCGTTCCAGATTGCCCTGGTGCCGCTGCGCTACGAAACCGAGCAGGTTCGCGAAGCCACCGACAAGCTGTACGCGCAACTTACCGCTGCCGGCTTCGAAGTGCTGCTGGATGACCGTGACAAGAAAACCAGCCCGGGCATCAAGTTCGCGGACATGGAGCTGATCGGCATTCCACACCGGATCGTGGTCAGCGACCGCGGCCTGGCCGAAGGCAACCTGGAATACAAGAGCCGTACCGAGGCCGACGCACAAGCGCTGCCGGTCGCCGACGTGCTGTCCTTCCTTCAGGCCCGCATCCGCCGCTGATAGCAGATATAGGGACGTCATGTTCAAGCGAAACACCTTAGGCCTCGGTGGTGCCGCCTTGTGCGGCGCCCTGCTGGTCAGCGGCTGTGCCAATCAAATGTCACAACGCAGCGAGCACGAGGAACGTGTCGAGCGCAAATTGCTCGATCACAGCCTGCAGATCGATGTCGGTGAGCCCAAGGTGCTTGAGCTTCCGCAACGGCGGGTGAAAATCCACGAGCAGAAGACTTTCGAAGTCACCGAATACGAAGTCACGCGTCACTACGACCGCTATACGCCGTACCAACCCTGGCGGGAGATTTACGAAATCCCGCTGGGCGCGGTGGCCGTGGTCGCGGGTGTCGGTGCCAACGTGGTCAATGTGTTCGCCCTCGGCAATTTGCCGGACAGCGTGACCAAGGACTGGCTGAGCTACGGTTTCGCCGGGCTCAACCCGTTCATGAACGTGCAGTCCCACGGTCGCGCGCAGCAGAACCTGGCCGGTATTGATGAAGTCCAGCGCGACAAGCGCACGGAGTACTCAAGCCTGCCCTGGAGCGAGCGCCCGGTCGAGGTCAAGGCTGGCAAGGAAACCTTCGAACTGACCACCGACAAAAACGGCGTGTTGCGCCTGAATCTGTTGGACAACCCGTTCGCCGAACATGACATCAATCACCTGAGCCGATTGCTGATTCGTGTCGAGGATGCCAAGGACGACGTACACACCGACTCCTCGCTAGCCGTCAGCAGCACCTTGCGCAGCAAGCTCTATGAGGCCCACGGGCTGATTTATGACGATCTCGAGGGCGACGAAGTCAATCAGTGGGTCCACCGGGTCAAGCGCCTGTCGGAGCTGGGTCTTGAAGAGGAAGCCAGTGAACTGGAACAGAGCCTGATCGAACTGACACGCAATGATCCCGAATTGCAGACTGAGTTCCTGAAGTCACTGGCCCGCAATGGCGAGCGACTGGTAGCGAATCCGGGGCTGAACTAAACGCGAGCAGGCTCGCTCCCACATAGGATTTCAGGTGTTCACAAATCCAATGTGGGAGCGGGCTTGCTCGCGAAGGGGCCCGCACATTCACCACAAAACTACCGCTCAAACAACTCCATCTGCTCGAACCCGCCCCGCAAGTCCTCCAGCCGCACCCCGACACCCAACAACCGCACCGGCTTACCGCCGCGATTGAAGGCCTGGGTCAGCATCAACTGATAACTGCCCAGATCCCGCCCTGCCCCGGCCTGCTCCAATGTAGTCTGGGTGAAGTCGTGGAACTTCACTTTGACGAACGGCTTGCCCGGACGATAGCTGCTGTCGATCCGCGCCATGCGACCGGCCAGGGTCTCCAGCAGCTCGGGCAACTTGTCCAGGCAGCTCTTCAGGTCCGGAAGGTCAACGTCGTAGGTATTTTCAACGCTGATCGACTGACGACGACTGTCGTTGTGCACCACACGGTCGTCGATCCCACGGGCCAGGCTCCAGAGTCGCTCGCCAAAGCTGCCGAACTCACGCACCAGCGCCAACTTGTCCCACTCGCGCAATTGCAGGCAATCGGTGATACCCAGCTTGCCGAGCTTGTCGGCGGTGACTTTGCCGACCCCGTGCAATTTGCTCACCGGCAAACCACTGACAAAGTCCTCGACCTGGTCCGGTGTGATGACAAACAGGCCGTTGGGCTTTTTCCAGTCACTGGCAATCTTGGCCAGAAACTTGTTCGGCGCCACACCCGCCGACACGGTGATGTGCAACTGGTTGGAGACCCGGCGCCGGATGTCCTGGGCGATTCGCGTTGCACTGCCTGCGAAATGCGCGCTGTCCGACACATCGAGGTACGCCTCATCGAGCGAGAGCGGCTCGATGATCTCGGTGTAATCGCGAAAGATCGCATGAATTTCCCTGGACGCTTCTCTATAGGCATCCATGCGTGGCTTGACGATGGTCAGGTCCGGGCACAGCTTCAAGGCATGCCCGGAGGACATCGCCGAACGCACCCCGTACGCTCGCGCCTCATAATTGCAGGTGGCGATCACCCCGCGCCGGTCCGCCGACCCACCTACCGCCAGTGGTTTACCGGCCAGGCGTGGGTCGTCGCGCATCTCGATGGCTGCATAGAAGCAGTCACAATCGACGTGGATGATCTTGCGTTGGGTCATAGCAAAGCTGTGTTCATGGCAAGGAAAAGGCGTCATGGCGTGCCGGACAAACAGTATCTCACTGGCACCTGTATATAGCACCAGTAGTCTGAATGTTCTTTTCCAATTGTAGGAAGAGTCGATTGTGAATTTATTTTTTCAATCGAAAAAATACTTTCAATAGACTCGCAGGCCTTGTCCTGCCTGCCTCACAGACCGGCCGACCTCCCCTTTTGAACGCTAAGCGATTGAACGGGAAGAGGTTTTATCGGAATTGGAGGTTGACACCCGAGCGCATCTCTATAGAATGAGCCACACAGACGCGGGATGGAGCAGTCTGGTAGCTCGTCGGGCTCATAACCCGAAGGTCGTCGGTTCAAATCCGGCTCCCGCAACCAAACATCAAAAAAGGTTACTCGAAAGAGTGGCCTTTTTTGTGCGCGCTCGTTTTGTAGCACCGAACGCCGAAACAAGGCCTGGACGCTCAACGAAACCGAAACCGGAAATCGTTCTGATTCCGAAACTTAGGCCATCCCTGCGACCGTTTGCCGCGATTCAACATTTATTTGACCTGCTTCAGGATTAACGGTTGACACCCCGGCGCATCTCTATAGAATGCCGCCACACAGACGCGGGATGGAGCAGTCTGGTAGCTCGTCGGGCTCATAACCCGAAGGTCGTCGGTTCAAATCCGGCTCCCGCAACCAAACATCAAAAAAGGCTACTCGAAAGAGTGGCCTTTTTTGTATCTGTTGAAAAAGTCCTTTCGCAACAATGACCTGTCACTGTGTAGCAAGCCGCTTGGGGGTCACCCATGCGCCGGGTTCAGACTATGCTCTATCACAGGCTGAAGCCTCCGCGACTGATACCGCGCCATCCCTGTTGCCGGGTGATAGGCGTTAAAATTTGTGATTATTTTTTTCTACAGGGATTGGTAACTTGGCTGGATACCTCCATCCTGTCGCGCACGATCCAAGAGGTGATTGATGCGCGCCAACTCGTCTGATTCACAAGACACTGTCACAGCGACACAACCGATCAATGCCGAGCGCCTGCGCCTACTTGATCGTTTGAGCAAATACCGTCAACCCATTGGCCTGGCGGTCACCCTGCTGCTGTTCGCGATCGCGCTGATTGCCTGTCGCCACCTGTTGAGCGAACTCGACCTTAACGCCCTGCACGACTCGATCCTCGACGTTCCGAAACCTGCCTTGATGGGCGCACTGGCTACAACTGTGGTGGGCTTCATCATTCTGCTCGGCTACGAATGGTCAGCCAGCCGCTATGCCGGGGCGAGCCTGGCACCGCGCACGCTGGCCCTGGGCGGTTTCACGGCCTTTGCCATCGGCAACGCCATCGGTCTTTCAATGTTGTCGGGAGGCTCGGTTCGCTATCGCCTCTATGCCCGTCATGGCCTGGGAGCGGCAGAAGTCGCCCGCATGACTTTGTTCGCCAGCCTCTCGCTGGGTTGCGCCCTGCCACCGCTGGCTGCCCTGGCGACGCTCAGCGACCTGCCAGCGGCGTCCTCCGCCCTGGGACTCTCCGAGACGTTGCTGGGCGTGGTGGCGACTGCCGTGCTCGTGCTGTTTTCAGTGCTGGCCATCGGTATCTACCGTCGACGGCTGCCGGAACAGCCTTACCCGGACAACCTGCTGGTCAGGATCGGGCGCCGCACCTTGCGTCTGCCCGGGCGTCGCCTGACCTTCCTGCAATTGGTCATCACCGCCCTGGACGTAGCCGCCGCCGCGACCGTGCTCTATCTGCTGCTGCCGGAAACACCACCCTTCGGTGCGTTCCTTCTGGTTTACCTGCTGGCGCTGGCTGCCGGCGTGCTCAGCCATGTGCCGGGCGGTGTCGGGGTGTTCGAAGCCATTTTGCTGGCGGCGTTTTCCGACACCCTGGGTGCTGCGCCACTGGCGGCCGCCCTGCTGCTCTATCGCTTGATCTACGTGGTCCTGCCCTTGCTGGTGGCCTGCCTGTTGCTGCTGATCAACGAAGGCCAGCGCCTGTTCCAGACGCGCCAGACATTGCGTGCGGCCTCGGGTCTGGCGGCTCCGATACTGGCGGTGCTGGTGTTCCTGTCCGGTGTTGTCCTGCTGTTCTCCGGCGTCACCCCGGAAATTGATACGCGCCTGGAACACATCGGTTTTCTGATCCCCCATCGACTGGTCGATGCTTCGCACTTTGGCGCCAGCCTGGTCGGCGTGCTTTGCCTGTTGCTGGCCCAGGGGCTGCGCCGCCGGCTGTCGGCCGCGTGGATGCTGACCACCATTCTGTTACTGGTCGGCGCCCTGCTCTCGCTGCTCAAAGGCTTCGACTGGGAAGAAGCCAGCCTGATGGTGCTGACGGCGAGCCTGCTCGGGGTATTCCGCCGCTCGTTCTATCGCCCCAGCCGACTGACCGAAGTACCGTTCTCGCCGCTGTACCTGGTGGCCAGCCTGTGCGTGCTCGGCGCCTCGATCTGGTTGCTGTTGTTCGCCTACCAGGACGTTCCATACAGTCACCAACTCTGGTGGCAGTTCACTCTGGACGCCGATGCCCCTCGCGGCCTGCGCTCGCTGCTCGGGGCTGCCGTGCTGCTGGTGGTGGTGTCGCTGACCTGGCTGCTGCGCACCGCGCGCCCGGTCATTCACCTGCCCACCCCCGACGAACTGGAGCGCGCCAGCAAGATCCTCATGGCATCGGCCCAACCGGATGGCGGCCTGGCCCTGACCGGCGACAAGGCGCTGCTGTTCCACCCCAATGACGAAGCGTTCCTGATGTACGCCCGCCGTGGCCGCAGCCTGGTGGCGTTGTATGACCCGATCGGCCCGGGCCAGCAACGGGCGGAAATGATCTGGCAGTTCCGCGACCTTTGCGACATCCACCACGCCCGCCCCGTGTTCTATCAAGTGCGTGCAGAGAACCTGCCGTACTACATGGACATCGGCCTGACCGCGATCAAGCTCGGCGAAGAAGCCCGGGTCGACCTCAAGCGTTTTGATCTCGAAGCCAAGGGCAAAGAGATGAAGGACCTGCGCTACACCTGGAACCGTGGCACCCGCGACGGCCTGTCCCTGGAAATCCATGAACCCGGCCAGGCGCCGATGGATGAGCTCAAGGTAATTTCCGATGCCTGGCTGACCGGCAAGAACGTCCGGGAGAAAGGTTTTTCACTGGGCCGCTTCAGCGATGACTACCTCAAGCATTTTCGCATCGCGGTGATTCGTTTCGAAGGACGCCCGGTGGCGTTCGCAAACTTGCTCGAGACCTACGGCCATGACCTGGCCAGCCTCGACCTGATGCGCGCGCACCCGGATGCACCGAAGCTGACCATGGAGTTCATGATGGTCGGCCTGATTCAACATTATAAAAATCATGGATACGCGCGTTTCAGCCTGGGCATGGTGCCGTTGTCGGGGTTGCAACCCCGTCGCGGCGCACCCTTGACCCAGCGCCTTGGCTCGATGGTATTCCGCCGTGGTGAGCAGCTGTACAACTTCCAAGGCTTGCGCCGCTTCAAAGACAAGTTCCAGCCTGATTGGGAACCCCGTTATATGGCCGTGCCCGCCGGACTCGATCCGCTGGTTGCGCTGGCCGACACCGCTGCCCTGATCGCGGGTGGCTTGACCGGATTGGTGAAACGCTGATGATTCAACGCTCCTTGCGGTATGTATTGGGCACACTGGTGATAGTGGCCCTGATTCTCGGTGGCGGTTTCTGGTACCTGAAACGCCCGGCACCGGAGCCGACCCTCGAATTGCTGACCCCGGCCGATGGTGCGGCGATGACCCGTGTCATCCCAGGCACAACGCCACGCGCCCAGGTGCTGGTGGCGGTCAACGAAGACCAGAAACTCAGCGACAAGCAATTGATGACCCTGAGCCGCAGTGGTTCGGCGCAAATTGTCCAGGTGATCCTGCCCAAGGATTGCCTGCTGCAAAGCCGCGCCCTGCAATCGGGCCTGCGAGAGCTCAAAGGCCCGGCGACCCTGGTCAGCGGCATCGGCCCTGGTGCCGTGCTGGCCTGGCGCTGGTTGTCCGAGCAAAAGGACGACAAGGCCCAGGCCGTCTCGGTCGACCTGGCCCTGGAAAAGGGCGGCTGCACTCACCTGCTGCCCAAAAGCGCGGCCCACGGTCACTGGCTGGTCGCGTGGAACGACAACCCGGACGACACCAGTGCCGGCTTCGTGCGTGATCAACCGAACGCCGAAACCAGCATCAGCGACTACGACATCAACCTGCCGCAAGTGCTGAACAACGAACTGCGCAAGATCCTCGTCGGTGGCGACAAAGCCGCTGGCGGCCTGCAGATCCCGGTGGTCGAAGTGCCAGCGGGCCAGGCCAGTGACACCGTGACCCTGTTCCTGTCCGGCGACGGCGGCTGGCGCGACCTCGACCGCGACGTGGCGGGCGAGATGGCCAAGATCGGCTACCCGGTGGTCGGCATCGACACCCTGCGCTACTACTGGCAGCACAAGAGCCCGGAGCAAAGCGCGCTGGACCTGACTGAACTGATGCAACACTACCGGCAGAAATGGGGCACCAAGCGCTTCATCCTGACCGGCTATTCGTTCGGCGCCGACGTACTGCCGGCGATCTACAACCGCCTGGCCGAATCGGAACAGCAACGCGTCGACGCGATCATCCTGCTGGCCTTCGCCCGTACCGGCAGCTTCGAGATCGAAGTCGAAGGCTGGCTCGGCAACGCCGGCAAGGAAGCCGCTACCGGCCCGGAAATGGCCAAGTTGCCAGCCGCCAAAGTGGTGTGCATCTACGGCGAAGAAGAAACCGACGAGAGTGGCTGCACCGACAAGACGGCAGTAGGCGAAGCCATCAAGCTGCCTGGCGGCCACCACTTCGACGAGAACTATCCGGCGCTGGCCAAGCGCCTGGTGGATGTGATCGAGAAGCGTCAAGCCAAAGAAGCAGAAGCTCAAGAGTGATCTGAGCCCCACAAAAAAGCCCCCGCTGCCGCAAGGTAACGGGGGCTTTTTCATTCAACACCACAACACACTGTAGGAGCGAGCTTGCTCGCGATGGACGTCAACGATGACGCGGAAATCCTGAATAAACGCGGTGCATTTGAGACCATCGCGAGCAAGCTCGCTCCTACAGGATAAGGTTTACATTTCGACCTGCGTCCCCAATTCAATCACCCGGTTCAGCGGCAGATTAAAGAAACGCAGGTTGCCGTTGGCGTTCTGCAACATGAACGCAAACAGCGCCTCGCGCCAGCGCGACATGCCTTCGAGCTTGGAGGCGATGACCGTTTCGCGGCTGAGGAAGTACGTGGTGCGCATGGGGCTGAAATCCAGCTCATCGAGATGACACAGCTTCAGCGCCTGCGGTACGTCCGGCTCATCGGTGAAGCCGAAATGCAGGATGACCCGGAAGAACCCTTCGCCATAGGAGTCGACCTCGAAGCGCCGATTCGGCGGCACCCGCGGGATGTCTTCGTACACTACCGTCAGCAGCACCACTTGCTCGTGCAGTACCTGGTTATGCAGCAGGTTGTGCAACAGCGCGTGGGGTACAGCATCCGGCCGTGCCGTCAGGAACACGGCGGTGCCCTGAACACGATGGGGTGGTTGTACGGCAATGCTGCTGATGAAGATCGGCAGCGGCAATCCACCCTCATCGATACGCTCGACCAGCAACTGCTTACCGCGCTTCCAGGTGGTCATCAGCACAAACAGCGCGAAACCCGCGATCACCGGGAATGCACCGCCCTGAACGATTTTCGGCACGTTGGCGGCGAAGTACAGACCATCGACCAACATGAAGCCGAACAATATCGGAACCGCGAAGATTGGCGGCCACTTCCACAGCAGCAGCATCACCGCCGACACCAGGATGGTGGTCATCAGCATGGTGCCCGTCACTGCCACGCCATAGGCCGAGGCCAGGGCACCGGAGGATTCGAAACCGATCACCAGCAGGATCACGCCGACCATCAACGCCCAGTTCACCGCACCGATGTAGATCTGGCCCTGTTCGGCACTGGAAGTGTGTCGGATGTGCATGCGCGGAATGTAACCGAGCTGGATCGCCTGGCGGGTCAGGGAGAACGCACCGGAAATCACCGCTTGCGAGGCAATCACCGTGGCCAGGGTCGACAGGCCGACCAGCGGGATCAACGCCCAGCTCGGCGCCAGCAGGTAGAAGGGGTTACGGGCCGCTTCCGGATCACCTAGCAGCAGCGCGCCCTGGCCGAAGTAGTTCAGCACCAACGCCGGCAGTACAAGGATGAACCACGCACGTGCGATCGGCTTGCGGCCGAAGTGGCCCATGTCCGCGTACAGCGCTTCGGCACCGGTCAATGCCAGCACCACGGCGCCGAGAATCGTCACGCCCATGCCCGGATGGACCATGAAGAAACGTACGCCCCACATCGGGTTCATCGCTTCCAGGACTTCCGGATGCTGGCTGATGCCATAGACGCCCAATGCACCCAGCACGAGGAACCAGGTGACCATGATCGGCCCGAACAGAATGCCGATGCGCGCCGTGCCGTGACGCTGGATCAGAAACAGCGCGACCAGCACCACCAGCGACAGCGGCACGACCCAATGGTCGATACCTTCGAACGCCAGCCCCAGGCCTTCAATCGCCGACAGTACGGAGATCGCCGGGGTGATCATGCTGTCGCCATAGAACAATGCCGCGCCGATCAGTCCGCAGACCACCAGCAACATGCGCAATTTGGCATGCCCCGCCGCCGCCCGCCGGGCCAGTGCGGTCAAGGCCATGATCCCGCCTTCGCCCTGGTTGTCGGCGCGCAGCACGAACATCATGTACTTGATCGACACAACCCAGATCAGCGACCAGAAAATGAGCGCAAGAATCCCCAGCACCCCGTCATGGTTGACCGGCACGCCATAGCCTCCGGAAAACACTTCTTTGAGGGTGTACAACGGACTGGTGCCGATATCGCCATAAACCACCCCGACTGCCGCGACCAGCATGCCGATCGGCTTCACCGCCGAATGCTCGGCATCGGTAGCCTGACTACTTGCCTGACCCATCCACCACTCCTACTTCTCAGACCCGGGCTTCTTTGAAAGAAGCACTATGCTTTGTCGTGCAGCATGCGCTGTTTTACTTCACGTTACAGACGTTTTGTTGACAGTAAAAAATCTGTAAGGCGTAACGGCGCGAAGCATAGCGCAGCACTCGTCGTATTTCCCCGCATAAAGCTGGTCAAGTGAACGACTCATCGCTAGAATTGCGCACTTTTTGATCAGAGGCGCAGTTCAAGCGCCCGTCCGTCGGTTTTGCCCTGCCCGGCAAACGGCGTCACAAAATACCGAGGTTAGACATGTCCACCACTCCTGCGCCGGCCAATCCAAAGGTTGGCTTCGTATCCCTGGGTTGCCCCAAAGCACTGGTCGACTCCGAGCGCATCCTTACCCAGCTGCGCATGGAAGGCTATGACGTGGTGTCCACCTACCAGGACGCCGATGTCGTGGTAGTCAACACTTGCGGCTTCATCGATTCGGCCAAGGCCGAGTCCCTGGAAGTGATTGGCGAAGCCATCAAGGAAAACGGCAAGGTCATCGTGACCGGCTGCATGGGCGTCGAAGAAGGCAACATTCGCAACGTACACCCGAGCGTGCTGGCGGTGACCGGCCCGCAGCAGTACGAGCAAGTGGTCAATGCCGTGCACGAAGTCGTGCCGCCGCGCCAGGACCACAACCCGCTGATCGACCTGGTGCCGCCACAAGGCATCAAGCTGACCCCGCGCCACTACGCCTACCTGAAGATTTCCGAAGGCTGCAACCACAGCTGCAGCTTCTGCATCATCCCGTCGATGCGCGGCAAACTGGTCAGCCGCCCGGTGGGTGATGTGCTCGACGAGGCCCAGCGTCTGGTCAAGTCCGGCGTCAAAGAGCTGTTGGTAATCTCCCAGGACACCAGCGCCTACGGCGTCGACGTGAAATACCGCACCGGTTTCTGGAACGGCGCGCCGGTGAAAACCCGCATGACCGAACTCTGCGAAGCCCTGAGCACCCTCGGCGTCTGGGTTCGCCTGCACTACGTTTACCCGTACCCGCACGTTGACGAGCTGATCCCGCTGATGGCCGCCGGCAAGATCCTGCCGTACCTGGACATCCCGTTCCAGCACGCCAGCCCGAAAGTGCTCAAGTCGATGAAACGCCCGGCCTTCGAAGACAAGACCCTGGCGCGGATCAAGAACTGGCGCGAAATCTGCCCGGACCTGATCATCCGTTCGACCTTCATCGTCGGCTTCCCGGGCGAGACCGAAGAAGACTTCCAGTACCTGCTGAACTGGCTGACCGAAGCCCAGCTCGACCGCGTCGGCTGCTTCCAGTACTCGCCGGTTGAAGGCGCACCGGCCAATGACCTGGACCTGGAAGTCGTCCCGGACGACATCAAGCAGGACCGCTGGGAGCGCTTCATGGCGCACCAGCAGGCCATCAGCTCGGCGCGTCTGCAAATGCGCATCGGCCGTGAGATCGAAGTGCTGGTCGATGAAGTCGACGAGCAAGGCGCGGTCGGCCGCTGCTTCTTCGATGCCCCGGAGATCGACGGCAACGTGTTCATCGACAACGGCAGCAACCTCAAGCCGGGCGACAAGGTCTGGTGCAAAGTGACCGACGCCGACGAATACGATCTGTGGGCTGAACAGATCTAAACGCAAAAAATACGCAAAGCCCCGCTCTCTTGACGAGATGCGGGGCTTTTTTACGGCTATCGTTTGCACATGGAAGGATTCCTATCAACCACTGCATAAGAGGCAGACGGGCATGCGTCAGCATTCGGTCATCCACACGCCGAAACTCGGCGACTACGAAGAATTGACCCGGGTCTGGGAGGCCTCGGTACGCGCCACCCACGACTTTCTGCCGGACAGCTACATCGAACTGCTGAAGAACCTGGTGCTGACCCGCTACCTCGACGCGGTGATGCTGATCTGCACCAAGGATTCGAACCAGCGCATCACCGGGTTCGCCGGCGTCGCGGCCGGCAAGATCGAAATGCTCTTCATCGACCCCGACCATCGCGGCCAGGGCCTGGGCAAGAAATTGTTGCACTATGCCCTGGAACACCTGAACGCCGACGAACTGGACGTCAACGAACAGAACCCGCAAGCCCTCGGCTTTTACTTCAAGCAAGGCTTCGAGGTCATCGGTCGTTCGGAGGTCGATGGCATGGGCCAGCCGTATCCGTTGTTGCACATGCGTTTGCGCCGGGCCCAGAAACACTCCCAACATGGCTGATACAACACAGACATCTGTAGGAGCTGGCTTGTCGGGTCGCCGCATCGCAGCGATGGTGGGGACGATAACGCGCTATTTCAGAAGAACGCAGTGCTCTTGAATCCATCGCTGGCAAGCCAGCTCCTACAAAAAGCACTGCGCGTAAATGGAACCGGGATTAACCGGCGCCAGGCAGGTACAATGCCCACCCCCTTTTTGTTACGGCCCTGACATGACTGACCCGATTCGTCTCTCCAAACGCCTCATCGAACTCGTCGGCTGTTCCCGTCGGGAGGCTGAGCTGTTCATCGAGGGCGGCTGGGTCACCGTCGACGGTGTGGTCATCGACGAGCCGCAATTCAAGGTCGACACTCAGAAAGTCGAGCTTGATCCAGAAGCCAAGGCCACCGCACCGGAACCGGTGACCCTGCTGCTCAATGTGCCCGCAGGCATGGACGCAGACACCGCCTTGGCCACCCTCGGCGCCGAGACCCTGAGCGAAGAGCACCGCTACGGCAAGCGCCCGTTGCGCGGGCACTTCCTGCGCCTGACCGCCAGCACCGACCTGCAGGCCAACGCCAGCGGGCTGCTGGTGTTCACCCAGGACTGGAAAATCCTGCGCAAACTCACCGCCGACTCCAGCAAGATCGAGCAAGAGTATGTGGTCGAGGTTGAAGGCGAGATGGTGGCCCACGGCCTGAACCGCCTGAACCACGGTCTGACCTACAAGGGCAAGGAGTTGCCGGCGGTCAAGGCCAGCTGGCAGAACGAGAACCGTCTGCGCTTTGCCATGAAGAACCCGCAGCCGGGCATCATCGCCCTGCTCTGCCAGGCGGTCGGCCTCAAGGTCGTCGGTATCCGCCGTATTCGCATCGGTGGCGTGTCCATCGGCAAAGTGCCGGTGGGGCAATGGCGCTATCTGTCCGGCAAAGAGAAGTTCTAAGGCTTTTCTCGCCGCCATCCATTTCGGCGCCGCGCCTGGCCGCGACGCCCACAGCTGAATATCAGGACTGCACACATGATTCATAACGACGTACTGCGCAGCGTGCGCTACATGCTCGACATCAGCGACAAGAAAGTCATCGAGATCATCAAGCTCGGCGGCCTGGACGTGACCCTGCCGGACCTGTTGACCTACCTCGACAAGAAAGAGGAAGACGAGGAAGGTTTCGTACGCTGCCCGGACGAAGTCATGGCGCACTTCCTCGACGGCCTGGTGATCTTCAAGCGCGGCAAGGACGAAAGCCGCCCACCGCAGCCGATCGAAGTGCCGGTGACCAATAACATCATCCTGAAAAAGCTGCGGGTGGCGTTCGAGCTCAAAGAAGACGACATGCACGCAATCCTCAAGGCTGCCGAGTTCCCGGTGTCCAAGCCTGAGCTGAGCGCACTGTTCCGCAAGTTCGGTCACACCAACTATCGCCCGTGCGGCGACCAGCTGCTGCGCAATTTCCTCAAGGGCCTGACCCTGCGAGTGCGCCCGCAGTAAGCTCAAGACACATCTGTTTTCTGTAGGAGCTGGCTTGCCAGCGATGGTCGCAAACGATAACGCGTGCTGACTGGATGAACGCGGCGGTCTCTCATCCTTCGCTGGCAAGCCAGCTCCTACAGGACCGAATGGCCCCTCATTCCGCGCAAAAATAGTGGCTCCGCTTCTGGCGGCTGACGACTAGGGTGTAAGGACCTCAGTTCTCAGGATTCGCCATGCATCCCTACTTTTCCCTGCAAGGCCGCACCGCCCTGGTGACCGGCGGCACCCGTGGTATCGGCAAGATGATCGCCAAGGCCTACGTCGAGGCGGGCGCCACCGTATACGTCTGCGCCCGCGACGTCGAAGCCTGCCAGCAAACCGCTGACGAACTCGGTGCACTTGGCCGCTGCCGCGCCATCGCGGCGAACCTCGCCACAGAAGAGGGCGTCCTGCAACTGGCCACGCGCCTGGGCGAGCAGATCACTCATCTGGACATCCTGGTTAACAATGCCGGCACCACCTGGGGCGCGCCATTGGAGAGCTACCCGATCAAGGGCTGGGAAAAAGTCATGCAGCTCAACGTGACGTCGGTGTTCAACTGCATCCAGCAGTTCCTGCCCCTGCTGCGCAAGGCCGGTTCCGAAGCGAATCCGGCGCGGATCATCAACATAGGATCGGTGGCAGGGATTTCCTCCTTCGGCGAGCAGGCGTATGCCTACGGGCCGAGCAAGGCTGCGTTGCACCAACTGTCGAGGATTCTGGCGCGCGAACTGGTGAGCCAGCACATCAACGTCAACGTGATCGCCCCGGGGCGGTTTCCGAGCAAGATGACCCAGCACATCGGCAATGATGAACAGGCGCTGGCGCAGGATACGGCATTGATCCCGATGAAGCGTTGGGGCCGCGAGGAAGAGATGGCGGCGCTGGCGATCAGCCTGGCGAGTACTGCCGGGGCTTATATGACCGGGAATATCATTCCGCTGGATGGTGGGTTCAGCCTGTAGATCGGCGGTGCGGCCATCGCGGGCAAGCCACGCTCCCACAGGTTTTGAGACGGACACAAATCTTGTGTGCGCTCGAGAACCCTGTAGGAGCGTGGCTTGCCCGCGATGACGGACTGATAGGCGCCACCGGGCCAAAGGCCGTGTGGGTTATCATGCCTGCCTTAAATTCCACCTCGACCCCAAACCATGACCTACAGCGTTTCCCCCATCGGCTTCGTGCGCTCCTGCTTCAAGGAGAAATTCGCCATTCCGCGCCAACCGCAACTGGCCCCGGCTGCCCGTGGCGTGCTGGAACTGGTGGCTCCGTTCGATCAAGGGGACGCGGTACAAGGCCTGGAGCAGGTCAGCCACGTGTGGCTGCTGTTCCTGTTCCACCAGGCCCTGGAAGAAAAACCTCGCTTGAAGGTCCGCCCACCGCGCCTCGGCGGCAACAAGTCCATGGGCGTGTTCGCCACCCGCGCCACCCACCGCCCCAATGGCATCGGTCAATCCGTGGTCAAGCTGGACAAGATCGAAGCCAATCGCCTGTGGATATCCGGTATTGACTTGCTGGACGGCACGCCGATTCTCGACATAAAACCCTACGTGCCTTACGCCGACATCATCGATACAGCCACCAACAGCATCGCCAGCGCTGCGCCGCTGTTGATTCCCGTGCAGTGGACGGACGCAGCGCTGCAACAGGCTCACGAGCACGCTCAGCGTCTTGAGGAGCCTTTGGTTGAGTTGATCGAGCAATGCCTGGCGCAGGATCCACGCCCGGCCTATCAAATGCCTGCACCCGAGCGGGAATACGGCGCGCAGTTCTGGGATCTGGATGTGCGTTGGCATTACCCGACACCGGAGCTGATCCGCGTCCTGGAAGTCATTCCCGCGCGGGTCTGAACTCCGGAAACGAAAAAGCCCGCATGACCTTCTCAGGTCATGCGGGCTTTTTAGATGCGCTGCAAATCTTCTGTAGGAGCGAGCATGCTCGCGAAAAACCTGAGGACGCCGCGGGGTATCAAGCTTCCCGCGTTATCGTTAACGACCATCGCGAGCCAGCTCGCTCCTACAGGTGACCTGCGGTCACTTCTCGACGAACGCTCGTTCGATCAGGTAATCACCCGGCTCGCGCATCCGCGGCGAAACCTTCAGGCCGAAGCTGTTCAGCACTTCACTGGTCTCGTCGAGCATGCTCGGGCTGCCGCACAGCATGGCGCGGTCGTCCTGCGGGTTGATCGGTGGCAGACCGATGTCGCTGAACAGCTTGCCGCTGCGCATCAGGTCGGTCAGGCGACCTTCGTTCTCGAACGGCTCACGGGTCACGGTCGGGTAGTAGATCAACTTGTCACGCAGCGCGTCACCGAAGAACTCGTTCTGCGGCAGGTGCTCGGTGATGAACTCGCGGTAAGCGACTTCGTTGACGTAACGAACGCCGTGGCACAGGATCACTTTTTCGAAGCGCTCGTAGGTTTCCGGGTCCTGGATGACGCTCATGAACGGCGCCAGACCGGTGCCGGTGCTGAGCAGGTACAAATGTTTGCCAGGCTTGAGGTCATCCAGTACCAGCGTGCCGGTAGGCTTCTTGCTGATGATGATCTCATCGCCTTCCTTCAGATGCTGTAACTGCGAAGTCAGCGGACCATCAGGCACCTTGATGCTGAAGAACTCGAGATGCTCTTCCCAGTTCGGGCTGGCAATCGAGTAAGCGCGCATAAGCGGGCGGCCGTTGGGCTGTTGCAGGCCGATCATCACGAACTGACCGTTCTCGAAGCGCAGGCCCGGATCACGGGTGCACTTGAAGCTGAACAGAGTGTCGTTCCAGTGGTGAACACTGAGGACACGCTCGTGGTTCATGTTGCTCATGTACGTGGGACTCCTGGAGATTTGTCTGCGCGTGTTCGACGCCTGCTCTGCAAAAAAGCCAGCTCTGCGCAATTGCATCGCATTCTAAAGGCAGAGACAATATCTGTTAAATGGATTATTAAGATAAGGGTTATCGGTTATATCGATATGCGATTTACTCTCCGTCAACTTCAAGTATTCGTCGCCGTCGCCCAACAGGAAAGTGTGTCCCGTGCCGCGGGCCTGCTCAACCTCTCGCAATCGGCGGCGAGCACCTCGATCACCGAACTGGAGCGCCAGTGCAGCTGCCAGTTGTTCGACCGTGCCGGCAAACGGTTGAGCCTGAACGCCCTGGGCAAACAGCTGTTGCCACAAGCGGTGGCGCTGCTGGACCAGGCCAAGGAAATCGAGGACCTGCTCAATGGCAAATCCGGTTTCGGCTCGCTGGCCGTGGGTGCGACCCTGACCATCGGCAATTACCTGGCCACATTGTTGATCGGCAGCTTCATGCAGCGCCACCCGGAAAGCCAAGTGAAGCTGCATGTACAGAACACTGCCAATATCGTGCAGCAAGTGGCCCACTATGAAATTGATCTGGGTCTAATCGAAGGCGACTGCAGTCATCCGGACATCGAAGTGCAAAGCTGGGTCGAGGACGAACTGGTGGTGTTTTGCGCCCCCCAGCATCCGTTGGCCAAGCGTGGCACGGCCACCATGGAGGAGTTGAGCCACGAAGCCTGGATCCTGCGCGAACAGGGCTCGGGCACGCGGTTGACCTTCGATCAAGCCATGCGCCATCACCGCACTTCGTTAAACATCCGGCTCGAGCTTGAGCACACCGAAGCGATCAAACGCGCGGTGGAGTCTGGTTTGGGGATTGGCTGCATTTCCAGGCTGGCTTTGCGCGACGCATTTCGCCGCGGCAGCCTGGTGCCTGTCGAGACGCCGGATCTGGATCTGGCGCGACAGTTTTATTTCATCTGGCATAAACAGAAATATCAGACCTCGGCGATGCGCGAGTTCCTCGATCTGTGCCGCGCCTTCACCGCCGGGGTTCAGCGCAGCGACGAGATCGTGCTGCCGACGATCGCCTAGAGCAGAATCACCGCCCACACCAGGGCAATCATGCTCAATGCCACGGCTTGGGCGGCACTGCCCATGTCCTTGGCATTCTTGGACAGCGGGTGCCGCTCAAGGGAAATGCGGTCGATGGCCGCTTCCACGGCCGAGTTGAGCAACTCGACGATCAACGCCAACAGGCATACCGCGATCAACAACGCCTGTTCGACCCGGCTGACATTCAGGAAGAACGACAAAGGAATCAGGATGACGTTGAGCAATACCAATTGCCGAAAGGCAGCTTCACCGGTGAAGGCTGCGCGCAGGCCGTCCAGCGAATAACCGGAAGCATTGAGAATACGTTTCAGGCCGGTCTGGCCTTTGAAAGGTGACATAGAGTGGGCAACTGGCAAAAAAGAAGTGGGAAAGCTAGTTCAACCAAAGTCAAAAAAGCGTGAATTTGCCAGCCTTTAATGGCTGGAAATTGACTCAAGTTGTTGCAAGAGCAGCGCGGCCTGGGTCCGGGTCCGCACATTCAGTTTACGGAAAATCGCGGTCACGTGCGCCTTGATAGTCGCCTCGGAAACACTCAGCTCGTAGGCGATCTGCTTGTTCAGCAAGCCTTCGCAGACCATGGTCAGTACCCGGAATTGTTGCGGGGTGAGGCTGGCAAGCCCTTCGCTGGCCGCCTTGGCTTCATCCGAGACGCTGACCGCTTCGAACGCCTGTGGCGGCCAGAACACGTCGCCGTCGAGGACCGCCCGCACGGCTTTCTGGATCACACTCAAGTCGCTGGATTTGGGAATGAAGCCACTGGCGCCGAATTCACGAGACTTGACCATGATGGTCGCCTCTTCCTGGGCTGAGACCATGACCACCGGAATCTGCGGGTACTGCCCCCGCAGCAGGACCAGCCCGGAAAAACCGTAGGCCCCCGGCATGTTCAGGTCCAGCAGCACCAGATCCCAGTCGGACTTTTCCGTCAGGCGGGCTTCCAGTTCGGCGATGCTCGCCACTTCCACCAGACGGACATCCGGGCCAAGGCCCAGGGTCAGCGCTTGATGCAAGGCACTACGAAAAAGTGGGTGGTCATCGGCAATCAGGATTTCGTATGTGGCCATTTTTCAAATGATCCTGTTTTTCATGGGACGCCCGATGCATTCGGACCTCGCCAAAGCACCTCAAGGCACAGCCACGCAGCTGCACTGACAAGGCACGCTCAGCGCAAAAAAACGGCGCCGAAAACTCCGGCCGCACCCTAATCGGCGCCAAGCATGCCCAGCGAAGCCGGGGTGGTCAAGCAGCATGGCCGGTACACTTTATTGCAGTATGCGCGACAATCAGTCCATCAATTGGGCGGCCACCTGAACATAGGGCATCAATTCGGCGTGCGCAGGGGTCGAAACGTTCATGTCCAACTGATGTTTGGCATCGAGGTAATGCTGGCTGAACACATCGAAGTAGGCATCCAGCGCCGATGCCGCCGCGACATCACCTGCAAGGTCAAGGCATAGCGCCGCCACTTCCGCAGTGCACAGATGCTCGCTGCGGGTCGAGCGGCGCAATCGGTAGCGGGAGAGTTTCTCCGGCAACAGGCTGAGGATCGGCAGTCGATCGAAATAGGGGCTCTTGCGAAAGATCTTTCGCGCTTCAGTCCAGGTCGCATCCAACAGAATGAAAAGCGGGCGCTTCGTGCCATCGACGTCCACGGTGTTTGTCACGCGCTCAGGTTCGACGTACTCACCCGGAAACACCAGGTAAGGCTGCCATTGCGGGTCGGACAACAGCGCCAGCAACTTCGGATCAACCTCGGTACGGGACCAGATGAAGGCATGGTTGTCAGGCACCACGTCGGCAATCAGCCAACCGGTGTTGCTCGGTTTGAACACCTCCTTGTTGGTCATGATCAGGCACACGCCGGAGCGGGTAGCGACCTGCGGACGCCATGCACACAGACAGTGACTCTCGATCACCCGGCAGTCACGGCAGCGCGGCGCACGCCAGCCGCGGGCCTGAATCGGCTTGATGCCCTCCTCTTCGCGCTGATCGCGCAAGCGGGCTACGGCATTCAAGGCAAAGCGCGCGGGGGTATGACTCATCGCGGGCAACGCCCACAGAGAAGGGAAATCGACACGAAAAACACTCGACAGGGTAAAAAGTGCCAGCAGTTTACCAGACCGCCCGGCGCAAGCCTGTACCGTCCAGCTAGCCTCCCCTATAATTCGCCGCCACTGAACGCACAGTCACGTGACGGGTCAAACCCCGCATCACTGAACCAGGAGAGTTTCATGCTGCGCCTTATCGTTCCTACCGCGGCCATTTTGCTGGCGTCGTCCTTCAACGCCCAGGCTGCGTCCTTGAAAGACACGGAACTGAACAAAATGCTGCAAAACGTCGCCACCCAAAGCAGCGTCGGCACTCCTCGAGCGATCAACGAAGACATTCTCGATCAAGGCTACACCGTTGACGGCAAACAGCTGATCAACCATCTGAGCGTGCAGAGCAGCCACGCCGACAAGATGCGCGCAGATCCAAAAGCGGTTTACTTCCAGTTGGGAGCCTCAGTCTGCCGAAACGAAGGGTTTCGCAAGCTGATGGCCAAGGGCGCGATCATGCGTTACGACTTCACTGAGGTGAAGACCAACCGCCCGGTCGGTTCCGCAAGCTTCCAGGAATCGGACTGCCTGCAACCTGCCAAGAAGAAAAAGTAATCACCTGGAGTTGGCGCGCCGTTGTTCATCTTCGGCGCGCAGTTCCGCCAGCAGCGCCTGCAAGTAATGCGAACGACGCTCGCCACCGCGCAAACGTCGGCAGCACTCCTCTTCGAGACTCAAATGATGGGTCTCGGCCGATGACTTCAGCAATCGATACAGTTGCGTATCGATCTCCAGAACGACTCTGGCCATGGTTTCCCGCCTCCTTGCACTTCACTCATGTTTGAGCAAAAAATCCTTGAACCACTTGTATTGCGCGCCTTGCCGTTGACGCAAAGTTGTCGTGTCGCACCTGTAACTTAGTAAATCAGAGTGCAGCACACGCGACGTGCGTTCAGACGAGCGGTGAAAGCACCTTGCAAATCGTCAATAAGCGGTTGCCAGGAAAGACTTTGAGGCGCAATGATCAAGGCAGCGCAAATCACTGTGAAGGTCTAGATTTCAGGTTATCCACGTTCATTTTTCAGGGCTGGAAAGGGGCTGCCCGTCGCTTGTCGTATTGTGCGAATGTTTCTTTCATCCAAGGGAAAAACAGAACCTGTTTGGATGATCCGGTGTTTTTCGGGTCAAGTAGATCGCCCAGGCATGGGCCGGGGCAGACAGCGACACACGAAGTGTCGTGGCACCGACGTACGTTGTCGGGCCGAGGGTTCTGTGCAGAAGGAGAAGTTGAATGCCTTACCAACCGAATGACCTCCTGAGCCGTCATTTTGAAGAAAGCGGCCACGACCTCATCAGCAAGGTCGAAGAACAGCTCAAGCTGATTTCACCCAACAGCCCGAACATCCCGATCTACCGCGATATGATCCTGACCGTGCTACGCATGGCCCAGGAAGACCACAACCGCTGGAATGCCAAAATCACCCTGCAGGCCCTGCGCGAACTGGAACAGGCTTTTCGCGTGCTCGAACAATTCAAGGGGCGGCGCAAGGTCACTGTTTTCGGCTCGGCCCGTACCCCCATGGAACACCCGCTCTACAGCATGGCCCGGGAACTCGGTGCCGCGCTGGCGCGCTCGGACATGATGGTCATCACTGGCGCCGGTGGCGGCATCATGGCCGCCGCCCATGAGGGCGCCGGACTGGCAAACAGCCTGGGGTTCAACATTACCCTGCCCTTCGAACAGCATGCCAACCCCACTGTCGACGGCACGACCAGCCTGCTGCCCTTCCACTTCTTCTTCACCCGCAAGCTGTTCTTCGTCAAGGAAGCCGATGCCCTCGTGCTGTGCCCGGGTGGCTTCGGTACCCTGGATGAAGCGCTGGAAGTACTGACACTGATCCAGACCGGCAAAAGCCCATTGGTACCAGTGGTGCTGCTCGACACGCCGGACGGCAAATTCTGGCAAGGCGCACTGGACTTCATTCACCAGCAACTGGAGGAAAACCACTACATCCTGCCCACTGACATGAAGCTGATGAAACTGGTCTACAACGTCGAAGAAGCGGTAGAGCACATCAACCAGTTCTACAGCAACTTCCACTCCAGTCGCTGGCTCAAGCATCAGTTCCTGATTCGCATGAATCACACACTCAGCGACCACGCACTCGAACACATGCAGGAGGCGTTCGCCGACCTGTGCCTGAGCGATCATTTCCATCAGCACGCTTACAGCGGTGAAGAACACAACGAAGCCGAATTCAGCCATCTGGCGCGGCTGGTCTTCAACTTCAATGCCCGCAATCATGGCCGCCTGCGCGAGCTTGTGGACTACATCAACCTGCCGGAAAACTGGGCACAATCAAAACCCCAGGTACAACAACGCACGCGGGAGCCGTCAAAGGTTTCGTGAGGCATAAAAAAACGGCCCGCTATCTAAATAGCGGGCCGTTTCAGTTCAATCGTCCATCCCTCGACCGCTGAACAGGCGGTTGATCATTTCCATGGAGTATCCCCGATACGCCAGGAACCTGCCTTGTTTGGCTCGCTCCCTGGCGTCTGCCGGCAATTGCCCGGAGAACTTGCGTCGCCAGGTATCGATCAATTGCTCCTGCCAATCGATACCGCTCTCACGCAGGGCGAGTTCAATATCGGTGCGCTGCAGGCCACGCTGGCCCAACTCTTCACGAATGCGTAAAGGGCCATAACCGGAGCGGGCGCGGTAGGAAACGAAACTTTCCAGGTAACGGGTTTCGGACAACAGCCCCTCTTCCGTCAACCGGTCGAGTGCTGTTTCGATCATTTCAGGGAGGGCGCCGCGCTGACGCAGTTTACGCGTCAGCTCGACACGACCGTGCTCGCGTCGTGCGAGCAGGTCCATTGCGGTTCGCCGCACCGCGACGAGTGTATCGAGTACGGCGGTCATCGCTTCGATCAGATATCAGCGTCAGCCAGGTCGTCTTCGGTCTCTTTGACCGCAGAAGCTTTGGCGTCCGCAACCGATGCAGGCGACAGCAGCTTGTCACGCAGTTGCTTCTCCAGCTTTGCCGCGACTTCCGGATTGTCTGCCAGGAACTTGGCCGAGTTGGCCTTGCCCTGACCGATCTTGGTGCCTTCATAGGCATACCAGGCACCGGACTTCTCGACGAAACCGTGCAGAACACCCAGGTCGATCATCTCACCGTTGAGGTAGATGCCCTTGCCGTAAAGAATCTGGAACTCGGCCTGACGGAACGGCGAAGCCACCTTGTTCTTCACAACCTTGACGCGGGTTTCGCTACCGACGACCTCATCACCTTCTTT
This sequence comes from Pseudomonas sp. GW456-L13, assembly GCF_017350115.1. Classification (NCBI taxonomy): domain Bacteria; kingdom Pseudomonadati; phylum Pseudomonadota; class Gammaproteobacteria; order Pseudomonadales; family Pseudomonadaceae; genus Pseudomonas; species Pseudomonas sp. GW456-L13. The sequence continues at coordinate 1,978,515 of NZ_JACNAS010000001.1, forward strand.
CACCGCCCCCGTACGACGGATGTCCAGACGAACCGATGCGTAGAACTTCAGTGCGTTACCACCGGTGGTGGTTTCCGGGCTACCGAACATCACGCCGATTTTCATACGGATCTGGTTGATGAAGATCACCAGGCAGTTGGCGTTCTTGATGTTACCGGTGATTTTACGCAGTGCCTGGGACATCAGACGGGCTTGCAGGCCCACGTGCATGTCACCCATTTCGCCTTCGATTTCAGCCTTTGGCACCAGGGCGGCCACGGAGTCGACGATGATCACGTCAACCGCGTTGGAACGCACCAGCATGTCGGTGATTTCCAGGGCCTGCTCGCCGGTATCCGGCTGGGAAACCAGCAGGTCGTCGACGTTGACGCCCAGCTTGCCGGCGTACTCAGGGTCGAGGGCGTGTTCGGCGTCGACGAATGCGCAGGTCGCGCCGGCTTTTTGAGCCTGGGCGATCACGGACAAGGTCAGCGTGGTTTTACCGGAAGATTCAGGACCGTAGATTTCAACAATACGGCCTTTTGGCAGACCGCCGATGCCGAGAGCGATGTCCAGCCCCAGAGAGCCAGTGGAAATGGCCGGGATCGCCTGACGGTCCTGATCGCCCATACGCATTACGGCACCCTTGCCGAATTGACGTTCGATCTGACCCAGGGCCGCAGCCAAGGCTTTCTTCTTGTTGTCGTCCATTAAAGTCCTCACGTAATCAATAAGGCCTGACGGCCAACACCTGTATAAGTAGCCAGTATTATTCCACAGCGTTTCCGGATCGCCTACCCCTGATTTGAGATTTCTGCCGCGGCATAGCGCAGCAGCCCCTCTAGCGCGGCCTTCACCGTTTGTCGGCGGACGTCATCGCGATTACCCGGGAAGTGCTGCCGCTCGCAGAACACCTGATCTCCGACGCCCCAGGCCAGCCACACCGTGCCAACCGGCTTGTTCGCCGTTCCACCATCCGGCCCGGCGATGCCACTGACCGCCACGGAGAAATACGCGCTATTTTTCTCCTGCGCCCCCCGGACCATCGCCTCGACCACCTCGCGGCTGACCGCGCCCACGGTGGTGAACAACTCCACCGGGACATTCAGTTGCAGGGTTTTCTGTCGGTTGGAGTAAGTGACATAACCGGCCTCGAACCAGGCCGAACTCCCGGGGATACGGGTGATTGCCTCGGCGATGCCTCCGCCGGTGCAGGACTCCGCCGTGGTGACGTGGGCATTGAGAACCTGCAGGCGTCTGCCGAGTTCGGCGGCGAGCTGGGTGATTTCGTTCACGGTCATCTCCTGATCGGGCGGGATGAGGTTAACCGTACACGAGCAGACCGCACTTGCAAGCGACAGGAACGATCAAAATGTAAAGAACCGGAGGCTCTGGAAAAGGCCTGTCGGAGAATCAATCTTCCACGTCACCGGAGGGGGTATGGCCAATACCCATGCGCTTGGCCAGCCAACGCTCATACAACCCCAGAACGACGTCTGTCCCGGCCATCGCCGCTAAACAACCACCCGCACAAGCAGCCCAGATGGACACATTGGCAGCGTGCAGCAGCATGATGACCGAAGCGCCGCAGATCATGCTGGATCCAGACCGCAGGCTCAGGCGTCGGACAAGGGACCAGCCACGAACGCCCTCTTTTTCGGCACGCCACATTTCACCGGCAACGCCACCAAGGATTGGCAGGCTGATGACCAGCCACAGAGGCATGTCCAGCAACGCATATTGCTCAGCGGTCATTTCATGCCTCCTTGAGTAGTGATCACAGCGCATTCTTTAATAGTCAGGCAGCAACATTATGCACTTATGCATACTCAGTCAATGCACAAACGCATTAATAAAAGTATGCCCAATGCTTTCAGCACACGAAAAAAACCCGCTCGGGAAGCGGGTTTTATCTAAACGGATGAGTGTTAGCGGGCGTACATACCCCACCAAAAGACATGTCCGAGGATTACAATCGGCTCCTCCTGGATCTCCTGAAAGGTGTAATCTTCGTCCGGATGCTCGTCACGGTTGAAGCTGCGCAAGCGAATGCCGGTCGGCAGGCGATAGAGTTGCTTCACCCGCAATTGGCCGTTGTGATTGATTGCATAAAGGTCGCCGTCAACGATATCGCCAATGCCGCACTTGCCGGCATTGACCCCGACCGTGGCGCCGTCGCGTAGCACCGGCAACATGCTGTTGCCCCGCACTGTCACGCATTTGGCCTGGTCGAACTGCACGCCGTTATGGCGCAGGCTTCGCTTGCCGAAGCGCAGGCTAGAGCGCTCGCTCTCCTCGATAACGAATCTTCCCGATCCCGCAGCCAATTCAACCTCGCGAAGAAAGGGGACCGACACCTCGTCGTCATCGACCGGGGTATCGTCGTCCCACAGACTTATATCCTTGAGTTCCGAATGCACAGGAGCACGCCCGGCATTGGCGGCAGACGAGACGTCCGCGCGGCCACGCAACTGGTCGGTGCTCAAGGCGAAATACTCGGCAATCTTCGAAACATGTTTATCCGAAGGATCGACGATCTTCCCGCTGAGAATGCGCGAGAGCGTGGATTGAGGCACGCCGGTGCGACGGTGAAGCTCCGTGGGGGAGATCCCGTGCTGATCGAGCAATGCCCTTAATACAGTAGATACGTTGCGCTTTTGCATAACACGCATAGTGCTTGCACTTTTCGAAGAAGACAATGCCGATTTGCATAATCGATGCATAACATGATTTTTGCATCGTAAAGGATGTCACCCGGCCGTGGCGCCTGCGTCGGGCGGACCGCCCATGGTAACCTTGCGCCCATCGCGGAAAAGCCCGGCCGTTGCCCTGCTTTTGCCCCACCTCTTTCAACGAGCTTCCTGACAATCCGATGAATAAAGCCGTCTCCGACCTGTCCTCCCACACCCCGATGATGCAGCAGTACTGGCGCCTGAAAAACCAGCACCCGGACCAGCTGATGTTCTACCGCATGGGCGACTTCTACGAGATCTTCTATGAAGACGCGAAGAAGGCCGCCAAGTTGCTGGACATCACCCTGACGGCCCGCGGGCAGTCGGCTGGCCAGGCGATTCCGATGTGCGGGATTCCTTACCACGCCGCCGAGGGTTACCTGGCAAAACTGGTGAAGCTTGGCGAATCGGTGGTGATCTGCGAGCAGGTCGGCGACCCGGCCACCAGCAAAGGGCCGGTGGAGCGGCAGGTGGTACGCATCATCACGCCGGGGACGGTGAGTGACGAGGCGCTGCTCGACGAGCGCAGGGACAACCTGATCGCCGCCGTCCTGGGCGATGAGCGCCTGTTCGGCCTGGCGGTACTGGACATCACCAGCGGCAACTTCAGCGTGCTGGAAATCAAGGGCTGGGAAAACCTGCTGGCGGAACTGGAGCGGGTCAACCCGGTGGAATTACTGATCCCGGATGACTGGCCCAAGGACTTGCCGGCGGAAAAACGCCGCGGCGTGCGTCGCCGTGCGCCGTGGGATTTCGAGCGCGATTCGGCGCTCAAAAGCCTGTGCCAGCAATTCTCGACCCAGGATCTCAAGGGCTTTGGCTGCGAAAACCTGACCCTGGCGATCGGTGCCGCCGGTTGCCTGCTGGCCTACGCCAAAGAAACCCAGCGCACCGCCCTGCCCCACTTGCGCAGTTTGCGTCATGAACGCCTGGACGACACCGTGGTGCTCGATGGCGCCAGCCGTCGCAACCTGGAGCTCGACACCAACCTGGCCGGGGGCCGCGACAACACCCTGCAATCGGTGGTGGACCGTTGCCAGACCGCCATGGGCAGCCGCCTGCTGACCCGCTGGCTGAATCGCCCATTGCGCGACTTGACGGTGCTGTTGGCACGCCAAAGCTCGATCACTTGCCTGCTCGACGGTTATCGCTTCGAAAGACTGCAACCGCAGCTCAAGGAAATCGGCGACATCGAGCGGATTCTTGCGCGGATCGGCCTGCGTAATGCCCGCCCCCGCGACCTCGCCCGGTTGCGTGACGCCCTCGGCGCACTGCCCGAACTGCAAGTGGCAATGACGGAGCTCGAAGCCCCACACCTCCAGCAACTCGCCACCATCACCAGCACCTACCCGGAACTGGCGGCACTGCTGGAAAAAGCCATCATCGACAACCCGCCCGCGGTCATTCGTGATGGGGGCGTGCTAAAAACCGGCTACGACAGCGAACTCGACGAATTGCAGTCGCTGAGCGAAAACGCCGGACAGTTCCTGATCGACCTCGAGGCACGGGAAAAGGCCCGCACCGGCCTGTCGCATCTGAAGGTTGGTTACAACCGCATCCACGGTTACTTCATCGAGCTGCCAAGCAAGCAGGCGGAATCGGCACCGGCCGACTACATTCGCCGCCAGACGCTCAAAGGCGCCGAGCGTTTCATTACGCCGGAACTCAAGGCGTTCGAAGACAAGGCACTGTCAGCCAAGAGCCGCGCCCTGGCCCGCGAGAAGATGCTGTACGAAGCGTTGCTCGAAGATCTGATCAGCCAGCTGCCACCTTTGCAGGACACCGCCGGCGCCCTGGCCGAGCTGGACGTCTTGAGCAACCTGGCCGAACGTGCACTGAACCTCGATCTGAACTGCCCACGCTTCGTCAGCGAGCCGTGCATGCGCATCAGCCAGGGTCGTCACCCGGTGGTCGAACAAGTGCTGACCACGCCGTTCGTGGCCAACGACCTGAGCCTGGACGACAACACCCGCATGCTGGTGATCACCGGACCGAACATGGGCGGTAAATCCACCTACATGCGTCAGACCGCATTGATTGTGCTCCTGGCGCACATCGGCAGCTTCGTGCCAGCGGCCAGTTGCGAATTGTCGCTGGTCGACCGCATCTTCACCCGGATCGGCTCCAGCGATGACCTGGCCGGCGGGCGTTCGACCTTCATGGTGGAAATGAGCGAAACCGCGAACATCCTGCACAACGCCACCGAGCGCAGCCTGGTGCTGATGGACGAAGTCGGGCGCGGCACCAGCACCTTCGACGGTCTGTCCCTGGCATGGGCGGCGGCCGAGCGCCTGGCGCATCTGCGTGCCTACACGCTGTTCGCCACCCACTACTTTGAACTGACCGTCCTGCCGGAAGCCCAGCCGCTGGTGGCCAACGTGCACCTCAATGCCACCGAGCACAACGAGCGCATCGTGTTCCTGCACCACGTGCTGCCCGGGCCGGCCAGCCAGAGTTATGGCCTGGCCGTTGCGCAGCTGGCCGGCGTACCGAGCGAGGTCATCACCCGTGCTCGCGAGCATCTGAGTCGCCTGGAAGACACCGCCTTGCCCCACGAAACACCGGCACCGGCCAAAGGCAAACCGGCCGCGCCGCAGCAAAGCGACCTGTTCGCCAGCCTGCCGCACCCGGTGCTGGATGACCTGGCCAAGCTCGACCTGGACGACATGACGCCACGTCGTGCTCTCGAAATGCTCTATACACTAAAGACACGGATCTAACGCAGCGGCTTGCAAGCTGTTAGAATCTCGCGCGGTTTGGGATGCTGCTGGCTAATAGCCTGGCCAGCAGACTATCGCTCCCGAACCTGGCGACCCCTACGAGAAGGGGCGCAGCAAGCCGCGCCTGAGGAGAAAATTAGAAATGACCTTCGTCGTCACCGACAACTGCATCAAGTGCAAGTACACCGACTGCGTAGAAGTCTGTCCGGTGGACTGCTTTTACGAAGGCCCGAATTTCCTGGTGATCCACCCGGATGAGTGCATCGATTGCGCGCTGTGCGAACCTGAATGCCCTGCCGTGGCTATCTTCTCTGAAGATGAAGTTCCGGCCGGCATGGAAAACTTCATTGAGCTGAACGCTGAGTTGGCCGATATCTGGCCAAACATCACCGAACGCAAAGATCCAATGCCCGATTCCGCAGAATGGGACGGCAAGCCAGGCAAGATCGCAGACCTCGAACGCTGATTACCCCCGCGTTCGCGAAAAAGGCCCCACAAGGGCCTTTTTGCTTTTCTGCGGGCAAAAAAAAGGGGCGGTTTGACCCGCCCACATTTTTTCCCTATTCCCTGTGTTCCTTTTCATCGTCCTGATGAATCGCGTCCTGCGATATCCATATCCCTCATCCATGAAGGACGTGTCTGTCCGTCGACACAACCTCAATACTAGAGTGTTCCCCTCCGGGATCAATCGGCCCCTGGCGCGAGATTCTGGTGTCACACATCATTAATACTAAAAAATATTAATATAAATCAAACATATATAGGCAGTCAGCGCTCCGAATGGACGACTGCCGGGGTGTAAAAATAACGAACACTTACGCAAGAGTAAGCCTAGGCTTACAGCACGAAACCAAAATCCCGAGGGGACTCGGTCTCCTGGTCAGGCAATAAAAAACCCCGAGCCAGTCGGGGTTTTTCATGCCATCGCAGTGAGTGCCTTATTGGAACAGCGACTCGCTCGACAGACCATTTTTTTCCAGGATCTCGCGTAGCCGCTTCAAGCCTTCCACCTGAATCTGTCTGACCCGCTCCCGGGTCAGGCCGATTTCCAGGCCGACGTCTTCAAGGGTGCTGCTTTCATGGCCGCGCAGGCCGAAGCGGCGTACAACCACTTCGCGTTGCTTGTCGGTCAGTTCCGAGAGCCATTGATCGATGCTCTGGGACAGGTCGTCGTCCTGCAACAATTCGCATGGATCGGTTGGACGGTCGTCAGTCAGGGTGTCCAGCAGGGTTTTATCCGAATCCGGACCCAGCGAGACGTCGACCGAAGAAACCCGTTCGTTAAGGCCGAGCATACGCTTGACCTCTCCCACCGGTTTTTCCAGCAGGTTGGCGATTTCTTCGGGTGAGGGTTCATGGTCGAGTTTTTGCGTCAGCTCCCGCGCGGCCCGCAGGTACACGTTCAGCTCCTTGACCACATGGATCGGCAACCGGATGGTCCGGGTCTGATTCATGATTGCGCGTTCGATGGTCTGGCGAATCCACCAGGTCGCGTAGGTCGAGAAGCGGAAACCGCGTTCCGGATCGAACTTCTCCACCGCCCGGATCAAGCCGAGGTTGCCCTCTTCGATCAGGTCCAGCAGCGACAGCCCACGATTGACGTAGCGTCGGGCGATTTTCACCACCAGTCGCAGGTTGCTTTCAATCATGCGTTTGCGCCCGGCCGGATCGCCACTTTGCGACAGGCGCGCAAAATGAACTTCTTCTTCGGGTGATAGCAGGGGAGAGAAACCAATTTCATTGAGATACAACTGCGTGGCATCAAGTGCCCGCGTGTAGTCAATGTACTTGTGCTGTTTCAAGGATGCGGAGTGTTTGGATTTGGCACGAACGGAAGGTGGAGCCGCCCCTTCATCATTCGACATCGAATCCGTATCGATGCTGCTCTCCATCAGGAGAACCTCATCGTCGATGTCAAACTCCGGCACTTCTTTACTGAGAGCCATTGTTATAGTCCTTTGGTGAGTTCGACCTCAAGCTCAAGCGGCGCCTTTCTCCCTGGCAACGCTGGAGCCTGTCCCCTCTACGCGACGGAACAGGCTGGTAGCGATCAACGGCGTGGCAGGAATTGCAGCGGATCTACAGGTTTACCTTGGCGGCGAATCTCAAAATGCAGTTTCACCCGGTCTGTACCCGTTGACCCCATTTCGGCAATTGTCTGTCCGACCTTGACCTGCTGCCCCTCCCGAACCAACAGCCTGCGGTTATGTCCGTAGGCACTGACGTAGGTTTCACTGTGCTTGATGATCACTAATTCGCCGTAGCCCCTTAAGCCACTCCCGGCGTATACCACCGTCCCATCAGACGCAGCTAAAACAGGCTGTCCCAAATCTCCGGCGATATCAATTCCTTTATTCAAACTACCGTTTGAAGAGAATTTTCCAATCAGAATGCCATTAGATGGCCATCCCCAGCCGGTCGGGGCTGGCCCGGGAGGTGGCAAAGGAGCAGGGGCTGGCTTGCTCGCGACGGACGGTACAACCGTCGTTGTGCTGGTGGTCGTACCGTTTGCCGAACGACGGATGACCGTGGTTTTACTCGACGACGAAGGTGTTGAACTGGACGAGCTGACCACCGCCGTCGACGTTGATTTTGTACGACCATCAAAGCGAATCGTCTGACCCGGACGGATGGTGTAAGGCGCAGGAATGTTGTTGCGTGCCGCCAGGGCCTTGTAGTCCCAGCCGTAACGGAAGGCGATGGAGAACAGGGTGTCCTTGGGCCGAACAATGTATTGCCCGGTGGTCACGGCTGGACGCTGAGCCGCGGCATTGTTACGGTCCACGACACGAACATCGCTGGACTTGTTGCTGGAACAACCGACCAGCAAAGTGCTCAAGACAAGGCCAGTCACCAGGCGCTGAAAGCTCGTTTTACTCATACGCTGCGCAATGACTGTGAGACTCACCCGCCGCTCCCTCTGTGGTGGCTGAAAATGTGAAATGCCGGAGTCCGGCATGAACTGTCGCAAGTATAACGGGCCGTGCACGCTTTACCTTTAATGTGGCGAATCGGTGCCGCGCACACGTTTGCTGCCTGACGATGAATCCCGTTTAACACAACGATGCCGCTGTAAGACAAAGGCAATCGAAGAGAATTCAGCGTGCCGAAACAAATGCTCAGGCCAGTGGCCCATTGAGCAATGGCACGAAGCGCACAGCCCCCAGGACATGCCTGGAAAAACCTTGTTCCTCGCGGATGATCAGCATCAATTGCTGGACTTCGCCGGACCCGACCGGGATCACCATTCGGCCTCCCGGTGCCAACTGGTCAAGCAATGCCTGGGGTACGTCGGTTGCCACTGCGGTGACGATAATCCCATTGTATGGCGCCAGTGCCGGCCAGCCCTCCCAGCCATCGCCCCAGCGGAACACCACGTTGCGCAGGTTCAGTTCGACCAGGCGTTCCTTTGCCCGATCCTGCAGAACCTTGATGCGCTCGACCGAGAACACACGCTCGACCAGTTGCGACAGCACCGCCGTCTGATAACCCGACCCGGTACCGATCTCCAGCACCTTGTCGAGGGGACCGGCCTCCAGCAGCAGCTCGCTCATGCGCGCCACCATATAAGGCTGGGAGATGGTCTGGTTGTTGCCAATCGGCAGCGCGGTGTCTTCATAGGCACGGTGCGCCAGCGCTTCGTCGACGAACAGGTGGCGCGGGGTCCGGCGAATGACCTCCAGTACCCTGGCGTTGGAGATGCCTTCTTCGTACAGGCGCTGGATCAGCCGCTCCCGGGTTCGCTGGGAAGTCATGCCGATGCCGCGACGCAGCATATCGTCTTGTTCGCGACCCATCAGCGCAGCCCCTCCAGCCAGCCGTCCAGACTTCTGAAGGCATCATTGAAGGTGCGATCCAGTTGCAGCGGCGTGATCGAAACATAACCCTGCATCACTGCATGGAAATCGGTACCCGGGCCGCCATCTTCGGCATCCCCGGCCGCCGCGATCCAGTAACCGGACTTGCCCCGCGGATCCACCACTTTCATCGGTGCCGCGGCTCGGGCGCGATGGCCCAGGCGGGTCAGCTGGATACCGCGGATGCGGTCCAGCGGCAAATTGGGAATGTTCACGTTCAGTACCGTACGCGGTGGCAGATCCAGGTCAGCATGGGCTTCAACCAGTTTGCGCGCGAAATGGGCAGCTGTGGGAAGGTTCTCTACCTGGCGTGAGACCAGCGAAAAGGCAAACGAGGGGTGATTCAGGAAACGCCCCTCCAGGGCCGCCGCCACCGTGCCGGAATACAGGACATCGTCCCCCAGGTTCGCACCCAGGTTTATTCCGGAAACCACCATGTCCGCTTCGCGCTCCAGCAGGCCGTTGAGGCCCAGGTGCACACAATCGGTTGGCGTGCCGTTGAGGCTGATAAAGCCGTTGGCCAGGGTTTGCGGGTGCAACGGACGGTCGAGCGTCAGCGAACTGCTGGCGCCGCTCTTGTCCTGGTCCGGGGCGATAACCACGCACTCGGTGTAATCCGCCAGCGCAGCATAAAGCGCGGCGAGACCGGGTGCGGTTACCCCATCGTCGTTAGAAATCAGAATACGCATGGGCTGTCCGTCTGCCCCACCGGCACCAGATCAACAAGCTCGCGCACCAATACGGTGGCGAAGCATCCGGCCGGCAGGACGAATTCCAGTTGCAGAATGTCAGGCTCGGGATAATGCCACGTCAACCCGCCAATGGGCAGCCGCAGGATGCGACGTTCGTGGCTCATACCGGCGTTAATCAACCAATCGCGAAGGTCTGCTTCGCGCGCGGCGATTGCCTGCTCCAGTTCATGGACAACGCCCGTGGCCGGCGAGTCACCTTCGCCCCACTGCGGGCCGGTCGGGTGCAGATCGAGAATCGCCAGGCGCGGGTCGCTGCACTCGGCTTCGCCCGCCGGGAAAAAGCTGCGGCTGTCGGTGAACGCCAGCAGATCGCCCACCTGGGCACGCTGCCAGGTGCCATCGGCAACTCGTGCGGCCAGCACCTGATTGAATAGAAAACTGCGCGCCGTGGAGAGCAGACGCGAGCGCACGTTGCGCTGCTCCGGCAAGGCCTTGCGCGCGGCCCAGGCGCGAGCATCGACGACGTTGCCGCCGTCATGGCCGAAGCGCTGTGCGCCGAAATAGTTAGGGATGCCGTGTTTAACGATCAGTTGCAGGCGTTCTTCGATAGCAGCCTTGTCGCCAGCGAACTGGGTGAGGCGCAAAGTGAAGCCGTTGGCCGAGTGGGCACCGCGTTGCAGTTTGCGCTTGTGGCGGGCGGTCTTGAGGATCTTCAGCGTATCGTTTTCCGCGGCCGACAGATCAGGGTCGGCCTTGCCCGGCAGTTGCACGCTGAACCACTGGCGAGTCAACGCCTGACGGTCCTTGAGCCCGGCATAACTGACGGTGCGCAATGGCACGCCGGCAGCCTTGGCAATCCGTCGCGCCGCTTCTTCAGTATTCAGACCACGCTTTTCCACCCAGATCCACAGGTGTTCGCCTTCGCCACTGAGGGGAATGTCGAGGACTTCGTCGACCTGGAAATCTTCGGCGATCGCTTTCAGGACCGCCGTGCCGAGGGCCTCACCGTAAGCCCGCGGGCCGAGCAATTGCAGTTCGTTCATGCGCGCAGCAACAAGGCAACGGAGTGCACGGCAATGCCTTCTTCGCGACCGACAAAGCCGAGCTTTTCGGTGGTGGTAGCTTTCACGTTCACTTGATCCAACTCTACTTGAAGATCCGCGGCAATCAGCGCGCGCATCGATTCGATATGCGGGGCCATTTTCGGCGCCTGGGCGACGATGGTGTTATCGACGTTGCCGACTTTCCAGCCTTTGGCATGGACCAGTGCGACGACGTGACGCAACAGCGCACGGCTGTCGGCGCCCTTGAATTGCGGGTCGGTATCCGGGAAATGCTTGCCGATGTCGCCCAGCGCCGCGGCGCCGAGCAAGGCATCGCTCAAGGCGTGCAAGAGGACGTCACCGTCAGAGTGGGCGAGCAGCCCGAAGCTGTGTGCAATGCGCACACCGCCCAGAGTGATGAAATCGCCTTCAGCGAAACGGTGCACATCATAGCCGTGGCCAATACGCATAAAAAAACGCCCCGATTTTTGTCAGGGCGTGATTCTACCTGCATTAGCCAACCAGAGCATGCGCGTGATGCCGCAAGTGCTCATCGATGAAACTGGCAATGAAGAAATAGCTGTGGTCATAGCCCGGTTGCAGGCGCAACGTCAGCGGGTGACCGGCCAGTTTGGCCGCCTGCTGCAAGGCTTCCGGCTTGAGCTGGTTGGCGAGGAAGTCGTCGCGATCACCTTGGTCGACCAACAGCGGCAGCTTTTCATCGACCTCGGCAATCAACGCGCAGGCATCCCATTCGCGCCATTTCGAACGGTCCTCTCCCAGATAGCGGGAAAAGGCTTTCTGCCCCCACGGGCAATCCATCGGGTTGTTGATTGGCGAGAACGCCGACACCGACAGATAGCGCCCCGGATTGCGCAAGGCGCAGACCAGCGCACCGTGGCCGCCCATGGAATGGCCACTGATACCGCGCCTGTCCGACGCCGGGAAATGGGCTTCGACCAATGTCGGCAATTCCTGCACGACATAGTCATGCATCCGATAGTGCCGCGACCACGGTTCCTGAGTGGCATTCAGGTAAAACCCGGCGCCGAGGCCAAAGTCCCAGGCGCCATCCGGATCGCCCGGCACTTCAGGACCGCGAGGGCTGGTGTCCGGTGCGACGATGATCAGACCGAGCTCCGCGGCCATGCGCATGGCGCCGGCCTTCTGCATGAAGTTCTCGTCGGTGCAGGTCAGGCCGGACAACCAGTACAACACCGGCAGCTTGCCGCCCTGCTCCGCTTGCGGTGGCAGGTAGACGGCGAACACCATATCGCAGCCGAGCACTTCCGAGCGATGGCGATAGCGTTTGTGCCAGCCGCCGAAGCTTTTCTGGCAGGAGATGTTTTCCAGACTCATGGCGGACCTCAGAAATGGATGACGGAGCGAATGCTTTTCCCTTCGTGCATCAGGTCAAACGCCTTGTTGATATCTTCCAGGCCCATGGTGTGGGTGATGAAGGTATCCAGCGGAATCTCGCCGGTTTCGGCCATTTCCACATAGCTTGGCAACTCGGTACGGCCGCGCACGCCGCCGAATGCCGAACCGCGCCAGACGCGGCCGGTGACCAGCTGGAACGGACGGGTCGAGATTTCCTGGCCGGCACCGGCAACGCCGATGATGACCGACTCGCCCCAACCCTTGTGGCAGCACTCCAGTGCGGCGCGCATCAGTTGCACGTTACCGATGCACTCGAAGGAAAAATCCACGCCGCCATCGGTCATGTCGACGATGACTTCCTGGATCGGGCGATCGAAGTCTTTCGGGTTCACGCAATCGGTTGCACCCAACTGCTTGGCGATCTCGAATTTGGCCGGGTTGATGTCGATGGCGATGATGCGGGCAGCCTTGGCTTTTACGGCGCCGATAACAGCCGACAGACCGATGCCGCCAAGACCGAAAATGGCGACCGTATCACCCGGTTTCACCTTGGCGGTGTTGAGCACTGCACCGATACCGGTAGTGACACCGCAGCCCAGCAGGCAGACTTTTTCCAGTGGCGCTTCCTTGGCGATTTTCGCAACGGAAATCTCCGGAAGCACGGTGTACTCGGAGAACGTGGAAGTGCCCATGTAGTGGAAAATCGTTTCGCCCTTGTAGGAAAAACGCGAAGTACCGTCGGGCATCAAGCCTTTGCCCTGGGTCGCGCGAATCGCCTGGCAGAGGTTGGTTTTACCCGACAGGCAGAATTTGCACTGGCGGCATTCCGGGGTGTACAGCGGGATCACATGATCACCGACTGCAACGGAGGTCACGCCCTCGCCGATCGCTTCCACGATCGCACCACCTTCATGGCCGAGGATCGACGGGAAGATGCCTTCCGGATCAGCGCCGGACAGTGTGTAGGCATCGGTATGGCAAACACCGGAGGCCACCACGCGCAGCAAGACTTCGCCGGCCTTGGGCATGGCGACATCGACTTCAACGATTTCGAGGGGCTTCTTGGCCTCGAAGGCAACGGCGGCGCGCGACTTGATCATGGTGATTCTCCAGTGAATTAAAACGAGACAACGAGTGTAATACATGGCTCAACGATGAATAATCGATGCAAATGCAAAATATTATTGCCACACAGGGATAATCATTGATGTCCGAAAATCGCTGGGAAGGGATCGACGAGTTTGTCGCCGTTGCCGAATGCAGCCAGTTCACCGCTGCCGCGCAACGCCTGGGGGTTTCTTCCTCCCATATCAGTCGACAAATCGTACGCCTCGAAGAGCGCCTGCAAACCCGCCTGCTCTACCGCAGCACCCGCCGGGTCACGCTGACCGAGGCCGGGCAAACCTTCCTGCAACATTGTCAGCGCTTGCAGGATGGCCGCGAAGAGGCGTTGCGCGCGGTGGGCGATTTGACCAGCGAACCCAAGGGCATGCTGCGCATGACCTGCGCCGTGGCTTACGGCGAGCGCTTCATCGTGCCGCTGGTGACCCGCTTCATGGGGCTGTATCCGCAACTGCGGATCGACATCGAACTGAGCAATCGCCAGCTTGACCTGGTGCACGAAGGCCTCGACCTGGCGATTCGCCTCGGGCGCTTGCAGGACTCACGGCTGGTCGCCACCCGCCTCGCGCCGCGACGCATGTTTCTCTGTGCATCACCCTCCTACATTGAACGCTACGGTCGCCCGCACAGCCTGTCGGAGCTGAGTCGCCACAACTGTCTCATCGGCAGCTCGGACCTCTGGCAACTGGAACAGAACGGGCGGGAATATTCGCAACGAGTGCAGGGAAACTGGCGCTGCAACAGTGGGCAAGCGGTGTTGGACGCGGCGCTACAAGGCGTGGGGCTGTGTCAGTTACCGGACTATTACGTGCTGGAGCATCTGAAGAGCGGTGCGCTGATTTCGCTGCTGGAGGCGCATCAACCACCGAACACGGCGGTTTGGGCGCTGTATCCGCAGCAGCGGCATCTGTCGCCGAAGGTGCGCAAGTTGGTGGATTATTTGAAGGAAGGGTTGGCGCAAAGGCCGGAATACCGAAACTGATGTCAATCAGTGCCGGATTTGTTGTTTGAACTACCGCTATCGCGAGCAAGCTCGCTCCCACAGTGGATGGGGTCGAACGCAAATCTTGCAAACGCCAGCAATCCCTGTGGGAGCGAGCTTGCTCGCGATTGGGGACAACACTGAACCCAAATCAATCAGTGACGATTGGCCCAACGTTGTCTCAACCATTCAAGGTCTTCTGGACGCGTAACCTTGAGGTTATCGGACCGCCCTTCGACCAGTCGCGGTGCCGAACCGGCCCACTCCATCGCCGAAGCTTCGTCAGTAACAACGGCATCGGCCACCAGGCTGTCAGCCAGTGCGCGATGCAGCGCCCCAAGGCGGAACATCTGCGGCGTGTAGGCCTGCCAGATCACACTGCGATCCACGGTTTCGACCACACGACCATGCTTGTCGACCCGCTTGAGCGTATCCCGCGCCGGAACCGCCAGCAGCCCGCCGACAGGATCATCAGCCAGCTCAGCCAGCAATTTGTCCAGATCGTCACGGCTGAGGTTCGGCCGTGCGGCATCGTGAACCAGTACCCAATCCTCATCATCAGCGCCCTGCGCATGCAAGTGCAGCAAGGCGTTGAGCACCGACCCGGAACGTTCGGCGCCGCCCTCGACCCGGGCAATACGCGGATCACTGGCACACGCCAGGTTCGGCCAATAAGGATCGTCCACAGCAACACTGACCACCAGACCTTTGAGGCATGGATGATCAAGGAAACAGCCAAGGCTGTGTTCGAGAATAGTGCGCCCGCCCAGTTGCAGATACTGCTTGGGACGGTCCGCGGCCATACGGGCACCGACGCCCGCGGCAGGAATCACGGCCCAGAAGGCCGGTAACGAATTAATCATTGGGCCAACTGGTAAAGGGTTTCACCGTCCTTGACCATACCCAACTCATGACGAGCCCGTTCTTCGACGGTCTCCATGCCCTTTTTCAACTCACTGACTTCGGCGTCCATCACCCGGTTGCGTTCCAGCAATGCCTGGTTCTCAGCCTGCTGATCCGCAATCTGCTGAGTCAACTCGGCCACTTGCGCCAGACTGCCATTTCCCACCCACAGGCGGTACTGCAGGCCAGCCAGCAACAAAAGCAGGATGAGGAACAACCAATTGGGACTGCGCATCGAATATCAGGTATCCAGTGAAAAAAGACAGCCATGCCAAACGTGAAGCTTCTGATAGCACGAAGCCTGGAAGAACCAGGCTTGTGCATATAAGGCATCAGATTAGTGGCAAAAACGTCGCTGTTGCGATTTTTCCGACACAATCCGGTGTCTTTTTACCAGTTACCGCTTAACCGCGGAACTCGCCGCGACCGTTGTACTTGGCTTTGCCGTTCAACTGCTCTTCGATACGCAGCAGTTGGTTGTACTTGGAAACGCGGTCGGAACGGCACAGGGAGCCGGTCTTGATCTGGCCGGCCGAGGTGCCCACCGCCAGGTCGGCAATGGTCGAATCTTCGGTTTCGCCGGAGCGGTGCGAGATCACGGCAGTGTAACCGGCGGCCTTGGCCATCTGGATGGCTTCCAGGGTTTCGGTCAGGGTGCCGATCTGGTTGAATTTGATCAGGATCGAGTTGGCGATCTTCTTGTCGATGCCTTCTTTCAGGATCTTGGTGTTGGTGACGAACAGGTCGTCGCCTACCAGCTGAGTCTTCTCGCCGATCTTGTCGGTGAGGATCTTCCAGCCAGCCCAGTCGGACTCGTCCAGGCCATCTTCGATGGAGATGATCGGGTAACGCTCGGTCAGGCCTTTGAGGTAGTCAGCGAAACCTTCGGCGGTGAACACCTGGCCTTCGCCGGACAGGTTGTACTTGCCGTCTTCGTAGAATTCGCTGGCTGCGCAGTCCAGGGCCAGGGTCACGTCGGTGCCCAGCTTGTAACCGGCGTTGGCCACGGCTTCGGAGATCACTTTCAAAGCGTCTTCGTTGGAGGCCAGGTTCGGCGCGAAACCACCTTCGTCACCGACGGCAGTGCTCAGGCCACGGGCCTTCAGCACGGCTTTGAGGTGGTGGAAAATCTCGGTGCCCATGCGCAGACCTTCCGAGAAAGACTTGGCGCCAACCGGCTGAACCATGAATTCCTGGATGTCGACGTTGTTATCGGCGTGCTCGCCGCCGTTGATGATGTTCATCATCGGAACCGGCATCGAGTAGACACCCGGGGTGCCGTTCAGGTTGGCGATGTGAGCGTACAGCGGCAGGTCCTGGTCCTGTGCTGCTGCCTTGGCCGCGGCCAGGGAAACGGCGAGGATCGCGTTGGCGCCCAGGGAACCTTTGTTTTCAGTACCGTCGAGCTTGATCATTGCCAGATCGAGCGCTTTCTGGTCGCTTGGGTCCATGCCTTTCAACAGGTCACGGATCGGACCGTTGATGTTGGCTACGGCCTTCAGAACGCCCTTGCCCAGGTAACGGCTCTTGTCGCCATCGCGCAGCTCGAGCGCCTCACGCGAGCCAGTGGAAGCACCGGACGGCGCGCAGGCACTGCCGATGATGCCGTTGTCGAGAAGCACGTCCGCTTCCACGGTGGGATTGCCACGGGAGTCGAGAACTTCACGACCTTTGATGTCGACGATTTTAGCCATTGTTGTAAACACTCCAAAGTTGACGAAAACGACGCAGCTGTAGGAAATCTTTGATCGTCGGCAAGTGAGGTGCAGCGGGCAGTCTTGCAGACGACAAGGCTCAGGCCCGAGGGCCTGAGCGTTAAATCGTGCGGTACTTTACCGGAGAATTGAGGATTACGCGGTTTCTACCGTCGGAAAACTCTTCACCAGTTCGTCCAAAGCTTTGAGCTGGGCCAGGAATGGCTCCAGTTTGTCCAGGCGCAAGGCGCAAGGACCGTCGCACTTGGCGTTGTCCGGATCCGGGTGGGCTTCCAGGAACAGGCCGGCCAGCGACTGGCTCATACCGGCTTTTGCCAGGTCGGTGACCTGGGCGCGACGACCGCCGGCGGAATCGGAGCGACCACCAGGCATTTGCAGCGCGTGGGTCACATCGAAGAACACCGGGTATTCGAACTGCTTCATGATGCCGAAGCCGAGCATGTCGACGACGAGGTTGTTGTAGCCGAAGCTCGAACCACGCTCGCAGAGGATCAACTGATCGTTACCCGCTTCCACGCACTTGTTCAGGATGTGCTTCATTTCCTGGGGGGCGAGGAACTGGGCTTTCTTGATGTTGATCACGGCGCCCGTTTTGGCCATCGCGACCACGAGGTCGGTCTGGCGCGACAGGAATGCCGGCAACTGGATGATGTCGCAGACTTCAGCGACGACCGCGGCCTGGTCAGGCTCGTGGACGTCGGTGATGATCGGCACGCCGAAGGCTTGCTTGATGTCCTGGAAGATGCGCATGCCTTCTTCCAGGCCAGGACCACGATAGGAGGTCACAGAAGACCGGTTGGCCTTGTCGAAACTGGCCTTGAACACGTAAGGGATACCGAGCTTTTCGGTGACCTTCACATACTCTTCGCAAACCTGCATGGCCATGTCACGGCTTTCCAGCACGTTCATGCCGCCGAACAGCACCATGGGCTTGTCGTTGGCAATCTCGATGTCGCCGACGCGGATGATCTTCTGTGCCATCGGGGTTACGCCTTCTTCTGGTGTTGAGCCAACGCGGCCTTGACGAAGCCGCTGAACAGCGGGTGACCGTCTCGTGGCGTCGAGGTGAACTCAGGGTGGAACTGGCAAGCGACGAACCATGGGTGATCCGGAGCTTCAACCACTTCAACCAGTGCGCCATCACCGGAACGACCGGAGATTTTCAAACCGGCTTCCATGATTTGCGGCAGCAGGTTGTTGTTCACTTCGTAGCGATGACGATGACGTTCGACAATCACGTCCTTGCCGTAGCAACCGTGGACCAGGGAACCCGGCTCCAGCAGGCAATCCTGCGCGCCCAGGCGCATGGTGCCGCCCAGATCGGAGGTTTCGGTACGGGTTTCGACGGCGCCGGTGGCATCTTCCCACTCGGTGATCAGGCCCACGACCGGGTGGCCGCTTGCACGATCGAACTCGGTGGAGTTGGCGTCTTTCCAGCCCATCACGTTACGTGCGAACTCGATAACGGCCACTTGCATGCCCAGGCAGATACCCAGGTACGGAACCTTGTTTTCGCGAGCGTATTGAACGGCAGTGATCTTGCCTTCAACGCCACGCAGACCGAAGCCGCCCGGTACCAGGATGGCATCGACGCCTTCGAGCAGCGCGGTGCCCTGGTTCTCGATGTCTTCGGAATCGATGTAGCGCAGGTTGACCTTGGTACGGTTGCTGATGCCCGCGTGACTCATCGCTTCGATCAGCGACTTGTAGGCGTCCAGCAGCTCCATGTACTTGCCGACCATGGCGATGGTGACTTCGTGCTCAGGGTTGAGCTTGGCGTCGACCACGGCTTCCCACTCGGACAGATCGGCACCGCCGCATTGCAGGCCGAAACGCTCGACGACGAAATCGTCCAGGCCCTGGGAGTGCAGGATACCCGGGATCTTGTAGATGGTATCGGCGTCTTCCAGCGCGATCACCGCACGTTCTTCAACGTTGGTGAACTGCGCGATCTTGCGACGCGACGACACATCGATCGGGTGGTCGGAACGGCAGACCAGCACGTCTGGTTGCAGGCCGATGGAACGCAGTTCCTTCACCGAGTGCTGGGTAGGCTTGGTCTTGGTTTCGCCGGCAGTGGCGATGTACGGCACCAGTGTCAGGTGCATCAGCATCGCGCGCTTGGCGCCGACTTCGAAGCGCAGTTGGCGGATCGCCTCGAGGAACGGTTGCGACTCGATGTCACCCACGGTGCCACCGATTTCGACCATTGCCACGTCAGCGTCGCCGGCACCCTTGATGATGCGGCGCTTGATTTCGTCGGTGATGTGCGGGATCACCTGGATGGTTGCACCCAGGTAGTCACCACGGCGCTCCTTGCGCAGGACGTGTTCGTAGACACGGCCCGTGGTGAAGTTGTTGTTCTGGGTCATGGTCGTGCGGATGAACCGCTCGTAGTGACCCAGGTCCAGGTCGGTCTCGGCGCCGTCGTGAGTGACGAACACTTCACCGTGCTGGAACGGGCTCATCGTGCCCGGGTCGACGTTGATGTACGGGTCCAGCTTCAGCATGGTGACCTTAAGTCCCCGCGCCTCCAGGATGGCCGCCAATGATGCCGATGCAATGCCTTTCCCCAATGAAGAAACAACACCGCCCGTGACGAATATGTAGCGCGTCATGAAAAACCCTAGAAGTCTGCGTTAAAGCGGTCCGAGCCGCCGGGGAAAGCGAAGGAAGGCCGAAGCCCCCGATCACCTGCATTAATCACAGTGCACCTTTCGAAAAAACCGCCGCGTTGGGACAGACCGGAAAATGAAACACCGGTTCGTTGCTCGCTACACATTTTTTGGAATCGCCCAGCAAAGACTGCTTGGTAATCGGCAACTCCTGCAATTCAGGCGAATCCACAGAAGTTGTATCAAGAAGGGAGCGTAGTCTACCGGAAAGCCCCTTTCAGCTCAAACCTTGATCTTCGTTCAGTGGCTGCCAATGCAAATGCCAGTCGCCGAGTGCACCACCATCGAGCCCCTTGAGGTTCGCTACCGCCAGCAGTTGCCCGTCTTTGTAGAGCAGCGGCAATCTGCCGCGTACGAAGGACGGTACAGCGCTTTCATTGAGCAAACGTTTCAGGTCCCTATGGCCGCGGCCTGGCAATGCCATGACCTCTCCCCCTTCACGATAGCGGATATGCAGCGGGCCATCGGGGATTTGCCCGGTCAGCGAAAGCACGCCGTTGCCCGGGATAACCAGCGGTGAAGCCGGGTCCAGCCACACCCCGGCGCCGGACAGAGGCCTCAGCCAGTGGCCGGACAGCCACCAGATCCGTCCGCCCGCCCGATGCAGTTCGCCATCGGCCAGCCGCCACACCGGGCAGGCATCGCCGGTGGCATCGCGCAAATCCTCCCAACCCGACCAATGGTCAGTGTCCGGCAAGCGGGTCAGCGGTTCGAGCCAATGACTCAAGGCATTGCGCTGCCGGGCATCAGACAAATGCGCAAGCGGCGCCAGCTCAAGCGACCGCAAGCCCAGCCAGGCAAACTCACTGGCAGAGCTGGCCTCACGCAAATCCATGTCCGCCAGTTCTTCGAGCAGTCCTTGCGCCTCATTCAAATGCGTCGCGCTGCGGGCCATGGTCGCCACCGCTTGCGGCCAGCGCTGGATCAGCACCGGCAAGACTTGATGCCTAAGGTAATTGCGCGAGTACTGCCGATCCTGGTTCGAGGGATCTTCGATCCAGCTCAAGCCATGCGCACTGGCATAAGCCTCCAACTCAGCCCGCGTGACATCAAGCATTGGCCGCAGCAAATGCCCCTTGCCCAAAGGGCGCTGACGCGGCATCCCGGACAATCCGCGCACGCCCGCTCCGCGCAACAAGCGAAACAGCAGCGTTTCCGCCTGATCGTCGCGGTGCTGGGCCGTCAGCAGCACTTCGTTGGCCTGAAGGGCTTCAGTGAAGGCGTGATACCGCGCATCCCGGGCTGCACGTTCAAGACTGGCACCCGGTTGCACCTGCACGCGAACCACTTGCAGCGGCACGCCCAGCGCAGCGCACACGGCACGACAATGTTCCGGCCACGTATCGGCTACGGCTTGAAGGCCGTGATGAACATGGATGGCGTTGAGCGCCGGCAGGGATTCGGTTTTGGAGAGTGTTGCCAGAAGGTGCAGCAGGACAGTGGAGTCGAGGCCGCCGGAGAAGGCGATGCGCCAGGTCGCAGCATTGCGCCACGAGGCAAGATTCAACAAGAGTCTGGCGGGCAGATCAATATTGGACCGACTCATATCCATCACCTTGCATAAATCAAATGTGGGAGCGAGCTTGCTCGCGATAGTGGCCTGACATTCAACAGATTCGTCGACTGTCATACCCTCATCGCGAGCAAGCTCGCTCCCACATGGGCACTGCGTGTACGGCTTAGAGACCGTAGCTCATCAGTCGATCGTAGCGGCGCTTGAGCAGCGCGTCGTTATCGAACTTCTTCAGCATCGCCAGTTGCGAGCTCAGCTCGGCGCGGATCGATGCGGCTGCGGCGGCCGGGTCGCGGTGCGCGCCGCCCAGTGGCTCGCCAATCACCTTGTCCACGATGCCCAGGCCTTTGAGGCGCTCGGCGGTGATGCCCATCGCTTCTGCGGCATCCGGTGCCTTCTCGGAGGTTTTCCACAGAATCGAAGCGCAACCTTCCGGCGAAATCACCGCATAGGTGGAGTATTGCAGCATGTTCAACTGGTCGCAGACGCCAATCGCCAGTGCACCACCGGAACCACCCTCACCGATCACGGTGGCGATGATTGGGGTTTTCAGGCGGGCCATCACTCGCAGGTTCCAGGCAATCGCTTCGCTCTGGTTGCGCTCTTCAGCGTCAATGCCAGGGTAAGCGCCCGGAGTGTCGATGAAGGTCAGGATCGGCATTTTGAAACGTTCGGCCATTTCCATCAGGCGGCAAGCCTTGCGGTAGCCTTCCGGACGCGGCATGCCGAAATTGCGGCGAACTTTCTCGCGCACTTCACGGCCTTTCTGGTGACCGATGATCATCACCGGCTTGTCGTCCAGACGGGCAATACCGCCAACGATGGCAGCGTCGTCCGAGAAGTGACGGTCACCGTGCAGTTCGTCGAACTCGGTGAAGATGTGTTCGATGTAGTCCAGGGTATACGGACGTTTCGGGTGACGCGCCAGACGTGCGATCTGCCAGCTGGTCAGCTTGCCGAAGATGTCTTCGGTCAGCGTTTTGCTCTTGTCCTGCAGGCGGGAGATCTCATCGCCGATATTCAGCGAATTGTCATTACCGACCAAGCGCAACTCTTCGATCTTGGCTTGCAGGTCGGCGATCGGCTGTTCGAAATCTAGAAAATTCGGGTTCATAGGCGTCCGTCTTGGGTCGAGTCCCAAGGGTTCTTGGGCCGGCCGGTTGTCTATTCGCGCCCTACCTTAAGGGACAGGCGCGTTGAGGTCGAGATTAAAAATTCAGGTCAAGGTCAGGGCAATCTGATAGCACTGACCGTCAACGGTATTGGAGGAAGACGTTGTCTCGCCCGAACTGGTCACGCAGGGCTTGAATCAACGCATCCGCCGGATCGATTCGCCAGCCTTCGCCGAACTGCAACAAGGCCTTCGCATCGGGGCTGGTGTAGTCCAAGGTGATCGGGCACGCGCCGCGGTGACGCTTCAACAGTTCACCCAGCCAGCGTAGTTGATCGCCCTTGAGGTCCTTGGTATGCAACTTCAGGCGCAGGCTTTCGGCCAGATTGGTGCGCGCATCCTCCATGCTCATCACCCGCTTGACCCGCAATTTCAGGCCACCGGAGAAGTCGTCGTTGCTGACCTCGCCTTCGACCACCACCATCGCGTCGGTCTGCAACAGCGATTGCGCGGAATGGAACGCCTCGGAAAACAGCGAGGCCTCGATCCGTCCGGAGCGGTCGTCGAGGGTGATGAACCCCATCTTGTCGCCCTTTTTGTTCTTCATCACCCGCAAGGCGATGATCATCCCGGCAACGGTCTGGGTATCACGCGCCGGTTTCAGGTCGATGATGCGCTGGCGGGCGAAGCGACGGATTTCACCTTCGTACTCGTCGATCGGGTGACCGGTCAGGTACAGGCCGAGGGTATCTTTCTCCCCCTTCAGGCGCTCCTTGAGGGTCAGTTCCTTGGCCTTGCGGTGATTGGCGTAGACGTCGGCGTCTTCTTCGACAAACAGACCGCCAAACAGGTCGGAGTGACCGCTGTCCTGGGTGCGCGCGGTCTGTTCGGCCGCCTTGATCGCCTCTTCCATGGCGGTCAGCAGCACCGCGCGATTGCGGTCGATGTTGGCCTGGTAGGCTTTCTGCTCGTCGTGGAAATACGGCCCGAGGCGATCCAGGGCGCCGCTGCGGATCAAACCGTCGAGGGTGCGCTTGTTGATGCGCTTGAGGTCGACCCGTGCGCAGAAATCGAACAGATCCTTGAACGGACCGGCCAGACGCGCTTCGGTGATCGCCTCGACCGGACCTTCACCCACGCCCTTGATGGCGCCCAGGCCGTAAATGATCCGGCCTTCGTCGTTCACCGTGAACTTGAATTCGGACGTGTTCACGTCCGGCGCGTCGAGACGCAGCTTCATCGTCCGCACTTCTTCGATCAAGGTCACGACCTTGTCGGTGTTGTGCATATCCGCAGAGAGTACCGCGGCCATGAACGGCGCCGGGTAGTGCGCCTTCAGCCATGCGGTCTGGTACGACACCAGGCCATAGGCGGCGGAGTGGGATTTGTTGAAGCCGTAACCGGCGAATTTTTCCACCAGGTCGAAAATGTTACCGGCAAGGTCCGCGTCGATGTTGTTGGTGGCGCAACCTTCAATGAAGCCACCGCGCTGCTTGGCCATTTCCTCGGGTTTTTTCTTACCCATGGCTCGACGCAGCATGTCCGCACCACCGAGGGTGTAACCGGCCATGACCTGGGCAATCTGCATCACCTGTTCCTGGTACAGGATGATGCCGTAAGTCGGTGCCAGTACCGGCTTGAGGCCTTCGTACTGGTAGTCCGAGTGCGGGTACGCCAGCTCGGCACGACCGTGCTTACGGTTGATGAAGTCGTCCACCATGCCCGATTGCAGCGGGCCCGGACGGAACAGTGCCACCAGTGCGATCAAGTCTTCCAGGCAGTCGGGCTTGAGCTTTTTGATCAGCTCCTTCATGCCCCGGGATTCAAGCTGGAACACCGCCGTGGTTTCGGCTTTTTGCAGCAAGGTGTAGGTCGGTTTGTCATCCAGCGGGATGAACGCGATATCCAGCGGCGGTTCGTTGACCTTGGCACGGTCGCGGTTGATGGTTTTCAGCGCCCAGTCGATGATCGTCAGGGTCCGCAGGCCGAGGAAGTCGAACTTCACAAGGCCGGCCGCCTCGACGTCATCCTTGTCGAACTGGGTTACCAGGCCATCACCGGCTTCGTCGCAATAGATCGGCGAGAAGTCGGTCAGCTTGGTCGGGGCGATTACCACACCACCGGCGTGCTTGCCGACGTTACGCACAACGCCTTCGAGCTTGCGGGCCATCTCCCAGATTTCCGCGGCCTCTTCATCGACCTTGATGAAATCGCGCAGGATCTCTTCCTGCTCATAGGCCTTTTCCAGGGTCATGCCGACTTCGAACGGAATCATCTTCGACAGACGATCCGCCAGGCCATAGGACTTGCCCTGCACCCGCGCCACGTCGCGGACCACGGCCTTTGCCGCCATGGAACCGAAGGTGATGATCTGGCTCACGGCGTTGCGGCCGTACTTCTCGGCTACGTAGTCGATTACCCGGTCGCGACCGTCCATGCAGAAGTCGACGTCGAAGTCGGGCATCGACACCCGTTCCGGGTTGAGGAATCGTTCGAACAGCAGGTCATATTCCAGCGGGTCGAGGTCGGTGATCTTCTGCACATAGGCCACCAGCGACCCGGCACCCGATCCACGGCCAGGACCCACCGGTACGCCGTTGTTCTTGGCCCACTGGATAAAGTCCATCACAATCAGGAAGTAACCGGGGAACCCCATCTGGATGATGATATCCAGCTCGAAATTCAGCCGGTCGACATAGACCTGGCGCTTGGCCTCGTAGTCTTCGGTGGTGTCCTTGGGCAGCAGAACGGCAAGGCGCTCTTCCAGGCCGTCGAAGGACACCTTGCGGAAGTATTCGTCGATGGTCATGCCATCAGGGATCGGGAAGTTGGGCAGGAAGTGCGTGCCCAGCTTCACTTCAATGTTGCAGCGCTTGGCGATCTCGACGGTGTTTTCCAGCGCTTCGGGAATGTCGCTAAACAGCTCGGCCATTTCCTCGGCGCTTTTGAGATACTGCTGATCGCTGTAATTCTTCGAACGCCGCGGATCATCGAGGGCGCGGCCCTCACCGATGCAGACGCGGGTTTCATGGGCAGCGAAGTCTTCCTGCTTGATGAAACGCACGTCGTTGGTCGCCACCAGCGGCGCACCGAGCTTCTCGGCCAGGGCCACGGCGCCGTGCAGTTGTTCTTCATCGTTGGGGCGGTTGGTGCGCTGGATTTCCAGATAGAAACGATCCGGAAACACGTCCATCCATTCGCGGGCCAGGGTTTCGGCCTCGGCGGGGTTGCCGCTGAGCATGGCCTGGCCGATCTCGCCTTCTTTGGCCGCCGACAGCATGATCAAGCCCGAATTGGCTTCAGCAACCCATTCGCGCTCGATGATGATCGCACCGTTGCGCTGACCATCGATAAAGCCGCGGGAAATCAGTTCGGTGAGGTTGCGATAGCCTTCGGCGTTCATCACCAGCAGGCTGATCCGGCTCAGGGGGTTGTCCGGATCCTTGTTCGACAGCCACAGGTCGGCGCCGCAGATCGGCTTGATCCCGGCACCCATGGCGTTTTTATAGAATTTGACCAGGGAACACATGTTGTTCTGGTCGGTGACCGCCACGGCAGGCATGTTCATGCCCACCAGGGTCTTGACCAGCGGTTTGATCCGCACCAGACCGTCGACCAGGGAGTATTCAGTGTGCAGGCGTAGGTGAACGAATGAAGCCGGCATAGTGATCCTGCGTTAAGTCATGAAAACAACAAGGCCCGGATTGTACCGGGCCTTGAGTAAAACATCAGCCTCGCGACTAACTCTCGATGAGACCTTCCCGTGCCTCATACGCCAGCCGCACCGGGGCAAACGATCGCCGGTGAATCGGGGTCGGGCCAAGACGGGTGAGCGCTTCCAGATGAACGGGGGTCGGGTAGCCTTTGTGCCCGCCGATGCCGTAACCCGGGTAGATCAATTCGAACGCGGCCATTTCACGATCACGGCTGACCTTGGCCAGAATCGATGCGGCGGCGATGGCTGGAACCTTGCTATCGCCCTTGACCACGGCTTCGGAGCGCATCGGCAGTTTCGGGCAACGATTGCCGTCGATCATCGCCAGCTTCGGCTGAACGTGCAGCCCGGCGACCGCGCGCTGCATGGCCAACATGGTGGCGTGCAGGATATTCAGTTCGTCGATTTCTTCGACTTCGGCGCGAGCGATGCACCAGCTCAGGGCTTTTTCGCAGATTTCGTCGTAGAGCTTTTCGCGGCGGGCTTCGGTGAGTTTCTTCGAGTCATTCAGGCCGAGGATCGGACGGTTCGGATCGAGGATCACCGCCGCTGTCACCACCGCACCACAGAGCGGACCGCGACCCACCTCATCGACACCGGCAACCAACTCTTCGATTTCAGCGACCAAGGTGAAATCCAGCCCCATCTGCATATTCGTTTTACTCATTTTACTTGGCCGATCAGGTTCAGCACTGCGTCCGCAGCCTGGTTGGAGGCATCCAGACGCAGGGTCCGGTGAATCTCGTCAAAACCGCGGGTCTGCTCTTCCCCATCCTCGATCAGTGGCGACAAGGTCTGGGCCAGCGCTTCGACCGTGGCATCGTCCTGCAACAACTCGGGCACCAACAGACGTTGGGCCAACAGGTTCGGCAACGAAATGTAGGGGCTTTTCACCATGCGCTTGAGAATCCAGAACGTCAGCGGCGCCAGGCGATAGGCGACCACCATCGGTCGCTTGTACAGCAACGCTTCTAGCGTCGCGGTACCGGAGGCGATCAACACCGCATCACACGCTGCCAGGGCCAGATGAGATTGCCCGTCGAGCAGGGTCAGCGGCAGATCGCGACCGGCCAACAGTTCTTCGAGCTGTGCGCGACGTTGCGCACTGGCGCACGGCATGACAAACCGCACCCCCGGGCGCAACGCCCGCAGGCGTTGCGCCGTATCGAGAAACAATGAACCGAGCCGGCCAACTTCACCGCCACGGCTGCCTGGCATCAACGCCACCAGCGGCCCGTCAGGCAAACCGAGTTCGGCCCGCGCAGCAGCGCGATCGGCCTGCAGTGGAATGGCATCGGCCAGGGTATGGCCGACGAAACGCACCGGCACGCCTTTCTCTTCGTAGAATCTGGCTTCGAACGGGAACAGCGTGAGCATCAGGTCGCAGCCTTCGCGAATCTTCAGCACGCGTTTCTGCCGCCAGGCCCAGACCGACGGGCTGACGTAGTGCACGGTCTTGATCCCGGCCTGGCGCAGTTTGAGTTCGATATTGAGGTTGAAGTCCGGCGCGTCGATACCGATGAATACATCGGGTTTCGCGTCGATCAGGTCGGCGACCAGCTTCTTGCGCCGAGCCAGCAACTCGCGCAACCGCCCCAGCACTTCCACCAGGCCCATGACGGACAGACGCTCCATCGGGAAATACGAGGCCAGGCCTTCAGCCTGCATCAACGGACCACCGACACCGATGAACTCGACCGCCGGGTGGCGAGCCTTGAGCGCGCGCATGAGACCCGCACCCAGAATGTCACCGGAAGCCTCACCCGCTACCAGCGCAATACGCAGATTGGCCATGGTTAGCGGGTGATGCCGCGGGTCGAAGACTGGATGGAGTCACGGAACACCGCTACTTCCGGGAACTGCGCAGAAGGCTCCGCCAGTTCGGCGAGCGCCTGCTCCACGGTCAGGCCCTGGCGGTACACCACCTTGTAGGCACGACGCAGCGCGTGGATCGCATCTTCGCTGAAGCCCCGACGGCGCATGCCCTCGAAGTTCATGCTCCGGGCTTCGGCAGGGTTGCCGAACACCGTGACATACGCAGGAACATCCTTGCCGATCGCTGTACCCATACCTGAAAAGCTGTGGGCGCCAATGTGGCAATACTGGTGAACCAGGGTAAAACCGGAAAGGATCGCCCAGTCTTCCACATGCACATGGCCCGCCAGTGCGGTGTTGTTCACCAGGATGCAATGGTTGCCGATAACGCTGTCGTGGCCTATGTGGGCATAGGCCATGATCAGATTGTGGTCGCCCAGGGTCGTTTCCGAGCGGTCCTGGATGGTGCCACGGTGAATCGTCACGCCTTCACGGATGACGTTATGGTCACCGATCACCAGGCGGGTTTCCTCGCCCTTGTATTTCAGGTCGGGTGTGTCTTCGCCCACCGAGGAAAACTGGTAGATGCGATTGTGCTTACCGATTCGGGTCGGGCCCTTGAGAATCACGTGTGGCCCGATGACTGTCCCCTCGCCGATTTCCACACCTGCGCCGACGATCGACCACGGGCCGACCTCGACGCCGTCAGCCAGAACGGCTGTCGGATCGATGATTGCACGAGGGTCAATCAAACTCATAGCTTGCGTTCCGCACAGATGATTTCAGCCGAGCAGACAGGCTTGCCATCGACCGAAGCCTGGCACTCGAACTTCCAGATCTGACGCTTGCAGCTGATGAACTTGGCCTCAAGGATCAGCTGATCGCCCGGCAAAACCGGCTGGCGGAAGCGCAGCTTGTCGGACCCGACGAAGTAATAGAGCGTGCCGTCAGCCGGTTTCACGTCGAGCATTTTGAAACCAAGGATCCCGGCAGCCTGAGCCATTGCCTCGATGATCAATACGCCCGGCATGATTGGATGCGCAGGGAAGTGACCATTGAAGAACGGTTCGTTGATGCTGACATTCTTGTAGGCGCGAATGCGCTTGCCTTCAACATCCAGCTCCACTACCCGGTCCACCAGCAGGAACGGGTAACGGTGAGGCAGGTATTCGCGAATCTCGTTGATGTCCATCATTTCGGGGGGAAGCCTATGTAAAGATTGGGAGCGCGCGACTGACACACGCCCCTCTAGCAAATCAAGCAGGCCGTCTAACGGCTGTGCACACTTGATATGGAAATGGTATCAGCCATCTGATGAAGCATTACCGTCAGGGGTCACTTCCCCTACACGCTTTTCCAGCTGTCGCAGGCGCCGCGCGATGTCATCGAGCTGACGGATGCGAGCCGCGCTTTTGCGCCATTCAGCTGCTGGCTGCATTGCCGTTCCGGAAGAATAGGAACCCTTTTCGGTAATCGAGTGGGTCACCATGGTCATCCCGGTGATGAAAACGTTGTCGCAAATTTCGATATGCCCCACCAGCCCTACACCGCCAGCGAGCATGCAATGCTTGCCGATTTTGGTGCTGCCGGAGATCCCGACGCAGGCGGCCATGGCGGTGTGATCACCGACCTGAACGTTGTGGGCGATCTGGATCTGGTTGTCGAGCTTCACACCATTACCGAGAACGGTATCGGCCAATGCGCCGCGGTCGATAGCGGTATTCACGCCAATCTCCACATCGTCACCGACCAACACACCACCGATCTGGGCAATTTTCTGCCAGACACCTTTCTCATTGGCAAAACCGAAACCTTCACCGCCGAGCACGGCACCTGACTGAATGACCACACGCTTGCCGATGCGCACGTCGTGATACAACGTGACCCGCGGGGCCAGCCAGCCGCCTTCGCCAATTTCGCAACGGGCACCGATGAAGCAATGCGCACCGATGGTCACACCCGCAGCAATACGTGCCGCGCTTTCGATCACCGCAAAGGCACCAATACTCGCAGCCGGGTCAACCACCGCGTCCTCGGCCACAACGGCTGTCGGGTGAATGCCGGCAGCCGCTTTCGGCTTTGGATCGAACAGGTGGGAAACGCGCGCGTAGGCCAGATACGGATCAGGCACCATCAGCGCATTACCGGCAAAACCTTCAGCATCAGCAGCCTTCAGTAACAGAGCTGCGGCCCGGCTATCTGCCAGGTACTTACGGTATTGAGGGTTTGCGAGAAAGCTCAACTGAGCTGGGCCAGCCTCTTGCAAAGTGGCTAGCCCAGTAATTTCTTTCTCCGGGTCGCCACGTAGCGTGGCGCCGAGGAACTCGGCCAATTGGCCGAGCTTTATAGTCGCTGTCATAGTTACTTCAGCTGATTCATGCGCTCGATAACCTGGCGAGTGATGTCGTACTGAGGCTTGACATCAATCACTGCGCCACGCTCGAAGACCAGGTCAAAAGCACCTTTCTTGATGACTTCTTCCACAGCGCTGTCCAGTTTCGGCTTGAGCTGCTTCAGCATTTCACGGTCGGCAACGGCTTTGGCTTCATTCAGTTCCTTGGACTGGAACTGGAAGTCACGGGCCTTTTGTTTGAATTCAAGCTCCAGACGCTCGCGCTCGCCCTGCTGCATTTTGTCGCCACCGGCCATCAGGCGGTCCTGAATGCCCTTGGCGCTGCTTTCCAGCGTCTTGAGTTTGGTCAGCTGAGGACCGAACTTCTTCTCGGCATCCACGGCGTATTTCTTGGCCGCATCGGACTCCAGCAGAGCCATCTGATAGTTCAGAACAGCAATTTTCATGTCGGCGAACGCCGGACCAGCGACCAGTACGCTGGCCAGGAGAACCAATTGAGTCAACTTACGCACGATGCACCCCTACAAAATTCATTGTCGTTATCTTGGGTCAGACGCTTAGAACGTCTGGCCGAGAGAGAATTGGAACACTTGAGTTTCAGCGTCATCCGGTTTCTTGACTGGCATGGCCAGGGCGAAACTCAGAGGACCCAGTGCGGTGACCCAGGTCACACCCACACCGACGGAACTGGCCATGTTGCTCAGACTGATATCGTTGCACTTGGTGTTGGACTTCGAGCCATCCGCGTTTGTGGTATCCGAGCAAGATGAATCGAATACGTTACCCACATCCCAGAATACCGAAGTCCGCAGGGAGCGTTGATCCTTGATGAACGGCAGCGGGAACAGAACCTCCACACCACCCTGGATCAGGACGTTACCACCGAACGGCAGCGGATCCTGGTCCGGGTCGACCGCTGTACCAGGGTTCTTGCCTGTACTTGGTGTACTGCGAGGCCCCAGGGTGCTGTCCTTGAAGCCACGAACCGAGTTGAAACCACCAGCATAGTAGTTTTCGTAGAATGGCAAGCCATCCGTCGACCCGTAGCCATCGCCATAACCCAGCTCGGTGTGCAGGCGCATGGTGTAGTTCTCGCTCAATGGCTGGAACAACTGGCCACGGTAGTCGAGCTTGAAGAACGACAGGTCGCTGCCTGGAATTGTGGATTCCAGCACCAGGCTCTGGGAATGACCACGGGTAGCGAGCACACCCTTGTTCAGGGTGGACTCGGACCAACCGGCCGAAGCCTTGAAGTTCAGGTACTTGTCGCCTTCCTTGTTAACGAAGTCGAAGATCTCGTCAACGGTGTACACACCTGTCTTGATCTCGTCCTGCTGAGCCGTCAGGCCAAAGGTCAGACGCGAAGTCTCGCTGATCGGGTAGCCAACGCTCACGCCTGCACCCAGGCTGTCTACGGCGTAGCTGGCGATGTCAGTATCGAGCTCGTCATAGTCAGTCGTGCGGTAGAACGCGTTGTAACCCAGGCTCACGCCATCGGCGGTCCAGTAGGGGTCGACAAAGCCGAAGTTATAGCGGGTCTGGTACTCGCTTTTGGTCAAGCCGACGCTGACCTTGTTACCGGTACCCAGGAAGTTGTTCTGGGTGATCGAACCACCGAGGATCAGACCGGCGCTCTGGGCGAAACCGACGCTGGCGGTAATCGAACCGGAGGCTTGTTCTTCAACGCTGTAGTTGACGTCCACCTGGTCATCGACACCCGGCACGGCCGGAGTCTCAACGTTGACTTCCTTGAAGAAGCCCAGACGTTCAAGACGGGTCTTGGATTGGTCGATCAGGTAAGTGGAAGCCCAGCCGCCTTCCATCTGACGCATTTCACGACGCAGCACTTCGTCTTCGGACTTGGTGTTGCCACGGAAGTTGATGCGGTTCACGTAGGCACGCTTGCCCGGATCGACCGCGAACAGGATGTCTACGGTGTGATCTTCGTCGTGCGGTTGAGGCACACCGTTGACGTTGGCGAAGGTGTAACCCTCGTTACCCAGGCGACGGGTGATCAGTTCGGAGGTGGTGGTCATCAGCTTGCGCGAGAACACCTGGCCTTTTTGCACCAGCAACAGGGACTTGATCTGGTCTTCAGGGACTTTCAGGTCACCGCTGAGCTTGACGTCACGAACGGTGTACTTCTCGCCTTCGTTGACGTTGACGGTGATGTAGACGTGTTTCTTGTCTGGCGTAATGGAGACCTGAGTCGAAGCGATATCCATGTTGATGTAGCCACGGTCCAGATAGTAGGAACGCAGGCGCTCCAGGTCACCGGACAGCTTTTCACGGGCGTACTTGTCGTCGTTCTTGAAGAACGACAACCAGTTGGTGGTCTTGAGTTCGAACAGGTCGATCAGGTCTTCGTCAGGGAAGACCGTGTTGCCCACCACGTTGATGTGCTGGATAGCCGCAACGGTGCCTTCGTTGATGTTGACCTTCAGGCCGACGCGGTTACGCGGCTGCGGCACCACTTCGGTGTCGACGGTAGCCGAGTAGCGACCCTGGGCGACGTACTGACGTTGCAGCTCGTTACGCACACCTTCGAGGGTGGCACGCTGGAAGATCTCGCCTTCGGCCAGACCGGATTGCTTGAGGCCTTTCATCAGGTCTTCGGTAGAGATCGCCTTGTTGCCTTCGATCTCGATACTGGCGACCGACGGGCGCTCGACTACCGTGATGACCAGGACGTTGCCATCGCGGCCCAGCTGGATATCTTGAAAGAAACCGGTTTTGAACAACGCACGAGTGGATTCCACCAGGCGACGATCATCCGCCTGTTCACCGACGTTCAACGGCAAAGCACCAAAGACGCTACCCGCGGAGACCCGCTGGAGGCCATTGACGCGAATATCAGAGATAGTGAAGGACTCGGCGTGAACTTCGGCGATCATCAATACGGTGAGAACCGCAGTTAGCAGCAGACGTTTCATGAAGTCCTTTCTTATTCCAACTGGCAATAAACAAACTGCCGCAAAATGCGGCAGATTCGCAATTCAGCGAAGCGTTACAGTCGACCCAGATCATTAACCAGAGCAAGCAACATCACCCCGATCACCAAACTGATACCGATCTGTATCCCCCAACCTTGCACCCGATCTGACAAGGGACGACCACGCACCCACTCGATCAGATAAAACAACAAATGCCCCCCATCCAGTACCGGAATGGGCAACAAATTCAGAACGCCCAAGCTAATACTCAGATAAGCAAGGAAATTCAGGAAATCAGCAACACCCGACTGGGCCGAAGCGCCCGCCACTTTAGCAATGGTTATCGGTCCACTCAAGTTTTTTACCGAGAGCTCGCCGAACAACATTTTCTTCAGTGAATCGAGGGTCAGCACGCTCATGGTCCAGGTGCGTCGAGCCCCCTCGCCAATTGCTGCCAATGGCCCGTAGCTGACCTCGCGGATCATCTCCGGCGGCCAGTCGATCGCTTTCACCCCTGCCCCCAAATAACCGCTGGGTGACTTGCTCTCGCCGCGAGCGGCAAGTGTTACCGGGACGTCGATCTGAGCACCGTCGCGCTCAACCCGCAGCATGATTTTGGTATCAGGATGCATACGGACGGTATCGACAACCTGCTGCCAGTCATCGAGCGTACGACCATCGAGCGCGAGCAACCGGTCACCGGTCTTCAGGCCGGCAGCCTTGGCCGGCCCCTTTGGATCGAGCTCGGCCAGGACAGGCGGCAATGCCGGACGCCACGGACGAATCCCCAACGAATGAATAGGGTCGGGCTCGTCAGCCCCTTTGAGCCACTTGTCCAGCGCAAGTTCACGAGGAGAGTCGGCCGTGGAACCCTGTTCGCGCACCACTACCTGCAACGAACCGCTTTCGCCCAGGCGACGCACCAGCTGCAGGTTCACCGCCGCCCAGCCGGAAGTCGCCTCACCATCAATGGCCACGATTTCCTGGCCAGGGCTCAAACCTGCCTTGGCCGCGATACTCCCGGACTCGACAGCGCCGATGACCGGACGCACCTGCTCGCTGCCGAGCATTGCCAATACCCAGAAGAACGTAAATGCCAGCAGGAAGTTGGCAATCGGCCCCGCCGCTACGATGGCAATGCGCTGACGAACGGATTTACGATTGAAGGATTGATCAAGCTGATCGAGCGGTACTTCACCTTCGCGCTCGTCGAGCATTTTGACGTAGCCGCCCAACGGGATGGCGGCGACGACAAATTCGGTGCCCTGCTTGTCGTGCCACCGCAGCAAAGGCATGCCGAAGCCTACGGAGAAACGCAGCACTTTGACCCCACAGCGACGCGCGACCCAAAAATGGCCGAACTCGTGGAAGGTAACCAGCACACCCAGAGCGACCAGGGTGCCGACAATCATATAGAGCGCGCTCATCTACTTTCTCCGCATTCCTATCCGCTGCTGCCTGGGCCAACTATCCGCAGCATTTACCGCCCGTGACGGCTCAACCATTGTCCGGCCAGCAATCGGGCCTTCGCGTCTGCCGTGAACACTGCATCGAGATCATCCACCGCCACTACGGGCTCCAGATTCAGTACTTCCTCGATGATACTCGCGATTTCCGGGTAACGAACCCGTTCGTCGAGAAATGCCGCTACCGCCACTTCGTTCGCCGCATTGAGCATGGCTGGCGCGCTGTTACCCGCTTCAGCCGCCTGACGAGCCAGACGCAGGCACGGAAAACGTTCTTCATCGGGCGCCTGGAAGTCCAGCCGCGCAATGGCAAACAGGTCCAGCGGCGCAACACCCGAGTCAATCCGCTCCGGCCAGGCCAGGGCATTGGCGATGGGCGTGCGCATGTCCGGATTACCCAGCTGTGCCAGAACAGAACCATCGACGTAGTCGACCAGCGAATGGATCACACTTTGCGGGTGAATCACCACCTCCACCTGCGAAGGCTTGGCATCGAACAGCCAGCAGGCTTCGATCAACTCAAGCCCCTTGTTCATCATGCTGGCCGAGTCGACGGAGATTTTTCGCCCCATGGACCAGTTCGGATGAGCACACGCCTGATCGGGAGAAACATTCGCCAGCTCCGCCATGGGCGTCTGTCGAAACGGACCGCCGGAAGCCGTCAGCAGAATCCGACGTACGCCAACCACCTCAAGGCCACGGGCATAATCGAGCGGCATGCACTGGAAAATGGCGTTGTGCTCGCTATCGATCGGCAGCAACACCGAACCGCTCTTGCGCACGGCCTGCATGAACAGCGCGCCGGACATGACCAGCGCCTCTTTATTGGCCAGCAGAATCTTCTTGCCGGTCTCCACCGCCGCCAGTGTCGGGCGCAAACCCGCCGCACCGACGATGGCCGCCATGACCGTATCGACTTCCGGATCGGAAGCGACCTGACACAAACCTTCCTCACCCACCAGAACACGGGTCGAGAGACCCGCCGCGCGCAAATCATCTTGCAGGGTGCGGGCAGCTGCGATCTCAGGCACCACGGCAAATCGCGGGACATGGCGTACGCAGAGCGCCAGCAATTCACTCAAGCGGGTGAAGCCAGTCAAGGCAAAGACCTGATATCGATCAGGGTGACGAGCGATGACGTCGAGCGTGCTCAGGCCAATCGAGCCGGTCGCCCCCAGAACGGTAATCTGTTGTGGGCGGCTCATGGTGCAGCCATCCACAGCAGCACCGCAAACACCGGAATCGCTGCCGTCAGGCTGTCGATACGATCCAGCACGCCGCCGTGACCCGGAAGGAGATTACTGCTGTCCTTTATCCCGGACTGACGCTTGAACATGCTTTCAGTGAGATCACCCACCACCGAAATGAACACGATCAGCGCGGCACCGATCAACCCTTTGAGCAGCTCGGCCACCGTCCAGTCGCGTACCAGACCAACGATTGTGGTAATCACCAGGCTCAGCGCGAGACCACCGTACACGCCCTCCCAGCTTTTGCCCGGACTGACCTGTGGTGCGAGCTTGCGTTTGCCGAAAGCGCGACCGGAGAAGTAGGCGCCAATATCGGCCCCCCACACCAACACCATCACCGCCATGATCAGCCAGTTACCCAGCGGGTATTGCTTGATCTGCACCAGACCTTGCCAGGCCGGCAGAAGAATCAACAGGCCGATCACCAACTTCGTCGCCGCACTGGACCATTGCTCGCTCGAGCGCGGATAGGTCAGCACCAGATACGTCGCCACTGCCCACCACAGCACTGAAGCGCCCAATACCCAAGGCGCGAGGCCGGGCAGGATGTACATGAGGAACAGCACCAGAGCGACCACAGCGGCATAGCCAACGCGGTACGCTTGAGCGGCAAAACCCGCCAGACGCGCCCATTCCCAGGCACCAAGGGTCACGACCAGCCCGATGAACAGTGCAAAACCGGAACCTTCAAGCAGAAAGAATCCGCACAAGGCAATCGGCAGCAGGATCAGTGCGGTGATGATTCGTTGTTTAAGCATTAAACCCGGGCTCCAGCCTCGACCTGCTCGCTCGTTTTACCGAAGCGGCGCTGGCGGGAAGCGAAATCGGCCAGCGCATTGCGCATGGCATCGTGTTTGAAGTCCGGCCAGAACAGGTCGGAGAAATACAACTCGGCATAGGCCAGTTGCCAGAGCAGGAAGTTGCTGATGCGGTGCTCGCCACCGGTGCGGATGCACAGGTCCGGCAACGGCAGATCGCCCGTGACCAGGCAGGTCTGCAGCAGATCAGGCGTGATGTCTTCCGGACGCAAGTGCCCGGCCTGAACTTCTCGCGCCAGTCGTTGCGCAGCTTGCGCGATATCCCACTGACCGCCGTAATTGGCGGCGATCTGCAGGACAAAACGATTGGCACCAACCGTCATGGCCTCGGCTTCACGCATGGCAGCCTGCAGCTCTGGATGAAAACGCGAGCGGTCACCAATGATGCGCAGGCTGATGTTGTTGTCGTTGAGGCGCTTGGCCTCACGACGCAGCGCCTTGAAGAACAGATCCATCAAAGCGCTGACCTCATCGGCCGGACGTTGCCAGTTCTCACTGGAGAAGGCGAACAGGGTCAGCACTTCGACCTTGGCCTCGGCGCAGACTTCAATGACTGCACGTACCGCATCCACGCCCGCTTTATGCCCGGCGACACCTGGCATAAAGCGTTTTTTCGCCCAGCGATTGTTACCATCCATGATGATCGCGACATGGCGCGGCACCGCGGACGGTGCAGTCTGCTTAGTCTTTTCCATGAAAACGCGACCCTTATACGGCCATCAGGTCTTTTTCTTTCTGCGCCAGATCCGCGTCGATTTTAGCCACGAACTTCTTGGTCAGATCGTCGATCTCGCCAGTCGCACGACGCTCTTCGTCTTCGCTGATCTCTTTTTCCTTGACCAGATCCTTGAGCTGGCTGTTGGCATCACGACGGATGTTGCGCACGGCAACACGGGCATCTTCAGCGACGTCACGAGCCTGCTTGGTGAAGCCCTTGCGGGTTTCTTCGGTCAGGGCAGGCATGGAGATCAACAGCAACTCGCCAAGGTTGGTCGGGTTCAGGTTCAAACCTGCGCTACCGATCGCCTTGTCGACGGCACCCAGCATGTTGCGCTCGAAAGCAACGACTTGCAGGGTACGGGCGTCCTTGACGGTGATGTTGGCCACTTGCTTGATCGGGGTGTCGGAGCCGTAGTACGGCACCATCACACCTTCCAGGATGCTCGGGTGCGCCTGGCCGGTACGAATACGGCCGAAGTTGTGCGCGAGCGACTCCACGGACTTCTGCATGCGCTCTTGAGCGTCTTTCTTGATTTCGTTGATCATTGTGCGCCTTCCTCGATCAGGGTCCCTTCAGCGCCGCCGTGTACGATATTCAGCAGGGCGCCGGGCTTGTTCATGTTAAATACGCGTAGTGGCATCTTGTGGTCGCGGCACAGGCAAATGGCCGTCAGATCCATCACACCCAGCTTGCGATCCAGCACTTCATCATAAGTCAGATGATCGAACTTCTCGGCATGCGGGTCTTTGAACGGGTCAGCGGTGTAGACACCATCGACCTTGGTCGCCTTGAGCACGACATCGGCATCGATTTCGATTGCACGCAGACAGGCTGCCGAATCCGTCGTAAAGAACGGGTTGCCGGTACCGGCCGCGAAAATCACCACGTCCTTGGAATTCAGGTGACGCATGGCCTTGCGACGATCGTAGTGATCGGTCACGCCAACCATGGAAATAGCGGACATCACGATGGCCGAGATGTTGGCGCGCTCAAGGGCGTCGCGCATCGCCAGGGCGTTCATCACAGTGGCCAGCATGCCCATGTGGTCGCCGGTGACCCGGTCCATGCCAGCCTTGCTCAGCGCTTCACCGCGGAACAGGTTGCCACCACCGATAACCAGACCAACCTGAACGCCGATGCCGACCAGCTGGCCAACTTCCAATGCCATGCGATCCAGAACTTTCGGATCGATCCCGAACTCTTCCGAGCCCATCAGGGCCTCGCCGCTAAGCTTGAGTAGAATGCGTTTATAGCGAGCCTGATAACCACTGCCCTGCTGAGCCATTGCGAATCTCTCCTGCGGCGTATTGTAAAAAAAAATTCTTTGCGAGCTGTTTTACAGCTGACGCTCACTCTAGCTTGGCACTGCTTCAGCGCCATCGGAACATGGCTTTGTAAGCCAGTTCCAAAGGGAAACCAAATAAAAATTGATACCCCATCTGAAAAGAGGCTGCGCGCGTGAGCGGGCAGCCTCTTCTGGGCGACAGTTAAAAAACCGTCTTATTGCTTGGCGGCAGCCAGCTGGGCAGCAACTTCTTCTGCGAAGTTGTCCACTGGCTTCTCGATGCCTTCGCCTACTTTGAAGTAAGTGAAGGAAACGATTTCAGCGCCGGCTTTCTTGGCCAGGGCACCAACGGTGACTTCCGGGTTCATCACGAAAGCTTGCTCTACCAGGCTGGCTTCAGCCAGGAACTTGGTGATACGGCCGGCGATCATCTTCTCGACGATTTCAGCTGGCTTGCCTTTCATCTTGTCTTCGTTCAGGGTCAGGAAAACGCCCTTCTCGCGCTCGATGGCTTCTGGCGAAACCTGCGATGGCAGCAGGAACTCAGGGTTGCTTGCCGCCACGTGCATGGCGATCTCTTTGGCCAGCTGAACATCGCCGCCCTTGAGAACAACAGCAACACCGATCTTGTTACCGTGCAGGTAGGTGCCGACAAC
The DNA here is from genome assembly GCF_017350115.1 of Pseudomonas sp. GW456-L13. Taxonomy (NCBI): domain Bacteria; kingdom Pseudomonadati; phylum Pseudomonadota; class Gammaproteobacteria; order Pseudomonadales; family Pseudomonadaceae; genus Pseudomonas; species Pseudomonas sp. GW456-L13. The sequence continues at coordinate 2,017,951 of NZ_JACNAS010000001.1, forward strand.
GTCGCCCTCTACGCGTACCAGGCGACGAATGTTGACGTTCTCGCCTACTTTGGCGACCAGAGCTTCACGAGCCGATTCCTGAGCGGCGATCAGCGGAGCTGCGTCGGTCAGTTTTTCGTCGAAGGCTTTTTCTACGCAGGCAGCAACGAAGTTCTTGAAGTCGTCTTGCAGGGCCAGGAAGTCGGTCTGCGAGTTAACTTCCAGCAGCACGGCTGCCTTGTCGTCAGCCTTGATGGCGATAGCGCCTTCAGCGGCAACGTTGCCGGCTTTCTTGGCAGCCTTGATGGCGCCCGAAGCACGCATGTCATCAATGGCTTTCTCGATGTCGCCGCCAGCCTTGGTCAAGGCCTTTTTGCAGTCCATCATGCCTTCGCCAGTACGCTCGCGCAGTTCTTTGACCAACGCTGCAGTAATCTCTGCCATTTCAAAATCCTCTTGGATAGGTTTTCAACCATTCCACCCGATCGAACGGGCGATCAATTCTTCCCGAACCACCCTTGTTAGCTGCCGCACGTTACAGATAGAGCAGTGGGCGCCGACAAATGGTTTTCGAGGTGGCAAAAAGGGGGCCAAGCCCCCTTTTTGCTTACTGAGTCAACGCCAAGGCGTCAATTACTCAGCTGCTGCTACCGGAGCTTCTTCAACGAAAACTTCGGTGCCGCCGGCAACATTGTTGCGACCGCGGATGACAGCGTCAGCCATCGAACCCATGTACAGCTGGATAGCGCGGATTGCGTCATCGTTGCCTGGGATGATGTAGTCAACGCCTTCCGGGCTGCTGTTGGTATCGACTACGCCGATAACCGGGATGCCCAGCTTGTTGGCTTCGGTGATCGCGATGCGCTCGTGATCAACGTCGATAACGAACAGAGCGTCTGGCAGACCGCCCATGTCCTTGATACCACCCAGGGAACGATCCAGCTTTTCCAGGTCACGAGTGCGCATCAGCGCTTCTTTCTTGGTCAGCTTGGCGAAAGTACCGTCTTCGGCTTGTACTTCAAGGTCACGCAGACGCTTGATGGAAGCACGGATGGTCTTGAAGTTGGTCAGCATGCCGCCCAACCAGCGGTGATCGACGTACGGCGAACCGCAACGTGCTGCTTCTTCAGCAACGATCTTGCCAGCGGAACGCTTGGTGCCGACGAACAGAATCTTGTTTTTGCCCTGGGCCAGACGCTCTACGAAAGTCAGAGCTTCGTTGAACATTGGCAGGGTTTTTTCAAGGTTGATGATGTGGATCTTGTTACGCGCACCGAAAATGTACTTGCCCATTTTCGGGTTCCAGTAACGGGTCTGGTGACCGAAGTGCACACCGGCCTTCAGCATATCGCGCATGTTGACTTGGGACATGATAGTTCCTTAATAAGTCGGGTTTGGCCTCCACGTATCCCAATGACCAACCAGCAGCATCAGCTGAAGGCACCCAGGTCATCGTGTCGACACGTGTGTGGATTTAGGCTTCCCGGGACATCCCCGGAAAGCGGCGCATTTTATATCACAAGACAGGGCAAAACGGAACCCGGATTCTGAAATCCTGGCGAGCGTTTTGTTCCACCCCTTGGAATCCGCCAAGAATGCACCATTCTATAGAGAGAAGCGATGCACACAGCCGCAGATTTGCGCTGATCGTCTGGTAGAATCGTATTTTTCAGGGCCGCGAAGTTCGATCGCGCATTGCCCCTTCCGTTTAGAAAGCGCCGCCTGGCGCAGAGAGAGCCTGTATGACCGTCACCCTCAAAACCCCCGAGGATATCGCCAAAATGCGTATCGCCGGCAAACTGGCCGCCGATGTGCTGGAAATGATTGCCGAATACGTCAAGCCGGGCGTTACCACCGATCAACTGAACCAGATCTGCCACGACTACATCGTCAATGAGCAGAAAGCCATCCCTGCCCCGCTCAATTACAAGGGCTATCCAAAGTCGATCTGCACGTCGATCAACCATGTGGTCTGCCATGGCATTCCAAACGACAAGCCGCTCAAAGATGGCGACACCCTGAACATCGACGTCACCGTCATCAAGGACGGTTTCCACGGTGACACCAGCCGGATGTTCCACGTCGGCAACGTACCGGTCTGGGCCGAGCGCCTGTCCCAGGTGACCCAGGAATGCATGTACAAGGCGATCGAGATCGTCAAACCCGGCTGCCGCCTGGGCGACATCGGCGAAATCATCCAGAAGCACGCGGAAAAGAACGGCTTCTCGGTGGTTCGCGAATTCTGCGGCCATGGTATCGGCAAGGTGTTCCACGAGGAGCCGCAGATCCTGCATTACGGCCGCGCTGGCACCGGCATGGAACTCAAGGCTGGCATGACCTTCACCATCGAGCCGATGATCAACCAGGGCCGCGCCGACACCAAGGTACTGGGCGACGGCTGGACCGCGATCACCAAGGACCGCAAGCTCTCGGCACAGTGGGAACACACCCTGCTGGTGACCGAAACCGGTTACGAGATCTTCACCTTGCGCAGCGATGACACCATCCCTCGCGTTTCGGCCTGATCCCGCTACCGTACATCGCCTATAGAAAGGAAAGCCAATCGATGCCGCAGGTGGATCCCGAACTCTTCGACCGCGGCCAGTTCCAGGCTGAACTGGCCCTGAAGGCAAGCCCGATCGCGGCCTTCAAGAAGGCGATCCGTCAGGCCCGCGAAGTGCTCGACACGCGTTTTCGCAATGGCCGGGACATTCGCCGGCTGATCGAGGATCGCGCCTGGTTCGTCGATAACATCCTGCAAAAGGCCTGGGAGCAGTTCAGCTGGAGCGAGGACGCCGACATCGCGCTGGTCGCGGTCGGCGGCTACGGCCGTGGCGAATTACACCCTTATTCCGATATCGACTTGCTGATCCTTCTGGACAGCGCCGACCACGAGGTTTTCCGCGATTCCATCGAGCGTTTTCTGACGCTGTTGTGGGACATCGGCCTGGAGGTCGGCCAGAGCGTTCGCTCGGTCGACGAATGCGCCGTCGAGGCCCGCGCCGACCTGACGGTCGTCACCAACCTGATGGAAAGCCGCACCATCGCCGGCCCCGAGCGTTTGCGCCAGCGCATGCTGGACGTCACCAGCACCGGGCACATGTGGCCGAGCAAGGACTTCTTCCTGGCCAAGCATGCCGAACAAAAGGCTCGCCACCACAAGTACAACGACACCGAATACAACCTGGAACCCAACGTCAAAGGCTCACCCGGCGGCCTGCGGGATATCCAGACGATTCTGTGGGTGGCCCGTCGCGAGTACGGCACCCTGAACCTGCGGGCACTGGCAGGCGAAGGATTCCTGGTAGAGAGCGAAAACGCCCTGCTCGCCTCCTCCCAGGAGTTCCTGTGGAAGGTTCGCTATGCCCTGCACATGCTGGCCGGCCGCGCCGAAGACCGCCTGCTGTTCGATCACCAGCGCACCATTGCCGGGTTGCTGGGCTTCAAAGGCGACGACGCCAAGCAAGCCATCGAAAACTTCATGCAACAGTATTATCGGGTGGTCATGAGCATCGCCCAACTCAGCGACCTGATCATCCAGCACTTCGAGGAAGTCATCCTCGCACCGGAAGACGAAGCGCCACCGCAGCCGATCAACTCGCGTTTCCAGTTGCATGACGGCTACATCGAGGCACGCAACGACAACGTCTTTCGCCGCACGCCGTTCGCCATGCTCGAAATCTTCGTGCTGATGGCCCAGCAGCCCGAAATCAAGGGTGTGCGCGCCGACACCATTCGCCTGCTGCGGGAACACCGCCACCTGATCGACGACGACTTCCGCAACGATATTCGCAACACCAGCCTGTTTATCGAATTGTTCAAATGCAAGATCGGCATCCACCGCAACCTGCGGCGAATGAACCGTTACGGCATCCTTGGGCGTTATCTGCCCGAATTCGGCTTTATCGTCGGGCAGATGCAACACGACCTGTTCCACATCTATACGGTCGATGCCCACACCCTGAACCTGATCAAACACCTGCGTAAGTTGCAGTACACCCAGGTGTCGGAAAAATTCCCGCTTGCCAGCAAAGTCATGGGCAAGCTGCCCAAGCCCGAGCTGATCTACATGGCCGGCCTGTACCACGACATCGGCAAAGGCCGGCATGGCGATCACTCGGACATCGGTGCCGTGGATGCCGAGGCCTTTTGCCAGCGTCATCAACTGCCCACGTGGGACAGTCGCCTGATCGTGTGGCTGGTGCAAAACCACCTGGTGATGTCGACCACCGCCCAGCGCAAGGACTTGTCCGACCCGCAGGTGATCCACGATTTCGCCCAGATCGTTGGCGACGAAACCCGCCTCGACTACCTGTATGTGCTGACTGTCGCAGACATCAACGCCACCAACCCGACCCTGTGGAACTCCTGGCGCGCCAGCCTGCTGCGCCAGCTCTACACCGAGACCAAGCGCGCCTTGCGCCGTGGCCTGGAGAACCCGGTGGATCGCGAAGAGCAGATCCGCCAGACCCAGAGCGCCGCCCTGGATATCCTGGTGCGCGGCGGCACCGACCCGGACGATGTCGAGCAATTGTGGGCGCAGTTGGGTGATGACTATTTCCTGCGCCACACCGCCGGCGACGTGGCCTGGCACAGCGACGCGATACTCCAGCAACCGGCCGACGGCGGACCACTGGTGCTGATCAAGGAAACCACCCAGCGCGAGTTCGAAGGTGGCACGCAGATCTTCATCTATGCCCCGGACCAGCACGACTTCTTTGCCGTGACCGTGGCAACGATGGACCAGCTCAACCTGAACATTCACGACGCCCGGGTCATCACCTCCAGCAGCCAGTTCACCCTCGACACCTATATCGTGCTCGACACCGACGGCGACTCGATTGGCGATAATCCGGCGCGGGTCAAACAGATCCGCGAGGGTCTGACCGAAGCCCTGCGTAACCCGGACAACTACCCGACCATCATCCAGCGCCGGGTGCCACGTCAGCTCAAGCATTTCGCCTTTGCACCACAAGTGACGATCCATAACGACGCCCAACGCCCGGTGACGGTGCTGGAACTCACCGCACCCGACCGCCCGGGCCTGCTGGCGCGGATCGGCACGATCTTCCTGGAGTTCGATCTGTCGTTGCAGAACGCCAAGATCGCCACCCTCGGCGAACGCGTGGAAGACGTGTTCTTCATCACCGACGCCAACAATCAGCCGTTGTCCGACCCGTTGCTGTGCAGCCGCCTGCAGGATGCGATCGTCGAACAACTGAGCGTCAACCAGGAACCTGATATCAAACTGTCGCGCATCAGCATCTGACTTAACAAATTTCCCCCTGTGGCAACGGACTTCCTGTGGCGAGGGGGCTTGCCCCCGTTGGGTCGCGGAGCGGCCCCAAAACCTGCAAACGCGGCGTATCAGGTACACCGCACACCATGGTTTTACGACTGCTACGCAGCCGAACGGGGGGCAAGCCCCCTCGCCACACAAGCCTGCTCCCACATTGAACGAGGCCACCATGAACAACGCTCTGTCCCAGCTCCAGCCCTACCCGTTTGAGAAACTCCGCGCTCTGCTCGGCAGCGTGACGCCCAATCCGGACAAGCGTCCGATCGCGCTGTCCATCGGCGAGCCGAAACACCGTTCGCCAAGCTTTGTCGCCGAGGCCCTGGCCGGCAATCTGGAAAAAATGGCCGTGTACCCGACCACACTCGGTATCCCGGAGCTGCGTGAAGCCATCGCGGCATGGTGCGAGCGTCGCTTCGATGTGCCCAAGGGCTGGATCGACCCGGCGCGCAACGTGCTGCCGGTCAACGGTACCCGCGAAGCGCTGTTCGCCTTCACCCAGACCGTGGTCAACCGTGGCGATGACGCGCTGGTGGTCAGCCCGAACCCCTTCTACCAGATCTACGAAGGCGCGGCGTTCCTCGCCGGGGCCAAGCCGCATTACCTGCCATGCCTGGACGAAAACGGCTTCAACCCGGATTTCGACGCCGTATCGCCGGACATCTGGAAACGCTGCCAGATCCTGTTCCTGTGCTCGCCTGGCAATCCGACCGGCGCCCTGATCCCGGTCGAGACCCTGAAAAAGCTGATTGCCCTGGCCGACGAATACGACTTCGTGATTGCCGCCGATGAGTGCTACAGCGAGCTGTACTTCGACGAACAAACGCCGCCGCCAGGCCTGCTCAGCGCTTGCGCGGAACTGGGTCGCAAGGACTTCAAGCGTTGCGTGGTGTTCCACAGCCTGTCCAAGCGTTCGAACCTGCCAGGCCTGCGCTCGGGCTTTGTGGCCGGTGATGCCGACGTCCTCAAGGGCTTCCTGCTCTATCGCACCTACCATGGCTGTGCGATGCCGGTTCAAACCCAACTGGCCAGCGTTGCCGCGTGGAATGACGAAGTGCACGTGCGCGCCAACCGGGCGCTGTATCGCGAGAAGTTCGATGCGGTGCTGGAAATCCTCAGCCCGGTGCTGGACGTACAGCGTCCGGATGGCAGTTTCTACCTGTGGCCGAATGTCGCCGGTGACGACGCCGCGTTCTGCCGAGACCTGTTCGAGCAGGAGCACGTGACCGTGGTGCCGGGCTCTTACCTGTCGCGGGACGTCGATGGCGTCAATCCGGGGGCCGGGCGTGTGCGCATGGCGCTGGTTGCGCCGCTGGCAGAGTGTGTTGAAGCAGCCGAGCGGATTCGCGATTTCATCCAGCGCCGCAAATAACCCCCCACGGGGGGCAGGTGTTACTTCACCTGACCGAGTTTGGCCTCGCTCAGATCCAGTTCCCCCAACACCTCACGCAACACGTCATCACCAATCTGGTGATGACGACTGAGGCTGTACAACTCCAGGCGCTGCGCCCGTAGCGCCTTCAAGCGCAAACGCCGCTCCAGCAAGTCCATCTGAAACGCCAGGGCTTGCGCCTCAGCGGAGTCGTTGAACACCTCCAACTGATGTCGGTACTCGGACATGATCCGCGCCTTGAGTTCGACGGCCAGTGCGGACTGGGCGGCGTCCTGTGGATTGACCTCTTCTGTCTCAAGCGCATGAATGGCCGCCTCGGCGGTCTTGCGCCAGGCGTCGCGCACTTCGTTGCGCCGCTTGTCGTCCGGACTGGCTTCGATGCCACGCAACAACAGTGGCAGCGCGATGCAGGCCGCAATCAACGACAGCAGAATCACCCCGGCGGCGATGAAAATCAGCAGATCGCGCTCGGGAAATGCGCTCCCGCCCATGAGCATCGGCACCGACATCACACCCGCCAGCGTCACGGCCCCGCGCACGCCGCCCACGGTCAGCAACCAACAGGATCGCGCCGTCGGCACCCGGGTCACTTCACCCTTGCCACGCAAGCGCCGCAGCAGTACCGACAATCGCCAGATGCTTTGCACCCAGACGAACCGCAAAGCCAGCAGCACCAGGAAAATCGCCACCACGTCGAGCCCGCGATACAACAACGTCGGCCATAGCGAAGTTTCGTGACTGGCCACCGCCTTGATGATGTCCGGCAACTGCAAACCCAACAGCAGGAAGATCAAACCGTTGAACGCGAACTCCAGCAGCGACCAGACACTTCGGTTGAGCAAGCGCGTGTTGGTCTGGCGCGGCAACAGGTCGAGCCAGCTCTGCATCATTCCCGCCGCCACCGCCGAGAGGATGCCCGACACTTCCATGCGCTCGGCCAGCACGTAGGCCGCAAACGGCAGCAGCAACATGAACACCACATGCGTCGCCGGATCATCCCAGCCCCGCTCGATCATCCACGCCCGCAGACGGCCGACCAGCCAACTCAAGGCCACCCCGACCGCCAGGCCACCGACAGCGACCAGCACGAACGTCAGGCTGGCATTGGCCAGCGAGAACACACCGGTCACCGCCGCCACCAGGGCAAACTTGAATGTCACCAGGCCCGAGGCGTCGTTCATCAGCGCCTCGCCCTGCAAGATGTGCATCAAGGGCGTCGGCAGTCTATTGCGGGAAATGGCCGACACCGCCACCGCATCCGTCGGTGACAGCACCGCTGCCAGGGCGAACGCCACCGGCAACGGCACACCGGGCAGCAACCAGTGAATGAAATACCCGGCGCCGACCACGGTGAACAGCACCAGCCCCACGGCCAGCGTCAGGATCGGGCCGCGCAAGTGCCAGAATTCGCGCTTGGGCATGCGCCAGCCGTCGGAGAACAACAGCGGCGGCAGGAACAGAAACAGGAACAGTTCGGGGTCGAGGGCCACGTGCAGGCCCAGGGTCGGCCAGGCGAGCAAAGCCCCAGCGGCAATCTGCACCAACGGCAACGGCAGCGGAACCACCCGTCCGATCAGGCGCGAAACGCCAACCAGCATCAACAGTATCAGGACGGTATAAGCGGTTTGCATAAAGCGTGGTTCCCGGACGATCAACAGCATTGAAGTGCCATATTAGCCGCTTAGACTGTCTACTGACCCTTGCACCAATGTCGCACGCCAGAACTACAACCCCCTGTAGGAGCGAGCTCGCTCGCGATGGTCGTTAACGATCACGCTGTATACCTGACACCCCGCGGCGTTCTCAGGTTCATCGCGAGCGAGCTCGCTCCTACAAAGGTTTTATGCCATGACTCAGAGACAAACCCGACCACAGCCGCCGCGAAACCGTCCGGCCATGGCATAATCCGTCACCTTTTATTTACGGCACCTGCAAAGGGGGCAATTCCTTGACCGTTTCAAGCAAAACGTTGCACCTTTTCGGCATCAAAGCCTGCGACACCATGAAAAAGGCGCGCACCTGGCTCGATGAACACGCTGTCAGTTATGACTTTCATGATTACAAGGCGGTCGGTATCGACCGTGAACACCTGACCCAATGGTGCAACGAGCACGGCTGGGAAGTGGTGTTGAACCGTGCAGGCACGACCTTTCGCAAGCTCGACGACGAACGCAAAGCCGATCTCGACCAGACGAAAGCCATCGAACTGATGCTCGCACAACCCTCGATGATCAAGCGCCCGGTGCTTGATCTCGGTGACCGAACCCTGATTGGCTTCAAGCCAGATATCTACGCGGCCGCGCTCACGTAAGCAGCCCGTTTCAATTTGCTAGAGGTATCAACATGTCTACTACCCTGTTCAGCCTGGCCTTTGGTGTCGGCACTCAAAACCGTCAAGGCGCATGGCTGGAAGTGTTCTACGCCCAGCCACTGCTCAACCCGTCCGCCGAACTGGTCGCCGCCATTGCGCCGATCCTCGGTTACAGCGAAGGCAACCAGGCCATCACCTTCACCACCGCGCAGGCCGCGCAACTGGCTGAAGCCGTGAAAGGCATCGACGCGGTACAAGGCAAACTGCTGACCCGCCTGGCCGAGAGCCACAAGCCGCTGGTTGCCACCTTGCTGGCCGAAGACGCCCAGTTGTCGTCCACCCCTGAGGCCTACCTCAAGCTGCACCTGCTGAGCCATCGCCTGGTCAAGCCACACGGCCTGAACCTGGCCGGGATCTTCCCGCTGCTGCCGAACGTGGCCTGGACCAGCCAGGGCGCTGTCGACCTGAGCGAACTGGCCGAACTGCAACTCGAAGCCCGCCTGCGCGGCGAGCTGCTGGAAGTGTTCTCGGTGGACAAGTTCCCGAAAATGACCGACTACGTGGTTCCGGCCGGCGTGCGTATCGCTGACGCTGCGCGCCTGCGTCTGGGTGCCTACGTGGGCGAAGGCACCACCGTGATGCACGAAGGTTTCATCAACTTCAACGCCGGCACCGAAGGCCCGGGCATGATCGAAGGCCGCGTATCCGCTGGCGTATTCGTCGGCAAGGGTTCGGACCTGGGCGGCGGCTGCTCGACCATGGGCACCCTGTCGGGCGGCGGCAACATCGTGATCAAGGTCGGCGAAGGCTGCCTGATCGGCGCCAACGCCGGTATCGGTATCCCGTTGGGCGACCGCAACACCGTCGAGTCGGGCCTGTACGTGACCGCTGGTACCAAAGTCGCGCTGCTGGACGAGAACAATCAACTGGTCAAAGTGGTCAAGGCCCGTGAACTGGCCGGCCAGCCGGACCTGCTGTTCCGTCGCAATTCGGAGACCGGTGCCGTGGAATGCAAAACCCACAAATCGGCCATCGAGCTGAACGAAGCGCTGCACGCTCACAACTAAGCCACACGACCACCCGCACCGCTGTAGGAGCGAGCTTGCTCGCGAAGGACGATTAGGCGACACGTGCTGTCTGGTGCACCGCGTTATCGTTGACGTCCATCGCGAGCAAGCTCGCTCCTACAGGGGGCAGGCGTACAGGCGAACAACATGATGATTCTCTCCCCCTGGCGTGCCGATTTTCCGGCCATCGCCGCCCTGCAACGGCAAGACCAGACCTATCTGGACAACGCCGCCACTACGCAAAAACCTCAAGCCCTGCTCGATGCCCTGGCGCACTACTACGCCAACGGCGCGGCCAACGTGCATCGGGCGCAGCATTTGCCCGGCGCCCACGCCACCCAGGCGTTCGAGGACAGCCGCCGCAAAGTCGCGCAATGGCTCAATACTGGCGATTGCGGGCAGATCATCTTTACCCACGGCGCGACGTCCGCGCTGAATCTCCTGGCCTATGGCCTGGAACATCTTTTCAATCCGGGCGACGAAATTGTCATCAGCGCCCTGGAGCATCACGCCAACCTGCTGCCCTGGCAGCAACTGGCGCACCGTCGCGACCTGAAACTGGTGATCCTGCCGCTGGATACCAACGGCGTGATCGACCTTGAAGCCGCCGCCGGTTTGATCGGTCCACGCACGCGTCTGTTGGCGGTCAGCCAGTTGTCCAACGTGATTGGCGCATGGCAGCCGCTGTCTGAATTGCTGGCACTGGCCAAGGCGCACAACGCCCTGACCGTGATCGACGGCGCCCAGGGCGTGGTCCATGGTCGCCACGACGTGCAGGCGCTGGGCTGTGATTTCTATGTGTTCTCCAGCCACAAGCTCTACGGCCCCGATGGCCTGGGTGTGCTGTTCGGGCGCAACACAGCACTGCAACAACTGCGTCCCTGGCAGTTCGGTGGTGAAATGGTGCTCGATGCCAATTATCACGACGCACGCTTTCGCCCGGCACCGCTGGGTTTCGAGGCCGGGACGCCGCCGATTGCCAGCGTGATCGGCCTGGGAGCGACCCTGGACTACCTCGCCGGGCTCGATCAGGACGCCGTGTCTGCCCATGAAGCCGCGTTGCATGCCTGTCTGCTCAAGGGCCTGGAGGCGCGCAACGGCATTCGCCTGCTGGGCAAGCCGCAAGTGGCGCTGGCCAGTTTCACCGTCGAGGGTGTGCATAACTCCGATCTCGCGCATTTGCTGACCGAACAAGGGATCGCGGTGCGTGCCGGCCACCACTGCGCGATGCCGCTGCTCAAACGCTTCGAACTGGCCGGAGCGATTCGGGTGTCGTTGGCGCTGTACAACGATTCCGAAGACCTGGAGCGGTTCTTTGAAGCCCTGGATCAGGCGCTGGAGCTATTGCGATGAACCTGCCTGCCGATGCCGTGACGGCACTCGATATCTTTCAGAAAGCGGCAGGCTGGGAACAACGCGCACGCCTGCTGATGCAATGGGGCGAGCGCCTGCCCGCGTTGAGCGACACGCAAATGTGCGACGCCAATCGGGTACACGGCTGTGAAAGCCAGGTGTGGCTGGTGGGCGAGTTGCGCGACGGTCATTGGCAGTTCAGCGCCAACAGTGATGCACGGTTGATTCGCGGGTTGGTGGCATTGCTGCTGGCGCGGGTCAACGGCTTGTCCGCGGCCGAGTTGCAGCAGGTGGATTTGCCGGACTGGTTCAATCAGCTGGGGTTGGGACGGCAGTTGTCTGAATCCCGCAGCAATGGCTTGAATGCGGTGCTTCAGCGGATGCGGGAGTTGGCTCAATAAGAGGGCTGCTTCGCAGCCCATCGCGGGCAAGCCCGCTCCCACAGGAGGAACGCATTCCAATGTGGGAGCGAGCTTGCTCGCGATGAGGCCTTCAGCCACACCGACTAAACCTGCGGTTTGACCCGCTCCGCCGGCCGCCGCACACCCGCGACAATCTTGTCCACAGCCTTGGTCGCCGCGACCATGCCAAACGTCGCCGTCACCATCATCACTGCGCCAAACCCGCCAGCACAGTCGAGCTTCACGCCATCACCGACAAAACTCTTCTGCAGGCAAATGCTGCCGTCCGGTTTCGGGTAGCGCAGTTGCTCGGTGGAAAACACGCACGGCACGCTGTAGTGACGGGTCACGGTGCGTGAGAAGCCGTAGTCGCGGCGCAGCGTGGAGCGCACCTTCGACGCCAATGGATCATTGAACGTGCGATTGAGGTCGCAGACCTGGATCAACGTCGGGTCAATCTGCCCGCCCGCGCCGCCGGTGGTGATGATCTGGATCTTGCGCCGCTTGCACCAGGCGATCAGCGCGGCCTTGGCATTGACGCTGTCGATGCAGTCGATCACGCAGTCGATGTTCGGCGTGATGTACTCGGCCATGGTGTCGCGGGTCACGAAGTCAGGCACCGCATGCACCGTGCAGTCCGGGTTGATCCCGCGCAGACGCTCGGCCATCACCTCAACCTTGGGCTTGCCCACCGTGCTGTCCAGCGCGTGCAACTGGCGGTTGGCGTTGCTAACGCAGACGTCATCGAGGTCGAACAGCGAAATTTCGCCAACACCACAACGGGCCATGGCTTCCGCCGCCCAGGAACCGACGCCACCGACGCCCACGATCGCCACATGGGCCGCTTTCAGGCGCTCAAGGCCTTCAATGCCATACAAGCGGGCGATGCCAGCAAACCGCGGATCTTCTGTACTCATGACCATTACCCCAAAAACCGGCGCGCATTATAGGGCCGTCGGCGCCCAAGAGCATCATTGCGCTATGAACGGGCAACATCCACGAAAAATACATCGAACAAAGATTCGTCCTACACGCTCTAAAGAAAGAACTTAAACCGACTTGGATTGCCCAATGTCCGGCAATTCCCTGTCCGCTGTACGACCAGAGAATGCCCGGTGTAGGATGCGCGCCCCTTGGCGACCGCCAACCGTTCCTTCGTTCCACAGTCTTTGGAACCCGAAATAACTATGTCATCGCGTAAATTTGGACTCAACCTGGTCGTGGTGCTCGCCATCGCAGCCTTGTTTACCGGCTTCTGGGCGCTGATCAACCGCCCGGTCACCGCCCCCAACTGGCCTGAACAGATCTCCGGCTTCTCGTACTCGCCATTCCAGCAGGGCCAGTTCCCGCAGAAAGACCAGTACCCGACCGACGATCAAATGCGTCGCGACCTGGAGATCATGAGCAAGCTGACGGACAACATCCGCATCTACTCGGTCGACGGCACGCTGCAGAACATCCCGAAACTGGCGGAAGAGTTCGGCCTGCGGGTGACCCTGGGGATCTGGATCAGCCCGGACCTGGAACGCAACGAACGGGAAATCACCCGTGCCATTGAAATCGCCAACTCCTCGCGCAGCGTGGTTCGTGTGGTGGTCGGCAACGAGGCCATTTACCGCAAGGAAATCACCGCCCAGGAACTCAGCGTCATGCTCGATCGCGTGCGTGCCGCCGTGAAAGTGCCGGTGACCACGTCCGAACAGTGGCACGTGTGGGAAGAACACCCGGAACTGGCCAAGCACGTCGACCTGATTGCCGCGCACGTCCTGCCTTACTGGGAATTCGTCCCGATGGACAAGGCCGGGCAGTTCGTCCTCGACCGCGCCCGCGACCTGAAAAAGATGTTCCCGAAAAAACCACTGCTGCTGTCCGAGGTGGGCTGGCCGAGCAACGGCCGCATGCGTGGTGGCGCCGACGCCTCTCCGGCGGACCAGGCGATTTATCTGCGAACCCTGGTCAACAAGCTCAATCGCCAGGGCTTCAACTACTTCGTGATCGAAGCGTTTGACCAGCCGTGGAAAGCCAGCGACGAAGGTTCCGTCGGCGCCTACTGGGGCGTGTTCAACGCCGCGCGCCAGCAGAAGTTCAACTTCGAAGGCCCGGTGGTGGCGATTCCGCAATGGCGCGTGTTGGCCATTGGTTCGGTGGTATTGGCGCTGTTGTCGCTGACCCTGCTGATGATCGACGGCTCGGCCCTGCGCCAGCGTGGCCGTACCTTCCTGACCTTCATTGCGTTCCTGTGTGGTTCGGTGCTGGTGTGGATCGGTTACGACTACAGCCAGCAATACAGCACCTGGTTCAGCCTGACGGTGGGCTTCTTGCTCGCCCTCGGTGCGCTCGGGGTGTTTATCGTGCTGCTGACCGAAGCCCATGAACTGGCCGAAGCGGTGTGGGTGCACAAGCGCCGGCGCGAGTTCCTGCCGGTGGAAGGCGACTCCAGCTACCGCCCGAAAGTGTCGATTCACGTGCCCTGCTACAACGAGCCGCCGGAGATGGTCAAACAGACCCTCAACGCCCTGGCCAACCTCGACTATCCGGACTTCGAAGTCCTGATCATCGACAACAACACCAAGGACCCGGCGGTCTGGGAACCGGTGCGCGATTATTGCGAAACCCTCGGCCCGCGCTTCAAGTTCTTCCACGTGGCACCACTGGCCGGCTTCAAGGGCGGCGCGCTGAACTACCTGATCCCGCACACCGCCAAGGACGCCGAAGTGATCGCGGTGATCGACTCCGATTACTGCGTGCACCCGAACTGGCTCAAGCACATGGTGCCGCACTTCGCCGACCCGAAAATCGCCGTGGTGCAGTCGCCGCAGGATTACCGCGACCAGAACGAAAGCACCTTCAAGAAGCTCTGCTACGCGGAATACAAAGGCTTCTTCCACATCGGCATGGTCACCCGCAACGACCGCGACGCGATCATCCAGCACGGCACCATGACCATGACCCGTCGCTCGGTGCTCGAAGAGCTGGGCTGGGCCGACTGGTGCATCTGTGAAGACGCCGAACTGGGCCTGCGTGTATTCGAAAAAGGCCTGTCGGCAGCGTATTACCACACCAGCTACGGCAAGGGCCTGATGCCCGATACCTTCATCGACTTCAAGAAACAGCGTTTCCGCTGGGCCTACGGAGCGATCCAGATCATCAAGCGCCACACCGCCAGCCTGCTGCGCGGCAAGGACACCGAGCTGACCCGTGGCCAGCGCTACCACTTCCTGGCGGGCTGGTTGCCGTGGGTGGCGGACGGCATGAACATCTTCTTCACCGTCGGCGCGCTGTTGTGGTCGGCGGCGATGATCATCGTGCCGCAACGGGTCGATCCGCCGCTGCTGATCTTCGCAATCCCGCCATTGGCGTTGTTCGTGTTCAAGGTCGCCAAGATCATCTTCCTCTACCGTCGTGCGGTCGGGGTGAATCTGAAGGACGCCTTCTGCGCGGCGCTGGCCGGTCTGGCGTTGTCCCACACCATCGCCAAAGCGGTGCTGTACGGCTTCTTCACCAGCAGCATTCCGTTCTTCCGTACGCCGAAGAATGCCGACAACCACGGCTTCTGGGTGGCGATTTCCGAAGCCCGGGAAGAGATGTTCATCATGCTGCTGTTGTGGAGCGCGGCCCTGGGGATCTACCTGGTGAACGGCATGCCGAGCAACGACATGCGCTTCTGGGTCACCATGCTGCTGGTGCAGTCGCTGCCGTACGTCGCGGCGCTGATCATGGCGTTCCTGTCGTCGCTGCCGAAACCGGCCGCCGAGCCTGAAACGGCACCTGTCGTCTAAATCTGCGCGGATGCACTAAACGGCGGCCAATGGTCGCCGTTTTGCTTTAAGATAAGCGCCATTTTGCGGGGCCTGGCGTGTCGGGGTTTACAGAACGAACCCGATACCTGTGGGAGCGAGCTTGCTCGCGATTGCGATGTAACAATCAAAGTTTATGTTGACTGACACAACGCCATCGCGAGCAAGCTCGCTCCCACATTTAGCCCGCGCCCACATTCATGATTTTCGGAGTTTTCCATGACGGCCCACGCCGACCTTTCGCCGACCCTCCAACTCGCCATCGACCTGATCCGCCGTCCGTCCGTGACGCCGATCGACGCCGATTGCCAGAAGCAGATGATGCAGCGCCTGGGCGATGCCGGTTTCACCCTGGAACCGATGCGCATCGAAGATGTGGATAACTTCTGGGCCACCCACGGCCAGGACGACGGTCCGGTGCTGTGCTTCGCCGGCCACACCGACGTGGTCCCGACCGGCCCGGTGGCGGCCTGGCAGATCGAACCGTTCAACGCGCTGATCGACGAACACGGCATGCTCTGCGGCCGTGGCGCCGCCGACATGAAAGGCAGCCTCGCCGCCATGACCGTCGCCTCCGAGCGTTTTGTCACCGACTACCCGAATCACAAAGGCAAAGTCGCGTTCCTGATCACCAGCGACGAAGAAGGCCCGGCGCACCACGGCACCAAGGCCGTGGTCGAACGCCTCGCCGCACGCAAGGAACGTCTGGACTGGTGCATCGTCGGCGAACCGTCGAGCACCACCCTGGTAGGTGACGTGGTCAAGAACGGTCGTCGCGGCTCCCTCGGCGCCAAGCTGACCGTGCGCGGTGTGCAAGGCCACGTGGCCTACCCGCACCTGGCCAAGAACCCGATCCACCTCGCTGCCCCGGCTCTGGCGGAACTTGCTGCCGAGCACTGGGACCACGGTAACGATTTCTTCCCGCCGACCAGTTTCCAGATCTCCAACGTCAACTCCGGCACCGGTGCGACCAACGTGATCCCGGGTGACCTGGTGGCGGTGTTCAACTTCCGTTTCTCCACCGAATCGACGGTCGAAGGCCTGCAAAAGCGTGTCGCCGACATCCTCGACAAGCATGGTCTGGACTGGCACATCGACTGGGCACTGTCCGGCCTGCCGTTCCTCACCGAACCTGGCGCGCTGCTCGACGCGGTATCGGCGAGCATCAAGGACATCACCGGTCGTGAAACCAAGGCGTCCACCAGCGGTGGTACCTCCGATGGCCGTTTCATCGCGACCATGGGTACCCAGGTGGTTGAGCTGGGCCCGGTCAACGCGACCATCCACCAGGTCAACGAACGCGTGCTGGCAGCCGATCTCGACGTGCTGACCGAAATCTACTACCAGACCCTGATCAAGTTGCTCGCCTGATGCTTGCGTGCCCGATCTGCAGTGAGCCGCTCAATGCGGTGGACAACGGCGTGGCCTGCCCCGCCGGGCATCGTTTCGACCGTGCGCGCCAGGGTTACCTGAACCTGTTGCCGGTGCAGCACAAGAACAGCCGTGACCCTGGGGATAACCAGGCGATGGTCGAAGCCCGTCGCGACTTCCTGAATGCCGGGCACTACGCCCCGGTGGCCAAGCGTCTGGCGGAGCTGGCTGCCAGTTATGCACCACAGCACTGGCTGGACATCGGTTGTGGCGAGGGTTACTACACCGCGCAAATCGCCGAGGCACTGCCAGATGCCGAAGGTTATGCCCTGGACATCTCCCGCGAAGCGGTCAAACGCGCCTGCAAACGCAACCCGCAGCTGACCTGGTTGATCGCCAGCATGGCGCGGGTGCCGTTGGCTTCCGGCAGTTGCCAGTTCCTGGCCAGCGTCTTCAGCCCGCTGGATTGGGAAGAAGCCAAGCGCCTGCTCAGTGTTGGCGGCGGCCTGATGAAAGTCGGGCCGACCAGCGGCCACCTGATGGAACTGCGTGAGCGGCTGTACGACGAAGTCCGTGAATACACTGACGACAAGCACCTGGCCCTGGTGCCGGAAGGCATGGCGCTGGCCCACAGCGAAACCCTGGAATTCAAACTGACGCTGGAAAGCGGTCAGGACCGGGCGAACCTGCTGGCCATGACGCCCCACGGCTGGCGCGCCAGTGCCGAGCGCCGTGCTGCCGTTATCGAGCAGGCCGAGCCGTTCGAGGTCACCGTGTCGATGCGCTACGATTATTTCGTACTTCAATAATCTTAATTTTTGGTCTCGGGCAAATGCTCAAGACCGGCTAAATCCGCGAATGGATTTTTCAGACCCGCAGTGAGGACATCCATGCGCCAACCCGATATCGAGATTTACCTGAAAGACGCCGACGTCGACCACAAAGCCATTGCCGCCTGGCTCGGTGCGGCATTGGGTCCGTGCACCGATTGGGTCCAGAAGGGCCAGACCTACAAGTGCAAGGCTGGCAACGTGCCAGTGACCTGGCTGCCAAAAGCCGTCGGCAAATGGAACAGCCTGTATCTGGAAAGCGACCAGACCCCATGGGACGACGACATCGCCTGCGCCCGCGCCGCGTTTGCCGCGCTCAACGTGGAAGTGCGTTGTGCACCGGGCACCTGGGTCGAGGAAGAAGGTGAAGAGACGGCGGACCGCTGGATTCGCATCAGCGCCGATGGTGAAGAAGAAATCACCTGGAAAACCGCGTAAAAACCTACACACCAAACCTGTGGGAGCGAGCTTGCTCGCGATGAGGCCCTTTCAGTCAACATCCATGTTGAATGTCAGACCGCTATCGCGAGCAAGCTCGCTCCCACAGTGTTTTTGGGCGTTCTGAAGATTCTGGTTACAGACCTACAACATCCTCAGCCTGCAACCCTTTCTGCCCTTCCACCACCGCATATTCAACCTGCTGGCCTTCGGTCAGCGAACGGTGGCCTTCACCGCGAATCGCGCGGTAATGCACGAACACGTCCACCCCGTCCTCGCGCTGAATGAAGCCGTAGCCCTTGGCGTCGTTGAACCACTTCACGTTGCCGGTTTCGCGTGTTGCCATTTGTTCATACTCCCTTTTTATTATTGGTCGGGCTTTTCGCAGGAAAGCCTCGGGAACGTCAGCCTGCGCATACCGGTCCCATGAGGGCAACGGCGACAGAGCGCCGAGTATATGACAGACGTTAAAACTCTCAACAGGAGTTTACTTCCACGCTTTTTTGCCGATTTTCGACGAATCCGGCACACTATCGACCGCCCGAGCAAACGCTTGGTTTTTTCCACTCACGCAGAAGCCGTATGACCCGCTCCCCGTTCCGCCGTCTTGTGTTTGGCACCCTGCGCCGACTGTTGTACCTCTGGGTTCGCTCCGAGACGATCAACCAGTCGTCGTTCACCCTTGACCTCGACCGTAGTCGTCCGGTGTTCTACGTCCTGCAAAACCCTTCGCTGACCGACCTTGCCGTGGTCGACACCGAATGCAGCAAGGCCGGTCTGCCGCGTCCGGTGCTGCCGGTATCGGTGGGCAACCTGCTGGAACCTGCCGCGTTCTTCTACCTGACGCCGGACCCGGACTGGCTCGGCCGCCAGGACAAGCGCGGAGCGCCGCCGACACTGACCCGCCTGGTCAGCGCCCTGAGCCAGAACGCCGCCGAAGATGCGCAGATCATCCCGGTCAGCGTGTTCTGGGGGCAGTCGCCGGACAGCGAAAACAGCCCATGGAAACTCCTGTTCGCCGACAGCTGGGCCGTTACCGGGCGTCTGCGTCGGTTACTGAGCGTCATCGTCCTGGGACGCAAGACCCGCGTGCAGTTCTCCGCGCCGATCCACCTGCGCGAACTGATCGAGCACGACAAGGGCCACGAACGCACCGTGCGCATGGCCCAGCGCATCCTGCGGGTTCACTTTCGCAACCTGAAGGCTGCGGTAATCGGCCCGGACATTTCCCACCGCCGCAACCTGGTCAAAGGCCTGCTGAACCAGCCACAGGTCAAACAAGCGATCCTCGACGAAGCCGAGCGCGAGAACATCTCACCGGAGAAAGCCAAAGCTCAAGCGCTACGCTACGGCAACGAAATCGCCTCGGACTACACCTACACTGCGATCCGTTTTATGGAAGTGGTGCTGAGCTGGTTCTGGAACAAGATCTACGACGGTATCAAGGTCAACCACATCGAAGGCGTGCAGAAGGTCGCCCAGGGTCACGAAGTGATCTACGTGCCGTGCCATCGCAGCCACATCGACTATCTTCTGCTGTCCTATCTATTGTTCCGCAACGGCCTGACCCCGCCGCACATTGCCGCGGGCATCAACCTGAACATGCCGGTGATCGGCGGCCTGCTGCGTCGCGGCGGTGCGTTCTTCATGCGCCGCACCTTCAAGGGCAACCCGCTGTACACCTCGGTGTTCAACGAATACCTGCATACCCTGTTCACCAAGGGTTTCCCGGTGGAGTATTTCGTCGAGGGTGGCCGTTCGCGCACCGGGCGCATGATGCAGCCGAAAACAGGGATGCTGGCGATCACCCTGCGCAGCTTCCTGCGCTCATCGCGCATGCCCATCGTCTTCGTGCCGGTGTACATCGGCTATGAGCGTGTGCTGGAAGGCCGGACCTACCTCGGCGAACTGCGCGGTGCGGCCAAGAAGAAAGAGTCGATCTTCGATATTTTCAAAGTGATTGGCGCACTCAAGCAGCGCTTCGGCCAGGTGGCGGTGAACTTCGGTGAGCCGATCAAACTGGCGGAATTCCTCGACAGCGAACAGCCGGACTGGCGCCAACAGGAACTCGGCCCGCAGTTCAGACCGGCCTGGCTCAACGAAACCACCAACCGCCTCGGCGAGAAAGTCGCACAACATCTCAACGAAGCGGCGGCGATCAACCCGGTCAACCTGGTGGCACTGGCGCTGCTGTCGACCACCCGACTGGCGCTGGATGACCGGGCCATGGCGCGTGTGCTGGATCTGTACCTGGCGCTGCTACGCAAGGTCCCCTATTCGCCACACACCACCTTGCCGGAAGGCGATGGCCGGGCGTTGATCGAGCATGTGAAGGACATGGACCTGCTGTCCGAGCAAAGCGATGCCCTGGGCAAGATTCTCTATCTGGACGAACAAAACGCCGTCCTGATGACCTACTACCGCAACAACGTACTGCACATCTTCGCACTGCCGGCGTTGCTGGCGAGCTTCTTCCAGAGCGCCTCGCGCATGAGTCGCGAACAGATCCTGCGCTACACCCGCGCGTTGTATCCCTACCTGCAAGCGGAGCTGTTCATTCGCTGGTCGCTGGACGAACTGGATGCGGTGATCGATCAATGGCTGGAGGCGTTCGTCGAGCAAGGCCTGCTGCGCTTCGAGAACGACGTGTACTTGCGCCCGGCGCCAAGCTCGCGGCATTTCGTGCTGCTGACCTTGCTGTCGAAAAGCATCGCCCAGACCTTGCAGCGCTTCTACATGACCGTGTCCTTGCTACTCAACAGTGGCCAGAACAGCATCAGCGCCGAAGAACTGGAAGACCTGTGCACGGTCATGGCCCAACGCCTGTCGATCCTGCATGGCCTGAACGCCCCGGAATTCTTCGACAAGAGCCTGTTCCGCCACTTCATCCAGACCATGCTCGACCTTGACGTGCTCAAGCGCGATGAAGCGGGCAAGCTGAGCTATCACGAACTGCTCGGTGAACTGGCCGAAGGCGCGGCCAAGCGCGTATTGCCGGCGGAGATCCGTTTGTCGATCCGTCAGGTGGCGTTGCATCGCAGTGAAGATGCCGCCGACGCCGCCACACCTTTGTAAACCGTCTAGATTGATCAGGGCGCCAGTCGGTTCTGGCGCCCTCGATACGGAGATTGACCGATGAAAAAACTCCCACTGATCGCAGCCGCCGTCCTGCTGACAGCCTGCCAGCACCCGACACCAGCGCCCAAGGCTTCCCTTGATGGAGAAGTCTTCTACCTGCAACGCATCGCCCTGCCACCGACGGCGGTCCTGAGCGTCAGCCTGCAGGACATTTCACTCGCCGATGCCCCGGCGAAGGTCATCGACGAACAGCGCGGCCAGATCAAAGGGCAGGTGCCGCTGGCCTTCCATCTCAGCTACGACCCGCTGAAGATAGAGCCCAACCACCGTTACTCGGTGAACGCGCGCATCGAAGTCGACGGCAAACTGATGTTCATCACCACCGAGAATCATGCCGTGCGCCTGGACGGCACCGATCCACAACCGCTGAAGGTCCGTGTCGACCCGGCCCGCTAAGTGTCTTTTTCGAAAAAGGAAGTTGCCATGTTCCGCCCTACCCTCCGCTTTGCCGGCCTGTGCGCAGGCTTGATGATCTGTGCCAACGCCCTGGCGCTATCCCTCACCGACCTGTCGCAGAAAGACGCCACCGGCGGCCTCAAGGACGCACTGACCCAAGGCGCGCAACTGGCCGTCAAACAACTCGGCACCCCGGGTGGTTTCAGCAACAATCCCGATGTGAAAATCGAACTGCCGGGCAAGCTGGGCAAAGTCGCGAGCAAGATGAAACAGTTCGGCATGGGTGACCAGGTCGATGAGCTGGAAGCCAGCATGAACAAAGCGGCAGAAACCGCCGTGACCCAGGCTCAGCCAATCCTCGTCGATGCCGTGAAGAAAATGACCGTGGAAGATGCCAAGGGCATCCTCAGCGGCGGCAACGACTCGGCCACCCAATACCTGAACAAGACCAGCCGCGAACAGATCCGCGCCAAATTCCTGCCCATCGTCAAGCAAGCCACCGACAAGGTTGGCCTGGCCCAGCAGTACAACTCGTTCGCCGGACAAGCGGCGACAATGGGCGTAGTGGATGCGAAAAACGCCAACGTCGAAAACTACGTCACCGAGCAGGCATTGAATGGCTTGTTCGAAATGATCGGCAAACAGGAAGAAACCATCCGCCAGAACCCGGCGGCGGCGGCGACCAGTTTGGCGAAGAAGGTGTTTGGTACGCTCTGAGCCGCGACACAAAACCTGTGGGAGCAGGCTTGCTCCCACAAAGGTTCAGGCCGCTGATACGGGTCTTAGAAAGAACACCCACTCGCGCCCCATCTTGCGTTTCTCGAACAACTTCAACGCGACCAGCCCATTTAACGTGGCTGATGCCGTGTTGTAAGAGCAACCCAGATTTTCCTTCACATTGACCGCCGTGAACTCCTTGGCCATTCCGCTCCTGGCTACCTGAAACAATGCCCGCTGTTTCTCGGTGAGCTGGTCGAGAAAACCACTTTCACGCAACCAGCAATCAAATTGCTCAGCATCGTCCAGACTTTTCCGATACGTCCCGGTAAAACTGCCCACAGCCCGCAACACCACCGAACACTGGAAATCGATGAAGTACGTCAGATCCAGCTCATCCGCTTCGGTATTCAAATACGACCGCCCGTACTTCAACGGCGCATTGCGCAACAAAACACTGATGGCGATGTAGCGAAACGTCGAGTAGTCATTTTTGAACATGAACCAGTAAAACAACGCACGCGCTACCCGGCCGTTGCCGTCGCGAAAAGGATGCTCGTAACCCAAGACAAAATGCAGCGCGATGGCTTTGATCAATGGATGAAGGTAGTTCGCTTGATGAGGGTTGTTGTGGGGTTGGTTGATCCAATTGGCCAGCAACTGCAAACGGGACACGAGCCCTGTTGCAGGCGGTGGCGAATGCACGGTGTTGCCCTCGCCATCCTGGACTACGACGTCATCGTTGATCCTGAAGACCCCAGGCGAATACTGCGAATCGTCGATACCCTCAACGCCAACTCGATGCATGGCTGCAATCAGCTCAACGCTCAGTGGCTCGTAACGCTGCTCCCAGGCGAAGTTCATCATCTTGAAGTTACCGATGACCATTCGCTCATCCGGCGTGCGCGGCGAGCGATGGCGCTTGAGCATGTCCTTGGCCACCCGCGTCGTGGTGGCCGCACCTTCAAGCTGGCTACTGCCGATGGCCTCGTCTTCGATCAGATCATTGAGCAAAAAGCTGAAATGAGCGCGCTCGCCAATCTGGCCGGTCATGTATTCCAGCACTGCGGTTGTCGTCTGACGATCCACTACGGAAATGGCTTTTTGCGCCTGCGGCGTCAGCATGAATTTCAGCCAGCACGCCGGCTCACCCAATGGTAAAAGGCTCGAATACTGTGCAGTCCGCGCTTTCTTGACCAAGGCCCAGCACAGGTTCGAATCCAGCCCGGGCGCCCAGCGGTAGCGCAATGAATCGAACGGCAGGTAACGCCCCTGATCGTCCAGGGGCTTGAGCAAGGCGAGGTACTCCGAAAGGCGTTCCTTGTGGGGCGATCGCAACAGCCGATCAAACACCGGATCGGACCGGCCTCTCAATGTGGGTGGATTTTTCATGGCGCTGTCTCAAACATGCGTGAAACGGGGTTCTGAGTACAACACCTGAGTTTTTCAGCCTCAATATCAGACGGGTCCGAGATAGATGTAGGAACAATGAGGGCCCGTTGGTTGGTACAGGTTCAGCGGGCTTCTTCCTTTGGCTATTGCTGCGGATCCAGCTGATCGAGGACCCGGTTCACTGATAGCTGCGCGAGGACGATCATCTGCTGAATGCCGAGCGCCAGATTGCAGGTTGGGCCGCTCAGGATGGACGACAGTTCGGTTGCCATTACATTCGCAGAGGCAAGAGTTTCGTAGGCATGGACTAGCAGAGTTTCGGAATCGACGCCTTGGCGGATGGTGAAAATTGGGCAAGGACGGTGTGACACTTGTTTTTCGGATTCAGAGGCAGAGGGATCTGGACTGTCTTTGATCATTGCGAAGCTCCCAAAGTAGGCGCCTAACATTTTGGCGGGCTTGCAGTCCCGATCACTGAATTGGCAGCGACAGGCAAAGGCTAGAGATCGTGCTTCCGACGGGCAAGCTGAAAGTCTTGTGGGAATGGTCTGAATGTTTGATTGGGCGATAAACACTTTTGACTGATAAGCCGTCATCGTGAGCAGGCTCGCTCCTACAATTGGATCGGGTACATCTGTGAGGGATTGGTTGGCTGGCAGGCCGTCTTCGCGGGCAAGCCCGCCCCCACAATTTGACCGAGTACATTCGGTAGAATCAGGTCGGCTGTCAGGCCGCTTTCGCGAGCAGGCTCGCTCCCACAATTGAGTCGGGTACATCTGTGAGGGATTGGTTGGCTGGCAGGCCGCCATCGCAGGCAAGCCAGCTCCCACAATTTGACCGAGTACATTCGGAAGAAACAGGTCGGCTGTCAGGCCGCCTTCGCGAGCAGGCTCGCTCCCACATTTTGAAATGAGCATGGCCGGGAAAATCAGGCCGGCCGGTAGGCCGTCTTCGCGGGCAAGCCCGCTCCCACAATTTGACCGAGTACATTCGGAAGAAACAGGTCGGCTGTCAGGCCGCCTTCGCGAGCAGGCAGCTCCCACAATGGGTCGGCGTACACCCACTGATTTTCACCACTCATCAGGTCGAGCGTTAGCTCGCCTGCAGCTTTTGATCTTGATCCACCCGCCCCCTCGGGAGGCTGAGTGGAGGTGTTCATCCGGGGATTGGCGCGCAGCGCCGTTCGACGCAGTCGAACTCATTGCATGTAGGTCGAAGCGAAGCCGACCGGAGGGCAATGCCCCCGGATGAATACCGCAGCGAAGGAACCCCGAGCCTAGGCGAGGGGCCGGACGTTCGGGGCGAGCGCTTTTGGTTACTTTTAAGGCGCTTGTTAAAAGTGACTCGCCGTAAGGGCGAAACCGCCAGCCGCCGTTACCGCAACAACGGATATGTACACAGTCAACAAAATACAGGTCGACTGTCAGGCCGCCATCGCGAGCAAGCTCGCTCCCACAGGGGATCGCATTCACCCGCAAAAGTCTGGTCGGCCCGAAGGCCGCCACGGTCAAACCATCAAACCGACTCTTTGCGAACCCGAAACCAGGCCGCATAAAGGGCAGGCAAAAACAAAAGCGTCAACGCCGTAGCAACAATCAACCCCCCCATGATCGCCACCGCCATCGGCCCAAAGAACACACTGCGCGACAACGGAATCATCGCCAACACCGCCGCCAGCGCCGTCAGCACAATCGGTCGGAACCGCCGCACCGTCGCCTCGATGATCGCCTGCCAAGGCTTGAGCCCCGCCGCAATATCCTGCTCGATCTGATCCACCAGAATCACCGAGTTACGCATGATCATCCCGGACAAGGCGATAGTCCCCAGCATGGCCACGAAACCAAAGGGCTGGCGGAACACCAACAGAAACAGCGTCACCCCGATCAACCCCAGCGGCGCCGTCAGGAACACCATCGCCGTGCGCGAAAAACTTCGCAGCTGCAGCATCAGCAAGGTCAACACCACCACGATGAACAACGGCACACCGGCCTTCACCGAGTTCTGTCCGCGCGCCGAGTCTTCCACCGTGCCGCCGACATCCAGCAAGTAACCATCCGGCAGTTCGGCGCGAATCGGATCGAGGGTCGGCATGATCTGCTGCACCAGCGTCGCCGGTTGCTCCTTGCCATAGATGTCGGCGCGAACCGTCACGTTAGGCAGGCGGTTGCGGTGCCAGATGATGCCCTCCTCGAAGCCGTATTCCAGGGTCGCGATCTGCGACAGCGCGACACTGCGACCGTTATCGGTCGGTACCGCCAGGCTCGGCAGCAACGACAACTCGGTGCGCTCATGCACGGTGCCGCGCAACAGGATCTCGATCAACTCGTTGTCTTCACGGTACTGGCTGACACTGGAACCGGTCAGGGAGCTTTGCAGGAACCTCGACAGGTTGGCCGTGCTCACGCCCAGCGCCCGCGCACGGTCCTGATCGATGTTCAGGTACACCACCTTGCTCGGCTCTTCCCAATCCAGGTGGACATTGACCACATGCGGATTCTCGCGAACCTTGGCCGCGACCTTGCGCGCCAGCGCCCGCACCTCCTCGATGTGCTCCCCGGTCACGCGGAACTGCACCGGATAGCCAACCGGCGGACCGTTTTCCAGGCGCGTGACCCGCGAGCGCAGAGCGGGAAATTGCTCGTTTAGGGTTGAGATCAACCAGGTGCGCAGGGCTTCCCGTTCTTCGATGGTTTTTGCCAGGACGACAAACTGGGCGAAGCTCGCCGCCGGCAGTTGCTGATCCAGCGGCAGGTAGAATCGTGGCGAACCGGTACCGACATAGGCCACGTAATTGTCGATCCCGGCCTTATCCTTGAGCAGTGCTTCGAGGCGTTTGACCTCGTCGGCGGTGTTGCTCAGCGAAGCGCCTTCGGCCAGTTTCAGATCGACCATCAGCTCCAGGCGACCCGATGCCGGGAAGAACTGCTGCGGCACAAACTTGAACAGTACGATGGAAGCGATGAACAACAGCACGGTCGCCAGGATCACCGTTTTGCGCCAGCGCACGCACCACTCCACCAGACGCCGGACGCGCTGATAAAATGGCGTGGCATAGGGATCGGGTTGGCCGGCACCGTGTTTGGCGGCATGAATCTTCGCCAGGTCCGGCAGGAGTTTTTCCCCGAGGTACGGCACGAAGACCACCGCGGCCACCCACGACGCCAACAGCGCGATGGTGACCACCTCGAAGATCGAGCGGGTGTATTCGCCAGTGCCCGATTGCGCCGTGGCAATCGGCAGGAAGCCGGCCGCGGTGATCAGCGTACCGGTGAGCATCGGGAACGCGGTACTGGTCCAGGCATAACTCGCCGCTTTGACCCGGTCGAAGCCCTGCTCCATTTTGATCGCCATCATTTCCACGGCGATGATCGCGTCGTCCACCAGCAAACCCAGGGCCAGTACCAGCGCGCCGAGGGAGATCTTGTGCAGGCCGATGCCCAGGTAATACATGCACGCGAACGTCATCGCCAGCACCAGCGGAATCGCCAGCGCCACCACCATGCCGGTGCGCACGCCAAGGGAGAAGAAGCTCACCAGCAACACAATGGCCAGCGCCTCGACCAACACTTGCACGAACTCACCAACACCGGTTTTCACCGCCGCCGGTTGGTCGGAGACTTTGCGCAACTCCATGCCGGCCGGGAGGTTTTTCTGTATGCGGGCGAACTCGATTTCCAGCGCCTTGCCCAGTACCAGGATGTCACCGCCGTTCTTCATTGCCACCGCCAGGCCGATGGCGTCTTGCGCCATGAAGCGCATGCGCGGTGCCGGTGGATCGTTGAAACCACGGCGCACGTCAGCCACGTCGGAGATGCGGAAGGTGCGATCACCGACCCGGATCGGGAAGTTCTTGATCTCGTCGACCGTTTGAAAATTCCCCGTCACCCGTAGCTGCAAGCGCTCGCTGCTGGTTTCGAAGAAACCTGCCGTCGACACCGCGTTCTGTTCTTCAAGGGCTTGCTGGACGACCGCCAACGGCAAGCCGAGGGTGGCGAGCTTGACGTTGGAGAGTTCGATCCAGATTTTCTCGTCCTGCAACCCCAGCAGCTCGACCTTGCCCACATCCTTGACCCGTTGCAGCTGGATCTGGATGCGGTCGGCGTAATCCTTGAGCACGGCGTAGTCGAAACCCTCGCCGCTCAGGGCGTAAATATTGCCGAAAGTGGTGCCGAATTCATCGTTGAAAAACGGTCCCTGAATCCCCGGCGGCAGGGTATGACGGATGTCGTTGATCTTCTTGCGCACCTGATACCAGAGCTCCGGGATCTCCACCGAGTGCATGGAGTCGCGCGCAATGAAGGTCACCTGGGATTCGCCGGGGCGGGAGAACGACACGATGCGTTCGTATTCGCCGGTTTCCATCAGTTTCTTTTCGATGCGTTCGGTGACCTGGCGCGAGACTTCCTCGGCGGTCGCCCCCGGCCAGTTGGTGCGAATCACCATGGCCTTGAAGGTGAACGGCGGGTCCTCACTCTGGCCGAGCTTGGTGTAGGAAAGTGCGCCGACGATGGCCAGCAACAGCATCAGGAACAGGACGATCTGGCGATTACGCAGCGCCCATTCGGAAACGTTGAAGCGCATCGGGGCTTACTCCTTGTCCGCCAGATTGACCACGCGATTGGAGCGATCCACCGGGCGCACCTGCTGCCCTTCGAGAAGCACATGAACACCGGCGGCCACCACCCAGTCGCTGGCGCTGAGCCCTTCAAGTACCGGTACGGTTTTCTCGCCGAAGGCACCGACCCGCACCGGGGTCCTTTGCAAGGTGTTGTTGGCGCGGACGACCCAGACATAAGTCACGCCGTTTTCCGCCGTCAGCGCAGACAGCGGAACGGACAGTGGAACCACGTCGGCGGCCTGCACGAACACTCGGGCGCTCTGGCCCAGTTCGACAGGCACAGTGCCGGTCTTGAAGGCGATACGCGCCGCGAAGGTACGCGACTTGGGGTCGGCTGAGGGCGACAATTCACGGATGCGCCCGGCGAGACGCTGGTCGGGCTGGGTCCAGAGTTCCACCGACACCGGTTCACCGACCTTGAAGCGGCCGAAATTCTGCTCCGGCAGGCTGATCAAGACCTCACGCTCGCCATCGGTGGCCAGTGTGAACACCGTTTGCCCGGCTGCCACGACTTGCCCGACTTCCACCAGGCGCTTGGCCACGACGCCGTCCTGCGGCGCACGCAACACGGCGTAGCTGGCCTGGTTATTGGAAACGTTGAATTCGGCTTTGATTTGCTTGAGGCGCGCTTCACCGGAACGATAGAGGTTTTCGGCGTTGTCGTATTGCGAACGACTGACCAGTTGACGCTCCATCAGGGTCTTGTAGCGATCACGCTCGGATCGCACCAGGTTCAGATTGGCTTCGGCGGCTGCGACCTGGGCGCGAGTGGCCTCCAGTTGCAGGCGCACGTCCTGGGGATCGAGCTCCGCCAAGGGTTGATCGGCCTTGACCCGCTGCCCCTCCTCGACCAGTCGTCGGCTGACTTTGCCGCCGATGCGGAACGCCAGATCCGGCTCATACCGCGCGCGAACTTCACCGGGATAGCTTTCCATGGCCTGTGCCGAAGGCTCTGGCTGGACCACCATGGCCGGGCGCACGCTGACTTGCGGCGCCTCTTCATGACCACACGCAGACAATAAAAAAGCCAGGGTGACTGGCAACGCGAGGGACAAGGCATAGCGGAACATGGTGAAGGACCTTTCGCTAATGGTGCTTTGAATAATTATACTGAGCAGTATGTTATTAATAGCAAACTCACCAGTCCAGTAATAAAAACGAATATGCCAAACAATCTTTCAGCACCCAATGGCCCAGGCAGACCCAAGGACCTGGTCAAGCGCCAGGCAATTCTCGATGCAGCGAAAGTGCTGTTTCTGAGTAAGGGTTATGCCAATACCAGCATGGATGCCGTCGCGGCCGAGGCCGGCGTGTCGAAGCTGACGGTCTATAGCCACTTCAACGACAAGGAGACGCTGTTCTCCTCCGCCGTGATGGCCAAGTGCGAGGAACAGTTGCCACCGCTGTTCTTCGAACTGCCGGAAGGCGTGGCCGTGGAAACCGTGCTGCTGAACATCGCGCGCGGTTTTCATCAACTGATCAACAGTGATGAATCAGTGAACCTGCACCGCTTGATGATGACCCTGGGCAGCCAGGATCCGAAACTCGCGCAAATCTTCTTCGAGGCCGGGCCGCAGCGCATGCTGCATGGCATGGAGCGCCTGCTGAGCAAGATCGACGAAAGTGGCGTGCTGCGTATCGACAAGCCGCACAACGCGGCCGAGCACTTCTTCTGCCTGCTCAAGGGCGCCGGAAATTTCCGTTTGCTGTATGGCTGCGGCGAGCCGCCGGTTGGCGAAGAGGCGGAGAGCCATGTGCGGGAGGTGGTGGGGTTGTTTATGCGGGCTTATCGGCCTGAGTGAGCCTGATGGATTGTTGGTGTCTGGACTGACGCCATCGCGAGCAAGCTCGCTCCCACAAGGTTTTCACCGTACCTGTGGGAGCGAGCTTGCTCGCGATTGGGGCGACTCGGTCCTACGGCTTGAGCGCCTTCTTCGGATAGATGTCATACCGACTGGACTTGCCATCCAGCGCATGACTCGGCTTCGGCCCTTCAATGCACGGTGCCTTGCGCGGACGCTTGACCACCACCCGGTGGCTGGCCAGGGCCAACGCGGCTTCGAGCAATGCCGGCGCATCCGGGTCATCGCCCACCAGCGGCCGGAACAGGCGCATTTCCTTCTTCACCAGCGCGGTTTTCTCGCGGTGCGGGAACATCGGGTCGAGGTAGATCACCTGGGGTGGTTCGCCCTCCCAGTTGCGCATGACCTCGATCGAATTGCCCTTGAGCAAGCGCATGCGCGCCACGATCGGCGCCACGTCGAAATCTTCCGCGCCACGGGCCAGGCCGTCTTCCAGCAAGGCACCGATCAGCGGCTGACGCTCGATCAGGCTCATCTCGCAACCGAGACTGGCCAGCACGAACGCATCCTTGCCCAGCCCCGCCGTGGCATCCAGCACCCGCGGGCGCACGCCTTGGGCGACGCCAACAGCCTTGGCGATCATCTGCCCGCTGCCGCCGCCGTACAGTCGGCGATGGGCCGCACCACCCTCGACGAAGTCCACCCGCACCGGCCCCGGCGCATCCGGCCCCAGCTGTTGCAGCTGCAAGCCCATGTCACCCACCTGCAAGGCAAATTCGCCGTCCGCTACTTGCATTGGCAGGCCCAGGCGCTCGGCCCATTGCTCGGCTTGTGGCTCGAAAGCCGCGTCGAGGGCCTGGACATGGATGCGGCAGGCCGCAGGTTGATCAATCATCGGAAAACACGCTCAAAAAATTAATGATCGGCAAAAACTGCCGATAACAAAACTATCGAGCATTTTGCCAGAGCTGAGCGTCTACCGAGAGAAATGTCAGACATTCAACCCACAATCACAGGTTTTATCTCGCCCTACGGCGACTACAACCTGCGAAACACCCAGGCACTGAGCGGCGTCAGCCACATCTGGCAGGATTTCTTTGCCCGAGCGCTGGCCGAACAGTCGGGTGAAGTGCTACCTGAGTCTCTGAATTTTCCACCGGTCGATCTCGAAAGTCCTGTTGAACCCACGGTCGGCAGCGACCTGCTGGCCCACATCGTGTCCCAGCGTGAATGCGACGTGAAGGACAACGTAATCCGCCCGCCCGAGCCGCTGTTCCTGCCGATTGCCGAATTCGAAATGGACCTGGCGGACAAGCCATTCCCACCGTTCCCGGCGGACGAAATCGTCGCCCAGCAAAAACAGCAGGACTTCGAAAGCGGCTGGGTTCGCCCGATCGTATTGAACGCCGGTCAACCGCTGCCAGAAACCGGCCCTGCCCCGCAACCGCGTCCGCTGCACCTGCCCATCGCCGAGTTCGAACTCGATCTGCTCGACAAGCCGTTCCCGCCGTTCTCGCCAGAAGAACGGGTGGAGCAGCAGAAACAACTCGATTTCGACAATGGTTGGGCGCGCCCGATCATCCTGCAGAACCTGCGCATCGCCGCCTGATCCTCAGCCGCGCCCTCTTCCCTCAACCTTTGAAAAACTGATTCGCCTTCTGATACGGCATCGACCGGGACGTGAAACCGAACGTGCCTGAGGACTGGATTTCTTCGGCGGCGCGGAAGAATTCGCCATAGGCCGCCAATGCCAGCGCCGAACCGACGCTGATACGTTTGACGCCCATTTCCCCCAACTGCGCGACCGTCAGCTTCAAGCCGCCCGACATCAACACATTCACCGGTTTTGGCGCCACGGCGCGCACCACCGCCAGCACATCCTCGGCACTGCGCAGGCCCGGTGCGTAGAGCACATCGGCACCGGCCTCGGCGAATGCCTGCAAACGGCGGATGGTGTCGGCCAGATCGGGATTGCCGTGCAGAAAGTTTTCCGCCCGGGCAGTCAATGTAAAGTCGAACGGCAGACTGCGAGCGGCAGCCACAGCGGCTTCGATGCGCGCCACGGCATGTTCGAAACAATAGATCGGGCCTTCTTCGCGGCCGGTGGCATCTTCGATCGAACCACCGACGGCGCCGGCCTCTGCCGCGCGCAAGATACTTTTGGCGCAATCAGCCGGGTTGTCGGCAAAGCCGTTTTCCAGGTCCACGGCAACCGGCAGGTCGGTGGCGGCGACAATCGCCTGAACGTTCATCAGGGTATCGTCGAGGGTCAATCCGCCATCGGCACGCCCCTGGGAAAAGGCATAACCGGCACTGGTAGTCGCCAGCGCCTCGAAGCCGAGGCTGGCAAGCATTTTTGCCGAACCGGCATCCCACGGATTGGGAATCACAAATGCCCCGGGGCGTTCGTGAAGGGCTTTGAACGCCTGGGCTCGAAGGGTTTGCGCATCCATTGGGCAGGCTCCTGAAGAGGGGAAAGAATCCGCCTCAGAGCAGGCCAAGTTGCTCGGCGACGGGTTCTCTGTATAGCTCAGGCAGCGCCGGCAAGCCAGGCAAACGCAGCATCAGCCGGGCGTGAAAACGCTGCGCCAGTTTCGCGGCCAGCAGGTTGTCGGCAGTGTGCAGGAAGATATACGGCGTGCGACCTTCTTCGATCCATAGCGCGATCTTCTCGACCCATGGTTCCAGGAACGTATCGTTGGCCTCGAGCGTCGGATGGCCGATAAAACGCACCTGCGGAAATTGCGTGAATGCCGCCGGCCGCGGTGGCACACGGGGTTTCTTCGACTGGGCGTGGAGCACCGAAGGCTCGGTCGAGGTGCAACTGAACAGCGCACGGGGATCGAGACAGATGCGTTCGACACCGCGATCCAGCAGCAGCCGGTTGAGCATTCGTTCGC
Organism: Pseudomonas sp. GW456-L13; assembly: GCF_017350115.1. Taxonomy (NCBI): domain Bacteria; kingdom Pseudomonadati; phylum Pseudomonadota; class Gammaproteobacteria; order Pseudomonadales; family Pseudomonadaceae; genus Pseudomonas; species Pseudomonas sp. GW456-L13. The sequence continues at coordinate 2,051,150 of NZ_JACNAS010000001.1, forward strand.
TGTCACCCTTGGCGAAAAACTCGTCATGCCGCACTTCAACGGCCAGTGGTCGCTGCAGGGCATCGATAAATCCGGCCAGCTCAGGCAAACGTTGGGGCGTGAAGCTTTTCGACAACTGCAACCAAAGTGGCGACACCCGTTCACCCAGAGGGCTGAGCAATTGCAGGAAGGTTTCGGCGGCGGTCAGTTGCTCGCGCAGATCGCCACCGTGGCTGATCTCGCCGGGAAACTTGGCGGTGAAGCGAAAATGTTCGGGCATGGTTTCGGCCCAACGCTGCACGGTGCTGGCAGCCGGGCTCGCGTAGAAGGTCGTGTTGCCTTCCACTGCATTGAAAACCTGGCAATAGAGATCAAGAAAATCGGCGGGTTTAGCGTCGGGCGGATACAGGTAGTCGCGCCAGGCGTTCTCGCTCCAGGAGGGGCAACCGAGGTAATACGGCAGCACCATCAGATGTACAGGTCGAGACCCAGCACATCCGCTTCCCAATCGACGAAACCGGCGGTGCTCAGGTAGCTGGCCAGGGCTGTCGCTACGCTTTTGCTCATGGCACGGTGGTAAATCATGTCTTGCTGACGGGCGGGAAGATTGCTCAGTTTTTGCGCAGAGGCTTTGGCGGCGCGGGCAGCCAGTTGCTCTTCAGTCGGGAATTCCAGCTCGCCTTCGATATCAATGGCGTCGTCTTCCACCACGCGGCCTTTGCGGGGTTTGCGCTTGATGGGGTAGGACTGAGAGGAAACGCCGTCTATACGCATAAGTGCATACTCGGAATCAGTGATGGCAGTTTAGTGGCGCAAAATCCACTTCGCAAACCGCCGAGTGATAACTAGAACACATAAAAGGCAAAAGGTTTAAAAGCCGGATTAGAAAATGACGATTGGCTTGATTTGCTCTTGTGGCGAGGGGGCTTGCCCCCGTTGGGCTGCGAAGCGGCCCCTAAACCCGAGGCCCGAGTTTTATCCGACGTACCAATTTGAATGGATTTACGACTGCTGCGCAGCCGAACGGGGGCAAGCCCCCTCGCCACAGGAACAACGCTTACCGCGCCTTGGGCGTCGCCACTTTATCGCGCAGATACACCGGCTGCGCCTCATCGGCCACGATCGCCTCGCCGCGCGCCCAGGCAAATCGCGCCAGTGTCAGCAAGTCTTGCGCGTGGGGCAACATACCCGCGTCCTGCCCGCTCAGGCTGACGGCGATACGCTCGCCATAGCCCCAACCGGTGCCTGCGCCGAACCATTCGCCGCCGGCATCGGCCGGCAATGCAGCAGACTCCGGCGGCAGTACCGCTTCCGCCCCCACCAGGCGCATTTCCCCGGCCGTTTCGCGGTAGCAACCCCAATACACTTCATCCATGCGCGCATCGATGGCGGCGGCGACCTGCGTGGCGCCGTGTTCGCGCAGCGCACGTTGCGCCAGCACGGCCAGGTTCGACACCGGCAGCACCGGGCGATCCAGGGCAAACGCCAGGCCTTGCACCACGCCGATGGCGATACGCACACCGGTGAAGGCGCCCGGGCCACGGCCGAAGGCAATGGCATCGACCGCTTGCAGCGTGGTGCCTGCATCGGCCAGCAATTGCTTGATCATCGGCAACAGCTTCTGCGCGTGCAGGCGCGGGATCACCTCGTAATGGCTCGTGACCTTGCCGTCATGCAGCAAGGCAACGGAGCAAGCTTCAGTCGCGGTGTCCAGGGCCAGCAAGGTGCTCATCGATGTATCCACAAGAGAGATCGGAAAAAAGTGCGTCAGTATAAACAACTACGGCCCGCAAGCGGGCCGTGGATGATGCAGCGGGTCAGACTTTTCAGCTCAGGGCTGCAAGCACCTTGGCGGTGATCGCTTCAACCGAACCGACGCCTTCGATGTGGCTGTACTTCGGCTTGCCATTGGCAGCCGACAGCTTCTGGTAGAAGTCCACCAGCGGCTTGGTCTGGGAGTGGTAGACCGACAGGCGATGACGCACGGTTTCTTCGGTGTCGTCCTTGCGCTGCACCAGCTCTTCACCGGTGACGTCGTCAATGCCAGCCACTTTCGGCGGGTTGTAGACGATGTGGTACACGCGGCCGCTGGCCTCGTGAACACGGCGACCGGCGATACGCTGGACGATTTCTTCGTCTTCAACGGCGATTTCAACCACGGCATCGAGCTCGACGCCTGCAGTCACCAGGGCTTCAGCCTGGGGAATGGTGCGCGGGAAGCCATCGAACAGGAAACCGTTGGCGCAGTCGGACTGGGCGATGCGGTCCTTGACCAGTGCAATGATCAGGTCATCGGACACCAGGCCACCGGCATCCATGATGCTCTTGGCCTTGATGCCCAGCTCGGTGCCGGCCTTGACCGCTGCACGCAACATGTCGCCGGTGGAGATTTGCGGAATGCCGAATTTTTCGGTGATGAACTGTGCCTGAGTACCTTTACCGGCCCCGGGAGCTCCCAGCAGAATGACGCGCATCGATGTGCTCCTCAATTTTTTATATGGATAACGTCAGATTCGCCTCGTGGGGCCAATCTCAAAAATAGGGTCGTGACCGCCCAAACGGTCAAAGGCTGATCAAGATACACAGCAGGCTGCGCCCACACAAGACGCCAAAAGTCGGAGAAACCGCTGCCTCCTGCGACCATTGCGCACAGTTTCCCAAGTCGCAACCCCGTCATTAACTGTCGCCTGGCAGCACTTTTGCACCCGTCAAACGGCGGCATCCGGCTCACCTGCCGGATGCCTGACCCCATGGCAAAGACCTTAGCCGGTGTTGCGCAAACCGGCGGCAATCCCCGCCACAGACACCAGCAAGGCCTGTTCTACCGGGCTGCCCTGCGCCACGTCCTGCACTCTTGAACGGGCCAGCAACTCGGCCTGCAATAGATGAAGCGGGTCGAGGTAGGTGTTGCGCAAGCGGATGAACTCAAGGGTCGCTGGGCTATGTGCCAGCAGCTGCGACTGCCCGGTCAGGCCGAGAACGATGGTGCACGCCTGCGACAATAGGTCGCGTAAGTGCGCACCCAATGGCAACAGATTCGGCTCTACCAGACGCTCATCGTAGGACCGTGCAATGTCGGCATCGGCCTTGGCCAGGACCATTTCCAGCATGTCGATGCGGGTGCGGAAGAACGGCCACTGCTCGCGCATTTGCCCCAGCAGTTCGCCTTCGCCACGCTCCAGCGCCTTGCTCAGGGCCGCTTCCCAACCCAGCCAGGCCGGCAGCATCAGGCGCGTCTGGGTCCAGCCGAAAATCCATGGGATCGCCCGCAGGCTTTCGATCCCCCCAGCCCGGCGCTTGGCCGGACGACTGCCCAGCGGCAAACGGCCGAGCTCCTGCTCCGGCGTGGACTGGCGGAAGTACTCCACGAACTGCGGGTTTTCCCGCACCACGGCGCGGTAGGCGCTGACACCATCCGCAGCCAGTTCGTCCATCAAATGGCGCCACTCGGGCGTAGGTGGCGGCGGAGGCAGCAAGGTCGCCTCAAGCACGGCGGCCAGGTACAGATTGAGGTTTTGCTCGGCGATGTCCGGCAGGCCGAATTTGAATCGAATCATTTCTCCCTGTTCGGTGGTGCGGAAACGCCCCGCCACCGAACCCGGTGGCTGCGACAGGATCGCCGCGTGCGCCGGGCCGCCGCCACGCCCCACCGTGCCGCCGCGACCGTGGAACAACAGCAGCTCGACTTGTTGCTCGCGGCAGATATCCACCAGTCGCTCCTGCGCCCGGTACTGCGCCCAGGCCGCCGCGGTGGTGCCGGCGTCCTTGGCCGAATCCGAGTAGCCGATCATCACTTCCTGCGGCCCTTGCAGGCGCGCGCGATAGCCCGGCAACAGCAGCAGCTTCTCGATCACCGGCCCCGCGTTGTCGAGGTCGGCCAGGGTTTCGAACAGCGGCACCACACGCATCGGCCGCAACACGCCGGACTCTTTGAGCAGCAATTGCACGGCGAGTACATCGGAAGCCGCACCGGCCATGGAAATCACATAGGAACCGAGGGATGCCGGCGGCGCAGCGGCGATCTCCCGGCAGGTCGCCAGTACCTCGGCGGTGTCGGCGCAAGGCTTGAAGTAGTTTGGCAACAAGGGCCGACGATTGCTCAATTCGCGCATCAGGAAGGCGATGCGCTCCTCCTCGCTCCAGTCCTCGTAGCGTCCCAGGCCGAGATAGTCGGTGATTTCGGTCATTGCGGCAGTGTGTCGCGACGAGTCCTGGCGCACATCCAGACGAACCAGGAACAGACCGAATGTCACTGCCCGACGCAGGCAATCGAGCAACGGCCCATCGGCGATCACGCCCATGCCGCACTCGTGCAGGGAGTGGTAGCAAAGCTCCAGTGGATCGAGCAGTTCGCGGTTGTCCTGCAGCACATCGATCGGTGCCGGCGCGGACGTCGACAAGGCGGCATGTGCCCAGTTACGCGTTGCCCGCAGGCGTTCGCGCAGGTGTTTGAGCACTGCCCGGTACGGCTCGGCGCTGTCTCCCGCCCGGGCCTTCAATTCATCACTGGCCTGCTGCATCGACAGCTCAGCGGCCAGGCGATCGACATCGCGCAGGTACAAATCGGCCGCCATCCAGCGCGCCAACAGTAAAACCTCTCGGGTCACCGCCGCCGTCACGTTCGGGTTGCCGTCGCGGTCGCCGCCCATCCACGAGGCAAAGCGAATCGGTGCCGCCTCCAGTGGCAGGCGCAGGCCAGTGGCGGCATACAGGGCCTGATCGGCCTTGCGCAGATAATTGGGAATGGCCTGCCAAAGCGAATGCTCGATCACCGCGAAACCCCACTTGGCTTCGTCCACCGGCGTCGGGCGCGTGCGGCGGATCTCCTCGGTGTGCCAGGCTTCGGCGATCAGGCGTTGCAAGGTGGTCTTGATCTGCTCGCGCTCGGCACTGGTCAGGTCACGGTGATCCTGAGCCGCCAGTTGCGCGGCGATGGCGTCGTACTTCTGGATCAGTGTGCGGCGTGCAACTTCGGTAGGGTGCGCCGTGAGTACCAGCTCGATCTCCAGCCGGCCCAGTTGCCGGGCCAGCGCGTCGGCGCCATGCCCTTCGGCGCGCAGGCGCGCGAGCAACTCCGGCAGCACCCGGGCTTCGAACGGCGCCTCCCGGGATTCCTCGCGACGGTGAATCAACTGATATTGCTCGGCGATGTTGGCCAGGTTGAGGAACTGGTTGAACGCCCGCGCCACCGGCAGCAACTCGTCTTCGGTCAACTGGTTGAGACTGGCGCTGAGCTCGGCGTCCATGGAGCCGCGCCGGTCAGCCTTGGCGCCTTTGCGGATCTGCTCGATCTTGTCGAGAAAACCGTCGCCATATTGTTCACGAATGGTGTTGCCCAACAGCTCACCCAACAGGTGAACGTCCTCGCGCAAGCGTGCATCAATATCGGTCATCAGCAGGTCTCCAGCAAAAAATCCGGGCGGCTAAGAAACAAGAGAGTGCCGCCCCAGACAGGTTCTTACAAGCAAGACGACGAAGGGACTGTAAACCTTGCCTGTTGAAGCTAGTCTGAACGGTAAGCCGTACAACGGTTGTCGCCGGCCAATGCCGGACACTCACTCTGCCTGCCACGAGCGGGAGCGCAATGAGGTCAATATGAAAATCCGCGAGCTTGCCCACCACTGGGAAGAAAACGCCAAGGGTCGCCTGACCGACACCGGCTACTCGATTCATCTGGACGTGGAGTCTGCCGCACGCCTGGCCGCGCTCGTCGAGATGTATCCCAAACGGCATCCTGAAGAACTGCTCGGCGATCTGATCGGCGCCGCACTGGAAGAGCTGGAAAGAAGCTTCCCGTACGTCAAGGGCACAACCGTGGTCGCCACCGATGAAGAAGGCGATCCGCTGTACGAAGACATTGGGCCGACCCCGCGCTTTCTGGCGCTGTCCCGTCGGCATTTGCACGATTTGTCGGTGCCCGACGACAAACAGAAACACTGATTTACTCCCCGCACTCCTCCCTATGTGGGAGCGAGCCTGCTCGCGATGGGCGTTAACGAAACCGCGTGATGACTGATTAAACGCGGCGTAGTGAAGTCCATCGCGAGCAAGCTCGCTCCCACAAGTATGCGATTTAGAGCCCTGTCGATTCGTTCAGGCTTTTTCAATGGCTGACTAATTTCTCTGAACTTTCAAAAAAAGCCTCGGGTCAACCCAAGTAACCACGCCTGGGACGAGCGTTTCAAAATACCCCGCAATTGATGGTTTCAGCGCCCTGCCCAGGGTGGACTTCGACGTTTTTCAGGAACTGGCCCAATGGAGTTGAAGACCATGAAAACCCGAATCGGAAGCCCCTCATTCACCTGTTCGCGTAGCCTCAAACTGGCGGCGTTGGCCCTGGGCAGCAGCCTGGTCCTGGCCGGCTGCGCCGGTAACCCGCCGACCGAGCAGTACGCGGTCACCCAATCGGCCGTCAACGACGCCGTGAGCGCCGGCGGCACCGAGTTCGCCGCCGTGGAAATGAAGTCGGCCCAGGACAAGCTCAAGCAAGCCGAAATCGCCATGCACGACAAAAAATACGACCAGGCCCGGATGCTCGCCGAACAGGCCGAGTGGGACGCTCGCGTGGCCGAGCGCAAGGCCCAGGCGATGAAGGCCGAACAATCAGTGAAGGACGCGCAGAAAGGCGTTCAGGAATTGCGTCAGGAAAGCCAGCGCACCGTTCAGTAAGCGGCGCGGCACCACGCATTCCCACTCGACTAAAAGGACGAAATCATGAAATCCAGTCAATTGATGATCCCTGCCCTGCTGGCTGTCACCGTAACCCTGGCAGCCTGCTCCACACCACCGAACGCCAACCTCGAACAGGCCCGCACCAACTACACCGGCCTGCAAACCGATCCGCAAGCGGCCAAGGTTGCGGCCCTGGAAACCAAGGAAGCCAGCGACTATCTGGACAAGGCCGATAAGGCCTACAGGGACAAGGAGGACGTGGCCACGGTCGACCAGCTTGCCTATTTGACCAACCAGCGCGTCGAAGTGGCCAAGCAGACCATCGCCCTGCGCACCGCCGAGGCCAGCCTGAAAGATGCCTCGGCGCAACGGGCTCAGGCGCGCCTCGACGCCCGTGATCAGCAGATCAAACAGTTGAAGGACAGCCTCAACGCCAGGCAGACCGATCGCGGGACACTGGTGACCTTCGGTGATGTGCTGTTCGCCACCGACAAGGCCGAGCTGAAATCCAACGGTCTGGCGAACATCAACAAACTGGCGCAGTACCTACAGGAAAACCCCGAGCGCAAAGTGATTGTCGAGGGCTATACCGACAGCACCGGTACGGCGTCGCACAACCAGTCGCTGTCGGAACGTCGCGCGGGTTCCGTGCGTGCGGCACTGGTGAAGATGGGCGTTGATCCTGCGCGTATCGTCGCCCAGGGTTACGGCAAGGAATATCCGGTGGCGGATAACAGCAGCACATCGGGCCGGGCGATGAACCGTCGGGTGGAGGTGACGATTTCCAACGATAACCAACCGGTGATTCCGCGTTCGGCGGTTAGCTCTTACACCCAGTAATTTGCCTCAATGCAAAACCTGTGGGAGCGAGCTTGCTCGCGATGAGGCCATAACATTCAACATCCATGTTGACTGCTACACCGCCATCGCGAGCAAGCTCACTCCCACATTGGTTCTTTATTGCCAGCCAGAATCGCGTTACTGCTCCAGCTTCTGCGGCGTCTCCTGCCCCATGCAGCGCACGGCTTTTTTCTTGCTGTCGACCAGCACGCCGGTCAGGCCTTTCTGTTCGGTGTCGAACAGCACCAGCACGCCATCGATGCACTGGGCCACTTGGGCCGCCGGCGCCAGGGAAACTTTGTAGTCCTCGCCCGGCACGGTCTTGAGCATGGTGAAGTCGCTGAGCAGCAACGCATCCTCGGGCTTGGCGAAGTGCAGATAGCCGTACCACCACAGGGCACCGACGGTGCCGAGGATGCTGCAGATACCGGTGATGATCAGCGGGATGGCGTTGCGTTCTTCACTCATTGCGGACTCTCTGGTGGTTCATCTTCTGAATTCGGGGGCGCCGGGTAGTTGGGGATTTCACCCAGGCGGCGCAGGCCGTTGAAATGTTGCGGGTCATCGAGATAACGCAGCATGACCTTGCGCCAGACCGGGTCGGCGAACGTCTGCACATGACCGCCACGGGTCAGTTGCAGCACCCGCGGCGGCGGCGCAGCTTGATACAGTCGGATGCCGTTGGAAAGAGGCACGATCGGATCGTCGATGCTGTGGTAGATCAGTTTCGGCACGTCCTTGAGTTGCGTCATGGAGTTGATCGCGCTGTCGCCGTCCGGCACCAGCCACGACAGCGGCACCTGGAACGTCCAGAACACCCATGAATTACTCAGCGCATACCGGCCGACACTGCGATAACTGGCGGGCACGCCGTCGAGGACAAAAGCCTTGAGTTGTTTCTGCCGCTCGGGGTGTTGAACGAGGTAGTGGACAGCCATCGAACCGCCAAGGCTTTGGCCGAGCAGGATCAGCGGCTTGCCCTTGACCTCGGTGGCCTGGTCGAGCCATTTGAACGCCGCATCGATGTCCTGATAGATCGCCGGCAGACTCGGTTTGCCTTCGGACAAGCCATAACCGCGATAGTCCACCAGCAGCACTTGATAGCCCTGTTCCGGCAACCACCAACTCCCGCCCAGATGCATTGGCAGATTGCCGCCGTTACCGTGCAGGTGCAGCACCGTGCCTTTGACCTCGACACCCTGCTTCACCGGCAGCCACCACGCGTTCAGCTTGAGGCCATCGGCGGTGTTCAAGGTGACGGTGCGGTATTCGAGCCCGGCCTTTTCCGGCGTGAACAACTGGCCGGGTTCGGGGTAGAACAGCAGCGAGCTGCAGCCGTTCAGGGCCAGGAGAAGGCAGACGATGCCGAGGATTCTCATCCGGTGAAACCTCGCGAAATAATGGATTGGAACACAATCCCCTGTGGGAGCGAGCTTGCTCGCGATTGCGATCTGTCAGCTTGCACCCATGTTGAATGTAAAGCCGCCATCGCGAGCAGGCTCGCTCCCACAGGGGAATTCTTTGTTCACAAGATGTTCGAGTAATCCGCCTCGATCCGGTCCAGGCTCAGGTGGTTGAGGAAGTTGGAGAAGCACATCCACGCCGACAGCGCGTTCATGTCGCGGAACTGTTCCGGCAGGTACTTGGGCGGAACCACCAGACCTTCATCCACCAACTGGCGCAAGGTACGCATGTCTTCCAGGGTGGTCTTGCCGCAGAACAACAGCGGTATCTGCTCCAGCTTGCCTTTACGCACGGCCAGTTGAATGTAGTTGTAAATCATGATGAAGCCCTTGAGGTAGGACAAGTCTTTGGTAAATGGCAGACCTGTCGGCACCGAGCCGCGGAAAACGCGACTGGCGTTGCTGTAGCTCTCGGGCATTTCGAAGCCTTGCTCGCGGAAGAACTCGAACACCTGCAGGAAGTCGGCACCCTCCTCCACCATATGAATGGCCCGCGTGCGGTTGGTCAGTTTGCGCAGGCGACTGGGGTACGAGGCGAAGGTGATGATTTCCATCAGTATCGCCAGGCCTTCCTGGGTCACCGTCGACGAGGGCGGCCCCTTGGAGAGGAAGGTGCAAATCGGCTGGTTCAGGCCGTTGAGGGTGGTGCCGACATGCACCAGCCCTTCGTGGACCTCCAGGGCGCGCACATCGCGCTGATTGAACATCGCATCGGAGCGGATCTTGATGTAGTCGGCGCCGGCCGCCGCATCGGCGACGATCCCGTCGGACTCGAACACCCGGATGGTTTCCTCGGCTTCGCCAAATACCTTGTTCAAGCGATGCTGCAACAGGTCGACCGCATCCTTGGCCGTCAGCGTCTTCGGCTCATCCTTGAGATCGCCACGGCCGTCGATGTTGTTCAGGTATTCGGACAACATCATGCCCAGGTCGGACAGCGTCGGGTCGCCGGCGTGGAACGCGTCGGACGCGGCACCGTACAATTCCTGCGAGATCAGGCCGAAATCCTCGGTGCCGCGCGCTTCGAGCATGCGCACCACCATGCGGTATTCCTTGCACATGCGACGCATGATCTGGCCGACCGGGTTGAACTGGCCGAGCTGGCGGGTGATGTCGCGCTCGATGTTCTGGAACTCCAGCTTCACTTTGCTGGAATCGAACGCCAGCGGCCGGTTGAGGTAGTAGTCGCGGTCCACCGCCGGCATTTCCTTGCCTTTGGCCTTGAGGAAGCCCTTACGAATGTTGTCGTCCCACTTGACCGCATCGAGGACGCGGATCGGCGTCTGCGCGAGCACGATGCGATCGGACAAAATGCGTATCGACTGTTGGTAATCGTCCACCCGAAACTCCTGTAGAAACCTGATTGTGCTGCTTACTTGGCTTTGGCCTGACGCTGGTAGCGTACGGCTTCGACGAACACATCGGAATTGGCCGGGTCGTCGAGGTAGGCGGCGACTTGATCCATGGAGCTGTTGATCAGCACGCCTGCGCCGTCGTCAGTCCGAAACGCCTCTCCGCTCAGGGCGTTTTGCTTCAGCGCCTGGTTGATCTGTTCGAGGTCGAGGTTGTACAGCACCAGTTCACGCTGGTCGGTCAGCTCGAAGCCGCCGATGATGAAATACCCGCCGAACTGCGCCGGCACCTTCGCCGACAAGTACCAACGGTTGCCATGGCGCGACACGGTGAAGGGGTAGGCTTCACGCTCCTTGGGTTTGGCCTTGAAGTAGCTGACGGCCTGGTAGCGATTGTCGGCGATGCGGGTCAACTCCAGATTGACGGGCTCGCCCCAGGCGCTGGTGCTGGTCCACTTGCCGAGCAACCCTTTGGGCGCGGCCTCGCTCGTGGGCAGCGGTTCCTTGAAGGTCACCAGACAGCCACTGAGCAGCAGGAACGACAAGGCGATCACAACGACACGCCAGGCTTTCATTCAATACTCCCTATGAACATACGCCGCTCTGAAGTGGACACCTCCCCCTGTGGGAGCAAGCTTGTGTGGCGAGGGGGCTTGCCCCCGTTCGGCTGCGAAGCAGTCGTAAAACCTGCGCACCTGGACTGACTGTCTCACCGCGGTCGCTGGTTTTGGGGCGGCTTTGCCACCCAACGGGGGCAAGCCCCCTCGCCACAAAAGCTCGCTCCCACAGGGTGAAGAGCCAACCGGACTACACCGACGCCAGCACCAGGTGCATGTAGCGCGTCAGGATGCCGAGCATTTCCTCTTCGGCGGCAGGCTCGTCTACGTTGAGCAGGCCCTGATATTCCATCCGGCCGATAATCGCCGTCAACACCTTGGCATCTTGATGCGGCTCGCGCGAGCCCAATACCTGGAACAGCTGGCAAGAGCCCTGCAGCAGGATTTGCTGATGCGAGCGCACCAGTTCGGCCAGGCGCGGGTTGAGCAACGCCTCCTGACGGAACGCCTGCTCGGCCATCAAATGTTCGCGACGATTGACCAATTGCCGGTGAACGTAATCGGTCATCAGCCGTGCAATATCGTCCGCCAGTTTCGAGCGCGCCTGCGGGCTGCCGTCGCCACTGTCGATCATCTCGCGCAGCAGGCCCTCGTTGTTCACCCACAGCTTGCCCATGTACGCCGCACTGCGTTCCACATATTGGGCGAAGGTATCGGTGAGCAGGTCATCGATATCCTTGAAATAGTAAGTGGTCGCCGACAACGGCACTTGCGCCTCGGCGGCCACCGCACGGTGCCGGACGGCACGCACGCCATCGCGCACGACAATGCGCATCGCGGCGTCGAGAATGTCCTGTCGTCGCTGTTCACTGCCCTGTCGGCTGGCCTTGCGACCCTGGTACTGAACGCTTTCAGCGACCGCAGTGGCGATACCCGCTGCACCTTCTTGAGCCATTGCACGAATCACGACAGGTATTTCCTCTCAGATGAAACTAACAAGTTGATACGTTTGTACCAGACAGGCAATAAAAAGCCGCCTCAAAGGCGGCTTTTTATTTGAAACACTTACGCTTGCGGCCGCATGTGCGGGAACAGGATCACGTCGCGGATCGACGGGGAGTTGGTCAGCAGCATCACCAGACGGTCGATACCGATGCCTTCACCCGCCGTTGGCGGCATGCCGTACTCCAGCGCACGAACGAAGTCGGCGTCGTAGTGCATGGCTTCGTCGTCGCCGGCGTCCTTGTCGGCCACCTGGGCCATGAAGCGCTCGGCCTGGTCTTCCGCGTCGTTCAACTCGGAGTAGGCGTTGGCAATTTCACGACCACCGATGAACAGTTCGAAACGGTCGGTGACGTTCGGGTTGTCGTCGTTACGACGGGCCAGCGGCGACACTTCGAACGGGTACTGGGTAATGAAGTGCGGCTGCTCCAGCTTGTGCTCGACCAGCTCTTCGAAAATCATCACCTGCAGCTTGCCCAGGCCTTCGAAGCCCAGCACCTTGGCGCCGGCCTTCTTGGCGATGGCGCGAGCCTTGTCGATGTCGTTCAGATCATCGGCGGTCAGCTCAGGGTTGTACTTGAGGATCGAGTCGAACACTGACAGACGCACGAACGGCTCGCCGAAGTGGAACACCTTGTCGCCGTACGGCACGTCGGTGCTGCCCAGAACCAGCTGCGCCAGTTCTCGGAACAGTTCTTCGGTCAGGTCCATGTTGTCTTCGTAGTCGGCGTAGGCCTGGTAGAACTCCAACATGGTGAATTCAGGGTTGTGACGAGTCGAAACGCCTTCGTTACGGAAGTTGCGGTTGATCTCGAACACTTTCTCGAACCCGCCAACAACCAGGCGCTTGAGGTACAGCTCCGGCGCGATACGCAGGAACATGCCCATGTCCAGCGCATTGTGGTGGGTTTCGAACGGCTTGGCTGCCGCGCCGCCTGGAATGGTCTGCAGCATCGGCGTTTCCACTTCCAGGAAGTCACGCTTCATCAGGAAGCTGCGGATGTGGGCGATGACTTGCGAACGCACGCGGAACGTCTGGCGCACGTCTTCGTTGACGATCAGGTCGACGTAACGCTGGCGGTAGCGCTGTTCGGTGTCGGTCAGGCCGTGGTGCTTGTCCGGCAGCGGGCGCAGGGACTTGGTCAGCAGGCGCACGCTGGTCATTTCGACGTACAGGTCGCCCTTGCCGGAACGGGCCAGGGTGCCTTCGGCGGCAATGATGTCGCCCATGTCCCAGGTTTTCACCGCGGCCAGGGTTTCTTCGGACAGGGTTTTGCGGTTGACGTAGACCTGGATACGACCGGTCATGTCCTGGATCACCATGAACGAGCCACGGTTGAGCATGATACGACCGGCAACCTTGACCGGGATCGCAGCCTCTGCCAGCTCTTCCTTGGTCTTGTCCGCGTACTGTTTCTGCAGTTGTTCGCAGTAGTTTTCGCGGCGGAAGTCGTTCGGGAAGGCATTGCCCTTGGCGCGCTCGGCAGCAAGCTTTTCCTTGCGCAGGGCGATCAGGGAGTTTTCTTCCTGTTGCAGGGCTTGCGGGTCGAGTTCTAGGTCGCTCATGTCTTTAAATATTCCATCACAGGTTCGTTGCCCCCAGGCCTGCGGCCTGGGGATCGCCAGCAAGCTGGCTCCTACAAGGATCGCACCGGGTCAGCCGATCCTGTATTGCATTGCTTACAGCCCGGACTTCAGGCTCGCTTCCAGGTATTCGTCGATGTCGCCGTCGAGCACCTTGTCGCAGTCGCTGCGCTCGATGTTGGTGCGCAGATCCTTGATCCGCGAGGCATCGAGCACGTACGAACGGATCTGATGACCCCAGCCGATATCGGACTTGGTGTCTTCCAGCGCCTGGGACGCCGCGTTGCGCTTCTGCATTTCCTGCTCGTACAACTTGGCCCGCAGCATTTTCATGGCGGTGTCCTTGTTGGCGTGCTGGGAACGTTCGTTCTGGCAGCTGACCACGGTGTTGGTCGGTACGTGGGTGATACGTACGGCCGAGTCGGTGGTGTTTACGTGCTGACCACCGGCACCGGAGGAACGATAGGTGTCGATTCGCAGGTCTGCCGGGTTGATTTCGATTTCCACCTTGTCATCGATCTCTGGCGAGACGAACACCGCCGAGAAAGAGGTGTGGCGACGGTTGCCGGAGTCGAACGGGCTCTTGCGCACCAGACGGTGCACGCCGATTTCGGTCCGCAACCAGCCAAACGCGTATTCGCCCTTGATGTGCACGGTCGCGCCCTTGATCCCGGCGACTTCACCGGCGGACAGTTCCATGATGGTCGCGTCGAAGCCGCGCTTGTCGGCCCAGCGCAGGTACATGCGCAGCAGAATGTTGGCCCAGTCCTGGGCCTCGGTGCCGCCGGAACCGGCCTGGATGTCCAGGTAGGCGTTGTTCGGGTCCATTTCGTGGCTGAACATGCGGCGGAATTCCAGCTTGGCCAGACTTTCCTCGAGACGGGCCAGCTCGGCGACGACATCGCCCACTGCGCCTTCGTCGTTCTCTTCGACGGCCATGTCCAGCAGGTCGCGGCAATCGGCCAGACCGGTGTTCAATTCGTCCAGGGTATCGACGATCTGCGCCAGCGCAGCGCGCTCGCGGCCCAGTTCCTGGGCGTATTCAGGTTTGTTCCAGACACTCGGATCTTCAAGCTCGCGATTGACTTCGGTCAGACGCTCATGCTTTTGATCGTAGTCAAAGATACCCCCGAATAGTTTCGGAGCGCTCGGACAGGTCCTTGATGGTGTTCAGGATCGGGTTGATTTCCATGACGGGCAGCACTCGTTGGCGAACTTTTGAAAGCCGGCGAGTATACCGGGAAACAGCCGAAAACGGCAGTCCGCCTGGCCGAAAAGCCAACCCCTTGTAGGAGCGAGCTCGCTCGCGAAAAACGCTCAGGCACCGCGTTTATTCAGATAGCCATCGTCATCGTTGACGACCATCGCGAGCAGGCTCGCGCCTACAGGGGGAGGCTGTTCAGCCGATGCCCACCTGATTGCGCCCATTGTTCTTCGCCGAATACAGCCCCTTGTCCGCCGCCAGGATCAGGTCGCGGCAGTTGCTGCCCGCTTTCGGGGTAATAGTCGACAGGCCGATGCTGATGGTCAGGCTCGAACCTTCGGCCGGCGAGTTATGCGGGATCTTCAGGGCTGCCACGGTCTGGCGCAGCTTCTCGGCCACCAACCGTGCACCGCCCTGGGAGGTGTTGGGCAGCACCAGGGCGAACTCTTCGCCGCCGTAGCGGGCCGGGAGGTCCGAAGGCCGGGCACTGGCGTCCTTGATCGCCGCGGCGACCTTGCGCAGGGCTTCATCGCCTTCCAGGTGGCCGAAGCTGTCGTTGTAGGCCTTGAAGTAGTCGACATCGATCATCAGCAACGACAACTGGCTCTGCTCACGCAGCGAACGGCGCCACTCCAGTTCCAGGTATTCATCGAAGTGCCGACGGTTCGACAACCCTGTCAGGCCATCGGAGTTCATCAGGCGTTGCAGCACCAGGTTGGTGTCGAGCAGTTGCTGCTGGCTGACCCGCAACGCGCGGTACGCCGCATCCCGTTGCAGCAGGGTCATGTAGGAGCGCGAGTGATAGCGGATGCGCGCGACCAGTTCGATATTGTCCGGCAGCTTGACCAGATAATCGTTGGCCCCGGCCGCAAAGGCCGCGCTCTTGATCAGCGGGTCTTCCTTGGTCGACAGAACGATGATCGGAATGTCCTTGGTCGCCGGGTGATTGCGGTATTCGCGCACCAGGCTCAGACCGTCAAGACCGGGCATGACCAGATCCTGCAGGATCACTGTCGGCTTGATGCGCACAGCGTGGGCGATGGCCTGGTGCGGGTCGGAGCAGAAGTGGAAATCAATGTTCTCTTCGTTCGACAGGCCGCGACGCACGGCTTCGCCGATCATGGCCTGATCGTCCACCAGCAACACCATGGCGGCGTTTTCGTCGGTCTTGAAGTCGTCGAGCTGTAATTCAGTCATGTGCGGTCACCTGAGTACTACCTGAGCCAGGAATGAGGGAAAAGGTGCTCATTTGGCGAAAATCTCCAGCAATCGTGGCGCTATCTTGTCCAGCGGGCGAATCTCCACGGCAGCGTCGATGGCTGCGGCCGCCTTCGGCATGCCGTACACCGCACTGCTGTTTTGGTCTTGTGCGATGGTCAGGTAGCCCTGTTGGCGCATGAGTTTAAGCCCTTGGGCGCCATCACGCCCCATGCCGGTGAGCAAAACCCCCACGGCATCACCGCTCCAGTTATTGGCCACGCTCTCGAAGAACACATCGATGGAGGGCCGGTAGATCTCGTTGACCGGTTCGGCGGTGTAGGCCAGCGTGCCGTTTTTCAACAAGCGAATATGGTGATTGGTGCCGGCCAGCAATACCGTGCCGCTTTGCGGCGGCTCGCCCTCCTGGGCCAGGCGCACATCAAGGCCGCTGGCAGTGCCGAGCCATTCAGCCATGCCGGCGGCAAACACCTGGTCAACGTGTTGCACCAGCACGATGGCCGGAGAGAAATCACGCGGCAGCCCCTTGAGCAAGGCTTCCAGCGCTGCCGGCCCACCGGCGGATGAGCCAATGGCGATCAGGCCCTGGCGTGAGCCCGAACAGCGCAAGGGTGCCGACGCCGAGCGCGGGCGGTTACCCTTGTCGCCGATCAGCCAGACGATGTTCAAGATCTTGCGCAACAACGGCGCCGCCGCTTCCTGGGCATTGCCGGCGCCGAGGGCCGGGGTGTCGACCACGTCCAGCGCACCGTAGCCCATGGCCTCGAACACCCGGTGCACGTTCTGCTGGCGATCCACGGTGACGATGACGATGGCACACGGGGTCTCGGCCATGATCCGCCGCGTGGCCTCGACGCCATCCATCACCGGCATGATCAGGTCCATCAGAATCAGGTCCGGCGTGTCCAGCGCGCACTGGCGCACCGCCTCGGCACCATTGCCGGCGACCCAGACCACCTCGTGGGCCGGCTCGAATGCCAGGGCGCGGCGCAGGGCCTCCACCGCCATGGGCATGTCATTGACGATTGCGATCCTCATGCCCGTGCTCCTCCGATGAGCTCGACCACTGCATCGAGCAAGGCGTCGTCATGAAAACTGGCCTTGGCTAGATAATAGTCGGCCCCGGCATCCAGTCCACGGCGCCGGTCCTCTTCACGATCCTTGTAGGACACCACCATCACCGGCAGCGATTGCAGGCGATTGTCCCGACGCAGCAGCGTGACCAGTTCGATGCCGTCCATGCGCGGCATATCAATGTCGGTGATCAGCAGATCGAAATCCTCCGAACGCAGCGCGTTCCAGCCATCCATGCCGTCCACCGCAACCGCCACGTCATAGCCGCGATTGAGCAACAGCTTGCGCTGCAACTCTCGCACGGTCAGGGAATCATCCACCACCAGAATTCGTTTGCGGGCCGCCTCGACCACCTGATTGCTGTGACGGGCAATGCGCTCCAGACGCCCGGTGTTGAGCAGTTTTTCCACCGAACGCAGCATGTCTTCGACATCGACTATCAGCACCACCGAACCGTCGTCGAGCAGGGCCCCGGCGGAGATGTCCTGCACCTTGCCCAGACGCTCATCCAGCGGCAGCACCACCAAGGTCCGCTCACCGATGAACCGCTCCACGGCCACGCCGTAGATGGCATCGCGCTCGCGAATCACCACGACCCTCAGGGTTTGCCCGCTGTTCTGGCTGGCCGGACGTTGCAATAGCTGACTGGCCGCCACCAGACCGACATGCCGGCCTTCGTGCCAGAAATGCTGGCGCCCTTCGACCTGCACGATATCCGCCGGCTCCAGGTCGCACATGCGCTCAATGTGCGCCAGCGGGAAGGCATAGGCTTCGTCGCCGACTTCCACCACCAGACTGCGCACCACCGACAGGGTCAGCGGCACCTCAAGGTGGAAACGACTGCCCTCGCCCGCCGTCTGCTCCAACACCACCGCGCCGCGCAGCTGCCGGACCATGTGCTGCACCGCATCCAGGCCGACGCCGCGACCGGACACCTCGGTGACCTTGTCGCGCAGACTGAAACCGGGCAGGAACAGGAACGTCAGCAACTCCTCTTCGCTTAACTGAGCGGCGGTTTCCGCGAGGGACAAATTTCGTTCAACGATGCTGCGACGGAGCTTTTCCAGGTCCACGCCGTTACCGTCGTCGCTCAGTTCAAGCACCAGCAGACCGGCCTGATGGGACGCGCGCAGGCGAATCAAACCTTCCGCCGTCTTGCCGGCCAGCAGGCGCTGCTCCGGGGTTTCGATGCCGTGGTCGACCGCGTTGCGCAACAGGTGAGTCAGCGGCGCTTCGAGCTTTTCCAGTACGTCGCGATCGACCTGGGTTTTTTCGCCTTCAATCTCCAGGCGCACTTGTTTGCCCAGATCGCGCCCCAGATCCCGGACCATCCGCACTTGCCCGGTCAGCACATCGGCAAAGGGCCGCATGCGACAGGCCAGCGCCGTGTCGTACAACACCTGCGCCCGTTGGCTGGCATGCCAGGCGAACTCGTCGAGTTCGGCGTTCTTTTCCATGAGCAGTTGCTGGGATTGCGCGAGCAAGCGCCGCGCATCCTCAAGGGCTTCCTGGGCCTCCAGGCTCAAGGCGTGATCCTTGAGATGCACATTGAGGTTCTCCAGTGCGCGCAGGCTGTTGCTCTGCATGCGCTTGAGTCGCTGCATGGTCGCCAGGTGCGGTTTGAGCCGCAGGGTTTCCACCAGGGATTTGCTCGACAGATCGAGCAGGCTGTTCAGGCGCTCGGCGGTGACACGCAGCACACGTTCGCCGTTTTCAGTGGTGCGTTTGGTCTTGCGTGGAGCTGGCGCCGATGGCGGTTCGACGACAGGCGCCGGCGACTCGACCTTCGGCGCGGGTGCTTCGAGCTGAAGTTCGGCCATCACCGGTGCGGCAGGCGCAACCAGCGGGGCCGCCGGGTCCAGCAACCGCGCCATCAACGCCACATAGGCCTCGATGTCCGCGACTTCCGGGTTGTTGCTCGGTGTGGCTATGCGCATCAGCAGATCGGTGCCTTGCAGCAACGCATCGATATGCTCGGGGCGCAGCAACAGGCGGCCTTCCTGGGCGCTGACCAGACAATCTTCCATCACATGGGAGACGCTCACTCCGGCGTCGACACCGACGATCCGCGCCGCGCCCTTGAGCGAGTGCGCGGCACGCATGCACGATTCAAGTTGATCGGCCTGGGTCGGGTCGCGCTCAAGCGCCAGCAGGCCGGCACTCAAGACTTGGGTCTGGGCTTCGGCCTCCAGGCTGAACAGCTCAAGCAACGAAGCGTCGCGCATTTGCTCGGGGGTCATGTGAGGCTCCGGGTCACGGCGCACAACAGCTGCTCTTCATCCAGCCAACGCAGGCTGCGACCTTTGAATTGCAACACGCCACGGGTGTATTTGGCGCTGGCCTGAGCACCTGAGCGCGATGCGGTATCGAGGATGTGCTCGTCGATGGCGTGAATCCCGTCGACTTCGTCCACGGGCACCACCACCGGCCCGCCGTCGGCGGCGATGATCAGCATGCGTGGCATGACCCGTGCACCGGTGGCCACGCTGCTGGCGCCGTCGAGCCCGAGCAGTTCCACCAGCGACAGGCAGGCAACCAGCGCTCCGCGTACATTCGCCACGCCGAGCAAGGCCCGGGAACGTTGATGCGGCAACGAGTGAATCGCTTGCAACGGCGCCACCTCGACCAGGCTGCGGGTCGCAAGCCCCAGCCACTCTTCACCCAGACGGAACATCAACAGCGAGCGGGTTTTCACCTCGCTCTCGACCGCGACGGACACAGTCCCGTGATCTTCCTGCTGCAATGCATAACGATCGAGCAAGCGTGTGGCAGCCGCCGAATACACCGCACAATTGCGGCAATGAATATGGTCGCTGAGCAGCGGGCAGGACTTGTCACCGTGGATACCAATGCGGTTCCAGCAATCGTCGATGGCCTGGGCATCCCGGGTGACGCTGAAGGTATCGGAGGCGATCATCGTTTACGCTCACTGTCGACGGAACGTGCGCTGCGGGCGGCACGCTCCTGCAATCGTCTGGCTCCCATCGCGTCGCCCTGGGCCTGCAGCAAGCCGGCCAGGTGCATCAACGCTTCAGGATGTTGCGGTTCCAGGTACAACGCCTTGCGGTAAAAACCCTGTGCTTCAAGGGTATTGCCAGCCACATCGCTGAGCAGCCCCAACCAATAAAAGACCTGAGCCACCGGCTCATGGCTGCGCAAGTAGCTTTCACACGCTGCTCGCGCCTCGGCGCTTTTGCCTTCATCGGCCAGCACGGCGATATTGGCCAGCAGCGCGGCAGTGTCGGAGCCGGAGGTTGCAGGCGCTGGCGCAGGCCGCAGCGGCGCAACCCGGGCAAACGGACGGCTGCGCACTGGCGCAGGCGGTGGATTGCGCAACGGTTGCGGCACTGGCAATGGCGCAGGAACGAACGTCGGCAAGGGATCAGGGTCCGCAGTTCCCTGTCGACTGAACGCGAAGGACTGCGCGATACCAATCGAGCGCATCCCCAAACGCCCCAGCAGACCGCCTTCGGCCGGGCCGATAAACAGCACGCCGTCAACGTGGGTCAGGCACTTGAGCACTTCGAAGACTAGCTTCTGGGTCGGCTGGTCGAAGTAGATCAGCAGGTTGCGACAAAACACGAAATCGAATGGCGGTTCACCGGCCAGCAAGGCGGGATCCAGCAGATTGCCTACCTGCAGGCGCACTTGCTCGAGCACCCGCTGATCGAGGCGATAGCTCTCGCCTTCGGCGATGAAATGACGGTCGCGAAACGCAATGTCGTCACCCCGAAAGGAATTCTTGCCGTACAACGCCCGACGGGCTTTTTCCACTGACAACGGGCTGACGTCCAGGCCGTCGACCTTGAACTGGTGC
Organism: Pseudomonas sp. GW456-L13; assembly: GCF_017350115.1. NCBI lineage: Bacteria > Pseudomonadati > Pseudomonadota > Gammaproteobacteria > Pseudomonadales > Pseudomonadaceae > Pseudomonas > Pseudomonas sp. GW456-L13. The sequence continues at coordinate 2,071,912 of NZ_JACNAS010000001.1, forward strand.
GGTTTGAGCCCGGCATCGAGCAACGCCATGGCGATCGAGTACGGTTCTTCGCCCGTGGAGCATGGCAGGCTGAGAATTCGCAGTGCGCGCAGGCTGTTGATCTCGGCCAGACGCTTGCTCGCCAGTTTCGCCAGGGTGACGAAGGACTCCGGATAGCGGAAGAACCAGGTTTCCGGAACGATCACCGCCTCGATCAAGGCCTGCTGCTCGTCCCGCGAGCCCTGCAAGGTGTGCCAATACTCATCGGCCGACACTGCTTGCGAAACGATGCTGCGCTGGCGCACCGCTCGCTCGATGATCGCAGGCCCTACCGAGGTCACGTCGAGTCCGATGGTTTCCTTGAGAAAGTCGAAAAAACGCTGGTCGCTGTTCATGGCCGCTCCTGCAGCAGTGCCGGATCCATTGGCGGCGAGGGAAACAACAATGCGCGCACCTGATCGTCCAGCAGATCGCCGACCCGCACCCATTGCAGCAACCCCCGCTCGTCCTTGCGCACCGGCCCGAGGTAAGGCGTCTGGCGATTGTCCAGGCCATAGGGCTGAAAATCCGCCGGATCGCAGCGCAAGGTGTCAGTCGCCTGTTCCAGAATCAGCCCGAGCAGTTGTGCCTCGGCGGTTTCATCCGGGCGATAGTTGACCAGCACCAGTCGCGTGCTGGTACGGGCCTGTGCGGGCATGCCAAAGGTCAGTGCGCTCAAGTCGATCACCGGCACCACGGTGCCCCGATAGGCGAACACCCCGGCGACCCAGGCGGGGGCATGGGGAATGGGCTTCAACGGCAGGCGCGGCAGCACTTCGGCCACTTCGATAGCCTTCAAGGCATAGCGCTCGTTGCCGACGCGAAACACCAGAAACAAGGCATGCAGCGCCTGCTTCACGGCGGAGCGTTTGGCCGTGATTTCGCTCATCAGACTTTGAATCGCGAAACGCCGCTGCGCAGCCCGACGGCCACCTGGCTCAGTTCATCGATGGCGAAACTGGCCTGGCGCAGAGACTCGACCGTCTGGCTGCTGGCATCACCCAACTGCACCAGCGCATGGTTGATCTGCTCGGCACCGGTGGCCTGGGCCTGCATACCCTCGTTGACCATCAGCACCCGCGGCGCCAGCGCCTGGACCTGATGGATGATCTGCGACAACTGCTCGCCGACCTGCTGCACCTCGGACATGCCGCGACGCACCTCTTCGGAAAACTTGTCCATGCCCATGACCCCGGCCGACACCGCCGACTGGATCTCGCGCACCATTTGCTCGATGTCGTAGGTGGCGACAGCGGTCTGGTCCGCCAGGCGCCGCACTTCGGTGGCGACCACGGCAAAGCCGCGCCCGTATTCCCCGGCCTTCTCGGCCTCGATGGCGGCGTTGAGCGACAACAGGTTGGTCTGGTCAGCGACCTTGACGATGGTCACCACCACCTGATTGATGTTGCCGGCCTTCTCGTTGAGGATCGCCAGCTTGGCGTTGACCAGATCGGCCGCGCCCATCACCGAGTGCATGGTTTCTTCCATGCGTGCCAGGCCTTGCTGACCGGAACCGGCCGCCACGGAAGCCTGATCGGCGGCGGTGGAGACCTCGGTCATGGTGCGCACCAGATCCCGGGAAGTGGCGGCGATCTCACGGGAGGTCGCGCCGATTTCCGTGGTGGTGGCGGCGGTTTCGGTGGCGGTGGCTTGTTGCTGCTTGGACGTTGCGGCGATCTCGGTCACCGACGTGGTCACCTGCACCGACGAGCGCTGGGCCTGGGACACCAGAGAAGTGAGCTCGGTCATCATGTCGTTGAACCCGGTCTCTACCGCGCCGAATTCGTCCTTGCGCTCCAGGTTCAGGCGGCTGCTGAGGTCGCCGGTGCGCATGATTTCGAGGATTCTCACGATGCGGTTCATCGGCGCCATGATGGCGCGCATCAGCAAAAGACCACAGAGAGCGGCCGCCAGCACCGCGATCACCAGGGAAATACCCATGATGACTTTGGCGGTGAGCACTGCATCGTCAATGGCCGCAATGTCTGCGTCCGCCACAGACTTGTTGTGACGTAGGATTTCATTGACCTTCATTCGACCCGCTGTCCAGGTCGGGGTCAGTTCACCCTTGAACATGTTGACGGCCTCGGCGTTCTGGTTGCGTTTATACAACTCGATCACCGCGGCCAGAATCCGGTGGTAGTCCTCATGAAGCTTTTCGAACGCGGCGAACTCGACTCTGTCTTCTTCGTCGGCAATCGTTCCACGGTAGAGCTCCATCTGCTCTTTCAACCGCTCGGCGTAGCCCTTGAAGCTCGCGGCATCCTCGGCAGTGAAGCTCTGCCCTTCCTCCAGGCCGAGCATGGCCTGAATGCGTACATAACTGTCGGACCACGCGCCACGAACCATCGAGCTGTAATACAACCCTGGCAGAGCGTCCTCACGCACGCTGGCCTCGCTTTTTTCGATCTTCAACAGCCGCGAATACGAGACAACCACCATCAGCAACATGATGGCGATAATTACCGCAAAGCTCGCCAAAATGCGTTGGCGTAACGTCCAGTTCTTCACAGTCATTCCTCGGAGCCGATTCGAAATGCGGGGAGTATAGCCGAGGGCGGTGTTTCATTTATAAGACGGTTGCGCGCTACTTCTCATCCCGCCAAAAAAGGCGGGATGGGTGCCTGGGGTGATTAGGCAGAAAGGGACCGTAGAATGGTCATTGGGGATGTGGGGCGGACTGAAGGTTTACAAGGAAGCCTGGCGAACCTGCTTCTCAAGCTCGGCCTTCAACCCCGGCTCCAGCTTGAGCTGCCGCGCCAGCTCATCGAGATAGGCCTTCTCCATGAAGTTTTCCTCGTCCACCATCATCACGCTGGCGATGTACATCTCGGCGGCGATTTCCGGGGAGCGGGCGGCGCGGGCGACATCGCTCGGGTCCAGTGGCTTGTTGAGCTCGGCGTGCAGCCAGTGTTGCAGCTCCTGATCGCTGTCGAGCCGGGTGAATTCGCCTTCGATCAAGGCACGCTCACGCTCATCGACATGACCGTCAGCCTTGGCCGCGGCCACCAGCGCCTTGAGAATCGCCTGACTGTGCAGCTCGACTTGCGCGTCCGGTACGCGGTCCAGGGTTTGCGGTTGCGCACCGGCCGCACCGCCCTGCTGCGCCTGCCAGTTACCGTAGGCTTTATAGGCCAGCACGCCCAACGCGGCGAGACCGCCGTAGACCGCGACCTTGCCCCCGACTTTACGGGCCTTTTTGCTGCCGAGCAGCAAGCCCATGGCGCCTGCCGCCAATGCCCCGCCACTCGCACCGGAGAGCAAGCTGCCGAGGCCTCCGTTGCCACCGCTCGCCCCCTTTTGCTGCGGGCTGCCGGCCTTGTTCTGCAACAGGTCCTGGCCGGACTTGAGTAGTTGATCGAGCAATCCACGGGTATTCATTTACCGCCTCCACAAGACGTTTAACCTGAAACCAAGACCACCAGCCTAAAACGAAAGTGCCCACGCCCCGTGGGCGAGAGTGCTTCCAGATGTTGCACCCCCCCTCAATGCACCCATTGCCGCTTGCACCGGCCCATCAGAAAAAACGATATACACTCTCGCCAATCGATAAAAACAGCCCACCGGGTACTTCCCCATGATGACCTTGCGTCAGATCCGCCACTTCATCGCCGTGGCCGAGACCGGCTCGATCTCGGCTGCCGCGCAAACCGCGTTCATTTCCCAGTCGACCCTGACCCTGGCAATCCAGCAACTGGAGGAGGAAATCGGCGTCAGCCTGTTCAGCCGCCATGCCAAGGGTATGACCCTGACCCACCAGGGGCATCAATTCCTGCGTCAGGCGCACTTGATCCTGGCCACGGTGGATAACGCCAAGCGCAGCCTGCAACAGAGCACCGACCAGGTCGCCGGGCAACTGATCGTCGGCGTGACCAGCCTGGTGGCCGGTTATTACCTGGCGGATTTGCTCACCCGTTTCCAGCGCGCCTACCCCAACGTGGAAATCCGCGTGATGGAGGATGAGCGCCCGTACATCGAGCATTTGCTGGTCAGCGGCGAGATCGATGTCGGCGTGTTGATCCTGTCCAACCTCGAAGACCGCCACGCATTGCAGACCGAAGTGTTGACCCGCTCACCGCACCGGCTATGGCTGCCGGCCCAGCACCCGCTGCTGGAACACGACAGCATCAACCTCGCCGACGTGGCCCGCGAGCCATTGATTCAACTGAACGTCGATGAAATGGACCGCAACGCCCAACGCATGTGGTCGGCAGCCTCCCTGCAACCACGCATCACCCTGCGCACGGCCTCGACCGAAGCGGTGCGAAGCCTTGTGGCCGCTGGCCTGGGCGTATCGATCCAGCCCGACATGACCTATCGCCCGTGGTCACTGGAGGGCGACATCATCGAAGCGCGGCCGATCGCCGACCTCAGCCAGACCCTGGATGTCGGCCTGGCCTGGCGTCGCGGCACCGCGCGGCCGGCATTGGTGGACCCCTTCCTCACGGTCGCGCGCGAACAACCCCATGGCGGGCGCAAGCCATCTATTTAATCGAACGCTACCTTCAGTATTTAGTATTTGTTGTCCTCGGGTCCGCGAACTAGTCTTGTTGCATCTAATAAAGACGGCCGGGCCCCAGTCACAGGGAGCGCTGCCATGTCTACACAACAAGCCACACAAAAAACGAGAACCCGAAAAATGGCTGGTGCGCAGACCCCGTTGTTCACCGCCTTGTTGATCGATGGTGAAATAGTCGCAGGGCAAGGCTTTGCCGAACCCATCATCAATCCGGCCACCGGCGAAATCCTGACGCAAATCGCCGAAGCCAGCACCGAACAAGTCGAAGCAGCCATCCTCGCCGCCCACCGCGCCTTTGCCGGTTGGTCGCGCACCACGCCACAACAGCGCTCAAACCTGCTGTTGGACATCGCCAACGCCATCGAAAAAAACGCCGACCATCTCGCCCGTCTCGAAGCCCTGAATTGCGGCAAGCCGCTGCACCTGGCCCGTCAGGATGACCTCAATGCCACGGTCGACGTGTTCCGCTTCTTCGCCGGTGCCGTGCGTTGCCAGACCGGCCAGCTCAGCGGCGAATACCTGCCGGGCTACACCAGCATGGTCCGGCGCGATCCTATCGGGGTCGTGGCGTCGATTGCACCGTGGAACTACCCGATCATGATGGCCGCGTGGAAAATCGCCCCGGCCCTCGCCGCTGGCAACACCCTGGTGTTCAAGCCGTCGGAACACACGCCGCTGTCGATCCTGGCCCTGGCGCCAGCGCTGGCCGAGATCCTGCCGCGCGGTGTAATCAACATTATTTGCGGTGGCGGCGAAGGCGTCGGCAGCCACCTGGTGAGCCACCCTAAAGTGCGCATGGTGTCGCTGACCGGCGATATCGTCACCGGCCAAAAGATTCTCCAGGCCGCGTCGAAGACACTCAAACGCACCCACCTCGAACTCGGTGGCAAGGCCCCGGTGATCGTCTGCAACGATGCCGACATTCAGGCCGTGGTCGAAGGCGTACGCACCTACGGCTACTACAACGCCGGCCAGGATTGCACCGCCGCTTGCCGCATTTATGCCCAGGCCGGGATTCATGACCGCCTGGTGGCCGAGCTCGGCGCGGCCGTCGGCAGCCTGCGTTTCGCCGGCAAGCGCGATGCCGACAACGAAATCGGCCCGCTGATCAGTACCCGCCAACGCGACCGCGTAGCCAGTTTCGTCGAACGCGCCTTGGGCCAGCCGCACATCGAGCGGGTGACCGGTGCCGCGGTGCACTCCGGCGCCGGCTTCTATTACCAGCCGACCCTGCTCGCCGGTTGCAAGCAAAGTGACGAGATCGTCCAGCGCGAAGTGTTCGGGCCGGTGGTTACCGTGACCCGCTTCGATGAGCTGGGACAAGCGGTGGACTGGGCCAACGATTCGGAATACGGCCTGGCCTCGTCGGTCTGGACCCAGAACCTCGACAAGGCCATGCAGGTCGCGGCGCGCTTGCAGTACGGCTGCACCTGGATCAACAGCCACTTCATGCTGGTCAGCGAAATGCCCCATGGTGGCCTGAAACGTTCGGGCTACGGCAAGGACCTGTCCAGCGATTCGCTTCAGGACTACAGCGTGGTGCGGCACATCATGGCCCGCCATGGCGAGCATCTCTGACTAAGCTAATAACAAGCCGCCAACGGCATGCTTCACCACGTTCACAACTGCCCCGACCATAATTTAAAGAAGAGGGAATTCCCATGTTCGTGCACAAGACCGCACTGCTCAGTGCAATCACCACCGCGCTGCTGGCCAGCGCCAGTGTCCAGGCCGCCGAGCCGCTCAAAGCTGTCGGGGCGGGCGAAGGCCAACTGGATATTGTGGCCTGGCCCGGCTACATCGAACGTGGCGAGAGCGACAAGGCCTACGACTGGGTGACCGGTTTCGAGAAGGAAACCGGCTGCAAGGTCAACGTCAAGACCGCCGCCACCTCCGATGAAATGGTCAGCCTGATGGCCAAGGGCGGTTACGACCTGGTCACGGCGTCCGGCGACGCCTCCCTGCGCCTGATCGTTGGCAAGCGTGTGCAACCGATCAACACCGCGTTGATCCCGAACTGGAAGAACCTCGACCCGCGCCTCAAGGATGCACCCTGGTACGTGGTCAACAAGCAGACCTACGGCACCCCGTACCAATGGGGCCCGAACGTGCTGATGTACAACACCAACGTGTTCAAGACTGCGCCCACCAGCTGGGGCGTGTTGTTCAACGCGGAAAACCTGCCGGACGGCAAGCCGAACAAGGGTCGCGTGCAGGCCTATGACGGCCCGATCTACATCGCCGACGCGGCGCTGTACCTGAAGTCCGCCAAGCCGGAACTGGGCATCCAGAGCCCGTACGAACTGACCGAAGCCCAGTACAAGGCCGTGCTCGATCTGCTGCGCGCCCAGCAGCCGTTGATCCACCGCTACTGGCACGACACCACTGTGCAAATGAGCGATTTCAAGAACGAAGGCGTGGTCGCCTCCGGTGCCTGGCCATATCAGGTCAACGGCCTGATGAACGAGAAGCAGCCAATTGCCTCGACCATCCCGAAAGAAGGCGCCACCGGGTGGGCCGACACCACCATGCTGCATGCCGAAGCCAAGCACCCCAATTGCGCCTACAAGTGGATGGACTGGTCGCTGCAACCGAAAGTCCAGGGTGATGTTGCGGCGTGGTTCGGCTCGTTGCCGGCGGTGCCGGCAGCGTGCAAGGGCAGTGAATTGCTCGGCGCCGAAGGCTGCAAGACCAACGGTTTCGACAATTTCGACAAGATCGCCTTCTGGAAAACCCCGCAGGCTGAAGGCGGCAAGTTCGTGCCGTACAGCCGCTGGACCCAGGACTACATCGCGATCATGGGCGGCAGGTAACACACCGCTTCTGTGGCAAAAACGCTTTTGTGGCGAGGGGGCTTGCCCCCGTTGGAGGGCGAAGCCCTCCCCTAGTCCGTCACTGCGGTCTGGCAGACCGCGCCCACCGTTTTCAGGGCTGCTGCGCAGCCCAACGGGGGCAAGCCCCCTCGCCACAGTCAGTATTCCAGCCACACATGCGCGAACACGATTCAGTTTTTTCAGAAGTCCAGGCAGGGCCGCTGCGACGGCCTTCGCCTTTTTGGAGCACCGCACCATGACGCTTGCAGTCCAGTTCACCAACGTTTCCCGTCAATTCGGCGAAGTGAAAGCCGTAGACCGGGTTTCCATCGACATCCAGGACGGCGAGTTTTTCTCCATGCTGGGGCCGTCCGGCTCGGGCAAGACCACCTGTTTGCGCCTGATTGCCGGTTTTGAACAACCGAGCGCGGGCTCCATCCGTATTCATGGCGAGGAGGCCGCCGGTCTGCCGCCGTACCAGCGCGACGTGAACACCGTGTTCCAGGATTACGCGTTGTTCCCGCACATGAACGTTCGCGACAACGTCGCCTACGGCTTGAAAGTCAAAGGCGTCGGCAAGGCCGAACGCCTCAAGCGCGCCGAAGAAGCCCTCGACATGGTCGCCCTCGGTGGCTACGGCGAGCGCAAGCCGGTGCAACTCTCCGGCGGTCAGCGCCAGCGTGTGGCCCTGGCCCGGGCCCTGGTCAACCGTCCACGGGTGCTGCTGCTCGACGAACCCCTCGGCGCCCTCGACCTTAAGTTGCGCGAACAAATGCAGGGCGAGCTGAAGAAGCTGCAACGCCAGCTCGGCATCACCTTCATTTTCGTCACCCACGACCAGACCGAAGCCTTGTCGATGTCCGACCGCGTGGCGGTGTTCAACAAGGGGCGCATCGAACAAGTCGATAGCCCGCGCAACCTGTACATGAAACCGGCCACCACCTTCGTGGCGGAATTCGTTGGCACCTCCAACGTGATTCGCGGTGACCTGGCCTGGCAGCTCAGTGGCAATCCACAGCCGTTTTCGATTCGCCCGGAACACGTGCGATTCGCCGAAGGTCCGCTGGCCAGCCACGAGATTGAAGTCAGCGGTTTGCTGCATGATATCCAGTACCAGGGCAGTGCGACTCGCTATGAGCTGAAACTGGAAAACGGCCAGACCCTGAACATCAGCAAGGCCAACAACCAGTGGCTGGACACCAGTGCACAGCACCAGACCGGGCAGCGCATCAGCGCACGCTGGGCGCGCGAGGCAATGATTCCGTTGCACGACACCGTTGCAGGCGGGGTGTGAGATGAGCACCTTGGCTATTTCTCAAACCTCGTCAGGCGGCTCGCCGTTGCGCAGGTTTTCCAACCTGCTGTATCGCCGGCCGAACCTGTACCTGTCGATGCTGCTGGTGCCGCCGCTGCTGTGGTTCGGCGCGATCTACCTGGGTTCATTGCTGGTCCTGCTGTGGCAAGGTTTCTACACCTTCGATGACTTCACCATGGCGGTCACCCCTGACCTGACCCTGGCGAACTTTACCGCGCTGTTCCAGCCGTCGAACTTCGACATCATCCTGCGCACCCTGGGCATGGCGATTGCCGTATCGATTGCCAGCGCCATCGTTGCGTTCCCGATTGCCTACTACATGGCGCGCTACACCACCGGCAAGACCAAGGCGTTTTTCTACATCGCGGTGATGATGCCGATGTGGGCCAGTTACATCGTCAAGGCCTACGCCTGGACACTGCTGCTGGCCAAGGGCGGCGTGGCGCAGTGGTTCGTGCAGCACTTGGGGCTGGAGCCGGTCCTGCAGTTCGTACTGGGCATTCCGGGAGTTGGCGGCAGCACTTTGTCGACCTCACACATGGGGCGCTTCATGGTGTTCGTCTACATCTGGCTGCCGTTCATGATCCTGCCGATCCAGGCCTCGCTGGAACGCCTGCCGCCTTCGCTGCTGCAAGCCTCCGCCGACCTCGGCGCCAAGCCGCGCCAGACCTTCATGCAAGTGATTCTGCCGCTGTCGATCCCGGGCATTGCCGCCGGTTCCATCTTCACCTTCTCGTTGACCCTGGGCGACTTCATCGTGCCGCAACTGGTCGGCCCGCCCGGCTACTTCGTCGGCAGCATGGTGTATGCCCAGCAAGGCGCGATCGGCAACATGCCGATGGCCGCTGCTTTCACCCTGGTGCCTATCGTGCTGATCGCCATTTACCTGTCCATCGTCAAACGACTGGGGGCCTTCGATGCACTCTGACAAAGCTTCCCTGGGCCTGCGCCTCGCCGCCTGGGGCGGGTTGGTGTTCCTGCACTTCCCGATCCTGATCATCTTCCTGTACGCCTTCAACACCGAAGACGCAGCGTTCAGCTTTCCACCCAAGGGTTTCACCTGGAAGTGGATCGGCGTGGCGTTCTCGCGGCCGGACGTGCTCGAGGCCATCAAGCTGTCGTTGCAGATCGCCTCGATTGCCACCCTGATCGCCATGGTCCTTGGCACATTGGCTTCGGCCGCGTTGTACCGCCGGGACTTCTTCGGCAAACAAGGCATCTCGCTGATGCTGATCCTGCCGATTGCCCTGCCGGGGATCATCACCGGGATCGCGTTGCTGGCGACCTTCAAGACACTGGGAATCGAGCCGGGGATGTTCACCATCATCGTCGGCCACGCGACCTTCTGTGTGGTGATCGTCTACAACAACGTCATCGCCCGCTTGCGCCGCACCTCACACAGTTTGATCGAGGCCTCGATGGACCTCGGCGCCGACGGCTGGCAGACCTTCCGCTACATCATCCTGCCGAACCTCGGCTCGGCATTGCTGGCCGGCGGCATGCTGGCGTTTGCCCTGTCGTTTGACGAAATCATCGTCACCACCTTCACCGCCGGCCATGAACGCACCCTGCCGCTGTGGCTGCTCAACCAGCTCAGCCGCCCACGGGACGTGCCGGTGACCAACGTCGTGGCGATGCTGGTGATGCTGGTGACCATGCTGCCGATCCTCGGCGCTTATTACCTGACCCGTGGTGGTGAAAGCGTGGCGGGGAGTGGTGGTAAGTAACTGACAACTCAATTCCCAATATGGAAACCGGAACCTGTGGGAGCGAGCTTGCTCGCGATGGCTGACTGACATTCAACATTGATATTGCCTGACACACCGCTATCGCGAGCAAGCTCGCTCCCACAGGGGGTCGGTTTCCACCGAGAAAAAACAACAGTTCCGAAGAGGACATGAACATGCAAACCAAACTCCTGATCAACGGCCAACTGCAAAGCGGCGAAGGCCCCGCCCAACCTGTGTTCAACCCGGCGCTGGGTAGTGTGCTGGTGGAAATCAACGAAGCCAGCGAAGCCCAGGTCGATGCCGCCGTGCGCGCCGCCGACGCTGCGTTCGACAGCTGGTCGCATACCCCGCCGAAAGACCGCTCGCTGCTGCTGCTCAAACTCGCCGATGCCATCGAAGCCCGCGGCGAAGAACTGGCCAAACTGGAATCGGACAACTGCGGCAAGCCTTACAGCGCTGCGCTGAACGACGAGATCCCGGCAATTGCCGACGTGTTCCGGTTCTTCGCCGGCGCCAGCCGCTGCATGAGTGGTTCAACCGGTGGCGAGTACTTGCCGGGTCACACCTCGATGATCCGCCGAGATCCGGTGGGCGTGATCGCCTCCATAGCGCCGTGGAACTACCCATTGATGATGGTCGCCTGGAAAATCGCCCCGGCCCTCGCCGCCGGTAATACCGTGGTGCTCAAACCGTCGGAACAGACTCCGCTGACAGCCCTGCGCCTGGCTGAACTGGCGTCGGATATCTTCCCGGCCGGCGTACTCAACCTGGTGTTCGGCCGTGGTCCTACCGTCGGCAGCCCATTGGTCACTCACCCGAAAGTGCGCATGGTGTCGCTGACCGGTTCGATTGCCACCGGCTCGAACATCATTTCCAGCACCGCCGACACCGTCAAACGCATGCACATGGAACTGGGCGGCAAAGCCCCGGTGATCATCTTCGACGACGCCGACATCGATGCCGCCGTCGAAGGTATTCGCACCTTCGGTTTCTACAACGCAGGCCAGGACTGCACCGCCGCCTGCCGCATCTATGCCCAGGAAGGCATTTACGACAAGTTCGTGGAGAAGCTCGGCGCCGCCGTCAGCAGCATCAAGTACGGCTTGCAGGATGATCCGTCGACCGAACTCGGCCCGCTGATCACCGCACAACACCGCGACCGCGTTGCCGGCTTCGTCGAGCGCGCCATCGCCCAGCCACACATTCGTTTGATCACTGGCGGCAAGGCGGTTGAGGGCGATGGTTTCTTCTTCGAACCGACCGTGTTGGCCGACGCACAACAGGACGACGAAATCGTACGCCGCGAAGTGTTCGGGCCAGTGGTGTCGGTAACCAAATTCACCGATGAAGCCCAAGTGCTGGGCTGGGCCAACGATTCGGACTACGGCCTGGCCTCCTCCGTGTGGACCGCCGACGTCGGCCGCGCCCATCGCCTGTCGGCCCGTTTGCAGTACGGCTGCACCTGGGTGAATACGCACTTCATGCTGGTTAGCGAAATGCCCCACGGCGGTCAGAAACTGTCCGGCTATGGCAAGGACATGTCCATGTATGGGCTGGAGGACTACACCGTTGTGCGGCATGTGATGTTCAAGCACTAAAGCATCGCGAGCAGGCTCGCTCCCACATTTGGAACGCATTCCCCTGTAGGAGCGAGCCTGCTCGCGATGGCGCCACCGCAACACTGCAAACAGTAAATTCCTACAGATTCAGCCTGCCTGAAAAACCCTCGATTCCTACAACACGCGTCGCCAGAGTAGACTTGGCGCCGCGAGCGCCTGACCGATAGGCTTTGTTCCGTCGCTGCCAAATCAGCGGCCCGGAGTCGAAGCCGGAACAAGTCAAAACGGTGCTCGTGTGCCCCCATAGAACTGTGGCTGTTTTATGCCTTCAGTTCTGCATTATGGCGGGCCGTGTGGCGCGGGCCTTTCGGCTTCCGTTTTGACTTGGAAGTGTCCCGACTTCGAACGCCACTCGGTCCGCCACCCAACCTGTCGAAGGGTTGGTGGCGACTTTCCAAGCCAAAACGGAAATCACGCCATGCCAATGCATCCTCAAGGCTCGCCTCTTCCCTATTTCGATCCCACTGTCTTCACCCGCCACAACCGCTTCCTCCACGCCTTCATGCAAGACAACCAGGCCTGGTTCTGTGTTCAGGACCTTGGGCGCCTGATGGGCAAACCCCTGAATGAACGGCTCACCCTGAAACTCGACCCCGACCAACGTCGCACCGTCTGGCTGCGCAAAGACGGCAAAACGGTCGAAACCCTGATGGTCAGCGAATCAGGCATGTACGCCTTGCTGGTTCACCACTTCGTCCCGGAAAACCGCAATCTGCGCCAGTGGTTGAGCAACGAGGTCATACCCTCGCTGCGTGATGCGAAATCAGAGCCTGTGGAAAACCTGCCAAGTCTGAGTTCCTTGAATTGGGCCGGAGTTTCGGTGCCCTTGCTGCATTACCAGCACCACGCCTGGATCAAGTGGCGAGACATGCCTGAGTTGATGCAGGTGCAGCGCCCCTTCCCAATCGCTGGCACTTGCCGTTGAAGGGATAAATCGAGCCGATCAAAAAGGGAAACTGTAGGAGCGAGCCTGCTCGCGATGGACTCAAAGACACCGCGTACATCCAGAACGGACGCGTCATCGTTAACGACCATCGCGAGCAGGCTCGCTCCTACATTACTGCTCCAGGTCCACTCAAAACCGCGAAACACTCCTCATCGCGTCCACCAGATACCTCATCGCAATCCTGTCGCTCTCCGACAGCTCCCGATAGCGTTCCACCAGTTTCATTTCCTCGCTGTTGAGCCGGCGTCTTCGTCGCCCCAGGGTCAGACACGGAAAGATTCCCAACATTTCGGTGATGCCTTGTACTTTCGACATGGACGATGTCCTTCTAAACGTCAAAGAAAACTGCAAAAAACCGCATCGCCCTACCCCTTTTCGGCAGCCGCATCGTGCCGACTGAACCGCACCGGTCTTTCGGGCTTAAACCGGTCATGTGCACAGAATAGAAATAATCCGGGCGCTGAAAAGCGGTTTTTAGAGTAATTAGTCGAAAAAAGCAGAAATGCCCTCTAAATCAGAAACCCCTGTCGGAATTGTTTCCCGACATGTCTTGTTTCATTGCAGAGCCAGCGCAGTGCCATCAATCAATTTTGCTCCGCATTCGAACGGTTTAAGCTGTCGGGCATCTGTTTATAAGTCCGTTGCGTTTGGCCGAAGGCATGTCCGAACCGATATTTCTGATCCAGCACGTGCCAGGAACGGCGCGGGATTGCTCACGACAGGTTGTATTTATGCACCGCAGGAACTTGCTCAAAGCCTCCATGGCCATCGCGGCCTACACCGGTTTGTCCGCCACGGGCCTGTTGGCCGCCAAGGCCTGGGCCGCCAGCGGTGGCACCGCTGATGGCGAGGCCACCGCGTTCGATTTCGAGGCGCTGAAGCTCCAGGCCAAACAGCTCGCCAGCAATCGCTACCAGGACACCAAGCAACAGTTGCCGCCGACCCTGGCGACCATGACCCCGCAGAATTTCAATGCGATTCGCTACGACGGCAATCATTCGTTGTGGAAAGAAAACAAGGGTCAGCTGGACGTGCAGTTCTTCCACGTCGGCATGGGGTTCAAGCAGCCGGTGCGCATGTACAGCGTCGATCCGAAAACCCGGATGGCCCGCGAGGTGCATTTCCGCCCGTCGCTGTTCAACTATGAAAACACCACGGTCGACACCGCACAGCTCAAGGGCGACCTGGGTTTTTCCGGCTTCAAGTTGTTCAAGGCCCCGGAACTGGACAAGCACGACGTCGTGTCCTTCCTCGGTGCCAGTTACTTCCGTGCGGTAGACGCCACCGGCCAGTACGGTTTGTCGGCCCGCGGTCTGGCGATCGACACCTACGCCAAGAAACGCGAAGAATTTCCCGACTTCACCAAGTTCTGGTTCGAGACACCGAACAAGGACAGCACCCGCTTCGTGGTCTACGCCCTGCTCGACTCGCCGAGCGCCACCGGTGCCTACCGCTTCGATATCGACTGCCAGGCCGAGCGCGTGGTGATGGAGGTCGATGCCCACGTCAACGCACGCACCGCCATCGACCAGTTGGGCATCGCGCCGATGACCAGCATGTTCAGTTGCGGCACCCACGAGCGCCGAATGTGCGACACCATTCACCCGCAAATCCACGACTCCGACCGCCTGGCCATGTGGCGCGGTAACGGCGAGTGGATCTGCCGCCCGCTGAACAACCCGGCCACCCTGCAATTCAATGCCTTCGCCGATACCGACCCGAAGGGCTTCGGCCTGGTGCAGACCGACCACGAGTTCGCCAGCTATCAGGACACCGTCGACTGGTACAGCCGTCGCCCGAGCCTGTGGGTAGAACCGACCACGGCGTGGGGCGAAGGCTCGGTCGACCTGCTGGAGATCCCGACAACCGGCGAGACCATGGACAACATCGTCGCCTTCTGGACGCCGAAGAAACCGGTGGCGGCCGGCGACTCGCTGAATTACGGCTACAAGCTGTACTGGAGCGCATTGCCGCCGGTCGGAACGCCGCTGGCACGGGTCAATGCGACCCGCTCCGGGATGGGCGGCTTCACCGAAGGCTGGGCGCCGGGCGAACACTATCCGCCAGTCTGGGCCCGTCGTTTTGCCGTGGACTTCACCGGCGGCGGCCTGGACCGCTTGCCTGAAGGCACGGGCATCGAGCCTGTAGTCACTTGCTCGAACGGCGAGGTCAAGGATTTCAGCGTTCTCAAGCTCGATGACATCAAGGGCTACCGCATCCTGTTTGACTGGTACCCGACCAATGACAGCGTCGAGCCTGTCGAGCTGCGCCTGTTCATCCGCACCAACGACCGCACGCTGAGTGAAACCTGGTTGTACCAGTACTTCCCGCCAGCACCGGACAAGCGCAAATACATTTGATGATCGGGTAGCACCCTGCCACCATTCGGTTTTCCGAACGCGACCTGCGGGTCGGTTCGGTTAACCGGATCATCTCAGTGAAATCCCAACGCAAAAAATATTTAATTTCCTTATAAATCAAAGCTTTGATCAATTCACACTGGTCTGGCACGAGTCATGCTCTACACTTCTTCGACGAATGTCCTTTGCGCCGACTCATCGTAGCGCTCAGGTGTTTTGCAGCACAAAAGGGCCGGTGAACTGGCTCCATAAAAAAAACAAAGTCGAGGAAAATTTGATGCGCATCGTTCCCCATATCCTGGGCGCAGCCATTGCTGCCGCTCTGATCAGCACGCCAGTTTTCGCCGCCGAACTCACCGGCACCCTGAAGAAGATCAAAGAGTCCGGCACCATCACCCTGGGCCATCGCGACGCTTCCATTCCGTTTTCCTACATTGCCGACGCTTCCGGCAAACCGGTCGGCTACTCCCACGACATCCAGCTGAAAGTCGTCGAAGCGCTGAAAAAAGACCTCGACATGCCGAACCTCCAGGTCAAGTACAACCTGGTGACTTCGCAAACCCGTATCCCGCTGGTGCAAAACGGCACCGTGGACCTCGAGTGCGGCTCCACCACCAACAACGTCGAGCGTCAGCAGCAAGTTGACTTCTCCGTTGGCATCTTCGAAATCGGTACTCGCCTGCTGTCCAAGGCAGACTCCAAGTACAAGGATTTCCCTGATCTGGCCGGCAAGAACGTCGTGACCACCGCCGGCACCACGTCCGAGCGCATCCTCAAGGCGATGAACGCCGACAAGCAGATGGGCATGAACGTCATCTCCGCCAAAGACCACGGCGAGTCGTTCCAGATGCTGGAAACCGGCCGCGCAGTGGCCTTCATGATGGACGACGCCCTGCTGGCCGGTGAAGCAGCCAAGGCCAAGAAGGCAAGTGACTGGGCCGTTACCGGCACTCCACAGTCCTACGAAATCTACGGCTGCATGGTGCGCAAAGGCGACGAGCCGTTCAAAAAGGCTGTGGATGACGCCATCAAGGCCACCTACGCATCGGGCGAGATCAACAAGATCTACGAAAAATGGTTCATGCAACCGATCCCGCCAAAAGGCCTGAACCTGAACTTCCCGATGAGCGACGAACTCAAGGCCCTGATCGCCAAGCCGACTGATAAAGCGGCTGACGACAAGAAGTCCTGATTTCTGACTAACCTTATCTCCTGAGAGGGCCCTGGCCCTTTCAGGAGGTGGTCAATTCCTGCTGGCATTTTTGGAAACACTCGAACCGGTGGCTGTCGAGCCGAGCGCGTGTGCCTGTCCCTCAAGGACAGGAGGGAACGGAGCTTCCCCCAAGCGGGCACTTGTACATCGATTGAACTGAGGGGAGACCCTAATGAATTACAACTGGGACTGGGGCGTGTTCTTCAAGTCCACCGGCGTGGGCAGCGAGACCTATTTCGACTGGTACGTGACCGGTCTGGCCTGGACCATCGGCATCGCCATCGCGGCCTGGATCATCGCCCTGACACTGGGCTCGATCCTGGGCGTCATGCGTACCGTGCCGAACCGCATCGTATCGGGCATCGCCACCT
Organism: Pseudomonas sp. GW456-L13; assembly: GCF_017350115.1. Taxonomy (NCBI): domain Bacteria; kingdom Pseudomonadati; phylum Pseudomonadota; class Gammaproteobacteria; order Pseudomonadales; family Pseudomonadaceae; genus Pseudomonas; species Pseudomonas sp. GW456-L13. The sequence continues at coordinate 2,088,816 of NZ_JACNAS010000001.1, forward strand.
GCTACGTCGAACTCTTCCGTAACGTGCCGCTGCTGGTTCAGCTGTTCATCTGGTACTTCCTGGTACCCGACCTGCTGCCGGCCGACCTGCAAGAGTGGTACAAGCAGGATCTGAACCCGACCACCTCGGCCTTCCTCAGCGTCGTCGTGTGCCTGGGCCTGTTCACTACCGCCCGGGTTTGCGAACAGGTGCGCACCGGTATCCAGGCCCTGCCAAAAGGCCAGGAGTCCGCCGCCCGCGCCATGGGTTTCAAGCTGCCGCAGATCTACTGGAACGTGCTGCTGCCCCAGGCCTACCGGATCATCATTCCGCCGCTTACCTCGGAATTCCTGAACGTCTTCAAGAACACCTCCGTGGCCTCGCTGATCGGTTTGATGGAGCTGCTCGCGCAGACCAAGCAGACCGCCGAGTTCTCCGCCAACCTGTTCGAAGCCTTCACCCTGGCAACGCTGATCTACTTCACCCTGAACATGAGCCTGATGTTGCTGATGCGCGTGGTCGAGAAGAAAGTCGCCGTACCGGGCCTGATTTCCGTAGGGGGTAAATGATGGAATTCGACTTCTCGGGCATCATCCCGTCCCTGCCGGGCCTGTGGAACGGCATGATCATGACCCTCAAGCTGATGGCCATGGGCGTGATCGGCGGCATCATCCTCGGCACCATCCTTGCCCTGATGCGCCTGTCCCACAACAAAGTGCTGTCGAACATCGCCGGCGCGTACGTTAACTATTTCCGCTCGATCCCCTTGCTGCTGGTGATCACCTGGTTCTACCTGGCCGTACCGTTCGTGCTGCGCTGGATCACCGGCGAAGACACGCCGATCGGCGCGTTCGCCTCGTGCATCGTGGCGTTCATGATGTTCGAAGCGGCGTACTTCTGCGAAATCGTCCGCGCCGGTGTGCAGTCGATTCCCAAGGGCCAGATGGGCGCGGCCCAGGCGCTGGGCATGAGTTACGGGCAGATGATGCGCCTGATCATTCTGCCGCAAGCGTTCCGCAAGATGACGCCGCTGTTGCTGCAACAGAGCATCATCCTGTTTCAGGACACCTCGCTGGTCTACGCCGTCGGCCTGGTGGACTTCCTCAATGCTTCGCGCGCCAGTGGCGACATCATTGGCCGCTCCAATGAGTTCCTGATTTTCGCGGGTCTCGTGTACTTCATCATCAGCTTTGCCGCCTCGCAGCTGGTCAAGCGTCTGCAAAAAAGGTTCGCCGTATGATCTCTATCAAAAGCATTAACAAGTGGTATGGGGACTTCCAGGTACTGACTGATTGCAGCACCGAGGTCAAGAAAGGCGAAGTGATCGTGGTGTGCGGGCCATCCGGTTCCGGCAAGTCGACCCTGATCAAGTGCGTCAACGCCCTGGAACCGTTCCAGAAAGGCGACATCGTGGTCGACGGCACCTCCATCGCCGACCCGAAGACCAACCTGCCGAAACTGCGTTCGCGCGTGGGCATGGTGTTCCAGCATTTCGAGCTGTTCCCGCACCTGACCATCACCGAAAACCTGACCATCGCGCAGATCAAGGTGTTGGGCCGCAGCAAGGAAGAGGCTACCAAGAAAGGCCTGCAACTGCTCGAGCGCGTCGGTCTCTCGGCCCACGCCCACAAGCATCCTGGCCAACTGTCCGGCGGTCAGCAGCAGCGTGTGGCGATTGCCCGTGCGCTGGCGATGGACCCGATCGTCATGCTGTTCGACGAACCGACCTCGGCGCTCGACCCGGAAATGGTCAACGAAGTGCTCGACGTGATGGTGCAACTGGCCCACGAAGGCATGACCATGATGTGCGTGACCCACGAAATGGGCTTCGCCCGTAAAGTGGCCGACCGCGTGATTTTCATGGACCAGGGCAAGATCATCGAAGACTGCAAGAAAGAAGAGTTCTTCGGTGACATCAATGCCCGCGCGGAGCGTACGCAGCACTTCCTCAACAAGATTCTGCAGCACTAAGAGCTGTACGCCCCTCCCCTGTAGGAGCGAGCTTGCTCGCGATGTACTCAAAGGCACCGCGTACATCCAGGATGAACGCGTCATCGTTGACGACCATCGCGAGCAAGCTCGCTCCTACAGATAGGCGGGCAAGCGCTGGTTGACCCAAGGCATCTGTGATGAAATGCGACCCCACTCTTTATCGCGCCACGTCGCCATCACTCGCCGTGAAACCCCGTCTGGTTCGTCATTTGTTCCTGCCGCCACTGATCATCGCCATGATGATCGGCCTGGGCTATATCGGCTTCTGGATCAGTGAGCACTACGGCATCCGCAGCCTCAGCGAAAACGGCCAGCGCCAGCTGGAACTGCACGCGCGCGCCGTCGAAAGCGAAATCAGCAAATACACCTACCTGCCCAGCCTGCTGGAACTCGAAACCAGCGTTTCGCAGTTGCTGGCCGACCCGACTCCGGAATACCGGCAGACGGTCAACGATTACCTCGAAGGCCTGAACCGACGCAGCCGCAGTCGGGCCATCTACGTGATGGACACCACCGGTCGCGTCATGGCCACCAGCAACTGGCGCGATGTCGACAGTTACCTGGGTGAAGACCTGTCCTTTCGCGCCTACTTCCAGAACGCCGTGCGCGGTCAGCCGGGGCGTTTCTATGGCATCGGCAGCACCAACGGCGAACCCGGTTACTACTTGGCCCATGGCCTGGAAGAACACGGCAAGATCATCGGCGTCGCCGTGGTCAAGGTCCGCCTGGAAGCCATGGAAGAACGCTGGCAACGGGCTCGCCTGGAAGCCTTCGTCAGCGACGAAAACGGCATCATCATTCTTTCCAGCGATCCGGCTCGGCGCTTGAAATCGGTGGTGCCGCTGAGCGAAGAAACCAAGGAAAAACTCGCCCGCAGCCTGCAGTACTACTGGTTCCCGCTCAACGAACTGCAGCCGCTGGCCCGGGAAACCCTGTCCGAAGGCGTGGAAAAACTCACGTTCCCGGCCAACAGCGAGCTGGTGTCCGACGATGAAAACATCAGCTATCTGGCGCAAACCCGGCCGTTGAGCGATACACCGTGGAATTTCACCCTGCTCACGCCACTCCAGGACTTGCGCCGCGAAGCGATCAACCAGGGGATCCTGGTGGCCGTGGCGTTTGCCCTCCTGGCGTTCCTTTTGATCGCCTGGAACGAGCGGCGCAAGGTGATCGCCACCCGCCTCGCAGCCCGGGAAGCCTTGCAGGAAGCCAACAATCAGCTGGAGCGTCGGATTACCGAACGCACCACCGACCTGCGCGCCAGCAACGAACGGCTCAAGGGCCAGATCCGCGAACGCCGGCTCGCCGAAGAGACTTTGCGCCGTGCCCAGGATGAACTGGTGCAGGCCGGAAAACTCGCGGCCATCGGCCAGATGTCCACCAGCATCGCCCACGAACTGAACCAGCCGCTGGCGGCGCTGCGCACCTTGTCCGGCAATACCGTGCGCTTCCTCGAACGCGGCCAGCTCGACGTGGCCAGCACCAACCTCAAGACCATCAACGAACTGATCGACCGCATGGGCCGGATCACCGCCAGCCTGCGCTCGTTCGCCCGGCGCGGAGACGACAAAGGCCAGGCCTGCCTCGGCAAAGCGGTGGACGCGGCCCTGCAATTGCTAGGCGCCCGGGTGGAAAATATTCAGCTGCAATTACACCGCGACTTCACCGATGTGCAGGTGCAGATCGACCAGACCCGCCTGGAGCAGATTCTGGTCAACCTGATCGGCAACGCCCTCGACGCCATGCAAGCGCAGCCGCAACCCGAGCTGTGGCTCGAAGGCGAAGCGTTCGATGGCAAATACCGCCTGCGGGTGCGTGACAACGGCCACGGCATCGACGCCGAAGCGCGCAAGCACCTGTTCGAACCGTTTTTCACCACCAAACCCGGCGAACAGGGCCTGGGCCTGGGCCTGACCCTTTCCGCCAGCCTCGCCGCCGCCACCGGCGGCCACCTGGGTGTCGAGCACCCGGCCAGCGGTGGTACTGCATTCGTCCTCAGTTTACCGTTGGTAAGCCCCACTCCCGCCGAGCCAATATGAACAACGACCTTAGTGTATTGATCGTCGAAGACGACCCCCATGTGCTGCTCGGCTGCCAACAGGCGCTGACCCTGGAAGACATTCCCTGCATTGGCGTGGGCAGCGCCGAAGAAGCCCTGGAACGGGTCGGCGACAACTTCGCCGGCATCGTCGTCAGCGACATTCGCCTGCCGGGCATCGATGGCCTGGAACTGCTGACACGACTCAAGGAGCGCGACCGCAGCCTGCCGGTGGTGCTGATCACCGGGCACGGCGACATCTCCATGGCCGTCGGCGCGATGCAGAAAGGCGCCTACGACTTCATGGAAAAGCCGTTTTCCCCGGAGCGCCTGGTGGACGTGGCCCGCCGCGCACTGGAGCAACGCAGCCTGGCGCGAGAAGTCTCCTCGTTACGTCGGCAACTGGCCGAGCGTGACTCCCTCGAAGGACGGATCATCGGCCGTTCGCCAGCCATGCAGAACTTGCGCGAACTGATCGCCAACGTCGCCGACACCTCGGCCAACGTGCTGATCGAGGGCGAAACCGGCACTGGCAAAGAACTGGTCGCTCGTTGCCTGCATGATTTCAGTCGGCGCCACACCAAACAGTTCGTCGCACTGAACTGCGGCGGCCTGCCGGAAAACCTGTTCGAAAGCGAAATTTTCGGCCACGAAGCCAACGCCTTTACCGGCGCGGGCAAACGGCGGATCGGCAAGATCGAACACGCCGACGGCGGCACGCTGTTCCTCGACGAAGTGGAAAGCATGCCCCTGCCCTTGCAGATCAAACTGCTGCGGGTACTACAGGAGCGCACCCTCGAACGCCTCGGCTCGAACCAGAGCGTGGCGGTGGATTGCCGTGTCATCGCAGCGACCAAATCCGACCTCGTCGAGTCGAGCAAGGCCGGCGAGTTCCGCAGCGACCTGTATTACCGCCTCAACGTGGTGACCCTGGAACTGCCGCCGCTGCGCGAGCGCCGCGAAGACATCCTGCAACTGTTCGAACACTTTTTGCAGCAGTCGTCCCTACGCTTCGACCGCACGGTGCCGGAGCTGGACAACCAGACCGTTTCGAACCTGATGAGCCACGACTGGCCGGGTAACGTGCGTGAACTGCGCAACGTTGCCGAGCGCTTTGCCCTGGGCCTGCCGGCGTTCAAGAAAACCGGTGCCAGTGGCGGCAATCAGGGCCTGGCCTTTGCCGAAGCGGTAGAAGCGTTCGAGCGCAATCTGCTCAGCGACGCCTTGCAACGCAGCGGCGGCAACCTGACCCAGGCCAGCCAGGAACTGGGCATGGCCAAGACCACTCTGTTCGACAAAGTGAAAAAGTACGGCCTGAGTCATTAGGGGGCTTGCTCAAAGCGACCCAGAACCTGTGGGAGCGAGCTTGCTCGCGATGGCGCCGGGCCAGTCGACATCATCGTTGGCTGAAACACCGCAATCGCGAGCAAGCTCGCTCCCACAGGTGATCGGGGGATTACAGGAGGTTGTGATCGGCCACAGGCTCGATCTGCGCCCAATGTGACGTGTCTTCTCGGTGCTCGCGCAAGTACGGCAAAACCGCCGCCAGCAATGGCGCCTTGAACGCCTCCTGGAAACGATGGGCCAGGCCCGGAATCAAGATCAACTGACTGCCGCGCAGATGCGCCGCCAGATGCACCCCGTGCATCACCGGCAGCAGCGGGTCGGCGGTGCCATGCACCACCAGCGACGGCACCCGCAACTGATTGAGCAGGGTTACCCGGCTCGGCTCGGCGAGAATCGCCATGATCTGGCGTTTCACGCCCTCGGGATTGAACGCCCGGTCATAGGACTGCGCCGCCTGATGCAGCAACGCCTGGCGATCGTCGGTCACTATCGGGCTGCCCAGCGCCGCCAGCAAATCGGCCTGTTGCTCCAGGGCCACTTCGCGGTTCGGTGCGCCGCGCCGCGCCAACAACTGCACCAGCGCCGCACTCGGGGCCGGCAAGCCTTCGGCGCCGGAGGTGGTCATGATCAGGGTCAGACTCTCGACCCGTTGCGGTGCCATGGCAGCCATGTGCTGGGCAATCATGCCGCCCATGCTGGCGCCCAACACGTGGAATTGATCGATGTGCAAGGCGTCCATCAAGCCCAGGCCATCGTCGGCCATGTCGGTCAGCGAGTACGGTGACGACACCGGCAATCCGAGTTTGTAGCGCAGCACTTCGAAGGTCAGGTTGGCATCGGCCGGTGCTTGCCGCCAGGTCGACAGGCCGACATCGCGATTGTCATAGCGGATCACCCGGAACCCCTGCTGGCACAGGGCGACAACCACTTCGTCCGGCCAGTGAATCAATTGCCCGCCCAGCCCCATCACCAGCAGCAATGCAGGATCCGACGCACGGCCAATGCTCTGGTACGCCAGGCTTACCTGGGCCAGATCCACCCGTTCGGTCGGAACATTGACATCGCAACGAGACGCCGCCAATGACGGCAGGCCGAATAAAAAGGCGGCCAAAAAAACAAATCTTGATAAGAAAACACGCATGAAGAAACACCGAAACGCAGAACCCCAGTAGAGCGCGAGTCTGATGAAGTTTGTTCAAGCGCGCTGCCACAGTTACGTGACAGTTTGATGAAGAGTGCCGGACGGTCATCAGACCAGACAGCGGCACGCGATAACTATGTACCACCATGCCGCTTCTCGAACGAACTTTAATGGCCCCGATTTTTCACCCATCGGAGTCCTTCTTCATGCACGAATCACCTGCCGCACCGCTGGCCGACTTCGGCCTCGTCTCCTCATTGGCCCAAGACACGGATGAAAACCTGTACCTGAGCGCCTCGGCGCGCTGGAACGACTGCCGCGATCAATGGCTGGCCCTCATGGCGCAAAACCCTCAAGCCACCTTGACCTCGAACTGGTGGCAGGCACGCGCACGCGGTACCGACGTTTCACGCCAGGCACAGGCCCTTCGCTTGTATCGCCAGCATTTCGAAGCGTCGTGCCAATTGGCATTTGCCCAAGGCACCTTGAATGCCGAGCAGCTCGGCGTACTGCTGGATCTCGTCAACCCGGCAGCGCAGACAACCTCCGCCGAGATCCTGATTTACGTCGAGACCCTGTCGCTCAGGGGCAACAGCGGTCTGACTGACGAACTGCCGGGTGCCCTGGTCATTACCCGCAATACCGACCAACCGGTCACCCAGTTGCTGTATCTGCCGTCTCGGCAAGCGCCCTGGATGACCTTTGAAAATCGCAACAGTCTGGAACGCTGGTTGACCCAGCAGCAACCTGAACCCGAGGGCAGCCGCGTCACGGTCGATTACACCGTATTGGACACCCCGCAGCTGACGAAAAGTGGGGAGTCCCTTTTAGCGGGATTGGCCGCAGCCCCTGCCGAGCGGCAACGCAACGACCGTGTTTTTGCCTCGCCCACCGACCTGCCCCTGCCGGATACAAGCAACGACATCGCCCCGTTCGGGCAACTGAGCCCCGACGTTCCCTTCAGCCTGCGCCACAGCGCTTTAGTGCAACAGCAAACGGCACTGCAAAACTTTCTGGGGCTGGACTTTGCAGGCACCACCGACGACCCGCGCATGCAGAGGCTGCAACAGCAATTCGACGCTCTGCGCGCCGCCGAACAGGCCAGCAGCGAGGCCGCAAGTGCCCTGTTAAGCGCCGACGATGCACCGCAACTGCTGGAACTGCGCCACTCGTCGGGCACACATTACAAGGCCCTGTACCAGGCGCGCCTGAGTGGCCTGCGTGCCGAAGCCGACCTGCAATTGAACCTGAATCAGATCAGCAGCGATGAATATCAGTGGCTGACGGCCGTGCTCGACGCGCCCGAAAAACCTCGACCGGTCGATGTGGTGGTCGCCCGACTGGTGTTGACCGCGACTGACAGCGAAGGCGACACCCTCCGCACGCAGACCCAGGAGCTCGACGGTGTACTGCTGTTTGCCCGGCCATCGGCATTGCTGCCGTCCGCCAGTGACAGCGTGTTGCTCTACTGGCCCGGACATTTCGGCGGCCTGCAACGGTTCGCCTCCCGCCTGGCACTGGAGCAGAAGATGTTCAGGCAGCCGGCCAACGAGGACACGCAAGCGCTGCAGCTTTTGCCGTTGGCCGGCAACCCGTTCGAGTACGCCCTGCAAACCCAGCTTCACAGTTGTGAACAGCATGCGACGCGGCTGATGACCGCCAACCCCGTGCCCTCCCATGCCGGCCAACGCGCGGCGGAACTGGAAAACCTGCGTGAACAGACGCTCGCCCGCCTGACCGTCCCCACTGTCTCCGCGCGGGAGCTGGCCTTCGCACAAATCGTCGAGCAAAACCGCAGCGCCACGCTGGCAACACGCTTGCCGTCCTCCCTCAGCGCACTGTCCGCGGCCGAACGCGATCGGCTCAAGGCGTTGTTCACCGCCTACATCGCGGCGATGAAGCGCTCCCATCAACTGCTTGAACGGGAACTGCCACTGCGCGAGTCATTCAGCAAAAAGGCCATCGACGCCCGCCTGCGTAAAGACTTCGCCCTGACGCAAACCGCTGAAGTGATGCTGGACATCCCCGACACCACCACGTGGCGCAAGGTGCTGATCGAGGGCGCAGCGCCGGGAACTCCGCAAAAGAATGTACTGACCGGCAGCGAACAGCGCAGCTTGTTGTCCCTCGCCGAACTGGCGCAAGGCAATATCGATCAGTCGATGTGGTATCGGGTGTCGTTGATGCGGGTCCAGATCAGCGGCGCCGACGAGGCGCAACGGCAGAAACTGAAAACCGGCATCACCCAGGACTACCTGCGCAACATGGTCACCGAGCTGGATCTGGCCGGGAAATACGAAAGGCTGATTCGCGAGACCTTCCTTGGCGCCCCTAGCGCCTCGGCCTTCAGCAATGAATTTCGTCGTGAATGCCTGAACGAACCGTGGCGGTTGATGCTCCAGTTGCACGGCGAATTCGCCCTGCTGGTCAAGGACATCGACGTCTCGGGCCAGCGCGTGCTGCAGATCGCCATCGACGCCAACAGTCGTGAAGCCTTTGCGGTCGACGGCAAGCGCATCGTGTTGTTGCCCGCGCACCTGACCGTTGGCGGCACGGACACGCCGGGCGAGGGGGCGAGCACCCTGGCCGGGGTGACCTTTATCGTCGAGCAGATCAGCGGCCTGACCCTGCTCTATCGGCCTGACTGCCCCGATGGGGTGTTTGTGCGTCAGTTCGACAGCCTTGAACAGGCGCGGACGTTCCTCTTCAACCAATGCCTGAACAGCACGATGGTCAACTACTTGGCCGGTCGCGCCCTGACCGGGGAATTTGCCTCGCACGTCAGCCGGATCAACCAGGCCCGGGTGAAAAACTTCGATGCCCTGATCGGCGTCGGCACCGCCTGGCCGGCCAGCACATCCCTGGCAGCGCATCTGCTCAATGTGCACATGGGCCGTTTGCTGGAGGCGCATCGGTCGACATCGCGCTCCAACGATGCCTTGTATCTTGAGCACGTCGCGCTGCACTCCGGGGCCATGTTCAATTACCTGAAAATGGCGCTGGGCGTCGTGCCTTTCATCGGTACCGCCATTGCCCTGTACGACGCCTGGAACAGCGCCAACCAGGCAGCGGCGGCCTTCCTGCGCGGTGATGTCGGCCATGGCCTGGCCGAGGTGGAAGCCGTGTTGCTGTCGTTGATCGACGCGGCCATGGATGTACTGCCCGTTGTTGGCGCCACTTCCAGTGCCGCGCGCGCCGCCACGCGCGGGCGACAATTGCGCGCCCTGACCAAACAACCGGGCGCCTTGCAGGTCTCGACCCCGCAGCAGGTCCGACGCACCCTCGAACGCTTCAGGGGCTATGAGTACGAACACGAGATTTCCTTCGCCGGCCTGCAACCGGGCACCGAAGGGATTTATCGCAACGTTTATCGCCACGCCGACGGCGACTTCATGGTCAGCCAAGGTCGTATCTATCGCATCGAATTGACCGACAACCCACCGCAATGGCGCTTGAGTGCAACCAGCACCCGAACCTACAAACAACCCATCGCCCTGGATGAAACCGGCAACTGGAAAACCCATTACGCGGTGTACGGCACCGTGACGGCAGGCGGCGGTGCCGGTGGCGGCGCGGTGCTCGGTCATATGGCTGACGGCCTCGACCCGCTCTGGCCCGCCGCCATTCGCCGCTGGCTGCCACGCTGGTGGACGGATCGGGCGTTGCGACGCCAGTTGACGCTGACCAACACTGCCGATGCCTACTCCCGGCGCATCGGGACCCAGACCCGTAATTCCAACGCCCTGCTGGAGCATTATTTCGGCCTTGATTTGAACCAGCGCCCCCCCCTGCGCGCCAATGCCGAAATCGCTTGCGTGAACGACATCGAGCTTGCACAGGCACAGTACCTGAACCTTAAAGAGCTGATGTTATTCAGCCATGGCCGAAGACGCACGCATATCGAAGACACTCAAAGCCGCTGCGCCTGGATTGTCGTCAATCGGACGGTGCGGCGGATCGGTTTTTACAAGGATCGACTGTTGGAACATCTCGACCGTATCGATCAGTTGGTTGCCCGTTCAGACGCCACGCCCTACAGCGATACAGCCGCACAGGTGCAATTGATGGCGCAACGCAAGGAAATACGAATCGAGTTTCTCAAGGACTTCGACCAGCTTCACACGCAGGTCGCAGAAGCCAATCGATGGAACGGCCAGATCACCAACCGTGTGCAAAAATCGAAGATGGCCCCGGATATCGCCAACGTTAACGAAAAATTCAGCGATGCCAATCATTACTACCTGAAAACAGCCCATGAACTGGAGATCATCACTCACTACCACGCCGTCACCGACCAGTCCTGGGTCTACTTCCACGTACAGTTGAAACAGGCCCGCAACAAGGTCGGGCGAGCGTTGCTGACCCAACATCAATTGCCTGAAGTACAGGCCACGTTTACCCAGCGCAACAAAGTGCTCGAAGATTGCCTGGCAACCTATGCCGAGTTTCGTCGCAACCTCGAATCCTGGTCGCTGGGCTATCCCCAGCATCTGGATCTTGCGCAAGTCACTGCGTTTCTCGACGACCTGGAAAAAGTCGAAGCGTTCGCTCGCAACGCCATCAAGACACGCCCATCCAACAGTGCAAAAGCGGGAAGCGCGGCGAAGCAACTGTTCGAGACTGAAGACAACCAGTTACTCATCGGCGTCGCCAGCACTGACGCCGTAACCCGACAACAGCGCTTCACCATCAAGGGTGTCGATGGTCACAGGGAAACCTGGTTACCCCGCTCCTCCAGCGGCAAGTACCACCTCAGTGAACCCGTGGCGGCAGCGCCAACGGAACTTGTGACCGATATCACGCCGTTGCTGGTGGAGGCCAGGAAAAGGCTCGGCACCGTGGACGCCTACAAAAGCAAAGTCGAAGGCCACGCCCGTCAGGACATGTTGCCGGTCGATCTGGAACACATGATGATCAGTGAAGCCGAGGAACTGAACATGCGAGCCCGGGCCATCGAACGCCTGTCGCCCACGGAGACGGTCGCGCTGCAATTGCGCAATCGCGCGAATGAATTGACCCGTGCCGGCCGCACGTTGCGTATTGAGCAGACCCTGAACAGCAAAACCCCGACCGAGGGCTATCTGGACTATCTGCTTGAACAACGTGTGGTGGACATCCGCAAGGAGGGCGGCCTGCGCGATCTGGGCAAACGCGCAGACGGACGAAGGGATTTCCTCCAGGAGTACGAGGTGCGCGACCTGCGCAGCGAACCGGCGCAAACCCTGTGGTACGCACACTTCCACTACACCTCGGCCAAGCCTCAGTTCAGCGACTTCGTCAAAGGCCATCTGAAACTGCCGGAACAACGCAACCTGGGCCTGCAATGGCAGAAGGACGTGGCCGCCAGTGGCGGTACGGTCGAGGCAATCTGGCGCGGAGACATTGGCAAACCGCTGGGCAACAAACACTTTTCCTCGCTGTAAAGTAACAACGGCGGAGCATGCCATGTGCTCCGCCGTGCTTGTGGTCGACAGCGGCATCAACATGAGACAAACTCAACCTTTTCGATTTATCGACAAGTTTTCCTCATGGAGCCTCCGGTGCTTGAAATCCGTCACCTCAAGACCCTGCACGCCTTGCGCGAAGCCGACAGCCTGGTGGATGCGGCCGATCGCCTGCACCTGACCCAGTCAGCCCTGTCCCACCAGTTCAAGGAGCTGGAGGAGCGCATGGGCATGCCGCTGTTCGTGCGCAAGACCAAACCGGTGCGCTTCACCAGCGCCGGTTTGCGCCTGCTGCAACTGGCCGACGCTACCCTGCCGCTGCTGCGCGCCGCCGAGCGTGACATCAGTCGCCTGGCCGGTGGCACCGCCGGTCGTCTGCACATGGCGATCGAGTGCCACAGTTGCTTCCAGTGGCTGATGCCGACCATCGACCAGTTCCGCGACGCCTGGCCGGAAGTCGAACTGGACCTGGCCTCGGGGTTTTCCTTCGCCCCGCTGCCTGCCCTGGCCCGTGGCGACCTGGACCTGGTGGTGACCTCCGATCCGGTGGACCTGGCCGGGATCACCTATGTCCCCCTGTTCACTTATGAAGCGATGCTCGCGGTGGCCAACCAGCACCGCCTGGCCAGCAAGGCTTATATCGTCCCCGAAGACCTGCTCCCGGAAACCTTGATCACCTACCCGGTGGAACGCGACCGGCTGGACATCTTCACCCGCTTCCTCGAACCCGCCGACATCGAACCGGCCCAGGTCCGCACCTCGGAACTGACAGTGATGATGATGCAACTGGTGGCCAGCGGTCGCGGCGTTTGCGGCATGCCCCATTGGGCACTGCATGAATACAGCTCGCGAGGCTATGTGAAAGCCAAGCGGCTGGGTGAGAAAGGTTTGTTCGCCACACTGTATGCGGCGATCCGCGCCGACATGCTCGATGCGCCGTACATGCGCGACTTCTTGCTGACGGCCAAGGACACGTCGTTTTCGACGCTGGATGGGGTCAGCGCCGTTCGCTAAAACAATCAGACGATGCGGTCTTTGTGGCGAGGGGGCTTGCCCCCGTTCGGCTGCGAAGCAGTCGCGAAAACTGCAAGCGCAATGTGTCTGAAGAAAGGCTGGGGGAGCGCTTCGCACTCCAACGGGGGCAAGCCCCCTCGCCACAAAAGCTCGCTCCTACAGGGGATCTATGTGATGGTTAGATCTCGCGCCACATGTGGATCTTGTCGAAGTAATCCTCGCCCACTCGCACGGCCATCGGCTCCAGGCCGAACTGGACGAAACCGCAGCGCTGGTAGAGGTTGAACGCGGCATCGTTGCCGGCGGTGATGGTCAACTGGATCAGGCGCAAACCCGCATGGTTCTGCGCCTCGGCCAATGCCGCCTGAACCAGTTGATAGCCGAGCCCACGCTGGCGGACCTTGGCGGTCACGTACATGCCAAACAGTGTCACCTTGTGCCGGGCCTTTTCCCGAGGCTCGAACGCGAGGCCGACAATGCCGGCCAACCGGCCCTCTTCGAACGCCCCGAGCACCACGTCCAGCTTGCCGGTCAGGCGCGACTCCCACCAACTCAGCGGCATCGCTGCCCGCTCACGCACGCTCGAGGTAAAGGCCTGCGGGTGCAGGTCGTAGGCTTCGAGCATCAGTGCCCGGTAGTCCAGGGCATGGCTGGCATCAAGTCGTTCGATCCACATCCTCAGGCCATCCGTTTTTGCTCAAGCATCAGCCGCAGCGCCAGCCCCGACAATACAAAGCCCATGAAGTAGCGCTGCATCGCCAGCCAGGTCGGATTGTTGACGAACCACGAGGCGATGCCCGCGGCAAACATGGCGATCAGCAGGTTGACGCAGAAACTGACGCTGATCTGGGTCAGGCCGAGGATGATGCTCTGGGTGAACACCGATCCGTGCTCCGGGGTGATGAACTGCGGAAACACCGACAGATAGAACACCGCGATTTTCGGGTTCAGGGCGCTGGTCAGAAAGCCCATGGTGATCAGCTTGCGCGACGAATCCGGGGGCAACTGCTGTGCCTCGAACGGCGAGCGCGCACCGGGTTTGACCGCCTGCCAGGCCAGCCACAACAGGTACAGCGCACCGGCCCACTTCAACACCTCATAAGCCATCGGCACCGCCAGGAACACTGCAGTCAAACCCGCAGCGGCGGCAAACAGGTGCACGAAGAATCCGGCGACCACCCCAAGCAGCGAGATCACCCCGGCCTTGCGCCCCTGGCAGATCGAACGGGAGATCAGGTAGATCATGTTCGGCCCCGGTGTCACTACCATCAGCAACGCGGCAGCAGCAAAAATCAGCAGGTCTTGAAGCGGGATCATGGGCGAGGTCCTTTGCGTGATGATCAGGCGATCGCGGTCAGCGATGCTCGATAAAACGGCAGAATCAGGTCCCGTGTCAATGGCGCCAGGCTGACATCGCCGTCGGTGGCCGGGTCGATCCAGAGCACCTCTTCGATCTCCGCCGCCGGGGTGACATCGCAATGAATATTCAGTTGAAAGAGCTCGGCGTGTACGACAAACCCCGGTTCGTTGGCGGCCGGTGCCGAAAAGTGACCGAGGTAAACGGCCTGCGCCGGGTCGATGTCCAGACCCAGCTCTTCTTCCAGCTCCCGGGCCAGGGCGTGGACCGGCAATTCATGGGGCTCGATCTTGCCACCCGGCTGCATGAACGCCGTGGTGCCGCGTTTGCGCACCAGCAACGTGCGGCCGTCAGGGCCGATCAACAGGGCGGCGGCGATGCGGATAATCCCGGAGGCAGGCATGGAAAACGTCGACATAAACAGAAGGCCCTTGACTCAAAAACGCTAAGGATCACATGTCCGCCCTGTAGGAGCGAGCTTGCTCGCGATGGTCGTAAACAAAAACGCGTAAAACCAGATGCCCATCGGCGCCCTCAGGTTTATCGCGAGCAAGCTCGCTCCTACAGTTTCCTTTATGCGGCTTCCTGGAAATCCATCTCCGGCGGCTGCCGACGGAAACCACCGGTCAATACCGCCAGGTACACCACGCCAATCGCCAGCCAGCTCAACCCCAGATAAACCGCCAGATGATCGAGGCTGACCATCAACCACAAATCCGCTGACAGGCCGATGAACGGAAACAACAGGAACAGCACGAATTCGCGCGGGCCCTTTTTCTCGCCACCGATCCAGTAATGGAAGATCACCGACAGGTTGACCAGACTGAATGCCAGGAACGCGCCGAAGTTGATGAACGAGGTCGAGGTGGTGACGTCCAGTTTCAGTGCCAGCAACGCCACCACCGCGCACAGCAGAATGCTGTTGATCGGCGTACCGAAGCGTTCGTGCAAGGTCCCGAAAAACGACTTCGGCAACACGCCGTCGCGGCCCATGGCGTACAGCAGCCGCGAACCGCTGGCCTGGGCTGACAGCCCCGAGGCGAACTGGCCGACGATCAGGCCGATCAAAAAGATCGACACGAACAGGTCACCACCGATGTTGCGGGCAATTTCATAGGCCGCCGAGTCGACGCTGTCGAACTGGAACGACGGATGAGCGATCTGCACGAAGTACGACACGCCGACGAAAATCAGCCCGCCGATCAGGGTGATCAGCATGATCGCCCGGGGAATGGTGCGGCGTGGATCGCGGGTTTCTTCGGTCAGGGTGCTGACCGCGTCGAAGCCCAGGAACGAGTAACAGGCGATGGCCGCGCCGCTCATGATCAACGGCATCTGCATGTCGCCATTGAAGAACGGCTTGATCGACCACAACGGCGTGCTTGCATCACCGCCGACGTAATGCACGCACAGCGCGACGAAGGCGATCAGCACCAGGAACTGCACCAGCATCAACAGGGCGTTGATGCCGTTGGCCAGTTTCAGGCCGACGATGTTGATCGCGCTGGTGATGCTGATGAACGCCAGTACCCAGACCCACTGCGGCACCGCCGGGAATGCAGAGTTGAGGTAGGCCGCGCCGATCAGCCAGATCGCCATGGGCAGGAACAGATAATCGAGCAGCACCGCCCAACCGGCGATGAACCCGAGTTTCGGGCTGATGGCCTTGCGCACGTAGCTGTAGGCCGAGCCGGCCACCGGGAACGCCGAAGCCATGCGCCCATAGCTCATGGCAGTGAAGAACATCGCCACCAGCGCCGCGAGGTACGCGGCCGGGACCATGCCGGCGGTGGATTGAGCGAGGATGCCAAAGGTGCCGAGCACAATGATCGGCGTCATGTAGGCGATGCCAAACAGCACCACCGACCCCAGTGACAGGGTGCGTTGCAAACGAGCCATGAGCGACTACTCCGGATTTTATTGGATTTATGGCAGAGCCGAGTTCGGCGCAGGATTTTCGGGTGTTGCGTTGTTGTTCTTGGGTGAATGGTCAAACAGGTGTGTCGTCTGTCAGGGCCTCATCGCGAGCAAGCTCGCTCCCACAGGATTTGTGTCGATTACAAAATCCGAATCCACTGGAGCCCACCCCTGTGGGAGCGAGCTTGCTCGCGATGGCGTCAGCCCAGCCAGCACAGGGCCCAGATCAGCGCACAGGAATCAGCAGCTCCCGCAGCCCACCCGCCTGCTCAACCACCTCCCCCGGCAACCTCAGCCGCTGATCGTCCAGATAGCGGTAATCCTGGCGCGCCACCGTCAGCTGGTTCAGGTCCAGTTCGACCGCAAACTGCCCTTCCTCGCGTCCGGCTTCGAACAACAAGGTGCCCAGCGGATCAACCAATGCGCTGCCGCCGGCAAACAACAAACCGCCATCGCCCTCTTCCACCCGGTTGACCATCAGCGCAAACGCCTGGTTTTCCTGGGCGCGGGCCATGATGGCGGTGCGATGGGTCGGACCGTAGGGGTCCATGTTGCCGTTGGTGACGATCAACAGTTCAGCCCCCAGTTGCGCCAGGGCGCGGGCGCTCTCGGGGAATTCGATGTCGTAGCAAATCAGCAGGCCCACACGCACGCCGTTCCACAGGCAGGTGGCGTAGCGATCGCCCGCCTCGTAGACACCGCGATCCGAGGCCCACAAGTGAGTCTTGCGGTACTTCAGCGCGATGCCTTCAGGAGTGATCAGCAGCGTGGTGTTGTAGAAGCGGCCGTTGTCGTTTTCGGCCATGCCGATGGCCACGGAGATATTGTGCTGGCGGGCGGCGGCGATTACCGCGCTGACGGACGGGCCGTCCAGCGGCTCGGCCACCTCGGCCACGGACTCGGCCGAAGGGAAGCCCATCAAGTGGCCTTCGGGGAACAGGATCAGCTGCGAATCGGCTGCGCATGCAGCCATTGCCGCCAGAGTGCGTTCGAGGTTGTAGGCCGTGTCGTTGTCACGGCCTGCCAATTGGGCGAGTTCGACCTTCATGGGTATTCCTTGCTATGCGCCGGGCGGCAGAAAGATTGCCCGGTCGGTGTCTGTGCGCCAGTATGCGCAGCAAGCAACCGGGCGGGGAATTACGCCGCCGGGGTAACACGATAGGGGTAGATGCATGACACTCTCGTTGGACGACATCGCCTGGCACCGCTCGGTGGGGCAACTGATCGACGCCCTGGACAAGCCCAATTTCTGGACCCAGCTTGTGCGCCTGCTGGACCAGTACGTGCCCTTCGACAGCTGGGTGGCGCTGCTTTTCAGCGCCGATCAGCGCCCCCAGGTGTTCGCCGAATGCCCCGGCGAAGACGGCAGCCCTGACCAGTTGTTCCAGGATTACCTGCGTGGCCTGTACCTGCTCGACCCCTTCTACATCGCCTGTCGCGAGCAGTCGCGCACCGGGCTGTATCGCCTGTCGGAAGTGGCCCCGGAGCACTTTGAGCTGACTGAGTATTACCAGCGCTACTTTCGTCTGAATGTGGTGGCCGACGAAATCCAGTTCAATTGCCAGCTCGAAGGCGACCGCACGCTGTGCCTGTCCCTGGGCAGCACCCAGCGTTTCAGCGGCCAGCAGATCGCCTTGCTGTCGTTGATCCAGCCGTGGGTGCTCGGCCTGTTGCGCCAGCGTCTACCCTATGAAATCAACGAAGTCGTAGCCTTGGCCCCCGCACCGCCGCAAGCTGATTGGCGGGTACAACTGGAAGCCTCGGTGCAGCAACTCAAAGGCGCGCAGTTGACGGCCCGGGAGCTGGATGTCGGGCGATTGATGCTCAGCGGTTGCTCCAGTAAAGAAATCGCCCGCAAGCTGGAAATCTCGGTCGAAACCGTGAAAGTCCACAAGAAACACATGTACAGCAAGCTGGGGATCAAATCCCAGTCCGAGCTGTTTTCGATTTTTCTCCAGGCACAAAATGCCTGAATGACCTGTGGAGCACTTTGCTTTTATGTGGGAGCGAGCTTGCCCGCGATAGCGGTTTCATATTCAGCATTGATGTTGACTGACCCGCCGCCATCGCGAGCAAGCTCGCTCCCACAGTGTTTTGTGTTTTGCCCAAATATTGAGTCCGAACCCAAGGAAACCGTATGAGCCTGTCACTCCTGAGCCGCTACGCCTTCTTTGCCGTCTGTGTGATCTTCACCCTCGCCAGCCTGCCTTTTCTTGACAATGACTGGCTCTGGCCGATTACCGCCGTCACCGCCGTCCTCAGTCTGATCGGCCTGTTGGATCTGCTGCAAAGCCCCCACGCGGTGCGCCGCAATTACCCGATCCTGGGCAATATCCGCTACCTGGTCGAAGGCATCCGCCCGGAAATCCGCCAGTACCTGCTCGAATCCGACAGCGACGCCCTGCCCTTCTCCCGGGCTCAGCGCTCGCTGGTCTACTCCCGGGCCAAGAATGAAACCGCCGACAAACCCTTCGGCACGCTGATTGATGTGTATCAGTCGGGTTTCGAATTCATCGGCCACTCCATGCGCCCCGCGCCCTTGAGCGACCCGAGCAGTTTCCGGGTGACGGTCGGCGGCCCGCAATGCACCCAGCCGTATTCGGCGTCGGTATTCAATATCTCGGCCATGAGTTTCGGCTCCCTCAGTGCCAACGCCATCCGTGCCTTGAACCAGGGTGCCAAGCTCGGCAATTTCGCCCATGACACCGGCGAAGGCAGCATCAGCCCCTATCACCGGGAAAACGGCGGCGACCTGACCTGGGAACTGGGCAGCGGTTACTTCGGCTGTCGCACCAGCGACGGCCGCTTCGACCCGGAACGCTTCGCGGCGCAAGCCCGGACGCCACAGGTACGGATGATCGAAATCAAGATGAGCCAGGGCGCCAAGCCCGGCCACGGCGGCATCCTGCCCAAACACAAGGTCACCAAAGAGATCGCCGAAACCCGCGGTATCCTGATGGGCGAGGACTGCGTGTCACCGTCGCGCCACACCGCGTTTTCCACGCCGATCGAAATGATGCATTTCATCGCGCAACTGCGCGAGTTGTCCGGCGGTAAACCGGTGGGCTTCAAGTTCTGCCTTGGCCATCCGTGGGAGTTCATGGGCATCGCCAAGGCCATGCTGGAAACCGGCATCCTCCCGGACTTCATCGTGGTGGACGGCAAGGAAGGCGGCACTGGCGCCGCGCCCGTGGAGTTCACCGACCACATCGGCGTGCCGATGCGCGAGGGCCTGTTGTTCGTGCACAACACTCTCGTTGGGCTGAACCTGCGGGACAAGATCAAACTCGGCGCCAGCGGCAAGATCGTCAGCGCCTTCGACATCGCCAGCGTGCTGGCCATCGGCGCCGACTGGGCCAACTCGGCGCGCGGCTTCATGTTCGCCATCGGCTGCATCCAGTCGCAGAGCTGCCACACCAACAAATGCCCGACTGGCGTCGCCACCCAGGACACCCTGCGCCAGCGCGCGCTGGTGGTACCGGACAAAGCCCAACGCGTGTTCAACTTCCACCGCAACACCCTCAAGGCCCTGGCGGAAATGCTCGCCGCCGCCGGCCTCGAACATCCATCGCAGTTGTCCGCCAAGCATCTGGTGCGACGTATGTCGGCGACCGAGATCAAGCTGTTCTCGCAGTTGCACGTGTTCCTCAAACCGGGTGAGTTGCTGACCGGCGAAGTGAACGGTGAGTTCTACTCGCGGATGTGGCAGATGGCCCGGGCCGATAGTTTCGAGCCCAGTGAAATAGCGGCGGCATGACCTCGCCACCCCGAGCAGAATCGCGCGTCACCAGCGCAGTGTTTTGCTCGGGGCCGGTTCCTTCATCACGATAAAACCGTAATCGCCGATCAGGTAAATCCGGTAGAACCGGCTTTCGACCAACGCCGGATAGCCCTGATAGCCGACCCGCGTCGCATTACGCCGCTCCTGCTCCGCCACCACGTTGGTGATGCCTGCTTTCGGCAGATTTTCGGCCAGCATGTAAAAGTCGGTATTGAGCAAGTAGTGCAGCACTGGCAGCTGTTTGAATGTGCCTGCCGCCGCCACCAACCAATAGTCGGAGTAACTCACCGAGAGGTAGATCCGCCTGGCCTCGCGCAGCGACTGATGGCTGGCGATGTCGTACGCAAGACCGGCCAGTGCCGTGGACGCAAAGGTTTTCTGCACCGTCAGCACCCGGCCATAAGCGAACGACAACGACAACATGGCCAGCAGGGGAATCATCAACAGCAGCGGCAACCGCTCATGGATCGACGCCAGCGCCAGATGCCCCAGGTAGAACAGCAACACCAGCAGCACGGCGAAGCCCATCAAGGTGCGGGCACCTTCGTTGAAGTCGCGGAAAAACAACGCGACACCGGACACCAGCAGCGTCACGACGGGCAAAGTCAGCAAACACATCAGGCCGATCAACAGCTTCTTCGGCCCGCTGTCCTGGCGCGCCGCTACGTTCAATCCCAACCGCACCGCCCCGGCTATCGCGAGCAACAGCAACCCGCCGGACACCCAGAGCCATCCGCCATGGAACAGCAGCACGACTTTTTCCAGGACCCGGCCAATGTTGATCTGGATCTGCAATGAGGGATGCGCCGTCCAATCGAGCAGCAATGTGCGATTGGAGCCCATGAATGGATAAGCACTGACGCTGTAGATCAACCCGCCGAGGATGACCTGAGCGGCTTTCCAGCCCAGCAGGTCACGCCATGGTACCGGGGTGGTTTTATCGTTGGCGGCCCTGAGCAACTCCAGGCAACACAGACCCAGGAACACATTCAGGCTGACTTGATACAGCCCCAGCGCTAAGGCAATCAGGAACGACGGCACCAGCCACTGCACGCCGCGCCAAGGGTGGCGAAAGGTGATCGCGTAGATCACCGCCACCAGGCTCAGGGTCGTGGTGGGACCGTCGTATTGATAAGACAGGTTCTGCAGAAAGAACGGGTTGTACCAGAGCGGCAACAGCACCAGGCAGCAAGCAACGGTGGGCCGACGGAAGTAATGGAACGTCAGGCTTGTCAGCGCCGACGCCATGGCCAGCGTGGCGATCAACAAGGGCAAGGGAAAGATGTTCGGCGCGGCATGGCTGAAGGTCAGCGCGTTGTAGAAAAGCTGGGCGAAGAGTCGGCCCTGTTCGGCCCAGGCCATGCCCGCCGCCAGCGAGCGCCAGTTGTCATCGATGTAGGGATAATCGGCGAGGATCAACGGCAGGACATACACCAGAGTGGCGGCCAGAAAAAACCGCCAGACCTGATGCCGGCTGAGCTCGCGAACGAAGACGTCGCTGAACCGCCCCATTCTAACGCCCGCCCCGGTCTTTACCGCCGACGATGTCCTTGATCACATAACGCGGCCGGTGCTTGGCCTCGATATAGATGCGACCGATATACTCGCCGAGGATGCCGATGCCGATCAGTTGCACTCCGCCGAGAAACAGGATCGCAGTCATCAGCGACGGATAACCGGGAACGCTGTTGCCGAAGAAAATCTTGTCCAGCACCATGTACACCGCATAGAGCACCGCGAACATCGAAATGCCGCCACCGACGTAAGTCCACAAGCGCAGCGGCACGGTACTGAACGAGGTCACGCCTTCCAGGGCCAGGTTCCACAGTTTCCAGACATTGAACTTGCTGCTCCCCACCACCCTTCCTGGCCGCTCGAACTCCACCACTACGGTGTTGAACCCGGCCCACGACAGCACGCCTTTCATGAATAACTGGTGCTCCGGCAAGGAACGGATCACATCGACCACCTTGCGATCCATCAGCCGGAAGTCCCCGACGTTTTCCTCGATGCGGGTGTAGGCGATGCGATTGAGCACACGGTAGAAAATCGATGCGCTGTGGCGCCTGAGGTAGCCGTCGGCGGCCCGGTTGCGGCGCTTGGCGAGTACCACGTCGGCACCCTTTTGCCATTGCTCGATCAACAACGGAATGACGTTGATCGGGTCCTGCAGGTCGACATCCATGGGAATCACGGCATCGCCGCTGGCATGCTCCAGGCCGGCAAACAGTGCCGGTTCCTTGCCGAAGTTGCGCGAGAAATTGATCAGCATGACCTGATCATCCGCCTGGGCAAGTGCCATAGCCTGTTCGGCCGTGTTGTCGGAGCTGCCGTCGTTGATGAATACGATCTCGACTTCGGTGTCGCCTAATCTCAACTCCCTTCGTACCGCCTGATAAAACAGGTTGATGGACTGCTCTTCGTTGAAGACCGGGACAATGAGCGAGATTTTCATTGATCACGTCCGCGAAACACCACGTATTTGGAATATAGAAAACCGAACACCAGGCTCAACGCCGAAAACAGGACCACCGTGAGCAAGCCGTGCAACCGCCAGAGGTCACCCAGATGGCCGATACCCAGGCTCAGTGCCCCCATGCCCAAAAGAAACAGCAGATAACCCGCGACCGTGGCACTGGCGGCGAAAGTAAATTGCGCGTTCATGTAGAAGGAAAATGACGCGGCCACGCAGAAGGCGGCCAGGTTGCTGATCGCCTGACTGAGGCCGGCTGCCACGCTCAACAGGAAAAAGATCTGCCAGTGAATCAGGGTGTTGGCGACCCCGATCACCGTGTAACTGGACAGCCCTTTCCACAACAGTCTCATGTGAGGCTCCCGTTTCAAGAACGTTGCACTTATTGATATTTGAGCCTGTTTACTGTCATAAATCGCAGGTCAAGCGGTCTTTCAGACCAGCGGTTGAGCCTTGGGGCAATGCCCGAGACATCCGGTAATATCCCGGTTTTGCAATTGCCCGCGAATCAGTCCACCCTGCGCGCCGCCGATTGGGCGCGTGGCCTTTGCGCCAGCGGCCAATCCCATTTTTACCCGCTGTTACGAGCCTGCTGTCATGACCTTAGCGCGCGATCACCGGATCGACTTTTTTCGTGGTCTGGCACTGATCTTCATCTTTTGGGATCACGTGCCCCACAACCCTTTGGGGCAAATCACCCTGCGTAACTTCGGTTTCAGCGATGCAGCCGAGGTCTTCGTGTTTCTGGCAGGTTTCGCATCCGTATTGGCGTACGGCAAAGTCCTGGCGCGCGAAGGCTTTCTGATCGCCTGCGTAAAAATCCTGCGCCGGGCGTGGGTGCTCTACGTGGTGCATATCTTCCTGCTGGCGATGCTGATGGGCATTGTGTTTTTCGCCAACAGCCACGTGGAAACACGGGATCTGGTGGAAGAAATGGGCATGCATCACTTCATCAGCAACCCGCAGCAGGCCCTGATCGATGAACTGCTGTTGCGCTTCAAGCCGAACCTGATGGACCCGTTGCCGCTGTACATCGTGCTGTTGGCGGGCTTGCCCCTGGTGCTGCCGCTGCTGGTGCGCAAGGCCTGGGTGGTGGTCTCGATGTCATTGGCGCTGTACCTGATGGTGCCGCTGGCTGGCTGGAACCTGGCGGCCATCAAGGACGGCGTGTGGTATTTCAACCCGGTCGCCTGGCAGCTGCTGTTCGTACTCGGCGGTGCCGCTGCGATTCACAGCCAGCGCCCGCGCCTGCCCCAGACCCGCCCATTGGTTCGCCAGCCGCTGTTTGTCGGTGCGGCGCTGTATGTCGTGGTCGCGGGTGTGTTGACCGTGCTGTGGCGTTGGCCGGACCTACACGATGCCGTGGTGCCGGCGAGCCTGCAAAACATCCTGTACCCCATCAGCAAGACCGACCTTTCCCCCGTGCGCCTGCTGCACTTCCTGGCACTGGCCTACGTCACGGCGAAACTGATTCCCGACAGCGGATGGACACAAAACTGGCTCGCGCAGCAAAGTTGCCGCATGGGCCGTTTCTCGCTGGAGATTTTCTGTCTGGGCGTGCTGTTGGCGCCATTGGCGGACATGGTCAATGCGTTGACCGACGATGCTTTTGCCATGCAGATCTTCACGGCGTTGGTGGGTGCCGGGTTGATGGCGTTGCTGGCGGCGTGGCTGGAGTTCAACAAGCGGTTGACTGGTCCAAAGCAGGTGGTAGTCGCTTGACTGATACCTGTGGCGAGGGGGCTTGTCGGATCGCCGCACCGCCCCGTTCGGCTGCGAAGCAGTCGCAAATCCGATATTTGCGGTGTGTCTGGCACAACTTTAGGGCCTGATCTAGGGACTGCTTTGCAGTCCAACGGGGGCAAGCCCCCTCGCCACAAAAGCCCCGGTTCGCAGATAAATGACTTTCAACAAAAAGCCCCGGCCAATCGACCGGGGCTTTGGCTTTTCAAGCGTTACAACTTACGAAACCGAACGCGCCGCACCTTGCGAAACATTGGTCGGTTGCAGCTTGAACACGTAGAACAGCACCGTCAGCAGCACCAGGAACGCAGGCCCCACATACAGCGCCACGCGGGTGTCCGGGAAGTACGCCATCAGGCCGACCACCAGCACCAGGAACGCCAGCGCCAGGTACGAACTGACCGGGTACAGCCACATGCGATATTTCAGGCCGGCCGCTTCGCTGGCGCTCAGGCCTTTGCGGAATTTCAGCTGGGCCAGCAGGATCATCACCCAGGTCCAGATCGCGCCGAAGGTGGCAATTGCCGTCACCCAGACAAACACCTTTTCCGGCACCAGATAGTTCAGCAGTACGCCCAACAGCAACGCGCCAATCGACAGCAGCAATGCACGACGCGGCACGCCGTTGTTCGAGGTCTTGGCAAAGCCCGCCGGAGCCTGGCCGTTCTGCGCCAGGCTGTAGAGCATGCGCCCGGTGCTGAAGATGCCACCGTTGCAGGACGATAGTGCCGCGGTGATCACCACGAAGTTGATGATGCCGGCGGCGGTCTTGATGCCCAGTCGCTCGAAAGTCATCACGAACGGGCTGCCCTGGGTGCCGATTTCGTTCCAAGGGTAGATCGACAGGATCACGAACAGCGCACCGACGTAGAACAGCAGGATGCGCCAGAACACCGAGCCGATCGCGTTCGGAATGGTCTTCTGCGGGTTCTTCGCTTCACCGGCGGTCAGGCCGATCATCTCCACGCCCAGGTAGGCGAACATCACCATTTGCAGCGACATCAACACACCCTGTACACCGTTAGGCATGAAGCCGCCGTGGGTCCACAGGTTGGAAATACCTAGGGCCACGCCGTCGTTGCCGAAACCGAAGGCGATGATGCCGATACCGCCGAGCACCATCGCAATGATGGTGACGATCTTGATCAAGGCAAACCAGAACTCGAACTCACCGAAGGCCTTGACCGCGATCAGGTTGATCGAGCCCATGCTGATCAACGCAGCGAGCGCCCAGATCCAGCGTGGTACATCGGGGAACCAGATACCCATGTACACCGCCACGGCAGTGATTTCCGCGACGCAGGTCACCAGCCACAGGAACCAGTAGTTCCAGCCGGTCAGGAAGCCCGCCAGCGGGCCGAGGTAGTCTTGGGCATAACGGCTGAACGAGCCGGCGACGGGATTGTGCACGGCCATCTCACCGAGAGCGCGCATGATCACCAGGATCGCCAGACCGCCAATGATGTAAGACAGCATGATGGCCGGACCGGCCATTTCAATGGCCTTGGCCGAGCCCAGGAACAGGCCGACGCCGATACAGGCACCGAGTGCCATCAGGCGAATATGCCGCTCGCCGAGTTCACGTTTGAGCGGACCGCCCTGAGCGGTCTCGCCTTGGGGCAGGTGATTGCCTACGGGCATGGGGGACAACCTCGTCTTGTTATTGGATATGACCACCGAGTGGCGAAGCGCTGACCGATAAGCCATCGCTTCCCGAACCGGTTCTGCTTCGTGGGCAGAGTCGTCTTGTAGGAAAAACCCGCAAGATCAGTGGGAAAAACGGCGCCGAGTATTGCACAACAATGGTGCATCGTCATGCCCCTGCCAAAGTCGTACTTACCCTCGAAAAGGCTCTACTTCAGCCATTACAGACCGCCCCCTTTCTCCAGGTGCGATCACAACTGTGGCGAGGGGGCTCGCCCCCGTTCGGCTGCGCAGCAGTCGCAAAACAGGAAAACGCTGTGTGCCAGACAACCACCAGTCGCAGGTTTTAGCGCTGCTTCGCAGCGCAACGGGGGCAAGCCCCCTCGCCACAAAAACAACAACAGCTTTCTCGCGCCGTCATTCCTTCACGGGTATCAGAGCTTTCACTCAACACATGCAGATCTACCCTGGACAACCGGGTACTAGCCTTGAAGGTGCAATTGATACCCTCAAGGGAAGCAATGGAATGCCAACTCAACCCAACTCCCACCGCTTGCGTCTGGGCCGATATTCCGAGAGCGGTCGGGCATATCTCGTCACCGCCGTTGTTCATGGTCGCCAACCGATCTTTTCGGATTGGCATTTGGGACGCTTACTTGTTTCAGAACTACGTCGAGCTCATGAAACCAACGTAGTGAACTCCATCGCATGGGTGGTCATGCCCGATCACTTTCATTGGCTGATGCAGTTGGAGGAAGGCAATCTTGGGCGTGTCATCGGAGCCATCAAGTCACGTTGCACCCGTGGAGTGAACGAAATCACTGGCCGCCGTGGCCCACTCTGGCAAACCGGCTACCACGACCGGGCCATTCGCGATGGAGAAGATCTTCTGCCGTTCGCTCGCTACATCGTTGCCAATCCACTCAGGGCGGGACTTGTGGATAAAATTGGCGACTACCCGCTCTGGGATGCGTGCTGGCTGTAAACGGACGCCCCTGCACCAAACACTTTGTGGCGAGGGGGCTTGCCCCCGTTGGACTGCGAAGCAGGCCCCTCAATCAGGCAACCCCTGTTGTATCAGACACACCGCAAATACCGGATTTGCGACTGCTTCGCAGCCGAACGGGGGCAAGCCCCCTCGCCACAAGTGCTTCAATCAGCCTGATTATCGGTGCGTCCGTGCATCATTTTGCCCTTCACATTTTCTTCACCCTCGCCAACCACCGTCTAAGCTTGAGTCAAGTCCGATCAATCTGCGTGAATGGATCAGTCGACTATGGGCGCTTTGTGGCAAACAGATTCGAGTAAAACCGTGGTTCCGAATGAAAGTGAGGATGAAGCGCCGTTACCTGAAAAACCCCGTCGTTCCAGACACGGATGGGGTGCGTTCTGGCTATTGCTGTTGATTATCGCGATTGTCGTGGGGCTGGCCGCCATGAGGGAGATGCGCACCTCGAAGTTCCAGGCCCAGGAAGTCAGCAAATACGCCGCGTCACTGAGCTATGAGCTCAAACCCGGCCCCAGCGATGCGATTCGCTATCCGGGGGAAGGTCCATTCGATCGGCGCCTGGGCTACAGCTCATTGGGTGAGTTCCTGCCGCGCCTGATCAAGCGCAATTTCATCGTTGAGGCGCAAACCCGCTTTTCTCCGGCGTTGCTGAAGTACAGCGACAAGGGCCTGTTCGTGCCTTATGCCGAGAAAATCCAGGCCGGGCTGTCGATCACCGACTGCCGCGCAGCGCCGCTGTACCAGTACCACTATCCGCAGCAGCTTTATTCAACCTTTGCCTCGATCCCGCCAGTGGTGGTCAACAGCCTGCTGTTCATCGAAAACCGCTTCCTGCTCGACCCCAGGCAACCGCTGGCCAACCCGGCGGTGGACTGGCCGCGGTTCGGCATGGCGGCGTGGTCCCAGCTGGCGAAGATGTTGCACGTGCCCGGCCAATCCGCCGGTGGCAGTACCCTGGCCACGCAGTTGGAGAAGTACCGGCATTCCCCCGATGGCTTGACAGTCAATGGCGCGGAAAAGATTCGCCAGATGGTTTCCGCCACCGTACGCGCCTATCAGGCCGGGCCACAAACCCTCGAAATCCGGCAGAACGTGGTTCGTGACTACCTCAACAGCGTGCCGTTGTCAGCTGTACCGGGCCACGGTGAAGTGCACGGCATGGCTGAAGGGTTGCGCGTGTGGTACGGCTCCGACTTCAAACAGGCCAACGAAGCACTGTCCAGCACCGCTACGGATCCAAAAACCATGGCGGAAAAAGGCCTGGCCCTGCGTGAAATGCTGTCGTTGATGATTGCCCAGCGCCGCCCGTCGCACTACCTGACCAAGGGTCACGATGAACTGGCCGACCTCACCGACAGCCATATACGCCTGCTGGCACAAAACCATGTGATCGACGCCGAGTTCGCCGCCGCCGCCCTGGCCAGCAAAGTGATCTACCGCGACTGGGCCACCCAGCCGACCATTCAACCGATTGAAACCAACAAGGGCATCAGTGTCGCGCGCAGCCGTCTGGCCGGCATGCTCAATCGCCCGCTGTATGATCTCGACCGCCTTGACCTCTCCGCCACCAGCACCCTGCAAGGCCAGCTGCAAAGCGAGGCCACCGAGTACCTGAAAAAACTGGCCGACCCTGAGTTTGCCACGCAAATCGGCCTGATCGGCGAACGCCTCCTGACCACCACCAGCACCACCCAGGTACGCTACAGCTTCACCTTGTTCGAACTGACCCCGGACGGCTCGCGGGTGCGGGTGCAGACCGACAGCACCGACCAGCCATTCGACATCAACGAAGGCAGCAAACTGGAACTGGGCTCCACCGCGAAAATGCGCGTGCTGACCACCTACCTGCAAATCATCGCCGAGTTGCACGACAAATACGCCGGCATGGCCGTTCCGGAACTGAAGAAAGTCGACGTGCCGGATCAGGATCGCCTGAGCCGCTGGGCGGTCGACTACCTGATCGAAAACAAGGACCGCGACCTGCAAAAAATGCTCGGCGCCGCCCTGGACCGCAAATACTCCGCCGGCCCCGGCGAGGCGTTTTTCACCGGGGGTGGCCTGCACACGTTCCACAACTTCCGCAAGGAAGACAACGGCCGGATACCGCCCCTGCGCGACGCTTTGCGCGAATCGATCAACCTGCCGTTCATTCGCCTGATGCGTGATCTGGTGCGCTACACCACCTACTCCGGCCCGAACAGCAGTGCCGAACTGCTCAAGGATGACCGCAACCCGCGGCGTCAGGAGTACCTGGCCGAATTCGCCGACCGCGAGGGCACTTCGTTCCTGCTCAAGTTCTGGAAGAAGTACAAGAACAAGGACACCCAGGACCGCCTCGACACCTTCCTCGACAGCATGCGCCCGACCCCGATCCGCATGGCCGCCGTGCACCGCTACCTGCTGCCGCAGGCCAGCCAGGAAAGCTTCAACGCCTTTGTGCGCTCGCACCTCAAAGGCGCCAAGCTCACGGAAAAGCTCACCGACGAACGTCTTGTGCGGCTCTACGAGGCCTACGGTCCAGGCTCCTACGACTTGCCGGACCAGGGCTTCATCGCCAAGGTCCACCCCCTGGACCTGTGGCTGATGGGCTACCTGCTCAATCACCCCGACGCCAAGTGGAGCGACATCGTCAAAGCCAGCCAGTTCGAGCGCCAGGAGGTCTATAGCTGGCTGTTCAAAAGCCGGCACAAGGGCGCCCGCGACAGTCGCATCCGCACCATGCTGGAGATCGAAGCGTTCCTCGACATCCACCAGCGCTGGCAGAAAGTCGGCTATCCGTTCGACCACCTGGTACCGTCGCTGGCCACCGCCATCGGCAGCTCCGGCGACCGTCCCGCAGCCCTGGCCGAATTGATCGGCACCATCCTCAACGATGGCGTGCGCATGCCGACCCTGCGCATTGACAGCCTGCATTTTGCCGCGAACACCCCCTTTGAAACCCAGCTGATCAATGACCCGGACGTCGGCAAACGGGTGATGCCGTCCGAAGTAGCCACCGCCATGCGCGAGGCCCTGTCGCAAGTGGTCGACGCCGGTACCGCCAAACGCGTGGCCGGCAGTTTCAAACTGCCCGACGGCAGCCCGCTTGCGATGGGAGGCAAGACCGGTACCGGTGACAACCGCATCGAGGCCATCGGGTCCGGTGGGCGAATCTTGAGTTCCAAATCGCTCAACCGCACGGCGACCTTCGTGTTCTACATAGGCGATCACCATTTCGGCACCCTGACGGCGTTCGTGCCAGGCCGCTCGGCGGAAAGCTTTACCTTCACCTCGGCGTTGCCGGTGCAGGTGCTCAAGGGCATGGCACCGATCCTCACGCCTTACCTGCAACCGGGCACCCACACGATGTGCCAGCCAACCGAGGTGGCGGCGAGCCGCTAAGCCCGACTCAACGAAATGGAACGATGGCGGTACATATGTATTTTTCACTCTTTGATTTTTGGAGAATCGAGTCGCACCCGGCACCTTTAACAACCAATCTTTGCGCTTTTTTTAGGCTACATGCTTACCTAGTCTGGTCGTCCCCGGTACTGATCAAAGGACGATCAAACAATGCCCATTACCCCCTCGGCGATTCAAGGATCAGACCCGATCGCCATCGCCCCATTCGATAAAAGCATCCACTTCCATCAGGTCAGAAAGGCGATTCCGTCCTGGCTGTTGAACACCTCCCCATCTCGTGTCGATGCGCTGAAATCTGTCAGGCTGACGCTGCCCGACTGGCACAGGACCGCGTCGACAACCGCTCACCGCAAGTTGAAAAAAGCCAACCAGCTTAACTGGACCTCGCAGAACACCGTGGATCAGGCCCTGCGCGATCTGCTGGATATTTCAGCCTTTGCCAAACCCCTGCTGCAGCAAAAACTGAGGGACCGCTTCGGCGTCGAAGACGATGTCGAGGAAACCTGGCTGCGCCTGTATGCCCCGGTTAAGACGGCCTGGTGGGTCCATGACTTTTCCGCAGGAACCACCAGTCGCACCATCTCGCTGCTGGATGCCGCGCTGCACAACTTTTCCCAAGACGAGGCGTTCACCCAAGATTCCGAATTCATCACCCGCCCCGACGCACGTGGGCATTTCAACGTCAAACAGCTCAAGCACAAACTGAGCATCGAGCAGTTCAAGTCCGTGTGTCGCGAACTGGACATCGGCGCCCGCTATCAACAGCACCTGCAAGACACTTTAAAGCCGAGCGACAAGGCAGCGAGCAATGTCCTGCGCCAAAAAGTCGTTCTCAGCCAGAAAAGCGCACTGAATGTCGCCGCGCAAATGGCCCTGATGAAGCACGACATCGACCAGGATGCCTATGACGTGGTGCAAGGCATGCTCGAGGATCGTTCACGGCTGAAGTGGAACGGCAAACCCGTCGACTATTACAACCTGGCGATGATGGACACGCGCCTGAGCGGCATCATCCTGATCGCGGCGGATACAGCCAGTGCCAGCGGCCCGGTCCCGGTGATTGCCTATGTGCCCCATGACCCGCAGCACCCGCTCAAGCAATACCCTTCGTCTCTGGAATTCATGGCGGAACTGACACGTCAGTTGCGCGATGGCGCATCGGTTAAAAGCTATCAACAGTTCTTCAGCCAGTTCGTGCCCCATGAGCAACGCGGGCATTTTTTTGCCGGATTGAACACGCGTCTCAGCATGGTGAAATGGCAACCGGTTGCCGCCGGTTCCAGCTTGCCGAGCTGGCGCGAAACGCCTGTGGATAAACCCGATCTGCATTTCAGTGTGTCGAGCATCAAGACCGACCGCGCGACGACCTTCAACAATGACCTGTGGGGCTACCGCTACCGGCAGACCCTCAACAAGATTTTCAACGATGCCCGGGAGATCGCCATCTCCACCGAATACGCCGACCGCATGGCCCGCTGGGCCTGGTGGGACAACCTGGAAAAAATGCTCTCGGACATCCTCACGATCGTCTTGCTGGTGGCGACCCCATTTGTGCCTGTCCTGGGCCCACTGATGCTGGCGTACACGGCCTATCAATTGACCGATGGCGTGGTCGAAGGCCTTGTCGACCTGGCCGAGGGACGCTTGGCCGAGGCCGGCGAGCAGACCCTCGGCGTCCTGGAAAGCGTGGTCCAGTTGGGCGTATTCGCGGCGGCAGGCGCCGTCGGCAATGTTGCACAGGCGAAGCTTTCGCCGTTTTTCGAAGGCCTGAAACCGGTGCAACTGGCAAACGGTGAGACGCGATTGTGGAACCCTGATCTCAACCCTTATCAACGCACCGACGTGGAATTACCCGCGGATGCCCGGCCTGATGATCAGGGCATTCACCAGCACCAAGGCCGGCGCATAGTGCGCCTGAACGATCAACACTTCGAAGTGCTGGAAGACCCGGTGACCGGGCAACAACGCATCCGCCATCCGCAGCGTTTCGATGCCTATGCACCGACCCTGCGCCACAATGGCCGTGGGGCCTGGGTCTGCGAAACCGAAAACCCGCGGGAATGGGAAGGTCCGAGCCTGATGCGCCGTCTCGGCCACAGCACCGATGGTTTCAACGACGAACAACTGGAGCAGATTCGCCAGATCAGCGGCACCGATGAAGCCGAGCTGCGCAGGGTGCACGTTGAAAGCGCCCCGCCGCCACCGCTGCTGACCGATACCCTGCAACGCCTGGCTTCACCGCCAATCGCGCCCGCCGCGGTACCCGCTGAAATCGCGCCGCTGTTCAGCGATTTCCCCGAGCTGCCGGCGACCGTTGCGGAACAAATCCATACGCGTGCCAGCGCCGCGGAACGTCAACGGATTACCCAGGAAAACCGCCTGCCTTTGCGCATGAGGACCCAGGCCCGAGAGCTGCAATTCGAAACACAAACAGTACGAGCGGCCCAGGGTCTGTACCCGAGCGCATCAATCACTCCCGACACCGAGCGCCTGGTGCTGGGCACCTTGCGCTTTAACACCGATACCTTCGGCGACCTGCGTCTCGAGATTCGTCAGGGCACATTCGATGGCGAGTTGCGTTACAGCGTCGGCCCCGAAGACGCCACGCGGGTGCGGGTGTTGATTCGCGATGATGCCGGGCAGTATCAGGTGCGTGATCGCGAGGATCAGCCGATCCATGAAGCCGATGACTTTTTCGAAGCCGTCCTGCAAGCCACGCAGGAGAATGGCCGAAACAGCCTGGGCTACAAACCGGGTGACGGCGACAGGTTCCGCCAATGGGTCATGGTCAAATCGGCCCAGCCCAGCGAACGCCGGACCGTACTCGCCGACCCGCCCGTTCGCCCGGTGGCCGAGCATGAAACGATGTTGCTGGTGCGTGGAGGCTGGCTCAGCAGGGAAGGCCTGACACTGCACGAACGCATCCAGGATCTTTATCCGCATTTCAGCGAGGCCGAGGTCGACAATTTCGCCACTGCCCTGACCAACCAGGGTGAACCGCTGAGGCTTCTGGAGGAACAGGAAAACGATCTCAACCAGCTGCGCAATCTCATCGATTTGTGGAGGGCGGAGTCCGCCGGGCTGGATGCCGATAATCCGATGCCTTTGCGCGGTGTTCGACAACACATTGCCGAGCGTTTACTCGCCTGTTTCGAACGAAAGAATACCGAGCTCGGCAGCCGTACCGAACTCCATGGCTATGCGTTGGATCTGTCTCGGGAGCTGCTTCCGATAGATCTGGAGTCCGAATGGCCGAAACGACCGCAACTGAAAAGGTTTCTGGACAAGGTCACCATCCTGAAACTCGATAACACACTGTTTTCCACCAAGGCGAATGGCTTGCTGAAAGATTTCCCCAACCTGCGCGAACTCAGCGCCAACCGATGCTACCTGACGCAACTGCCGGAAAACATCGGCGCCATGCATCGGCTCGAACGCCTGCGTTTGAGTGACAATCACATCGCGCTGGACGCCGCCGCCGTCGAGAAACTCAAACACCTGACCTACCTGGAAATTCTGCGTCTGGACAAAAATCCTCTGGGCAGGCCTGTCGATATCTCGCGCATGCCCCGGCTGAAGGTCGTCGGGCTGCGCAACACGGGCATTACCACCTGGCCCGAAGGTACGCTGAGCAAAACCAGGCCCCGCGGTTTTCTGCTGGATCTTCGGGATAACCCGATCAGCGTGATCCCCGAGGTGGTACCCGGCTCACCGCAGGCCTGGGTCGTGGCACGCACCCGGCTGGACGTCGGCAACCTGTCGGAAGCAAACCAGGTTCACTATCAGGCGGTTCGCCGCTCGGTGGCGCTGCCTCCGGAGCCCATCGTGCCCTACAACAGCCAGGCCGAGTGGGTGGTCAGCTCGGATTACAGCGCGAATCACTGGAGCGATGTTCCCAGCTGGGGCATGGACCGGACCAATCTCTGGTCGGAGCTGGCCGATGAGCCTCAGGCACAGGGTTTCCTGAACGTATTGCTCGATACCCGCCTGAGCCGCGACTTCCAGAACCCCGGCCCGGCCCGGGATCAACTGGTGCAGCGTGTCTGGCGCATGCTCGATGCCGTCTACGTCGACACGCCTCTGCGGGAGAAGCTGTTCACCATGGCCGTCGCGCCGGTGGATGGCGCCGACGCCGGTGCGCAGTTGTTCAATCACATGGGCATTGATGTGCTCGCCTATGAGGCCCACGCGTATTCCACCGACCCGGCGCAGCAGGAGCAGAAGCTGGTGACCCTGGCCAAAGGCGCGGCGCGGCTGGAACAGGTCAACGACATTGCCCGTGCCGATGTCGCCAGTCGTGGCGGCAACCCGGACGAAGTCGAGGTCTACCTGGCCTATCAGACCGGATTGGCAGAGCGCCTCGACCTGCCCTGGCAATCGAAGGGCATGTTGTTCCGGCCGGTGTCCGGCGTCACTGACGCGATGATCGATCAAGCTTTTGACACGGTGCTGGCACTGGGTGAAGGCGATGGACTGGTCGATCGAATGCTCGAACAGGACTTTTGGCAAAACCATTTGAACGAGCGCTATGCGACCGACATGGAAGCCAATAAACGTCGCTATCAGGGCCTGTCGGATCAACTGGACACTTTGCGCACGACCCAGCGCGAATGGGCTGAATCGACGTCGGATACTCAGCGAGCTGCCCTGCGCAGCCGGCTCAGGGAACTGATGAACGATCTGCCGGCGCCGGACACGGTGGTCTTTGCCGATGAGCCATTGAGCGATGGAATTTTCGATCGCCTGCTGGTCGACCTCGGTGATGCAGAGAAAGAACTGTCGAGGCGCTTGACCCGTCAAGCCATGAAGCGCGCCGGCCAGTAAAAAGCATAAACATGAGTGTCAGGCGGCATTGATGCTGGATGTGCCTGCCTCATCGCGAGCAAGCTCGCTCCCACAGGGGATCGGTGGTCACCACAAGATCTGTGTACGACACCCATCCACTGTGGGAGCTGGCCTGCCAGCGATGGCGGCAGTCCCGGGCCTCAGACTTCGGAATCCCAGATCACGGTGACCTTGCCCTGGTAATAGGGACCGACACCGGGCGACAGCATGAATTGCATCTGTCTCTCCGGTACTTCGAAGTGCAGAACACCCGGCGCCCTGTCGACGTAGAAGCCCGGCTGGAAATTCAGCGCATTAGTCGCTCCCGCTCGCAAACGCATCCGCCTGACGGGTTGTCCGCTCATGTCGGTCAGGCCATTGGGCAGGGTGACATAGACCTGCAGCTCCACCCCCCGCCTGGAAACGCGATCATCGAGCATGCAGTCGTATGAAAAGGTGCTCCACTCACACTCCATGTACATCTTGAAACGCGAGGAGGCCGAGATGTTGAAGGTCTGGTCACGGAACAACCGCACCGGTTTGCGCCCCGCCTGCAACCAGCTCTGCCAGCCACCGGCCGGTACCAATTGGACTTTCTCACCACCGGGCGGAATGTCGACCTTGAGGGTGTGTTGAACGTCGAGGTTGAAGTTCATGGTCAACACCGGACTGCTCGGCAGCATGACATCGCCGAAATCGAAGTCGCCGTTGGGACCGACCGTATAGGTCAGCGAGCCTGTGTAATTGCCTGCCAACATGCCCAATGGATTGGGCGTGACCAGTTCATAGGAAAAATCCAGATGGTCGTAGCGCAACCAGGGGACATCGAACTTCGCCTGTTTATTACACGCGGCCTGCTCCGGTGCTTTCCAGAAAAAACCATAGGAGGTGGGGCGGTAGTAACCCACACCGCTGTAAACACACGGCGACGGCGCGTACACCCAACTCTGCCCCCACAACAGGTTATGCGCATTCCGGGAGTCATCGTTGGTGTCCCCTGTCAACTTCCGAACATCCTCGGTCACATACTTGGAGCCCACCCCGGTAATCCGCATTCTTACCTGTTCCACCGCTCCGGATTCATGACGCACTGACAGCTCACGCCATTGCGCTGGCACCGTGATTGTTGCGCCCTGCCGCGGTGATGCATGGTTGGCCGGAATCGCGCGACTGGATTCGAATCGAATCGGAACTTGCAGGCTGAACGTCTTGTTTTCCTCACATTGCTCCGGATACAGCTGACAGTAGCCACTGGGTGGCGTGGTGTTCTTGAATTGGTTGATGTGCGGATACGCTGAATCGGGCTTGAACAAAGCTGTAATTGATACGTCTTGCGCCAACGCCTGGGGCATCAGCCACCACACCATTAAAAGGCTCCATAACCAAAAAATCCGTCTTGAAAACAAAACACCTGTGACATTCATCTGTATCCATCTCCGAAAAGCCGCCCTGCTCCCTGGGTGGCGATATCCACTCGACATTCAAACGCTGCAACACCCGTGTGCTCTCACACTTTTGGGCCCTGTCAAAAACAGATCAGGGTGCCGCGGCACTGAAAATCAATTGCACCGTTCCGTAGTAAGTGCCGGGTTTGTAACCACCCACCGGCTCTTTCGGCTGGACTTCCAAAGCAAAGCGCCCGCCTGCCATGGCCTGCGCCGCCGATACCACTTCGCGCGGCGTCGCCTCGTGGCTCAACTCCTGGCCATTGAAGGTGACCCGCAAGTAGATGTTCTGGTCCTCCCGCCCGTTGAACAGATAGGGCTCGGCGTCCAGCCGCGCTTCGATCGCACTGGTGTCGTGCTTGACGTCGAAATTCTTGCGCAACCCTTCGAGCTTCGACGTGTTGCGATTCCACGGCAGGGTCTGTTCCAGATGAATCCAGTTCGTCTCGGCCGGTAGCACGTAAAAGCCCAGGGTCGGAATATCCGCCCACACTTCGAACGTGCGCTCTTCCCGTGCCGCGAAAACCTGGGCACACGTCATCACGCCCACACAGAGGGCGATGGCCGATTGCTTGATCATGTCAGTTACCTGTTGCGAGAAAAAAAGCGGCGAGTCTTCCAGGGCGACCCGCCTTTGGCGGTGTTACTGGCTGGCAACGCGCAACGCTTTTTTGTCGGCGCCTTCAATCAGGTTGAAGCGGTATTCGCGACCGGGTTTCTTCTCGAACTCGAACGACTTGCCCGCCAGAACGTGATGCTTGGTGGTCGGCTCGCACTCGGTTTCATTCTTCAGCGAGCAATTGCGAAACTCATCGATCACCACCACGGTGTTGCCGTTGTTGCGCAGTCGATAAACACCGGCGCTGTCATCGATCACGCTGTCGAAACGGCTGTTCTTGGGACGGACAAAAAACACCGTGCCAAACCCGGTCATCACGTTGACCCCCGCCGACAGGTTCTCCTTGTAGGTTTCGCGCTCTTCACTGGACACCGCGAAGTCATCTTCCTTTTCCGGAACCACCGGCACGAAGCGCACGCGGAAATAACGCTCGGTGTCACGGGCGCCCATGTGCAGCAAACGCGTACCCTGCATGCCATTGGCCGGCACGATCAGCCGTGCGGGGCTGGCCATCAAGCCATCCCGACCGCTGCCATCCGCTTGCGTTGCGACCGGTATTTCGCGATGTGTGCCATCGGCGTCGTAGATGATTTCCAGGATGTTGACCTTGACGAACGCGGTGCTGTCGCCGCTGTTGAATACGCGTTTGAGGTAAGTGCTCTTGTCGCCGTCCAGATAGTCGTACACCGTTCCGACGTTGATCTGCGGACCGGCCTGAACCGCCAGAGAAAACCCGCTCAAACCCAACAGCAACCACAGACGTTTCATACCTTTGAACCTCATGACATTGAACACAACACAGGCGCGGTCCATCGATAGGCGGCCCATCAGATTTCCGAATCCCAGATCACGGTGACCTTGCCCTTGTAGTAAGGACCGGCACCCGGTTCGAGCATGAATGCCATTTGACTCTGGGGCACTTCAAAGTGCAGAACACCCGGCGCCCTGTCGACGTAGAAGCCCGGCTGGAAATTCAACGCATTGGCCGCGCCCGCTCGCAAACGCATGTGCCTGACGGGTTGCCCGCTCGTGTCGGTCAGGCCATTGGGCAGGGTGACAAAGACCTGCAGCTCCACCCCCCGCTTGGAGACGCGGTCATCGAGCATGCAGTCGTAGGCAGTGCTCCACTCACACTCCATGTGCATCTTGAAACGCGATGAGGCCGAGATGTTGAAGGTCTGGTCACGGAACAACCGCACGGGTTTTCGCCCCGCATGCAACCACCTCTGCCAGCCGCCAGCCGGGACCAGCTGAATTTTTTCACCGCCGGGGGGGATGTCGATTTTCAACACATGTTCAACGTCGAGAAGAAAATCAAGAACGATGACGTTGTCCTGAGGAATCATCACATCGCCCAAATCAAAATCCTGGCTTGGCCCAACTCGAAAAATATGCTGTCCGGTGTATTGCCCCGAAACCATGTCTTGGGGATTGGGAGTATCAAGCTCATAAGTAATGTCGAACGTTTCATATTTGAAGGGTTGTGGAATATCGAAAACAGCCTTCTTGGCGCAAATCTCGGCGCTAACCGGGTGCCGCCAGAAACTATTGAAACCAATGTCATTACCCGCCCCCATTAAACCGGTGCACGGTGGACCGGCATAACTCCAGGTACCGCCCTCAAACAGATAGTTATGGCCTAACCCGCCGGTCAGTTCGGGTGCCGGCAGAGGTAATTTGTAGGCCACGCCCATGCCGGCCACCCGGAACCTGACGGTTTGAGGGGGCGCCGTTGGGTGGCTGACGGTCACGTCTTGCCATTGCGAAGGAATGTTAAACATCGCCCCCAAACGCTTGTTGGTATGACCGCCCACAATGGTTGCATTCGAGTAAGAGAGAATAGGCAGGCGTAAGCTGAACAGGTTTTCAGCGTGGCATTGAGGTGGGTTATCCAAGCAAAAACCACTTAACGGCGTTCTATTTTCGAACTTATTGAATTGAGGGTTAGATGCATCAGGGTAAAACACTGCCCTGATTTGTTGGGTGACCGCTGCGGCTGAAGCAGGGAACAGCGCCACGACTACTCCAACAACAGCGGCTGCATATATGGCTGACCTTTTAACTTGTGAAATATCTAACATTTGACATGACCTCAAAAATCCCTTGAACCGGATATCCGTCATCCCGCCGTCTCAGCCGTGCGATTGGCGTCCGCCAAGGTGTCCGGCGAACAGCGCAAATCACCGATCATCAGCACGTTGTTTTCATTGCGGTGTTTGTCGGTATCGAGACGGAACTGGCAGAGCAACTGGTCGGCATATCGCACTTGCAGGGTCGGTGAACCCGCGTTCATTTCCATCGAGAAGAAACCGTCGACCTCGCTGACCCCACGGCTGGCGTGGTTGATCACGTGGTGGCCCTTGAGCGGCCGCCCCTGCGGATCGATCAGGCGCCCGAGCACGGTCAGGGTTTTCATCACCCGCACCTTGCGGTACTCCACACCGCCCTTGTTCAGGTGATAGCGAGTGCGCGCCGGTTCGATGCTGGCCGCCGGCACGTGATTGCCTTCGAAGTCGAAGCTCACCGAACTGTTTTTGTAGGCCGTGAGCGGAATGAAATTGCGCCCCGGCCGCAGCGCCGCGCTGCCACCACTGAGGTCGTCGGCGCGCAAGGCGATACCGTCGATGTCGGACTCGACGTCGACAATCATCCCGGCGCCGCGCCCTTGATGCTGGCTGGTCAACGCCATGCGCTGCGCGCCGACCACCAGGGTGCTGTCGAGGTTCAGGCCACCGGTGAATTTGTTGTTGAACGAAGAGCGTTGAATGAAACCGTCGCCGTTGATTTCGTCGGTACGAAAATTCGCCAGGCTCGACAGGCCGACGCCATAGGTGTCGGTGAGCGCAGTCACCGAGACGCTCTGCAACACGTGGTCTTGCAGGTCCTTGCGGTAACCGAGCGAGGCGTTGTTGTCGCGACCGCCCTCACGGGCGGTGCGGCTGCCGATGCTGCCGGAAATCTGCTGGCCCGGACCGCCGAGCGCCATGTTGATGCTCAGGTCGACCCCGCGATTGCGCGCATCGCCGCTGCTGTAGCTGCCCGGACGGTCGAACAACGACAGGCGCCAATTGGCATCGCTGCCAAACAGCTGGGTCCGTTGGGTCCAGCCGAGGTCGACGCCGACGCCCTCGACATTGCCCTCACTGTGGGACACCCGCGCGTTGAGCGAACTCTTGCGACTGATGCGGTGGTTCAGCGCCAGCGACGAGTTGCTGGTCTGGCCGGTGAACACATTGCGTTGGCGTACGCGGGTGCCGTCGGGCAGGGTGTCATAAGTGTTGGTGGTGTCGAGCCAGCTACGGTTGTGGCTGATCACCAGACTGCCAGAGCCGTAGTTGTACAGGCCTTGCAGATCGGCGCCGGTGCCGTGGTCTTCGGTCTGGTAAAGATTGGCGTAGACGTTGGTGCTGTTGCCCAGGGTCCAGTCAATGGAGCTGCCGTACTGGAGTTTTTCGCGCACCTGGCGTGCCGACAGTCCGAGAATCACCCGTGGGTGCAGCAGGTAATTGATCGAGGCGCCCGCCGTGGCATCGCCACTGCTCTGTTGATCCCAGTTGCTGAGCAGTTTGCTTTCCTGCCCGGCGAACAGGTTGTAGCGCCAGCGCTCATCGTGGTTGCGCCAGTTGTTCGGCTTATAGATCAGCTCCTGGGTGGTCGAGGTGATTTGACCATCTTCGATCAACCGCACTTCCACCTCGTAAATACCGCCCGGCAATGGCCGTGTGTCGAGGGTCTGCAACCCGGCTGGCACTGACTGTGTATTGATCAGCAGGCCATCGCGATAGATTTCCACGGAACCCTGACGGTTGGCCGTGACGTAAACCGGGTACACGCTGGGTTTCGGGCTGTCGATGGCCAGGCTGTCGGAACTGCCGTACATCACGCCGACGGCGGTGTCGGGGCTGGTACCGAACGAACGGGGCTGGCGAGTCAAGCCTTCGGAGTTGGGCGTGAAGTACCCCAGCCGGAAAAAACTGCCCTCCAGTTCGCGCTGGGTGAAGAGCTCATGCACGGCGTGATAGGTCTTGTCGTCCGGTCCACCCAGACGCGCCAGTTGCATGTTGAAGGTCTGGCTCCAGTTGCCCAGGCTGCCGCTGGCTTCCAGACCGAAACGACCGCCCAGGTCTTGATCCTGGCCGCCGTTGAGATTGAGTTGATTGCGCACCATCAGGCCGCTGCTGCCGCCTTCAGGCTGATCGTAGAAACGCTTGGCTTCGCTGTCGCGTTCGGCATTTTCGGTGACGATCGACAGCAATGAATTTTCCAGGTTGTAGTGCACCGCCAGCATCTGCTCCGGGCATTGACCGCTGCAGGCGCCCAGCGCCACGCCGGGTTTGAGGATATCCGCCCAAGTCTCGCGTTCGCTGGCGCCGAAGCGGCTTTCACTGGTGTCGGTGAAATCGAGCAACGTCACCCGGTCATCGCGGGACAATACAATCATCGCCTCGCCCAACGGTTGCTGATCGAGTTCGACCCGAACCGCCAACGGAACGTCGAAAAAATGTTCCTCGAACTCTGCCGGCAAGCCTTTGGCCTGGGCCAGCAAACTTCGCGGCGTATTATCAACGGAAGCGGGCGCCGCAAATGCACTGCTACATAACAGCAACGCAAGCGCTGCCGCGATGGGCGTCATCGGGAACATGAACGAATACTCTAATATCAAAGAAGTTGAAACCCGACCGGCAACTTTTAATATTGCCGGTCGGTCACGTTACTTATACAAGTAAGCGCTTATGACTCTTGATCAAGTTCAAAGAGCAACCGGAGGAACAGCGTCGAACATCATGGTGACGGCACCGGTGTAATCACCTGGTGCAAAGGTGGTGCCTTGTGCCTTGATGTTGAGTGGGGCACGGTAATTGACATTCGATTCGGTCTCGCCAACCACCATTTGCGGAGTCGTGGTGAGCACTACATTGTTGAGTGCCACTTGCAGGCCAATTTTGGATGCACCACTGATCAGCTCCGGCACACTTTCAAGGCTGGCATGCACCGAGCCGTTGTTGTTGCGTACGTCGAAGAAACCGTTGACCTCATCCATGGTGCCCTTGCTTGGAATGTAATCCATTCTCTGATCCTTGTTGACCAGATCCGGATCGACCGGTACCACGTAGAAACCGTTGGTCGGTACATGCGCGACAAGGTTGATGGAGTGACGGGCTTCACCCGCGGCAAATACGGCGGAAGAACTCAGAGCCAGAACAGCCAGAGGAGCAGCAAACGCGATTTTCTTGAACATCTTTCAGTACCTGTCTTTTAAAAGGATAAGCGCAGAAAGTTCAAGTTGAGCAAAACCGTCACGAGCAGCTATTTGCTCAGCTGAACTTTCAACGCCGAAAGATGATCGATCAATTTATCTGGAAAGTAAGCAGGAACGTTCCTGCAAGTGCGTAGCCAAAGTGCTATCACCCGAGAAAGAAAAAACCTGAAATAACTTAAAAATCAATGTCTGACTGTAAGAGAAATACTACAAACCGCACACTAACGGCAATGACAAGCAGAAACTAACGAAGTTACTTCTGTAAGACCAATACCACAAACCCCGCATTTAACAGGCCAAAACCCAACATTAGAGAGTTAACACTAATTTCAGGTTTTTCACCCGCACTGATTACCACTATTTTTGCGGTTTTGGCGGGGTCATCGGCTCGACGCTCGGAACGGCCACCGGTCAGGGGGGCTTGCTTTCTCGTTAAGATATATCTTAAGTTGTATCTAAACACGACGAGAGAAAGCAGAAATGAGAGACCATCATTCCCCCCACCGTGAACACGGCGACGGCCGCGACGGCTTCGAGAAACGCCCCGGACGTGAGCGCGGTGGTCGCGGCCCCCGGGTCTTCGCCCCCGGTGACCTGAAATTGCTGTTGCTGGCGCTGATCGCCGAACAGCCTTGCCACGGCTACGACCTGATCCGCCAGATCGAAGGCATGTTCGACGGTGCCTACAGCCCCAGCCCTGGTGTGATCTACCCGACCCTGACCTTTCTGGAAGAGAGCGAAATGATCCAGGGCGACGCCGAAGGCGGAAAAAAACGCTACAGCGTGACCGACGCCGGACGTCTGTCCCTGAAAGAGCAAGCCATCGCCCTTGAAGGTGTGCGGGTGCGCATCGATGTCAGCAAACGCTCGCTGCGCGGCCATGATCGCCCGCCCGAAATTCACGAAGCCGTGCATAACCTGCGCCACGCGCTGCAACTGCACCACGGCCGCTGGAGCAAGGAAGAAATCCGGCGCGTCGCTGTCCTGCTCAACGACACCGCCAAAGCCATCGTCGACGGCCCCGCCGTTCAACCCGTTCAGGAGAACGCCGAATGACTGAAGTTATCACCTCAACCATTCACCGTGTCATGCACGAAATCAAACGCCGTCGCCTGGAAGTGTTGCGCGTGGTCGACCTGACTCCGCGCATGCGCCGGATTACTTTGGGTGGCCCTGAATTGGCAGGCTTTGTCAGCCTCGGCACGGACGATCACGTCAAACTGTTGTTCCCGCAAAATGCCGAACAGGCCGCGGCGCTGGAAACCCTGGTGCTGGGCGCCGGCAAGGACAATGGTCCGCTGCCTGAGATGCGCGACTACACCCCGCGTCGCTACGATCTGGACGCCCTGGAACTGGACATCGACTTCGTACTGCACGGCGACGGCCCTGCCTCGACCTGGGCCGAACAGGCCAAACCGGGGCAGTTCCTGCACATCGGCGGGCCACGGGGTTCGATGATCGTTCCTGA
This sequence comes from Pseudomonas sp. GW456-L13, assembly GCF_017350115.1. Classification (NCBI taxonomy): domain Bacteria; kingdom Pseudomonadati; phylum Pseudomonadota; class Gammaproteobacteria; order Pseudomonadales; family Pseudomonadaceae; genus Pseudomonas; species Pseudomonas sp. GW456-L13. The sequence goes on from NZ_JACNAS010000001.1 coordinate 2,132,713, forward strand.
CATGTTCGACAGCTATCTGCTGATCGGCGACGAAACCGCCCTGCCCGCCATTGCCCGACGCCTCGAAGGCTTGGCAGCCAATCGACGCGCATTGGTGATTGTCGAAGTGGAAAACGGAAAGGAGCAGCAAGTGCTGGAGAGCGCTGCCGAGGTCAATGTGATCTGGGTGCTGCGCGAAGGCGGCAAAGATCATTTGTTGAGCACGGTGCGCCAGATCCAGGTGCCAACCGGCAGCCTGTACGCATGGGTGGCGACCGAGAGCAAAGTGTCGCGGCAGATTCGTCGGGTGCTGCTGGATGAGCACGGGCTGGACGAGCAGTTCGTCAAGGCGGTGGGTTACTGGAAACTGGGGGACAGTGACGAGGAGTGATCTGCTCGCTCAATCGCTGGTTGAAGACTTTGTGGCGAGGGGGCTTGCCCCCGTTCGGCTGCGAAGCAGTCGTAAAATCTGCTGATGCGGTGTTTCAGATAAATACTCATTGCAGCTTTTAGCACTGCTTCGCAGCGCAACGGGGGCAAGCCCCCTCACCACAATCAGCGTTCACTTCCGGGCGGTACGCCACCGATCCAGCCCAATCACCAGCAAGGCAATCACCACAAACCCCACCAACAATCCCCCGGCATTGATAAACACCTGTGGATAACCCAGCTTCTCGACATCAATGAACGGGTAGGGATAAACCGCCAGCAAATGCCCGCGCAGCAGCGAATAGGCGAAGTAGACCAGCGGATAGATCACCCACAACCCGATGTGTCCCACCCGCAGCCTGCCCTTGGGCACGCAACTCCACCAATACACCAGAAACAGCAGCGGCATGACGTCGTGCAACAGTTCGTCGGCCAGCCATTGCCAGCCCTCGGGATGCCACAAGTGGCGCAGCAGCAGGTTGTAAGCGAGGCTCACCACGGCGATGCTCACGGCAATGCCACTACTGACCCACGGCTGCAAGAACCAGCGACGCGCCGCCGACTCGCGGGATGTCACTGCACAGGTCAGCACGGTCGCCACCAAGGTGTTGCTCAGCACGGTGAAATAGCTGAAAAAACTCACCAGCCCACCGATCAGGCTGGCGCCCAGCGTCCAGCGCGAATGGAAAATCAGGTACATCTGGATGCTCAACCCCGCCCAGCCGAGCATGGCAGCCACGACCACAAAACGACGGTGTAACGCAGAAGGGTTGACCATGTTCAAAGCGGTCGTTTGGTGCGCATCAACTTCACATACAGGCGCTCGACCTTCTCCCGCGCCCACGGGGTTTTGCGCAGGAATGTCAGGCTCGACTTGATGCTCGGGTCGCTCTTGAAGCAGCGGATATCGATGCGCTCGGCCAGCCCCGACCACTCGTAGTGTTCAACCAGCGCGTTGAGGATCTGTTCCAGCGTCACGCCATGCAGCGGATCAGTGTTGTGTTCGGTCATGCCGGGCCTTCAGCGATGTTGGAATGGGAAAGCCGCGCACCTTAGCCGAGGGCTTCTTCGGGTGGAAGCGGTCTGTTAAATGTAGGTGATCTTGGAGTCCTGGAATCCTGTAGGAGCGAGCTTGCTCGCGAAAAACGCAACGACGCCGCTGGGTATCTGGTTTGACGCGTTATTGTTCACGACCATCGCGAGCAAGCTCGCTCCTACAAAGAGCTGACTGTTACAAAATCCGAAACGATGCATGTCATCAAAAGCCCTTTCTCTATTTGTAACGGAACATTATCCTTGCGCACGCTTTAGCTGAAACGCTTCTGCCAGTCACTTCTTCCGCTCATCCCCCAGAAAAAGATCAAGAATTTCTTCCCTATGCCTGATTTGCGATTTTCGAAAGACAGCGCTGTCTTTAAGACTGTCTCTTGCCACAACGCCCTCAAACTGATCGGCGGGTTCACCGCGTTCGGCCTCGCCACCTGTGTCCAGGCCGCTCCGGCATTCGATAGCGACTCACCGTGGATGCTCGGCGACTGGAACGGCACACGTACGGAGCTGGCGGAAAAAGGCTATGACTTCAAACTGGATTACACCGGCGAAATGGGCAGCAACCTTCACGGCGGCTACGACCACGACCGCACCGCGCGCTACAGCGACCAGTTCGGCCTGGGCACCCACCTGGACTTGCAGAAGATCCTCGGCTGGGACGATGCTGAATTTCAGCTAACCATCACCGAACGCAGCGGCAACAACATCAGCAACGACCGCATCAATGACCCGCGTGTCGGCGGCTTCACATCGGCCCAGGAAGTCTGGGGCCGCGGCCAGACCTGGCGCCTGACGCAGATGTGGTATCAGCAGAAGTTCTTCGATGAAAAGCTCGACATCAAGGTCGGCCGCTTCGGCGAAGGTGAAGACTTCAACAGCTTCCCCTGCGACTTCCAAAACCTGGCGTTCTGCGGCTCCCAGGTCGGCAACTGGGCCGGTGACATCTGGTACAACTGGCCGGTCAGCCAGTGGGCGCTGCGGGTCAAATATCACCTGACGCCAGAGTTGTACGCGCAGATCGGCGCGTATGAGCAGAACCCGTCGAACCTTGACCGCGACAACGGTTTCAAGCTCAGCGGCAGCGGCACCCAGGGCGCAGTCCTGCCGGTAGAGCTGGTGTGGACGCCGAAACTCAACGGCCTGCCGGGTGAATACCGCGCCGGTTACTACTACAGCAGCGCCAACGCCACCGACGTCTACAAGGACAGCAATGGCCAGCCTGCCGCCCTGAGTGGCGAAGCCTATCGCAGCGCGTCGAGCAAACACGGTGTGTGGCTGGGCCTTCAGCAGCAAGTCACCAGCCTCGCCAGCGACCACTCTCGCGGCTTGAGCCTGTTCGCCAACGGCACGATGCACGACAAGAAGACCAACGCCATCGACAACTACGTCCAGGCGGGTCTTGTCTACAAAGGCTTGCTCGACGCGCGCGCCAGGGACGACATCGGCTTTGCCATGGCCCGCGTCCACGTCAACCCGGCCTATCGCAAGAATGCCGAGGCGACCAACCAGGCCAATGTTGTTTTCGACTACGACAATCCGTCCTACCTGCCGCCTCAGGACACCGAATACAGCGCCGAACTCTATTACGGCGTGCACGTGACCAACTGGCTGACCGTGCGCCCGAACCTGCAATACATCCGCCATCCCGGTGGCGTGGACGAGGTCGATGACGCGCTGATCGGCGGGATCAAGGTCCAGTCGTCGTTCTAAAAAACACCACACCCCCCCCTGTAGGAGCGAGCTTGCTCGCGATGGACGTGAACGATAACGCTTGGAGCCTGACACCCCGCGGTGTTCTCAGGCTTCTCGCGAGCAAGCTCGCTCCTACAGGGACTGCGTCAGCCAAACCCGTTTTATATGAACCCTGCCCGCACAAGATCGTCATCTACAGTGAACTTGCGCGGGACTACTTGAAACGTCACGGAGAATCACACTATGAGCACTGATGGTGCCTTGAGCCGAAGCCGTCTATTGCCGACCCTGCTCGGCATATTGCTTCTGCTGATGGGCCTGGCCATGCTGGCCGGGGGGATCAAGCTGAGCATGCTTGGCGGCTCGCTGTATTACCTGCTGGCCGGTATCGGCATCGCGCTGAGCGGCGTCCTGCTGATCGCTGCCCGCCGCGCGGCGCTGGGCCTGTACGCACTGGTACTGTTCGCCAGCACCGTTTGGGCACTGTGGGAAGTTGGCCTCGACTGGTGGCAACTGGTGCCGCGCCTGGCGCTGTGGTTCGCCCTCGGTGTGGTGATGCTGCTGCCGTGGTTCCGTCGTCCATTGCTGATCAACGGCCCTGCCCCTATGGGTACTGGTGCCTTGAGCGTGGCCGTGGTCCTGGCCGGCGCCACCGCCGTGGCCAGCCAGTTCACCCATCCTGGCGAAACCTTCGGCGAACTGGGCCGCGACACCGCGGACATGACCAGCACCGCGCCGCAGATGCCCGAAGGCGACTGGCAGGCCTATGGCCGCAGCGAATTCGGTGACCGCTACTCGCCGCTCAAGCAGATCACCCCGGCCAACGTCGGCAAGCTGCAAGAAGCCTGGCGTATTCAGACCGGCGATCTGCCAACCGCTGATGACCCGGTGGAACTGACCAACGAAAACACCCCGCTCAAGGCCAACGGCATGCTCTATGCCTGCACCGCCCATAGCAAGGTGCTGGCGCTGGACCCGGACACCGGCAAGGAACTGTGGCGTTTCGACCCGCAGATCAAGAGCCCGGTGGGCTTCAAGGGCTTCGCCCACATGACCTGCCGTGGCGTGTCGTACTACGACGAAGCGGCCTACGCCAAGTCTGAAAGCGCTGCCTCCGCAGTGATTTCCGAGGCCGGCAAAGCCGTTGCCCAGGCTTGCCCGCGTCGTCTGTACCTGCCAACCGCCGATGCACGCCTGATTGCGCTCAACGCCGACACCGGCAAGATCTGCGAAGGTTTCGGTAAAAACGGTGTGGTTGACCTGACCCAAGGCATCGGCCCGTTCACCGCCGGCGGCTACTACTCCACCTCGCCAGCAGCGATCACTCGTGATCTGGTGATCATGGGCGGCCACGTCACCGACAACGAGTCGACCAACGAGCCATCCGGCGTGATCCGTGCCTTTGACGTACACGACGGTCATCTGGTGTGGAACTGGGACAGCAACAATCCCGACGCGACCGAACCGCTGCCAGAGGGCGAACACTACAGCCGCAACTCGGCCAACATGTGGTCGCTGGCCAGCGTCGACGAAAAACTCGGCATGGTCTACCTGCCACTGGGCAACCAGACCCCTGACCAGTGGGGTGCAGACCGCACTCCAGGCGCCGAGAAATTCAGCGCCGGCCTGGTCGCGCTGGATCTGGCCACCGGCAAGGTGCGCTGGAACTACCAGTTCACTCACCACGACCTGTGGGACATGGACGTCGGCAGCCAGCCAACCCTGCTGGACATGAAAACCGCCGACGGCGTGAAACCTGCGCTGATCGCCCCGACCAAACAGGGCAGCCTGTACGTCCTCGACCGTCGTGACGGCACGCCGATCATCCCGATCAAGGAGATTCCGGCTCCGCAAGGTGCCGTAAAAGGTGACCGCACCGCGCCGACCCAGGCTCGTTCGGACCTGAACCTGCTGGCCCCGGAACTGACCGAAAAAGCCATGTGGGGCGCCAGCCCGTTCGATCAGATGCTGTGCCGCATCCAGTTCAAGGAACTGCGCTACGAAGGCCAGTACACCCCGCCGTCGGAACAGGGCAGCCTGATCTATCCGGGTAACGTCGGCGTCTTCAACTGGGGCGGTGTTTCGGTCGACCCGGTTCGCCAGATGCTGTTCACCAGCCCGAACTACATGGCTTTCGTCTCGAAGATGGTGCCTCGTGCCGAAGTCGCAGCCGACAGCAAGCGCGAGAGCGAAACCGCGGGTGTGCAACCGAACACGGGCGCACCTTACGCGGTGATCATGCACCCGTTCATGTCGCCGTTAGGCGTACCGTGCCAGGCGCCGGCCTGGGGCTACGTGGCCGGCATCGACCTGACCACGAGCAAAGTCGTGTGGAAACGCAAGAACGGCACCAGCCGCGACAGCTCGCCATTGCCTATCGGCCTGCCACTCGGCGTGCCAAGCATGGGCGGCTCGATGGTCACCGCCGGCGGCGTCGGCTTCCTCAGCGGTACGCTGGACCAGTACTTGCGCGCCTATGACGTCAACACCGGCAACGAGCTGTGGAAATCGCGCCTGCCGGCTGGCGGTCAGGCTACACCGATGACCTACACCGGCAAGGACGGCAAGCAGTACGTGCTGTTGGTCGTCGGTGGTCACGGCTCACTGGGCACCAAAATGGGTGACTATGTGATTGCTTACAAACTGTCCGAGTAAGTTTTAGCGGCAGTCAGAACAAAGGCGACGTCCGTGAGGACGTCGCCTTTTTTGTTATCGCAGATTTCAAATCACCCCCGCCCCCTGTGGGAGCGAGCTTGCTCGCGATAGCGGTCTGACAGTCACTTCAAGGGTGTCTGTCCTTGCCTCATCGTCGGAACGCCGCCCGGAGCAAGCTCGCTCCCACAGGGGATAGTGTCGCCGCGAAATCCAGCTAACCTGTCTCTGCGCTGAACACACCTGCGAAACACCGCGTCGCAGAAAATGACCGTTGAAACCACCGCCAACCTGCCCCATCTAAGACCCATACCCATTGCGCAGGTGCCCCCATGAGCGACCAGCAGGAATTCCCCGAAGACCCGAGTGAATACGCCGATCCGGAAAACGCCCAGCAGCACAAACCTGGCAAAGGCCTGGCCCTGCCTGGCCAGAACCTGCCGGACAAGGTCTACGTCATCCCGATCCATAACCGACCGTTCTTCCCGGCCCAGGTGCTGCCGGTCATCGTCAACGAAGAACCGTGGGCCGAAACCCTCGATCTGGTCAGCAAATCCGATCACCACTCCCTGGCCCTGTTCTACATGGACACGCCCCAGGAAGACCCGCGCCACTTCGACACATCGGCCCTGCCGCTCTACGGCACGCTGGTCAAGGTGCACCACGCCAGCCGCGAAAACGGCAAGCTGCAGTTCGTCGCCCAAGGCCTGACCCGCGTACGCCTCAAGACCTGGCTCAAGCACCACCGCCCGCCGTACCTGGTGGAAGTCGAATACCCGCACCAGCCCACCGAGCCGACCGACGAGGTCAAGGCCTACGGCATGGCGCTGATCAATGCGATCAAGGAACTGCTGCCGCTCAACCCGCTGTACAGCGAAGAGCTGAAGAACTACCTCAACCGCTTCAGCCCCAACGATCCGTCGCCGCTGACCGACTTCGCCGCCGCGCTCACCTCGGCCACCGGCAGCGAGTTGCAGGAAGTGCTCGACTGCGTGCCGATGCTCAAGCGCATGGAAAAAGTCCTGCCGATGCTGCGCAAGGAAGTCGAAGTCGCGCGCCTGCAAAAAGAGATTTCCGCCGAAGTTAACCGAAAGATCGGCGAACATCAGCGCGAGTTTTTCCTCAAGGAACAACTCAAGGTTATCCAGCAGGAGCTGGGGTTGACCAAGGACGACCGCAGCGCCGACCTCGAACAGTTCGAGCAGCGGCTGGTGGGCAAAGTCCTGCCGACGCAGGTGCAGAAACGCCTCGAAGAAGAAATGAACAAGCTGTCGATCCTCGAGACCGGCTCGCCGGAATATGCGGTGACCCGCAATTACATCGACTGGGCGACCTCGGTGCCGTGGGGCGTGTACGGCGAGGACAAACTCGACCTCAAGCACGCGCGCAAGGTGCTGGACAAACACCACGCCGGCCTCGATGACATCAAGGACCGTATCCTCGAATTTCTCGCGGTCGGCGCCTACAAAGGCGAGATCAGCGGTTCCATCGTATTGCTGGTGGGCCCGCCGGGCGTGGGCAAGACCAGCGTCGGCAAATCCATCGCCGAATCCCTGGGCCGGCCGTTCTACCGCTTCAGCCTTGGCGGCATGCGCGACGAAGCCGAGATCAAGGGCCATCGCCGCACCTACATCGGCGCGCAGCCGGGCAAACTGGTGCAGGCGTTGAAAGACGTCGAAGTGATGAACCCGGTGATCATGCTCGACGAAATCGACAAGATGGGCCAGAGCTACCAGGGCGACCCGGCCTCGGCGCTGCTGGAAACCCTCGATCCGGAGCAGAACGTCGAGTTCCTCGACCACTACCTCGATCTGCGGATGGACCTGTCGAAAGTGCTGTTCGTCTGTACCGCCAACACCCTGGATTCGATCCCCGGCCCGCTGCTGGACCGGATGGAAGTGATCCGCCTGTCGGGTTACATCACCCAGGAAAAAGTCGCCATCGCCAAACGTCACCTGTGGCCCAAGCAGCTTGAGAAAGCCGGTGTGTCCAAGAGCAGCCTGAGCATCAGCGACAGCGCGCTCAAGGCGTTGATCGACGGTTATGCCCGTGAAGCCGGCGTACGGCAGCTGGAAAAAAACCTCGGCAAACTGGTGCGCAAAGCGGTGATGAAACTGCTCGACGAGCCGCAAGCCGTGATCAAGCTCGGGCCGAAAGACCTGGAGGCCTCTCTCGGCAAACCGGTGTTCCGCAACGAGCAGGTACTGGCGGGGGTCGGCGTGATCACAGGGCTGGCCTGGACCAGCATGGGCGGTGCAACCCTGCCGATCGAAGCCACGCGCATCCACACCCTCAACCGTGGGTTCAAGCTCACCGGGCAATTGGGTGATGTGATGAAAGAGTCGGCGGAAATCGCCTATAGCTATGTCAGCTCGCACCTGAAGTCCTATGGCGGCGATCCGAAATTCTTTGACGAAGCCTTCGTCCATCTGCACGTGCCGGAAGGCGCGACGCCAAAAGACGGCCCGAGCGCCGGCGTGACCATGGCCAGCGCCCTGCTGTCGCTGGCACGCAATCAGCCACCGAAAAAAGGCGTGGCCATGACCGGCGAACTGACGTTGACCGGGCATGTGCTGCCGATTGGCGGGGTACGGGAAAAAGTGATTGCGGCGCGGCGGCAGAAGATTTTCGAACTGATTCTGCCAGAGGCCAACCGCGGGAATTTCGAGGAGCTGCCGGAATACCTGAAGGAAGGCATTACCGTGCACTTCGCCAAGCGCTTTGCGGATGTGGCGAAGGTGTTGTTCTGATTAAACAGTGTGATTTCGAAATGGTCAGGCTCGTAACCTGACCATTTTTTCGAGGCCAGCAATAACTCAAAATACATAATTAATAGGTTTGTAATCCTATCAGAACAGAGAGTACATCCAGGCACTTCGGCTCTATATCCTCAAGGTTCAAATCATTCGTGCGAAAAGCACAAAGGAGAGAACCCCATGGATATCAAACAACGAAGAAATGGTGTCGACGAGCGCATTAATGACAATGTCAAATTTCGCCGTTGCTGCCCAAACAACCACTTGAATGCAACCCTTCAGAATCGTGAAGACTTCCGGTCCGAAGAATTTTTCGCCAGCGTCGGAAACAGGGAAATCCTCGCCATTTTCAAGGCCGGAGAAAAAAACACCCCGCGCGACCGGGCCTTTGACATTTACATGCCCAAGCATATCGAGACGGGAATCTACACACTGAACTCTCTGGACTATTTGATAGAAATTGCCTATACCGAAAACTTCCCTACCTACACCAGCCATTGGGCATTGGAAGGTGTCATGAACTTGACCGTGAGTAACGAAACACAACAGTACTCTGGCAACGTCGTTATGAAGTTCAAAGATCTGCATGGCATCGAATTTACATCAGAAAGCGATTTCTGTTTTTCTCTTGTGAGTTAACCGTTAAGCACTACCAGTAAATATTTTCTTTATCCCGAGCAGGTCGCTCTCACGAGGTTACCTCTACCCCCTGTGTGTGGCCCGCTCGCGATAGCGTCAACTCTTACACCCCCATTGCGGGCGACTGTCACACTTTGTCTCATCTCGGTTATGCTCGCCGTTCGTCGTGAACGCCGGAGCCACTAACCACATGTCCCCCATTCGCCTGCTTGTCCCCCTCGCCCTCGCCTTGCTGGCCGCGTGTGCCACGCAACCGAAACAAAACGTGACCGTGGAAAAACAAAGCGAATGTCCGGTGAAACTCAGCAACGGGCAAAACCTGATCCTGACCCTGCCGAGCAATCCGACCACGGGTTATCGCTGGGCGATCCAGGATTCGGCCGGCGGTGTGTTGCACGCCTTGGGCCCAGAGGTTTATCGAAATCCGGAAGATGCCGGCATCGTCGGCGCGGCCGGGGTCTCGACCTGGCGCTTTCAGGCTTTCGCGCCCGGCACCGGACGCTTGCGCCTGACCTCGCAACAGCCATGGGCGCCGGAAGTGCTGCCGGTGGATTCGTTCGACTGCGCGATCTCGGTCAACTGACCGTGGGCTGGCTGATTCTGGCGCTGATGGGCGCAGTGACCTTCCTTTATGGCCTGAGCGTGCATGCGTCCCTGCTGTGCCTGCTGGTCAAGCCGCTGCCGGTGCTGGCCCTGCTTGGCTGGTTGCATGACGCACCGCCAGGCGAATATCGGCGCTGGATCAGCCTGGGGTTGATTTTCTCCCTGGTCGGCGACGTGTTGCTGGCATGGCCGGGGGATTTGTTCGTGTTCGGCCTTGGGGCGTTTCTGGTTGCGCATCTGGCCTATCTGAAAGCGTATTTGAGCGATTGCCGGCGTCTGGCATTGCTGCCACTGGTGCTGGCCCTCGGCGTCGGCGCCGTCCTGTTGGGAATTCTGATTTCCAACGGCCTCGGGCCATTGTTGGTGCCTGTGATTGTCTATGGCACGGCGATCAGCGCCATGCTCTGGCGCGCCCTGGCCCGACTCGGGACCGATGTGCCCAAACGCTCGGCGCTACTGGCGGCGGCGGGCGCAGTGGCATTCGTGTTCTCCGACAGCGTGATCGGCATCAGCCGGTTTGTGGTGCCGTTCGACGCGGCGCCTTACGTGATCATCCTCAGCTATTGGCTGGGGCAATGGGGGATCACGGCATCGGCGTTCACTCAGAAACCGCGCTGACCCCATCGCGAGCAAGCTCGCTCCCACAGGTATTGCACAGCCCTTGTGGGAGCGAGCTTGCTCGCGATAGCAATATCACTGAACACACAGACTTTGCAGGCTGCTTGGCGGTTTATCAGACAACCCGCGCATCCCCGCGCCAACTTGGCTAAAATGCCGGCCTTTTCCACCTACACCGCTGGAACCGCCGTGAGCAAAGAACCCGATCGCCTTTTCGCCCAGCCTCTGGCCCAGGTGCCTGACTTCGCCTTCAACGAGGACGTGGTGCGGGTGTTCCCGGACATGATCAAGCGCTCGGTGCCGGGTTATCCGACCATCGTTGAAAACCTCGGCGTGCTCGCCGCGCAGTTCGCCCAGCCGGGCAGCGTGCTGTATGACCTGGGCTCGTCGCTCGGTGCCGTGACCCAGGCCTTGCGCCGGCACGTGCGCACCGATGGCTGCCGGGTGATCGCTGTGGATAACTCGGCGGCGATGGTCGAGCGCTGCCGCGAGTACCTCAACGGGCAGGATTCGATGTTCCAGGAGTTGCTGCCGGTGGAGGTGATCGAAGGCGACATCCTGGCGCTGGAGTTCCAGCCGGCCTCGGTGGTGGCGCTGAACTTCACCCTGCAGTTCATCGCCCGGGACCAACGCACAGCATTGCTGTCGCGCATCCGTCAGTCACTGTTGCCCGGCGGCGCCCTGATCCTCTCGGAAAAACTGCGTTTCGAAGACGAGCAGGAACACGCGTTGCTCACCGACCTGCATATCGCCTTCAAACGCGCCAACGGCTACAGCGAACTGGAAATCGCCCAGAAGCGCAGCGCCATCGAAAACGTCATGAAGCCCGACAGCCTCGAAGAACACCGCGAACGCCTGTTGGCCGCCGGGTTCTCGAAAGTCGTGCCGTGGTTCCAGTGTCTTAACTTTGCCTCGTTGATTGCCTTGCCATGATTGATCTGTCCCCCCTCGCCCGCCGCCTGGCCGGCACGCCGCTGGCCGAATGGGCCAACACTCTGCAAGCGCAACTCGACAAGAAAATGGAAAAGGGCCATGGCGACCTGGAACGCTGGCAAAGCGCGCTGGACGCCCTGCCGAAGATCCAGCCGAGCGAAGTCGATTTGCTCAATGGCTTGAAGCTCGATACCGATTGCAGCGACGAGACCCGTGCGCAAATGCGTACCGCGCTGATGGGCCTGTCGCCATGGCGCAAAGGGCCGTTCGACCTGTTCGGCGTGCACGTCGACACCGAATGGCGCTCGGACTGGAAGTGGTCACGGGTCGCCCCGCACCTGAACCTGAAAGGCAAGCGCATCCTCGATGTCGGCTGTGGCAACGGTTATTACATGTGGCGCATGCTTGGCGCCGGCGCGGACAGCGTGATCGGTGTCGACCCGAACTGGCTGTTCTTCTGCCAGTTCCAGGCGGTGCAACGCTACCTGTCCGAGCCGAACGCCTGGCACCTGCCCTTCCCGTTCGAAGACCTGCCGCCGAACCTCGAAGGGTTCGACACAGTGTTTTCCATGGGTGTGTTCTACCACCGCCGTTCGCCCATCGAACATTTGCTGGCGCTGAAGGATTGCCTGGTCAAGGGCGGTGAGCTGGTGCTGGAAACCCTGGTGGTCGAAGGCGACAAACATCAGGTGCTGGTGCCGGAGGACCGCTACGCGCAGATGCGCAACGTGTGGTTCCTGCCGTCGGTGCCGGCGCTGGAGTTGTGGTTGCGACGTGCCGGGTTCACAGACGTGAAGTGCGTGGACGTGAGCACCACCACGATCGAGGAACAGCGCGGGACGGAGTGGATGAAGTATCAGTCGCTCAGTGACTTCCTCGATCCGGAAGATCACAGCAAGACCATTGAAGGGTTGCCGGCGCCGATGCGGGCCGTAATCGTCGCCAGAAAGTAACGCAAGAACCTGTAGGAGCGAGCTTGCTCGCGATGGTGTGTCAGTCGACACCACTTAGCCTGACACTCCATCGCGAGCAAGCTCGCTCCTACAGGGGGGCCGGTGTTCAGTCTGAAGGTTTTGCGCGCCGGGCCTTGAAGAATTCACTGAGCACCGCCCCGCATTCCTCCGCCAACACCCCACCTTCATGCAGTACCCGATGATTCAGGAAGCCCTGGGTAAAGAACTGCCCCTGGCTCTGCACGATCCCCGCCTTGGGCTCCAGCGCGCCGTACACCACCCGGGCAATCCGCGAATGCACGATCAGGCCCGCGCACATGCTGCACGGCTCCAGCGTCACGTAAAGCGTACTGCCGGTTAGTCGGTAATTGCTGACGGCCTGGGCGGCGGCGCGGATTGCGACCATCTCGGCGTGGGCGCTGGGGTCGTTGCCACTGATCGGGCAGTTGAAGCCGCGACCGATGATTTCCCCATCCTGGACCAGTACCGCACCCACCGGCACTTCGCCGAGGGCCGCGCCTTGGGCCGCCAGTGCCAGGGCCTCACGCATGAATTCGCGATCACGACTGCGGTCGATGATGGCGGCGGGACGAATCTGACGCATCACGCCACCTCGATAGCGGCCATCAGGCCGGTTTCCATGTGGTCGATCACATGGCAGTGGAACATCCATACACCCGGATTATCCGCCACCAACGCTACCTGCGCGCGCTCGTTCTTGCCCAGCAGGTAGGTGTCGGTGAAATACGGAATGACCTTGTGCCGATTCGAGGCGATGACCTTGAAACTCATGCCGTGCAGGTGAATCGGGTGCTGATACTGGGTCATGTTTTTCAATTCGAAAATGTAGCTCTTGCCCTTTTCCAGTTTGGCGATCGGGCGGTCGGCACAGGTTTTGTCGGTGATGTCCCAGGCCTTGCCATTGATCTGCCACAGGCTTGGCGGCTTACCATTATCGACGTTCACCGACACCGAACCGACCCATTCGAAATTGAAGTTGAGTTTCTCGGCATTGGCCAGGTCCGGCTCGGCCACCGGGTTGGCGGGCAGCGCGGGCGGCCACTCGGTCGGGGCGTCGGTGTTGGCCACCGAACGCAGCGTACCCAAGCGCACCGGGCCGTTGCGCAGGGACAACTCTTCACCGGCCGGCGGCGCCTTGATCGCCAGGCAGATACGCATGCCGGGGCCGAGCCAGTATTCCTTGCCGAGCGGGCGCGGTTCGATGGGGTTGCCATCCAGCGCATAGATCTGCGCTTCGACGCCGGGAATATTCAGGCGATAGGTCAAGGTGTTATCGAGGTTGAGCAAACGTACACGGGTGATCTGCCCGGCCGGCAAATCAATCACCGCTTGCGGGATGCCGTTGATGGTCGACAGACGCCCCGCCGTGCCGCCACGGGCCGCTTCCCGGGGAATACTGAAGTCGACGAAAGCGCCCTGCTCATCGATGTGCCAGTTCTTCAGGCTCAAGGTTTTTTCGTACTTGAAGCCGGTGGGCTCACGCTCCTCGACAATCAGCGGGCCGACCAGGCCGCGACCGAGTTCCTCGCTGCTGCTCACATGGGGGTGATACCAGTAGCTGCCGGCATCAGGCACGCGGAATTTGTAATCGAAGTATTCGCCCGGCAGCACCGGCAACTGCGAGACGTAAGGCACACCGTCCATTTCCAGTGGCAGGCGGATGCCATGCCAGTGAATGGTGGTCGCGACCGGCAGGTGGTTGATGAAGCGCACCCGCAGCCATTCACCCTGGCGCACCCGCAACTCGGTGCCCGGCGCCGAAGGGCCGAAGGCCCAGGCCTCGGTCTTGTGCCCGGGCACCAGCTCGACATCCAGCGGTGCGGCAATCAGTTCATAGTCGTGACCGGCATCTGCGTCGGCCATCTTGCCCAGCCAGTAGCGCGACGCGCCCCCTGCACCGACACCAACGACAACAAGACCGGCCAGGCCACCGAGGATTTGGCGACGGGTAAACGACATGAACTCAACTACCTCACGTATCAACGACAGGCCCGGGGCCTGCAAAAGGCGAATACGATACACCTGCAACTGCGAAACGGTAAGGGTGACCTGTGGCCGCACATCAGCTGTGGGCATAACTATGTAGTGCACTTGCCTTGAAAAAACCGGCCATCCTCGACATCCCGTTTTCTCAAGGAAAGAGAGTGCATGAACCCGAACGAAACACGCCCGCTGCCCAATGCCGCCGACAAGGCCGCGCTCAAGGCGATCGCCACCACCGTGATCCAGACTTGCCCGAGCCTGCAAGACACGGCGCACGAAGTCGCCAGCGACTTACTGAAAAAATCCGGCATTACCGACCTCGATCCGGATCAGGTGTACTTCCACCGTTTCGACACAGCCCAAAGCAGTTCGAAAACGTTCACTGGTTGGGAGCATGTCAAAGCAACGCCGACGTCAACCACGACCCTGACACAGCTGGTGATCCAGCGCTTTCGCACCAGCGATCAGGACAACGCCGACCTGCTTGACGTCTATGCAGGCTTTTATACCGCCGGCCCGAACGCCGGGAGGTTCAACGAAACCAACGAAGTACGCCTGCACGGCAACGAGGTGTTGAAGGCGTTCTGGAACATCGATTTCAGCACACTCTATACCGACAAATTAACCGCGTTCTGGAAGCAGTCCGGCACCGACTTCCGAACCCTGGCCAAATGCAATTTTCTGATACAAGCCGTAAAGGCCAGGGACAAACGGCAGTTGAGCGACGATGACTTCCAGTTCGTCACGAACGCCGTAATGGGCCCGATTACCTGGCCCGTCGACCTGCAGATGCTGCGGGCTCAGCACCCTTGCACTGACATTGTTCGAGCTCTGGACGTCGACGGGTACCTTGCCACCAACATCCTGCGTTTCGTCGCACCCAAGGGGCGCCAGATCGTGTACCTGCCCGGTGAAAACGTCGCTTTCAAAGTGCTGGAAACCGCGACGGACATGCACTACTGGATGTTGCAGCAGATGAACGAAGAAGAGGCTCGCCGAGGCTTCATGACGCATTTTTCCTTGGCCGATCGTCAAACCATCGACAAGAACATCACCGATATCATGAACCGGCTGGTCAGCACCTGGGGCAAGTACGACCATCACCTGATCAATCAAAAAAACCAGATCATCACCGGCGACGCATTCAGTTGGTTGAGCAACTCGACCAAAAGCGCAATGTTTGCCGAAGCCGAACTCTCGCTGACGTCCAATGGCGATCTGCGCAAAAAACTGTGGATCGGTTACCTCAGCGCCGGTTTAAAAGTATTTGGCCCCATGGCGGTGGTCGGTTGGCCGATTGCCCTGCCGGTGGTCGGCGCCAGTATCGCCAGCCTGGGTTTGAACATCGATCAGGCGGTCAATGGCAAAACCGCCAAGGAACGCAAGGCCGGCGTTCTTGGCGCCGTGCTCAGCGGTATCGATTTGCTGTTCAACCTCCTGGTGCTCAAAGGTCCAGGATCGCTGGAGGAAATCGGCCCGGACATCGACGCCGCCGAAGCCAAAGAAATGGCTGATCTGATTGAATCAACCACACCTGCCGAAACCGCCGGGTCGAAGGTCGGAACCATCGAAGGAGAATCAGAGGCTGTCACGGGCTCGACTGAGGACAGGCCAGCGTCATCAGTGCCGGACACCTTCAGGATTAATGATGTGCTCAGCGATGACGCCCTGGTTCGTGAGTCTGGCAAGTTCCAGGGTACATATCGGCTCGCCTCGAATCCTTCGTCCGCCATCAAACTCAACGGCAACGCCTATTACGTGCGTTATGAAAACAGCCTCAACGGGCGTGGGTACTGGGCAATCATCGACCCGGCCAATCCCGACTCCTTCACGGATTCGATTCCAGTACGGTTTATGAATGATTCGGGGGAATGGGAAGTCGTTCCCAAATTGGGCCTCAGAGGCGGGATGCAAGCAGCGGACGCCGCCTCCCCCGCCGTCGAGGAGTGGTCACAACGGCCAGGCGTTCACGTGCCGGGCCTTGACGACCCTGAAATGCGGGCATGGGCGCTGGGTGGACCCGACGTACGCAGCCCGTTCAGACGGATCTGGTCAGTGGCAGACATCGACGTCCACAGCGTACTCATGTCCGATGCCGACCAAGAGGTCATCACCCTCAGCGAATTCGAGATGGCCCAGGAAGAACCTCGTCGCAACCTGGTCAGCGACGCCAGGGCCTGGTACGAGCTTCACCCTCCGACGCCGAGCCAACCGGCGCCCTCTGCACAAGCGTTTGCCACGCCTGGCGAACTGTTTGAAGCGGCCTACGCAGAAAAACCGGGGCTGGTCGTCGGCGAGAGCCGGGGCAGCATCGGCAGCAAACAGTTCCTGATCGAAAACATGCCAACGCTCGCGCAACAGGGCGTCAAGACCCTGTACTTGCAGGAGCTGCTGGCCAACGTCAATCAACTCGAATTGGACACCTTCGCGCGCACCGGTGAAATGCCCGTCGAGCTGGAAAACTACCTGAAAAAACTCGACATCAAGGCCGGCAACGACCCAACAGGCCAATTCAATCTGCTGGCGCTGGCCAAAGCCGCCAATGCCCAACAGATCCGGGTTCAGGCCCTCGACATGTCGACGACCTACAACATCAACAAAGAAGCGATTAACTGGGAATCCGATTACCAGATGGCCAGGAGTTTTTTTGCCAGCGAGGTCATCCGGTTCAACGAAGCATTGAAAGAACCGGGCAAATGGGTTGCCTTGGTCAATCAGGAAAACATGGCGACATTCAGAGGCTATCGCGGCATTAGCGAACAGACCGATGCCCTGAGCATTCGTATCGATGACGTAGCGCCGGGGCAAGCGCAACCCATCAACTCCGATCCGGGGTTGGCTGTGGAGCATGCGGACTATCCGGATTCCCCTGTTTTTTACGTATCTGATGGCATGGACTTCGACAGCGTCCATGCACTGATCAAAGGCGACTGGCGCGTGCAGATGCAAACCCCGTGGGCATACAGGACTCCGCAACAACTGCGAGCGCTGCTGCCTGAACCGGGGATGTTCACCTTCCAGCGCTACCGCAGCAGCGTCCTTGTGGTTTATCGCAATGCCAACAACGGGATGGCAGACAGCGTCATCAGATCCACGCCGGGTGGACGGCTGAATCTGGATACCCCGCTTCGGCCAGCCTACGAGTCCATGACAGTGGACAACCTCGAAGAACTCAAGCAAGCGTTGGTTGTAAAGGGCATGAAGCCCATGGGCTGGCCCGTCGAGCTGGCAAGTGAACTCGATTCACCCTTGTCAGGAACCTCTCAACCCATCGAAATACCGGACCACTGGCAAGCCAATGAACTGCTCGAGGGGCGGACACCCGTGAGTGAAGCCGGAAAATTCCAGGGCATCTATCAACTCGACTCCAACCCTTCCTCCGCGATCTTGCTCGATGACAGGGCCTATTACGTGCGCTACGAAGCCGATCCCAACGGAGGCGGCACCTGGGCCATCATCGACCCTGAAAATCCCAACGCGTTTTCAGGTTCACTCCCTGTGCGTCTCAATGCCGAGGGCGAATGGGAGCTGACACCCCGAGCCGGGCTCAGGGGCGGTGGAAACCGGCATCCGGGCGGGTCCCGCGTTCCGCCGTCTACATCTGCTCCGGCCTCTACGCCTGCTCCCGCCTCTGCGTCTGCCTCTGCTCAAGAGCCAACACAGGCCATCCTGCGCCGCCCGGCCACGCAATACGATGCAACTAACCGATTCAGTATCAGACTACTGGCGATGGGCGAGAGAGAAACCCATATCAAACTGGTCCGTCAGCCAGACGGAAGCTTTCGCGCAGAGTCCACTTACGCACGATACGTCGCGGCCCCGCGCGCCACGCTGTCACAAGACGCCCGTCAATTCTTTTCCCGCAGTGGATTTTTCGCTTCATTACCCCCTCGTCCGCAGCTTCCAGTCGTGACGCCATCAACCACTGCCGCAGAACTGCTCCCGAAGATATTTGAAGCGGCACCGGGCCTGGTCATCGGTGAAAGCCAGGACCGCATTGCCAGCATGCGGTTTCTCATCGAGAACATGCCGATCCTTGCCCAACAGGAAGTCAAGACGATCTATTTCCATCGCCTGCTCAACGATTTCAACCAGGTGGAACTCGATCAATTCTTCAAGACCGGGTCAATGCCCGATGATCTCAAGGCGTATTTGCAAAAGCTGAAAAGCGATCCCTCCGGCAGATTCACCCCGCTTGAAGTGGTCAAGGCGGCTCAACAAAATGGTATTCGGATTCAGGCAACCGACTGCCTGGCCAGTTACCGTTTCCCCGGCCCATCACTTCCCGACATGCATGAGCAAGCCATCAAGACCTACCTCACCCACACCATCATGGAGGCCGACAAAACGCTCAACGGAGCGGGCAGATGGGTGGTGCTGACGGATCAGGAAAACATCAACACCTTTCGTGGAATGTCCGGCATCAGCGAAATGCAGGGCGGTATTGGTTTGCGTATCGAAGAAGTGCTGCCGGAAGAAAGCCTGCTGATTGAAACGGATCGAGGCATTGAGGTAGGCCGCGGCTTTGCCACCCAACCCGAATTAACCGACGGAAACTTCGACACCCTGCACGCTGACTTGAGCTTGCAGATGCCACTGCCGTTGCTTGAAAAGACACCGGAAGCACTTGATCGACTGCTATATCGGCAAGGCATGTTCACTTTCGAGAAGTCAAACGGAAACTGGACACTGATCCATCGCAGCAGAGTCGGTCAACTGGCAAGAACACCGGTCGAGCGCACGGCTGACGGCAGCTACCTGATCAATCGCCCCGCATGGACCGACGTGAATCAGGTGCCTTATGCCAGCATCGACGAGCTGTCCTGGGGTCTTAGCCGTATGGGCATGAACCTCGAAGGGCGCTTGCCGGTGTAAATCAAGCTATTCGCGATGGCGGCGTGTCAGGCGCGGGAGATGTTGGATGTGCTGGCCTCATCGCGAGCAAGCTCGCTCCCACAGGGGATTTGGGGCGAACACAACTGAAACGCAAGAAGCCCCGGGTCTCACAACCCGGGGCTTCTTTTTGCCGCTATCGTTTTGAGCCTGCGTTCACAGGCTCATACGATCATTCCCACTCAATGGTCGCTGGCGGCTTGCTCGACACGTCGTAGGTGACGCGGGAGATGCCTTCGATTTCATTGATGATACGGCCGGAAACGGTTTCCAGCAGCTCGTAAGGCAGATGAGCCCAACGCGCGGTCATGAAGTCGATGGTTTCCACGGCACGCAGGGCCACAACCCAGGCGTAACGACGGCCATCACCCACCACGCCTACGGATTTCACCGGCTGGAACACCACGAACGCCTGGCTGACCTTGTGGTACCAGTCGGCCTTGCGCAGTTCTTCGATGAAGATGTGGTCGGCGCGACGCAGCAGGTCGGCGTATTCCTTCTTCACTTCACCGAGGATGCGCACGCCCAGGCCCGGGCCCGGGAACGGGTGACGGTAGACCATGTCGTACGGCAGGCCCAGTTCCAGGCCCAGACGACGGACCTCGTCCTTGAACAGCTCGCGCAGGGGTTCAACCAGCTTGAGGTTCATTTCTTCCGGCAGGCCACCCACGTTGTGGTGCGACTTGATCACGTGGGCCTTGCCGCTTTTCGCGCCAGCCGACTCGATCACGTCCGGGTAGATGGTGCCCTGGGCCAGGTACTTGATGTTGTCCAGCTTGCAGGATTCGGCATCGAACACGTCGATGAAGGTACGGCCGATGATCTTGCGCTTCTTCTCCGGGTCGGCTTCGCCGGCCAGGTTACCGAGGAACTGCTCTTCGGCGTTGGCGCGGATCACCTTGACACCCATGTTCTCGGCGAACATGGCCATCACTTGCTCGCCTTCGTGCAGGCGCAGCAGGCCGTTGTCGACGAACACGCAGGTCAGTTGGTCACCGATGGCTTTGTGCAGCAGCGCGGCAACCACGGACGAGTCCACACCGCCGGACAGGCCGAGCAGGACGTTGTCGGTGCCGACCTGGGCGCGAACCTGGGCGATGGCGTCTTCAGCGATTTTCGACGGGGTCCACAGGGCTTCACACTCGCAGATGTCGAGGATGAAGCGCGACAGGATGCGACCGCCCTGCTTGGTGTGGGTCACTTCCGGGTGGAACTGCACGCCGTAGTAACGACGCTCGTCGCTAAACATGCCGGCGATCGGGCAGCTCGGAGTGCTGGCCAGGATGTGGAAGTCTTCCGGCATGCGGGTGACCTTGTCACCGTGGCTCATCCACACGTCGAGGCCGAACAGGCCGTCAGCGTCGATGTGGTCTTCGATGCCGTCCAGCAGGCGGCTCTTGCCGACTACATCAACACGGGCATAACCGAACTCACGCAGCTCGGAACCTTCAACCTTGCCGCCCAGTTGCTCGGCCATGGTCTGCATGCCGTAGCAGATACCGAAGACCGGCACGCCCAGGTCGAAAACGGCTTGCGGGCAGCGAGGGCTGTTGGCTTCGTGAACCGACTCTGGGCCGCCGGCGAGGATGACGCCTTTAGGAGCGAATTCGCGGATCGCATCTTCGTCCATATCGAACGGGTGCAGCTCGCAGTACACGCCGATTTCACGCACGCGGCGGGCGATCAGCTGGGTGTACTGGGAACCGAAGTCGAGGATCAGGATGCGGTGAGCGTGAATGTCGAGGGCCATGATTCAGTCTCGTCTAAAAAATTCGGAAACAGTCGTGATTCAGAAACAACTCGGGGCTGAATAAAACAGCCCCGGTTGCTTAGCTTGTTGCTTGAAGGCTCAACCTACGCGGTAGTTTGGCGCTTCCTTGGTGATCTGCACGTCGTGAACGTGGGATTCGGCCATGCCGGCGCCGGTGATCCGCACGAACTCAGGCTTGGTGCGCATCTCATCGATGTCGGCACTGCCGGTGTAACCCATCGAGGAGCGCAGGCCGCCCATCAACTGGTGGATGATCGCGCTCAGAGTGCCCTTGTACGGAACACGCCCTTCGATGCCTTCCGGAACCAACTTCTCGGCGCCTGCCGAGGAGTCCTGGAAGTAACGGTCGGAGGAACCTTGAGCCTGGGACATGGCACCCAGCGAACCCATGCCGCGATAAGCCTTGTACGAACGGCCCTGGAACAGTTCGATCTCGCCCGGCGCTTCTTCGGTACCGGCGAACATCGAGCCCATCATCACGCAGGAAGCACCGGCCACGATGGCCTTGGACAGGTCACCGGAGAAACGGATGCCTCCGTCGGCGATCAACGGTACGCCAGTGCCTTCGAGGGCAGCGGCAACGTTGGCGATGGCGCTGATTTGCGGCACGCCGACACCGGCGACGATACGGGTGGTGCAGATCGAGCCAGGGCCGATACCGACCTTGACTGCGTCGGCGCCAGCTTCGGCCAGGGCCTTGGCGGCGGCGCCGGTGGCGATGTTGCCGCCGATGACCTGCACTTCAGGGAAGTTCTGCTTGACCCAGCGAACGCGGTCGATCACGCCCTTGGAGTGACCGTGAGCGGTGTCGACCACCACCACGTCAACGCCGGCGGCGACCAGTGCGGCAACGCGATCACCGGTGTCTTTACCGGTACCGACTGCAGCACCCACGCGCAGACGACCTTGATCGTCCTTGCTGGCCAGCGGGTAAGCCTTGGCTTTTTCGATGTCATTGACGGTCATCATGCCCTTGAGGGCGAATTTGTCGTCGACGATCAGCACGCGTTCGATGCGGTGCTTGTGCAGCAGTTCACGCACATCGTTCTTGTCGGCGCCTTCCTTGACCGTGACCAGACGCTCTTTAGGCGTCATCACTTCACGGACAGTGGCTTCCAGACGGTTCTCGAAACGCACGTCACGGGAGGTGACAATGCCGACCAGGTCGCCATTGTGCAGCACCGGAACGCCGGAGATGTTGTGCATGCGGGTCAATTCGAACAACTCGCGCACGGTGGCGTCGGCGACGATGGTGATCGGGTCTTTGACCACACCAGCTTCGTAACGCTTGACCTTGCGGACTTCGGCAGCTTGCTGCTCGATGGTCATGTTCTTGTGGATGATACCGATACCACCTTCCTGAGCCATGGCGATTGCCAGACGGGCTTCAGTGACGGTGTCCATGGCAGCGGAAACCAGTGGAATATTCAGCTCGATGCCACGGGTAAGGCGGGTCTTGAGACTGACTTCGTTAGGAAGCACCTCGGAATAACCGGGCACTAGGAGAATGTCGTCGAATGTCAGAGCTTCTTGGCTGATACGCAGCATCGCGGGGGCTCCCGAGCGGGAAAATGGAAGCGCGCCATTATAGTCAGACACCCCTTCGGGTTCAATGTAAAACTCTGTCTATTATTGGCATTACTGACATACGGGGATTATGGCGTTACGGATTGCTGCTTTTTTGTGGGAGCGAGCTTGCTCGCGATGGTCGTGAGCGATGACGCGTGCTTTCTGGAAACCAACGTCGCCTTCAAGTTCATCGCGAGCAAGCTCGCTCCTACAACTCGACTTTCACCCAACTGACCGGCTGATCCAGCCAATCGGCGAATTCATCGATAAAGCTCTGTTTGAACCCGGCTTCGGCCCAGTTATTGAAGATGAAACCGAGGTTGGAGAAGCCGCACTCCTGCAGGAACAGGAAGCCGTTGATGTCGTCTTCATGCCCGCATTCGGGGCAGGTGAAGTTGTCGGTACGCCCCGGCATCCAGTCTTCCAGGCTTTCGAACAGGGCTTCACCCACTTCCTTGCGGCACTCGGCGCAGCCCGCTTCGCCAAGAAAACCCTTGGCCGGCGTATAGATGCAGCGCTTGGTGATGATCTCCAGGCCATTGATCGACTCGCCGAACGGCAGCGCGTCCGGGTGCAGGACCACCTCACGGGCACCTTCGGCGATCGCATGGCCCATGCGATTGCCGGTGCGGCCGCACGTGGTCAGCTCTTCCTGGATGATGTTCTTGCGCACCAGCCAGCGCACAACGGCCCGGGCCCGGGGTTCGTGTACCGGCAGGGTGGAGATTTTCGGGACGATGATGCTTTGGGAATTCATGGGGTACAGGCCTGGAGCGCTGATAAAAGATCGGACGCGAATTACCTGTGGGAGCGAGCTTGCTCGCGATGGTCGTTAACGATAACGCGTACTTTCTGATTGAACGCGTCGCCCTCTAGTCCATCGCGAGCAAGCTCGCTCCTACAAGGATCAGTAGGCGAGCCTTTAGAAGGTATAGGCCCGCCGCAGCTGTTTTTACAGCTCGACAACAACCGCCTGCGAAGCACGGGTCGCCTTGGCGCGGGCGGCTTCGATCGATTCGTCGCGCGCCAGGGCCACGCCCATGCGGCGCTGGCCGTTGACTTCAGGCTTACCGAACAGGCGCAGCGCGGTATCCGGCTCGCTCAACGCAGCGCCCAGGTTGGCGAAAGCGGTCTGGGTCGACTGCCCTTCCACCAGGATCACCGCCGAGGCCGAAGGCCCGAACTGACGGATCAACGGGATCGGCAGACCGAGAATGGCCCGCGCGTGCAAGGCGAACTGCGACAGGTCCTGGGAAATCAGCGTGACCAGGCCGGTGTCATGCGGGCGCGGCGAGACTTCGCTGAACCACACCTGATCACCCTTGATGAACAGCTCGACGCCGAACAGACCACGGCCACCCAAGGCTTCGGTCACGGCTTTGGCGACACGCTCGGACTCAGCCAGAGCAACCGGGCTCATGGCTTGCGGCTGCCAGGATTCCTGGTAGTCGCCCTTCTCCTGACGGTGACCGACCGGCGCGCAGAAGGTGGTGCCGCCGACGTGGCGCACGGTCAGCAGGGTGATTTCGTAGTCGAAATCGATGAAGCCCTCGATGATCACCCGACCTTTACCGGCACGGCCACCTTCCTGGGCGTAGTCCCAGGCCTTCTGCACGTCATCGACGCTACGCAGCAGACTCTGGCCCTTGCCCGAAGAACTCATGACCGGCTTGACCACGCACGGGAACCCGAGGTCTTCAACAGCTTTGCTGTAATCCTCGAAGGTGTCGGCGAAGTGGTACGGCGAGGTTGGCAGGTCCAGCTCTTCAGCGGCCAGGCGACGGATGCCTTCACGGTTCATGGTCAGCTGCGCAGCACGGGCGGTCGGGATAACGGTGAAGCCTTCGGCCTCCAGTTCCACCAGGGTCGCGGTGGCGATGGCTTCGATTTCCGGCACGATGAAGTGCGGCTTTTCGGCTTCGATCACGGAACGCAGGGCAGCACCATCGAGCATGTTGATCACGTGGCTGCGGTGCGCCACCTGCATGGCCGGCGCATTCGCGTAGCGGTCCACGGCAATCACTTCAACGCCCAGGCGTTGCAGCTCGATCACCACTTCCTTGCCCAACTCGCCACAGCCACACATCAATACGCGGGTCGCGGTCGGCGACAATGGAGTTCCGATACGGGTCATCTGAAGGTCCTCAAGGAGCGGATCATCGAGGGAAGCACGCTTCCCATGGGGAGAAAGCGCGGCATTTTACATGAACTTCAGCTGACGACAGCCTGTTTGCGCAGGCGCCAGGCCATGATCAGCCATACGGCGGTGACCCCGGCGAATTTCGAGCCCAGGGCGGTGAGGATCACGCCCGGCGTCAGAGCGTCGATCATGCCGAAAAAGATAAAGGTATCGAGGGGAATGCTCAGGGCCGAACTTATCCACAGGCGATCATGCAGCGGGCGCCGGGTGATGCTGAACACCAGCCAGTCGATGCACTCGGAAACGGCGAACGCCGTGGCGCTGGCCAGGGCGATGGACGGATCGGAGGTGACATAGGACAACACCAGCGCCACCAGCATCGCTGCGAGGGCGCCATGCCCGAATCGGGCTTGCACCATATCGCGCAACACAAACACCAGCCCACCCCAGGCCGACCAGATGATGTCCAGGTGCGGGGCGGTGGAAAAGGCGTAATTGATCAGCACGACGCTGCTGATGTAGGCGATCAGGAAGAGCATGGGCGTGGAAGTACCTGTAATTTTGCCGCACAGGATACTGTAGGAGCGAGCCCGCTCGCGATGGTCGTTAACGATAACGCGGGACGTCTGGTTCCCGGCGGTGCTCTTGAGTCCATCGCGAGCAAGCTCGCTCCCACAGTCGAACGCATTCCCATGTGGGAGCGAGCTTGCTCGCGATGGTCGTTAACGATAACGCGGGAGGTCTGGTTCCCCGCGGTGTTCTTGAGTCCATCGCGAGCAAGCTCGCTCCTACAGTCAAACGCATTCCCATGTGGGAGCGAGCTTGCTCGCGATGGTCGTTAACGATAACGCGGGACGTCTGGCTCCCCGTGGTGTTCTTGAGTCCATCGCGAGCAAGCTCGCTCCTACAGTCGAACGCATTCCCATGTGGGAGCGAGCTTGCTCGCGATGGTCGTTAACGATAACGCGGGACGTCTGGCTCCCCGCGGTGCTCTTGAGTCCATCGCGAGCAAGCTCGCTCCTACAGTCAAACGCATTCCCATGTGGGAGCGAGCCCGCTCGCGATGGTCGTTAACGATAACGCGGGACGTCTGGCTCCCCGTGGTGTTCTTGAGTCCATCGCGAGCAAGCTCGCTCCTACAGTCGAACGCATTCCCATGTGGGAGCGAGCTTGCTCGCGATGGTCGTTAACGATAACGCGGGACGTCTGGCTCCCCGCGGTGTTCTTGAGTCCATCGCGAGCAGGCTGAACTGGCCTAATAATTCCGGACACCTCTTAAGGGCGATATGATTTCGCCAACTTGGAGGTTCCATGAACGAAAGAAAGGTCTATACACGCGAGTTCAAGCTGCATGCTGCCAGCATGGTGCTTGATGATAACTGCCCGGTTCCAGACGTTTGTGCATCGCTGGATATCGGGCCCACCGCTTTACGGCGTTGGGTCGATCAGGTTCGCAAGGAGCGCGAGGGGCAGCCAGTCAAAGGCACCAAGGCGATTACCGAAGATCAGCGCCAGATCCAGGAACTAAAGGCCAAGATCAAGCGCATGGAAATGGAAGCCGAGATCTTAAAAAAGGCTACCGCTCTCTTGATGTCGGATCCCGATCGTTTTCGATGATTGCGGAACTAAGAGAGTCGTTCCCGACAGCTGTCGTGTGTCGTGTTTTCGATGTGAAGCGCAGCAGCTTTTACGAGTGGCTTCAGCGGCGAGCCAAACCGCGGATCAGGCGCGAAGAGCTCAAGCTCAAAGTGGTTGAACTGCACAGCGAAAGCCGCGAAGCCATGGGCTCCAGAATGATCAGCAAGAACCTGAAGTCCCAAAACATCGCGATCGGAAGAGGCCTTGTCCGAGCGCTGATGAGGGAGGCCAACATTGTCAGTAAACAACGCCAGCCGCACCCATTCAGATCCAAGGGAGTGGAAGCGTTTGTCGCGCCCAATCGGCTCAAGCGCAACTTCAAACCGGCTGCAGTCGATCAGGTCTGGTGTGGCGACGTGACCAGCTTGATGGTGGGCGAGCGCTGGGTTCATCTGGCCATCGTCATCGATTTGTTTGCTCGCCGGGTCATCGGTTGGGCATTTTCGCTGGTCAATGACGCCAACTTGGTCAGCAAGGCGCTACGCATGGCGACAGAGGTTCGAACGTGCCCTGCGGGACTGATGTTTCACTCGGATCAGGGCTGTCAGTACACCAGCCGCAAGTTTCAGGAAGAACTGAAGCGTCGTGACATATTGCAAAGCATGAGCCATCGCGGGCAGTGCTGGGACAACGCTCCAACAGAGCGATTTTTCGGCACGCTGAAATCAGAATGGGTGCCTCGTAGTGGCTACAGCAAGATCGAGGAAGCCAAAACCGATATGGTGCGCTTCTTCATGTACTACAACCGCACCAGGCTCCACAGCTACAACAACTATCTGTCGCCAATAGCCATGGAGCAAAAAGCGGCATAAACACCGTAACCGGTGTCCGGGATTACTTGACCAGTTCAGGCTCGCTCCTACAGTCAAACGCATTCCCATGTGGGAGCGAGCTTGCTCGCGATAAAGTGCGAAGCACTTTCTGGGGGCAATTCAGTTATCGGATTTGGAAGGTAACATCCAGATCAACCCACTGGCCTTGGCCCGCTCATGACACAACCCCAACACCGTGCGGCGCTCGTCGTTGGTCATGCGGCTCCAGCGGGTAATCTCCTCCACCGTGCGTTGGCAACCGGTGCAGATGTCATCGTCGTCCAGCGCACAAATATTCACGCAGGGCGATGTAACCGGGCGTTCGCTGGCAGTCATTCTTCCTGCTCGGCCAGGTCGCGGGCATAGCGCTGCGAGTTGTGCACGTAGTGAGCAGCGCTGGCTTCCAGCATCCTGATTTGCGGCTCGGTCAATTCACGCACCACTTTGCCGGGCGACCCCATGACCAGCGATCCGTCCGGAATCTCCTTGCCTTCGCCGATCAGCGAGTTGGCGCCGATGATGCAGTTCTTGCCGATCTTCGCACCGTTGAGAATCACCGCGTTGATGCCGATCAGGCTGTAGTCGCCGACGGTGCAGCCGTGGAGCATGGCGTTGTGGCCGATGGTCACGCCGGTACCGATGGTCAGTGGGTAGCCCATGTCGGTGTGCATCACGGTGCCGTCCTGGACGTTGCTGTTCTTGCCGATCAGGATCAATTCATTGTCGCCGCGCAATACGGCGTTGAACCAGACGTTGGCGCCCTCTTCCAGCTTGACCTTGCCCACCAGCACGGCATTGGGTGCGACCCAGCTCTGTGGATGGGTTTCGACGCGGGCGTCGCCCAGGCGGTATTTCATTGTTGTATTCCTCAAGGCTCAGGCAGGCTTTTTTCAGCAAAACCAGTATTCAGGCCATTCGAACGATGGCTTCAGATACTGATAAAGCTTTTGGGAGGCTGATGCAGGCTGATTTTGGCGTCATACAGCAGGTTGATCAACTCGACGATCATGATCGCCGTCAGCCCCCAGATCTTGTATTCGCCATAGCGATAGCTCGGCACGTACCAGCTGCGGCCCTGATAGTCGATGCGGTGGGTATGTTCGCGAGGGTCTTTACGGAAGAACTCCAGAGGCACGCTGAACACCGCGGCGATCTCGGCGTCGTTGGCCCGGTATTCGACAAAATCCGGGATCACCCCGACATAGGGCGTGACCTTGATGCCATGCAGGCTGATCAGCGGGCTGAGCGGTCCGATCACCTCGACCAGCCCCGGCGGCAAGCCGATCTCTTCTTCGGCTTCACGCAGGGCGGTGAAAATCAGGTCGGGGTCTTCGGGATCACGGCGCCCGCCGGGGAAGGCAACTTCGCCGCCATGGGTCGACAGGCCGCTGGCACGCAGGGTCAACACCAGCTCGGGCTCGTCACTGCGGGTGATGGGCACCAGCACCGCGGCCTCGGGAAAACGACGATCGGTCTCCAGTGTGCGTGGAGTGTGGTTACTAACCCGATGCAGTAGCTCGTCCAGCATGAGTGTTCTCGATTTGTGCCTTACCCGGCATCATGCACCAATCGCTGCGGTCGCCCAACCCCCGCAACCGCCCCATGTCGCGAAACGACAACTTGCCGACCGGCACTGCCGCACGCCAAGATAGGCGCAGCATTCAGGAACCCCAGCATGAAATTTTGCAGCCAGTGCGGTAACCCGGTGACCCAGCGCATTCCCGAAGGCGATTCGCGCCTGCGCTTTGTCTGCGACAGTTGTCACGCCATTCACTACCAGAACCCCAACATCGTCGCCGGCTGCGTGGCGACCTGGGGCACCCAGGTATTGCTGTGCCGGCGGGCCATCGAGCCGCGACGCGGTTACTGGACCCTGCCCGCCGGTTTCATGGAGAACGGCGAGACCATCGAACAGGCTGCCATTCGCGAGACGGCCGAGGAAGCCTGCGCCCGGGTGCGCAACCTGAACATCTATACCCTGATCGACGTGCCGCACATCAGCCAGGTGCATGTGTTCTTCCGTGCCGAACTGGTGGACCTGGACTTTTGCGCCGGCCCCGAGAGCCTGGAAGTGCAACTATTCGACGAAGCGGACATTCCATGGGATGAGCTGGCTTTCCGCACGGTGGGCCGTACCTTAGAATGCTTCTTCGCTGACCGGCGGACCGAAATCTATCCCGTTCGGTCTGAATCGATCCCACCGCTTGCTCAGCCTGCCATTATCTGATGTCATCTCGGCATCACCGGGAGGCGCCGAAAGATTGTCCGAATGCGGCCCGAGCCAGCGGCAGCTCCTGCAAAAACTTCTATACATAAATAGTCGCGACACCTCCTGGGGAATCGTTTCAATGCGCTGGTTGCTTGCCCTGTTCTGTTTGTCGTTTGTCACGGTGTCCCAGGCTTCTGCCGTGGAAACCCTGGACGGCAAGGTCATCGAGAAAATCCTGATTCTCAAGTCTTCCCATCAATTGCAATTGATCAATGACGGCAAGCCGCTCAAAACCTATCGCATTTCCCTGGGCAAGCGTCCCAAGGGGCCGAAGCTGATGGAAGGCGACAAGCGCACCCCGGAAGGCTTCTACTGGGTCGACTGGCGCAAGATCAGCGACCGTTTCAACCTGGCGATGCACATTTCCTACCCGAACATCAGCGACTCCGCCCGCGCCCGTCGTGAAGGCGTCGAGCCCGGCGGCATGATCATGATCCACGGCACCCCGGACAGCGAGGACACCCCGGAAGACCTGTTCCACACCCTGGACTGGACCGACGGCTGCATCGCCATGCGCAACATGGACATGCGCGAAGTCTGGAACCTGGTGCCGGATGGCACGATGATCGAGATTCGCCCGTAAATCCCACGACCTTTGGTCGCCCCCGCAAAAAAAATCAAAAAAATTCCAGCCTTCGGCAGCTCCTGCAGGGTGAATACCATTTCCCCCTGTAGAAGCTGCCGAAGGCTGCGATCTTTGCTTTAAATCCTCCCGCCGCTAATACCACTTCAATCCAGCCTCTTTCCACTGCGCCCCATAAGGCCTGTTTACCGCACCTGCAGCCTGAGAGGTGCATTGACATGGTATTCAAGTGGTATTAGTTTTTTGTCCTACAGCGAACAAGTAACTTTCCTACAGACGCGTCGGACAATAATTAAATGAACGACCTTTCAGCCCTGCGCCCCGACGACACCCAACCCACGCCGTTGTACCTGCAACTGGCACGCAATCTGGAAGCGGCGATCCATGCCGGCCAGTGGAAAGCCGAACAGGCCATGCCGTCGGAGCGCAATCTGAGCGAGGCGCTGGGCATCTCCCGCGTCACTGCACGCAAGGCTCTGGAAGTGTTGTTCGAACAAGGCCTGATCCGCCGCAACCAGGGCTCCGGCACCTTCATCACGCCGCGCCTCGAACAACCGTTGTCGCGCCTTTCCGGTTTCAGTGAAATGCTCCGCCTCAAGGGTTTCGTGCCCGGATCGCAATGGCTGGAGCGGGAAATCACCCTGCCGACCCACGAAGAACTGATCCGCCTCGGCCTGTCGCCCAACGACAAAGTCGCGCGCCTCAAACGCCTGCGCAAGGCCGACGACACGGTGATGGCCATCGAGATGAGCACCCTGCCCGCCTCGATCATTCCCAAGCCGCAGGCGGTGGGCGATTCCCTCTACGAATACCTCGACGGCATCGGCAAACCGGTTGTCCGCGCCCTGCAGCACATCCAGGCGATCAACGCCTCGGACGAATTCGCAGCCCTGGTGGGCATCGCCCCCGGCACCGCCATGTTGCTGATGACCCGGGTCGGCTACCTGGAAGACAACACGCCCATCGAAGTCACCGACACCTATTGCCGTAACGACTACTACGACTTTGTCGCAGAGCTTCGCCGCTAGAACGCTGCACCGCGAAACCGCCCACCCAGAGAACCGATCATGTCCGAAGACAATATCCTCACCGCCCACGGCTGGGTTCGCGGCCGACTGGTCCATGAGCACGGCAAAGTCGTGTCGATCGAAGGCCAGCCCTGCGATCCGGCGGACAACGATCTGCCGTACCTGCTGCCGGGCTTCATCGACCTGCACGTTCACGGCGGCGGCGGCAAAGACATCATGGAAGGTGCGCCGGCCTTCGAAACCATTACCCGAACCCACGTGCGATTCGGCACTACGTCGTTGCTGGCCACCACCATGACGGCACCGAGCGAAGAGATATCCAGCGTGCTCCAGGCCGTCGGCGAATTCTGTGAGCTGCGGCCCCAAGGCTGCGCCCGGGTGCTTGGCGTACACCTCGAAGGCCCCTACATCAACCCGGGCAAACTCGGCGCGCAACCCAACTTCGCCCACACCGCGCTGATGGCCGAAGTCGAAGCGTACCTGGCGCTCGCACCGATCCGGGTGATCACCATTGCCCCGGAAATCGCCGGTCACGATACCTTGATCCGCGACCTCAGCAGCCGCGGCATTCGCATGCAGATCGGCCACACCCTGGGCAGTTATGAGGAAGGCGTGGCCGCGCTGGAGGCCGGCGCCAGCAGTTTCACCCACCTCTACAACGCCATGAGCCCACTGCATCACCGCGAACCCGGGATCGTCGGCGCTGCCCTGGCTCACGCCAAATACGCCGAACTGATCCCGGATTTGCTGCACGTGCACCCCGGCGCCATCCGCGTGGCCCTGCGTTCGATTCCTTGCCTGTATTGCGTCACCGACTCGACCGCCGCCGCCGGCATGCCCGATGGCGAGTACAAACTCGGCAGCCACACCGTGACCAAATGCCTCGGTGGCGTGCGCCTGCCCGACGGCACGCTGGCCGGCAGCACCCTGACCATGGATCAGGCTCTGCGCAACCTGGTGAAAATCGGCCTGCCCATCGCCGAAGCCTCGCAGCGCCTGTCGCAATTCCCCGCCGACTACCTCGGCATCACCGAACGCGGGCGCCTGCAACCGGGGGCCTGGGCCGACTGCGTGCGGCTGGATCGCTCACTGAAACTGACCGCCGTCATGGTCGAAGGAGAAGACATTGACTTCAAAAATGCTTGAAGAGGCGCTGTCCTCGTTCGAGGCCGTGCAAGCCCAATTACAGCAACTCGACCCGCAGATGATCGAGATCGCCGGGCGCCTGCGTCGTCAGCCGCCGCAAGTGGCCATGACCGTGGCGCGTGGCAGCTCCGACCATGCCGCCAGTTACTTCGCCTACCTGACCATGCAACTGCTGGGCATCCCGGTGGCGTCGCTGCCGATGTCGGTGGTGACCATGCAACAGGCACCGTTGAAGGTCAGCGGCCAGGTGGCATTCGCCTTTTCGCAATCGGGGCAAAGCCCGGACCTGGTCAACAGCCTGCGCCTGTTGCGCAAGCGCGGCGCCTTGAGCATTTCGCTGGTCAATGCCGAAGACTCGCCCCTGGAAGCCGCCTGCGAATTCAGCCTGCCGCTGTGTGCCGGCACCGAAAGCAGCGTCGCGGCGACCAAGAGCTTTATCGCTACCCTCAGCGCCAGCGCCCGGCTGATTGGCCACTGGAAAGAAGACACCGAACTGCTCGACGCCTGCCGCGCCTTGCCCGAAGGCCTGCGTGACGCCGCGCAACAGGACTGGAGCCAGGCCATCGACGCCTTGCGCGATTGTCAGCGGCTGATGGTGATCGGCCGTGGCGCCGGTTTCGCCATCGCCCAGGAAGCGGCGCTCAAGTTCAAGGAGACCTCGGCGATCCAGGCCGAAGCCTTCAGCAGCGCCGAAGTCCGTCACGGTCCGATGGCCTTGATTGGCGACAACTACCCGCTGCTGGTGTTTGCCCCACGGGGCGCCGAACAGGCCGGTTTGCTGAGCCTGGCCGCCGACATGCGCCAACGCGGCGCCCTTGTCCTGCTGGCCGCGCCGGATGACGTGCTTGAACGCGACCTGACGCTGACCCGCGCCGAACACCCGGCCCTCGACCCGATTCTCGCGATCCAGAGTTTCTACGTGATGGCCGCCGGCCTGGCCGTGGCCCGAGGCATGGACCCGGACCAGCCACGGCACCTGAGCAAAGTGACGCGTACACACTAACCACCCTTGTAGGAGCGAGCTTGCTCGCGATGGTCGTCAACGAAAACGCGCGTTTGCTGGATAAACGCGGCGTTCTTTAGTCCATCGCGAGCGAGCTCGCTCCTACAGAGGGGGGCGCGTTGATCCGAACCGAAGTTTTCCTGATGAGACCGAGCCATGCATAACAACAATAAAGAGCTGACTTTAAGCGCCCCGCTCAGCGGCCCGGTGCTCACGCTCGCCAAAGTCCCGGATGCGGTGTTTGCCAGCGGCGCCATGGGCGACGGGATCGCCATCGACCCGTTGAACGATACCCTTCATGCGCCGTGCGCGGGCGTGGTGGTGCATGTCGCCCGCACCGGCCATGCGGTGACCCTGCGTGCCGACAACGGTGCGGAGCTGCTGCTGCACCTGGGCCTTGATACCGTCGAACTGCAAGGCCAGGGCTTTTCGATGCTGGTCAAGGAAGGCGCGCGCGTCTCCAATGGCCAGCCGCTGCTGCGCTACGACCTGGACAAGGTCGCGCAACAGTGCAAAAGCCTGGTCAGCCTGCTGATCCTCACCAACAGCCAGGACTTTCAGGCACGGCCCATCACCCTCAAGTCGGTAAAGGTCGGCGAGCCGCTGCTACACATCATTCGCCGCCAGGGCGTGGGCGCGCAGGCGGACGTGGAGCTTGCTGGCGAAGAAGTGGTCGGCCACATCCGCATCGCCCATCGTGGCGGTCTGCACGCACGGCCGGCCGCGTTGATCCGTCAGACCGCGCAAGGATTCAAAAGCAAATCGCAGCTGCATTTCGCCGGCAAGTCGGCCACCTGCGACAGCCTGATCGGCCTGATGGGGCTGGCCATCGGCGAACAGGCAGAAGTCCAGGTCAGTTGCCAGGGCCCGGACGCCGAAGCCGCGCTGCAAGCCTTGCTGACCGCGTTATCCACAGCCCTGGCCGAAGACAGCCATGCCGCCGCGCCGACCACGATTGCCCAACGCAATCGCCCCGCCGAAGCCGGTGTATTGCACGGCGTCTGTGCGGCGCCCGGCCTGGTCGGCGGGCCGCTGTTCCACCTGAATGCGATCAGCCTGCCGGTGGATGCCGGCCATCATGATCCCCAGCAACAGCAGCAAGTACTGGACGCGGCACTGAGCCAGGTGCGCAGCGAAATCGAACGCACGCTGGTCCTGGCGAAAAAACACAAGGACACCGCTGAAGAGGCGATCTTCGCCGCACACCTGGCGCTGCTGGAAGACCCGGCCCTGCTGGACGCCGCCATACAAACCGTCGCCCAGGGCACGGCCGCGACCCACGCCTGGAGCCAGGCCATCGACGTGCAGTGCGAAGTCCTCCAGCAAACCGGCAGCACGCTGCTGGCCGAACGCGCCAACGACCTGCGCGACCTCAAGCAACGGGTGCTGCGCGCATTGCTCGGCGACACCTGGCATTACGACGTGCCGGCCGGCGCCATCGTCGCGGCGCATGAACTGACGCCCTCCGATTTACTGCAACTGAGCCAGCAAGGCGTCGCCGGACTGTGCATGGCCGAAGGTGGCGCGACCTCCCACGTGGCGATTCTGGCCCGGGGCAAAGGCCTGCCGTGCATGGTGGCGCTGGGTTCGACGCTGCTCGACCAGCAACAGGGGCAACCGGTGGTGCTGGACGCCGACGGCGGCCGCCTCGAACTGACACCCAGTGCCGAGCGCCTGGCCGACGTGCGCCAGCTGCAACAGCAACAGCAACAACGCCGGGCCGAACAACAGGCCCAGGCGCACACCCCCGCACTGACCACCGATGGCCTGCGCATCGAAGTCGCCGCCAATGTGGCATCCAGCACGGAAGCGGCAGACGCGTTGGCCAATGGCGCCGACGGCGTCGGCTTGCTGCGCACCGAGTTTCTCTTCGTCGACCGCCACACCGCGCCGGACGAACAGGAACAACACCACGCCTATCAAGCGGTGCTTGATGCCATGGGCGATAAGTCAGTGATCATCCGCACCATCGACGTCGGCGGCGACAAGCAACTGGACTACCTGCCACTGCCCGCCGAGGCCAATCCGGTGCTCGGCCTGCGCGGCATTCGCCTGGCCCAGGCGCGCCCTGAACTGCTCGACCAGCAATTGCGCGCGCTGCTGCACCTGCGCCCGTTGTCACGCTGCCGGATCCTGCTGCCGATGGTCACGGAAGTCGATGAGCTGCTGCACATCCACCAGCGCCTCGACGCCTTGTGCGGTGAACTCGGCCTGGCGCAACGCCCGGAACTGGGTGTGATGATCGAAGTTCCGGCCGCCGCGCTGCTGGCCGAGCAACTGGCCGAACACGCGGACTTCCTGTCCATCGGCACCAACGACCTGTCGCAATACACCCTGGCCATGGACCGCGACCACGCCGGGCTCGCCGCTCGCGTCGATGCGCTACACCCGGCACTGCTGCGGCTGATCGCCCAGACCTGCGCCGGTGCGGCGCAGCACAACCGCTGGGTGGGCGTGTGCGGCGCACTGGCGTCCGATCCATTGGCCACGCCGGTGTTGATCGGCCTGGGGGTCAGTGAGTTGTCGGTGAGCCCGGTACAGGTCGGCGAAATCAAGGACCGCGTGCGTCATCTCGACGCCAGCGAATGCCGGCGCATCAGCCAGGGCCTGCTCAAGCTGAGCAGCGCCAGTGCCGTGCGTCACGCCTGTCACCAGCATTGGCCTCTGAGCTGAAGAACAACAAGAATCCACGGAGAACCGCCATGTACCAACTTTTCATCGAAGGCCTGCAACGCCTCGGCCGCGCGCTGATGCTGCCGATCGCGATCCTGCCGATTGCCGGCCTGCTGCTGCGCCTGGGCGATACCGACCTACTGAACATCGCGATCATCCACGACGCCGGCCAGGTGATCTTCGCCAACCTGGCGATGATCTTCGCCATCGGCATTGCGGTCGGCTTCGCCAGGGACAACAACGGTACGGCGGGTCTGGCCGGGGTGATCGGTTACCTGGTGATGATCTCCACCCTCAAGGCGCTCGACCCGAGCATCAACATGGGCATGCTCGCCGGGATCGTCAGCGGACTGATGGCCGGCGCGCTGTACAACCGCTTCAAGGACATCAAGCTGCCGGAATACCTGGCGTTCTTCGGTGGCCGACGGTTCGTGCCGATTGTCACCGGGTTCGCCGCCGTGGGGCTGGGTGTGGTGTTCGGCTACATCTGGCCGCCGATCCAGCACGGCATCAACAGCTTCGGCACACTGATGATGGAAAGCGGCAGCTTCGGCGCGTTCGTCTTCGGCCTGTTCAACCGCCTGCTGATCGTCACCGGCCTGCACCACATCCTCAACAACATGGCGTGGTTCGTGTTCGGCAACTTCACCGACCCCACCACCGGGGCGCTGGTGACTGGCGACCTGTCGCGCTACTTCGCCGGCGATCCGAAGGGTGGCCAGTTCATGACCGGCATGTTCCCGATGATGATCTTCGGCCTGCCCGCCGCCTGCCTGGCGATGTACCGCAACGCCCTGCCGGCACGGCGCAAGGTGATGGGCGGGATCTTCCTGTCGATGGCGTTGACCGCGTTCCTGACCGGCGTCACCGAGCCGATTGAATTCGCCTTCATGTTCCTCGCGCCGTTGCTGTTTGTGCTGCATGCATTGCTGACCGGCCTGTCGATGGCCATCACCAATGCGCTGAACATCCACCTGGGGTTCACCTTCTCCGGCGGCTTCATCGACATGATCCTGGGCTGGGGCAAGTCCACCAACGGCTGGCTGGTGTTCCCGGTGGGCCTGGCGTATGCCGTGATCTATTACGTGGTGTTTGACTTCTGTATCCGCCGCTTCGACCTGAAGACACCGGGCCGCGAAACCAGCGCTGACGTCGAGCAGGTTGCCGTCGCCGACAATGAACGCGCCGGGGCATACATCAAGGCCTTGGGTGGTGCCGAAAACCTGATCACCGTCGGCGCCTGCACCACGCGCTTGCGCCTGGACATGGTGGATCGCAACAAAGCCTCGGATACCGACTTGAAAGCACTCGGTGCCATGGCCGTGGTGCGTCCGGGCAAGGGCGGGAGTTTGCAAGTGGTGGTGGGGCCAATGGCCGACGCGATTGCCGATGAAATTCGCCTGGCGATGCCTGCGCTAGGTCGCGCCATGGTGTCGTCGCCGGCTGCAGAAATCGACGCGCCGCCACCTGCCGCCATGGCGACACCCGAGGCCCAGCAATGGCTCAATGCCCTGGGCGGCGGCGACAATGTGCTGCAACTCGATTGCGTGGCCATGACCCGCATCCGCCTGCAACTGGCCGATGGCAAGGCGTTGTCGGAGTTCGATTTGAAAGCGTTGGGTTGCCAGGGTGTAAGTCAGCTGGATGGCGGTATCTGGCATCTGCTGATTGGCGACAAGGCGCCGACCTTGAGTGATGCACTGGAGGTGTTGGTCAATCGCAGCGAGGTCAGTGCCAAGGTTTAGATCCTCGGTGCCTGATAGGCCGCCATCGCGAGCAAGCTCGCTCCCACATTGGATCTGCATACACCGAACCACTGTGGGAGCGAGCTTGCTCGCGATGAGGCCCTCACTGACACCACAATAGTTTGGGCAACAAAAAAACCGCTGAAATCTCTTTCAGCGGGTTTTTCATTTCAGCACCGGAGAATCAGAAATCCTCCAGCCGCCACACTTCATAAGCCGGTGTCTCATAGGGATGGCTCTGTTTCAGAGCTGCCACTACCGAGCGAATCAACTCATCGGCCACCACCAGCTCAACCTTCCATTCCTCGACCTGTTCGACCTGCCCTGCCTCGCCAATGAACGGCTGGCTGCCGTCCAGTGGACGAAACTGGCCAGTGCCCAACACTTGCCATGCACAGTGGTCATAAGCACCGATTCGCCCACCACCGGCGGCGAATACGGCGCTTTTGACCACCTCGACATGACTGTCGGGAACAAAAAAGCTGAGCTTGTACACGGTGCTTAGTTCACCCACACACGAGCGTTACGGAACATACGCATCAACGGAGCATCTTCGTTCCAGTCATCCGAACGCCACGAGTTCTGCACGGCGCGGAACACTCGTTCCGGGTGCGGCATCATGATGGTCACGCGACCGTCGCGGCTGGTCAAACCGGTGATCCCGCGCGGCGAGCCGTTCGGGTTGGCCGGGTAGCTTTCGGTGACCTTGCCGTGGTTGTCGACGAAACGCATCGCCACGCAACCCGACAGATCGGCTTCCAGCAGTGCTTCTTCGCTGGCGAACTCGGCATGGCCTTCACCGTGAGCAATGGCGATCGGCATGCGCGAACCGGCCATGCCTTGCAGGAAGATCGAGTTCGACTCCTGGATCTGCACCATGGCAACACGGGCTTCGAACTGCTCGGAGCGGTTGCGCACGAAGTGCGGCCAGAACTCGCTGCCCGGGATCAGCTCGTGCAGGTTGGACATCATCTGGCAACCGTTGCACACGCCGAGGGTGAAGCTGTCGTTGCGTTCGAAGAAGCCCTGGAACGCATCGCGGGCACGGCTGTTGAACAGCGCGGATTTCGCCCAGCCTTCACCGGCACCCAATACGTCGCCGTAAGAGAAACCGCCGCAAGCGACCATGCCCTTGAACTCGTTCAGGTCGACCCGGCCGGCCAGAATGTCGCTCATGTGCACGTCGATCGCGTTGAAACCGGCGCGGTCGAACGCGGCAGCCATTTCCACCTGACCGTTGACGCCCTGCTCACGCAGTACGGCAACCTGTGGGCGAATGCCTTTCTTGATGTAAGGCGCGGCGATGTCCTGGTTGATGTCGTAGCTCAGCTTGACGCTCAGGCCCGGGTTTTCTTCTTCCAGCAGCACGTCGAACTCTTGCTCGGCGCAGTCGGCGTTGTCACGCAGACGCTGGATCTGGTAGCTGGTCTCGGCCCACTGGCGTTGCAGCAGACGACGCTGGCCTTCGAACACAGTGTCGCCGTTGAAGGTGATGCCGATCTCGCCATTGTTGATTGGCTGACCGATCACCGACACGCAGTCACCCAGGCCGGCAGCGCTGAACTGCGCGAGGATGTCCGGGGTCGCGTCCTGGCGAACCTGGATCACGGCACCCAGTTCTTCGTTGAACAGGATGGCGGCGATGTCGGCAGAGGTTTCTGCCAGACCGTCGAGGTTCAGGCTCAGGCCACAGTGACCGGCGAACGCCATCTCGACAACGCTGGTCAGCAGACCACCGTCGGAGCGGTCGTGGTAAGCCAGCAGGTGGCCGTCGGCGTTGAGGCCCTGGATCACCGCGAAGAAGGCTTTGAGGTCTTCGGCGTCATCGACGTCCGGAGCCTGCTTGCCGAGCTTGCCGTGAACCTGCGCCAGGATCGAGGCGCCCATGCGGTTCTGGCCGCGGCCCAGGTCGATCAGGATCAGGTCGGTGGTGCCCTTGTCCATGCGCAGTTGCGGGGTCAGGGTCTGACGGATGTCAGTCACTGGCGCGAAACCGGTCACGATCAGGGACATCGGCGAAGTCACGGACTTGTCCACGCCTTCATCGTTCCAGCGTGTAGCCATGGACATCGAGTCCTTGCCCACAGGAATGGTGATGCCCAGTTCAGGGCACAACTCCATGCCGACCGCTTTCACGGTGTCGTACAGGCGTGCATCTTCACCCGGGTGACCGGCAGCCGACATCCAGTTCGCCGACAGTTTGATGTCGGAGATCTTGCCGATGCGCGAGGCCGCGATGTTGGTCAGGGTTTCGCCGATGGCCATGCGGCCCGACGCCGGAGCGTCCAGCAGTGCCAGCGGAGTACGCTCGCCCATGGCCATGGCTTCACCGGTGTAGACGTCGAAGCTGGTGGCGGTGACGGCAACGTCGGCCACCGGAACCTGCCACGGGCCGACCATCTGGTCACGGGCCACGAGGCCGGTGATGGTGCGGTCGCCGATGGTGATCAGGAAGCTTTTGCTCGCCACGGCCGGGTGATGCAGGACGCGCTCGACGCAGTCGGCGATGCTCAGGGTCGACGGATCGAAATCGTCGCCCAGTTCGTTCTCGCGAACCACCGAACGGTGCATGCGCGGGGCTTTGCCCAGCAGCACTTCCAGCGGCATGTCCACCGGGCTGTTGCCGAAGTGGCTGTCGGTCACAGTCAGTTGTGGCTCGGCAGTGGCTTCGCCGACGACGGCAAACGGGCAACGCTCACGCTCGCAGATCGCCTTGAAGCGTTCGAAATCTGCCGGGCCGACGGCCAGAACGTAACGTTCCTGGGATTCGTTGGACCAGATTTCGTGCGGGGCCATGCCCGGCTCGTCGTTTGGAATGTTGCGCAGTTCGAAACGGCCACCGCGGTCGCCGTCGTTGACCAGTTCCGGGAAGGCGTTGGACAGACCGCCCGCACCCACGTCGTGGATGAAGCTGATCGGGTTCTTGTCGCCCAGTTGCCAGCAACGGTCGATGACTTCCTGGCAGCGACGTTCCATTTCCGGGTTTTCGCGCTGTACGGAAGCGAAGTCCAGGTCTGCCGAGCTGGTGCCGGTGGCCATGGAGGAAGCGGCGCCGCCGCCCAGGCCGATCAGCATCGCCGGGCCGCCGAGCACGATCAGCTTGGAGCCGACGACGATCTCGCCTTTCTTGACGTGTTCTTCACGGATGTTGCCCATGCCGCCAGCCAGCATGATCGGTTTGTGGTAGCCGCGAACTTCGTCACCGTGCGGGGTGGTGATCGACTGTTCGAAGGTACGGAAGTAGCCGGTCAGTGCCGGACGACCGAATTCGTTGTTGAACGCAGCGCCGCCCAGCGGGCCTTCGATCATGATGTCCAGCGCGGTGACGATGCGCTCGGGCTTGCCGTACGGCACTTCCCACGGCTGTTCGAAGCCCGGGATCTGCAGGTTCGACACGGTGAAACCGGTCAGGCCAGCCTTCGGCTTGGCACCGCGACCGGTGGCGCCTTCGTCACGGATCTCGCCACCGGAACCGGTGGATGCGCCCGGGAACGGGGCAATCGCGGTCGGGTGGTTGTGGGTTTCAACCTTCATCAGGATGTGCACCGGCTCCTGCACCGCGCCGTACTGGCGGGTCTCAGGGTCCGGGAAGAAGCGACCGGCCACGGAGCCGACGATCACCGAAGCGTTGTCCTTATAAGCCGACAGAACGCCTTCGCTATGCATCACGTAGGTGTTCTTGATCATGCCGAACAGGCTTTTTTCCTGGCTCTCGCCGTCGATGTCCCAACTGGCGTTGAAGATCTTGTGACGGCAGTGCTCGGAGTTCGCCTGGGCGAACATCATCAGTTCGATGTCATGCGGGTTGCGCTTCAAGCCGACGAAGGCGTTGACCAGATAGTCGATCTCGTCTTCGGCCAGGGCCAGGCCCAGCTCGGTGTTGGCTTTTTCCAGCGCGGCGCGGCCGCCACCCAACACGTCGATGGCGGTCAGGGGCTTCGGTTCGGCGTGGCTGAACAGGCCGGCGGCCTGCTCGAGGTTACCCAGGACGATCTGGGTCATGCGGTCGTGCAGACCGTCGGCGATCAGCTGGGCTTCAGCGTCGCTGAACTGGCCGGCCACGTAGAACGCGATGCCGCGCTCCAGGCGCTGGATTTTCGCCAGGCCACAGTTACGGGCGATGTCGCTGGCCTTGCTCGACCACGGCGAGATGGTGCCGAAACGCGGCAGCACCAGAAACAGACGACCGGTCGGTTCCTGTACCGGAACGCTTGGACCGTACTTCAGAAGGCGCGCGAGCACCTGCTGTTCGTCGCCGGTCAGGACGCCGGTAACTTCGGCGAAGTGAGCGAATTCAGCATACAGGCCGCTGACAGCCGGAACCTTCTGGCTCAGTTGCTCAAGGAGCTTGCTGTGGCGAAAGGCAGAAAGGGCAGGAGCGCCGCGCAGGATCAACATCTTCGGGACAGCCTCGGGAAGGGGTGTGCTTTGAGGCCGTGCATTCTAGCCTAAACAGCCCGCGACATCACCCGAAACGCTACGCACGGTTGCACTCGGGCGTCGATCTGTGTTTCTGCCTC
Organism: Pseudomonas sp. GW456-L13; assembly: GCF_017350115.1. Classification (NCBI taxonomy): domain Bacteria; kingdom Pseudomonadati; phylum Pseudomonadota; class Gammaproteobacteria; order Pseudomonadales; family Pseudomonadaceae; genus Pseudomonas; species Pseudomonas sp. GW456-L13. The sequence goes on from NZ_JACNAS010000001.1 coordinate 2,174,811, forward strand.
GAAAGTCAGGTTAACCGGGCGTGCAGCAACAGCTTATTTTTACTGTAACAAAATGCAGGCAAGGCCCATTCCTGCGGGGTTTCGGCCGGTTTTGTGATCGCTAGCAGACAAGCCCCTCACTGTCGAGATATGGCGCTCGTGGTCCTTTGCGTATACTGCGCAGATGTTTTTCCCAACGGCTTTGCGTCCGCGGTACGCCAAATGGCTGATCGCAACCGGACTCTTCCTGATGCTCGGTGGCTGTGTTGATAAACCCAACACGCTCGAGCGCGTAAAGGAGGATGGTGTGCTGCGGGTGGTTACCCGAAACAGCCCCGCCACCTACTTTCAGGATCGCAACGGTGAGACCGGCTTCGAATACGAGCTGGTGAAGCGCTTCGCCGACGATCTGGGGGTCGAGCTCAAGATCGAGACCGCCGACAACCTCGATGACCTGTTCAACCAGGTCGGCAAGCCCAATGGCCCGGTGCTGGCGGCTGCCGGTCTGGTCAGCAGCGAAGAGCGCAAGAAGCAGGTGCGCTTCTCCCACTCCTACCTGGAAGTCACCCCGCAGATCATCTACCGCAACGGCCAGTCCCGGCCGACCGATGCGAAGGATCTGGTGGGCAAGAAGATCATGGTGCTCAAGGGCAGCACCCACGCCGAACAACTGGCGCAGCTGAAACAGAAGTTTCCCGGCATCGAATACGAAGAGTCTGACGCGGTCGAGGTCGTCGATCTCCTGCGCATGGTGGATGAAGGTCAGATCGACCTGACCCTGGTCGACTCCAACGAAGTGGCGATGAACCAGGTGTACTTCACCAACATCCGGGTCGCCTTCGACCTCGGCGACGCCAGCAACCAGAGCTGGGCCGTCGCCCCGGGCGACGACAACAGCCTGCTCAACGAAATCAACGATTACCTCGACAAGGTCAAGAAGAACGGCACCCTGCAACGCCTCAAGGACCGCTACTACGGGCATGTCGACGTCCTCGGCTACATGGGCGCCACCACGTTTGCCCAACACTTGCAGCAACGCCTGCCCAAGTACGAACAGCACTTCAAGGCCTACGCCAAGAAGGAGAAAGTCGACTGGCGCCTGCTGGCGGCCATCGGGTACCAGGAGTCGTTGTGGCAACCGACGGTCACGTCCAAGACCGGCGTGCGCGGCCTGATGATGCTGACCCAGAACACCGCGCAGGCCATGGGCGTGTCCAACCGCCTGGACCCCAGGCAGAGCATCATGGGCGGCGCCAAGTACCTGGCCTACATGAAAGACCAGCTCGACGACTCGATTCAGGAGCCGGACCGGACCTGGTTTGCCCTGGCGGCCTACAACGTCGGCAGCGGCCACCTGGATGACGCACGCAAACTGGCGGCCAAGGAAGGGTTGAACCCGGACAAATGGCTGGACGTAAAGAAGATCCTGCCGCGCCTGTCGGAAAAGAAGTGGTACAGCAAAACCCGTTACGGCTACGCCCGTGGCGGCGAACCGGTGCATTTCGTGGCGAACATCCGTCGCTACTACGACATCCTGACCTGGGTCACGCAGCCGCAGCTTGAAGGCGACCAGGTCGCCGAAGGCAAACTGCTTGTTCCGGGGATCGACAAGAGCAAGCCATCGCAGGAACCTGCCCCGCTCTGACAGCCACCCAAAATCAAATGTGGGAGCGAGCTTGCTCGCGATGAGGCCCTGTCAGTCACATCAATTGTGTCTGTCAGACCGCTATCGCGAGCAAGCTCGCTCCCACAGGGTTTTGTGTTGGTTTTAAGCCTTGGCAGCCGCCGTCAGAATCAGCGCCTTCATCTCCGAAACAGCCGACTTGAAGCCAACGAACAGCGCATGGGCCACCAGCGCATGGCCGATGTTCAGTTCGTTGATGCCCTTGATCGCCGCCACGGCTTCGACGTTGTGATAGTGCAGGCCATGACCGGCATTGACGATCAGGCCCTGGGCCAGACCGAAGGCCACGCCATCGGCTACACGCTTGAGTTCTTCGGCGACTTCGGTCGGCGTCTCGGCATCGGCATAACGCCCGGTGTGCAACTCGATGGCTGGCGCGCCGACACGACGGGAGGCTTCGATCTGGCGCTCATCGGCGTCAATGAACAGCGACACTTCGGAGCCGATCTTCGACAGACGCTCGACCGCCGCCTTGATCCGCGCCTCCTGCCCCGCCACATCCAGGCCACCTTCGGTGGTCAGCTCCTGACGGGTTTCCGGCACCAGGCAAATGTGCGCCGGGCGGATGCGCTCGGCGAACAACATCATTTCCTCGGTGACACCCATTTCGAAGTTCATGCGGGTTTGCAGCACGTCCTTGAGCAGCAGAACGTCGCGCTCCTGAATGTGCCGACGGTCTTCGCGCAGGTGCACGGTGATGCCGTCGGCGCCCGCCTCTTCCGCGTCCAGTGCAGCCTTGACCGGGTCCGGGTAACGGGTGCCCCGGGCCTGACGCAGGGTGGCAACGTGGTCGATGTTCACGCCAAGAAGAATACGGGTGCTGGTGGTCACGGAAGCGCTCCAGAAGAAGAGAAAGTTCGGTGCACAGCATACGGTGTGATCAGGGCTTGCGAAACAGCTCGCGACTGACAAGTGGACGACCACCCAGGTGAACGGCCAACGCCTGGCGCATCAAGCGCTTGGCGGCAGACAGAGCGCCGGGGGCAGACCAGTCGGCTTCAGCCATGGCCAGCAATTCGGTGCCGTTGAACAGGCCCGGTTGCAGCAGGTAGACACGTTCAAGCCCGGCATCCACTTGCAAACGGTAGAGGCCGTCCGGCGCGATGGGTTGATCATGAATATCAGTCGTCAGGGAAAAACCGTAGCCGAGGTCATCGAGCAAGCGCCACTCGAAGGAGCGCAGCAAGGGCTCCAGAGCACGACCTTCAGCCAGCGCCAGCAAAGTCGCAGCGTAGTGATCGAATACGCCGGGATGAGGATCTTCGGCGGGCAACAGGCGAATCAGCAATTCATTGAGGTAAAGACCGCTGAACAGCGCCTCGCCATTGAGCCAGGTGGAGATGCCAGCACTCTCCATGCGCCCGACATTCTTCAGCTCGCCCTTGCCCCGGAACTCGACTTCCAATGGCACGAACGGCCGCGCCAGTGTCCCGGCCTTGCCCCGTGCACTGCGCAACACCGCCCGCAGCCGACCTTGCGGCGTGAGGAAGTCCACCAGCGCGCTGTTTTCACGGTAGGCGCGGGAGTGCAGGACATAGGCGGGTTGGGCGGGCGCTTGGGACATGGAAATCGCAGTTCTCGATGAAGGAGCGCAGTTTTACATACAACCTGAAACCAATGTGGGAGCGAGCTTGCTCGCGATGAGGGCCTGATATTCAACATTAATGTTGACTGACAGACCGTTATCGCGAGCAAGCTCGCTCCCACAGGGGATCATTGTTGATCCGGAAAACGTATTACAGGTCGCCGTAACCCAACGAACGCAATGCACGCTCGTCATCGGACCAGCCACCCTTAACCTTGACCCACAGGTTGAGCATGATCTTGGAGTCGAACAGCAGCTCCATGTCCTTGCGCGCTTCGGTGCCGATGCGCTTGATGCGCTCGCCCTTGTCGCCAATGATGATTTTCTTCTGGCCATCGCGCTCGACGAGGATCAAGGCATGAATGTGCAGGGTCTTGCCCTGCTGCTTGAACTCTTCGATTTCAACGGTGATCTGGTACGGCAGCTCGGCGCCCAACTGGCGCATGATTTTCTCGCGCACCAGCTCGGCGGCGAGGAAACGGCTGCTGCGGTCGGTGATCTGGTCTTCCGGGAAGAAGTGATCGTTTTCCGGCAGGTGCTCGGCAATCACGCGTTCCAGTGCGTCGAGGTTGTGCCCGTGCTGCGCGGAAATCGGGATGATCTGCGCGTTCGGCAGCTGTTCCTGCAACCAGGACAGGTGCGGCATCAGCTCGGCCTTGTCTTCGATGCGGTCGGTCTTGTTCAACGCCACGATCAGCGGGCCGGTCACGTACTGGACGCGCTCGAGAACCATCTGGTCTTCTTCGGTCCACTTGGTGCGGTCGACCACGAAGATCACCACGTCGACGTCTTTCAGCGCCGCCGAAGCGGTCTTGTTCATGTAGCGGTTCAGGGCCTTTTCGCCGCCCTTGTGCATACCAGGGGTGTCGACGTAGATCGCCTGCACATCGCCCTCGGTCTTGATACCGAGCATGTTGTGACGGGTGGTTTGCGGTTTGCGCGAGGTGATCGCCAGCTTCTGACCCAGGATGTGGTTCAGCAACGTGGACTTGCCCACGTTCGGACGGCCGACGATGGCAACATAGCCACAGCGAGTTGCGTTTGTATCAGTCATTGCCATTCTCCACACCCAGGGCAATCAGTGCTGCGGCGGCCGCTACCTGTTCGGCAATACGACGACTCACACCCTGACCTCGGCTTTTTTCATTCAGTAAGATGATTTCGCATTCGACGAAGAACGTCCGGCAATGCGGCTCACCCTGGATATCCACCACTTCGTAACGCGGCAGCTCACAACCACGGGACTGCAGGAACTCTTGCAGGCGGGTCTTTGGATCTTTGTTGGTGTCGACCAGCGTCAGGCCTTCGAACTCGCCGGCCAGCCAGGCGAGCACACGCTCGCGGGCCATTTCCATGCCAGCATCGAGGTAGATCGCACCGATCAGCGCTTCGAGGGCATCGGCCAGAATCGACTCGCGACGGAAACCGCCGCTTTTCAGCTCGCCCGAGCCCAGGCGCAGGTATTCGCCCAGATCGAAACCACGGGCCAGTACGGCCAGGGTCTCACCTTTGACCAGACGTGCGCGCAAACGCGACAACTGGCCTTCGCGAGCCAGCGGGAAGCGCTCGAACAACGCCTCGCCGGCGACGAAGTTGAGAATGGCGTCACCGAGGAATTCCAGGCGTTCGTTGTTACGCCCGGCAAAGCTGCGGTGAGTCAGGGCCAGGACCATCAGTTCCTGATCCTTGAAGGTGTAGCCGAGCTGACGCTCTAGACGGCTTAAGGAGACGCTCACGGTTTACCCACGCTGAGTTCGTGGCTGGATTCCACCGCCATCGCCGTAAGTTGGCGCAGGCTTGGGACAATTAAAGCTGTGTTCAAAAATAACGTCCTGAATATCATTGTTTTCATGCCTCTGGCGCCCATTGTGCCGGCTCCAGAAATGCATTCGGCGCTGTGTTCAACAGCGCCGTGTCTGATTACTTGATCAGGCCAACCCGCGAGAAATTCGGCAGGTGGCTGAGTTTGGGTTCCGGCCAGCTCATCCAGACCGCAAAGGCCTTGCCGACGATATTCTTGTCGGGAACCATGCCCAGCAGATCCTTGGGAATGTTCGGATCATCCCAGTAGCGACTGTCGTTCGAGTTGTCGCGGTTGTCGCCCATCATGAAGTAGTGCCCGGCCGGCACGGTCCACGAATGGTCCGGCATTGCGCGGTAGCGGCTCATTTCCTTGCGGATCATGTGCTCGGCCACACCGAGTTTTTCCTTGTAGAGCTCAGCGCTGCCCAGCGTGCCCGGCTCGGAGCCGACCAGTTGCTCGGCAATCGATTGACCGTTGACGAACAGGCGCTTGTCGGCGGTGTAGCGAACCGTGTCGCCCGGCAAACCAACCACACGCTTGATGTAGTTGACGTTCGGGTCGCTCGGGTAGCGGAACACCATCACATCGCCGCGCTGCGGATCACCGACTTCGATGACTTTCTTGTCGATCACCGGCAAGCGGATCCCGTAGGAAAACTTGCTCACCAGGATGAAGTCGCCGACATCCAGGGTTGGCTTCATCGAACCGGAAGGAATCTGGAACGGTTCCACCAGGAACGAACGCAGCACCAGCACGATGAACAACACCGGGAAGAACGACTTGCCGTATTCAACCAGCAGCGGCTCTTTGTTCAGCTTCTCGACCACGACCATGTCAGGCTGGCTGACGCTGCCCTGATAGGAAGCGATGGCGGCACGCCGACGCGGGGCCAGGATCAACAGATCGAGCAACGCCAACAGGCCGCAGACGAACACGGCAATGACCAGCAACAGCGGGAAATTTAGCGACATAGGACCTAACTATCCAACCTGAGCACTGCAAGGAAGGCTTCCTGTGGAATCTCCACGTTGCCGACCTGCTTCATGCGTTTCTTACCGGCCTTTTGCTTCTCCAGCAGTTTCTTCTTACGGCTGACGTCACCACCGTAGCATTTGGCCAATACGTTCTTTCTGAGCGCCTTGACGGTTGTCCGCGCCACAATCTGCCCGCCAATGGCGGCCTGGATTGCCACGTCGAACATCTGCCGCGGAATCAGTTCTTTCATCTTCTCGGTCAACTGGCGACCTTTGTAGTGCGAGTTGTCACGGTGCACGATCAGCGCCAGGGCGTCGACCTTGTCACCGTTGATCAGCACGTCCAGTTTCACCAGGCTAGCCGATTGATAACGATCGAAATGGTAGTCCAGCGAAGCATAGCCGCGGCTGGTGGATTTCAGGCGGTCGAAGAAGTCCAGCACCACTTCGTTCATCGGCAGGTCGTAGGTCACTTGTACCTGGGAGCCGAGGAACAGCATGTCAACCTGCACACCACGTTTTTCGATGCACAGGGTAATGACGTTGCCCAGGTGCTCTTGCGGCACAAGAATATTGGCCCGCACGATCGGCTCACGCATGTCTTCGATCGAGGACAGGTCCGGGAGCTTCGACGGGTTATCGACGTAGATCGTCTCGCCGGTCTTGAGCAGCAGCTCGAAGATCACCGTCGGCGCCGTGGTGATCAAGTCCAGGTTGTACTCGCGCTCCAGGCGCTCCTGGATGATTTCCATGTGCAGCATGCCGAGGAAGCCGCAACGGAAGCCGAAGCCCAGTGCGTCAGAGCTTTCCGGCGTGTATTGCAGCGACGAGTCGTTCAGGGTGAGCTTTTGCAGCGCTTCGCGGAAATCTTCGAAGTCGTCGGAGCTGACCGGGAACAGACCGGCGTAAACCTGCGGCTGAATACGCTTGAAGCCTGGCAGTACATCAACGTCCGGCGTCGAGCTCAAGGTCAGGGTATCGCCCACTGGCGCACCGTGAATGTCCTTGATGCTGGCGATGATGAAGCCCACTTCACCGGCCTTGAGGTCAGCGGTAGGGGTGTGCTTCGGGTTGAATACACCGACGCTGTCTACCAGGTGGATCTTGCCGGTGGACTTGACCAGGATCTTGTCGCCCTTCTTCACACGACCGTGGCGCACGCGCACCAGGGAAACAACACCCAGGTAGTTGTCGAACCAGGAGTCGATGATCAACGCTTGCAGCGGATCTTCGTAGTTGCCGGTCGGTGCAGGAATGGTGGCGACCAGGCGCTCGAGCACTTCGTCGACGCCCAGGCCGGTCTTGGCCGAGCACTCGACCGCATCGGTGGCATCGATGCCGATGATTTTTTCGATTTCTTCTTTAACGCGGTCCGGATCGGCCTGTGGCAGGTCGATCTTGTTCAGCACCGGCATCACTTCCAGGCCCTGCTCGATGGCCGTGTAGCAGTTGGCAACCGACTGTGCTTCAACGCCTTGACCGGCATCGACTACCAGCAGCGCGCCTTCACAGGCAGCCAGCGAACGGCTCACCTCATAGGTGAAGTCAACGTGGCCGGGGGTATCAATGAAGTTCAGCTGGTAGTTGATACCGTCGCGAGCCTTGTAATACAAGGTGACGCTGTGCGCCTTGATGGTGATCCCGCGTTCACGCTCAAGGTCCATGGAGTCCAGGACCTGGGCTTCCATTTCGCGCTCGGCGAGGCCGCCACACATCTGGATGAAGCGATCGGCCAGCGTCGACTTGCCATGGTCAATGTGGGCGATGATGGAGAAATTGCGGATATGACTCAAATCACTCACGGATCAACACTCAAAAAGGCTGCAGGCATAGCCCGCCGAAAAATAGCCGGGAATTGTACCTGATCCACGACGCAAGCGTCACGTTCGCAGGTCAGACGGTGCCTACAAAAACGCCCCGGTCTTGCGACAAGGGCGTTTTTTAACGTCAAAGCGGTCGGAAAATGCCCGCCATCAGCCAGCTCGACGCAACAGCCAGAGCCCCGCCACGGCACAAACGCCCGCCGGCACCAGCACCGAAAGCAACGGCGGGAAGCCGAACACCTGGCTCGAAGGCCCCAGCAGATCCTGAACGATGCGGAAGGTGAAGCCCACCAGCACGCCGGTGAACACCCGTTGACCCAGGGTCACCGAGCGCAGCGGACCAAAGATGAAGGAAATCGCCATCAACACCAGAGCGGCAGTCACCAGCGGCTGCAACACCTTGACCCAAAATGCCAGCCAGTAGCGGCCATTGTTCAGCCCCTGGTCCGCCAGATAATGGATGTAACTCCACAGGCCACTGATCGACAGCGACTCGGGCACCATGATCACGGTGTTCAGCAACTGCGGACTCAACGCAACGTCCCAGCGCTCTTGCGGGGTCGAAACCACTTCGGTGCTCCGCTCGTGGAACAGCGTGGTCGTGACATCCGACAACTGCCAGTGATCGTTTTCGAAGTTGGCACGCTTGGCGAAACTCGCCGACAGCATGTGCCGCTCTTTGTCGAAGCGATAACGGGTCACGCCATACAGGATGCCGTTGGGTTGTACCGAGTTGACGTGAATGAACTCATCGCCCTGGCGGTGCCACAAGCCGTGCCTGGCGCTTTGTGCATCACCGCTGCCCTGGGCCAGCGAGCGATTGGCCTGCGCGGCGGTTTCAGCGGGCGGAGCGACGTACTCGCCGACCAGCACGCCGGCCAGCATCAATACCAGCATCGGCTTCATGACCGCCCAGACGATCCGGCCGATCGACACGCCGGCGGCGCGCATGATGGTCAACTCACTGTTGCTGGCCAGGCTGCCCAGACCGATCAGGCAGCCGATCAGCGCAGCCATCGGCAGCATTTCGTACATCCGGCGCGGAGCGGTCAACAACACATAACTCAGCACATCGACCAGGGTGTAGGTATCGCTGATTTCCCCCATCTCGTCGATGAAGGCAAACAGTGTCGCCAGACCAAGAATGATCCCGAGCACCGCCAGGATCGCCATGAACACACTGCTACCAATGTAGCGATCAAGCTTAACCACGGGCCACCTCCAGCGCGCTGCGGCGACTCGCCCTCTTCAAGCTCAAGGGTTCCCAGTAGAGCAAGCCCAGGCCGATGGACAGGAAAATCCCGTGCACCCACCACAAGCCAAACACCGCAGGGATCTTGCCCTTGTCGAGGGCACCGCGGGCGGCAATCAGAATGCTCAGGTAAGCCATATAAAGAAGAATCGCCGGCAGTAACTTGAGGAATCGGCCCTGACGCGGGTTGACCCGTGACAGCGGCACCGCCATCAAGGTCACGATGAACACCAGCAACGGCAGAGACATGCGCCATTGCAGCTCGGCGCGCATGCGAATGTCGTCACTGCCGATCAATGTACGGGTCGGCATTGCGTCACGGTCGGTGACTTCGTCACTGACTTCCGGTTTTGGCAGCAACACACCGTACTCGTCATACTTGATCGCCCGGTAGTCGGCCTGCCCCGGACTACCGTCATAGCGATAGCCGTTATCAAGAATCAGGTAGCGGTTGCCGTCCGGACGAATTTCCTGGCGCCCCTTTTCCGCCACCAGCACAGAAATCCCGCGATCCTTGTTATTGGAACTGATGTTTTTTTGCGAGATGAACACACCACCCAGATTGACGCGGTCATCGGACATGCTCTCGGTGTAGGTGACCCGGGTGCCGTCACGCAAAGCCTGGAAACGCCCTGGCTCCAGGGTATCGAATTCGGTCAGGGCATCCTGCTTGTTCAGCAGCAACTGAAACTGATTGGCCCCCTGTGGCGCCAGGCTCAGGCTCAGCCACGCCACGACGAGCGCAACCAGGGTGGCCGGGAACAGCGTCATGCAAAACAGCCGCTGCTGGCTCATGCCCGTGGCCGAGAGCACGGTCATTTCGCTTTCGAGGTACAGGCGACCGTAGGACAACAGGATCCCGAGAAACAGCCCCAGCGGCAGGATCAGCTGGAGGAAGCCCGGCAGGCGATAGCCCATGATCAGGAACAACGACCCCGGATCCAGCAGGCCCGAAGCCGCCTGGGCGAGGTATTTGATGAAGCGACCGCTCATGATGATGACCAGCAGCACGGCACTGACGGCGCTCAAGGTCAACAGGACTTCGCGGGATAGATAACGGAAGACGATCAAACCAGACACTCCAGAGTTGTCAGGCTAAGGCGGCCGAACAAGCAAACGTATCGGACAGCCCGCAAGGCAGAGCCGCCGAAAAAAGATGGCGCATTATCCTGTGATTGGATGCGCCTGTCACTGCGCAATGCATCCCCCCTTGTAGGAGCGAGCCTGCTCGCGATGGTCGTCAACGATAACGCGGGGAGCCTGACACCCTGCGTCAATCTTGGGTTCTTCGCGAGCAGGCTCGCTCCTACATTCGTGCGGTCGAGGGTTGTCAGCCGCCGGTAGCGAGGTTCAAACTGCGGCCTTTGTCGCCGGTCGATCCTGGCGCCTTTCTGTTTATAAGCAATCGACGCACATAAGGTGTCGGGCGCATGCGTGATAACCATCAATTCAGGGACCCGGACATGGAACTGGTTGTAAAAAGCGTCAACCCCGAAACGTTGAAGACCGCCACTCTCGTGGTCTCCGTTGGCGAAGGCCGCAAGCTCGGCGGTGTTGCCAAACAACTCGACGAACTGAGCGGCGGCGCGATCAGCACTGTGCTCAAGCGCGGCGACCTGACCGGCAAGGTCGGCCAAAGCCTGCTGCTGCACAGCCTGCCGAACCTCAAGGCCGAGCGTGTGCTGCTGGTGGGCGTTGGCAAGGACGACGAACTGGGTGACCGCCCGTTCCGCAAGATCATCGCCGGCATCCTCAACACCCTCAAAAGCCTGGGCGGCAGCGACGCGGTGCTGGCCCTGGATGAAGTGGTCGTCAAAGGCCGCGACAGTTATGGCAAGACCCGCCTGCTGGCCGAAACCCTGGTGGACGGCGAGTACAGCTTCGACCAGTTCAAGAGCCAGAAGGCCGAACCCCGCGCGCTGAAGAAAATCACCCTGCTGACCATCAAGGCCGCCCAGGCTGAAGTGCAACGCGCCGTGACCCACGCCACCGCCATCGCCAACGGCATGGCCTTCACCCGCAACCTGGGTAACCTGCCGCCGAACATCTGTCACCCGACCTTCCTCGGTGAGCAGGCCAAAGACCTGGGCAAAGAATTCAAGGACCTGAAAGTCGAAGTCCTCGACGAGAAGAAGATCAAGGCCCTGGGCATGGGCTCGTTCTACGCCGTCGGCCAGGGCAGCGCCCAGCCTCCGCGCCTGATCGTCATGCAATACAACGGTGGCAAGAAATCCGAGAAGCCGTACGCGCTGGTCGGCAAAGGCATCACCTTCGACACCGGCGGCATCAGCCTCAAGCCGGGTGCCGGCATGGATGAAATGAAGTACGACATGGGCGGCGCCGCCAGCGTGTTCGGTACCCTGCGTGCCGTGCTCGAGCTGAAGCTGCCGATCAACCTGGTGTGCATCCTGGCCTGCGCCGAAAACATGCCGAGCGGCAACGCTTCGCGCCCGGGGGACATCGTCACCACCATGAGCGGTCAGACCGTGGAAATCCTCAACACCGACGCCGAAGGCCGTCTGGTGCTGTGCGACGCCCTGACCTACTCCGAGCGCTTCAAGCCGCAAGCGGTCATCGACATCGCGACCCTGACCGGCGCCTGCGTGGTTGCCCTGGGTTCCCACACCTCGGGCCTGCTGGGCAACAATGACGAACTGATCGGCCAACTGCTGAGCGCCGGCAAGGCTGCCGACGACCGCGCCTGGCAACTGCCGCTGTTCGATGAGTACCAGGAACAGCTGGACAGCCCGTTCGCCGACATCGCCAACATTGGCGGCCCGAAAGCCGGCACCATCACTGCGGCCTGCTTCCTGTCGCGCTTCACCAAGAACCTGAACTGGGCGCACCTGGACATCGCCGGCACGGCCTGGACCAGCGGCGGCAAGGACAAGGGCGCCACTGGCCGTCCGGTTCCCCTGCTGACCCAATACCTGCTGGACCGCGCCAAAGCCTGAAACCGTTGATGGGCGGCGGCGTCACTTTTCGGTGGCGCCGCTTGCCGCTCTGGAACCGCAATGACCAAAGTCGACTTCTATATCCTGCCCAGCGCCGATCCTTCGGCACGCCTGGACTTTGCCTGCAAGCTCACCGAGAAAGCCTGGCGCATGGGCCACCGCATCTACCTGCATTGCAGCGACGCGGCCCAGCGTGACGATCTCGATGCGCGGCTGTGGACGTTCAAGGGCGAAAGCTTCGTGCCCCACGGCCCCGCCGACAGCGAGCCTGAGGGTTTGATTGTCCTGGGGTTGGGCGATGACTGCGGTCAACATCAGGATTTGCTGGTCAATCTCGACCTGAAAGTCCCGGCCTTCGCCAACAGGTTCGCCCGGGTGGCGGAAGTGGTGGTGGAGGATCCGACGATCAGAGCGGCCGCGCGGGAGAGTTTCCGTTTCTACCGCGAACAGGGCTATCCTCTGCAAGATCACCGTTTACAGCGACTCTGAGCCTTCCAATGGACACTCCAAAACCGCTGCAACAGTCCGCGCACCTGCTGGACGACCTTGAGTCGATCCGCCAATTGCTCGGAGATGACAACCTGCAACCGCCTCTGCTGACCGACACGGTCGAGGAAGGTGATCAGGAACAGATTCCCATGTTGTTCGACGCCGTGAGCGAGCCTTCGCCACCCGTCGTACCGACAACGCCTGCCCCGATCGTTGAACCCGTCACCGCGGCAACGTCGGCGCCCGCCCCCAGCAAGAACCCGGATGACTTGCTGCACCTGGACAGCGAATTGCGCGCCGCCGCGCAATTGATCATGCAAGACGTGATCGACGATTTCGCCCCGCACATCGAGACCGAAATCAAACGTCGCCTCAGTGCGCGACTGGAGCGCTTGTTGAACCAGTACAACGACTAACCACAACGCATATGGCTCTACTGTAGGAGCGAGCTTGCTCGCGAAGGACGTTAATGATTACGCGCGCTATCTGGATAAACGCGTCGCCCTCCAGTCTTTCGCGAGCAAGCTCGCTCCTACAGAAGAAGCAGCGTTCAGGTACTCAAGTAGCGTCCGATCAATGCGATCCCGCTGGCCAGCACCAGCCACGTCACCAGGCGCACAAACGCCTCGCGGGACAAGCGCATGGTCAGCCGTCGACCGAACCACAGCCCCAGCACCATCGCCGGCAACAGACAAACCGCCAGCACCAGCAACGGCAAATCGGCATACACACCGGCGATTGCAAACAGGCTCAAACGCACCACCGTACTGCAACTGATCAGCGCACTCTGGGTGGCCCGGGCTGCCTCCTTGGGCAACCGGCTGTTCAAATAGATCGCATAGAGAAAGCCGCCGCTGCCAAACAACGCGCCAAACATTCCGCCCACCGTCCCCATCGGCAGCGCCCACGCGGCGGACAACTGCGCCGGACGGACCTTTATCCACAGGCTGTAAATTGCATAAGCGCTGATAAACAGCCCCATCAGCAGCAGCAACAGGTCGGATTTCAGGTTCAGCAGGAATATCACGCCAAGTGTGCAGCCCACCGCCATGCACGGCAGCAACCGCAACAGCTCCGGCCTCGCCACATCTCGCCGTGACGGCAGCAGATTGCCGAATGCCGCGACAAAATCGAGCAACACCAGCAACGGCACGATCTTCGACAGTGGCATGAACAGAATCAGAATCGGCCCGGCGACCAGCGCGGTGCCGAAACCGGCGATGCCGAACACGATGTAGGCCAGGGCGATGCCCGCACCGATTACCAGCCAGTCCAGCGGGCCAAAGGGCCATTGGTTCAACAGTTCAAACACATTCATCCGAACATCTTCCTTGATCACATGAGGCGACTTTACCTCTGTGGGAGCGAGCTTGCTCGCGATGGCGATCTGTCTGGCACATCAATGCTGAATTTGCTGGCCCCATCGCGAGCAAGCTCGCCCCCACATAAATGCCCTCAATGGATTTGTGAGCAGTCGTGGAGATTGCCAGGCAAATGCCTTTAAACTGCGCCCCATGATTAAAGATCCCTTTGCAAGACTCGGCCTGGACCGCGAAGTCCTGACCGTCAGCCAGCTCAACGGCCGCGCGCGGGTGTTGCTTGAAGACGTGTTCAGCAACATCTGGGTCGAAGGCGAAATCTCCAACCTCGCCCGCCCGGCTTCCGGCCACGTCTATTTCACCCTCAAGGACAGCGGCGCCCAGGTCCGTTGTGCGTTGTTCCGGCAGAACGCAGCACGGGTTCGCCAGGCCTTGAAGGACGGCCTGGCGGTCAAGGTCCGTGGCAAGGTCTCGCTGTTCGAGGGACGCGGTGATTATCAGCTGATCCTCGACACCGTGGAGCCGGCCGGCGACGGCGCCTTGCGCCTGGCGTTCGATGCACTCAAGGAAAGGCTCAGCGCCGAAGGCCTGTTCAGTGCCGAGCGCAAGGTGCCGTTGCCGGCGCATCCGCAACGCATCGGCATCATCAGTTCGCCCACTGGGGCGGTGATCCGCGACATCATCAGCGTGTTCCGCCGTCGTGCACCGCAGGTGCAATTGACCCTGATCCCTACCGCCGTACAGGGCCGCGAAGCCACAGCGCAGATTGTCCGCGCCCTGAAACTGGCCGATGCCCGCGGTTTCGACGCACTGATCCTGGCCCGGGGCGGTGGCTCGCTGGAAGATCTCTGGTGCTTCAACGAAGAAGCCGTGGCCCGCGCCGTAGACGCTTGCGTGACGCCGATTGTCAGCGCGGTCGGCCATGAAACCGACGTGTCGATCAGCGACTTCGTGGCCGACGTACGCGCGCCCACCCCCTCCGCTGCCGCCGAATTGCTGGCACCGGATTCCAGCGACCTGGTGCGTCGGGTCGAAAGCCTGCACCGACGGCTGGTGATGCGCATGCGGGACCGCTTGATGCGCGACCGCCTGCGCCTGGAAGGCGTTTCCCGACGCCTGCGCCATCCCGGCGAGCGCCTGCGCCAGCAAGCGCAACGCCTGGATGACCTGGACATGCGCATGCGCCGCGCGTTCGAGCGCAGCCTCAACACCCGCCGCGAACGCTTGATCCGCCTGGAAACCCGTCTGGCTGCACAACATCCGGGCCGGCAACTGGCAATGCTTCGCCAGCGCCTCGACAGCCTGGCCGAACGCCTGCCGCGCGCGATCCGCGAAGGGCTGAAGAGCCGTCGCCTGCAGTTGCACAGCCAGATGCAGACACTGCATGTGGTCAGCCCGTTGGCGACCCTCGGCCGTGGCTACAGCATCTTGCTGGACGAGCGCGGCAACGCGATCCGCAACGCCGCGCAAACCCATACCGGCCAGCGCCTGAAGGCCAAACTGGGCGAAGGCGAACTGCAAGTGCGGGTCGAAGACAATCACCTGACGCCCGTCACCCTTTCTTTACTGGATTGATCCATGCCGCGTTTCTTTGCTCCGTTGCTGTTGCTGCTCCTGACCTTCAACGCCCATGCCGACAGCTACATTACTCGCCAGTTGAACAAACCGGTGCCGGGAGGCGTTGCGGTGGTGGACCTGGGCACGTCCGCCCAGGCGCCAAAAGCCACTTATCAAGGCAAACCGGTGCTGGTAGTGAAGGAACAGAACAACTGGCTGGCCATTGTCGGCCTGCCGCTGACGGTCAAGCCGGGGATTCAATCGATCAGCAGCGGCGGCCGTAATCTGAATTTTACGGTTGGCAACAAGAAATACCCGGAACAGCGCATCACCCTGAAGAACACCCAACAGGTCAATCCGGACCCGGAAAATCTCAAGCGCATCGAGCGTGAACTGGCTGAGCAGATTACTGCCTACCGCACGTTCAGCCCCAACACCCCGAGCAACCTGCTGCTGGACAAACCGGTGAACGGGCCGCTGTCGAGCAAGTTCGGCGTGCGGCGCTTTTTCAACGGTGAAGAACGCAATCCCCACTCAGGCCTGGACTTCGCCGTACCCGGCGGTACGCCAATCAAGACCCCAGCCGCCGGCAAGGTGATCCTGATCGGTAACTATTTCTTCAATGGCAACACAGTGTTCGTCGACCATGGCCAGGGCTTTATCAGCATGTTCTGCCACATGTCGAAAATCGACGTGAAGGTGGGGCAGCCACTGGCCCGTGGTGACGTGGTCGGCAAAGTCGGCGCGACCGGCCGCGCGACCGGACCGCATATGCACTGGAACATCAGCCTGAACGATGCGCGGGTCGATCCGGCTATCTTCATTGGTGCGTTTCAGCCCTGAATCCTAGCCGAGGCCGATGGCCTCTTCGCGGGCAAGCCCGCTCCCACAGGGATTGCGCTGTACCTGTGGGAGCGGGCTTGCTCGCGATGGCAATATCACAGACACCGAAAGCAGTCCGGCAGTGTCACATCATCAATTGCGCACCACTCAAACCTCGCGCAAACAACAAAACAATCACTGCCAATCGCAGCAATAAAATCTCGATAAATACCCGCTCACGAGTATTCCTCTCAATTTTTTTCGACTGCTTGCCATCTTTCCCCCCCAAGGTTAGGGTTGAAGGCATGAAAACCTCTCACACCCTCATTCAGCTCCGCCAACACCGCAGCCTGTGCCTCGTCAGTGCACGACTGCCGGGCTGAATCGTGGTGCCTCGTCCCAAGCGTTAGTCCAAGAACTTTTGATCCACCGGCAGGCCGCCTTTTTTCGGCCAACACAATAAGGATTTCCTGATGAGCATGCTCAAAGACCCGTCTTCGAAATACCGCGCGTTCCCGACCATCGACATTCCGGACCGCACCTGGCCGTCGAAAACCATCACCGCCGCGCCGATCTGGTGCAGCTCCGACCTGCGCGACGGCAACCAGTCGCTGATCGAACCGATGGACGCCGTCAAGAAGCTGCGTTTCTGGAAAACCCTGGTGCAGGTCGGTGTGAAGGAAATCGAAGCGTCGTTCCCGGCCGCCTCGCAAACCGACTTCGACTTCGTCCGCACCCTGATCGAAGGCAACCACATCCCGGACGACACCACCATCCAGGTGCTGACCCAGGGCCGTGAAGACCTGATCGAGCGCACCTTCGAATCCCTGCGCGGCGCGAAGAAAGCCATCGTTCACCTGTACAACGCGACCTCCCCTTCCTTCCGCCGCATTGTCTTCAACCAGGACAAGGACGGGGTCAAGGCCATCGCCGTGAACGCCGCCAAGCTGTTCGTCAAATACGCGGCCATGCAGCCGGATACCGAGTGGACCTTCGAATACTCGCCGGAAACCTTCAGCGCCACCGAAATGGAGTTCGCCAAGGAAGTCTGCGACGCGGTGATCGAAGTCTGGAACCCGACGCCCGAGCACAAGATGATCCTCAACCTGCCGGCCACGGTGGAATGCGCGACGCCGAACATCTATGCCGACCAGATCGAATGGTTTGGCCGTCACATCAACCGTCGTGACAGCGTGATCATCAGCCTGCACACCCACAACGACCGTGGCACCGGCGTTGCCGCCACCGAACTGGGCCTGATGGCTGGCGCCGACCGTGTCGAAGGCTGCCTGTTCGGCAACGGCGAGCGTACCGGTAACGTCGACCTCGTGACCGTGGCGTTGAACCTCTACACCCAGGGCGTGAACCCTGAGCTGGACTTCTCCGACATCGACGGCGTGCGCAAAGTCGTCGAAGAGTGCAACCAGATCCAGGTGCACCCGCGTCACCCGTACGTCGGCGACCTGGTGCATACCGCGTTCTCCGGCTCGCACCAGGATGCGATCCGCAAGGGCTTTGCCCAGCAGAAACCGGACGCACTGTGGGAAGTACCGTACCTGCCGATCGACCCGGCCGACATCGGCCGCAGCTACGAGGCGGTCATCCGCGTCAACAGCCAGTCGGGCAAGGGCGGTATCGCCTACCTGCTGGAACAGGAATACGGCATCAGCCTGCCGCGTCGCATGCAGATCGAGTTCAGCCAGGTCGTGCAGCGTGAAACCGACCGCCTGGGCCTGGAAATGACCGCCCAGCAGATCCACGCATTGCTGCACAGCGAGTACTTGCAGGCCAACACCCCGTACGCGCTGGTCAGCCATCGCCTGCAGGAAGAAAACGGTCACAGCGCCGTCGAAGTGGAAGTGGCCAGCCAAGGCCAGGGCGAGACTAACCTGCACTGGCGCGGCAAGGGCAACGGCGCCCTGGAGGCGCTGGTGGCCGGCTTGCCGGTACCGGTGGAAATCATGGATTACAACGAGCACGCCATCGGCGCTGGCACCAATGCCAAGGCTGCGGCCTACATTGAACTGCGAGTGAACGGCGAACGCGCGGTGCATGGCGTCGGCATCGACGAAAACATCACCACCGCCAGCTTCAAGGCCCTGTTCAGCGCACTGAACCGCTCGCTGAGCCAGCCGGAAGCGAAAGCGGCGTAACCCATCGCTGAAATGCAAAAGGCCTCAAGGTGCGAACCTTGGGGCCTTTTTGTTTGCCTGCCTGTTTTTGTGTTGCTTGTCCCGGCCCCATCGCGAGCAAGCTCGCTCCCACATTTGATCGGTGTGAACGCGGTCACTGTGGGAGCGAGCTTGCTCGCGATGAGGCCCTGTCAGACAGTAAAGATTTCAGGTGAACTCGAAGGTATCGGCATCCAGATTCGCCGGAAACCGCGTGCGATACGCCGCCAGTTCCGCCGCATCCAGCACCACCTTGAACACCCCGTCAGCCTCTCCGGCACTGAGCAGCGTCTCGCCCTGGAAATCCAGGACCTGGCTGTCACCGGTATACGCAAAACCTTTGCCATCCGTGCCAATACGGTTCACCGCCGCCACATAGCACAGGTTCTCGATCGCCCGCGCCGGCAGCAAACGGTTCCAGTGCTGGCGCCGCGCACCAGGCCAGTTGGCGGTGTACAGCAGCAGGTCGGTGTCCTGGGCGTCACGGCTCCACACCGGGAAGCGCAGGTCGTAGCAAATCAACGGCCGTACTCGCCAGCCCTTGAGCTCGAACTGCACCTGGCGCTCGCCGGGGGTGTAGTGGTTATGCTCACCGGCCATGCGGAACAGATGACGCTTGTCGTAATGCCACACCTCGCCATCCGGGCGTGCCCACAACAGGCGATTGCGATGACTGCCGTCGGCGGCCTGGACGATCACGCTACCGGTGATCACCGCATCAAGCCTCAAAGCCTGAGCCCGCAGCCATTTGCTGGTGGGGCCGTTTTCCGCTTCGGCGAGGGCTTCCGACTCCATGGAGAAACCGGTGGTGAACATCTCCGGCAGAATGATCAGGTCGGCGCCGCGAGCCTGCTCCAGCAACGGTTCGAAATGCTCAAGGTTGGCCTGGCGGTCGTGCCAGGCCAGGGACGTCTGGATCAGCGCAACGGTCAGTTTCGGCAATGCACTCAGATCACGCATAGTTTTTCCGCCGCTTCACGCAGGGTCTCCTCACGCTTGGCAAAGCACAGCCGCACCAGGCGCTGGCCGACCGGTGGCGTCTGGTAGAACACCGAGATCGGGATACTGGCCACGCCGTGCTCGCGAGTCATCCACAGGGCCATCTCGACGTCATTGAGGTCCGGGCGGATCTGCGAGTAATCGACCAACTGGAAATAGGTGCCGGTCACCCGGGTGAAACTGAAACGCGACGGCACCAGCAGATCGCAGAACAGATCACGCTTGGCCTGATAGAAAGCAGGCAGCTCTTCGACGTGCTCGGGATGCTCGGCCATAAAATCGGCCAAGGCGTATTGCAGCGGCGTCACACCACAGAAATTGACGTACTGGTGCACCTTGCGCAATTCCGCCGTCAGGGCCGGCGGTGCGATCACATAACCGGTTTTCCAGCCGGTGACGTGGTAGGTCTTGCCGAACGAACTGACCACGAATGCACGCTGATACAGCTCTTCATGGGCCAGCACGCTGACGTGAGGCACGCCGTCATACACCAGGTGCTCGTAGACTTCGTCGCTGATCACATAGATATCGCGATCACGGATTAATGTCGCCAACTGGTCGAGTTCGTCACGGCTGATCAACGCACCGCTAGGGTTGTGCGGGGTGTTGAGAATGATCATCCGCGTGCGCGGGCTCAGTGCCTGAGCAAGCTTCTCGAAGTCGATACTGAAATCGTTCAGGCCCAGTTGCACATGCACGCAACGGCCGCCTGCCAGCTCCACCGAAGGTTCGTAGCTGTCGTATGCCGGGTCAAACACAATGACTTCGTCACCGCTGTGGATAACCGCCTGAATGGCACAGAAAATCGCCTCGGTCGCGCCGGGGGTAACCGTCACTTCAGTATCCACATCCACCTGCACGCCATAACTGCGGGCGATCTTCGCCGCGATCTGCTGACGCAACACCGGCAGCCCGGTCATTGGCGAATACTGGTTATGGCCGCTGGCGATATGCCGGCCGACCGCATCGCACAGGGCCTGCGGGGCCGCGAAATCGGGAAAACCCTGGGACAGATTGAGCGCGCCGGTCTGAGCCGCGAGCTGAGACATCTGAGTGAAGATAGTGATGCCGACATTCGGCAGCTTGCTGGTGATCATCGGTGGTTCCCTGCTCTACACCCGGCTCTACGGCGGCGCGGGGGAGTCCGAGGATAGCCCAAACGGCAGGCATGAAAAAGGGCGCCTTATAGACGCCCTTCTTCAATTGATCACCGCCGTACCTTGTGGCGAGCGGGCTTGCCCGCGTTGGGTCGCGAAGCGACCCCAATCCTGCGATCTCGGTGTGTCTGGTAGACCGCACTTGCAGGTATTGCGGCTGCTGCGCAACCGAACGGGGGCAAGCCCCCTCGCCACAACAAGCCCACCCCAAAAGAGTGAGCAAGCGCTGAATCAGCGCTTGTCGCGACGCTTCTTGTCGGCCTTCTTGTGGTGCGACATCAAGCGACGCTTCTTGTTGACCTGACGGTCGGTGAGCGTGTTCTTGTTGCCTTCGTACGGGTTCTCGCCACCCTTGAACTCGATGCGGATCGGCGTACCGACCAGCTTCAGCACACGGCGGTAGGTGTTTTCCAGGTAACGCACGTAGGACTTCGGCACCTTCTCGATCTGGTTGCCGTGGATCACGATGATCGGCGGGTTCGCGCCACCGAGGTGGGCATAACGCAGCTTGATCCGGCGGCTGTTGACCATCGGCGGCTGGTGCTCGCTGACCGCGTCTTCCAGGATCTGGGTCAGGCGACTGGTCGGCCAACGGGTAACCGCGGACTTGAACGAGTTCTGTACCGACGCGTAGAGGTTGCCCACGCCGGTGCCGTGCAGTGCCGAGATAAAGTGAATATCGGCAAACTCGACGAAAAACAGACGACGCTGCAACTCGATCTTGACGAAGTCGCGCTCGCTCGGCGTCATGCCGTCCCACTTGTTGATCGCGATGACCAATGCACGACCGGCCTCAAGGGCAAAGCCCAGCAGGTTGAGGTCGTGATCCACCACGCCTTCACGGGCGTCCATCACGAAGATCACCACGTTGGCGTCTTTGATCGCTTGCAGGGTTTTGACCACGGAGAACTTTTCGACTTCTTCGTGGATCTTGCCGCGCTTGCGCACACCGGCGGTGTCGATCAGCGTGTACTTCTCGTCGTTACGCTCGAACGGGATGTAGATACTGTCGCGGGTGGTGCCGGGTTGGTCATAGACGATTACCCGGTCTTCCCCGAGCATGCGGTTGACCAGGGTCGACTTGCCGACGTTCGGACGGCCGATGATGGCGATCTTGATCCCGTCTTTTTCGCTTGGGCCAGGAATGCGCTTGGCTTCCTCGCCTTCGGCTACATCTTCTTCCTCGCCTTCTTCCAGCTCGTCTTCGTCTTTCGGGAAGTCACTCAGTGCGATTTCCAGCAACTGGGTGATACCACGGCCGTGGGCACCGGCGATCGGGATCGCGTGGCCCATGCCCAACGGGGCGAATTCGGCGCGGGCCATTTCCGGGTCGATATTGTCGACCTTGTTGGCCACCACATGGGAACGCTTGTTACGTTTGCGCAAATGCTCGGCGATCATCTGGTCGGCGGCGGTGAAACCGGCCTTGGCATCTACCAGGAACAGAACGACATCCGCTTCTTCAATGGCCAGCAGCGACTGCTCGGCCATCTTTTCGTCCATACCGTGCTCGTCACCGGAGATACCGCCGGTGTCGATCAGAATGTAGGAACGCCCTTGCCACTTGGCCTCACCGTACTGGCGATCACGGGTCAGACCGGACAAGTCGCCGACGATGGCGTCACGAGTCCTGGTCAGGCGGTTGAACAAGGTGGACTTGCCGACGTTCGGTCGGCCCACCAGGGCGATTACGGGAACCATGCGGCTCTCCACTTCGTTATTTCAGAAAATACAAAAGCCGCTGCGAGGCAGCGGCTGGTGCTCGGGGCAATCACCGTGTGTTTTTTTGCAGGAGCGAGCTTGCTCGCGAAAAACGCAAAGACACCGCGTTTATCCAGATTGCCAACGTAATCGTTGACGTCCATCGCGAGCAAGCTCGCTCCTACACTCTTACAAACGGTGAAGCAGCCTGGGGGGTTAACCCCAAGCATAGTCAAACCTTTACTTAATGGTCAGGGCTTCCAGTTTGCCGCTGTTGCCATATACATAAATCGTGTCACCCACCACCAGCGGACGGGCACGCAGGCCGTCGCTGTCGATGCGCTCGCGGCCGACGAAACGACCGTCCACCTGACTCAGCAGGTGCAGGTAACCTTCCAGGTCACCGACTGCAACGTAGCTGGAGAACACTTCCGGAGCCGACAGTTGACGGCGGGCCAGCGAGTCGTTGCTCCACAAGGCTGTGGTGGAACGCTCGTCGACGCCTTCAACGGTGCCCGAAGACAGGGTCACATAAACGGTACCGAAACCCTGGGCGACACCGGCATAGCTGGAAGCATCACGCTGCCAGAGCTGACGGCCGCTTTGCAGGTCCAGAGCAGCAACGCGCCCCTGATAGCTGGCGACATACAGCGTCTCGCCCGACAGCAGCAAGCCACCGTCGATGTCGACCACGCGCTCCAGCTCCGAACGACCTTGCGGGATCGCTACGCGCTGTTCCCACACCGGTACGCCGTTGGAGATGTCCACGGCAACCACTTTACCGGTCGACAGGCCAGCCACCGCGAGGCGGTTGGTCACGATCGGCGCACTGGTGCCACGCAGGGTCAGTACCGCAGGCGTGCTGTCATAGATCCAGCGACGGTCACCGGTGGAGGCATCCAGGCCGATCAGACGATCGTCCTGGGTCTGAACCACCACGACGTCACCGTTGTTGGCTGGCGGCGCCAGTACTTCGCTGGACACGCGAGCGCGCCACTTTTCTTCACCGTTGATCGCGTCCAGGGCAACGATTTCACCCTTGATCGTACCAATGGTGACCAGACCGTAACCTACGCCAACGGCGCCGGAAACAGGCAACTCGAGGTCTTTCTTCCATTTGACGTCGCCGGTGTTGCGGTCCATCGCCATCAACACGCCAGTGACGTCTGCGGCATAGATGGTATCGCCATCGATGGCCGGAACCAGCATGTTGTAGGTTTCGCCCTGACCGTCACCGATCGAACGACTCCACTGCTTGTGCAGAACCACTTCTTCCTTGAAGTCGACCAGTTCGGCCGGAGGCAGTTCTTTTTTGCTGTTGCTGCTGCAACCCGCGGCCAAAATGGCCAGGGCCAGCAATGCTGCATGTTTCCAACGAATCACGTCACGCATCCCCTTTGGCCAGGTCGTCCAGCTTGATTTGCAGGCCACCGACCGCCGCTTCATCCGACAGCGCCGCCTTGGCTTTTTGATACGCCGCGCTCGCCTCGTCGGTACGACCCAGCTGCACCAGCAGGTCACCCTTGAGCTCTTCGCGAGTGGCCAGGAATGCCTTGTCGGCATCGCCTTCGAGCAGCTTCAGTGCTTCGTCGGCCTTGTTCTGCGCGCCGAGTACCTGGGCCAGACGCTGACGGGCGATTTCGCCCAGCGCCGGGTTGGCCGGTTTGGCGACAATGGCCTTGAGCTCGGTGACCGCGTCGTCCAGCTTGCCGCTGTCGACCGCTACCTTGGCCACGAACAGGCTGCCGTACTGCGCATAGGCGCTGCCGCCGAACTCGCTGTTGAGCTTGCCGGCCAGGTCCGAAACACGGGCCGCATCAGGCTTGCCGTCAGGCGTCAGCGTGGTTTCGAGCAATTGCTGATAGAGAATCGAGGCGCCTTGCGACTGATTGCTCTGATACTTCTGGAACGCCTGCCAGCCGAACACGATGACCAGCGCCAACAGGCCGCCAGTGACCAGGGGCTTACCGTTGCGTGACCACCATTCCTTCAATTCCATCAAATGTTCGTCTTCGGTACTCGACACCCCAATACTCCTTAATCGCTAATTCGGCTGTTTAGACAGCTTCAACCCTGCACGACGCAGGTGGCCAGGTGTGCTGCAAGCGCATCCCAGGCAATGCTTTGTTGTTCGCCCTGGCCACGCAGGGGTTTGAAACCTACCACTTGCTGGGCCATTTCGTCGTCACCGAGGATCAGCGCGTACAGCGCGCCGCTCTTGTCGGCCTTCTTGAACTGGCTTTTGAAACTGCCGGCGCCGGCATTCACTTGCAGGCGCAGGTTGGGCAACTGGTCACGCACGCGCTCTGCGAGGGTCAGGCCGGCCAGTTCGGCGGCTTCACCGAAAGCGCAGAGGTAGACGTCGACCTGACGGGAGATCTCTTGCGGGATCTGCTCCAGGGTTTCGAGCAACAGCACCAGGCGTTCGATGCCCATGGCAAAGCCAACGCCAGCGGTCGGCTTGCCGCCCATCTGCTCCACCAGACCGTCGTAGCGGCCACCGGCACACACGGTGCCCTGGGCGCCAAGTTTGTCGGTGACCCATTCGAAAACGGTCTTGCTGTAGTAGTCCAGCCCGCGAACCAGCTTCGGGTTGATCACATAAGGAATACCGGCGGCGTCCAGACGAGCCTTGAGGCCCTCGAAATGCACGCGGGATTCTTCGTCGAGGTAGTCGGCCATTTTCGGCGCATCGACCAGAATCGCCTGCGTCTCGGCGTTCTTGGTGTCCAGGACCCGCAACGGGTTGGTCTTCAGGCGGCGCTGGCTGTCTTCGTCCAGCTTGTCCAGATGCCGGGACAGGAACTCGACCAGTGCCTCGCGATAACGACCGCGAGACTCGCTGGTGCCCAGGCTGTTGAGCTCGAGCTTGACCGCATCGCGGATGCCCAGTTCGCCCCACAGGCGCCAGGTCAGCACGATCAACTCGGCGTCGATGTCCGGACCGTCGAGGTTGAACACTTCGACACCGATCTGGTGGAACTGGCGATAACGGCCTTTTTGCGGACGCTCGTGGCGGAACATCGGACCGATGTACCAGAGTTTCTGAACCTGGCCGCCGCCGGTGATGCCGTGTTCCAGCACCGCGCGCACACAGGCTGCCGTGCCTTCAGGGCGCAGGGTCAGGGAGTCGCCGTTACGGTCGTCGAAGGTGTACATCTCTTTTTCGACGATGTCGGTCACTTCACCGATGGAACGCTTGAACAGTTCGGTGAACTCGACGATCGGCATGCGGATCTGCTTGTAACCGTAGTTATCCAGCAGACGCGAAACGGTGCCTTCAAAATGACGCCACAGGGGAGTCTGTTCGGGCAGGATGTCGTTCATGCCACGAATGGCTTGCAGAGACTTGCTCACTTAAATTCCTTAATTCGTTCGGCTCTTTTTAGCCGGGCTTAGCCGCGCGCAATAACGGCAGCTTCAGCTTCGACCTTTTCGGCCGCTTTCTGGCGGATCAAGCGTTCAAGCTCATCCACCAGATTGTCATTCGTCAGCTTCTGCGACGGCTTGCCGTCGATGTAAATCAGGTTCGGCGTGCCGCCGGTCAAGCCGATATGGGCTTCCTTGGCTTCGCCCGGGCCATTGACCACGCAACCGATAACCGCGACATCCAGCGGCACCAGCAAATCCTCGAGGCGCCCTTCCAGCTCGTTCATGGTCTTGACCACATCGAAGTTCTGCCGCGAGCAGCTCGGGCAGGCGATGAAGTTGATGCCACGGGAACGCAGGTGCAGGGATTTGAGAATGTCGTAGCCGACTTTCACTTCCTCGACCGGGTCGGCCGCCAACGAGATGCGGATAGTATCGCCAATCCCTTCGGCGAGCAGCATACCGAGGCCCACGGCAGATTTCACCGTGCCGGAACGCAAACCACCGGCTTCGGTGATGCCCAGGTGCAGCGGCTGGACGATTTCCTTGGCCAGCAAGCGGTAGGCTTCGACGGCCATGAACACATCGGAGGCTTTCACGCTGACCTTGAAGTCCTGGAAGTTCAGGCGCTCAAGGTGCTCGAC
The DNA here is from genome assembly GCF_017350115.1 of Pseudomonas sp. GW456-L13. Lineage (NCBI taxonomy): Bacteria > Pseudomonadati > Pseudomonadota > Gammaproteobacteria > Pseudomonadales > Pseudomonadaceae > Pseudomonas > Pseudomonas sp. GW456-L13. The sequence goes on from NZ_JACNAS010000001.1 coordinate 2,201,094, forward strand.
GTGGCGCAAGGCAGACTCGACCAGCGCCGCCGGGGTCGGCTCGCCGTATTTCTTTTGCAGGTCTTTTTCCAGGGAACCGGCGTTCACGCCGATACGGATCGGGATCCCGCGGTCACGGGCGGCATCCACCACCGCACGAACGCGGTCTTCGCGACCGATGTTGCCCGGGTTGATCCGCAGGCAATCGACACCCAGTTCGGCTACGCGCAAAGCGATCCGGTAGTCGAAGTGAATGTCGGCAACCAAGGGTACTTTGACCAGTTGCTTGATCTTGCCGAAGGCTTCGGCGGCGTCCATGTCCGGTACGGAGACCCGCACAATATCGACGCCGGCCGCTTCCAGGCGATTGATCTGCGCGACGGTGGCCGCAACATCGTTGGTGTCGCTGTTGGTCATGCTCTGCACAGCGATAGGCGCATCGCCGCCCACAGGCACGTTACCGACCCAGATCTTGCGGGATTCGCGACGTTTGATTGGAGATTCGCCGTGCATGACTTATTGACCCAACTTCAGGCGAGCAGTCTCGCCACTGGTGAACGGAGCGACATCAACCGGCTGGCCGTTGTAGCTGACCTGAGCGCCACGGGCAAAGCCCAGACGCACGGCAAACGGTGGTTTGCCATTGATTGCCAGGCTGTCGCCTTTGCGTTTGAGACCGCTGAACAGCACCTTGCCGCTACCGTCGGTCACTTGTGTCCAGCAATCGGAAGTGAACTGCACCTGAACCTGGCCTTGACCGGCCACCGGCGCGGCTGCCGCTGGAGCCGGAGCGACAGGGGCTACCGGTGCAGTCGCCACCGGGGCCGGGACGGCAGGAGCTGCCGGAGCCGGAGCTGCCGGGGTCACCGGCGCTGCGACAACGGGCGCAGTGGTGTGCGCGGGTGCGGCTGGCGTGGTCGGCGCTACCGGGGCGGCTGGCGCAGTCGCCTGAGCCTGCTCTGGTGCTTCAGCCGGAGCGTCGGCCTGTGGCAGCGCGAGGGCGGTTACGCCTTCGCTCTGACCTTCCACGACGGCCTGGTCTTCCGGCTCGTCCAGCGGGTGAATCTGTGTCGTACCGTCGGCGCCTTCGACTTCTACGTGCTCTGGTGCCAGACCGATCAGGTCCTTGGTGCGCATCGAGGTCTGATCCTGCCACCAGACGAAACCGCCACCGATCACCGCGACCAGCAACAACAGACTGACGATTCGTAAAATGGTGTGGGAAACCCGGACCGGCTCTTCAATACGGCCCAGGCTGTGAACATTGCTGCCCTGGGAGTCGGTACCGGTGGATTGATCGAATTGCTGGACCAGAACGGCCTGGTCCATGCCGAGCAACTTGGCATAGGCGCGAATGTAACCACGGGCAAAAGTATGCCCGGGCAGCTTGTCGAAGGCGCCGGCTTCCAGATTGCTCAGGGAAGTGGTGGTGAGGTTGAGCTTGAGGGCCACTTCGGCCAGCGACCAGCCATTGCTTTCGCGGGCCTGGCGCAAAGTCTCACCGGGGTTTACGCGATTCGCTGCTACAACTTCGGGATGCGCCGCTTTCATCATTGCTCCGACAGGTATTGCTGATATTCCGGCGTACCGGGATAGAGTCTTTTTAGTTGCAGGCCTGCACTTGCGGCCTTGTCGCGGTCTTCGAACACTTTTGCCAGCCGAACGCCGAGCAATAGACTACGTGCATTTTGCTCCGAGAGCTGGCTAAAACGGTCGTAATAGTCACGCGCAGGCACATAATGCCTGTCTTCGTAAGACAACTCAGCCATTTCCAGCAATGCACGTGGTTGTTGGCGGTTCAGGCGCAGGGCTTTTTCCAGTTGCTGCCGGGACAGATCGCGCTGACCGAGCATCGCTGCGGTCATGCCCAGGTTCTCGAACACCCGCGAACGCTCAGGATACAGGGTATCGGCAGCGGCCTGTTCAAAGCGCTCGTAGGCTTCGTTGTAACGCTTCTGCTCGAACAGGAAACTGCCGTAGTTATTGAGGATTCGTGCATCGGCGGGACGGGAAGCCAGCGCCTTGCGAAAATGCTCGTCGGCAAGTTCCGGTTCCATCTCGGCCTGGAACACCAGCCCCAGCGCCGCGTTGGCATCAGGGTCGGAGCCATCCAGCTCCAATGCTTTCTTCAACGGAACCTTGGCGCGCTCGGTCATGCCTTGTTGCAAATACCCGATACCGAGTTGCACATAGGCCTCACGCGCTTCATCACGGCCCTTGCTGGTCTTCATCGGGTTGTAATCACCCGAAAGCACGCAGCCAGCACACAGGCTGGCCAACAGCAAAAGCAGCGCAAAGCGCAGGGACATAGAGATCCTCTCTTGGTTATTTCGCGGCGTCTTGCGCTACATCGTTGTCGGCGTTGAGTTCACGCACGGCGATATAACGTTCGCTGCGACGGGTGCGATCCAGCACCTGCCCTACCAGTTGACCACAGGCCGCATCGATGTCTTCACCACGGGTGGTGCGGACGGTGACGTTGAAACCGGCATGATGAAGCTGATCCTGGAAACGACGAATGGCGTTGTTGCTCGGGCGCTCGTAACCGGAGTGCGGGAACGGGTTGAACGGGATCAGGTTGATCTTGCACGGGATGTTCTTGAGCAGCTCGATCATCTCCACGGCGTGCTCGACCTTGTCGTTGATATCTTTGAGCAAGGTGTACTCGATGGTCAGCACGCGCTTTTCGCCGAGATTCGACATGTAGCGCTGGCACGACTCGAGGAGCATCTTAAGCGGATACTTCTTGTTGATCGGCACCAATTGGTTACGCAATGCGTCATTCGGTGCGTGCAGGGACAACGCCAGGGAGACGTCGATGTGCTTGGAGAGCTCATCGATCATCGGCACCACGCCGGAGGTCGACAGGGTCACACGGCGCTTGGAAATGCCGTAGCCCAGGTCGTCCATCATCAAATGCATGGCCGCGACGACGTTGTCGAAGTTCAGCAGCGGCTCACCCATGCCCATCATCACCACGTTGGTGATGGCACGGTCGACGGTTGCCGGGACGCTGCCAAAGGATTTGTTGGCAATCCACACCTGCCCGATGACTTCGGCGGCGGTGAGGTTGCTGTTGAAGCCTTGCTTGCCGGTGGAGCAGAAACTGCAATCCAGGGCACAGCCTGCCTGGGACGAAACGCACAAGGTGCCGCGCTTGCCCTGGGGAATGTAAACGGTCTCGACGCAGCTGCCGGACGCCACGCGCACCACCCACTTGCGGGTGCCGTCGCTGGAGATGTCCTCGCTGACCACTTCCGGACCACGGACCTCAGCAACAGCCTTGAGCTTTTCGCGCAAGGCCTTGCTGACGTTCGTCATGGCATCGAAATCATCGACACCAAAGTGGTGAATCCATTTCATTACCTGACCGGCACGGAAACGCTTCTCCCCGATTGAGTCGAAGAATTTTTCCATTTCCAGCTGGGTCAGACCCAGCAGGTTAGTTTTTACAGTCGATGTAGTCATGGATTCACCTTCACTCTTAAGCCAATGCTTAGCGAGTGGTTACTTCAGTAGCTGCGAAGAAGTACGAGATTTCGCGAGCGGCAGCGGCTTCGGAGTCCGAACCGTGTACGGCGTTGGCGTCGATGGAATCAGCGAAGTCAGCGCGGATGGTGCCGGCAGCAGCTTCTTTAGGGTTGGTAGCGCCCATCAGCTCACGGTTCAGAGCGATAGCGTTTTCGCCTTCCAGAACCTGAACGACAACCGGACCGGAGATCATGAAAGCAACCAGGTCGTTGAAGAAACCACGAGCGCTGTGCTCAGCGTAGAAGCCTTCAGCTTCGGCTTTGGATAGTTGCTTCAGTTTCGAAGCTACAACGCGCAGGCCAGCTTTTTCGAAACGAGTGGTGATCTCGCCGATAACGTTTTTAGCAACGGCGTCAGGCTTGATGATGGAGAAAGTACGTTGAACAGCCATGGTGTAACTCCAGAAACGGTAATTTACGAAAAATTAAACCCGCGAATTATACGCGGGTTCTCGGGTATTGCCTAACCTGCTCGACAGACTCAGTCTGCCTCTTCGATCCAGGCGGCCTGAATGGCTTCAAGCACTTTCTCGCCGCCGCGGGTCGGATCATCGCTGAACTCCGGCAATGCCAGCACCCATTGGTGCAGATCGACGAAGTTCACGTAACGCGGGTCCACCTCAGGCTTGCTTTCAGCCAACTGGATCGCGATTTCCAGCACATCAACCCATTTCAGACTCATTTCAGATCCTTGAATCAGTGCGGTGCTTCGGCCGCATGGTTGAGCGAATACTTCGGAATCTCGACGGTCAGGTCTTCGGTACCGACCTTGGCCTGGCACCCCAGACGGGACTCACGCTCAAGACCCCAAGCCTTATCAAGGTAGTCCTCTTCCAGCTCGTCAGCCTCTTCCAGCGAGTCGAAACCCTCGCGGATGATGCAGTGGCAAGTGGTGCAGGCACAAACGCCGCCACAGGCACTTTCCATCTCGATGTGGTGCTCGTGGGCCAGTTCGAGGATGGAAATACCCGTCTCAGCCTCAACAACCATGCCTTCGGGGCAAAACTTCTCGTGTGGCAGAAAAATGACCTGCGGCATCGTTATTCCTCAATCTCATTCAGGTTGCGCCCCGCCAGCGCGGCTTTCACCGTCGAGTCCAGGCGGCGGGCAGCAAAGGCGTCGGTCACTTGCGACAGACGCTTGGTCTGCTGCTCGATGGCGTAACCATCGGTACCTTTCATCAGTTCGGTCAGTTCCTGCACCTGCAGGTCGATGACCATGCGCTCGTCGGCGTCGAGCAGTCGGTCGCCGTCGGCCTCCAGAGCAGCCTGCACCGCTTCGATCAGGCGCTGGGCATCGACCTGCTGCTCACGCAGTACGCGGGCAACCTTGTCATCGTTGGCGTGCTGGAACGAATCCTTGAGCATCTTGGCGATTTCGCCGTCGGTCAGACCGTAGGACGGCTTGACCTGGATGCTGGCTTCCACGCCCGAACCCAGTTCGCGGGCGGAAACACTGAGCAAGCCATCGGCATCGACCTGGAAGGTCACGCGAATCTTCGCTGCGCCGGCCACCATCGCTGGAATGCCGCGCAATTCGAAGCGTGCCAGGGAGCGACAGTCGCTGATCAGCTCGCGCTCGCCCTGCAATACGTGGATGGCCATGGCCGACTGGCCGTCTTTGTAAGTGGTGAAGTCCTGGGCACGAGCGACGGGGATGGTGGTGTTGCGTGGAATCACCTTCTCCATCAGGCCGCCCATGGTTTCCAGCCCCAGGGACAACGGAATCACGTCGAGCAGCAGCAGTTCATCGCCATCGCGCTTGTTGCCGGCCAGGGTATCGGCCTGGATCGCAGCACCGATGGCTACCACTTGATCCGGATCGATTTCAGTCAGCGGCTGGCGACCGAAGGCTTCGGCGACAGCTTCACGAACGCGAGGCACGCGAGTCGAACCACCGACCATGACCACGGCATGCACGTCTTCCAGTTCGACACCGGAATCACGCACCGCGCGGCGGCAGGCCTTCAGGCTGCGAGCGACCATCGGCTCGATCAACGCATCAAAGGCTTCACGGGTCAGTTCGGCTTTCCAGGCGCCATGCGCCACTTCGACCGACGAGGCACTGGTCAGCGCTTCTTTGGCGGCACAGGCAGTCTGCAGCAGTTGACGCTGCGCGCCCGGATCAAGGTCGGCCGACAAACCGGCACCCTCAATGATCCAGCCGGCAATCGCGTGGTCGAAGTCATCGCCACCCAGGGCGCTGTCGCCGCCGGTGGCCAACACTTCGAAAACACCGCCGGTCAGGCGCAGAATCGAAATATCGAAGGTGCCGCCGCCCAGGTCGTAAATCGCGACCAAGCCTTCGGCGTGCTGGTCCAGACCGTAAGCCACGGCTGCCGCGGTCGGCTCATTGAGCAAGCGCAACACGTTCAGACCGGCCAGCTTGGCCGCGTCCTTGGTGGCTTGACGCTGAGCGTCGTCGAAATAGGCCGGAACGGTGATCACCGCGCCCACCAGCTCACCGCCCAGGGTCGCCTCGGCACGCTGACGCAGAACCTTGAGGATGTCGGCGGAGACTTCCACCGGGCTTTTCGGCCCCTGGATCGTCTCGATGAACGGCATGTGCGATTCGCCACCGACAAAGCGGTACGGCAGTTGATCGCCCAATTGCTTGACGTCGGACAGACCACGACCCATCAAGCGCTTGACCGACAGCACGGTGTTCAACGGATCGGTGGCGGCGGCCAGCTTGGCGGATTCGCCAACTTCGACGCGATCGGCATGGTAGCGCACGGCAGACGGCAGGATGACCCGCCCTTCTGCGTCAGCCAGAGGCTCGGAAAGTCCACTGCGCAATGCAGCGACCAGCGAATTGGTAGTGCCCAAGTCGATCCCCACAGCCAGACGACGCTGGTGCGGTTGAGGACTTTGGCCGGGTTCGGCGATCTGCAGTAGGGCCATCGTTATCAGGACTTATCTGTATATCAGGCGTGCGACCGGAGCGGCACTGGGTTAATCGTCGAGGCGCTCTTCTAACTGGCGCACTTCGTAGGTGAGCTTGTCGAGGAACTGCATGCGCCGCATCAGGCGTTCGGCCCGTTCACGGTGCGCGGCATCGTTCCAGCAAGCTGCGAAGCTTTGGTTCAGTTCATCCTGGGCAGCCTTGAGGCGGCGCTTGAAGACGGCAACGCCATTCAGGTCGGCGCTGTCCTGCAGGTCTTCGAGCTCTTCGCGCAACTCCATCTGCTGCAGCAGGAACTCCGGATCATGCACCGTGACCTCCAGCGGCAGCTCGCCACCATTCAAGGCGAGCAGGTAACGCGCGCGCTTGGGTGGACTCTTGAGCGTCTGGTAGGCCTCGTTGAGGCTCGCGGATTGTTCCAGCGCCAACCGCTGCTCGCGCTCGGAAGCGTCAGCAAAGCGGTCCGGATGAACGCCGCGCGCCAACTCACGGTAGCGCGTAGCCAGCTGATCGAGATCCAGATCGAAACTCGGTTGCAGCTCAAATAAAGCGAAATGACAAGGAGTACCCACGACAAGCCTCAGATGTTGAAGCTTTCGCCGCAGCCACATTCACCGCGTACGTTGGGGTTGTTGAACTTGAAGCCTTCGTTCAACCCTTCCTTGACGAAATCGAGTTCGGTGCCGTCCAGGTAGGCCAGGCTCTTCGGGTCGATGATCACTTTCTCGCCGTGACTCTCGAACACCTGGTCCTCTGCAACCACCTCGTCGACAAACTCCAGCACGTAGGCAAGGCCGGAACAGCCCGTGGTGCGAACACCCAGACGAATCCCTTCACCTTTGCCGCGCCCGTCGAGGGAGCGCCGCACGTGTCGAGCAGCCGCTTCTGTCATGCTGATAGCCATCGGTGACTCCTTACTCGTCGCCAAAACTCGAAAATCAGATCAAGCCTTTCTTCTGCTTGTAATCGCGAACAGCCGCCTTGATGGCGTCTTCAGCGAGTACCGAGCAGTGGATTTTCACTGGCGGCAGGGCCAGTTCTTCAGCCAGCTGGGTGTTCTTGATGGTTTCCGCTTCGTCCAGGGTCTTGCCCTTCATCCACTCGGTGGCGAGGGAGCTGGAAGCGATAGCCGAACCGCAGCCGTAAGTCTTGAACTTGGCATCTTCGATGATGCCGGCTTCGTTGACCTTGATCTGCAGGCGCATCACGTCGCCGCACGCCGGAGCGCCGACCATGCCGGTGCCGACATCAGGATCTTCCGCGTCCATCTTGCCGACGTTGCGCGGGTTTTCGTAGTGGTCGATGACCTTTTCGCTGTAAGCCATGATTCTCAATCCTCACTCATCAGGGCCGCTCTTGAGACCCTGTAGTTACGCTGCGTGTACCGCCGCGCTGCTACAGGACCCGTATCCGGCGGCTTCTTTGTTTAGTGTGCCGCCCACTCGATCTTCGAGATATCGACGCCGTCTTTGTACATGTCCCACAGCGGCGACAGAGCGCGCAGCTTGGTAACGGCCTCGCAAACTTTCTGCGCGGCGTAATCGATTTCTTCTTCGGTGGTGAAACGGCCGAAGGTGAAGCGGATCGAGCTGTGTGCCAGTTCGTCGTTGCGGCCCAGGGCGCGCAGTACGTACGAAGGCTCAAGGGACGCCGAGGTGCAGGCCGAACCGGACGAAACCGCCAGATCCTTGAGCGCCATGATCAGCGACTCGCCTTCAACGTAGTTGAAGCTCAGGTTCAGGTTGTGCGGAACGCGGGCGGTCATGCTGCCGTTGACGTACAGCTCTTCCAGGTGCTCGACCTGCTTGTAGAAACGGTCGCTCAACGCCTTGATGCGCGCGTTCTCGGCAGCCATGTCTTCCTTGGCTACGCGGAAGGCCTCACCCATGCCGACGATCTGGTGGGTCGCCAGGGTGCCGGAACGCATGCCGCGCTCGTGACCGCCACCGTGCATGGTCGCTTCGATACGCACGCGCGGCTTGCGGCTTACGTACAGGGCGCCGATGCCTTTAGGACCGTAGGTCTTGTGGGCGGAGAACGACATCATGTCGACTTTCAGCTTCTGCAGGTCGATCTCGACCTTGCCGGTGGACTGAGCGGCGTCGACGTGGAACAGGATGCCCTTGGAACGGAGCAGTTCGCCGATCGCTGCGATGTCGTTGACGGTGCCGATTTCGTTGTTCACGTGCATGACCGAAACCAGGATGGTGTCGTCGCGCAGTTCGGCTTCGATCATCTCCGGGGTCACCAGGCCATCGGTACGAGGCTCGATGTAGGTCACTTCGAAGCCTTCACGCTCCAGTTGGCGCATGGTGTCCAGGACAGCCTTGTGCTCAATCTTGGTGGTGATCAGGTGCTTGCCTTTGGTGGCATAGAAATGTGCCGCACCCTTGATTGCCAGGTTGTCGGATTCGGTGGCACCGGAGGTCCAGACGATTTCACGCGGGTCGGCGTTGACCAGGTCAGCGACCTGACGACGAGCGTTTTCAACGGACTCTTCAGCTTTCCAGCCGAACACGTGGGAACGGGACGCCGGGTTACCGAAGTTTCCGTCGACCAGCAGGCATTCACTCATTTTTTGCGCAACACGCGGATCAACCGGGGTGGTCGCAGAGTAATCAAGGTAAATCGGCAATTTCATGGACTATCTCCTAAATCAGGCTGGCTGGCGTGCCGCTAGCTCTTTGGCTGTCATTCGACGGCGGACGCTTCAATCTTGTCCAGGCGTGGCGCCTTGCTGTTGCAACGGCGCTGGTCCTGACGCTGGGCTACTTCTTGTACCTCACGGCGAGTCACAAGGTCAGCCAAGCTGATACCGCTCAGAAATTCGTGAATTTGCAGGCTCAGATCGCACCACAAGTGGTGGGTCAGACAGGTATCGCCTTGATGGCAATCACCCTGGCCCTGGCATTTGGTTGCATCGACCGATTCGTTCACCGCATCGATCACCTGGGCGACCTGGATGCCCTGCATGTCGCGGGACAATTGGTAGCCACCACCCGGACCACGCACGCTGGACACCAGATTGCTGCGGCGCAGCTTGGCGAAAAGCTGTTCGAGGTAGGACAGGGAGATGCCTTGGCGCTCGGAGATATCGGCCAGGGACACGGGCCCGTGCTGCGCGTGTAACGCCAGGTCAAGCATGGCGGTCACGGCGTATCGGCCTTTTGTAGTCAGTCGCATGGACAATTACCACGGAGTTCGGAATGAGGCGAGTATGCAATTCCCGAGTATTTAAGTCAACTATAAGACCTAGTACTTTAGTCAGGTTTACCCGCAAAAGAGCGGCAGCATCATAGCAAAGGCTGGCCATATACAGCCAGCAGTACCGCGTTATCGTTCATCGCGAGCAAGCTCGCTCCCACACTGGAACGCGTCAGCCTGTACAACGTGATCACCTGTGGGAGCGAGCTTGCTCGCGATGAATTCGACTCGGTTTAGCTGGCCTGACTCTGATCCTTGTCCTTCACGCAGGCGAAATCTTCTTCGCGCAGCTCAGGCAGATCTTTCGCACAGTAATTGCTGCCCAGGTCCTTCAACGCCCCGCACATCCCCTCCAGACGACCATCGACCGCCTGCAGGTGATCGAGCAACTGGTTAATGGCGCGAGCCACCGGGTCAGGCATGTCTTCAGTCACACCGTAGGCATCGAAGCCGATTTTCTCGGCCATGGCCTTACGCTTGGCATCTTGCTCTTCGTCGGATTTGACGATGATTCGCCCCGGAATACCCACCACAGTGGCACCCGGCGGCACTTCTTTAGTCACAACGGCGTTGGAACCGACCTTGGCCCCGGCACCAACCGTGAACGGGCCGAGCACCTTCGCGCCCGCCCCGACCACGACGCCATCACCCAAGGTCGGGTGACGCTTGCCCTTGTTCCAGCTGGTGCCGCCCAGGGTCACGCCCTGATAAATAGTGACGTCATCGCCGATCTCGGCGGTTTCACCGATGACGATGCCCATGCCATGGTCAATGAAGAAACGACGACCGACCTTGGCCCCCGGATGGATCTCGATTCCGGTCAGCCAGCGGCCGAAGTTCGACACCAGCCGCGCCAGCCATTTCAGGTCCGCGCGCCACAGCATCGCCGACAAACGGTGGATCCAGATGGCGTGCATGCCCGGATAGCAAGTCAGGACTTCAAAAGCGTTACGCGCCGCCGGGTCTCGGTGGAATACGCTCTGGATATCTTCACGCAAACGCTCGAACATCATTAATCCTTCCGCTTAAGGAGCTCACCACGGGCCGCTTTTTGGGTTTCCGTGAGGATGCCACGCAAAATATTCATTTCCGCCCGGCTGACCGAGCTGCGTCCGTACAACCGGCGCAGGCGCGCCATCAAGTGCCGTGGCTTTTCCGGATCGAGGAATTCGATGGCCACCAGGGTCTGCTCCAGGTGCTCATAGAATCGCTCCAGTTCGTCCATGGTCGCCAGCTCAGCGCTTTTGACCGAGGCCACTTCTTCCTTCTCGACCTTGCTCGGCTGACCTTGGGCCGCCAGCCAGGACATGCGCACTTCATAACCCAACACCTGCACCGCCGCCCCAAGGTTCAGCGAACTGAACTCAGGGTCCGATGGAATGTGCACGTGATAATGACATCGCTGCAGCTCTTCGTTGGTCAAGCCGGAATCTTCACGACCGAACACCAGAGCGATTTCCGCACCCTGCCCCGCCTCCTCGACCACCTTCGTTCCGCATTCGCGGGGATCGAGCAGCGGCCAGGGAATGCGCCGGTCGCGAGCACTGGTACCAAGCACCAGGTTGCAACCGACCAAGGCATCTTCCAAGGTGGCGACGACTTGCGCGTTTTCAAGGATGTCCCCGGCACCGGAAGCACGGGCATCGGCCTCGTGATGCGGGAACACACGAGGCTCGACCAGCACCAGCCGCGACAGCCCCATGTTCTTCATGGCACGCGCAGCCCCGCCGATATTGCCCGGATGGCTGGTATTGACCAGGACGACACGAATGTTTTGCAGCAAGGGAGGCGCTCTCGAACACAATAATCGGGAGCCGAATCTTACAGCTCATCCTACCGTTAAGCCATGAAAGCGAACGTCGTCCTTCTCCTGTAGAAACTTTCTGATAGAATGCCCGGCTTTCTTTAACAACCTTAGGTGACACATCCATGCAGCCCATGCTGAATATCGCGCTGCGCGCCGCCCGCAGCGCCAGTGAATTGATCTTCCGCTCCATCGAGCGCCTGGATACCATCAAGGTCGACGAAAAAGACGCCAAGGATTACGTATCCGAGGTGGATCGCGCCGCCGAACAGAAAATCATCGATGCCCTGCGCAAGGCGTACCCGAATCACTCGATCCTGGGTGAAGAGACCGGCATGCACGCCGGCACCGGCATCGAAGGCGAAGAGTACCTGTGGATCATCGATCCGCTGGACGGCACCACCAACTTCCTGCGCGGCATTCCTCACTTCGCTGTCAGCATCGCCTGCAAATACCGCGGTCGTCTTGAGCACGCTGTTGTTCTGGACCCGGTTCGCCAGGAAGAATTCACCGCCAGCCGTGGTCGCGGCGCTCAACTGAACGGTCGTCGCCTGCGCGTCAGCGGTCGCACCAGCCTCGACGGCGCCCTGCTGGGTACCGGCTTCCCGTTCCGTGACGACCAGATGGACAACCTCGACAACTACCTGGGCATGTTCCGTGCCCTGGTTGGCCAGACCGCCGGCATCCGCCGCGCCGGCTCTGCAAGCCTGGACCTGGCCTACGTGGCCGCCGGCCGCTTCGACGCCTTCTGGGAGTCGGGCCTGTCCGAATGGGACATGGCGGCAGGCGCCCTGCTGATCCAGGAAGCTGGCGGCTTGGTGAGCGACTTCACCGGCGGTCACGACTTCCTTGAAAAAGGCCACGTCGTTGCCGGCAACACCAAATGCTTCAAGGCAGTCCTGACGGCCATCCAGCCGCACCTGCCAGCCTCGCTGAAGCGCTAAGCTTCCAGCGACAGAAAAAGCACCCTTCGGGGTGCTTTTTTTATGCCTGGAATTTGCCCCTCAAAACACCGAAATCCTCTGTAGGAGCGAGCCTGCTCGCGAAGGTCGTCAACGATAACGCGGGAATTCTGGATAAACGCGGCGCCCTTGGGTTCTTCGCGAGCAGGCTCGCTCCTACAGGGGATTGCGGTGGCGCATAGATCGCGGGCACAAAAAAAGCACCCCGCAGGGTGCTTCTTTTTTAATCCAGCGTCAGCAGATCAGTGAGCCGTCTGATTCTCCGACAAGATCAACTTGCCTTCCTTATCCACCGGAATCTGGTTGCCTGGATCACGATCCATGCGCACCTTGCCTTCCTTGCCGTCCAGCGAATAACGCACGTCGTAACCTACAACCTTGTCACTGATGTCGTTAACCGTGTTACAGCGGGTCTGGGTGGTGGTGTAGGTATCACGCTCCTGCATGCCTTCCTGCACCTTGTTACCGGCGTAACCGCCACCGACAGCACCTGCGACCGTGGCGATCTTCTTGCCGCTGCCGCCACCGATCTGGTTACCCAGCAAACCACCTGCCAATGCACCGACCACCGTACCGGCGATCTGATGTTGATCTTTCACCGGCGCCTGCCGGGTGACCGCTACATCCTTGCACACTTCACGTGGAGTCTTGATTTGTGTCTTGACCGGCTCAACGGCGAGTACTTGTGCGAACTCCGGACCGCTTTTAACCAGGCTGTAGGTGGCCACAGCACCCCCGGCAGTCACACCGACAGCACCCAGTACAGCACCAACCAGCATCGACTTGTTCACATGAACCTCCTGGACCATCACATGCGGGATAAACCCGCGCTTCTCCCTGCCTTGGAGCACAAAAAAAGGCGCGAGTTCAACTCGCGCCTTTTTCGGACTACATCGCTGAAAGAAGCTTCCTTCAAGGACGGTCGTCGACTTCCTTCTCGGCATTGGCCGGAGGAATCAGGTCTTCCGTGCTCAGGTTCAGCCAGATCAGCACCACGTTCGCGATGTAGATCGACGAGTAAGTACCCGCCAGAACACCGATGAACAGGGCGATGGAGAAGCCGAACAGGTTGTCGCCACCGAAGAACAGCAGGGCCGCGATCGCCAGCAAGGTGGAAATCGAAGTCGCCATGGTCCGCAGCAGGGTTTGCGTGGTCGAGATGTTGATGTTCTCGATCAGGCTGGCCTTGCGCAGTACCCGGAAGTTCTCACGAACCCGGTCGAATACCACGATGGTATCGTTGAGCGAGTAACCGATGATCGCCAGCACCGCCGCCAGTACCGTCAGGTCGAAGGTGATCTGGAAGAACGACAGGATACCGATGGTCACGATCACGTCGTGGATCAGGGACACGATCGCACCGACCGCAAACTTCCACTGAAAGCGGAACGCCAGGTAGATCAGGATGCCGCCCAGCGCCATCAGCATGCCGAGGCCGCCCTGGTCGCGCAGCTCTTCACCTACCTGCGGGCCGACGAACTCGACGCGCTTGACCGTCGCCGGGTTCTCGCCGCCCACCTTCTGCAAGGCTTCGGCCACCTGGTGACCCAGTTGCGGGTCTTCGCCAGGCATGCGCACCAACAGGTCGGTGGTTGCACCGAAGTTCTGCACGATGGCTTCGTGATAACCCGCGGTCACCAGCTGCTCACGCACCTGGGTGACGTCGGCCGGACGCTCGTAGGTCAGCTCGATGAGCGTACCGCCGGTGAAGTCCAGGCCCCAGTTCATGCCCTTGGTGGCGACGCTGAACAAGGCCAGCACCGTAAGGAACAATGTGACGCCGAACGCAAAGTTGCGAACGCCCATGAAGTTGATTGTACGTAACATGGCAGCCCCTTAAATCCACAACTTCTTGAAGTCACGACCGCCGAAGATCAGGTTGACCATCGCGCGGGTCACCATGATGGCCGTGAACATCGAGGTAAAGATCCCGAGGGACATGGTCACTGCGAAGCCCTTGACCGGGCCGGTGCCCATGGCAAAGAGGATGCCGCCGACCAACAGTGTTGTCAGGTTGGCGTCGAGAATCGCGGTGAATGCCCGGCCGAAGCCTTCGTTGATTGCGCGCTGCACGGTCATGCCGGCGGCGATCTCTTCACGGATCCGCGAGAAGATCAGCACGTTGGCGTCGACCGCCATACCCATGGTCAACACGATACCGGCGATACCCGGCAGGGTCAGTGTTGCACCCAGCAGAGACATCAAGGCCAGCAGCATCACCATGTTCACCGTCAACGCGACGGTGGCGATAATGCCGAAGAAGCGGTAGATGGCGATGATGAACAGCGAGACGAACAGCATGCCCCACAGCGATGCATCGATACCCTTGGTGATGTTGTCGGCACCCAGGCTTGGACCGATGGTGCGCTCTTCAGCGAAGTACATCGGAGCGGCCAGACCACCGGCACGCAGCAACAGCGCCAGTTCGGACGACTCGCCCTGGCCATTCAGGCCAGTGATGCGGAACTGAGCACCCAGCGGCGACTGAATGGTCGCCAGGCTGATGATCTTCTTCTCTTCCTTGAAGGTCTGAACCGGCACGTCTTTCTCGACGCCGTTGACCACCTGCTTGGTGTAAGTGGTAACCGGACGCTGCTCGATGAAGATCACCGCCATGCTGCGACCGACGTTCGAACGGGTCGCACGGCTCATCAGCTCGCCGCCGTGGCCATCCAGACGGATATTCACTTCTGGCCTGCCGTGCTCGTCGAAGCCAGCCTTGGCGTCGGTTACCTGGTCACCGGTGATGATCAGGCCACGCTCGATCAGTGCAGGAGGACGGTTGCCCTCACGGAACTCGAAGGATTCGGAAGTGGCTTTCGAAGCACCCGGCTCAGCCGCCAGACGGAACTCGAGGTTGGCCGTCTTGCCGAGGATACGCTTGGCTTCGGCAGTGTCCTGCACGCCCGGCAGCTCAACCACGATGCGGTTGGCGCCCTGACGCTGGACGATCGGTTCGGCAACACCCAGCTCGTTGACGCGGTTACGTACCGTGGTCAAGTTCTGCTTGATGGAGTATTCACGGATTTCCGCCAGCTTGGCCGGGGTCATCGCCAGACGCAGCACCGGTTGACCGTTGAGGTCGGCCGGAACAATGTCGAAATCGTTGAAGTTCTTGCGGATCAGCGTACGGGCCTGTTCGCGGGCTGCTTCATCAGTGAAGCCCAGCTGAATGGCACCGCCCAGTTGCGGCAGACTGCGATAGCGCAGCTTCTCTTTACGCAGCAGGCTCTTGACGTCGCCTTCGTAGACTTTCAGGCGCGCGTCGAGGGCTTTGTCCATGTCCACTTCCAGCAGGAAGTGCACACCACCGGACAAGTCCAGACCCAGCTTCATCGGGTGCGCAGCGAGGTTGCGCAGCCATTGCGGAGTGGTTTGTGCCAGGTTCAGCGCGACGACGTAGTCATCACCCAATGCCTTGCGCACGACGTCCTTGGCCGGCAGCTGGTCTTCAGCCTTGGTCAGGCGAATCAGACCGCCCTTGCCGCCCTCTGCCAGCGTGGCAGCCTTGACGTTGATCCCGGATTCCTTGAGCGCAGCGCTCACGCGATCCAGATCAGCCTGATTGACTTGCAGCGCAGTGCTTGCACCGCTGACCTGAATGGCCGGGTCATCAGGATAAAGATTGGGAGCGGAATAAATCAGACCGACCGCCAGCACCGCCAGGATCAGAATGTATTTCCACAGAGGATATTTGTTCAGCATCACGCCGCCCGTTTATGACGCGGGGCGCCTTGCGCGCCCCGTCGATTGAAAATGAAGTTGAAACTTAGATCGCTTTGAGCGTGCCTTTTGGCAGCGTGGCGGCGATGGCGCCTTTCTGGAACTTCATTTCGACGGTGTCGGAAACTTCCAGAACGACGAAATCGTCGGCCACTTTAGTGATCTTGCCGGCGATGCCGCCGGTGGTCACAACTTCGTCGCCTTTCTGCAGGCTGCTCAGCAGGTTTTTCTGCTCTTTGGCGCGTTTGGCCTGTGGACGCCAGATCATCAGGTAGAAGATGACCAGGAAGCCGACCAGGAAAATCCACTCGAAACCGCCGCCCATAGGGGCTGCCGCAGGTGCAGCAGCGTCTGCCATGGCATTAGAGATAAAAAAGCTCATTTAGCACTCCAGTTGCAAATGTTGAATCTTGGGGTCAGTAAACTCAGTCCAAAGGCGGAACAGGCAACCCGCGTTTGGCGTAGAAGGCATCGACAAAGGCGGCCAATGTACCCTGTTGAATAGCCTCGCGCAAACCAGCCATAAGCACTTGATAATGGCGCAAGTTATGGATGGTATTGAGCATGCTTCCCAGCATTTCGCCGCACTTGTCCAGGTGATGCAGATAAGCGCGAGAGAAGTTCTGGCAGGTATAGCAATCGCAGGTCGGATCGAGCGGCGAATCATCATGGCGATGGAACGCGTTACGGATCTTCAGCACGCCGGTATCAATGAACAGATGCCCATTGCGGGCATTACGGGTTGGCATCACGCAATCGAACATGTCCACACCGCGGCGCACACCCTCAACCAAGTCTTCCGGTTTGCCAACGCCCATAAGGTAACGAGGTTTGTCAGCGGGCATCATGCCCGGCAGGTAATCCAGCACCTTGATCATCTCGTGCTTGGGCTCGCCCACCGACAGGCCGCCGATGGCCAGGCCGTCGAAGCCGATCTTGTCCAGGCCTTCCAGGGAGCGCATGCGCAGGTCCTGGTGCATGCCGCCCTGAACGATGCCGAACAGCGCCGCCGTGTTGTCGCCATGGGCTTCTTTCGAACGCTTGGCCCAACGCAGGGACAATTCCATGGAAATACGGGCAACGTCTTCGTCGGCCGGGTACGGCGTGCATTCGTCGAAAATCATCACGATGTCGGAGCCCAGGTCACGCTGGACCTGCATCGACTCTTCCGGGCCCATGAACACCTTGGCGCCGTCGACCGGAGAAGCGAAGGTCACGCCCTCCTCCTTGATCTTGCGCATGGCGCCCAGGCTGAACACCTGGAAACCGCCGGAGTCGGTCAGAATCGGGCCTTTCCACTGCATGAAATCGTGCAGGTCGCCGTGCTTCTTGATCACTTCCGTGCCCGGGCGCAGCCACAGGTGGAAGGTGTTGCCCAGAATGATTTCAGCGCCGGTCGCCTCGATATCCCGTGGCAGCATGCCCTTGACCGTGCCGTAGGTGCCCACCGGCATGAAAGCCGGGGTCTCGACGGTACCGCGCGGGAAGGTCAAACGACCGCGACGAGCCTTGCCATCAGTGGCCAGCAGCTCGAAAGACATACGACAGGTGCGACTCATACAGTTTCCTCTGGGCCCGATTCTTTAGGGGCAGTCGGCGCAGGATTACGCGTGATGAACATCGCATCACCGTAGCTGAAAAAGCGGTAACCGTTGTCGACCGCGGCCTTGTAGGCGGCCATGGTCTCGGGATAACCGGCGAACGCCGAAACCAGCATCAACAGCGTGGATTCGGGCAAATGGAAGTTGGTGACCAGGGCATCGACCACATGAAACGGCCGGCCCGGGTAGATGAAAATGTCGGTGTCGCCACTGAACGGCTTGAGCACGCCATCGCGGGCGGCGCTTTCCAGGGAACGCACACTGGTGGTCCCCACCGCCACCACACGACCGCCGCGAGCACGACAGGCGGCAACGGCATCCACCACGTCCTGGCCGACTTCCAGCCATTCGCTGTGCATGTGGTGGTCTTCGAGCTTCTCCACGCGCACCGGCTGGAACGTGCCGGCGCCGACGTGCAGGGTCACGAACGCGGTCTCGACGCCCTTGGCGGCAATCGCCTCCATCAGCACCTGATCGAAATGCAGCCCCGCCGTCGGCGCCGCCACCGCGCCCAAACGCTCGGCGTAGACGGTCTGGTAACGCTCGCGGTCGGCGCCCTCGTCCGGGCGGTCTATATAAGGAGGCAGCGGCATGTGCCCGACACGGTCGAGCAACGGCAACACCTCCTCGGCGAACCCCAGCTCGAACAACGCATCGTGCCGCGCCAGCATTTCAGCCTCGCCACCGCCGTCGATGAGAATCTTCGACCCAGGCTTGGGCGACTTGCTGGAACGCACATGGGCCAGCACGCGATGACTGTCGAGCACCCGCTCCACCAGGATTTCCAGCTTGCCGCCGGAAGCCTTCTGGCCAAACAGCCGCGCCGGAATCACCCGGGTATTGTTGAACACCATCAAGTCGCCAGGGCGCAAATGCTCCAGCAAATCAGTGAATTGACGGTGTGCCAGGGCGCCGCTGACCCCATCCAGGGTCAACAGGCGACTATTGCGCCGCTCGGCCAGCGGATGGCGGGCGATCAGCGAATCAGGGAGCTCGAAGGTAAAGTCAGCAACGCGCATGATGGGGTTCGTCTAGCAGGGCCGGGAAGTCTAGCGGAATTATCAAAAATTCTCCATGTACCTGATTGACCAGCGGTTATCTCATCTCTATACTTCGCCGCCATTGAGCCCTGATGGCGGAATTGGTAGACGCGGCGGATTCAAAATCCGTTTTCGAAAGGAGTGGGAGTTCGAGTCTCCCTCGGGGCACCAAAATTAAGAAAGGTCTTGCTTTGCAAGGCCTTTTTTTTCGTCCGCAGAAAAGCACCTGACACCCCACCGCCCCGTAGGAGCCGGCTTGCTGGCGATGCTTTTGACCCTGCTCTTCCACCCCACCCGCACCGCCGGAACATTTCACAAGGATTCCCCCCATGGAATTGCACCTGGAAACCGTCGCCCTCTTCTCCCTCAAACTGGCTTATGAGTCGGAAGGTTCAAGCCCGATTTTGCGGGATGATTTGGTGATGGGGGATTACCAGCGGGATGTGTTTGAGTTGCTGGTGCGGCGGGGGGATGTTGAGGGGATACAGGTGAAGGTGGGTGAGTGTGTGGGGTTGGCGTTGGAGGCGGTAGGGGGTGTGGATAAGCCGTTGGGGCGGGAGTTGGGGAGATTGGCGGGTGAATTTGCCAGTGTTCAGACGCTGGAGCAGCTTGATGACCCGCTCATTGCGCTGAAGGACTATTTAAAAGATATTCAATGAAGAACGCGAGGGGCCTTAAAGCGATAGTGCCCGATAACCGAACCGACGTTGGTCGTTGCGTTTTAACCGATAAAAAATCTGTCCCTTTTTTCCTCCGCCCCCTTTCCCCCGGTTTTTTTACCGTCTATTAGCGTTTAGCCAAGTCCGCTTCCGGCCAGAAGCGGACGCTTGAGCAAAAGCTTGTAAATATGGGAGTGGCCACCTCGACATATGTGTATACCCCATCAACAAGCCTGCCTGTTACTTGCAAGGCTTGGAGGGGTGGGGGGATGACTTCCTGTTGCTAAACGTCCAGATTTCACCTCGAACCCCCTACCCTTTCCTGGTTATTTTTTGCTTGTTGCTGAAAGTCCAACGGCCAGTTGTGAAATCATGCCACACACAAATAAAAACCAATTCAGCTTTAATTAAACGAATTTTTCATTGACAGAAGAGATCGATATAAAAACCCCGGTTCTTTAATGTTTTTTACGGCCTCGACAAGTATCTTTCGACATAGCTTAAAGCTACTACTCTCAACAAGTAACTTATCTTTTGAAATTGCGACTATTTGGGAATCCTGCCTTAGCAAAACTGGCGAAATGAGGCTATAGGTCATATAGGGAAACATTTCCTGAGGCGTACTATAAAATCCCCCTACTGCGTGGGTAGGTATAATTTTATAGGGCGCCTCAATTTTATACGCCCATCGGCGATACTGCCCCATATGGCGTTCTGCAACAATAGGAGATATATGTGAAGGGAAAATATTAAGCTTGAAATCTTCGTAGGCACCAACCACATAAAATCTTGGCATCAAGTCTCGCGCCCCTCTATTCCATATTTTGGATTATACGTAACAATCTTACCCTTCAGTATACTGCTTAGCTCTCTAATTGTGGAGTTGAACATGTATGTATTAGGTATAAACATTTTCTCTATATGCCTTTCTGTAAGTGCGTAGCCGCCATCTAGGCAGAACTCAAAGAGCCAAGCATGGGGGTTTGTTTCGCTGTACATAAAATCTATTACGGCAGTAGAAAAATATTTTTGAATGACAGGCTTTAAAGAGTTGCAGGCTCTGTGAGAATTTAGTTTCTCCAGTGATGGGCTGGGCAGGCTGAATAGATCTACTGTCAGTGCGTGAAACTTCTCATAATCGCAACTTACCATTTGCAGGAAGAGGTCCCTGTCGATATTTGGCTTAAGAAACCCGAACTTAAGACTCCCTGTATCAACAGGACTACCCGCCTTGAAATACTGACGATTATCAGTTAAGAACAGAATATTCATATCTATAACAATTGACCCCCTAAGAAGAGGCGGATTCCCAATAGGGGAGCCAATATTGAAATAGTCAGCCTTCAGGCTGCCATTACCGACAGAGCCAATAACATTATCAATAATATGCAGTTTGTTTAGCGTAAGCACTTTAGAGAATTTTTTCATTTACTTTGGTTTTTTACTTTTCTGTATGTGTTTTTGCCACTGTCCATTCGCCGCGCTCAAAATGCGCTGGTATCGATCTTGATATGACTCGACTTTATCAAGTGTTATTTTGTGATTTCCCTCATCATCTTCTTCCTTCTTTTTATCCATGGTAATTGTGTGACTTAGTTCGTACAGAGCGCAAACTGTAGCGATATTCATAGCCATCCTTTCTTCATACATATATTTGCTCAGAAGCTGGCCGGCCAGACTAGCCAGCGAGCTAGTTATCAGAGTGGCTACAGTGATAGAGAAAAGGGACGCTTTAGTATTGACGGCTATCAGCAAAGTGGTCAGAGAGCTCAGGAGTATCTGACCTAGTGAATATAGCTGGTTGCTCTTTTGGTTTTTGGCGCGTTTTGCATTAAACTCTGCAATGCGCCTTCCGATCTGGACTTCCAGTTCAGTCAAGCTCTTTAACTTGTGATCTGTATTCACGAAACACCATTTGTCGGTTAGTCTGCGATTCAACATACATATGACATCATATTGATGTCAATAAAAGTCATGACCACGAAGGGTATTTTTTCATCATCAAGAGAGCTTTCGAATTGGCCATAAACGACGTGGCGTCGCTAGATATAGGTAAGGCATGCAAAAGGCAGTATATGTAATTTTAATCTGGCCGAGGTGTACCAGGGAAGTTTCGATTAAGCCGGCACAGGTCTGCTGAACTGTCCTAGAATAACCATCTTCTTAGCCACCTTCAGCAATAGGCTCGACGCCGTTCTAGGGGAACTGAACGTCCCAAAGTGGCGCTTACGGTCGCTTGTCAGCAGTTGAGATCATTGAGGGTCGCTAACTGCTAATCACCAGAGTGTGCTTCTGGTCGTGAACTGCCCTCTGCGAAGGGCAACTATGGGGCGGCTGCAGCCCTTTGCGACGGGCAGCAATCGGCCAATAGCCGCCCGTCACGGAAGGACGAAAGCTAGTACTTCACTGCACCTACGGAATTAGGAGCAACTCAGGCACTAACGATTCCACTTACATTTTTTTTCCTCTCTGCCTGAGCAAATCCGAGATTAGTCGGCCTGTATACTTGCCTCTCATTTTTGCAACAAACAGCGGCTCAATATCTTGTGCGAAGCCCATCAGCCCTTGAAGATGGAGAATTGATTTTTCATCTAATTCATGATGGGCGTAACGATGTATCATGGCGCTAATCAATCTTTTTTTATCGCGCCCTAAAGAAACCTCATTATCATTGGATATAATTAGCCCAGTGATGCGACGCTGCTTTTTCTTTGAAGCATAGACTGTTTTTTCGTGATTTAACTGAAGGCGTGGGTAAGGAATGCTTCCAAGCGTTTCCAAGATAAGCTTCTCAATCTCAGATGTTGCACCCTTATCATTTGTGGAGAATGTAAGGTCATCTGCATAACGAGAGTACACTATATTACGCTCTAAGCACCAGGACTCCACTGCCAGATCAAAATAATACATTATTGAATTCGACAAAATTGGAGAGCTAGGCGCTCCAATACTGAGAGCAAGCCGAGTTGTAATCCGATCTCTAACGCAGCTTACTCTTGCAATATCTTTAATGCTTTGCACTGATAATTTTCCGCAAAGCTCGTAGGAAAGGTGTTTAACTAAGTCCGACTCGGTTATAGATCCATAAAAATTGGAGAAGTCGAACTTGGCAATATAGCTGTTCTGCTTGTGCCGCTCGGCATTTGCCTTGATACTTGAGCCTTGTCTGTAGGCGGCAGCGCATTCATGGACAGGGAGCTGAGAAAACCAGTTTTCAACAAGTAAACCTTGTATTACTTTAGTTTCTTTTGCGGGCTGTGCGATTGGCCTCACTCCGCCAGATTTTTTTGGTATGAAGTATCTTTTGTAAGCATAAGGCGCCCTTACAATCAATCGGGCCACATCATGCTCAGACAAAGACAACATCTCTGACATATGCTTGCGAAAGTCATATAGGCTCATTTTTGGCCTCCCAGTTTCGCACGGTCGATTGCTCTGTTACGGTTACGTTCGGTTCCTGTGACCTTGTAATAATCCACACACTCAACACGCAAACGCAGAGGGTCAACGGCTACACCTGATTTCAGAACAAGGCGGAGGCTGTGAAAAGTATCATCATCGCAGGCATAAAATGTTGAATCGCTGTATTCAATTTTTCTTACAAGCCTGAACTCCTGGAGAAGAAAAAGCTTTCGCCTCAAGTCGTCCCTATGCACTTCCCGACCTAAAGCTTTGATTGAATCAATCAGCTCTTTCTCCTTTAATGCGACGAATAGCTTGAGCAACTCGTAAATTAAAACGATAAGATGAATATTGTTATTCACATTAAATGATTGGGTTTTTTGAAGTTCTAATATTTCGCTGGCAATATCTTCAAGGACGTCAGTTACAACGTCTTCAGTTATGTCGCCTGGAAACTTCGGGCTCCAAGGGTATACTTTTACCCCTGTCCCATGCTTCTCTTTAATATGACGAAGAATGCCTAGATTAATGAAAGAGTTAGCACCTGCATACTCTTCAGGAACAAAAACAATCAATTTTTTATTGAAGTCTGGCAGCTGAGAAAATGCACCCAACTCTGCAATCGCACCTTCACTTTCAACAGCAATCGCCACCAATGAGCAAACACTTCCGAGATCCGCCTCGAAGTCCATCAGGTTTCTGAACACGCCATCTTCATGCCAAGACTTGATTTCTTCTGGGCGGAATATATGAGGTGACGCAGCCATCTGAAGTGCTTTGCGCTTCACCGCGTCGCGAAGGGACCTGATTGGTGGGTCGTCGGCGTCCGCATGTTCCTTTTCTGGAACGAATCCTCCGCAAAGTAAAACGATAGGATTTTTTGAGAAATGAACCTTGCTTTGCTCAAGATCAACGTCTGCAAGAATTCTTTGTCGCGGATCCATGCGATTGGGGGCTCTTTACCAAGAATCAGCCGCAGACAAGATCTGTGGACCGGAGTGAGCGAAGCGAGCGTAGGGCCGCAGATCTTGTCTGCGGAATAAAACAACGCAATGTAATTGAGTCTGGCGAACCGCCTGACTAAGCCATCGACGGAAACCGTCTAGCTATGTACGCGTAAAGAGATGCCGAATCTAGATCAGAGTGCCATCACTGTCAACGTTTCAATATCGACGCCGCCGCTCCATACCATCTAGCTGCTTTAACTGGAGGAAAATTGAAGGTGGCATATTGGGGAAAAACGCTTACGGAGCGGCGGTTGACGGATCAAGAGCAAGCGGCTCTAACTATTCGTGGCAAGCTGCTGACGCTGCTTTATGGCGAACGTCTGCTTCTGGCCGAAAGCGGACGATGAGCGTAGCGACTGCCACACGCGCAACGAACAAATCGAGGACAGAACACATTTTTCGTCTCAGGTGGTTTGGGATCGAGGCCTTTGAAGGTTGCAGGAAAAGGATCTGGACGATACCCTCCCACCGTCGCTGCCAATTCAGCGACCGGGTGTGGTAACCCGAGTTATTCAAGGCGCAACAGCGCCCCAATCACGTCATCAGGCGCTTTTTTTATGCCTGCGGCGTGAGTTATGGCGGCTGTGCGTGGGACGCCCTCGGGCGTGCCGGTTTCCTTGATTCCCGGTTTACCACCCTGCGCACAGCTGTCACCCATTCGTGTGGTAACGAACGTGGCAGCTCCTCATATCAAGGAGTTGGATAATGCGCAGTATCAATCCGTTTGAAATTTGGCTTTCCCCTTTACGCAATTCCCAATCGCGTAACGCCCTCCCCCATTGCCTCTCCATCCTCGGAGGTGGCCAATGACTGAACAACCTGAACTCAAAACTATCGGCCTGACACCTGCCATCTACTGCGCGGATCAAGCGCTGTTTCATGTCACTCGCGGCGTTCCTCTCGGCGATGCGTTGTCCATGGCCTCCGATTTTCTGTTCCTGGCCAAAACCCTCACTGAAGATGCTGCTTATGCCAGAGATACCGACCGTCACGCTTGGGCTGCGCATTATCTGACTTCGATGAGTAAGGCGTTGGTGGATGATGCGGTGAAGGTGCTTACTCGGGATCGGGATAATGATCTGGCGTCTAAGCGGACGGGGGCTAAGGCTGAGGGGTAGTGGGCGAGGCGTCAGGATAGTTTTTGGTTTCAAAAGTCAGGCGTGACGCTGTGAGAGCGGGCTTGGTTGTGGTGGCCGGGGTATTCAGCGGGACACGTGGATGCCTTGCGTTTTTCGCGAGCAAGCCCGCTTCCACAGGGGGTTGCGGTGGGCTGGCGGGCATTGTTTGGCCCCAGTGTGTGAGTGGGTTTGTGGTGCAATCTTCAGCATTGAGGGTGGTTGGGCTGGCGCTATCGCGAGCAAGCTCGCTCCCACAGGGGGGTTGTGTGGCGGGTGGTATTTCGGCTTGGCCTTGAGGTTTTTCGGGGCTTTTTGTGTTCGGTTCGGGGGGGATGGCTTTCGGTTTGTAGCGGAATGGATCGGCGGATCTGCTCCGTAAAATTGCCCACGGTTCTGATGCTTCTTCTCACCTGTAATGCTTGCTATACATCAGCCATCGACAAGCCCTCCGGGCATTAGGCCGGTGGGTGAACGCCCCTTTCGGCACTCATCTAGACTTAATGGATAGTCGTAGGCAGAACCGAGCACGTCGCTTTGGTGCAGGTCGATCAACAGCAGCGTGGCAAGCTGCCCTTTATGCCCAGTAGAGGTGCGGCGAAGACCGCGCCGGGCACAACAAGATGCCCGCTCAGGGTGCCCTGGCCAACGGCCTGAAAATGCCACGATACCGTGACGTGGTGTGAGTGCCGCAGCCGACACTTTCGGACGACCGACGACCATCTGGTTTGTCCGTGACCGTGAGGATTGCTGAATGCCTGATGAGATGTTGCACCTGCCTGTGGTCAACAGTCTGCTGGAGCGCCACAAGGGCTCTGCGGGTGCGCTGTTGCCCATTCTTCATGATATTCAGGAACGCATCGGTTACGTCCCCGATGTCGCCGTCCCCGAGATTGCTCATGCCCTCAATCTGAGCCAGGCCGAGGTTCGTGGGGTGATCAGTTTTTACCATGACTTCCGTACCGCGCCGCCGGCCAAACATATCCTGCGGCTGTGCCGGGCTGAGTCGTGCAAGAGCCGTGGTGCCGAGCAGTTGGCCGCGCAGTTGCGCGAGCGTCTGCAACTGGACGATCACGGCAGCAGCGCGGATGGCAGCATCAGTTTGCGTCCGGTGTATTGCCTCGGTGCCTGCGCCTGTTCGCCTGCCCTGGAGCTGGATGGCCGGGTGCATGCGCGGCTGAGCGCTGAGCATCTGGATGCCTTGCTCGACGCTTGCCGGGAGGACGCGTGATGCCGACTCTCTATCTGCCCTGTGATTCGCTAGCCCGTGCCGTGGGTGCCGATGAGGTATCCGTGGCCCTGATCTCTCAGGCCAAGGAACGCAATCTGCCGCTGGAGCTACAGCGCACCAGTTCGCGCGGCCTGTACTGGCTGGAACCGCTGCTGGAAGTGGACAGCCCCCAAGGCCGGATCGGTTTCGGCCCATTGACCGCTGCCGATGTGCCGTCCGTGCTCGATGCGTTGCAAGGCGAGCCGTCCAGCCATCCACTGGCCTTGGGCCTGGTGGAAGAACTGTCTTATCTGAAGACTCAACAACGCCTGTTGTTCGCCCGTGCTGGTATTACCCGGCCGCTGTCGCTGGACGATTACCGCGCGCACGGCGGTTTCGAGGGTTTGACCCGAGCCATCGCGGTGGGTGGTGAACAGACCGCGACGGAAGTGTTCGATTCAGGCCTGCGTGGCCGTGGCGGCGCGGCCTTCCCCGCCGGGATCAAGTGGCGCACGGTGCGCGCTACCGAAGCTGTGCAGAAATACATCGTGTGCAACGCCGACGAAGGCGACTCCGGCACCTTCGCCGACCGCATGTTGATGGAAGGCGACCCTTTCCTGCTGATCGAAGGCATGGCCATCGCCGGCATTACCGTCGGTGCCACTTACGGCTACATCTATGTTCGCTCGGAATATCCCGATGCTGTGGCCACGCTGCGTGCGGCGTTGAACATCGCCCGAGACGCCGGTTACCTCGGCGCCAATGTCGGCGGCAGCGGCCTGGCCTTCGATATGGAAGTGCGCGTCGGTGCCGGCGCTTACATCTGCGGTGAAGAAACCGCGTTGCTGGACTCCCTCGAAGGCAAGCGCGGGATCGTCCGCGCCAAGCCGCCAATTCCTGCCTTGAAGGGTCTGTTCGGCCTGCCGACGCTGGTGCACAACGTGCTGACTTTGGCCTCTGTGCCGCTGATTCTGGCCAAGGGTGCGCAGTTCTATCGTGATTACGGCATGGGCCGTTCTCTGGGCACCATGCCCTTCCAGTTGGCGGGCAATATTCGTCATGGCGGTCTGGTGGAACGGGCCTTTGGCCTGACCTTGCGGGAGCTGGTGGAAGACTATGGCGGAGGAACCGCCAGTGGCCGTCCGCTGAAGGCTGCGCAGGTGGGCGGCCCCCTTGGCGCCTGGGTGCCACCTTCGCAATTCGATACACCGCTGGATTACGAAGCCTTCGCCGCCATCGGCGCGATGCTCGGTCACGGTGGTGTGGTGGTGGCTGACGACAGCCTGGACATGGCCCATATGGCGCGCTTCGCGATGCAGTTTTGCGCCGAGGAATCCTGTGGCAAATGCACCCCGTGCCGCATCGGTTCGACTCGTGGCGTTGAGGTGATCGACCGCCTGCTCGCCGCGCCAGACGCGAGCGGTCGCGATGAACAGGTGATCATCCTCAAGGACCTCTGCGACACCCTGCAATACGGTTCGCTGTGCGCATTGGGCGGCATGGTTTCCTTCCCGGTCGCCAGCGCCCTCAAGCACTTCCCCGCCGACTTCGGCTTGCAGCCCTCGGAGGCCGAGCAATGATCACTCTCTTCGACCCGAAAACCGATATCGATCTGGGTACGCCTGCCCGCGACAGCCAGGTGCAAGTCACCCTGAACATCGATGGCCGCAGCATCAGCGTGCCCGAAGGCACCTCGGTGATGCGCGCCGCCGCGCTGATGGGCACCACCATTCCGAAACTCTGCGCCACCGACAGCCTGGAAGCCTTCGGCTCCTGCCGTATGTGCCTGGTGGAGATCGACGGCATGCGCGGCTATCCCGCATCCTGCACTACGCCGGTCACCGAAGGCATGACCGTGCACACCCAGACGCCGAAGCTCGCCACCCTGCGCCGTAACGTCATGGAGTTGTACATCTCCGATCACCCGCTGGACTGCCTGACCTGCTCGGCCAACGGCAACTGCGAGCTGCAAACCGTCGCCGGTCAGGTTGGCCTGCGGGAAGTGCGTTATGGCTATGAAGGCGAGAACCATCTGGAGGACGTGAAAGACACCTCCAACCCCTACTTCGATTACGACCCGAGCAAGTGCATCGTCTGCAACCGCTGCGTGCGCGCCTGCGAAGAAACCCAGGGCACCTTTGCCCTGACCATTACCGGGCGCGGTTTTGAGTCCCGCGTGGCTGCCGCCGGTGGCGAGAACTTCCTCGATTCGGAATGCGTGTCCTGCGGTGCCTGTGTGCAGGCCTGCCCTACCGCGACGCTGATGGAAAAAAGCGTGGTCGAGCTGGGCCAGCCGGAACGCAGCGTGATCACCACCTGTGCCTATTGCGGCGTGGGTTGCTCGTTCCGCGCCGAGATGAAAGGCGACCAGTTGGTGCGTATGGTTCCGGACAAGAACGGCCAGGCTAACCATGGCCACTCTTGCGTCAAAGGGCGCTTTGCCTGGGGCTACGCCACCCACCCGGATCGCATCACCAAGCCGATGATCCGCAAAAACATCAGCGACCCTTGGCAGGAAGTCAGCTGGGATGAAGCGGTGACTTACGCCGCCAGCGAATTCCGACGTCTGCAGCAAAAATATGGCCGCGACTCCATCGGTGGCATCACCTCCAGCCGTTGCACCAACGAAGAAACCTATCTGGTGCAGAAACTGGTGCGCGCCGCCTTCGGCAACAATAACGTCGACACCTGTGCGCGGGTCTGCCACTCGCCGACCGGCTATGGCCTGAAACAAACCTTGGGTGAGTCCGCCGGCACCCAGAGTTTCGACTCGGTGATGCAGGCCGACGTGATCCTGGTGATGGGCGCCAACCCCAGCGACGCCCACCCAGTGTTCGCCTCGCAACTCAAGCGCCGTCTGCGTGAAGGCGCGCGGCTGATCGTCATCGATCCGCGACGCATCGATCTGGTGGACACGGTGCACGCCCGCGCCGAATATCACTTGGCTCTGCGCCCTGGCACCAACGTCGCCATGCTCAATGCCTTGGCCCACGTGATCATCACTGAAGGCCTGCAAAACCAGGCCTTTATCGACGCCCGTTGCGAGGGTAGCGATTTCGCGATCTGGAGTGAGTTTGTCAGCCGCGCGGAAAACTCGCCGGAAGCCCTTGGCCCGATCTGCGGTGTACCCGCTGCCGACATTCGTGCCGCCGCGCGCCTGTATGCCACCGGTGGCAACGCGGCGATCTACTACGGCCTGGGCGTTACCGAGCACAGCCAGGGCAGTACTTCCGTGATGGGCATCGCCAACCTGGCCATGGCCACCGGCAACATCGGCCGCGAAGGCGTGGGCGTGAACCCGCTGCGGGGGCAGAACAACGTTCAGGGCTCCTGCGACATGGGCTCCTTCCCCCACGAACTACCTGGCTACCGGCACATCTCCAACGAGGTGGTGCGGGCGCAGTTCGAACAGGCCTGGAACGTCACCCTGCAACCCGATCCCGGCCTGCGCATCCCCAACATGTTCGAGTCGGCCCTGGCCGGCAGTTTCAAGGGCCTGTATTGCCAGGGCGAAGACATCGCCCAGAGCGATCCGAACACCCAGCACGTCACCGCCGCTTTGTCGGCCATGGAGTGCGTGGTGGTGCAGGATATTTTCCTCAACGAAACCGCCAAGTTCGCCCATGTGTTCCTGCCGGGCAGTTCGTTCCTGGAAAAAGACGGCACCTTTACCAACGCCGAGCGGCGTATCTCGCGGGTACGCAAAGTCATGGACCCGCTGGGCGGCAAGGCCGACTGGGAAGGCACGGTGGCCCTGGCCAATGCCTTGGGCTACCCGATGAACTACACGCACCCGTCGCAAATCATGGATGAGATCGCCAGCCTGACGCCGACCTTCACCAACGTCAGCTACGCCGCGCTGGATAGCCACGGCAGCCTGCAATGGCCGTGCAACGCCGAAGCACCGGACGGCACGCCGACCATGCACATTGAGGAATTCGTGCGCGGCAAGGGGCGCTTCATGCTCACCGGCTACGTGCCCACCGAGGAGAAGGTCAACAGTCGCTATCCGCTGCTGCTGACCACCGGGCGCATCCTCAGCCAGTACAACGTCGGTGCTCAAACCCGGCGTACCGACAACGTCGCCTGGCATGACGAAGACCGCCTGGAAATCCACCCAACCGACGCCGAAAGCCGTGGTATCAACGAAGGTGACTGGGTCGGTATCGGCAGCCGAGCCGGGCAAACCGTGCTGCGTGCGCGGATCACCGAACGGGTCGCCCCGGGCGTGGTGTACACCACGTTCCACTTCCCGGAATCGGGCGCCAACGTGATCACCACCGACAACTCGGACTGGGCCACCAACTGTCCGGAGTACAAGGTCACCGCCGTGGAAGTCAGCCGCGTTTATCACCCTTCGGAGTGGCAAAAACGCTTCCAGGAATTCAGCGATGAACAGCATCGTCTGCTCAAGGACCGGGGCCGTGGCGCCAAAGCGGAGGTACGCCGATGAGCACGAACAACCTGATCAAGATGGCCAACCAGATCGCCCAGTACTTTGCCAGCCAGCCGGACCAGCAACAGGCGGTGCTGAGCGTGCGCAATCATATGCAGATGTACTGGGCGCCCAGCATGCGCAAGGAGTTGCTGGCGTGGCAGACGGAACATCAGGGGGCGGACTTGCACCCGCTGGTGCAGGCGGCGGTGACCGGGGCGGGTTGGGAGGCTTAGCCTGCTGGCTGCAAAAAACTGTGGGAGCGAGCTTGCTCGCGATGAGGGCTTAACATTCAGCATTTTTGCTGGCTGATACACCGCTATCGCGAGCAAGCTCGCTCCCACAGGGGTTTTGTGTTGGGGTTTGGCTTCGGGTTGACCAGGCTACACCCTATTCCTCCTTCCTCGCCGCCGTCACCGTCACTTCAATGGCCCGGACACTGATCGCCGCGAATGTCGCGGTCATCAGCACGCCGTTGAAACCCAGCAGGATCGCCAGCACTCGCGACACACCCAGTTTGGGCACCAGCTCTCCATAGCCGATGGTCAGGCCGGTCACGAAGGCGAAGTAGATACCGTCTAACGGGCCCCAGCCTTCCAGGTGGGCGATGATGAGGCCGAACGCAATGATCACCAAAAGCAGTATCGAGAAGATCGGCCACACCACTTTTAAATAGAACCAGACAGCTTTGTAGAACTCGTGGCGGACGTTTGATGCACGGGCGAGGTTCATGGCATGGGCTTCCTGGGGTTTGACTGACCTGCAGTTGAATGCGCGGCGCTAATTCCCCGTTCAGCTTGGCACAGGCGCTGAAAACTGCGACTTACGGGGCGTTATCTCAGACGAGGACTATGACAAAGATGACGCCCCGCAAACTATCCAGAAACCGCCCACTGTTGAATTCGTTGTAGGAGCGAGCTCGCTCGCGATGGTCGTCAACGATAACGCGTGTTTACAGGATAAACGCGGCGCCCTTGAGTCCATCGCGAGCAAGCTCGCTCCTACAGTGTTCGGGTCAGTTCGTGTCAGTTCGCTTCAGTTTCCCGAATCAGCTTCTTGTTGATCTTGCCGACGCTGGTCTTGGGGATTTCGGCGACGAATTTGAACTGCTTGGGAATCGCCCATTTGTTGATGCGGCCGCCATCGACAAAGGCTTGCAGGTGCGTCTCCAGAATCTTGCGGTCGAGGTATTGCCCGGGCTCGCAAACGACCATGGCCATCGGGCGTTCACCCCATTGTTCGTCGGCAATGCCCACCACGGCGACGGACATCACGCCCGGGTGTTCGCTGATCAGGCTTTCCAGTTCCAGGGAGCTGATCCACTCACCGCCCGTCTTGATCACGTCCTTGATGCGGTCCTTGATTTCCACGCCGCCCAGCTTGTCGATCGAGGCCATGTCGCCGGTGTGCAACCAGCCGTTGTGCCACAACTCCGCGCCTTTGTCCGGGGCTTTCAGATAGCCCTGGGTCAGCCACGGCGCGCGCACCACGATCTCGCCCAGGGACTCACCGTCATGGGGCACATCGTTGCCATCGGCGTCGATGATCTTCAGGTCGACCAATGGCACCGGGGTGCCGGTCTTGATGCGGATCGGCAGTTGCGCTTCGGCGGACAGCTGCAGGTCTTCATCGCGCAGGTACGTCAGGCACAGCAACGGGCAGGTCTCGGACATGCCGTAGCCTGCGTGCACCACCATGCCTTTGGCATTGGCTTCGCTGGCCACGCCGAGGGTCAGCGCGCTGCCGCCCAGGAGCATTTTCCAGCCATCGAAACGGGTCGCCTTGCCTTCCTCGCAGTTGAGGATCATCTGCAGGATGGTCGGCACGCAGTGGGAGAAGGTCACCTTCTCTTCACGGTACAGCTTGACCAGGCTGTTGGGTTCGTAGCGGCCCGGGTAGACCTGCTTGATGCCCATCAGGGTCGCGACATACGGCACGCCCCACGCATGCACATGGAACATCGGCGTGATCGGCATGTACACGTCGTCGGAGCGCAGCAGCGGCTGGCCCTGATAGACGCCCAGGGTGCCGACGGCATTCAGGGTGTGCAGCACCAACTGGCGGTGGCTGAAGTACACACCTTTCGGGTCGCCGGTGGTGCCGGTGGTGTAGAACAGCGTGGCGACCGAGTTCTCGTCGAAATCGGGGAAGTCGTACTGGTCCGAGGCCAGGGACAGCAGGTGCTCGTACTCGCCCAACACCGGCAGCGAGGTCGTGGTCGCCTCGTCATCGGTGAGCTGCAGGTAGCCTTTTACGGTTTCCAGCCGACCGTGGATCTGCTCGACCAGGGGCAGGAAATCATCATGCACCAGCACCAGGTCATCCTCGGCGTGGTTCATGGTGAACAGCACCTGCTCCGGCGACAGGCGAATGTTCACCGTGTGCAGCACCGCGCCGATCATCGGCACGGCGAAGAAGCATTCCAGGTAGCGGTGGCTATCCCAATCGAGCAGGGCCACGGTGTCACCGGCCTTGACCCCGGCTGCGGTCAGCGCATTGGCCAGGCGGCGAATACGCTTGTTGAGAGTCTGGTAGCTGTAGCGCAGCTTGTCGGCGTAGACGATTTCCCGGCCCGGCTCGTAGCGCACGCCGGACAGCAGCAATTGCTTGATCAGCAAGGGGTAGGCATAGGCGCCGTCGGCGGGCGGAATTATTTTTGTCGCCATCATGTTTAAGGTTCCTTGTCCTTTCGATCAGAACTGATCGGCTTGCAGCTCGTAGAGGCAGTCGCTGCCGGCCTTGGCCGATGCGCTCAACGAGTGGATACGCGGCAGCAACCGGGCGAAGTAGAAACGCGCGGTGGCCAGTTTGCTGGTGTAGAAATCGTCCTCGCCATCGCCGCTCATGACGGCCTTGGCCATGCGCGCCCACATGTAGGCATAAGCGGTGTAGCCGAACACATGCAGGTACTCGACCGAGGCCGCGCCGATTTCGTTCGGGTTGTTTTGTGCCCGGTCCAGCAGCCACGCGGTCAGGTCGTCGAGAGTGTCGACGGCGGCGTTCAGCGGTTGGATGAACTCGGCAAGGTCAGCGCCAACGTTGGCGGTGAAGTTGCGGATTTCCGAAGCGAACAAGCGGTAGAGCGCCCCGCCGCTGCCGACGATCTTGCGCCCGGCCAGGTCCAGGGACTGGATGCCGTTGGTGCCTTCGTAGATCTGGGTGATGCGCACATCACGCACCAGTTGCTCCTGACCCCACTCGCGGATGTAGCCGTGGCCGCCGAAGATCTGCTGGCCATGGAGGGTGGTTTCCAGGCCCATGTCGGTGAGGAAAGCCTTGGCCACCGGCGTCAGCAGCGATACCAGATCCTGCGCGCGCTGGCGTGTCGGTGCGTCTTCGCTGTACTTGGCGATGTCCAGTTGCAGGGCCACGTAGCTGGAGAACGCACGGCCGCCTTCGTTCAAGGCTTTCATGGTCAACAGCATGCGGCGCACGTCCGGGTGCACGATGATCGGGTCGGCGGCCTTGTCCTTGAATTGCGCACCGGTTGGCGCACGGCTTTGCAGACGGTCACGGGCGTATTCGACGGCGTTCTGGTACGAGCGCTCGCCTTGGGCCAAGCCCTGGATGCCCACGCCCAGACGCTCGTAGTTCATCATGGTGAACATCGCCGCCAGGCCTTTGTTCGGTGCGTCGACGATCCAGCCGGTGGCGCCATCGAAGTTCATCACGCAGGTGGCGGACGCCTTGATGCCCATCTTGTGTTCGATGGAGCCGCAGGACAGCGTGTTGTTTTCACCCAGCGAACCGTCGGCGTTGACCAGCACTTTCGGCACCAGGAACAGCGAGATGCCTTTCGGGCCGGCCGGTGCATCGGGCAGCCGCGCCAGTACCAGATGGATGATGTTTTCCGTCAGGTCGTGCTCGCCACCGGTGATGAAAATCTTGCTGCCGCTGACCTTGTAGCTGCCATCGGCCTGGGGTTCGGCCTTGGTGCGGATCAGGCCCAGGTCGGTGCCGGAATGGGCTTCGGTCAGGCACATCGAACCGGTCCAGGTGCCGGCGTACATGTTCGGCAAGTAAGCCGCTTTCAGTTCTTCGCTGGCGTGGGCCTTGATCGACAGGCAGGCACCGGCGGTCAGCATCGGGTACAGGCCGAACGACAGGCTGGCCGAGTTGACCATCTCTTCGACCTGGGCCGAAATCGCCTTGGGCATGCCCATGCCGCCGTACTGCGGATCACCGCCGACACCCACCCAACCGCCCTCGGCGAAGGCTTGATAGGCCTGGGCAAAACCGTCCGGGGCGGTGACCGCGCCGTCGTTCCAGGTGCAGCCCTGTTCGTCGCTGGCGCGGTT
Organism: Pseudomonas sp. GW456-L13; assembly: GCF_017350115.1. Taxonomy (NCBI): domain Bacteria; kingdom Pseudomonadati; phylum Pseudomonadota; class Gammaproteobacteria; order Pseudomonadales; family Pseudomonadaceae; genus Pseudomonas; species Pseudomonas sp. GW456-L13. The sequence continues at coordinate 2,235,967 of NZ_JACNAS010000001.1, forward strand.
CAGTGGCGCGATCACTTCGCCGCTGATCTTGCCGGCCTCTTCGAGGATGGCGGCGGCGGTCTCTTCATCGATCACGTCGGCCAGGCCGGGCAATTGTGCCCAGAGCCGGGACACCTGGAAAACCTCGTTGAGTACGAAGCGCATGTCGCGCAGGGGAGCTTTGTAATCAGACATCTTGGCTTACTCGGAAGTGGTCACGGCATGGGGCATGCCGGGACGTTCAGTGGATTCGGTGTTTTCGGTTGCCGCGACAGAACCGGGCTTGGGTGCCCGTTCGCGCAGCAGGAAGTACGACAGAGCGGGAATCAGGATCAGCGCGCCGAGCATGTTCCACAGGAACATGAAGGTCAGCAGGATGCCCATGTCGGCCTGGAACTTGATCGGCGACCAGACCCAGCACACCACACCGGCGGCGAGGGTGATGCCCACCAGCCCGACCACGCGGCCGGTGAAGGACACGGCGTTGCGATAGGCCTGGGACAGCGGCAAGCCCTGGCGCTGGAAGTGCAATTGCACGCTGAGCAGGTACAAGGCGTAGTCGACGCCGATGCCCACCCCGAGGGCGATCACCGGCAAGGTCGCGACCTTCACGCCGATACCCATGGCCACCATCAAGGCTTCGCAGAGGATCGAGGTCAGCACCAGCGGCAACAGGGCCACCAGTGTGGCGCGCCAACTGCGGAAGGTGATCAGGCAGAACAGCGTCACCGCCGCATACACGTACAGCAGCATGGTGCGGTTGGCTTCGCGCACCACGATGTTGGTCGCCGCCTCAATCCCGGCAGTGCCGGCGGCGAGCAGGAACTGGCGATCCTCGCTGCTGTTTTCCTTGGCGAACTTGTCGGCAATCGCCACCACGGCATCGAGGGTTTCAGCCTTGTGATCCTTGAGGAAGGTGATCACCGGCATCAGCGAGCAGTCGGTGTTGAACAACTCCGGCGAGTTGACCGAGGCTTGCTGGGCGGCGTAGTTGAGCACGTCCTGGTTGCGCTGGATGCTGTTGAGCTTGGGGTTTCCTTCATAAGTACCGGCAGTGATCTGCCGTACCGCGTTGACCAAGGACGCGGTCGCCTGCACGCCCGGATACTGTTGCAGCTCCCAGGCCAGGCGGTCGGCGAGCACCAGGGTCTTGTAGTTCAGGCAGCCTTCCGGCGCGGTCTTGATCATCACCGCGAACAGGTCGCTGGACAGCGCGTAGTGGCTGGTGATGTAGGCGTTGTCGCGGTTGTAGCGCGAGTCGGCGCGCAGCTCCGGCGCCCCGCTTTCCAGGTCGCCGATCTTCAGGTTCAGGCTGACCATGAAACCGCCGATGCCCATCAACACTGCGACCAATACGGCACCGGTGGCCCACTTGCGCGTGGTGAAGCGGTCGAGCAGGTCCCACAGTTTGCCGAAGCCTTTGTGGTGTTCGGCGCGGTTGTCGATTTTCAGCGCACGCTCGGCGGCTTTCGCGCCCACACCGACATAGGACAGCGCCACCGGCATCAGCAACAGCGAGGTGAAGATCAGCACCGCGACGCCGATGCTGGCGGTGATCGCCAGGTCCTGGATCACCGGAATATCGATCAGCATCAACACGGCGAAGCCCACGGCGTCGGCCAGCAACGCGGTGACACCGGCGATGAACAGACGGCGGAAGGTGTAGCGCGCAGCGATCAGTTTGTGGGTGCCGCGGGCGATGTCCTGCATGATGCCGTTCATCTTCTGCGCCGCGTGGGACACACCGATGGCGAAGATCAGGAACGGCACCAGCACCGAGTACGGATCGATGGCGTAGCCGAGCCAGGCGACGATACCCAGTTGCCAGACCACCGCGATCAGCGAGCAGCCGACCACCAGCAGGGTGCTGCGCACGCAACGGGTGTAGGCGTAGATGATGATCAGCGACGTGACGACGGCCAGGCCGAAGAACATCATCACCTGGATCAGGCCGTCGATCAGGTCGCCCATGAGTTTGGCGAAGCCGATCACCCGCACCTTGTAATGCCCGGTGCCTTCGACCCCGGATTTACGCGCAGCGCTGTCACCGGCGTATTCGATCTTGTCGCGCAACTGCTCTTCGAGCATCTGCGAGAAGGCGTGGTAGTTGATGCGTTGACCGCCGGCGGCGGCTTTGTCCATCAGCGGCACGATCAGCATGGTCGACTTGAAATCACTGGCTACCAGACTGCCCACCACACCGGCGCGGGAGATGTTCTGGCGCAACTGTTCGATCTGTTCAGGCTGCCCCGAATAGGTGTCGGGCATCACCGGGCCACCCTGGAAACCGTCCTCGGTGACTTCGGTCCAGCGCACGGCCGGGCTCCACAGCGACTTCATCCAAGCGCGGTCGACGCCTTCGGTGAGGAACAGCTGGTCGTTGACCTGCTTGAGCACGTCCAGGTAATCGGGGTCGAAAATATCGCCCTGGGTGTTCTCGACCACCACGCGCACCGAGTTGCCCAGACCGCGCAACGACTGGCGGTTTTCCAGGAAGTTCTGGATGTAGGGCTGGCTCTGGGGAATCATTTTTTCGAAGCTTGGGCGCAACTCCAGGCGAGTCACGGCCATGAAGCCCAGCACCACGGTGGCGAGCGCCATCAGCAGCATGAACAGCGGGCGGTAGTTGAACACCAGCCGCTCGAGGAGGTTGCCGGAGCGGTGGTCGAAATCCCGCAGTTCGCGGATCACCGGCATGGCGTCTTGTTTGATATTGCCCATGTCTGGGTTCTCGCTCTTAGGGTTCGAGGGCTGGATCGGCGGACAGCGTCCGGGCACCACGGCTGCCTGCCAGCACCAAGGCGCCATCGGCGGACTGGGTGGCGCCGGCGACCGGGGTCGGTGCCGGTTGCTGCTTCAGATGCAACTGCGCGCCCGTCCCTTGGCTGACCAGCATCTGCCCGCCCTGGGTGAACAAGCGATAATTGCCACGGGCATCGATCAGGCCCGCGGTGATGCTGACGTGCAGGCCCGTGTCCAGTGCGGTCCAGCTCTGGCCGCCGTCGGTGCTGCGCAGCACGTTGCCGCGCAGGCCATAGATCAGCACTTCGCCAGGCTTGCCGAGCACGCCGAAGAAGCTGCCTTGATAAGGCGTCGGTACCGCGTTGAAGCGTTGGGCGCTGTCGTCCCATTTGAGCAGCAGGCCTTGCTCACCCGCGATGTACAAACCGTCGCCGGTAGAGGCGATGGCGTTGAGGTGGAAACCCTGGGGGTTGTCGGTGCGGTCCTGGAACGGGGTCCAGGTCAGGCCACCGTCGTCGGTGCGCAGGATCAGGTTGAATACCCCGACCACATAGCCGGTTTTGTCGTTGGCGAACCAGACGCCGAGCAGCGGTTTGTCCGCGCCCTGATCGGCTAGTCGTTGGCCTTCCATGGCCAACTGGGGCCATTGCTCATTGCCCGGTTCGGCGCTGGCCAGCGCCGTGTAATGCTTGACCAGCAAGGCGCCGATCTGACGACCGTCGAGCTGCTTTTGCCAAGTCGCGCCGGCGTCGCTGCTGTGCAGCACCACGCCGTCATTACCCACCGCCCAGCCTTGGGTGGTGGTCGGAAAATTCACCGCAGTGAGGTCGGCACTGGCCGGTACGGCGGCCTGTTGCCAGTGGTTTCCCGAATCATCGGAAAACAGAATATGGCCACGCTGGCCGACGGCAATCACGCGCCCGCCGGCGCGGGTCATGCCGGACAACGGGCTGTTGATCGCCAAGGCACTGACTCTGGCGGGCAGGTCCAGTACATCGACGTAATCGGCCGCCTGGGCGATGCCCTGCGACAGGCCGAGCACAACGCCAAACGCCAGCTGCAAAATATTATTTTTATACGAACACATACTGCGTCCTCTTCGGAAAACCGCGCCGGGACACACATCGGTGTGCCTGACGTTCAAACCTTGCGCCGTGCAGGTCATGTGGGAGCGAGCTGTGGCGAGGGGGCTTGCCCCCGTTTGAGTGCGCAGCACTCACAAGATCTTCGATACATCGGAAATTTTGGGGCTGCTTCGCAGCCCAACGGGGGCAAGCCCCCTCGCCACAGCTCGCTCCCACAGTGGATCGTGCGAGCGTCGCTTGCAGTTGGCTTAGCGAATACCGGCGCCGGCCAGGGATTCCGATGACCACTGGGCCTTGGAGAGCGGCTCGATGTACTTGATGCCGCCGTAAGGGCCGACTACGCCGTTGATGTTGTAGGAACCACCGACCAGGTCGTAGATCATGAACGGCGTGGAGTCCGGAACCTGCTTGTCATAGCTCTGGCTCAGGAAGGCGAAGGAACCGCGATAGAGCTGACCACGAGCGTCATATTGATCCGAGGCCAAAGCGGTCCAGCTGTCTTCGTCGAGGTAGAAGCGGCGCTTCTGGTAGATGTGACGAGCACCGGCCTTGAGGTTGCCTTCGACGACCCATACACGGTGTTTTTCCCAGCGTACGAAGTCAGGTGACAGGTGATTGGCGGTGGTCAGCGACTTCGGATCCTGCACGTAGGTCAGCTTGTAAGTGTTGTAGGGCACGATCATTTCCTGCTTGCCCACCAGCTTCCAGTCGTAGCGATCCAGCGCACCGTTGAAGACGAACACGTCATCGTAGGTGCCCGCACCGGCGGTACCCGGGTTTGGCGTGTCGTAAGCCAGGCTCGGAGCCAGTTTCACTCGACGCTGCCCCGGCAAGTACTGCCAGGCGCGACGCGGTTGCTGCAACGGGTTGGCGGCGTCCTTGAGCATGATCGCCTCACCGGCGCGGCGCGCAGGGCCGGTGTATGCCAGCTTCATCTGGTAGTACACGTCGGCGCTGCTGATCGGCTGCGAGAGGTTTTCATAGATCGGGTAGGAGATGTTCGCTTGCCCGGTGGTCGCCAGGCTTGGAACGCCCGCGGAGTCAACGTTCCAGGAGTCGTACTTGGAGCTGATGCTGACGCCTTGGTAGCGCAACAGGAAGTTCCACATCGCTTCATTGCCCGACTGCGGAATCGGGAATGGAATGCCCGGCAGCACGTTGTCGATGGCCAGGCCACCTTCCAGGGACTTGGCGCCGCTGGCGTTCTTCACGCCGTTATCCAGAATCGCTTGAGGCAGCGAAACGGTGCGGTGCGTCGGGAACACGTCGACACGGAACGTCGGGAAACGCTTGGCCAGTTCTACCGTGGTCGCCGTGAGCATGCCCTTGTACTGGTCGACGTTCTTGCCGTCGATCACCAGTACCGGCTTTTCACTGGCAAACGGGTCCGGGCGCATGCTGTCGCCGGCCTTGAAGCTGGCCGGCGGGGTGGTCAGGCCACCGTTGTAGGCAGGAATGGAACCATCAGCGTTCCCGGCTTTTTCAGCCCCTACCTGTGTCAGGCTGGTGCCCAGCTTGGCAGCTTCCTGGGTTGAAACAGCAGCCTGTGCCTGAGCGGCGAAGACCATGGCCAGCGAAGCGGCCAACACGGTTTTTACAAATTTCATCTTGTTATTCTCCTGCTTGCATTGAGCAAATCAGTGGTGAATCAGAATGTTGTTTTCATCGTCAGGTACACGGCGCCACGGTCCTCAGTCGTGGCACCACCTCCAGAGAAGGACGAGTAGCCACCTGCGTAACAGGCGTAGTTTTCGTTGCCGCTGAAGGCGTTCGGGGTGGAGCCGTCACCGCCCTTGGAGCCGGTGCTCACACCGCTGACGTTGCACTTGTCGGTTTCGCCAAAGGAGTCCACGTACTTCAGGTCGACAAAATATTTGTTGTAGACAATGGCACCCACGCCCACGGCATAGTTGCCGGTGTCCTTGGCACCGCCACCGGAGACCGGTGACACACCGTCAAGACCGACGTTGACGGACATCGGCGCGTTGAGATCGACACCCGGGAAGACCTGGTACCAGGTCGGTGTGAAGTTGACCGCCAGACCCCAGTTGTCACGGGTCGGCGCGTCGATGCCGCGATAGCTGTCCTTACCCTTGTAGAGCGCTTCGTTCTTGCTATCGAGCTTGAGCAGGTTGCTGTAGTACAGCTCGGCAAGCACAGTCGCCTGATCGAACACCGGCGTTTTCGGCAGGGTCATCAGACCGTTTAGCGTCCAGTGCAGGGTGTCACCGGTGGCGCTCATGCTGTCGCCACGGCTCGGGGTGTCATAGACCACACCGGTGGCATCCGTACGCGCTGGCAGCAGGCCAAGCCCTTGCCCCAGGCCCAGCGGGCTGCGGGTACTGACGATCGCCGGGATACTGGCCAGCGGCATGTTGTGACGAACGTTCAGGTCCGAGCCCACGCTCACGCCACCCACGTCCTTGGACAAGCTCAGGCCAAGGATCTTGATGTTGTCGGCATAGGCCAGTTGATAGGTGGCGGTGTCCAGCGAATTGAGGGTGTTGATTACCGCTGGCACCTGCCCCGCCGGACGGGTGCCGTTCGGGTTGGCCGAGGTAATGCCCCTGGCGTCCAGATAGGCTTGGGGCAGGATTTCCGAGGTTTCGCGGTAGTAAACGCCGAGGGTGCCATCCAGCCAGGCCGGCGACCATTTGGCCATGACGCCCCAGTCACCGCTGTCATGCGGAGTCAGGTCCTTGCCACGACGCACATTGGTCAAGGCGTTGCACGGCGCCAGGCCACAACCTAGCGGGCTGCCCGGTACCACGGCGTTGGTGTTGCCCAACAGGAACGATTGCGCGCCGAAGCCGACCAGGTCGGAACCGCCGTAATAGGTGCCCGCTTCCGGCAGACGCGCGGCATCCCAATTCAGGAAATACTGGGCACCCACGGTCAGTTCGGGATTGACGGTGAACGACATCGACAACTGGTTACGCGGAACGAACAGTTCCTTGGCCTCGGTACCCGGCGACGCGGCAAGCTTGGCCAGGTCGAGGCCGGACTGGCCATAGCTGACCGAGTGCACCGGGTTGAGAATGGTCTCGCCCCAGAACACGTTGTGCTGACCGGCCTTGGCGCTGAACATCGACTCCTCGCCCACTTCGGTGCTGTAGAACACGAAGGCATCGAGGATTTCGCCCGAAAGACCGCTGTAGTAGCGCTGGGCATAATTGCTCAGGTGCGAGCTGCCGTTGCCGACGTTGTCACGGGTGACCCCGGCCAGGCGCGGGTCATTGGCGATCAGGCCCGAGGTCGATCCATTGCCGTTGACGAACGGGTTGGAGTTGGAGCCGGTGTTGTCATAGGCCTTGTCGTACCAGCTGGCGGCGCTGACGCGAAAGCCCATGGCGTTCTTGTAGACCACGTCCATTTCGGTCAACAGATCGATACGGTTGGTGATGTTGGTCCCGGCCTTGCGGAAGTTGTAGTCGCCGTCGTTATTGTTCGGCGTTCCCAACATGCGTTTGTCGGCACTTTCGGTGCGCACGCCATAGTTGTACTTGATGGTGTTATCCACGCGGACGTTCCAGTCCGGATTCCCCGTCTCGATCTCGACCGCATGGGCCGCAGGTACCGTTGCCGCAAGAATGGCTGAGGCCAGCAAGGTGTAGCGTGGAGCGGTGAAGCCGTGACTCTTATTGTTGTGCATTGCGTTGTCTCCGCTTTTTTGTCTTTGTTTTAAGCGCAGCCGCCCTCGCGCAAACATTGATGGGTTTGCGTTTAAGGAATGAGGGCAAATGCCGGTTGGCGTACTGCCAGTCCAGCTCCTTGTACTAGCGATCGAGCTCCAGGATGAGTGCTTCAGCTTGCTGCCAGTGGCCAAATCCTGCGGCCGGATTGAGGTGGCCGACATCGCCCAGATTGAGCAATTCGGCGCCCCAGCCTTCTGCCATGCGGGTGACCGCAGGAAGGCTGGCCAAGTGATCGTTGGTGCTGCCGGCCACGATGCTGCGAAATGGCAGCGGGCCTTGTGGCAGAGGATTCCAGCCCTGGCTACGCAGGGTTTCGGAAGACGGATAGTTTGACGGCCAGACCGCATCGAGGTCCGGTGGCGCGGCCAGCAAAGCGCCCTTGATCGGACGGCTGTAGTGCGCAGCCCAGTGCGCGACCATCAGCACACCGGCGCTGTGGGCCACCAGAATCACGGGGCCGTCGATTTGTTCGAGTTCGTGTTGAATCGCCCGCACACGGGCCATGCAATCGAGTTTGTCGGTCTCCAGCGGCGCAACACTGCGCACGTTGCTCAGCCTGGCGGCAAGCAATGTTTGCCAATGTTCGGCCACGTGCTCGCGCAGACCCGGAACGATCAGAATGGTGGCGGCAGTTTGCAGTTTGTCCACGGTCAACACCTTCGCTTTCTCGATAACTCGACTGGCTGTTTTCGCCAGGGGCTTTTTGTAGTGTCGACATTAAAGAGCGCCCACCCGAAGCGCTTTACATTGGACGTCATGCACTTTTCTTTTGATGACAAATTGTCCGACAGCAGGACAGTGCGACCACTGGTCGAAAATCCCCGCAGGTTGGCGCAAGGTCACTGTAATCAACGGATGAGCGCTGATGGCTCCATGCAGCGTAGAAGATTGGCGACCGTACAGCATGAAATCCATCAACGACATGACAACTGTTCAACTGTTGATACGCTGGATATAGTCGCCACGCTCACGCCAACCGCCATCGGCACAGGGAAGACTTTCGCATGACCAAGCTTGTTCGCGCCGCTGTCTTGACCAACTACCTGGAGGTCACCCAGTACCTGGGTTTCAACCCGCGCGACGTGCTGGCCGCTGTCGGCTTGAGCAGGGCCCAACTGCAAGCCCCTGAACACCGCATCCATATCGATGCCGCCGTCCGTTTGCTGGAAGACTCGGCCGCCGCCAGCGGCTGCCAGACCTTCGGCCTGAGCATGGCCGAATCGCGCCAGCTCTCGGACTTCGGCGTGGTCAGCCTGCTGCTCAGCCACCAGCGCACGCTGCGCGATGCCTTGCAGGTCGTAGTGGATTACCGGCACCTGATGAATGACTCGCTGGCCATCTTCATTGAGGAGGCCGGCAAGATGGTGATCATTCGCGAAGAGGTGGTCACCGAAACGCCGATGCCCAGCCGCCAGGCCACGGAGCTGGCCATCGGTGTAATGTTCCGGCTGTGCTCGGCCCTGCTGGGCTCACACTGGCATCCCTACAGCGTCAACTTCATGCACCAGCCACCGGACAACCTGCACCTGCATCGCCGCCTGTTCGGCTGCAACCTGGAGTTCGGCAGCGAGTTCAACGGCATCGTCTGCCCTGACATCAGCCTCGACATGACCAACCCCAACGCAGACCCGGCCATGGCCCGCTATGCCCAGGGCTACCTCGACTCGCTGCAGAACCACGAAGGCGCCTCGATGCTGTTCGAGGTGCGCAAGGCCATCTACCTGCTGCTGCCCATGGGGCGCGCCACCATTGAGCAGGTGGCCCAGAGCCAGGGCATGAACGTGCGCACCCTGCAACGCCGCCTCAAGGACGACGGCTGCGCCTTCAACGACGTGATCAACGACGTGCGCCGCGACCTGGTGCTGCGTTACCTGGACAACCCCAACTACTCCCTCAGCCGCATTGCCGACATGCTCGGCTACTCGATGGCGAGTTCGTTTACCCGCTGGTTCATCAGCCAGTTCGGCATGCCGCCGGCGACGTGGCGTGCGCAGAAGCAGGCTGGGGCGAAACCGTCCTGACAGCAGGGCAAAAAAAAACGGCGACTGCTGGTACAGTCGCCGAAAGCGCGCGATTGGAGCTGCAATCCTTGTAGGAGCGAGCCTGCTCGCGATGGTCGTGAACGATTACGCGTAATACCAGATGCCCCGCGGTGCTCTTGGTTTTTTCGCGAGCAGGCTCGCTCCTACAGGGATCTACGCACATCCTGTAGGAGCGAGCTCGCTCGCGATGGTCGTGAACGATTACGCGTAAAACCAGATGCCCCGCGGTGCTCTTGGGTTTTTCGCGAGCAGGCTCGCTCCTACAGGTTTTAATCCTGGCCGATGTTCAGAGCCCCCAGCGCAGCAACAACAGCACCAGCACGACCAGGAACACCGTCTCCCCCACCATCAGCAGAATCGGCTTGATCCCGACCGCTGCCAGTTCGCGCAAGCGGGTCTTCATGCCCAGGGCACTGATGGAAATCACCAGGCACCAGCGCGACAGTTCGTTGACCGATCCTTGCACCGCAGGCGCTATCCATCCGGTGCTGTTGATGCAGGCCAGAATCAGAAAGCCGACGGCGAACCACGGCAACAGCGGCGGGCGCTTGCCGGTCGGATCGGCGCCTTGCATGCGGGTGATCATCGCCGCAGTGACGATCACCGGCAGCAGCATCGCAACGCGCATCAGCTTGACCACCGTGGCCGTGTCGCCGGTCTCGGTCGACATGCTGTAGCCGGCGCCGACCACCTGGGCCACGTCGTGGATCGTGGCGCCGAGGAACACACCCGCCACCTGCGGCGACAACTGCAGCCAGTTGGCGATCATCGGATAGACAATCATCGCCAGAGTCGACAACGCCGAAACGCCGATGACGGTGAACAGGGTTGCCCGCTCTTTCTGCGGATGGTTCGGTAGCGCCGCTGCCAGCGCCAAGGCCGCCGAAGCGCCACAGATGGCCGTCGCGCCGCCGGTGAGCATGCCGAACAGGCGCTGGAAGCCCAGGGCCTTGGCGGCGATCACAGACACGCTGATGGTCACCACCACCAGGATCACCACCAGTGCAATCGGCTTCCAGCCCAGCGCGGCCATTTGCTCCAGGGTGATGCGCATGCCCAGCAGCGCCACGCCGATGCGCAGCACGGTGCGGGCGGTGAACTCGATACCGGCCTTGCAGGGGCCGTCATCGGCGAGAAAATTCAGGGCCATGCCCAACAGCAAGGCAAACAGCATGACCGGCGCACCGTAGTGCTCGGACAAGAACGACGCGGCGGCCGCGACAATCAGACTGACGATTAACCCAGGTGCCAGTTCGCGCGTGCGAGTGTGGATACGGGTAAGAGCAATGGCGCTCATGGCGCGGACTCCTCGGATGCGATGACGATAAACGCCTGGCCGTCGATGATCTCGACCGGGTAGTTGGTGACTTTGACCTGCCTGGAGTTGAGCAGGTAGCCGCTGTGCAAATCGAAGCGCAAACCATGGGCGAGGCATTGAATCACCCGGCCTTCAAGACGCCCTCCGCATAGGGAAGAGCCCTGGTGCGGGCAGCTGTCGTCAATGGCAAACAACTGCCCGTCGACGTTGAACAGCGCCAGGCTTTTGTCTTCGAACTCGAACAGCGCCCGGCCTCCAGCCTGCGGGTGTTTGCCGGCTGGCACGGGAATGCGTCGGGTCATGCTGGCTGCCGCTCGCGATCACTTTCCTTGAGGGCTTCGGTCATGGCCGCGAGCAGCGCCTGAGCAGGTTGTGCGCCGATCACCGTCATGCGGTTGTCGAACTTGAAGCTCGGCACGCCACTGGTCGCCTCGGGGGATCCTTCAAACGGCGTGGCATCGCCCTTCAGGCAATCGAGCACCCCGTCCGGAGCGACGCCGCAGGAGCGGGCAATGGCAAGCAAGGTCTCACGGCAACCGAGGTTTTCGCGCCTCAGGAAATAAGCGGCGAACAGTCGCTCGAGCAACATTTCACGCTGACTGGCATTGCCCAGTGCGCTGGCACGCTCGAACAAACGATGGGCGTCCGCGGTGTTGGGCATCGTCTCGATACGGCTGAGGTCGATGGCCAGTCCAACCGCCCCGGCAGCCTGCTGTACCTGATTCTGGCGCATGGTCATTGCGTCGGCATTGCCCAGGCGCTTGCGGTAGAAATCGGCGAAAGGTTCACCTTCTACCGGTATCTGGGGCAGCAACTGCACGCCATGCCACACCGTGGTGATCTGCACATCCGGGTGACGACTGCGAAACTGCACCTGCGCATGCTCCAGTTGGCGTTTGCCGATCAGGCACCAAGGGCAGATAAAATCGAAAAACACATCAATACGTAAACGACGACTCACAACTTCACCTCTATCCCGGCTGCACTGACGGGCTCAGGCACGCTCTGACCCTCAAGCCGGGCGATATCTTTTTGGTAATGACACTTGGCATAGAAGAACACCGCTGCCGCCGCGAGGCTGACCAGTGGCACTAATTGAAAAGCGGCATGCAGGCCGATGAGGTCGGACACACGGCCAGTCAGGAACGGCCCGGGTGCCAGCCCCAGCAGGTTATTGGCCAGGGTCAGCGTGGCGAACGCCGTACCGTGGACGGAGTAATGGGTCAGGTTGGCAACCATCGCACCGGCGGGGCCGGTGGTGCCGGTGGCAATCGCCATGCCCAGACAGATCAGCGCCAGTTGCACAGGCCCTGCCGACAATGCGAACGCTGCCGACAGCAACAGGCAACTGCCCAGGCAAAAACCAATGGCCAGGCTGACCTTGCGCTCCGGCGAGTTCCGACACAGGCGATCGCTGAGCATGCCGCACAGGATCATCCCCGCACCGCTGCACAACACGATGACTGCCGCCATGCCACCGGCCTTGTCGGTAGGCATGTCGTAGTAGCGGTTGAGGTAGCTGGGAATCCACACCATCACCGTACCACCGACGAACAACTGCAAGCCGCTGGCGATGTAGGTCGACACCACCGAACGGCTGGACCACAGCGTGCGCAGCGGACGCTTGACCGCGGCAGCCGTCTTGTTCGCAATCTGCGCGGCACGTCGTGGCGCTATGCGCGCTTCCTTGACGATGAGCGGATAGAGCATCGCCAGCACCAGGCCAAACAGCGACATGCCGGCGAACGACCAGCGCCAGCCCAGCTTGGCGGCAATCGCACCGCCCAAAGCCATGCCCAACACCGAACCGAACATGCCGCCAGCCATGAAGGCACTGGCCAGGGTGGCCCGCATGTGTTTGGGGAACACCGAAATCACCACCGCGATGCCCACGCTGCCGTAGGCGGCTTCGCCGACGCCGACCATGAACCGCGCAATGAACATCTGCTGGTAGTCCTGAGCCAGTGCGCAACCCAGGGTCGCCACGCTCCACAGGAAAGCCATCAGCGCCAGGCTCTTGACCCGACCGAAGCGGTCGGCCATCAACGACAGGGGAAATGTCAGCAGGCCGACCATCAGGGCAACGATGCCGCTAAGCAGACCCAGTTGTCCGTCGCTCAACGCCCACTCAGTCTTGAGCAGAGGGAATACCGCGTTCAGTACCTGACGCGACATGTAATCGGAAATCAACAGACCGAACGTCAGGGCAAAGACGATCCAGGCATATTGGCGCGCAACGCCGACTCCGCAGGAGTCGTCATCGTCAGCGGCTATTGGGTGAAAGGCCATGCAGCCTCCTCAAGAGCTTTGTTTTATTTTTCTTATCAAGCGTGTAACGGTCAGGCGGACGAGAGGTCACGGCCTCTCGCCCCGACCCTAGGTCAACCGCGTTGCGGTACACCTTTCTGCCCAGCCTTGCGGTTGGGGGCCATGCCGTTGGCCAACAGGGTTTCTTCGATGGTTTCGTACTGCACGCCGATGCGGTAGATCTCGCGGGCTTCTTTGCCGGTGGCGATTTCACGGCCCAGTTCATGGGCAATGCGCACGGTTTGCTGGATCTGTGCAACCGAGCCGAAACGATCGCCCTTGTGATCAATGATAGTGTCTTCATTGCCCACGCGCGGGTGCATGCCCATGGCCATCGACATGGTGTTGAACGGCATGACGTTCTTGAGCAGCGATTCGGAGGTCAGGGTGCAACCGTCCGGCGCGCGGTGGATGAAGTTGAAGAAGTTGAACGGGTTCGGGCCGTCGAAACCGCCGCCGATGCCGATCCAGGTCAGGTTCAGCGGGCCCTTGTAGATGCCCCTGCGCACCAGGCGCTCGAGGGTTTCCATGGCGTGCATGCCGGTCAACTGGAAGTGTGGCTGGATGCCGTTGTCCATCAGGCGCTTGAGGTGCTCGGCCACCCAGGCCGGACCTGCCGGTACGGTCATTTCGCTGTAGGCGGCGTGGATCAACGGGTTGTCCAGGGAGGTGCCCTTCAGGTACTCCGGATACAACAGCTCCATGATGTTCATTTGCGTGGTGTTGATCGCAACCGTGACCTGATCCGGTTTCGGCGTCAGCTCGGCCAGCATGTGGCGAGTGTCGTCGGACAGCCACTTGGCCGCTTCGCCATCGCTTTCCGGAGCGAAGGAAATCGAGCCGCCAACCTGGATGATCATGTCTGGCACGGCTTCACGCACACCGGCGATCAGCTCGTTGAACTTCGACAGGCGCTTGGAGCCCTTGCCGTCCAGTTCGCGCACATGCAGGTGCAGCACGGTGGCGCCGGCTTCATAGCATTCGACCGCTTTCTGGACTTGCTCATCCATGGTCAACGGGATGTCTTCCGGGAAGTCTTCCGGCATCCACTCCGGGCCGTACGGGGCCACGGTAATGACTACCTTTTCCATGTTTTCGGGGTGCAGGGAATCGTCGAAGAATTGCATGGTTAACTCCAGTTCTTATGCCAGTTCTTATGATTGTTCCGCCCACCCGGGGTCGTGCCGGGCAGACGTGTTTACGAGTGCGAATGCTGCGAGTGCGGATGCAGGTGGCGTTCGATCAGAACGTCTTGTCGCCGATAATCCCGGCACGCTCCATCTTGCGATGGCACGGCGGGTAATCCATGACGGCGTAATGCTGGGTACTGCGGTTGTCCCAGATGGCGATGCTGTTGGGCTTCCAGCGCCAGCGCACCTGATACTCAGGGATGTACGCCTGGCTGATCAGGTAACGCAGCAACTCGCCGGCGCCGGGGTTGGCGTCCTGGCCGAAGCGCACCCGCTCAGGGGTGTGGTAGTTGCTGAAGTGGGTGGTGAAAGCGTTGACGAACAGCACCTTCTCGCCGGTTTCCGGATGGGTGCGCACCACCGGGTGTTCGGCGTCCGGGTACATCGCCTTGAGCGCCAGGCGTTTTTCAATCGGCATGGCGGCACCGAAGCTCGCTTCGATGCTGTGGCGGGCACGCAGGTCGGCGATCTTGACCTTTACGTCTTCCGGCAAGTTCGCATAGGCCTGGACCATGTTGGCCCACATGGTGTCGCCACCCACTGGCGGGCATTCCACGCAACGCAGCACGCAGCCCATCGGCGGTGCTTCGCGCCAGGTGGCGTCGGTGTGCCAGGCGTTTTCATAGCGGTCCATCGGCTGGTCAGGATTCTTGTAGATCTGCACCAGCCCCGGATGCTCCGGATCACTGCCGGCCACCGGATGATCCTCCAGCTCGCCGAAGCGCCGGGCGAAGGCCACGTGCTCGGCGCGGGTGATGTCCTGATCACGCAGGAACACCACGCGGTGCTTGAGCAACTGGGCACGAATCTCGGCAAACAGACCATCGTCATGCACCGCGTCGGCCAGGTTGACGCCGATTAGTTCGGCGCCAATGCTGCAGGTCAATTGTTCGACTTTCATGGCTGGCCGCTCCTTAAACGACGAAAATCGATGAGCCGGTAGTCTTGCGCGATTCAAGGTCGCGATGAGCCTGCACGGCGTCCTGCAGGGCGTAGTGCTGGTTGATCTCGATCTTGATCCGGCCGCTGCCGACATGGTCGAACAACTCGCCGGCCAGGGCGGCTTTTTCCGCAGGGTCGCTGATGTAGTTGGCCAGGGCAGGACGGGTCAGGTACAGCGAACCTTTCATCGCCAGCATCACCGGGTCGAACGCCGGGATCGGGCCGGACGCGGTACCCACGCAGACCATCAGGCCACGGGGTTTCAACGAATCCAGCGAACCCATGAAGGTGTTTTTGCCAACGCTGTCGAACACCACGTTGACGCCCACGCCATCGGTCAGTTCGCGAACGCGAGCGGCGACGTCTTCATGGCTGTAATTGATCGTATGGTCACAACCGTGAGCCCGGGCGATTTCCGCTTTTTGCTCGGTCGAAACCGTGCCGATCACGTTCAGGCCCAGCAACTTGGCCCACTGCGAAACGATCAGACCGACACCGCCAGCGGCGGCATGCAACAGAATGCTGTCGCCCGGTTTGAAGTCGTAGATGCGGCGCATCAGGTACGAGGACGTCAGGCCACGCATGGTCATCGCGGCAGCGGTCTCGAAGCTGATGGTTTCCGGCAGCTTGATCAGCGGCGCGGCCGGGATCAGGCGCTCGGTGCTGTAAGCGCCGAGGGTGTTGAGGAACCCGGTATAGGTGACGCGATCACCGACCTCGACGTTGGTGACCCCTTCACCAACGGCCTGGACTACGCCAGAGGCCTCGACGCCCATGCCGTTGGGCATCGGAATCGGGTAGGTACCGTTACGGAAATAGGTGTCGGCATAGTTCAGGCCAACCGCCACATGACGAAGGCGAACCTGGCCGGGACCGGGTTCGCCGACTTCGACGTCCTCATAACGTAGAACTTCGGGACCACCGGTTTCGTAGAAGCGTACGGCTTTGGCCATTTTTCTTATTCTCCAATCTGCAATATGGGCGTGTTGCATCGAATTGCGCTGATTGGACTGTAGGACGAGGCCCTTTGAGACGCTTCTCATCAGACGACAATGGCTTTTCATTTGGTGACAGGCAGAAACGGGATCGTTCTAGCCGGTCCCGTCGTCACCTGCGCTATCATCGCCCGCCTCGATTCCCCAAGAGCCTTGACCCCGGATGTCCGAAGCACTGCCACTGTCCAACGATCACCCAGCCCTGCCGCCGGTCTTGGCCGGCCCGCTGTTGCGGCGTCTTGAGCCCATGCGGCTGGTGCTGTGGCTGGTGGGTTCCCGGGCGCTGGCGCTGACCTTGCGCTTGCAGGGCGTCGGCAATATCCGACTCGATACCGGGCAATGCACAGTGATTGCGGTGGGGGCTCATGCCTTTGTGCACTTGATCGATGTGCAACTCGATTGCGCCCTGCCCCGGGATGAATCGATCGACTATGACCTGCTGATCGATGGCACAGAAAAAGGCATCGCCGACTGGGCACCGCACCTGCTGTATGGCGATGCCCATTGCCCGAACTTCGTCCTGCGCGCACGGGTCGATCAGTTGCTGCACGGTTCTTGCCGCAAACCTCATCACCCGGCGACAGACGGCTTGCTGTGCGTCGACCGGTTGCTGGCCCAGGAACACGCGGCAAAGGACCGCCCGGCACTGCTGATGATGACTGGCGATCAGGTCTACGCCGACGATGTCGCGGGGCCGATGTTGCGGGCGATTCACGCCTTGATCGAGCGTCTGGGCCTGTTCGGGGAGCACCTCGAAGGCGCGGTGGTCAGCGACAGCGCCAGGCTCTACGAGCATCCGGCCAGTTACTACCACCGCGCGGATCTGCTGCCGGCACTGCAAAGCAATGAAACCCTGCGCGAGCGATTTTTCGGTGGCGCGCGCAAGCCGATTTTCACCAGCAGCAGCGCCGACAATCACCTGGTGACCTTCGCCGAAGTCATGGCCATGTACTTGTTGGTCTGGTCGCCAGTGCCCTGGACCCTGATCGCGCCCCAGGCACCGACGCTGACGCCGCAAAGGCTCAAGCGCTACGCCCTTGAGCAGACGCGCATCGATGCCTTCAAGGCAGGCCTTGGCGACGTCGCGCGGGCACTGGCGCATCTGCCGACGCTGATGATTTTCGACGACCACGACATCACCGATGACTGGAACCTTTCCGCGCAATGGGAGGAAACGGCCTACGGCCATCCGTTCTCCCGGCGCATCATCGGCAACGCGCTGCTGGCGTACATGTTGTGCCAGGGCTGGGGCAACAACCCGGATGCGTTCACTACCCTGCTGGAAAAGTCCGGAGCCTTGAGCGACAGTGCACGCGACCTTCACCTCGACAGCACGGTTCAGGATGACTTGATCAGTGATCTGCTGAAGTTTCAGCACTGGCATTACGTGCTGCCGACCACCCCGGCCATGGTGGTGATCGACACCCGCACCCGGCGCTGGCGCAGCGAGATGAACCTCAAGCAGCCTTCCGGTTTGCTCGACTGGGAAGCCCTCAGCGAACTGCAACAGGAACTGCTGGACCACCCGAGCGCGATCATCGTTTCGCCGGCACCGATCTTCGGCGTCAAACTGATCGAAACCGTGCAGCGGGTATTCAGCTGGTGCGGTTATCCACTGCTGGTGGACGCGGAAAACTGGATGGCCCATCGCGGCGCGGCCCAGGTGATCCTGAACATTTTCCGCCACTCGCGCACCCCGGGTAACTACGTGGTGTTGTCGGGGGATGTGCACTATTCCTTCGTCTACGAAGTGCTGATCCGCCACCGCAAGGCCGGACCGCGCATCTGGCAGATCACCAGCAGCGGCATCAAGAATGAATTCCCGCCCAGCCTGCTCGAGTGGTTCGACCGCCTCAACCGCTGGCTGTACTCGCCACGCTCACCGTTGAACTGGCTGACCAAGCGTCGACGCATGCGCATCGTGCCCCACGTGCCCGAACACGCCGAAGCGGGTGAGCGGCTATGGAACTCGGCGGGGATCGGCCAGGTGTATTTCAATGACCTGGGACAGCCGCAGACCATCTATCAGCACAATTCGAACGGCTCACCGAAGACCCGGATGATTGCGCCGGCAAGCGATGATTGAGGCAGAGAAGACACCACAAAAAACTGTGGAAGCGACGGTGCGGCGATCTGACCTGCTCCGGGCGGCGTACCGACGAATGCTGTCTGTCAGACTCTACAATTGTGACTGTCATACCGCCTTCGCGAGCAGGCTCGCACACACTGGATTTCTGGCGTATACACTTCTTGTGCTATTTCCAGATCCTGTGGGCCTGCTCGCGAAGAGGCCAGTTAAATATTGGGAGAATCCATTCTGTAACCCGCCCCCGGCGTACCTTCATGGAGTGCCACCTGAATTTTCGAATACAAGGCATTCGCCTCAGCAGTGGTGATTGATCGCGAACAATCACGCAGTACAACACGTAGTAGCACATTCTCCTGCCCCGGCAGCAATCCGAGGCGATCAATGGCCTGCAGAGGCAGTTCTGTGAACGCCCAGCGCCCTTTGATCTGCATTTCCTCGATCCAATCTGAACAATCGCCAGCTGCCTGCAACATCCTTTCAGTCAACACCTCCTCGCTCAGCCCCGGCGTTACCGCTAACGAAATATCTCGAGTAATCGAAGGCAACCGAGAGACGGCGCTCCACAGATTCAGATCATGCATCTGTGCCTGTACTCGTTCGTTCTGATCACGTAGCAAACGAATATCCGGGATGCCTTTGCGCAGCATGGTCAAGCGATCCAATCCCATTCCCAGCGCCAGTCCTCCATGACGCAAAGGATCGATCTTCAGTCGCTCCAATAATGATTTGGCAATTCGACCGCACTCCAGAACCTCTACCGGGACGCCGTCATTCAACAGGTTTACTTCGATCCCGCCCTCAGTGTAGTGATGCGGACTATCACTGTAGATCCAAGGCATATCTGGCACGGCAGATTTGAGGATATCGCCGACCAAGCAAAGTAAATGCTCATGCGTCGACAAATCAGGATCACCGAGCACCCAGATATCCATCTGATGGGGTTCCGCACAATGCCAACGATCCCGGCTGTCGCGACGAAAAGTGATACCAGGCGCGGCCAATAATATTGACTGCCCCGGTTGCCGTAGCTGGGCAGCTCGCTGAAGCGCTGCTGGAATTTGACTGGTGGTTTGCGTTCGCAGCAACGAACACTCATCGACCCAGCGGGTGTGTGCACTTCCGAGAGTGATTTCTGCTGGGTCATAACCGAGCAATCCGTAGTTTTCTTCAGCGGAGACAATTCTCGGCCCCGTCTGCACTTGCGCTTGTGGCCAGCCTTTATCCGTTAATCCTTGAAGGACCTCCTTGAGTAATAATCGAATGGCGTGATCGGGTGCAGCGGGTTCTGTTAGATCAGCCAGTAACAAGGCTTGGTGTACGGACGTATCCGTCAGATATTTCTTTGATTCCTGCACTAAACAACCCCTTATTAACAATTGAATGTAGCCCCCCGTAAAAAGAGCCCCATAGACCAACCTAACGATTTCAGATCGTCCATCACAACCAAATTCGGTGAAAAACTAAATTTTCAGAAGAGGACTACAGCCACTACTTACACAAATAACAAAGAGCCTCTTACAAGACACTTCACAAGCATCATTAGTTCTAAAAAAACCTCAAGCAACCTATTTAATACATCAAAAAAACCTGTATTAATTATTTCGCCCCCTCAGGACCACCAGGGAGCACAAAACCAACAAAATGAAAAAAATGACGATCAAATGAAAAAGAAAAATGTCGTTAAAGAAAAGCTCACCCGCATAACTTCCGGCCCGGAAAATTTTGGCTGGGCGCCGTTAGCTTGGGCTCATACTGAAGAGTAAATGATGAAAATGGGCGTCAAGATCACTCTTGCCGCCCACCGACAAAAAAGGAGGTTCCAATGTTATCCAGAACGATGATAACAACGCTCTTTGATCAAGAAGAGCCTTCCATAATTGCGGACTTTGAGGAGTTCCTCCAAGAGTGCTCTAATTTAGGATTCAAGACACTCAACATTTCTGACATCGACAGACTCCCCAAAAACAGCATCATCTTTTCATTCACTAATGATGCAGCGAAAAAGACATTTGAAACTGCGAAAAATACCAAACACAAAAAAAGCATCTTTTGTGCAACACAAGTATTCGAGCCTACTTTAAAAGCAGCACTTTATAGTTTGAATCTGTTATTGATAAGCGACTTTCAACAAGCGCTAAGCACACAAAGACGTGTACTGAACATGCTCAATTCACACAACTCATTTTTCTTGACCGGAAATGACGCTGACGCGCAAATAACGATAGCCCCTCACGCTCAGCCTTATGCTTTGATTAACGAGGATATAGAAAACGATTTCATTCAGTCCGTGGCGGAGTTTTTTGAAGTCCATTATGCTCACATGAAGCCACAAGAGCCGAGTCCGTTTTCCTTTCACGGAACATTAAAAATATCCGGAATACTTACAGTTCTTAGAAGACCCAACCCAGCTTTACCAGAAGGCTTAAATACTTCTTTAAAATGGTTGAGTGATCGCATATCTGAAGAAGGCGCACTATTGACCATTGAAGAAAACACAATCACCTCACTGAAAATAAATGGCAATGAACACATAAAACTATTGGATCTTGCAGCAGGACCTAGAGGTCTCAAGCTGACTGAGTTTGCTATTGGAGTAAACGAAACAATCGCAAGTAGCATTGACTACAAAATCAACTCTCAATTAAACGAAGGAATTAATGGCGTTCATATAGCAATTGGGGACGGTTCCTCTGGCTATCACATAGATTTCCTGAGCCCAGCAGTAAAGGTAAGCCCAACTCACAACTGAGCCAACCTAATCGCCCTCACTACAACCACCCACATCACAGCGATGTCTAAAAACTGACACTATAAAAGGGCTTACAGAAATGATGAGCAGTGACGCACGGCAAGTTACCGATGGACCTCAAGGCGCACAGGCCGGCAGATTCTGGTGTACCTGCAGGCTTGCCCGCGATAAGACCAGCACATCCAGCATCAATGCTGACTGAAGCACCGCTTTCGCGAGCAGGTTCACACCCACAATTGATCGGTGTCTCTCATGAACCTCACCCGAACCTTGATCATCGGCAACTCCGGCTCGGGCAAGAGCTGGCTGGCGCAGCGGCTGGCCGAGCAACTGCGTGTGCCCTGGACCGATCTTGACCGGATTCACTGGCTGTCCGACGAACACAGCATCCCCCGCCCCCGAAATGAAGCGCTGGGAATGGCGCGGATCGCTGCCGATGAAGAGCGCTGGGTGATCGAAGGGGGTTACGGCTGGATCGTCAGTGAAATCCTGCCACGAGCGACTGCGCTGATCTGGCTGAGTGTAGGGGACGAGGAATGCGTGGCCAACATTCGACAACGCGAGGGCGGGCGCGATGAACAGGACCTGTTGCTTATCGCCTTGCTGGAGTGGGCGGGCAGTTATCGCCAGCGGCTGGGGTCCAGTGGGTTTGCGGCGCATCAGCAACTGTTCGAGGGGTTTTGCGGTGCGAAAATCCGGCTGGAAGACCGGGAGGAAATCACCGCACTAGCTCGTCACTCGTAAGTATCCGGAGCTGTGGTCTGACACAAACCTGATGGATGGCATGTAGCTCAGAATGGGATTACACCTGTCTCGGAAACGTCCTGAAGAACATTCGGCGATACTTGATACAAATGTGGATGCACTTTCTACGTAACAACCACTCGTAGGTATCGCCTTGCTAACATGTACTCATTTCTGTACGTTCTCTGCATCAAGCGAGGACAAACACATGGAAACCATCAACTACACCAACGCTCGGGCACATCTGGCGCAAACCATGGACCGGGTGAATGAAGATCGCGCCCCGCTACTGGTAACTCGTCAGAAAGGCGAGCCGGTAGTGATGATGTCATTGGCCGAATACAACGCTCTCGAAGAGACCGCCTATCTGCTCCGTTCCCCAGCCAATGCTGAACGCTTGATCAAATCAATCGGTAACCTGCGAGCCGGCAAAACCAAAGCCAGGCAACTGATTGAAGAATGAATATCGAGTTCACCCCTGAAGCCTGGGACGATTATCTCTGGTTCCAGCAGAACGATAAGGCAGGGCTCAAACGTATCAACCTGTTGATCAAAGCTATCCAACGTGAGCCTTTCGACGGCCTTGGAAAACCCGAACCGCTCAAGCATAACTTGAGCGGGTTCTGGTCACGCCGGATTACGGCTGAGCATCGTCTGGTCTACGCCATTGAAGACGGAGAAATACACGTCGTGATGTGCAGATACCATTACTGAGCAGAACCTCAGCCAGCGTTCACTACCCGACCCACCCCTCTGACAATCATCTCCACCTCCCGCTCATCAAGGGTCAGCGGCGGCAGCAGGCGAATGGTGTTGCCCCGCGTGACATTGATCAACAAGCCATGATCCCGGGCGGCGATCAGGCTCAGGTCGCGGATCGGTTGCTTGAGTTCGATGCCGATCATCAGGCCCTGGCCGCGTATTTGCGAGACGTTCGGGTTGCCCGCCAGTTCTGTGCGCAATCTTTCGAGCAGGCGCGCCCCCTGAAGCCGGGCGTTTTCCAGCAGCCCTTGTTCTTCGACGATATCCAGCACGGTGCATCCGACTCGACAGGCCAGCGGATTACCGCCGAACGTGCTGCCGTGGCTGCCCGGCGTGAAAAGTTCGGCCGCCTTGCCACGGGCCAGGCAAGCGCCGATGGGCACGCCGTTGCCCAGGCCTTTGGCCAAGGTCATGACGTCCGGGACGATGCCTTCGTGCTGGAACGCGAACCACTGGCCGGTGCGGCCGATACCGGTCTGGATTTCATCGAGCATCAACAGCCACGAACGCCGGTTGCACAGTTCGCGCACGGCGCTGAGATAACCCGGCGGCGCCAGTTGCACGCCGCTTTCGCCCTGGATCGGCTCCATCAGCACCGCCACGATCCGCGAGCCAAAGGCCTGTTGCACCTTGTCCAGCGCGCCGAGGTCGCCGAACGGCACTTTGACGAAGTCTCCCGGCAGCTTGTTGAAACCCAGGCGCACCGCCGGGCCATCGCTGGCAGACAAGGTGCCGAGGGTGCGGCCATGGAACGCATTCTCCATGACCACTACCAGCGGCTGCTCGATACCCTTGTGCCATCCATGCAGCCGGGCGATTTTCAGTGCGGTTTCGTTGGCTTCGGCCCCGGAGTTGTTGAAAAACGCCCGGTCCATGCCCGCCAGCTGCGTCAGTTTCTGCGCCAGCCGTTGCTGCCAGTCGATGCTGTAGAGGTTCGAGGTGTGCAGCAGCAACCCGGCCTGCTCGGTAATGGCGGCAACGATTTTCGGATGGGAGTGGCCGACGTTGGTCACCGCCACACCGGCGACCGCATCCAGGTATTCGCGACCGGCCTGATCCCATAGGCGAGTGCCCAGGCCCTTGTTGAAACTCAAGGCCAGGGGTTGGTAAGTGCTCATCAGGCAGGCGGCGGTCATGACATCAAGCTCCAGCAAGGGTCGGTGTTTTTGCAGTATGGTTAGCCACCAGAGCTGGATAAACACTGTAAAACTTCAATCATTTAAAAGCAGAGCTTGATAATGGATTTATTCCAGGCAATGACCGTCTACGTGAAAGTGGTGGAGACCGGCAGCATGACCGCCGCCGCCTTGCAGTGTGAAATGTCCACGACCATGGTCGGCAATCACCTCAAGGCCCTGGAACAACGGCTGGGTGTGCGTCTGCTCAACCGCACGACGCGGCGCCAGCGGCTGACCGAGTTCGGCGCCGCGTATTACCAGCGCTGCCTGGAAGTGCTGGGGTTGTTGGCCGATTCCGAGCGACTGGCCGAGCAGGCTCTGGACGAACCGAGCGGCACCTTGCGCATCACCGCGCCCCTGACCTTCGGGACCGAGCGCCTGGCCCCGGCATTGAGTGAGTTCAGCCGGCAAAACCCGCGGGTGAAACTCGACGTGGTGCTGACCAACCGACGCCCGGATCTGCTGGAAAACGGCCTCGATGTAGCGTTTCGCCTCGGGGCACTGGAGCCTTCCAACCTGATCGCCCGCCCGCTGATCGACTACACCCTGACCATGTGCGCGTCACCGGACTACCTGGCCCGTCGCGGCACTCCGCAAACACCTGAAGACCTGCGCCATCACGACTGCCTGTCCTTTGCCTATCCGGCCGGAGATGACTGGCAATCGGTGCAAAAGGAATGGCGCCTGGCCGGTCCCGATGGCGAAGTCAGCGTGGGGGTCGGCGGGCCGATGCTGATCAACAGTTCCGCCGGACTGCATCAAGCGGCGCGCACCGGCATGGGCATCGTGATGATGCCCGACGCCTTGGTCGAGCAGGACCTCAAGGATGGAAAGCTGTTGGCCCTGATGCCCGATTACTGTCCGCCCAGCCGGCCGATGCACTTGGTCTATGCCCAGGATCGCCACCGTTTGCCGAAGTTGCGCCGTTTCGTTGAATTCGCCGTACAGAGGTGGGGCAAACACCCGTCGGCCGAATAGGCCATGCATTTACATCCCCGCCTTCACCAGCACCGGCTGTTCCTGATAACGATCCGGGTACAGCTGCTTCAACTGCGCCACTTTTGGCAAATCGTTGATCACGATGTATGGATAGGTCGGATGCTCGGTCAGGAAATCCTGATGCTCCTCCTCCGCCGGGTAGAAACCGTTGAAGGTTTCAAGCTTGGTCACGATCGGTTTGTCGAAGACTTGCGCGGCGTCGAGCTGGGTGATGTAGGCCTGTGCGACCCGCTGCTGCTCAGCGTTTTTGGTAAAGATCGCCGAGCGGTACTGGGTGCCGCTGTCCGGGCCCTGGCGGTTGAGTTCGGTCGGGTTGTGCGCCACGGAAAAGTAGATCTGCAGCAAGGTGCCGTAACTGACCTGGGCTGGATCGAACGTGACTTCGACCGACTCCGCATGGCCGGTATTGCCGTTGCTGACGCGCTCGTATTGCGCGGTATTGGCCGCCCCGCCCGCGTAGCCGGAGACAGCGTTCTTCACGCCTTTGACATGCTGGAACACCCCTTGGACGCCCCAGAAGCAGCCGCCGGCGAACACCGCGGTTTCGCTGCGGGCCTGGGTGATTTCATCAAGGGCCGGCGGTGGAAGGATGACCGCCTTTTCGGCACCGCCGAAAGTGAAGGCCGAGCATTGGCTGATGATGCCGGCAGCCGCCAGCCCCAGCAGGGTACGGCGCCAGGTGAAGAGGGTTTTCATGGGGCGAACTCCTGAGTCGTTGAACAGTGATCAGCCGAAGGTGAAGGCGTACGCCGACGCACCCGGATCAAGAAACTCGATACTGAAGGTCCGGTCGGTCACGCCGCCGCTCTGGCGTACCAGTTGATACAAACGCTGGTCCGTCACGGTGCCGCTGCCATCGGGTGCCACGTCCATGCCATGGGCATCGCCGGGGGCCTTGCCGTCGATCAGCACCTTGAAACGCACCGGTTTGCCATCGGCACCAGGGCCGAGCACCAAATGCAAATCACGGGCGTGGAAGCGATAGACGATGCGGCTGGCCGGGGCGCTGGCGGTGGCCCGCTCCGGGCCGACATGCCACTGGCCGCCCAGGCTCCAGTCGTTGAGGGCCAGTTGCGCCGGCGGGTTGTAGGCCGCGACCTTGTCCGGCACCAGCGCGGTTTCGGGCACGAAATGCTCAGCGCGCTGGTAGCCGACATAGGTTTCCGGCGACTGCACGGCGTCCTTGTCCGGGGCCATTTGCACGCCATCGGCCTTGGCACTGATCAGCCCGTCGGCGACCTTGGCCGCCCCCGCCTCGCGCAGCAATTGCTGGATGACCCGCTCCGATTCGGCGTACGCGCCTTCGCCGAAATGGTGATAACGAATGCGTCCCTGGGCGTCGGCAAAGTAATGCGCCGGCCAGTACTCGTTGTTGAAGGCGCGCCAGATCTTGAACTCGTTATCGATGGCCACCGGGTAGTTGATGCCCAGGTCTTTCATGGCCTTGGTGACGTTGCTGACGTCGCGTTCGAAGGCAAACTCCGGCGCATGCACGCCGATCACCACCAGGCCCTGATCGCGATACTTCTCGGCCCAGGCTTTCACATAGGGCAGCGAGCGCAGGCAGTTGATGCAGGAGTAGGTCCAGAAATCCACCAGCACGACCTTGCCTTTCAAGGCCTGGGCATCGAGGGGTGGCGAGTTGAGCCATTGCACGGCGCCCTCCAGTGACGGCAGGTTGCCTTCGACCGGCAAGGTGCCCGGGGTTTTGTCAGCCACTTGCACCGCGCCGGCGGAGGTCGAGTTTTGCG
Organism: Pseudomonas sp. GW456-L13; assembly: GCF_017350115.1. Classification (NCBI taxonomy): domain Bacteria; kingdom Pseudomonadati; phylum Pseudomonadota; class Gammaproteobacteria; order Pseudomonadales; family Pseudomonadaceae; genus Pseudomonas; species Pseudomonas sp. GW456-L13. The sequence goes on from NZ_JACNAS010000001.1 coordinate 2,262,534, forward strand.
CCATCATCGCCCCGCTGTTACGCGGTAACTTGCCGGACAGTTTCTCCACCAGCGCTTGCTCGATACCACTGGTCGACGCCGTGGAAAACCGCGCCAGAATCCCCGTATCCAGACCCAGGGCAATCGCTGCCACACCGGCCAGCATCGCCGCGCCAAGTCCGCGACGCAGCCATTCGCCCGCGCCAATCGAACGCTTCATCGCGGTGAAGACTTTGCCGCCCAGCAACAAAGCCAGCGCGAGGGAAGTGGCGGCACCGGCGGCGTACGCCAGCAGCAAAAAGGTGGTTTGAATACTGGCGCCTTGCAGCGCCGCACCGGTCAGCAGCAGGCCCAGGATCGGCCCGGCGCACGGCGCCCACAGCAGGCCGGTGGCCACGCCGATCAGGAGCGAAGCACCGGGACGTGGCCGTGCATCGGCGCCCGCCGCCTCCGACAAACGACTGCCCGCCGCCACCAGTGGCCGGGTCAGACGCTCGGCCAGTTGCGGCAGCAACAGCGTCAGACCGAACAACGCCACGAACACCAGCGCCAGCCAGCGCCCGTACTGATTGAGTTGCACCACCCAGCCGCCGCCCACCGCCGCCAACGTGGCGACCAGCGCGAAGGTCAGCGCCATGCCCACCAGCAGCGGCAACCCGCTTTTGACGAAGGGTTGCCCGGTGCGGGCGAAGACAAACGGCAATACCGGCAGAATGCACGGGCTGACAATCGTCAGCACACCACCGAGATAAGCGAGGACCAGCAGCCACATGGCGATTACCTGCAAAAAGTGAGTGGAATGGAATCACACCGTCATGGGCACGAATTTCATCGCCAGGCCGTTCATGCAGTAACGCAGACCGGTGGGTTTCGGGCCGTCGTCGAAGACATGCCCCAGATGCCCGCCACAGCGCCGGCAATGAACCTCTTCACGGACCATGCCGAACGCACGGTCCTGGCGGGTCGCCACGGCCTTGTCCAGCGGTGCCCAGAAACTTGGCCAACCGGTGCGGCTGTCGAATTTGGTCGCCGAGGAAAACAGCGGCAGCTCGCAACCGGCACAGACGAACGTGCCATCGCGGTGCTCGTTGTTCAGCGGGCTGCTGTAGGCTCGCTCGGTGCCCTCTTCGCGAAGGATTTCGTATTGCTCGTCGCTCAGAAGAGCGTGCCATTCGCTGTCGCTGTGGGTCACTTCGAATACCTCCGCTGCGCTGGCTTCACTGATCAAGGCCGAGCCTGTGGAAAACTTCGGCAACAGGTCGATCACCAGGGCTGCCACCCCCAGCCCGCCGCTCGCTACAAGAAATTGCCGTCGTGAATACATGTTCGTCTCCAAAAATCCAGGGGGGTTTCATAGAACACAGCCTAGGCTTTGGGTGATCGCCAAATCCTCACGGGAAGTTAAACAATTCGTGATAACTCGGGCGCCGAAAAACCCGCACAATGCATATGCCAATTTTGAACAATGCATTTCCTGTGGGAGCGAGCTTGCTCGCGATGACGATTGCACAGTCAGCATCGTCGTTGACTGACATTGCGCCATCGCGAGCAAGCTCGCTCCCACAGTTTTTGCACCTTGACCGAGTGGCATTACGCACAATGCGCCGAAGGATTGAGCTGTATGGAACAGACCAAACGCGTCCTGGTGGTCGAGGACGATATGCATATCGCCGACCTGATCTGCCTGCATCTTCGCGACGAGCAGTTCGAGGTGGTGCACAGCGCCGATGGCAATGAAGGCATGCGCCTGCTGCAGCAAGGCAACTGGGACGCACTGGTCCTCGACCTGATGCTGCCCGGTGTCGACGGCCTGGAAATCTGCCGCCGCGCCCGCGCCATGGCCCGCTACACGCCGATCATCATCACCAGCGCGCGCTCCAGCGAAGTGCACCGGATTCTCGGCCTCGAACTGGGTGCCGACGACTATCTGGCCAAGCCCTTTTCCATGCTTGAACTGGTGGCCCGGGTCAAGGCGTTGCTGCGCCGGGTCGATGCCATGGCGCGCAACCTGAAAATGGACGCCGGCAGCCTGCTCACCGACGGCCTGGCCATCGACCCGATCACCCGCGAAGTGTCCCTCGATGGACGACGCCTGGACCTCACGCCCCGGGAGTTCGACTTGCTGTATTTCTTCGCCCGCCAGCCCGGCAAGGTGTTTTCGCGCATGGATCTGCTCAATGCCGTGTGGGGCTACAGCCACGAAGGCTACGAGCACACGGTCAACACCCACATCAACCGACTGCGCGCCAAGATCGAGGCCGACCCGGCGCAACCGGTGCGCATCCTCACGGTCTGGGGGCGCGGCTACAAATTCGCCACCGGGGAGGAACCACAGCCATGAGGCTGACCCTGACGCAACGCCTGTCCCTGGTGTTCGCCGTGCTGCTGCTGGTGTGCTGCGGCACGTCGGCGTGGATGCAGGTGCGCTCCAACCAGATGCATGAGCAGGAAGTGGTGCAAGGCTTGTCCCGGGACCTGGCGCAGCACATTGCCCGCGACACGGTGTTGATGGACACCCAGGGCCTGATGCCCAATGCCGTGCGTGACCTGTTCAGCAAGCTGATGCAGGTCAACCCGAGTGTCGAGGTGTACCTGCTGGACACCGCGGGCAAGATTGTCGGCAGCGCCGCGCCCGAAGGCCGGATCCGTCGTGAGCGGATCGACCTGGCGCCGATCCAGCGCCTGTTGCGGGGCGATGCCCTGCCGATTCTCGGCGACGACCCGCGCAGCGTCGATGCGCGCAAGGTGTTCAGTGCTGCGCCGCTGAAGGTCGACGGCAAGCCGGCCGGTTATCTCTACGTGGTGTTGCTCGGTGAAGACCACGACCGCCTGGCCGAACGCGGCGCGACCAGTGCAGCGCTCAACACCGCGCTGTTGTCCATCGGGCTGGTGGCGTTGCTGTGCCTGATTGCCGGTCTCACCGCATTTGCCCTGATCACCCGGCCGTTACGCCGCTTGACCGAAACCGTCAGCCAGTTCGACATCGATGGGGTGCCGGTCACACCGGCCCTGCCCGTCGCGGTGGAAAAAGCCGCGAGTCACGATGAAATCGCCGTACTCGATGCGGCGTTCCGACAGATGCAGACACGCCTGGGCGAGCAATGGCGCTCGTTGACCCGCCAGGATCAGGAGCGCCGCGAACTGGTGGCGAACATCTCCCACGACTTGCGCACGCCGCTGGCCTCGTTGCACGGTTATCTGGAAACCCTGTCGCTCAAGGACGCCACGCTGTCCCCTGCCGACCGCCGTCGCTATCTGGGCATCGCGCTGGACCAGAGCCGCAAGGTGGGTGGTCTGGCGCAGTCGCTGCTGGAACTGGTGCGGCTGGAACATGGCTTCGTACAGCCGGTGCTGGAACGCTTTTCCCTGACTGACCTGGCCCAGGACATCTTCCAGAAATTCGAACTCACCGCCGAAGCGCGTCAAGTCGAGTTGAAGGCCACTTTTGCCGCCAACGTCTCGGCGGCCTGCGCCGACCTTGGGCTAATCGAGCGGGTGCTGACCAACCTGTTCGACAACGCCCTGCGCCATACCCCGGCCGGTGGCGAGGTCGAACTGGGCCTGCGCCCGCAAGGCTCATTCATCGAAGTCACGGTCAGCGATACCGGCCCCGGCATCGCCCCGGAACTGCGCGAAGGGTTGTTCCTGCGGCCGTTCAATATCGGCGGCGCACGCCGTGATGGCGGGTTGGGGTTGCGGATCGTGCATCGCATCCTGCAATTGCACGGGCGCGAGATTCAATTGATCGATGTGCCGGGGCGGGGTGCGACGTTCCGGTTTTCACTGCCGATCGATGAGGAAACGGCGACTGCGTTGGCGGTGCGGTCGATGAACCTCAATACACCGAGGCAGGCCTGAAAAACTTTGGTGCTGACAAGGCCCCATCGCGAGCAAGCTCGCTCCCACAGTTTTTTCGGGTGCTTACAGATTTTGCGTACCCCCACTAACCCTGTGGGAGCGAGCTTGCTCGCGATGGTCTCAAGGGCACCGCGTTCATCCAGAATGAACGCGTTATCGTTAACGTCCATCGCGAGCAGGCTCGCTCCTACAGGGGAGCAAAAACATGACCGGCCGCCTGTTGATCCGTGACAACACCGTCCCGGTCCAATAGATTAGTCGGCCTGAAAAAGCCCCCGGGCTTTTTCGCCCCTATTCAAGTTCAAAGAAGTAGTGAAATTTCAATGTCCGATTCCAATACCGCTGAAACCGTAGTCACCTTGTCGTCCAAAGCGGAATACGAAAACTCCATCAATCTTTCACAACACGTGCCTCAGGCCAAGACCATCAGCGAGATGGTGCTGGACGCGTTCCAGTCCACCCGCGAAAGCGACCAGATCCGCGAACTGCGCGCCGCGATCCGCCAGGCCCACGACAGCTTCGATGACGATAAAGCCTACGAACTGATGGGCCAGCTCAAGCAGCTCAAGGACGCCGAGGCTGCCGATATCGCAGCCCTCGAAGACCTGAGCGGCAAATTCCCGATCAGCCGCATCCTGTCCAGCTTCAAGGACGATCCGGCGTTCCAGGAAATCGTCTACGGCCTGGCCCTGAAGGTGCTGAACCAGACCCACCAGGCCATCAGCAACCCGAGCGGCGGCAAGAGCAAAGCCGCCAAGGCGAAGAAAGAAGTCGAAGTATTCACCATCAGCAAGGACGGCATCAGCGTCACCCTGCCGCTGCGCACCCCGCGCTCGCGCCTGAGCGTCGACCGTGAAGCCCTGGAATTCCTCGGCCTCACCTTCGTTGGCGAAGGCGAAGAGGCGGAACTGGAAAGCGAGACGTTCCTGGACAACAGCGGCGCCGAGCAAGCGGTCAACCGCAAGAACATCATCACCGCTCTGCAGCAGCAGACCGCGTTCGACGGGTACAGCATCGCCGCGCAGTAATACCTGTTGTTTGTGGCAAGCCCTCTCGCCACAAGGTCCTGAGCGACCGACTCAAGAGCCCCGCCATCAGTGCGGGGCTTTTTATTGCCCGTGATTCGGGCAAAACCGCGATTACTCTTCCAGTATCGACGCAGAACACCACTTCCCTACACCCATGAGCACCACGGGTCCGCCTGCGGGGAGCGTCAACTCACTTTCCAGCCCAGACCTCAGTGGTGCAACTGCCGAGGTCATCATGAACACGCCCCCCTTGTATCGCCAGCTGGCCAACCACTACCTGGACGCTATCCGCAGCGGCACCCTGAAAACCGGTGAACGCCTGCCCTCGATTCGGTTGATGATGGAAAAACACGCCGTCAGCCTGTCGACCGCCGTGCAGGTGTGCCGGGAGCTGGAGGACTATGGCGTGCTGGAAGCCCGGCCACGCTCCGGCAACTACATTCGCCAGCCCGACACCCTGCCCAGGCCCGCCCCGACGACCTCGGCGCCAGCGCTGGATACCCGCGCGTATGTCGGCATTCATGAACAGGTCTGTGCGGTGCTCAAGGCCAGTCAGCGCGCGACGATCAAGGTCAATTTCGCCAGCGCCTACTGCGCGCCGCAGCTTTACCCACTGAAGACCTTGCAAGACAACATGATCAAGGCGCTGCGCTACGACGCCTGCCTGCTCGGCACCGCGGGCGGCGCCTGCGGCAACAGCGCATTGCGCAACATCCTGGCCCGGCGGGCACTGGCCAGCAAGACCCACCTGGCCTCCGAGCGGATCGTGATCACCAACGGCGCCACCGAGGCGATCAATCTGGCCTTGCGTGCGGTCACCCGCCCCGGCGACACCGTGGCCGTGGAGTCGCCGACCTTCTACGGTCTGCTGCAAATTCTCGAAAGCCTGAACCTGCGCGTGCTGGAAGTCCCGGCCTCGGCCCATACCGGGCTGAATCTGCAGGCCCTGCAACGGCTGCTGCAAGGCCCCGAACGGGTCAAGGCGCTGATCGTCATCCCCAACCTGCAAAACCCGTTGGGCAGCATCATGCCCGACGCCAACAAGGCACGGCTGGTGAAGCTGTGCGCCGAGCACGACACCGTGCTGATCGAGGACGACACCTACGGCGACCTGGTGGACACCGAGCAGCCGCTGTCCACGCTCAAACATTGGGATAGCACCGACAACGTGATCTATTGCGCCTCGCTGAACAAAACCCTGGCACCGGGCATGCGCCTTGGCTGGATCAGCGCCGGCAAATGGCACGACCGCGTGGAGATGCTCAAGCATACGCAGTCGCGCGGGTGCGAGGCGTTATCGCAACTGGCGGCCAGTGCGTTCATGAAGACACCGTCCTACGAACGTTACCTGCGGCGGTTGAGGAAAACCCTGACCGTACAACGCGAGCAGATGAGCGCAGCGATCACCCGTTATTTTCCCATCGGCACCAGCGTGACCCACCCGCAAGGCGGCACGCTGTTATGGGTGGAACTGCCTCGCCGGCATTCATCGATGACGTTTTTTCACGACGCGTTGAAGGCCGGCATCCAGATTTCACCTGGGGATATCTTTTCCAATGCCCGGCGTTTCGATCACTTTGTGCGCATTGGCTGTGGCGCGCCGTATTCGCCGCGGGTTGATGAGGCACTGCAGACGTTGGGACGTATCCTGAAAAATCAGGGTTGACCGCGACCCTGTGGGAGCGAGCTTGCTCGCGATGGCGGTGTGTCAGACACATCAATTTTGAATGTACTGACGCCTTCGCGAGCAAGCTCGCTCCCACAGGGTTGTAGGTGATCTTCAGAGCGGATTCTGGTGCAGGCAAATGATATGCGGGTCGTCATTCCAGTGCGGAAAACGCTCGGCGATCAGCGGGTCGTGGCCGGGGATGACATGGTCTTCGCTGTCGGCCAGACGGTCGATCTCGGTGAAGGCTTCAAGGGTTTGCGCCAGGTCATCGAGGATCGGAAACGGACTTCGCCCGCGAATGTTGGCCCACAAATGCGCCGCATCCGAGGCCAGCACAATCCAGCCGCGCTCGGTCGCTACCCGCACCACCTGACTGCCCGGTGTATGTCCGCCTACCGGATGCAGGGTCACGCCCGGAACGACCTCGACAACACCGTCGTGCAAACGCATCCGCCCTTCGAACAGCGGCGGCAACGCCGACATCACGTCCTCGACTTCGTAGGTTTTGTTCACCGTGCGATGGACCATTTTCGGCCCGGTGCAGAAACGCAACTCCGCGTCCTGCAAATGCACGGTCGCCTTGGGGAACAACCCGAGGTTGCCGGCATGATCCCAATGCAAATGGGTAAGGATCAGGTGCTCGACCCGGGCCGGATCGATGTCCAGTTGCCGCAGGGATTCTTCCGGCAGGCGATACATCTGGCGATTGCGCCGGTGCGCCGTGGCCGGCTGAAAACAGGTGTCGACCACGATCACCTGCTGTTCGTTGCGGATGACCCAGAAGTAGTAGTCCAGCGGCATCGGCGCATTCGGATCACCGCAACAGGCGTCGTAGAGAAAATTCTCCCTGGCAGTGCGCTGGGCGTTTGCACCGACACGGATGGCGAACACTTCGTACACAGGCGTGGACATAAGCACCTCCAGGTTCAGGCGACCGCCGTGGTTTTGAGGGTCGGACGAAAGTCGAAATCGATCTGGTCGCTGATGCCCAGGTCATGGGCCAATTTATGCAGGCCACTGTAGTCACGCATGATGGTCGCGTTCCTGTTGCTCTCGCGGGTGTCGGCAATGATCAGCGCCGCCTCCTCGACCCCGAGCTGCGTCAGAATCGCCTCCCACATGGAGTAGTCCTGAGCGATAAAAGCACTCAGCGCCACTGACAGGTTGCGTGCGAAAAACTCCCGTTGCGTGGGCTGCATGTTGGCGTACATGACCTTCGCCACTTCGGCCAGCACCTTGCTGTGGGCGTACTCGTCGCGATTGTGCAGTTCGGCCACCCGGCGGTTCTGCGGCTGGATGGTCTGGTCATCTGCCAGCAAGTCCAGATAGGCGTTGACGCTGATCTCGGCCACCACCGCAAACGTGATCGCCGCCAGATCCCGCTGCCATTGCTCTGGCAGTGCTTCACGCTGGGCTTTAAGACGCAGGTAAGTGACGGAGGGTGGCAAGTCCAGATCCTGGTCCAGCGCCCGATCGAGTTTGGTCCGTTCGATGGCGCGCAGGTGCATCAGCGTGTGGTAGTGCTCGTCGATCAGGGTCTGTTGCATGGCCTCGCGAAAATGCCAGTCATCCTTGCCCAGGTACTGATTGGCGATGACACTGAGTGCCGGGTTGACCACGTGTTCTTCGGCGGTGACGGTGCGCAGGTTGTAGCCGATCCAGCCCCAGGTCACCACGCTGCTTTTGAGCTCGTCGCTCAAGGCCTGGAATTTCGGATGATGGAAGAACGGCACCATGCACTCCGGGTAGTCCGGCCGCGCGGGATCAAAAACTTCTTCCACCTGGCCCCTGTCCGGCGAACACACCGTGGCGCGCTTGGTCCAGGCCTGGTTGAGCCGCACGATCAGTTGATGATCGACCTGGGCGATCTCGATTGCTGTTTGCATGACGCGATACCTGTAAGGCGCGTACCCGCCAGGGGTACGCCAAAAGTATGAAGGGTGACGGAAATATCAGGCCAGCCAATAGCGGGTCAGGTTGCGCGCCGGGTCAGTGTAACGACTGCGGGCGTGAATCATCCGCCAGTTATCCCAAATCAGCAGGCATCCGTCGGGAATCAGCACCGGAACGTTGTGCTCGACGAAATACGCTTCGCCGAGCACGGCAAACCTGGCCAGCGGCGAGGTGTTGTTGGTCACCAGTGATTGCTGCAACGCTTCCTTGGACGGGTTCACGTCGCCGTAGTGAAACTGGTTGTAGCTGAAGCGGAAAATATCCCCGTCTTCCGTAGGCGTGAGGATGTACTCCTTGACCCGCCGCTGTCCCGGTTCACCCGGTTTGGCGGTGGCGACAAACTCTACCGGCGTGTCATCCAGCCACTCACGCAGTTCCGGTTCACTGCGCTCCAGGGACTTGAGAAATTCGTAGCCGTCCACCAACCCGGTGTGCCCCCCACCGCACCTGGCCTGTTTATGGCAATGCAACGCCAGATAGCGTGGCGGCGGCCCGTACACCGGCGCTTCAGTGTGCGGGCCGATGCCGTTCATGCTCTGGGAATACGGCAAGTCTTCGTAACCCGGCTTGCGGGTAATGGCAAAGGCCGTCTGGCCGTTGAACTGCGGAATGATCCGACCGAACTCCTGCAAGGTGCCTACGACATCATCGGCAAATTCGTCCGGGATCAGCACCGTCCAGCCCAACGTCGACAGTTCTTCGTGACGATGGCCGAGCGAAATGCAAGGTTGAGACGCAACAATCCCTTGGTCTGACATGGTGAGATTCCTGGCGGGTTATCCGGCGTTGACGGTTGAGGTGTAAGCGGCGATGAAGTCGCGGCAGGCGTCACCCGGTCGATAGTGCTGCTCATCGATGCTCTGCACCGGGGTGATTTCGGCGGCGGTGCCGGTGAGAAAACACTCATCGAAGTCGCCAAGCTCTGTAGGCAAAATCGTGCGTTCGACCACCTGGTAGTCCAGCGCTTTGGCCAGTTCGATCACGGTCTGCCGGGTGATGCCGTTGAGGAAGCAATCCGGCAGCGGCGTATGCAGCGTCCGGCCTTTGACGAAGAACACATTGGCGCTGGTGGCCTCGGCAACGTGGCCGCGCCAGTCGAGCATCAGCGCATCGTGGTACCCCGTGTTCTCGGCGTCGTGCTTGCTCAGCGTGGCTATCTGGTAATGCCCGGAGGCCTTGGCCTCGAACGGGCTGCTGCTCGGTGGCGGGCGGCGCCAGCTCGCGGTCTTCAAGCGGATACCAGCCATGCGCGCCGCCGGGTCGAAATAGCTCGGCCACTGCCAGCACGCGATGGCCACATGCACACGGTTGAAACGTGCCGAGGTGGAGATCATCTCGCTGCCACGCCAGGCCACCGGGCGCAGGTAGCCGTCGGCAACCTTGTTGCGTTGCAGCAGTTCATGGCTCGCCGCTTCCAGTTCAGCCATCTCATAGGGGATGGCAAAATCCATCCATTGCGCCGAACGATACAAGCGTTCGCTGTGTTCGCGCAGCTTGAAAATCCTGCCGTTGTAGACCCGCTCGCCTTCATACACGGTGCTCGCGTAATGCAGGCCATGGGTCAGCACATGCAACTGCGCCCGGGACCACTCGACGAACTCGCCGTCGAGCCAGATAACGCCCTCGCGCTGATCAAACGGGATACTGCTCATATCCATATCTCCCCATTGTTCGTGAATTTTCCTACGCCGTTTCCAGCAACACGGGTATCAATTCCGGCACGGCAGTGAGCTCGGTCTGAAAGAAGAACGCACGCTCGCCGAAGGCCGGTTGCAAGTCGTCGAACCAGGTCACTTGCGGATCGAAGCGCGCGTAGAACGTGCGCAACACCCATTGCGGATTGCGTGCCTGGAGGAACTGCAAGACGAAGACCTTTTCCCCGGCGACGGTCTCGATGCCGTTGATCAACACCTTGCCGTAGAAGGTGCTCATGGACGGCCCGCGCACCGTTCGCGCCAGCCCCGATACCGTGCGGTACGCCGCCTGGAAGATCTCGAAGGCCCGGGCCAGCGGCATCTCGAAGTAGTGGCTGGGCCCGGTGTCACGCTCGACGAACATGTAATAAGGCACCGCCCCGAGCCGCACCCCTTCGGTCCACAACGCCGCCCAGTCAGCGGGGTTTTCGTTGACGTGGCGGATCACCGGCGCCTGCATGCGCACCGTCGCGCCCGTCGAGCGAATACGCTCGATGGCCTGGCGGGCGATGACCTGGCGGATCTCCACCGGGTGGTTGTAGTGGCCCATGATCGACAGGTTTTTCCCCGCCGCGACGATGCGCTGGAACAGCTCCAGCAGCTCAGGTGCATCCTTGTCGCTGACAAAACGCTGCGGCCAGTACGCCACGGACTTGGTGCCGATGCGGATGTTCTTCAGGTGTGGCAAATCCAGCAGCGGCTCGATGTAACCGGCCAGGGAGCGGGTGTTCATGATCATCGGGTCGCCGCCGGTAATCAGCACGTCGGTCACTTCGGTGTGCACCCTCAGGTAACTGACCAGCTCCTGGGACTCACGGGCGTTGAACTTGAGCTCTTCCTCGCCGATGAACTGCGCCCAGCGGAAACAGAAGGTGCAGTACGCGTGACAGGTCTGACCGGCACCGGGGAAAAACAGCACGGTCTCGCGGTACTTGTGCTGGATGCCCGGCAGGACCTTGCCGTTGAGGGTGACTCCGTTGTGGGTCAACTGCCCGGCCGGATGCGGGTTCATGCGCCGCCAGATCGCCTCGATCCGACGCTTGATCGCCGCGCTGTCATCCTGCTCGATCAGTTGTTTGAGCGAGGCATATTCCTCCGCCAGCAACATGTCCTTGTGGGGAAAGGTCATGCGCAAAACCGGATCGTCGGGGATGTTGTTCCAGTCGATCAGCGTGCCCAGCACGTATTCGTTGGTGCGAAACGGCATGACCCGAGCCACCACGGTCATGGCCTCCTGCAACGCCGGCGTCAGCTTGTGCCAGTACGGTGTGTCGCGGATGGTGCGTGAGTTATAGGGTTTGTAGCGTTCGTGCTCCGACAGTCCTTGCATGGCCGCGCTCCTGGTGATTGCCCTGAGTGTTGTTACGCGATGGCCGGCGCTTTGCGCTCTATGTCCATCCACGCCCGAACGCTGTCGCGATCCCACTGGCGACGCACATATGCCGCGAGCCGTGCCGGCACCGGATCGCCGTTGGCAACCAGCCGGTTGAGCATGATTGCCAGGTCGGTGTCGGCAATGCTCCAGTCACCGAACAGATGCTCGGCGCCCTCTTCCAGCAAATGCCCGGCGACGAAGAACAAGCGCTCGACGGCGGCTTCGGCCTCGTCGGACAGCACGGTGTTTTTCTTGCCGAAGTACACCAGGTCAAACGGGCGCTCCTTGCGCACCACCAACAAGTCACTGCGCAACCAGGCCTGCAATTGACGGGCACGGGCGCGCTGGCGGATGTCCTGCGGATAGAGTTTTTTATGCCCCGGGGAGAGTTCATCAAGGTATTCGGCAATCGCCGATGATTCCGACAAGGCAAAATCGTCGTGAACCAGCGTTGGAATCTTGCAGGTCAGCGAAAGATTGCGATAAGTCGCCAGATAGTTTTCGCGTGCTTTTAGATCGACAGTAACAAGTTCAAATGAAAGCTGCTTTTCCTTGAGCGCCACAAAAGCCGACATCGCAAAAGCGCTGACATGATCGGCGCCGACATACAGTTTTAGCTTCCTGTTATCCATAGAACACTCCATTCACTGACTGCAGGGATTAACGTGCATTGGAAGTGATCGTAGTTAGTTGGATGAAAGCTGGATAGATACAGAATTTGCCTGTTTCAATCGATACAGAAAGTTGTTTTTTACCGACATATACGCAGCGAAAATCCCGGCAATAGCGCTGTAAAAGGCGATACCGGTGGCAGGTCTGAAAAACAAAAAAAGGGAGCCGACGATGGTTGGCTCCCTTGGCTGATGCGCTGGGAAATTACGGCTGGGTGGTGATCAGGCCATGGCTGTCGGCAAAGTTCGAGAGCAGTGCCATTTGCGGCATATTGCTCATGTTCAGCATCGCCAGAGGCTCGTATTTACTGGTGTTGACGAAGCCGTGTCTGGTCCACGCCGGTACCAGCAGCACGTCGCCGCTGCTGACGTCGACCCCATCGGCATCGCCGAGGGTCAGCACGCCACTGCCGCACTGAATAACGAACAGATGCCACCAGGAATGGGCATGACCGTTGAGCGTCACACCGGGGTTGAGCCATTGCATGGCGATCGCCATGCCAGGCGTCACTTCACAGCCTTCAATGCTCTTTTCATGAGCCAACGCGACAATATCAACGTCGCTGGCTTCAAGGGTCTGGCGCATATCCGTCAGTTCAGTGCCTTTCCATACCTTGGGACTTGGCGCTCGATGGTGCAGGCTTTGACGAAAGTCCTTATATGAAAAAAACGCACCTTGAAAGTTATCCATTCGCACGTCCTTTCTTATTATTTCCCATACTTTAGCGCTAAACCTTAAGTTAACGGCTCAGCGCTGTAAAGTCTGGAAATAACTTATAAAACCGATGGGCGCAAGGCGGCAATCATGTCCACTTCTATCGCGGCATTCTTGGGTAACTGATAAACACCGACCGTGGTGCGGGTATGTTTGCCGGCATCGCCCAGTACATGGCTGAACACATCCGAGGCGCCGTTGGCCACTTCGCTCAAATCGACAAAGTCCGCCGTGGACTTCACATACACCGTTACCCGGATCAGTGACTTGATCTTGTCCAGGGAACCAATGGCATCGACGATCAACGCCAGCCCCCGCATCGCACTGATGCTGGCGGCCGCCTGCGCATCAGCCATGGTGAGATCCAGTCCGACGCGGCCGGGGTAATGGATCTTGCCGTTCATGCGCGGCACCAGGCCGCTGATGTACAGCTCATCGTGATGACGGATCAGCGGCGCGTAATGCCCGCCTGCGGTGTTTTCGCCGTAAATGTCATAACCAAACTCTTTGGCCAGGGCGATGAAGCGTTCATCGCAGGTCATGTGCTGGATCATTGATCGAACCCTCTTGATCAGTAATGCAAAAAACGGGTGCTTGCTGGCTCAACACACGGCGCGAGTGACCGGTGCCAGGCAAGTCACCTCGATGCGTGACTCAATCACCTCGGCCAGACGCAACAGGTCGTTGCTCAGTTGCCCGTAGTGTTCGTTGAACAACACGATGTGCCCGATGAATGAGAAGTTGTCCTTGACCTGCGCGCTGACCGAGTCACCGATACGCTTGGCGTACTGGCCTTCCACCAGTTCAATGCGCAGCGAACGGGCCACGGTGGCGATGTCGGGCGTTGCCCGCAGGATGCCGCCGGCCGGCGCCCGCAGCAGGCGAATGCCGCAGTAGCCGCGGGCCACTGGTTCATGCTGTTCGGTCTTGCCTTCCACCGCCCAGCGCACCCAGCGTTCCCACGGATCGAAATTGACGAAGGCGCGTTTGGCCAGGTCCCAGATGTGCATGCCGCCGGGGCGCATGTTGGTTTCCACGGCCGAGGTCAGGTTGTCGCTGCGCAGGAACACTTCGTTGTGCCAGGCACCGTTGTCCTGGGAGACCAGCGCCGACATGTGCCGGCCAGCCGCCATCAGCCGCGCCTGCACGTCCACCGACAACGGCGCAGGCACCACTTGCTGGATCTCGGCGCGGTAGGCGCCTTCGGTGGTGGTTTTTTCCGTCACCCAGGTGCTGCCGGCCACACAGTCCCAGCTGTATTCACGGGCGTTCTGCACCAGCGCTTCAAGGACGATGCCGCCTTCGCGGTAAGGCTTCAGGGCCAGCCAGGCGTCATCGCATTCCGACGGGTGATGGATGACGCGACAGCCCCGGCTCGCACCTTCGCAGGCCGGTTTGATGAAGGCCTTGCCGCCCAGTTCGACGACGCGCTGGCGCAGTTCCGACAGGTTTTCGACCCGCGCGGAAAACACCGGCCGGTAATCTCCGGGGGAGTTGCTGGCCGCCGCTTCGAGCCGACGGAAGATCTGCTTGTCCAGGCCCGCCCGCGCTTCTTCCGGGGTAATGCCCGGCAGGCCGAAGTGAGTGGCCAGCGCTGCACCGAGCAGCACGCCGCGATCGGAGAACGGCAGTATGCCGATCAGCTTCCAGCTGTCGGCATTCAGGCATCCCACCACCAGTTCAAGGGACGCCGCCACATCTTCTTCCGCCAGCGAAGTGCTGCAGACGTGATCGGCCACCTGGTCGTCATGGGGCTGGATTTTCTCGACCAGCAGGATGAGCCTGGCGTTGTAGAGCGACTTGCACAGCTCGCGCAGTTTCTGGATGTCGTGCACCCGATTGCCGTTGTAACCGACCACTACTACACATGAAGTCGTATTCATAATGCCCCTGACCTGCAAAGTGAAAACCGCAATGGCAATGACTCAGTCATGCAACGACGCATTGGATTTACGGTTGAGCCAGTACCAGGCCAGGATCCCTGCGGCACCGATGGCGGCCAGTACCAGCGCGTTGTACGGCGCCGGCACCACCCGCATGATCAACACGGTCAGCCCGGCCCCGACGCCCAGGGACACTTCCTTGACGAACATGTTGTTCTGTTTGACGGAGAAGTAATCGAGGTAGCTGAAGGCGCATTCGGCAATGGACAGCAGCGCCACCCAGACCAGCGCCCCGGCGAGGGTTTCGACGTGGAACGCGGCAGGCGAAGACAGCACCGCAAAACCGCCGACGATGATCCCGATTACCGCCACGACCTTGTAGCGCCCGGTGCGCTCGATCAGCTTCATCACCGGCACTTGGGCGAAGACCACCACGGCGCTGTTGAGGATCAGCATCAAGCCGTACCAGGCCGGCAACTCGCCGGTCTTGAGCAGGATTGCCTGTGGCAGGATCGAGAACACCCCGAACAGCTTGATGCCCATGATGATCCCGGCGATCACCCAGGGCAGTTTGTTGCCCCAGTTGCTGCCGACCTGAGTGGCCGGGCGGGCTACCACCGGCTCGGTGGTGAATGTCGCGCCGAGGGCGATCGGCAGGCACAGCAACACGAACGCCGCCGCGCCGAGGAAAAACATCGTCGGCGTGAGAAGCGGCGACAGCAGGATCAAACCGGCCACCAGGCTGCCCATGTTCATGGCCACGCGGTTGTAGGCCGCGCCTTCCTTGGTCTGGGCCGCTTCGCTCTTGATCAGGTAACCGGCAATGGCAATGCCGTAGGCAAACAACGCGGCAGCAAACATCACCATGCCTTGATTGCTGGTCAACGCCAGCAGTACCAGGCCAAGGCCGGCACACAGCAGCGTGACGCTCAGGGAACGACGGCCAAGTACCAGTAAAGTCAGGGGCAACAGCAGCAACAAGGCGCGATATCCAAGGGCCAGGATGCTGTTGGTGGCCGTGTCGAGCCAGACGTTGGCCTTGCCCAGTACCGCGAACAGCGAGACGGCGGTGATGATCCGGATCGTGAATAACCGCAGGTTAATGACCGGTTTAGCCACCGCGACCGTTGTTTCGACACTCATGCAGCACCTCAGGAACCGGGTGAATGCCCGCCGACAACGGTGGACACTCAGAAAAGTCTGTAAGGGCATGGTAGAGAGAGAGGCGTGTCCTGATCAGGGCAAGTTCGTATAGAATCCAACGAACTTTACTGCCGGAGAGACCAGTAAAATGCAGGTTCAACGTGCAGTCATTGCCGCCATTGAATTCCAGCCCGGCGCGCCGCTGGTGCAGCAGATCGTCGATCAGCTGACGCATGCCATCAGCACCGGGGGCCTGCCCCACGGCGCCAAGCTGCCGCCGATTCGCGAACTCTCCGACTTGATGAACGTGGGCAAGTCCACGGTGGTCGATGCCCTGGACCGCATGCGGGCCAAAGGGCTGGTGGTGTCGCGCCAGGGCTCCGGGCATTACGTGCATCGCTCCGAAGCGGCGCTGAAAAGCGGCACCGGCCCGGACCTGCAACCCCAGGACACCCTCAGCGTGATTCGTCGCGCCTTGCTGCTGGACAACGGCGCGTTGCGCCCCGGCTGCGGTTTTCTGCCGACCTCGTGGCTACCCGCCGAAGAATTGCAGAAAGCCGTGCGCAGTACCCTGCGAGCAACGTCGTTGCGCATGGGCGAGTACGGCGTGGCCGGCGGTTACTTGCCGTTGCGCCAGGCCCTGCGGGTGAAACTGGCGACCTTCGGCATCGAAGCGCCGGTGGACCAGATCATCACCACCGCCAACACCATGCAGGCCATCGACCTGCTGATGCGCCTGCTGGTCAAACCCGGCGACACCGTGCTGCTCGACGACCCCTGCTACTTCAACATGCACGCCAACCTGGCGCTGCACGGGGCCAAGGTCATCACCATCGCACGGGATTGCGACGGTATGGACCTCGACGCCTTCGAGCAACTGCTGATCGCCCACAAACCCGTGCTGTACATGACCAACAGCACGCTGCATAACCCCACCGGCCACTCGTTCACCCCGGCCCAGGTTTACCGCTTGCTGGAACTGAGCCACCGCCATGGCTTCCACATCGTCGAAGACGACCTGTACTGCGACATCCAGCAACGCCGCACCCCGCGCCTGGCCGCCAGCGGGCTGGACAACGTGAGTTATGTCTCCGGCTTCTCCAAGACCCTGACCGCCAACAGCCGGGTCAGCTACACCGTGCTCTCGCCACAATTGGCGGCGCGGATGGTCGCGTTGAAAATGGCCTGCGGTGGTGTGACCTCAGAACTGGCGGAGCAGATCACCTGCACCATGCTCAGCGACGGCAGCTATGCCAAGCATGCGCGGCGCACGGTGGATCGGCTCTATGAATCGAACAGTCGTGTGGCCAGTTGGTTGGCGGAGGCTGGGTGTTCGCTTTCCTCGCTTCCCGGAGAAGGGGTGTTTATATGGGCGCGGTTGCCGGACGGCCTGCATGCCGAAAACCTGGCTCGCCAGGGGCTGGAGAACAATATGGTATTGGCGCCGGGCACCTTGCTGAGCAAAGGGCCGGATGCCAGCCAGTTCCTGCGCTTCAATGTGGCGCACAGTGACAGCTTGCAGGTGCGCGAGCGGTTTTTCCGGTTGCTTGATAAACAAAGCAAGTAACCGACGACCACCGATCTTGTGGGAGCGAGCTTGCTCGCGATGAGGCCGTCACATTCAAAATTGATGTTGCCTGACACGCCGCCATCGCGAGCAAGCTCGCTCCCACAAGGGTTCAGCGTCGTACCCGATATCAGCGATAACGTGGTGAAGGTGCTCGATACCCCCTGTAACAACCGCGCATGAATGAAAAAGCCCCACCGTTCTCTCGAAAGGAGGGGCTTTGCGCTGCAGGCCGTTTCAATTTTTGGGCCAAACGATGCAGCCTCTTCGCTGCAACCAGAGCTCAGGAAAACATGGCGCGCTGCTCAGCTTCGTAATGCCGGGTCTGAAAAGGCATGAGGGCTTGGGCTTTTAGGCCGAGGCCCTCACTCAACCCCCAAGAGACAGCGAGTTCATCACGGCGTCGACGCAGTGGCGTGACGGTTTGTAGCACCACGGCTTGCACGGAAGTCGAATGTGCAAAAAGCTCGAGGACATTGAGCGTTTCCGACACCCGGAGATCGGACAAGCAAGTAAATCGAGTGAATCGCTCGAGCAGATAGCCAGCGCGCCGAACCTCCACTTCGTCAGTGTGACGATTCAAAAAAGCGGTTACCTCGCTTTCAAGATTTGAGTCCGAGTACCAGACAGCTTTGGCGGCGCTCACGAGAGCAGCGTCATCCGCTTGATTTAAAGGTCTTTTTACCAGCGTGTCCAAGGCGGATGAGAGGACGTGGCCGCTATGGGGCTTCGTCATCTGTGCTCTCCAGATAATCATGCAAAATATTAGTGAGAACGGAGATTGGTGGCTCCTTGTTGCCAACATATACATCAATCGCCTGCAATGCCAGTCGACGGAACTCGGTAGTCAAGATGAAACCAGCCCTGAGAAGTGCCTTGATATCACCAATGTCCTGATCGGTCGCTCTGCCCAGTTTGGAGATGGCAATGTCGACAGGTGCTGCGATATGAACGTGCAGCGGGGACTCTATCGGAAACGCTTCAATAGGAAGGCTCCGCTCCCAATAGTCCTCATGTATTGGCCCAAAACTGGTGTTGTATTGCAGGTCGTAGTTCAGCTCCATCAATCGACCGGATCGCTCATCAACAAACTGTTCGGGTATCTCTGCGAGCATGGTTTGCAGGTGTAAACCTTCGGCAACATGAGCCTCATAAATCTCGGCATCGACGTCGGTGGAAACGCGATGATGGGTATAAAGGTGAACAGCGCAGCCACCGAAAACGATAATTTTGACGGCCCCTGGTCCTGCGTTCTCTAGCTCCAGTTCCGCTTCGACAGATTTGAATATTGAAATCAAAGCCTGCCCCAACGCTGTTTCCGTATTAACACGCGGGGTGATTACCTCTGGTAGCTCCATCGTAGATCCTCTGGGATGCTCGTAATAACGGCTCCCGAGGCTAGATAGGCGACTTCCGACCCTCAACCTGAAAAACCCGTGGGAAAGTTCAGGCAAATCCGTAAGCATTTTTGCCGGTCAGGCCCCCTATCGTAAGAGGCCTGTCAGTCCGCGTCGCGGCCATAGCAAGCAGGCTCGCGATGGCGGCAACGCGGTCCCGCAGAAAGCACCCAACAAAAAGCCCCGCTCTTCTCTCGAAGGCGGGGCTTTTCTTTACAGCATCCGACGCTTAAGGCGCGTACGTCAGCAACAACTCCGCCGGCACTTTGAAGTCCAGGGACATCATCACGCTCAACGCGGTAATGGTGAAGATCGAGAACACGAACAGCTTGCGTGCCCAGACCGTGTCATCCACTGCCTTGTAGCCGGTCCAGGCCATGTACAGCCAGTACATGCCCATGGCGGCGGCGACGGCGAGGTAGCTCATGCCGGCGTAGCCGCTGAAGGTCAGCATCAAGGTCGCCACGAGGAACGCCAGGATGTAGAGCAGGATGTGCTTCTTGGCCACCTGGATGCCGCGCTTCACCGGCAGCACCGGAATCGATGCGGCCAGGTAATCGTTGAAGCGGAAGATCGCGATGGCGTAGGAGTGCGGCATCTGCCACAGGCTGAACATCACCAGCAGGGTCAGCGCGGCCATGTCGAAGGTGTTGCTGACTGCGACGTAGCCAATCACCGGCGGCATGGCGCCCGACAGACTGCCCACCAGCGTGCCGTGAACCGACTTGCGCTTGAGGTACAGGCTGTAGAAGCCGACGTAGATCACGAAGCCGATGACTGCGAACAGTGCGGCCAACGGGTTGGCCACCTTGTACAACAGTGCAACGCCGGCGACACCCAGGACGGTCGCGTAGATCAGGGCCAGTTTCAGAGAGATCAAGCCCTGGACCAGCACCCGGTTCTTGGTGCGTTCCATCTTCAGGTCGATGTCGCGGTCGATGCAGTTGTTGAACACGCAACCGGAGGCAACCACCAGGGACGTGCCGATCATGGCGGCCAGGAAGATGGCCAGATCGACATGCCCTTTGGAGGCCAGGAAAAATCCGCCTGCCACAGAAAGCACGTTACCGAAAATGATCCCCGGTTTGGTGATTTGGATAAAGTGCTTGAGGGACATGCGGACTTACCTCACTTCGCCATCATGAACGTGTGGATGCTGAACATGATCCACAGCGACAGGCCAACCAGCAGGACAATCACGATCGCGGCGAAGACAAACGCAATCACGTTGTTTCGCTGCGCGGCCGAACGGTCCAAGTGCAGGAAGTACACCAGGTGCACCAGCACCTGGACGATCGCGAACGCCAGGACGATCAACAGGGTGATCGACTTCGGCAGTGTCGGGTACATCACCAGACCGAATGGAATGGCGGTCAGGATCACCGACAAGATGAAGCCGATGACGTACGACTTGTAGCTGCCGTGACCGGCGTTGTCGTGGCCATGGTGGGAATGAGCTGGGTTAGCCATTTACATAGTCCCCATCAGATAAACAACGGTGAATACGCAGATCCAGACGACGTCCAGGAAGTGCCAGAACAGGCTCAGGCAGCTCAGACGGGTCTTGTTGGTCGAGGTCAGGCCATGCTTGTTGACCTGATACATCATGATCGCCATCCAGATCAGACCGCTGGTCACGTGCAGACCGTGGGTACCGACCAGGGTGAAGAACCCGGACAGGAAGCCGGAACGGCTAGGGCCGTAGCCTTCGGAGATCAAGATGTGGAACTCATTGATCTCCATGCCGATGAAGCCCAGGCCGAACAGGAAGGTCATGGCCAACCAGCCCAGGACCTGCTTCTTGTTGCCCCGGTAGAACGCCAGCATGGCGAAGCCGTAGGTGATCGAACTGAACAACAGCAGAGCGGTTTCGCCCAGCACGTATGGCAGTTCGAAGATGTCGTGGCCCGACGGACCACCCGCTACGTTGTTAACCAGTACCGCGTACACCGCGAAGATCGACGCAAACAGAATGCAGTCGGTCATCAGGTAGAGCCAGAAACCGTATACGGTCATCTCGCCCGAGTCGTGGTGGTCATCGTGCCCATGGTCACCATGGGCGTGTCCAACATTGGTCACTAAATTCGACATGGTTTAAGCCTGTTCCAACGAGGTTTCAACACGGGTGGCGGTGGCCGGGATTTTCCCTGCCGCTACCAGGCGCTTGTGCTGCTCGGCTTCGATGCGCTCGATCACGTCGACCGGCACCATATAGCCTTGATCATCACGGGCCGCGTGGATCACGAAGTAGATCACGGTGCCGGCCAGGCTAGCGATTGCCAGCCACCAGATGTGCCAGATCATCGCGAAACCGAACACGGTCAACAGCGCGCCCATGACCACACCGGTGGCGGTGTTGTTAGGCATGTGGATCGGCTGGTACTTGGCCGGAGCCTTGTACGCGGTGCCGTTTTCCTTGGCTTCGGTGAACGGGTCGATGCAGTCGGCTTTCGGCAGCACGGCAAAGTTGTAGAACGGTGGTGGCGACGAGGTCGACCATTCCAGGGTGTGGGCATTCCACGGGTCGCCGTGTTCGCACATGTTTTCCGGCTTGTTGCGGTCACGCACGCTGACGTAGAGCTGGATCAGCTGGCAAGCGATACCCACGGCGATCATCACCGCACCGAACATGGCGACGTACAGGTACGGCACCCACTCAGGGTTGGTGGTGGCGTTCAGACGACGGGTCATGCCCATGAAGCCCAGCGCGTAGAGCGGCATGAACGCGACGAAGAAGCCCGAGATCCAGAACCAGAACGCAGCCTTGCCCCAGCCTTCGTGCAGCTTGAAGCCGAACGCTTTAGGGAAGTAGAACGCGAAACCTGCGATGTAACCGAATACCGCACCGCCGATGATCACGTTATGGAAGTGCGCGATCACGAACAGGCTGTTGTGCAGAACGAAGTCAGCACCCGGGATGGCCAGCAGTACGCCGGTCATGCCGCCGATGGCGAAGGTCACCATGAAGCCCAGGGTCCACAGAACCTGGCTGGTGAAACGCAGACGGCCCTGGTAGATGGTGAACAGCCAGTTGAACAGCTTCACACCCGTCGGGATGGAAATCAGCATCGTCGCCAGACCGAAGAAGGCGTTGACGCTGGCACCCGAACCCATGGTGAAGAAGTGGTGCAGCCAAACCATGAAGCCCAGGATCGAGATCGCGCCCGATGCGTAGACCATCGAGTGGTGGCCGAACAGTTTCTTGCCGGTGAAGGTCGAGATGACTTCGGAGAAGATACCGAACGCTGGCAGGATCAGGATGTACACCTCAGGGTGACCCCATGCCCAGAACAGGTTCACGTACATCATCGGATTGCCACCAAGTTCATTGGTGAAAATGTGGAAATCCATGTAACGGTCAAGCGTCAGCAGAGCCAGGGTAGCGGTCAGGATCGGGAACGAAGCCACGATCAGGACGTTGGCCCAGGTGCAGGTCCAGGTGAAGATCGGCATGTCCATCAGCTTCATGCCAGGGGTACGCATTTTCAGCACGGTGGCCAGGAAGTTGACCCCCGTCAGCGTCGTACCCAGGCCGGATAGCTGTAGCGCCCAGATGTAGTAATCCATCCCCACGCCAGGGCTGTATTGCAGACCCGACAGCGGCGGATAGGCAACCCAGCCGGTCTTGGCGAATTCGCCGACGCCCAGGGACAGGTTGATCAGCACCACACCGGAAACCAGCAGCCAGAAGCTCAGGGAGTTCAGGAACGGGTAGGCAACGTCACGCGCGCCGATCTGCAGCGGCACTGCAAGGTTCATCAGGCCGGTGAAGAATGGCATCGCCATGAAGATGATCATGATCACACCGTGGGCGGTGAAGATCTGGTCATAGTGTTCAGGTGGCAGGTAGCCAGGCGAACCCTCGGTGGCCATGGCCAGCTGGGTACGCATCATGATGGCGTCGGCAAAGCCGCGCAGCAGCATGACCATGGCGACGATGATGTACATCACGCCGATTTTCTTGTGGTCGACCGACGTCAGCCACTCGGTCCACAGGTAGGTCCACTTCTTGAAGTAGGTGATTGCAGCGAACAGCGCCAGACCACCGAGCGCGATCATGGCGATGGTCACCATTACGATCGGCTCGTGGAACGGGACTGCTTCCCAACTTAATTTACCAAACATCGTTTACTCCTCTGCCCCGGCAGCTGAATGCGAGTTCATGTCCATTCCTTGCGTAGCGGCCACTTCTTTCTCTTCTTTCTCGTGCTTCACTTTCGGACCCGGTTTCATGCCTTCGTACTTGTCGACGATGGTCTGGAACAGGTTCGGCGTCACCGAGGAGTAGAGCTCGACTGGGTTGTTCTGGCTTTGCTTGGCAAGGGCTGCGTATTCAGCTTGTTCAAGCTGCTTAGGTGCCTTTTTGACTTCACTTACCCAGGCGTCGAAATCTTCCTGGGAAGTTGCGATCGCTTTGAATTTCATACCGGTGAAACCCGCGCCGCTGTAGTTGGCGGAGATACCGTCCATCTCGGCGTTCTCGTTGGCGATCAGGTGCAGCTTGGTCTGCATGCCCGCCATCGCGTAGATCTGGCCGCCCAGCGCAGGGATGAAGAACGAGTTCATCACGGCGTCGGAAGTGATCTTGAAGTTGATCGGGGTGTGCGCCGGGAACACGATCTTGTTGACCGTGGCGATGCCTTGTTCCGGGTAGATGAACAGCCACTTCCAGTCCAGCGCGACCACTTCGATGGTCACAGGCTTGACGTCGGATTCCAGCGGCTTGTACGGGTCAAGGGCGTGGGTCGACTTGTAGGTGACGTAACCCAGGGCAATGATGATCAGCACTGGAACAGCCCACACCGCGATCTCGATCTTGGTGGAGTGGTTCCATTTCGGGGTGTAGGTAGCGTTGGTGTTGGACGCGCGGTATTTCCAGGCGAACAGGAAGGTCATGATGATGACCGGAACGACGACCAACAGCATCAGCAGCGTTGCGGTGATGATCAGGTTTCGCTCATCCAGACCAACCTGGCCCTTGGGATTGAGCAAGGTCATGTTGCAGCCTGACAGCAACAACGTGCCGATCAGCGGCAATAAGCCTAGTAGTCTGGGGTACCTGTTTTTACTCATCTCACGACCTCTAAAGCAGCTTGCGCAATGCAGTTGGGTTTTGATCGCCAACACTTCACCCTGCCAAGGGTTGGCATTTTTCTTGGATTGAATAAGGGCATGCCCGTCGTGCGTCAGACGCTGTACGACAAATCCCGGGCCTGCGGTGAGTTCTTATTCGAATACGTGGTCAAAGGCCTTGTTACAGACCAATTCCATTTGGTGCGGGTAATTGGAGGCTCCGACACCTGGGAATCGCATGAAGCCACCAGACCTCTCGACACCCTGTTTCTGCTCACCCCTGGTTAAGATTTGAGCAGTGCCGGGAATTCAGTGCGGGCGATTGTAGATATGTAACGTTCCATAAACCATGTCTCATCCCGAAATAATTTTTATCCGAACCGGCAACAATCATTAACCGTTTTCGCAAAAGTGGCGCATCTTATCGAAATTAATTCTCAACAAAAACACCAAAATAAGTAGGTCTTCCACCCACGGTTCAGACAGTATCGTGTCCCTCTTCTCGGCCCTTGACCTTGCCCAAGGCCCGATATGACGGGGGCTCTGGCCATTCGCCAGAGCCTGTTAAAACTGCCTGTTCGTGCCCGCAATGGAAAAAACCGGAAGCCTGCAAAACAAGCCAATTTCGTTACGTTTCCATGCACCAATCCGGCCTTCTCGAACGCCCTGCGGCGCTCACTCTGTGACAACATGTCGCACACGTGTCGCACCCTTGATTGCCACCCGTCACAGTCTTTTTACCCGGCCTCTGAAATGTGCTCTGCAAGACAAAAAAAACCCCGGCCCTCTCTTCGAGGACCGGGGCTTTTTTGTCCGACAATAGGAGGCGGCAGTTGACCTCAGCGCAGGGTTTTGCGGTTACGCGAAGTCAGCAACGGCACCAGCACCACGATCAGCACGAAGGCAACCAGCGCCCACTGCGCCAGCGACAGACCGAGGATCGGCGGGTATGGCGTGGAGCAGAAACCATCGACCTGGAAACCCAGCGGGAAGATCTTCGCCAGCGGCAAGTCATCGACAATCGGTTGCAGCACATCGATGCCGCAGCTGACCGCCGGATAGAACTGCGTATAGACGTGATGCCCGGCAACGCCTGCACCTGCCACTGCACAAATCACCACCAGGGTTTCAAACACCGTGATGCTGCGACGGCCGCGCATGGCCGCGCCGATGAAGGCAAAGATCGCGATCAGCAGCAACGCGTAACGTTGCAGGATGCACAACGGGCAAGGGGCCTCGCCCAGAACAATTTGCATGTACAGCGCGCCGCCGATCAGCGCCAGGCAAATGATGCCCAAAAACACCAGGTAGCGCCGTTCACGCCCCAACCGCATGGATTCATCGCTCATCGCGTTTCCCTTCAATATTTCGATTGCCCGTCAGTCTACACGCTGGCCCGGACCTTTGAGAGTCTGGCGCATGTGAGGGGGATTCGGGGGGAATAGACGATAAGGCGGTTAAGAAGGGATTAACTTTCTGACTTTTTTCAGTTCAGGACCGAGGTGAAGCAATCGCGGGCAAGCCACGCTCCCACAGGGGGGTATGTCGTTCACATCAATCCGGATCGACACAAATCCCTGTGGGAGCGTGGTTTGCCCGCGATGAAGGCGACGCGGTGAGCCTGCTGACCCACCGCGCCAACCCCTTACTCCAGCGCCGCTGCCGGCCCGAAGA
Source organism: Pseudomonas sp. GW456-L13 (assembly GCF_017350115.1). Classification (NCBI taxonomy): domain Bacteria; kingdom Pseudomonadati; phylum Pseudomonadota; class Gammaproteobacteria; order Pseudomonadales; family Pseudomonadaceae; genus Pseudomonas; species Pseudomonas sp. GW456-L13. Next base: position 2,288,213 of record NZ_JACNAS010000001.1, read on the forward strand.
ACTCATAACGGCTTTGCTTCTCCGGCACACCCAATGCTTTGAGGTGGCGTTTGATCGCGACCATGAAGCCTTTTGGCCCCAGGAAGTAGGCATCCAGATCGCGCTCTTGCGGCAGCCATTGATGCAACTGCTGCTGGCTCAACAACCCCATCTTGTGCGCCGCCGGGCTCACGCCGTCGTCCTCGGAATAGCAGTAAAAGCGTTTGAGTTGCGGATGACGCTCAGCCAGGCCATCGATCCAGTCGCGGAAGGCATGGACGCTGCCGTTGCGCGCGCAGTGGATGAAATGCACCGGCCGCTGGGTTTCCAGCGCCGCTTCGAGCATCGCCAGGGTCGGGGTGATGCCCACGCCACCGCTGATCAGAACCAGTGGCTTGTCGCTGGCGGTCAGGACGAACTCGCCCGATGGCGGGAACAACTGGATGCTGGCGCCGACATGCAACTGGTCGTGCAGGAAGTTGGAAGCGCGGCCACCGGCCTCGCGTTTGACGCTGATGCGGTACTGGCCTTTGTTTGCCAGCGCCGACAGCGAGTAGTTACGACGGATCTCTTCACCGTCGAGGATCAGTTTCATGCCGATGTACTGGCCGGGTTCTGCCAGCAGGATCGGGCCTTTGTCCGCGGGTTCGAAGTAGAACGAAGTGATCTCGGCGCTCTCCTCGACCTTGTCTGCCACGATGAATTCCCGCGCCCCGCGCCAACCGCCCGGTGCCTGTTCCTTCTGGTCGTAGATGCTGGTTTCGGCACCGATCAGGATGTCCGCCAGTTGACCGTAGGCCGCGCCCCAGGCCGCGATCACTTCAGGAGTGGCGATCTCTTCGCCCAATACTTCGGCGATGGCCCGCAGCAGGCAGCTGCCGACAATCGGATAGTGCTCCGGGAGGATCTGCAGGGCCACGTGCTTGTTGATGATCTTGGCCACCAGGTCGCCCAACTGGTCGAGCTGGTCGATATGGCGCGCATACATCAATACGCCGTTGGCCAGGGCACGCGGCTGATCACCACTGGCCTGGTGGGCCTGGTTGAACAGCGGGCGGACTTGCGGATATTCGGAGAGCATCATGCGGTAGAAGTGCGTGATCAGCGCCTCACCACCGCTTTCGAGCAGCGGCACGGTGGATTTGACGATGGCACGGTCTTGAGCGCTCAGCATAAGGTGACTCCTGGTCTTCTTGGGTTGCTAACGGACTACCCTATGCTTATCAGCTTTCGTGCCAACTATTTAATCGTTATAAATCAATAACTTAATAACTGAATAGTCATTTAGACACTGCCTGGTTTATAGTCATACCGACTACACGGAGTCACTATGACTGCAAAACCCCTGCTCACTGCTCTGCTGCCCCTGGTCGCCGACCTGTCCCGCGAACTGCCCGAGGGTGAGCGTTATCGCCGCCTGTTGGAAGCCATGCGCGCCCTGCTCCCGTGCGACGCCGCCGCCCTGCTGCGCCTTGATGGTGAATGGCTGGTGCCGCTGGCCGTCGACGGTTTGAGTACCGACACCCTCGGCCGGCGCTTCAAGGTCAGCGAGCACCCGCGTTTCGAAGCGCTGCTCAGCGGCCCCGGCCCGACCCGTTTCGCTGCCGACAGCGACTTGCCTGACCCCTATGACGGCCTGGTCGATGGCCTGGATGATCATCTGGAAGTCCACGACTGCATGGGTTGCCCGTTGTTCATCGACGAGCGCCCATGGGGCCTGCTGACCCTCGATGCCCTCGACCCGGAGCGCTTCGAACCGATCGAACTGGATGCCCTGCAAGCCTTCGCCAGCCTCGCGGCCGCTACGGTCAACGCCGCCGAGCGCATCGAGCGGTTGAACAACCGGGTCGAAGATGAGCATCAGCGCGCCGAGGTCTACCGCCAGGCCAGCGGCCAGCAGAATCGCGAGATGATTGGCCAGAGCAAGGCCCACAAGCGCCTGGTCGAAGAAATCAGCCTGGTGGGCGGCAGCGACCTGACCGTGTTGATCACCGGCGAAACCGGGGTCGGCAAGGAGTTGGTGGCCCAAGCCATCCATGCCGCCTCGCCCCGCGCCGACAAACCAATCATCAGCCTCAACTGCGCCGCGCTGCCCGACACCCTGGTGGAAAGCGAGTTGTTCGGCCATGTTCGCGGCGCCTTCACCGGGGCGATGAACGACCGCCGTGGCAAGTTCGAACTGGCCAATGGCGGCACGCTGTTCCTAGATGAAGTCGGTGAGTTGTCGCTGACCGTGCAGGCCAAGTTGCTGCGGGTGCTGCAAAGCGGTCAACTGCAGCGACTGGGTTCGGACCAGGAGCATCAGGTCGACGTGCGCCTGATCGCGGCGACCAACCGCGACCTCGCCGAAGAAGTACGCAGCGGCCGTTACCGCGCCGACTTCTACCATCGCCTCAGCGTGTATCCGTTGCTGGTGCCGGCCCTGCGCGATCGCGGGCGCGATGTGCTGCTGCTCAGCGGTTACTTCCTGGAGCAGAACCGCTCGCGCATGGGACTCAACAGCCTGCGCCTGAACAGCGACGCCCAGGCCGCGTTATTGGCCTACGACTGGCCCGGCAATGTGCGCGAGCTTGAACATTTGATCGGCCGCAGCGCCTTGAAAGCCCTGGGCAATTGCAAGGAGCGGCCAAAGATTCTCAGCTTGAGCGCAGCCGACCTCGACCTGCCCGGCGCCAGCGTTGAAACCGCTGCCGAGCAACCCGCCATCGCCGCTGTGGCGTTGGTAGCAGGTGATTTGCGCGAGGCGACCGAAAACTATCAGCGCCTGTTGATCGGTGCCTGCCTGGAGCGGCACAACAACAACTGGGCAAGCGCGGCCCGTGAGCTAGGCTTGGATCGGGCGAATCTTGGGCGGATGGCCAAAAGGCTCGGCATGAAGTGATGACCCCATCGCGAGCAAGCTCGCTCCCACAGGATGTGTGAACGACGACGATCCAATGTGGAAGCGAGCTTGCTCGCGATGGCGTCTTACTGTTCACCGCAATTGTTAAAGCCTGCCCCAAACAAGTCGATAACCCGGCATCGAAGTCATTGGCGATCCCTGGATTGCCCGTCACCTTTTTCCAGAGAAGGTTTATATGTCCTCCACCAAAGCCCGCGCAGACTCACTTTCGCTTCTGCTGTTTACCTTGCGCAGCGGCAAGCTGATGGCGATCAACCTGCTCAAGGTCAGTGAAATCATTCCCTGCCCGCCGCTGACCAGGCTGCCGGAGTCACATCCCCACGTCAAAGGCATCGCCACCCTGCGCGGTGCCTCGCTGTCGGTGATCGACCTCAGCCGTGCCATTGGCGAGCGTCCGCTGGAAGACCCCAACGGCGGCTGCCTGATCGTCACCGACGTCAGCCGCTCCAAGCAGGGCCTGCACGTACAGGCCGTGAGCAAGATCGTCCATTGCCTGACCACCGACATCCGCCCGCCGCCCTTCGGCTCCGGTGGTTTGCGTGCCTACATCACTGGCGTGACGTCGGTCGATGGCACCCTGGTACAAGTGCTGGACATCGAAAAAGTCATCCATGGCATCGCCCCGGCACAAATCGAAATGGCGCCGACCGAACTGAGCATGGAAGACGCCGAACTGCTCGGCAACGCACGCATCCTGGTGGTCGATGACAGTCAGGTCGCCTTGCAGCAATCGGTGCACACCCTGCGTAACCTCGGCCTGCAGTGCCATACGGCCCGCAGCGCCAAGGAAGCCATCGACTGCCTGCTGGACCTGCAAGGCACCGCGCAGCAGATCAACCTGATCGTCTCGGACATCGAGATGTCGGAGATGGACGGTTACACCTTCACCCGCACCCTGCGGGAAACCCCGGATTTCGCGCATCTTTATGTACTGCTGCACACCTCGCTGGACAGTGCGATGAACGCCGAGAAAGCACGACTGGCGGGGGCGAACGCGGTGCTGACCAAGTTTTCTTCGCCGGAATTGACCCAGTGCCTGATCACCGCGGCCAAGGCTGTCGCCGAACAGGGTTATTGAGTGTTGACCGAAGAATTCTGCTGGCTGATGCGGCGCGACCTCTCTGTCGTCGTGCCTCCCCCTGATTGGCCAACCGGCCTGCAACTGAGCGAATACCGCCCCGAACTGGGCGCCGCCGTGCACCGGTTGATGGAGTTCGGTTATCTCGACGGCGGTGGTCGCGTAGCCGCGCTGGACATGTGGCAACGGCAGTTCGAAACCGATCCGGAATATGACCCGGCCCTGTGCTTCATTGCCCTGGATGCCGAGGAAGTGGTCGGCGTTTGCCAGTGCTGGACCAGTGCCTATATCAAGAACCTGGTGGTGCACCCGCGGTTTCAGGGGCAGGGGTTGGGGCGTGCGCTGTTGTTGCAGGCGTTCAAGGTGTTCCAGCAGCGGCATGAAGGTTTCGTGGACCTGAAGGTACGTGAAGACAACCTTCGTGCGCGGCGCTTGTATGAAAACGTCGGGATGCGCGCGATCCGCCGGGAGCCGGTTCCGCTCTGATGCCGCCATCGCGAGCAGGCTCGCTCCCACAGTTGATGTGTGTACACCGTCCAATGTGGGAGCGGGCTTGCTCGCGAAAAGGTCAGCAAAGTCTCCATCTACCTTTCAGGCATACTCCTGCCTTGGCCACTCAGCCCAAGGAAGCCTGAACCATGAAAGCTGCGCCCCTGATTCTGTTCTGCCTCACCGCCCTCGCCTCCCAGGCCCACGCCTCCAGCCCCGACGCCTGGGCCACCTACGACAAAGCCGTACTCACCAGTTGCACCAAGGCCAGTGGCCTGAAGGACAGCAAACCGGTCGGCAACGCCGCGCAGTTCGATGACCGGGTCGGCTACACCGCGCTCCTGCTCCAGGGCCAGTACCCGCAAAAGCACATGAAAGGCGCACAAGGCACCGAGTTGTGCCTGTACAACAAAAAGAGCAAAACCGCGTACGTCACCGAATGGGACTCCATCCGCCCGGCCGGCAAGGCAAACTGACTGGCGCATAATTTGCTTCGATAGCGGCTTTTGCGGCGGCATTCTGTCGCCGCTTCATGCCCTGTGACGCGAACGAACGCTCGATGAATACAACATTTTCCTGTGTAGGCTGCGGCAAATGCTGTAACGACCACCATGTGCCCCTGACCCTGGGCGAAGCCCGGATGTGGGCAGCCGATGGCGGTCAGGTGATCGTGCTGGTGGAAGCGTTTCTGGGCAATGGCCTGGGTCTGCCGGTGCACCAACGGGAACACGCCGAACGCCGTTCGGCGGCAGTGCGCAGCGGTGAATCCGAGGTGTACGTGGCCATCACCTTCGCCGCCTACAATGTCGGTCCCTGCCGAAATCTTGACGAAGACAACCTCTGCCGCATCTATGAACGCCGCCCGCTGGTGTGCCATATCTATCCGATGGAAATCAATCCGCACATACCTCTGAACACTGCCATGAAGGAATGTCCGCCTGAGTCGTGGGAAAAAGGACCGGAGCTGATTGTCGGTGGTGAGCTGGTCGATCGGGAATTGTCGGAACTGATCCAGCGCTCCCGTCAGGCGGATCGTGATGACATTCCGATGAAGGATGCAATTTGTGCGCTGCTGGGGATTCGCACCACAGCCCTGAAGGGCGACGGGTTTACCGCTTATCTGCCGGATATGGCGGAATTTGCCGCGATCATCGACGACCTGGCCGGGCAAACGTTGCCGCAGTGGGGCAGTGAATGGTGGTTTCATGTGTCGGGGGATGATATTGCCGGGCAAGTGCTGGCCGCAGGTGCGCAAGTGACGGCGGATGCGCTGACGAATTACTCGTTTATTTCGTTGCGGGCGACTTGATCCGGGATTTGCAGTGTTTGTGCCGGCCCCTTCGCGAGCAAGCCCGCTCCCACTGGAGGAATGCATTCCAAATGTGGGAGCGGGCTTGCTCGTGAAGACGGCAGATCAGTCACCGCAGACTTAAGAACTCAGCGCTTACCCATCGACCGACGAGTCCCCGGCGGTGCCATGCCCGGCGTCTTGGTGTGGCCGTTCTTGGCGCCGTTCTTGTACCACGGCTGGTTGGAACCCTTGGCGGCCGCCAGCTCACCCGGCTTGAACGGGAATTTGAAGGCCGGGATCTCGGCTTTGGATTCGCTGTCGGCGCTGGAGTCGACGCTGTCTGTCAGCTCTGCCTGCACGTCGTTCAGGGCGTCGGCGACCGGCGGTTGTTTCGGGGAAGTCATGAAAGCTCCGGGTGGTGCATGAAATGTCGGGCCCGGTGAGCGGGCCGCATGCCACAGTATAAGAAGTGCGGCAGTATAACTGGATGGAGCACGACAAGCTGCAAGCTTGCATAGACCGCCTGACGACTCGCACAAATCCCGCGAAGAATGTTAGCGTGCTCATCATTCTTCACCGCCCGACGAGCCCGCCCACCCATGAAAAAGACCGTCCTTGCATTCAGCCGCGTCACTCCACCAATGATCGAACGCCTGCAACAGGATTTCGACGTCATCGTGCCGAATCCGAAAAACGGCGACATCAACGCCCAATTCAACGAAGCCCTGCCCCACGCTCACGGCTTGATCGGCGTCGGTCGCAAACTCGGCCGCGCTCAATTGGAAAACGCCACCACGCTGGAGGTGGTATCCAGTGTCTCGGTGGGCTACGACAACTATGACCTGGCCTACTTCAACGAACGCGGGATCATGCTGACCAACACGCCGGATGTGCTCACCGAAAGCACCGCCGATCTGGCGTTTGCCCTGTTGATGAGCAGCGCGCGCCGCGTCGCCGAACTGGATGCCTGGACCAAGGCCGGGCAATGGCAGGCCACTGTCGGTGCGCAGCTGTTCGGTTGCGATGTGCATGGCAAAACCCTGGGCATTGTCGGCATGGGCAATATCGGTACGGCCATCGCCCGACGTGGTCGCCTGGGGTTCAACATGCCGGTCATCTACAGCGGCAACAGCCGCAAGACCGAACTGGAACAGGAGCTCGGCGCGCAGTTCCGCAGCCTTGATCAACTGCTGGCCGAGGCCGATTTCGTATGCCTGGTGGTGCCGCTCAGCGAGAAAACCAAACACTTGATCAGCCATCGTGAACTGGCGCTGATGAAGCCAAGTGCCATTCTGGTGAACATTTCCCGTGGCCCGGTGGTGGATGAGCCGGCACTGATCGAAGCACTGCAAAACAACCGCATTCGTGGTGCCGGGCTGGACGTTTACGAAAAAGAACCGCTGGCCGAGTCCCCACTGTTCCAGTTGAAAAATGCCGTGACCTTACCGCACATTGGCTCGGCCACCCATGAGACCCGCGATGCCATGGCCAACCGTGCCCTGGCCAACCTGCGCAGTGCGCTGTTGGGGGAACGCCCACAGGACCTGGTCAACCCGCAAGTCTGGAAGGGTTGAAAAAAGGGCAGGCGTTAAAAGCGCCTGCCCTTAAATGCAAAAAATAAAAACAATATCACTCTAAACCTGTAAAAAAACTGTCTGAATACACACCCTGCAATTCAGTCAATAAACAAATAACAAAACCACCCGCTAGACTCTCCTTACTTTTCCAGACACAACGGAAACAACAAAGGAGATCACCACCTTGAATCAACTTACGACAAATCAAGTCATACGCTTCAGCAAAGCTACACTAATGTTATTCATAAGTATTTTTGGATTGCTGGTGATGTACAGCAACGTTACGGACTACGCAACCAACTACGAAAACATCAGTAACATCCTGAGCATGGAGACCACAGATGACGACGAGAAGTACACCTACAGGGCCATTACCTCGCAGATACTCCATCACCGCATCTACTGGCTCATCATTACACTCGAGGTTATCTACACGCTCTTCTTCATGATCGGAACCTGTTATCTTTATAAAAACATGAGTAGCAGCGCTGAAGAGTTTCACGAGGCCAAAAAGCCCGCGATCATAGGATTACTCATTGCGCTCTTGCTTTACTATGTCGGCTTTCAAGTTATCGGCGTGGAATGGTTCAACATGGACCAATCACAAGCCTGGAATTACAAAGACTGGACCCGGCATATTGTCGATTTCATACTACCGCTGCTGATTTATATTGCGATCAAAGTCGAGCGCTGAGGACTTCAGCGCTCGATGAACGTCATCTCAAGCGAGCTTGCTACTCCCTTGTACCAAGCGTGGTTTGGGCTTGCGAAACACCAGTACGTTACCCGACATCACCAATACCAGCCCCAACAGCGCCGGCATCGTCCACTGATAACCCTCGGCGAACGCTGACACGTTGAGTGCCACCACCGGAAACAGCACTGTGCAGTACGCAGCCCGCTCTGGCCCCATGCGGCCGACCAGGGTCAGGTAGGCGGTGAAACCGATCACCGATCCCGGAATCACCAGGTACAACAGTGACCCGATGTAACGCGTGCTCATCTCCATGTCGAAGGGAATGCCTTTGACCAGGCACCACACGGTTAGCATCGCTGCCCCGTAAGCCATGCCCCAGGCATTGGTGGTCAGCGGTTTGAGACCAGCCTTCTGTTGCAGGCTCGAAAGCATGTTGCCCGCCGAGAAACACAAGGTGCCGCACAGGGCCAGACCGAGGCCGAGCAAGGTTTCCGGGCTGGCGGTATGCCCGGCCAGCTCCGGCCAGAACAGCAGCCCCAACCCAAGCAGGCCCAACGCACCGCCCATCAGCACATTGCGGGCAATTCTCTGACCGAAGAACACCCGCGCGTTGAGGGCATTCCACAGGGTGGCGGTGGAAAACACCACGGCCACCAGACCGCTGGGAATCCACTGGCTCGCGGTGAGGAAGCACATGAAGTTGACGCAGAACAGGCACAAGCCCTGAGCCAGGCAGATCAGGTGCCCGCGACGGTTCATCACTTGCAGGCGTCGGCTGAGCAGCAGGATCACGAACAGCACCAGCGCGGCGAGGCCGAAGCGATACACGATCGACACGGGAATGGCCACCACGCCCAGTTGCCATTTCAAGGCAATCCAGGTGGTACCCCAGATCAGCACGGTCAGCAGGTACAAAGAAAGGTTCATGACTAAGGCTCCTCGCTAGGTGCCCAGTGTCCGGCGCCACGCCTGGGCGCACTTGCATAAACTTGCGCTTTTGTCCGGCGACAGGCTGGCAGGCGCACGTCTACGGAGTAGGATGCAAGGCGTTGGATGCAGGTGTTAGAGAGTAACGATCATGGCTGCACTGGATACTCTACAAGTCTTTCAAGCCCTCAACCGCTCGCCGAATGCTCGCCTTGAGCACAGCGCCGAGCTCGGTGACGGCTTGTCTGCAGCCTTGTGGAGCAATCACCACGACGCTCAGGAATACGAAGCGCCCAGCCACCACACGTTGTCCTGTTACCTTGCCGGCGGCACCGGCACCTTTCGCCGCGACCAGCCCGGCAACAAGGGTGGTCCGGACAAACTGTGCATCCTCCCCGCCGATCACCAGTCAGGCTGGGTGATCAATGGCGATATTCGCCTGGCACACCTGTATTTCAGCCCCGAACAATTTGCCCTTGGCTGCGTCACCCTGCTCGATCGCGAGCCACGGGAAATGCAGCTGCGCGAGCAGACCTTTCTCGATGATCCGCAGCAGGCGCTGCGCTTTCGGCAGTTGGTCGCCTTGAACTGGGACGAGCCGGGCGAGCGCCTGCTCACCAGCAGCCTGGCTCACGAACTGCTCAGCCATGCCCTGCTCAGTCAGGTCAACGTGCGTCAGGGCTTGCGCCTTAAAGGCGGGCTGGCCGCGCACCAGCGCCGGCATCTGGTGGAGTTCATCAACAGCCATCTGGACGAGGCCATCAGCCTCGGTCAATTGGCGGCGTTGTGCGCGTTGTCCGAATACCACTTCGCGCGGATGTTCCGCGAAAGCTTCGGCTTGCCACCCCACCAGTATGTGCTGGCGCGGCGCCTTGACCGGGCGCGGGAGTTGCTGCGCACGACCTCGCAGCCACTGGGGGAGATTGCACTGGCTTGCGGTTTTGCCAGCGCCAGCCATTTCACCAACCGGTTTCGCCAGACACTTGGCGGGACGCCCGGCGAGTATCGACAGGCGTTTTTGCGCTAGGCCCGAGCTTTTTTGTGGTCTGCATGACCCCCTTCGCGAGCAAGCCCGCTCCCACAGGGGAATGGGGTAGTCACAAAACCGGTGAGCACCGCCAAACCTTGTGGGAGCGAGCTTGCTCGCGATGAACGATGACACGGTCTATCGTCAGAACTCCAAGGTGCTCGACAACGTCACCTGCCGCGAATCCCCCATCGACACAAAGAACCGACTCGCCGCCGAGGTGTAGTAGGTGCGATCGAACAGGTTCTTCACGTTGAGCTGGAACTTGACCTTCTGCCCTTCGACCCTGGTGTCGTAGGTGGCGAACGCATCGGCCACGGTGTAGCTCGGCAGGTCGAAATCGTTCACCGCGTTGCCCGCGCGCTCACCCACATAACGCGCCCCGGCGCCGACCCGCAGTTGATCACCGCCAATGACGCTGCCGAAGTCATAGACGGCCGACAACGAGCCGCTGTTCTTCGCCACGTTCTGCAACTGATTGCCTTTGTAATCCGGGTCTTCGGTGACTTCGGCATCGGTATAGGCGTAGCTGCCGATCATGCTCCAGCGATCGGTGAGCTGACCGCTCAGGTCCACTTCCAGGCCACGGGAACGCACTTCACCGGCGGCACTGTAAATCGTGGTCGGACCTTCGGCGTTGGCCACCAGCACATTGCGCTTCTTGATGTCGAACAGTGCGATGTTGCCGGTAACGCGGCCCGGCAGATCAAGCTTGGCACCCAGCTCCCAGGACTTGGCTTCTTCCGGAGCGATACCGCCGTCAAGCACGGTACTGCTGCCGCTCAATGGCGCGATGGTCGAGTTGGGTTTGAACGACTCGGTGTAGCTGCCGTAGAACGACAAGGCATCGGTGTATTTGTACACAAGGCCCGCGCGCGGCACCCATTTCTGCCCGTTGCTGTCGGTGTTGGCGTGGAACGGTACGCCTTTGCCGGCGTACTGGTCGTACGCCTGGAAACGCGCGCCGGCCACCAGAATCCACTGGTCGGTGAGGTGGATGGAGTCCTGAAGGAAGACCGAATCGCTGCGCAGTTCATCGGTTTGTGCGCTGTCGGGCGCACTGACGGTGGTGCCCGGCACTTCACGACCATAGACAGGGTTCACGTAACTGAATGTGGTCAGGCTTTTCTGGCGGATCAGGTCTTCGCGGTAGATCTTGCGGTACTCATCGTCGATACCGAACAGCAGGTCATGCTGCATGCCGAGCACATTCACGTTGCCTTCGAGGCTGGCGGTGGTGAAACGGTCGGTGCTGATCGCATTCTGGGTGCCGTCCATGCTGCGGGTCAGGGTGCCCTTTTTGGTGTCGATGGCGGTCACCCGCACCTGGCTGGCATCGTAGGTTTCGCGGTTATAGCTGTAGCCGAAATGGGCTTTCCAGTTGTCGTTGAGCTCGTGATCGGCCTCGAAGTGATAGAGGTCCGAGCGCCCTTCCATGTTGTTGAACGGTTCGTCGAGACGCTCGTTGCGCGAGATGTCCAGCGGATGGTTGGTCCGTGGATCGATCAGTGTGCCGCGGTCGAACGGTGTGAGGAATTCGCGGTGCTCATAGGAGAACAGCAGCTTGGTGCTTTCGCCGTACCAGGCCAGCGACGGCGCGATCAGGCTCTCGCGATGCACACCGAAGTTACGCCAGTAATCTTCGTCTTCGTAGTCCAGCACCATGCGGTAGGCCAGTCCGGAATCGCCGAGGGCCCCGGTGCTGTCGAGGCTGCCACCGCTGCCGTTCTTGCCGTCGTCATAGCTCGAACCGCGCGCGGTCAGCGCGTTGTACCGCTCAAGCTCGGGCTTCTTGCTGACCATATTGACCACGCCACCCGGATCCTGGATGCCATAGAGCAACGAGGCCGGGCCCTTGAGCACTTCGACCCGGTCCACGCTGGCGTTGAGGCCACGACCCTGCACGATCGGCATGCCGTCGCGCATGATCGAGCCGTTACGGTTGTCGCCAAAGCCACGGACCATCACCGAGTCCTGGGTGCTGCCCAGGGTGTTGGCCTGGGTGATGCCGCTGACATTGGCCAGCGCGTCATCGAGATTGCGCGGCGCCTGGTCGCGGATGACCTGGGCCGGAACGACGTTGATCGTCTGCGGGATCTCCTGTACGGGGGCCGAGGAGCGCATCACTGAAGTGATGGGTGGCGGTTGATAGCTCATGGAGTCATCCATCACCGAGGTGATGGTGGTCGCGCCCAGGTTCAACGCCCCTTCAGTCGGCCGTGGTTCCAGTGCAATGGTGTGGCCGTCGGTGCGACGGAACGTCAAGCCCGAACCGGTGAGCAGACGTTGCAGAGCCTGTTCGGCGCTCATCTGGCCATTGATGGCCGGCGCATTGAGACCGTACGGTGCCTCATCGGTGTAGACGACGCTGATGCCGGTCACTCGGCTGAAATCGCTCAGGGCCTGGGGCAACGGTTTGGCGGCCAGCGCGAAATTGAATTGCCCACGCGACTGACTGCTGCCTGCCTCTGCGGCCAACGCTACGCTCAGCGGCAACAAGGCCAATGCCGAAAAGCTCAACGCAGACACACCCAACCATTGTTTGACCGAACCCGATTTTGCCCTGGACTTCATGACTCATGACCTGTGTAGAACCGCAACGGATGCGAATGACTCGCAGTTTCAGTCACTACACGGATGGCAATCGGGTTTACCTCAGCAAAAACTTTAAAATATTTTTACTTGAGTGGTTGGGTGTCTGATCTGCCGTCATCGCGAGCAAGCTCGCTCCCACAGGTATTGAGTCGGTCACAATATTGGGGCAACACGTAACCCTGTGGGAGCGAGCCTGCTCGCGATGAGGCCGGTCGCCTCAACGCAAAATAATCAGATGCCCCAAAACCTGATGCTGCTCAAACCCCAACACCCCCTGCAACGAACTCAACACCGCCTGCGGGTTCCTGCTCGGAAAACTGCCACTGACCCGGCGCCTCGCCAATTCATCATTGAGCAACACGATCCGTCCGGGGTAATAGCGCGCCAAATCCTGTACCACATCGGCCAACGTCGCCTTGTAGTAATTGAGCCAGCCCTGGCGCCATGCCAACTGCGCTTCGCTGTCCACCGAGTGGAGTGTTTGCGCCGAGCCTTCGCCATAGGCCACTTGCTGGCCGGCGGTGAGCACTTGCTGATCGGCTTTCTGGTGCGCCGTCACGCCAACCCGTCCCGACAGCACCGTGACCTGTGCACCGTGGGGCTGCAAACGGACTTCGAACTGCGTACCCAGGACCCGCGTCTGGCCTTTCTCGGCGTCCACCACAAACGGCTCGCCGGTATGGGTAACGCTGAAAAAGCCGGCGCCGCGGCGCAGTTGCACATGCCGCTCACCGCGACTGAAATCCACGGCGATGGCACTGTCGGCATCCAGTGTCACCTGCGACTGATCGGCCAGGATAACGGTGCGAATTTCCCCCGGTGCCGAGACGTAATCCGCCCCCAGGTCATCAATCCAACGCATAGGCTGCCAGCCTGTACCGACACTGATCATCAACAGCAGACACGCGGCCATCGCCAGCGTACCGGACCAGCGCCCGAGCGTGCTGCGCCGCGGCTTGTCCATGGCGTTGAGATAGCCCTGCAAGGCAAAAGCGTCTTCATCGGCGAGTGTGCGCGCCGGTCCTTCGCTCAACTCCCACAGGACCTGCGCCCGGGCATAGGCCTCGGCATGGGCGGGGTCGGCCTGCAACCATTGGCTGAACGTCGCCTGGTCACCGCTGTTGGGCTGGTCATGCAACAGGCTCAGCCAGGCCAGCGCGGCCTGCTCCTGCGCCGGCGTCGGGGTGACGCGTTTGAAGTCGTTCACGGTGCTGTCCCTGGCGTACGCGGTTCGGGTTCCCGAAGGCTGGCCTTGCAGGCTTCGAGGGCGCGCATCATATGTTTTTCCACGGCACTTTGGGACAAGCCCATGGCCTTGGCGATCTCGGCGTATTTGCGGCCGTGAATGCGATTGAGCAAGAAGATCTGCCGCGTACGCTCCGGCAAGGCGCGCAATGCGGCTTCGACATGGCGCAGATCGTTGCCCGCCTCCAGCGCCGCTTGCGGTCCGCTGCCATGGCTGTCTGGTGATTCCACCATCAAACCTTCGCTGGCCCGGACCCTCGTGCCTTCACTGCGCAAGTGATCGATGGCGATGTTGCCGGCGCAGCGCAGCAGGTAGGTGCTGAGTTCCTCGACTTGCACCAACGGCCGCCGCCAGAATCGCAGGAACAAATCCTGTACCAGGTCAGCCGCCGTCGCCCGACAACCGACACGCCGGCTCACCAGTGCTTCCATTTGCGAACGCTGGGAGAGAAACACCTGGAGAAAATGCGCACGGTCCCCGCGCAGTGGATCGCGCTCGATATCGCGGGGTTCGGGGGCGGAGTGATCATCGTTCATGTTTCGACCTGAAAACCGGGGAGGCCACGACAGCGTCAGGGGACCGGAAAGGCCGCAATATTAATGATAAATATTCTCATATGCAAAAGGATCGGGTGCAGCCCTTTATTACGCCCGTTGGTTGCACCAATGGCATGGCCATGGAATCCAAAAGCCACCGAAAACAAAACGGGCCTGCAATGCAGGCCCGTTTTCATGGGAAGGTAAAAAAGTGAATCAGGTGTCAGCCGTTAAGTGCTGCCTGTTCGTTCTCAAGAAACTCTTCTTCCAGCAGATGGTCGGCATGGGCGGCACTCTCGATGGGCACCACATTGGCTCGTTTGCCGCGTAATTTGCCGAACATATGCTCCAGCGCATGTTCAAGTTTGGTAGCCGCTCCGTCGATCGCCTGCTCCATGGTGGAGGCTTTATGGGTGACGGAAATCGGTTGATGGCCTTTTGGCCGCGCCTCCAGCTGGCAGCGCATGTCGTGGGGACCCGGCTTGTCGCCGTTCTCGTCCCGCAGGTGAACCTCGACTCGTGTCAGGTCCTCTTCGTAGCGTTCGAGCGTGCTCTCAATGGTCGTACGTACCCACTCCTCCAGTCGTTTACTGCCTTGAATATGGTTATCGCTATTGACTTGGATTTGCATAGTTCATCCCTTATTTCAGCTAGCTCGCGAGAGGCCGGTCAGCTAAGCCCTTGGGCGTCATCACCGTGACCTCTTACTTACACAATCGGTCTGTACGCTGAACAATTCAACCCCCTAAAAAAGATAAATTTTCAATCGCAAAAAAAGCCGGACAACCGGTAAAAGCGCTGTTAAGGTCGGGAGTTGGGTCGCCCTGCTCCTACGTAATAATTGCTCACATTTGCCGCTCCCCCAACGGGTGCAGGCTGCGAAAAGCACCCGCCTCCTCCACCAACCAATCGTGCACCGCGCGCACACCCGGATGGCTCAACGCCCCGGGTGCGTAAAGCAGCATGTAGCGCTTGTGATTGGGCACCGCCAGGCCGAACGGCACGATCAACGCCCCGCGCTCCAGCTCATCGTTGAGCAGTGTCCGTCGGGCTATCGCCACCCCCATCCCGGCGATGGCCGCTTCGATCGTCAGGTGATTGCGATTGAAGGTATGCCCGCGTCGCACATCCGCCCCCTCGAAGCCGATGGCATTGAGGTAAAACTCCCATTCCGCGTACTCGTAGCTGCCGCGCCAGGCGGTGATGTCGTGCAGCAAGGGAAAGTGCATCAGGTCCGCCGGACCATGCAGCGGTGGACGACCACGCAACAGGCTCGGCGCGCACACCGGAAAAATCTGTTCATCAAGCAAGGCTGTGGATAACAGGCCCGGATAACTGCCGTCGTTCAGGTCGATCGCCAGGTCGAAGTCACCTTCATGCAACGGCACGCTGCTGTCCTCGGCCACCAGGCGCAACTGGATGTCCGGAAAACGCTGCTGCAAACGCGGCAGTCGCGGCGTCAGCCATTTGCTCAGGAACGACGGAATCGAACGCACCCGCAGAATCCCGCTGATCATGCCCGCGTCCAGTCGCCGCAATTCCGAGTCGATGCTGCCAAAGGCCTCGTTGACGGTAATGGCCAGGCGCTGACCCTCTGCGCTCAGCTCCACTCCGCGGGCGCGGCGGTGAAACAGGCGAAAGCCCAGGCGTTCTTCCAGCTGGCGGATCTGCTGGCTGACCGCCCCCGGTGTGATGTGCAGCTCTTCGGCGCAGCGGGTGAACGACAGGTGCCGCGCGGCACAGGCAAACACGTTCAGCCAGACATACGTCTGGGCGTGTAATTGACGGCTCATCGTTTAGTCCTGCTAAAGGATGTCTTAGGAATTTTCGTTGGTCACGCAGGCTCGTGACAGGCAGTATCGCCCAAATTGCGCTTGTCCTACAGAAATGGCAGCGATTTCCCTTCCATTACGTGTACAGGCTTTAGCATGGCTATCAGTGTTTTCGATCTCTTCAAAGTGGGTATCGGCCCGTCCAGTTCCCATACCGTCGGTCCGATGCGCGCTGCCGCAACCTTTGCCCAAGCGCTGGTCGATCACGGTTTTCTGGCCGACGTGCGACGCGTGGAAATCCGTCTCTATGGTTCTCTTTCAGCGACCGGCGTCGGACACGCGACGGACCGCGCCTGCGTCATGGGCCTGATGGGCGAATGGCCCGACCGCATCGATCCAACCACCATCGACAGCCGCATTCACACCCTGCGCGAAACCGGCAAACTGTGCCTGGCAGGCGTTGCGCAAATTGCCTTCGACTGGCAACGCGATCTCCTGCTGCTGGACGAAAGCCTGCCCTACCACCCCAACGCCATGTCCCTGACAGCCTTCGGTGAAACCGGCGAGCTGTTCGAGCAGACCTACTACTCGGTGGGCGGTGGTTTTATCATCGAAGCAGCCGAAGCCGAATCCGGGATCGCGCCGGCCGGCGACGTGGTGCTGCCTTACGATTTCTCCAGCGCCGCCGAACTGCTCAAACTCTGCAACGAGCACGGGCTGCGAGTGGGCGAACTGATGATGGCCAACGAACGGGCATGGCGCAGTGACGCGGAAATCCGCCAGGGCCTGTTGCATATCTGGTCGGTGATGCGCGAATGCGTCGAGCAGGGTTTGCGCCACGAAGGCATCTTGCCCGGCGGCCTGAGTGTTCCGCGTCGAGCGGCGAAACTGCATCGCAGCCTGCAGGAAATCGGCAAGCCGAATGTCATTACGTCCACCTTGTCAGCGATGGAATGGGTCAACCTGTACGCCCTTGCCGTGAACGAAGAAAACGCGGCCGGCGGGCGCATGGTCACGGCGCCGACCAACGGCGCGGCGGGGATCATTCCGGCGGTGCTGCACTACTACATGAAATTCAATGCCGATGCGTCTGACGATGACGTGGTCGCATTTTTCCTGGGTGCAGCTGCCGTCGGCATCCTGTGCAAGAAAAACGCTTCGATCTCCGGAGCCGAAGTCGGCTGCCAGGGCGAAGTCGGCTCCGCTTGCGCCATGGCCGCCGCAGGCCTGGCAGAGGTGCTTGGCGCCACCCCGGAGCAGCTGGAAAACGCCGCCGAAATCGGCCTGGAACACAACCTCGGCCTCACCTGCGACCCGGTGGGCGGACTGGTGCAAGTGCCGTGTATCGAGCGCAACGCGATCGCCGCGGTCAAGGCCATCAATGCCACGCAAATGGCCCTGCGCGGCGACGGCAAACACTTCATTTCCCTGGACCGGGTGATCCGTACCATGCGCGACACCGGGGCCGACATGCACGACAAGTACAAAGAGACGTCGCGGGGCGGACTGGCAGTGAACTGGGTGGAATGTTGACCGTTTTGGAGGCACGTCGAGGTTAATTGCCCTGAAACGTGCAGAAAACGCGCCCCCCCGTAGGAGCGAGCTTGCTCGCGAAAAACCCTCAGGCGCCGCAAACCATCTGGTTTGACGCGTTATCGTTCACGACCATCGCGAGCAGGCTCGCTCCTACAGAACGTGTTTTTTGTCCGACAATTTTCCGGCATGGGCCTTGCTACTTCCATGCTGGAACAATGATGGCGAGATGGCCGGTGGTCTGGCGTTGCGAACCAACCCGATCATGGCCGGTCAACAACTGCACGTTCAATCAGGCGGTGACGCATCATGGACAACCCTTTCCAGCTCATTACCGATGCCTTTGCAGCGGATTACCAGATCAACCTGAGCATTCAGGGCCTGGACGGCCGCATCATGCTGACCCTGTCCAACAGTGGCCGCGTGGTGGCCAAACGCATGATCAGCGCCGAACAACGCAATGACCCCGAGCGCCTCAAACGATTGGTGCAAAGCATTCAGTTCGGCATTGCCATCGAGCAGGGCCACTGCGCCGTGGCCATCCTCGAATCAATGACCGACGGCGGCACGCGCAACCTGCCCCCACCAGCCAGTGACCGCCACCGACCCACCATGGGGCTTTAAAGCTCGCCCTTTTCTACTTCCGGATGTTCACTGGAGCCCTTACCTGTTTTGCGGTGCGGGTTCTCAATCTTCACCGAAGGAAATTGCGACGAAGCGTAACGCACCACCAGAATCGCAAACGCCAACAGCAGAATCCCGCCGCACAGGTAGATGATCCCCAGGTCCGGCGGGTTGTGGTGCGATACGTTGGAAATCAGCAGCCGCGTCAGCGCGGTGATCGCCACGTAGATCAGGAAGCGCACGGGCATGTGGTTGGTCTTGAAGTAAATCCCGACCATCGCCCCCAGTTCCAGGTAGATGAACAGCAGCAAGATGTCATCGATCTTGATGTGCCCTTCTTCGATCATCCCGAGAAATTCCATCACCGCCGCCCATGCGGTCACCGCACCAATGGCGAACAGCGCCAGGTAGTGAAAGGTTTCGACAAACAGATTGCCCAGGGACTCGGCCAGTTCATGCACGTTCTGCCGCAGTTTTTCGGCCCAGTTGATTTTCACGATGATGCTTCCTTAGGTCGGCTCGACCGGATGATGCGGGTTGGACGTGACGGTTTTTCTGCATGCAGAAAAAAGGCCAGCCCATGATGGCGAGCCGCTCGGGATTGTGCGCCGTGGCGTTTGGTCGCACCTGTGCAGCGCCCCGCCTGACAAATCCCGAATCCGGTCTACATTAAAAAGCCACTACCCAAAAGGCAGGGATTCGCTTATCCTTTAGCTGTATATAGATACAGTAGTCGAAATCGACAACCAATGTGAAGGCATGTGAGGTGGTGAATGGCCGTCGAAGTGGTATACCGCAGCAGCCGAGATCTGGAGCGCTTGTTCATGGATAAAGCCGAAGCTGACCGTCATGACAAAATGCTGGAACTGGCCGAATTGCTGGCTGAAGTGTTGCAAAAAGCCGTTCCGTCCCTGACCGAGCAGCAAGTGGAAGAAGCCGGGATCTACATGGCGAAAAATCGCGACGTGTTCGCCAAGGCGTTCAAGAGCCAGCCGGACGCCCTGTCCGAACTGCTCAGCGCACCGGTTGAAGTCGCACAACCTGTTGCGGCAACCGAGGTCGTTGAGGCCGCTGAGCCGGTCACCCCGGCCAAGCCTGCCAAGGCCCCAAAAGCCGCCAAATAGGCAAAGCCCGAATTGAACAGGCCCTGAGTCGAATGACCCAGGGCCTTTTTCATGCCTGTGGAAAACTCATGCCAGTTTCACCGGTACAACACCTTCTCCGCCAACTCGTCAGCCACCCGCGCGGGGGAGCGTTTTTCCGCCTGGGCGTGGGCGAACACTTCAGTCAGGCGCGAGCTGATTTTCGACAGGTGCGCGGTGATGGTCGACAGTTCCTCGCCGCGGTGCTTGAGCGACACGTAAATCAGTCCGCCGGCGTTTATCACGTAATCCGGTGCGTACAGGATGCCGCGACGTTCCAGTTGGTCGGCAACATCCAGATGGGTCAGCTGATTGTTCGCCGAACCGGCCACTGCCGAGCAGCGCAGTTGCGTCACGCTGTGGCTGTTGAGCACCCCGCCCAAACCGCATGGCGCAAGAATATCGCAAGGCGTGCTGAGCAGTGCGTCGTTGGCGATGGGGTGAGCCCCGAGTTGCTCCATTGCCAGTTGCACCTTGCCGTGATCGATATCGCTGACCAGCAGTTCGGCCCCGGCAGCGTGCAACTGTTCTGCCAGGGCATAACCAACGTTGCCCAAGCCTTGAATGGCAACGCGCAGGCCTTCGAGGTTATCGCTGCCCAGTCGCGCCATCGCTGTGGCGCGAATGCCGGTGAATACGCCCATCGCCGCGTGTGGCGCAGGGTCGCCCGCCGCGGTGGTGCTGGTGACATGCTGGGTCTGCTGGGCGATGCAATCCATGTCCGCCACTGAGGTGCCACTGTCGATGGCCGTGATGTAGCGCCCGTCGAGCTGATTGATACAGCGCCCGAAGGCTTCGAACAGCGCCGCGCGGTTGGCCACATGAACGGGGCGAATGATCACCGCCACGCCGCCGCCCTGGGCCAGGCCGGCCAGTGCCGCCTTGTAACTCATGCCTTGGGCAAGGCGCACCGCATCCTCGACCGCAGACTCGTCGCTGGGATAGGCAAGGTAACGACAACCACCTAGGGCAGGCCCCAGCCGGCTGTTATGAATGGCAATGACCGCCTTCAACCCGGTGACCGAGTCAACGCTCAGATGCAGCGATTCAAGGCGAGTGCTTTGCATGAGAGCGAACATCGTAGGGCTCCCGAATCACTTCTTGTAGTCGCCAGTATAGGCTTGCGCCCAAAAATTGCAGAAGCGCACCGGAATAAGCACGGCCCCGATGCAGGCTTTCGGAAATAACTCGTGGTCGCTCTTGTACGGTACTGGACGAATGCCGGAGAGGGGGCTAAAACGAGGCATTGCCCGGAGATTTTGATGACCCCGCGCCAATCGTTCTTCGCCTGTCTGCAACGTTCACCGCCCGCGCTGTTCGAGGCGGCACTGTGGATTGCGGCCGAGCACGACAGCGAGGTGGAACCGCAAGCGCTGCTGGCCGATTTCCAGGCGTTGCAACAACGGGTCAGCGGTGGCTTGCCGATGCTGCCGGTCAGTGAACTGGCCCAACCGCTGCTGCGGCGCATGAATGACCTTGGCTTCGCCCAGGACGACTTCACGCCATTGCGCCCGCAAGTGGCACTGCTCGACAAGGTACTGGAGCGCCGACGAGGACAACCCTTGACGCTGGGGCTGATTGCGCTGGAGTTGGCCAAGGGCCTGGAAATTCCCATGGTCGGGGTCAACTTCCCCGGGCATTTCCTGCTGCGGGTGCCGGGTGCCGATCATTTGCTCGACCCTTGCGGTGGCCGTCGCCTTTATCCCAACGATTGTCGGGAGTTGTTGAACCGCCAGTACGGCCCGAACATCAAGCTCAGCGCCGAGCACCTGGAAACCGCCGAGCCAGTGCAGATGTTGCAGCGGCTGTCGCGCAACCTGCGCCAGTTGTACCTGTCCCACGACGACGTCATCAATGCCTTGATCGACGCCGAACGCGTCCTGGAACTGGGCAACGCCAGCGCCGCCGACTATCTGGCCCGGGCCAGCCTGTACCAACGGCTGGACTGTCCGAACGCCGAGCGTTTTGACCTGGAGCATGCGCTGCTGCTCAGCGACGATCCGATCCAGCGGATTCGCTTGACGGAGCGGCTGGGGCATTTGCCGCCGAACTCCATCGTTCACTGATCACAAATCATTGTGGGAGCGAGCCTGCTCGCTCCCACATTGGAACGGTGTGAGGTTTCAGGGCGTGTCTGGCTGGTTCGCCGGATGCGCCTTGATGAACGCCGGGTGTGTCGCCGCCAATGCCGCCACTCGCCGGATGCGTGGATAAGCCTCAAGAGAAACATTGAAACGCTCGGCCGCGTACAGCTGCGGGATCAGGTAGACGTCCGCCAGCCCGGGTTCGGGGCCGAAGCAGTAACCGTCATCACCGATCAACTGCTCCACCGTGGCCAGCCCCTGGCCGATCCAGTGACCGATCCACTCCACCACCTGCGGTTCGTCGTGGCCCGACTGGCGCAGCCGATTGAGCACGCTGACGTTGTGCAGCGGGTGCACATCGCAGCCGATCACTGCCGCCACGCCGCGCTCGTGAGCACGGGCAGCCAGGTCTTTGGACAGCAGCGGGACCTGTGGATAACGTTCCTCCAGGTACTCGATGATCGCGGGAGACTGGATCAGCAACTCGCCTTCATCGGTGCGCAAGGCCGGCACGCGGCCCTGCGGGTTGATGCCCAGATAAGGCGGCTGACGATGCTCGCCACCCTGCGGTGCGATCAGGTTGACTGGCAAGGATTGATAATCCAGGCCCTTGAGCGCCAACGCGATACGCACCCGGTACGAAGATGTCGAACGGTAGTAGGTATAGAGTTCCATGCCCCGCTCCTGTTAGCGCGCCGGCAGCACTTTGCCGCGGCATTCGCCGAAACCGATGGAAGCAAAACCGTCGCGGCGGCAACGGCCGCGCAGGATGATTTCGTCACCGTCCTCAAGGAATTTACGCACCTCGCCCGAGGCCAGTTCGATCGGCTTTTTACCGCCTTCGGTGATTTCCAGCAGGCTGCCGAACTGACCGCTCTGCGGCCCCGACAACGTGCCCGAGCCGAACAAGTCACCAGCCTGCAATTGGCAACCATTGACGCTGTGGTGCGCGACCATTTGTGCCACGGTCCAGTACATGTGCCCGGTGTTGCTCAGGGTCAGGCGATGAGCTGGCAGGTTCTGTTCACGCATGGCCTCGGTGAGCAGCAATACTTCCAGTTCGATGTCGAACGCGCCAGCGGCCTGGTCGCGCTTGTCGAGCAGGTACGGCAGCGGCTGCGGATCGCCTTGGGGACGTGCCGGCTGGGCACGACGGAACGGCTCCAGCGCTTCGGCGGTGACCACCCACGGCGAGATGCTGGTGATGAAGCTTTTCGACAGGAACGGCCCCAGCGGCTGGTATTCCCAGGCCTGGATGTCCCGTGCCGACCAGTCGTTGAGCAGGCAGAAACCGGCGATGTGGTCGGCGGCGTCGCCAATGGCAATCGAGTCGCCCATGTCGTTACCCTGGCCGATCCAGATGCCCAGCTCCAGTTCGTAGTCCAGGCGCGCGCAAGGGCCGAACGTCGGTTCGCTCTGACCGGCCGGCAGCGTCTGGCCCTTCGGGCGGCGCACATCGGTACCGGACGGGCGAATGGTCGACGCACGACCGTGGTAGCCGATTGGCACGTACTTGTAGTTCGGCAGCAACGGGTTGTCGGGACGGAACAGCTTGCCGACGTTCTGCGCGTGCTCGATGCCGACGTAGAAGTCGGTGTAATCGTTGATTTTCGCCGGCAGGTGCATCTCGCAATCTGCCGCCAGCGGCAGCAGTTTTGCACCCTGGGCTTCGATCTTGCCGTGCAGGGTACTGCCCTCGGCGAACAGTTCCAGCAAACGCTCGCGCAATGCGACGCGAGCCTCGCGGCCCAGTTCGAAGAACGCATTCAGCTGGCCGCCACGGGTGGCCTCGACGGCAGCCTTCGCGGCGCCATCGAACAATCCGGCCTCAAGGGCCGCTTGCAGATCAAAGATATGCTCGCCAATCGCCACGCCACTGCGCGGTGCCGAGCCGTTGAGGCTGAACACGCCCAGCGGCAGGTTTTGCAGGGGGAAATCCGCGTGGCCGTTGGCGGATGCAACCCAGCTGCGAGTGATGGAAGTCTGCGTCATGGGTTATCTCCGGGTCGGGTCGAAAGTGGCGGGCAGCGTAGCCCAGCAGGCGTCGTAGGTGTTTTGCAGTTGCGGGCAATCGAGGGCGAAACGGCTTGGGCGCAACACCTGGCTGGTCTCGAACATGAACGCCATGGTGTTGTCGATTTTCGCCGGCTTTAGCTCAGCGTTGATCGCTTTGGTGCAGGTCTCGCCGTCCGGACCGTGGGCGCTCATGCAGCTGTGCAACGAAGCACCGCCGGGCACAAAGCCTTCGGCCTTGGCGTCGTATTCGCCCTGGATCAAACCCATGAATTCGTTCATCAGGTTGCGATGGAACCACGGCGGACGGAAGGTTTTCTCGGCCACCATCCAGCGTGGAGGGAAGATCACGAAGTCGAGGTTGGCCAGGCCGTGAACGCTGGTCGGCGAGGTCAGCACAGTGAAGATCGACGGATCGGGGTGATCGAAACTGACGGTGCCGATAGTGTTGAATCGGCGCAGGTCATATTTGTACGGCACGTTGTTACCGTGCCAGGCGACCACGTTGAGCGGCGAATGATTGAGCTCGCAGGCCCACAACTGGCCGAGGAATTTCTGCACCAGCGTGGTGGGTTGTTGCAGGTTTTCGTAGGCCGCCACCGGGGTCAAAAAGTCCCTCGGATTGGCCAGGCCATTGCTGCCAATCGGCCCCAGGTCCGGTAGACGCAGCGGTGCGCCATGGTTTTCGGCGACGTAACCGCGAGCTTGCGGGTCGAGCAGTTCGATGCGGAATTTAAGGCCGCGAGGCAGTACGGCAATTTCCAGCGGCTCCAGTTCAAGCACGCCCAGTTCCGTGGCGATGCGCAGGCGCCCCAGTTCAGGCACCAGCAACATCTCGCCGTCAGCATTGAAGAACGCGCGCTCCATGGAACGGTTGGCGCGGTAGTTGTAGATGCTGATCCCGGCCGGTTTTTCTGCGCCCGAGTTGGCGGCCATGCTCACCAGGCCGTCGATGAAGTCGGTCGGCTCGGCGGGAATGTCCAGCGGGTTCCAGCGCAGGCGGTTGGGGGTCACCTCACCCAGCGGGCCACCGGTCAGTTGCCGATCCAGTTTGAAGAATGCCGGATGATTGGCCGACGGCTGAATGCGGTACATCCAGGTCCGCCGCGCTTCACTGCGCGCCATGGTGAACGCCGTGCCGGAGAACAGTTCGGTGTAAAGGCCGTACGGGGCTTTTTGCGGGGAGTTCTGGCCGACAGGCAGTGCGCCGGGCAACGCTTCGCTGCTGAATTCGTTGCCGAAGCCTGACTGGTAGGCCAGCGCTGGCGTCGTTGAATCGGGGTTCATGGAGCCTCCTGAACAGGGAGTCGGCAGTGGCCGCTCGCTCTGTTGCAGAGGTCGAGGCACGCCTGGGTTGTTTTTATCGTAATTTGATTACGCATAACGTAATTTGATTGGTATTGACCGTCAAGCTATAAAGACGCCCATTCGTCCCGGGATCCCAGCCACCATGGAAAAAACCAGCGACAACAACGGTAAACAGAAAGTCCGCTCGGCCGAGGTTGGCACCGACATCCTCAAGGCTCTGGCCGAGTTGTCGCCTTCGACTTCGCTGTCGCGCCTGGCCGAACACGTGCAGATGCCGGCGAGCAAGGTTCATCGCTATTTGCAGGCCTTGATCGCCAGCGGATTCGCCGAACAGAACGCCGCCACCAACCATTACGGCCTGGGCCGCGAAGCCCTGCGCGTAGGGTTGGCGGCACTCAACAGTATGGACGTGCTGAAAGTCGCCGCCCTGCCCTTGGCTGAACTGCGCGATGACTTGAACGAAACCTGTTTCCTGGCGGTGTGGGGCAATCAGGGCGCGACCGTGGTGCATATCGAACCGGCGGTGCGTGCGGTGACGGTGGTGACACAACTGGGCTCGGTGTTGCCCTTGCTCAGCTCTTCGACGGGACTGGTGTTTGGCGCCTACCTGCCTGCGCGTGAAACCGTGGATCTGCGTGAACAGGAACTGCAAAACGTTACCGCCCACGCCTTGGCGGATGATCAGGCCTACGCAACGATGTGCGAACAGATCCGCCATCGGGGCCTGCATCATGTGCATGGTCTCTTGATGCCCGGAGTGGATGCCTTGTCGGCACCAGTGTTCAACGCCATGGGCAGGATCACGGCAGTACTGACCGTGGTCGGGCCGACCTCGCTGTTTCATGCCGATGAAAACGGCCCGGCGGCGCAGCGGTTACTGGCTGCGACGCGGGCCGTCAGTTGGAGAATGGGCTACGAAAGTCCCTGAGTATCAGATCAGGAAATCCGGAGCAATTTCGATTACAAGGTCACTGATGTCCTTGATCGTGAGTTGCGGATGCAAATCAGATTCCCGGGAACTGTAGGCGATCGAATAAACACCCAGTCCTTCGCCGTGATAGTAAGGAATTTCATCATGTTGAAAATGAGCAAAGATATCTTCGGCCAGACTTCTGGATTGAAGTATCTTTCGCCCGTCCGACTCAGTCACAAAGCTGGTCAAGTACACATTATCAATATTGATTTCCGGGATCTGATACTTTAACGCTGCGTGGACCTGCTCGATACCAGAAACCTTGACCGAGCGTTTTGAGAGGTTGATTGAGGGCGCATCGGTCAACCAACGGACGGTATCCATTACTATTTCTTCAAACTCTAGCAAATCCAGCCCTTTAACCTGATACTCCGGCTCGAAAGAATAACGCCGTTTGAAGATTCCATTGATAACCTGGACATAAGTAGGCAGCGACTCTTTCTCAACCCACTCCAGCGTCTCATCGAATAACGTCCTGGACTCAATGACGTCGGCGTCAATACTCTCACCCAACGTATTCAGATAGGTCGTGAACGGGTTGATCCCGAGTTTCCCCAGGCGTTCAACCAACAGCACCTCGACGGCGAAATCCGCACGAATACGCTTCAATAGAACAATTTTACTGGTAGAAAAAAAACTGTCACTCATACAGACTTCCTGTCACGTTAAAGAACCGAGCATCCTGCTCGAACTGTCGTTCAACATACTGACATCGCAAACACTTGCTTGTTTGTCAGCGCCGACGACCATACTAATCAACACAGTTATTTATGCACGCGACCATATGTTTTAATTCATTTCCCGACTAAAAACCAACAACTACCAGGCCTGCATTATCAATCCCAACTTCTTTGCCATGGCAACTGCCTGTGTACGCCGTTCCACACCCAACTTGCTGTGAATGCGCCGGGCATGGGTTTTCACCGTATGCAGCGAAATGAACAGCTGCTCGGCAATTTGCTGATTGGAATTACCCTGGGCAATCAGGCCGAGCACTTCCAGCTCCCGACAACTTAGCAGGCCGGTATCCAGGGCCAGCGCGGTCACCGTCTCCTCGCCTTGTAAACGACAGATCAGGTTCGGCTGGCGCAAGTTCAAATCACGCAATGCCTGTTGTCCCTGACAACGCTTGACCAACGCCAGCCCGGCCTCCAGCGCTGCGTGAGCCGTGTCCGGCTCACCCGTCAGGTCCGCCACTTCGCAGATTGCCAATTGCAGCTCCGTTTCCAGCGCCAGCATGGCGTGTTGTTGCGCGTGTTCGAGTAACGCCCTGAGTCGATCCAGTGGACGTTGCACCAGTTGCAGTTGAGTCTCGGCCAACACCAACTGGTATTCGATACGCGCAATCAGTTGCAGCGTGGCCGGCGGTGCCTGGCGCGCGTTGGCCCCACGATAATGACGCAAGACCCGGGTCAGCGCTTCCCGGGCCAGCTCCGGGCGTCCTTGTTGCAGCCAGAAATGACTGCTGATTTGCAGCAGCACGCCGCGATAAACCGTGTCGGGGATCTGCCGTTGCTGCATCAACCGTTCGGCCTCGCGCAGACGATCAAATGCATGGGCGTAATCACGTTGGTTGGCCGCCAGTTGCGCCTGCCCGAGAAACCCGTACAGGACATGCTTGTCCTGACTGTGGAGGCAGTCATCAAGGCCCGCCTGGAAACATTCACCCGCCAATTCATCCAGGCCCTGGCACAAGGCCAAGCGCCCACGCCGCAGGGCGATTCGTCCCAGCAGCGGCGTCGGTCGATCAGCCTGCCGTCCGAGCATTTCATGGATGTCGGCCAGCAACTGCCCTGCTCGCCGCGGTGCGCCACGCTGCTCCAGCAACTGCGCATGATCGAGTTCGAGCAAGCCTTCAAACAGCAACGAGCCTTGCGCCCGCGCCAGGCACAGGGCATCACGATTGAAGGCCTGGGCGGCATCGAGGTCGGCGTTGAGCAGTGCCTGCTGGGTCAGCCCGGACAGACACAACAACCGTGCGGGCCACGCCTCGGTCGCCAGTTCGTCCAGCGCCTCGATAAAATGCGCCCGTGCCGCCGGCAGGCGTCCCTGCAAATGCAGCAACCAACCCTGTTGCGCCTGCCAACGCGCCAGCAGTTGGCGTTGCAAGGATGCCGTCGGTTGCGGGGCAAATCGGGACAGTTGCCCAATGCAGGCAGCCGCCTGCTCGAAACGCCCGGCAAACAGCAACGCCGCGGTGATCAACCCCACCCGTTGCGGCGTGCCCAGGGTCAACTGTTCACCCAGCTGCTCGTGCAGTTTGAGTAACCAGCTGACGTTCTGACGCTTGAACAGATGCTCAAAACTGAAGTGTTGCAACAGGCTGACCGCGACCTCGTGCTCTTGCGCCAGCAACGCCTGCTCGAAGGCGCCCTGCCAGTCTTCTTCGGCGCTGAACCATTGGCACGCGCGGCGATGCCAGGACCGCCCGGCCGGGGTCGGTTCTTCACGCATCTCCCGGGCCAGTGGCTCGAAGACCCGCAACCACTCGACGGAGTCTTCCCAGGGTTCAATGAAGCAGCCCATGTCCTGCAACGCGTGCAACCACTGCGCGCCCTCACCCGTGCCGAAAAGATGCTCGCACAAGCTGGCGTTGAAGCGTGGCAGATGAACCAACACCTTCCAGACCTCAACCAACTCCGACGGCAAGGTGTTGAACAACTCGTGTTGCAGATAATCGAGCAATGTCGCCGAACGCCCCTGCTCACCCGACCACGGACAACCATTGAGCAATGCGATCCGCACGCCAGCGCACCAGCCACCACTGCGCTGAGCCACCCTTTTGGCGGTTTGTGCCGCCAGGGCCGGCTCGACATGACCGAGCAACTGCCCGACCTCGGCCTCGGTAAACGCCAGCGTCCGGCCTTCGCACTCGTACAACTCATCATCGAGCAGCAGCCGCGGCCAGTTGCAGGGCGGTCGTCGACGGGAGCTCAGCCACCAGGTCAGCGCCGGGCTGTCGACAGCCAACAGGCGATCGAGCATCCGGTCGAGTTCCGGATTGGGTGCTCGACAGTAATCATCGATAAACAGCCAGGTCGGTGCCTGTAATCGGGCCAGATGCGCCAGCAGCCCGGGCTCATCCGTCGAGGGCAGACCCAGCGCTTGCGTCAGGCGCAATAGTAAATCGGCTGCACTCAACCACGCCCCCGCCAGCGGCAGCCAACAGATCCGAGCGTGCTCCGGCGCCCGCAGCAGGCATTCGGTAAGCAACGCGCTCTTGCCACTACCGGCCGGTGCGCAAAGCAACTTCACCCGAGCGGTCGAAACCAGCATGGGCTCGATCAGTCGCTCGCGGGACAGATGATGGGACGACAGTCGGGGCAGGAAGCCAGGGCGGTCCAGACAGTGCGTCATTGCAGTCATTGTGGTGCGCCTTTTTTATAATTCTGGCGCCACCCTAGCCCCCTCCCGAGCGCTTGTTGAAGAAGTATTCAACACACTGATCGACCGCTATAAAAAAGGTGACCGCAAAGTCACCCTTTTGTGTAAGACCCTGTAGGAAACCTACCTGACTCCCGTGCTCCGCAAGGCTGCTGGAGTGTAGTCCCCCGCTTTTGCATCGATATTGAATTCGAAGCTGCGTTTCTCTTCGTTCTTCATTCCCAGGGCGATATAGCGACCGGCGATCAAGTCATAGAGCGCCTCGACGGTGTAGGCCGGCACCTGGTGATCGTAGTAGAACTGAGCATGCCCTTCGGCGACGCGCCAGAGTTGACCACGCCCGTCGTAGTGGTCGGCCAGCGCCACTTGCCAGCTGTCTTCGTCGATGTACATGTGGCGCTTGGCGTACACGTGACGCTCGCTCGGCTTGACCGTGGCGACGACTTCCCAGACACGGTGCAACTCGTAGCGGGTCAGGTCCTGATTGATGTGCCCGGCCTTGATCACATCGGTGTACTTGAGGTTGGGCGAGTCGAGCTTGTAGCTGTTGTAGGGAATGTACATCTCCTTCTTGCCGATCAGTTTCCAATCGTAGCGATCCGGCGCGCCGGAAAACATGTCGAAGTTATCGGTAGTGCGCAGGCCGTCGGATGAGGTGCCGACACCGTCATAAGCGACCTGCGGCGCACGCCGTACCCGGCGCTGGCCAGCGTTGTAGATCCAGGCCTTGCGCGGTTCCTTGACCTGGTCGAGGGTCTCGTGGACCAGCAACACGTTGCCCGCCAACCGAGCCGGCGCGGTCACTTCCTGCTTGAAGTAGTTGAGGACGTTATCGTCGCTGCCCGGTTTCAGATCGCTGAGCAACGACGGCACGGCGACTTCGTCCTTGAAGCGGATCACCGTGAAGTCGCCATTGGACTGCGGTGTTGCCTGGGTGATGGTGCGGCGCAGATTGCCGCCGTGGTAACGGGTGACATGGTTCCAGATCACTTCCACGCCATTCTTCGGAATCGGGAATGCGTAGTAGCGATTACCAGTGAAGTTGGCCAGACCGTTACCCTCGTTGATCGGTGTTACGTTCAGCGCACTGCGCTTGGCCGACTCATAGATTTCTGCCGGTAACGCCACGGTGCGATGGCTCGGGTAGACCGGAATCTTGTAGGTCTCTGGATAGCGTTTGAACATTGCGATCTGGCCGTCGGAGA
Organism: Pseudomonas sp. GW456-L13; assembly: GCF_017350115.1. Classification (NCBI taxonomy): domain Bacteria; kingdom Pseudomonadati; phylum Pseudomonadota; class Gammaproteobacteria; order Pseudomonadales; family Pseudomonadaceae; genus Pseudomonas; species Pseudomonas sp. GW456-L13. The sequence continues at coordinate 2,318,595 of NZ_JACNAS010000001.1, forward strand.
GCTTGTCCTTGTACTTGTCGACAGTCGCCGCGGTGATCACGAACAACGGCTTTTCGCTGGCGAACGGGTCGGCCAGGAAACCTTTGCTGTCCACCGCGCCAGCGTTTTTCGGGATACCGCCGGTCCAGGCCGGAATCGAGCCATCGGCATTGCCGGCCTTCTCGGCACCGAGCGGTGTAAGGCTGGTGCCGAGCGTGTTGGCTTCTTGCGGCGACACCGCCGCCATCACGTTGGCGGCCAGCAGACTCAGGGCCAGAACGGTGCCCAATTGCAGAATCATCTTGCGCATTGAATTCATCCTTTTCAGCCAGATCAGAAGTTCACACCAAAGCTCAACGCCACGAAGTCACGGTCGGTGAGGACGTTGTAGTCGCCGCCGAAAAAGTCGGTGTAACTGAGGCTGGCGGTATAGGTGTTGCGATAGTCCGCATCGACTCCGAGGCTGATGGCCTTGGCGCCTTCGTTGAACAGACCGTTAGGGCCATAGCCTGCGACGTCGTGGGACCACGAGAGGTTGGGCCTGACGTTGATCCCGGCGATGAGGTTGTTGTAGTCGAGGATGGCCCGAGCGCGATAACCCCATGAAGTCGAGGTCACGAAACCGTCGGTATCGCCGCCGAATCCGTACTGGCCATACACCGAGTCGCGGCCGTAGCGCAGCTTGGTACGTGCTTCCAGACCACCGACCCGAACCACCGCCGCCTCGCCTACCAGGGTCAGGCGATCTGCACCCGCGACCTGATCGATGAAGTGCGTCAGGGTGCTCTGGATCTGCGTCACTTCCTTGCGGCGATAACCTTTGTTGTCAGCCCCGGGTGACGTGGCAATCGGTGATGCCGCACCGCCCGCAATCGGATTGAGCATGGCCAGGGTCAGGTCATTGGTGTTGACCTGCACCGGGAGGTTGGGGCGGTAGCTGATTTCCCCGCTCCACGCGGTGCCGGTGGATAACGTGGTGGCGAAGCTGGCGCCGTAGAGGCGGATGTCCTCCGGGTATTCGAGGTAATACTGGCCGCGACCGAGCATCACACTTTGGGCCAGGCCTGAACCGGTGCCGGGGGCGATGCGGTTGGCGGTGGCAACGATTCCCGGAATGCTTGCCAGCGTACCGGGGCCGGCGGTGGTGGTCCCGACATTCGGTGAACGGCTGTGGTAGTTCATGAAGTACAGGCCGTACTCGGTGTCGTCCCCCAGCCAGCGCAACGCCGTACCCCACTGCCCGGAATCCCGGGCATCGCGGTCACCACCACGGGGAACGATCACCCCCTCCTTGCTGACCTCGAAGCCCTGGCCAAAGGCAGCCGCAATCGGCTGCAAGGGTGCAATGGCCGGGCTGGCGACGGTGTAGCCCTTGTTGCAGCCGTCCGCCACCACATCGACACCAAAGAAAGTGCCGCAATTATCGACGACCGTCTGGTCCCACTCCAGTTGATAGAAGCCTTCCACGGTCAGCTTTTCCGTCAGCCCCTGGGAGGCGAACAACATGTTGACCGGGATCAGGCCTTCCTTGATCTCGGCGCCAGGACGACGGAACGCGGACACGTCGACCGGATTGATGCTGTTGATCGAGTTGCCGATGAACGTGCTCTCCCCCCAACTGACCACCTGCTTGCCGGCGCGGACCGTGCCCGGCAAATCGGCGAGGGAGTAGTTGTGATAGACGAAAGCGTCGAGGATTTGTCCGCCTGAAGACTTGGCGCCTTCTTTGCGATTGTGATCGCTGATGTCCTTGAAGGGGCGGCTTTCATCCTTGAGTTCAAAGTCGTACCAGTACTTGCCTCGCACAAACGCACCGGTGTCGCCGTACTTCAGTTCGAGGTCGTGAATACCCTTGAAGATCTTCGAGAAGGTTTCACCTTTCTTGAAATTCAATCGCCCGTCGTCACCGGTCGAAGACTGGCCGGAGCCGCCGTTGACGATGCCCACCAGGGATTTATCCGCGTCACGCATGCCCCAGCTCGCGCCGACCGACAACGAGGAGTCGAACGTCCCCTCGATCTCCCCGATGTTGAATGAAAGGGCCTGCGCCTGGGCGCAACAGCCTAATGCGACCGCAACCGCCAGCGCCTGCGGTGTGAAGATGGCGCGCATTGTTGTTTTTGTCATGCGTCTTCCCCGGTGAGTGACAGAAGGCCTCACCCTACTGCCGGGCACCGGGGTCGATAAGCGCACCAAGGAGGTATTCGTGGTGTACCTCTAAAGGATGACTGGCACAGACGACGAGCACCCGAATCCCGACTGTTGCCGGGGCTGCAACAGTGCATGTCGGGAATTGGTATTTTTCCTACAGCGCCGAGGGCTTACTCTTACCTCACTGTCACAGTAAACCACCGCAGGCACCCTGTACCGGCCTGCGCCGTGACTGAAAGATTTCAGATGAATCGAGGATTCGGTTCGTCACCCTGTGTACACTGACGTTGATTTGTAGCTCCTGATCCAACGTCTTACTTTGGCCGCTGCGTTTGCAGCGGCCTTTTTTATGGGCGATGGTTTTTGATAATTAACAGCTGCCAGTCAGTGCCCCCCGGAGCATCCAGGTAAAACTTCGCACGCCTACATTTCTTTCAGAAAGTACCTACAAGCATAGGTAAACACCAAAAACACTCGAGTCTTTAAGTTGAACAGCAAGTCGGCGAACGACTTTTTATCTTCGTCCGACTTCAAACCTACTTATTGCGAGTGCAACCATGAAACCCATCAACTACAACCGGTATCGCTCAACCAGAAGTTTCAACAGTCGAATACGCTTTCTGATTCTTCACTACACGGCCGCTGACTTTTCAAGTTCTGTCAGTGCCCTGACTGGCCCCAATGTCAGCGCGCATTATCTGGTTCCAGATATCACGGACCCCAGTTACCTGAAGGCCGGCCATACCGGGCAGGAAGTTTTCAGCCTGGTGGATGAAACCTATCGCGCGTGGCACGCAGGTGTCAGTCAGTGGGGTAGCCGCAGCAATCTGAACGATACGTCCATCGGCATTGAAATCGTCAACCTGGCGACCGACAACAAGGGCGAATTCACCTTTCCGCCGTATCACCCCGAGCAGATTGCTGCGATTGAACAACTGGCGCTGAATACCCTCATGCGCTACCCGGATATCACGCCGACGCAGGTTCTGGGCCACTCCGATGTTTCGATCGGCCGCAAAAGTGACCCGGGGCCGATGTTTCCCTGGCGGGAGCTTTACTTGAAAGGCGTCGGCGCCTGGTTCGATGAAACCACTCGGGACGAGTATCTGCGCCAATACAACACATCGGGGGTTCCAACCCGAAGCGAGTTGCTGGGGCTGTTCAAATTCTATGGGTACGATGTTTCGGGAGCGTCTACGGAAGGCGGTTTTCAACAATTGGTGCGGGCATTCCAGATGCATTTTCGCCCGGAAAACTTCGATGGAAAAATGGACGCGCAAACAGCCGCCAACCTGAAGGCGCTGGTCGTCAAATACTTTCCCGGCTGACCATTGGCAAACGGCTTTACAGCCGACAAATGCAACAACCGGCAAGGTCAGTCAATGTGACCTTGCCGGTGGTATCAAAGCGTATATTTCTGCAAATTCCCCATCATTTCCTTCAGCGCTTCGATGTTGTCCTTCGGATGCGCCGCGCCCTCGAAGTCGCAGATCTGCTGCCAGTGCGCCGCCACGTCTTCCGGGGAGAAGCCGGCCCGTGGATCGAAACCGATGCCGAGGCTGCGCTCCCAGCGGACCTTGCCCATCCAGCCGCCGCCGACTTCGAACAGACCGGAGGTTTCCTGACAGTTCTCGCTGGCCAGGTACACCACCAGCGGGCTGACCAGTTCGGGTTTGAGCTGTTCGAAGACTTGCGGCGGTATCAGGCCTTCGGTCATGCGCGTGCCGCCGGTGGGGGCGATGGCGTTGACCAGGATGTTGTTCTTGCGGCCTTCGATGGCCAGGGTGCGGGTCAGACCATAGAGACCGAGCTTGGCCATGCCGTAGTTGGACTGGCCGAAGTTGCCATAGATGCCCGAGGTCGACGCGGTGAAAATCACCCGGCCGTAATTCTGCTCGCGCATGTGCGGCCAGGCGGCGCGGGTGACTTTGTAGGCACCTTCGACGTGGACGCGGTAAACCAGGTCCCAGTCGGCGTCATCCATTTTGTGGAAGGTCTTGTCCCGCAGGATCCCGGCATTGTTGACCACCACGTCGACGCGACCGAAGACGTCCAGGGCGTGCTGGACCAGTTTGTCACCGTCAGTGACCGAGTCGTGGTTGGCTTCGGCAATGCCACCGGCCTCGCGAATCTCCGCGACCACGCGGTCGGCGGCCGAGGCATTGGCGCCTTCGCCCTGGGCCGAGCCGCCAAGATCGTTGACCAGCACCCTGGCGCCCTGTTTGGCGAACAACAGTGCATGCGTCCGTCCCAGGCCGCCACCGGCTCCGGTGATGATCACGACTTTATCTTCGAAGCGCACAGACTCATTCATGGGGGGGACTCCAGCAGGCCAAGGGACAGTGAGTCCGAGTTTCAGGCACGGCGCAGCGGGTCACAATGAACACGGGAGAGGCTGAATGGTGCGCGATAAGGCTGGGGGATGATTGAAAGAGAAACAGGCATGAACCCTGTGGCGAGGGGGCTTGTCGGATCGCCGCATCGCCCCGTTCGGCTGCGAAGCAGTCGTAAACCGGCTAAACGCGTTATACCTGAATCACTGCGCCGTATGGTTTGGGGCCACTGCGCAGCCCAACGGGGGCAAGCCCCCTCGCCACAACAGTTCACCTTAAGGTTCAGGAACACGCCACCTTGCGCGGTGGCAAGAGCAATTGATCGCGAAACGCCAGGTAGTGCTTGAGCACCTCGCAGGGCGCCTCGATCTGCGGGTAGTGGCCAATGTCGGGCAACACTACCGTGTCCGCCTCCGGGATCAACTCCCGGTAACGCTCGACCATGTGCACGCCGGAGACCGGATCGACCCCGCCATCGATCACTCGCAGCGGCACTTCACCGCGTTGCATCGCGCTCACCCAGCGGTCGCGCCAGACGCGTCGCTCCGGGATGTAGCCGATCAATTTGTGCATGATCCGTGGCCCCTGATGGCTTTCGACCAGACTCCAGAAATCATCCATCTGGCTTTCACTGGGACGGGTTTGCGGACCGAAAATCTGCCGAAAGCTTCTTACCAGGCCATCACGGCTGAAGGCGCGGCCTATCATCCAGCCCAAAGGGCTGAGCAAGAGTTTTTGCATCAGTACCGGGCGGTGGGTTTCCGGAAACAACCCGCCATTGAGAAACACGCAACTGGCCAGTTCCACCCGCGACTCGTAATGCCGGGCCAGCAGTTCCTGAGCCACGCTGTCGCCGTAATCGTGGGCGAGCAGGTGCACTGGCTGCTCGACATTCAGGTGCTCAAGCAGTGCCTGTTGCAGATCCGCTTGCTCCAGCAGGCTGTATTCGTGATTCGCCGGTTTGGCCGAATCGCCGAAGCCCAGCATGTCGCAAGCGATCACGCGAAAGCGCTGGGCCAATGGCTGCCACAGGTAATGCCAGTCCCAACTGGCGGATGGAAAGCCGTGAATGAGCAACAGCGGCTCACCCTGGCCTGCTGCCCAGTAGCGGATGCTCTGGCCACGGAATACGAACGTCTGGCTGCGTTTGCGCCAGACACACAAGGGGATCTCGGCGAGCTCCATCAGAGTTTATAACCCGGGTCCAGTTTATCGAGTTTGCGCAGCAGTGCCGGCCAGGCCAGCGCTCCGCCCATTCCTTGAGCACTTCGGGTGACACCCGCGATCATGGCTTTGGCGCCGGCCAGAATCTGCGGTTCGATGGCGATCAGTTCAGCGGCACCGTTTTGCGCCATGACCTGAATGTCGCAGGCACGCTGAAAGGTGAACATCATCAGGAACGTATCGGCGATGGTGCTGCCGCAGGTCAGCAGACCGTGGTTATGCAACATCAGGAAATTGTTTTCACCGAGGTCGGCCTGTAGCCGCACTTTCTCTTCATGGTTGAGCGCCACGCCTTCGTAGGCGTGGTAGGCCAGGCTGGAAAGCACGAACAACGACTGTTGGCTGATCGGCAAAACACCCTGCTTCTGCGCCGACACCGCCACCCCCGAAGCCGTGTGGGTGTGGAGCACGCAGACGACATCGTGACGGGCTTCATGCACGGCGCTGTGGATGGTGTAACCCGCCGGATTGATCTCGTAAGGGCTGTCCATCAGTTTGTTGCCGGCCTGATCCACCTTGACCAGGCTCGAGGCGGTAATTTCGTGAAACATCAACCCGAACGGGTTGATCAGGAAATCTTCGGTGCCGGGCACCTTGACGGAGATATGGGTGAAGATCAGGTCATCCCAGCCATGTTGGGCGACCAGGCGATAACAGGCTGCCAGGTCGACGCGGGTCTGCCACTCGGCAGCACTGACCTTGTCTTTGACACTGGGTGGCGATTGGACGGGAGGGACAGTCACGGCAAGGAGCCTCGGTGTTTTTATTATGGAGTGTTTCCTATGTCCACCGAGTCTAGTCAGCCCTTGAGGTTCGTGTAGTTGCATTGGCAGCCAGCTTGATGGCCCAGCGAGTCAGCCGCCCTGCCGTCCTGGTTCCATGTCAAACGACCGGCGCCAGCAGGGGTCTGACAGGCATAGGGCCGGGGCAACGCTCAGTCGCGCAGTGCGCTGATCAGGTCCGCCAGCCAAGGCTCGGCGTCCGTCTCTGGGGTCACCGTTTCGCTGGCATCCAGGCGCAGCATCGGCAGCACTTCGCGAATGCCAAGTTCAGCGAACAATTCGCGCATCTGCTCGCCGCCGCCACAAAAAGTATCGCCATAACTCGCATCGCCCAATCCGATCACCGCGCCCGGCAAACCGCGCCAGGCTGCTGGCAATTGGTCACGAATGGTCGAATACAGCGGCTGCAGGTTGTCCGGCAGCTCCCCCATGCCGGTGGTCGAGGTCACCGCCAGAAAGGCTTCAGGGCCAAACGCCTGGACGTCGGCGAGGGTCGCACGCGGGCTGTGCCAGGTTTCGAAACCGGCGGCGTTCAACAGGCTGGCGGCGTGGCGGGCAACTTCTTCGGCCGTGCCGTACACCGAGCCGGAAATGATGGCGACTTTCATCGATCTGATCCTGAATCCGAGTGAAAGACCCGGATATTAACACCACGGTTGTGATTATTCTTTTAGAATGCAATTGACAATCAATCAGGAAAGGATACTCCGATGATTAATGCACAACTGCTGCAAATGGTGATCAACGCCTCCAACGACGGTATCGTGATTGCCGAAAAGGAAGGCGATCAGGACAAGATCCTCATTTACGTCAACCCCGCGTTCGAACGCCTGACGGGGTACTCCAGTGAAGAAATCCTCTATCAGGATTGTCGCTTCCTGCAGTCGGGGGACCGCGATCAGCAAGCGCTGCCGCTGATTCGCGATGCATTGAACCGTGAAGGAACCTGCCGGGAAATACTGCGCAACTACCGCAAGGACGGCACGCCGTTCTGGAACGAGCTGTCCCTTTCAACGGTGAAAAATCCAGCGGACGGGCAAACCTATTTTGTCGGCGTACAGAAAGACGTCACTGTGCAGATCAAGGCGCAACAGCGCGTGGCACAGCTGGAGAGGCAGTTGGCTGAACTCCAGGCCGAGCTTGCTGCGCTCAAGGCGACGAACGGTGCAAACGAAACTCAGAATTAATGGTCAGTAATTACAATCACCAATGACTTTGTAACTATATCTTTCGAGCTGGCCATGCAACGCGACGCGCTCCTGACCCAGGATGAGCTGGATTTCATCCAGACCATGCAACACAACCCGCAACTCAATGTGCGGGACGCGACGTCGAGCCTGCTCGTCAACGGTGGGTCGCAAATCCGTGACCTGCTCACCCGCCTGGCGGCCCATGAGCAGGTCACCATTCAAGCCAGCTTCGAAAACCAGCAAATGACCTTTCCCCTGCACTTGGTGGAAGACGAGTTCCATGCGCTGCATTTGCGCCTCGGCGTGCCCAGCATCTATGAAGACGGGCCGATGGTCCGGCCTTGGCGCCTGGTACTGGACGAACCGGTAGCGCTGGAAAACGCCAAGGGTCAACCCGGCACCCTGTGGGTACACGAAGTGTCGTGCAAAGGGGTTTTGCTGGAAGCTCGCAACAGGACCAAACCACCGAAGCATTTCGCCTTGTGGTTCAGCCCCTCAGGCTACGAGCGGATTGCCTTGCGCGGTACTTTCGAGAAAGAAAACGAACAGGGCTTCTACGCCTATCAACTGAGCCTGAGCGATACCGATGAAGCCGAGCGTCTGCGCCAGTTCATCCTGCAACAGCATCGTTTGACTCATCCCGCGCTGCATCTCTGAACGTCAAGTATCCAGAGTACCCGCCAGGAACTGCTTCAGACGCTGGCTCATGACCTCCCCTTCATTGCCCAGGCAACCGATCGATGACCCGGCCAGGCTTTCCTGTGCCAGGTCAGAAGCATCGCCGGCCAACAACAATCGGCACTCCAGACTCATGGCCAGGCGATTCAGACGCCGCGGCAACTCGGGAGCCGGCACATGATTGGAAAACAGCACCAGAGCCAGGGGCTTGATCCTTTCACACATCAGCGCCAGTTCCTCGAATGGCTGGCCCATGTTCAGTACGCGAACGGCCAATGGCCCGGAACTCAGGAACAGGGCGGCGACCAACAGTTCCAGTTCCCGGCAATTGCCATCCAGGGCACAGATGACCACGCGACGCGGCTGTTTTTCGCGCATCAACAACAGACGCTGCAACATCCGGGAACGCAAAAAGCCATCCAGGAACAGCCACTCGCTGGTGCCGCCGAACTGGTCCTGGCGTTGCAACAACCGCTTCCAGACGGGCATCAGAATGCCCTGGAACACCACCGGCAGGGAGTAGCTGGAAAAGACTTGCCCGTAGAGCTCCTCCAGCCGAAGCTCGTCAAACCCGTTGACCGCAACATGAATCTGCTGCCGCCACTGCGCGTAATCGGCTTCCACGAGGTTGTTGGGGATGATATGCGACAACGCCTGGAGTGGCTCGGTCCTGGCCAGGATCTTGCCGATCCTGCTGACGGCAACCCCGCGCTCGATCCAGCCGAGAATGCTATGGACACGCTCAATATCGGACATCGAATACAGTCGATGCCCACTGTCGGTGCGTGTTGGAACAATCAGGCCATATCGTCGCTCCCAGGCTCGAAGCGTGACCGGGTTTACACCTGTCAGTCGCGCCACCTCACGAATGGGAAAGAGCTCTTCCTGTTCGAGAGCGACGGCCTGCGTGGAGCCTGAAGCGACGTCTGTAAATATGGGCATCCTGTTGAAACATCCTTGTATCGTCCAAGGCGTATTCTAACGCCCCTGCCCCGTAAAGTTTCCGTAAAAAATTCCATGCCGCGAACGAGCGAAAAACGCCGCAGACGCGATTGACTGAATCAGGAATAATCCTTGCTTGTTTCGAGTCGCAGCCCACCACCCCGGCGCTGTGCCTGGCGAAGTTCCTATCCGGAGCGACGCAAATGCCTTACGGAGATACACAATGTCTAGCCCTCCCGTCACGCTGATGGTTGCACGCCGCGTTGCCAATGGACGCTACCAGGACCTGATCGCCTGGCTGCGCGAAGGCGAACAACTGGCCACCGATTTTCCCGGTTATCTCGGCTCCGGTGTGCTCGCTCCGCCGCCCGGCGATGACGAATTCCAGATCATTTTCCGCTTCGCCGACGAGCAGACCCTGCAGGCCTGGGAACATTCCGCTTCGCGCAGCGCCTGGCTCGGACGTGGCGGCGACTTGTTCGCCCACCCGACAGAACACCGGGTCAGCGGCATCGAGGGCTGGTTCGGTGCCGTCGGTCAACGCCCGCCACGTTGGAAACAGGCCGTGGCGATCTGGCTGGCGTTCTTTCCGGTCTCGCTGCTGTTCAACTTTGTGCTGGGGCCGCTGTTGAGTGACATGAGCCTGCTGCCGCGGGTGTTCATCAGCACCCTGTGCCTGACGCCGTTGATGGTTTACCTGTTCATTCCATTGTCGACCCGTTTGCTGGCCGGCTGGCTGAACAGCACGCCGGCACGCCCATTGCGTGCCGAACCCTCCACACAGAATCATTGATCCCTCCTGTGGGAGCGAGCTTGCTTGCGATGAGGGAGTGTCAGTCAACATATGTGTCGTCTGACAGTCCGCAATCGCGAGCAAGCTCGCTCCCACACTTGTTTCCCTCGCAATAGGTAGAGCGCTCCCGTCGCTGGTATAGTTTTGCTCTCACCGCGATGCGAGCCGTTCATGACTTCTTCCGCAGCCCCTGTCCTCATTACCGGCGCCGGCCAGCGTGTCGGCCTGCACTGCGCCCGACGATTGCTGGAAGATGGCCATCGGGTGATTTTCAGCTACCGCAGCGAGCGTCCCGGCGTACAAACCCTGCGCGACCTGGGGGCCACCGCGGTGTTCGCGGACTTCGCCAGCGAGGCCGGGATCTTCGCCTTCATCAACGAGTTGAAAACCCATACCGACAGCCTGCGGGCAATCGTCCACAACGCTTCCGAATGGCTGGCTGAAACGCCGGACACCGACGCCGCGGCATTCACCCGCATGTTCAGCGTGCACATGCTGGCGCCCTACCTGATCAACCTGCATTGCGCCGACCTGCTGCAACGCTCGAGCCCCGCCGACATCGTGCACATCAGCGATGACGTGACCCGCAAGGGCAGCAGCAGGCATATCGGCTATTGCGCCAGCAAAGCCGGGCTCGACAGCCTGACCCTGTCCTTCGCCGCCCGGTACGCGCCGGCCATCAAGGTCAACGGGATCGCGCCGGCCCTGCTACTGTTCAACCCTGAAGACGACGCGGCCTACCGCGCCAAGGCGCTGGCCAAGTCCGCGCTGGGCATCGAACCCGGTTGCGAAGTGATCTACCAGAGCCTGCGCTATCTGCTCGACAACCCTTATGTCACCGGCACCACCCTGACCGTCAATGGCGGAAGGCACATCAAATAGTGTCCCGCGAGGATTTTCCATGACGTTATCCCTGCCCCAGAATTATCGAGAGATCCTCATCGGTCTCGGTGAAAACCCCGACCGCGAGGGCTTGCTCGATACGCCGACGCGTGCAGCCAAAGCCATGCAGTACCTTTGCCATGGCTATGAGCAAAGTGTCGAAGAGATCGTCAATGGCGCGCTGTTCGCCTCCGACAATGATGAAATGGTAATCGTCGACAACATCGAGCTGTACTCGCTGTGCGAACACCACATACTGCCCTTCATCGGCAAGGCGCATGTGGCTTATATTCCAACCGGCAAGGTGCTGGGCCTGTCGAAGATCGCGCGGCTGGTGGACATGTTCGCCCGGCGCCTGCAAATCCAGGAAAACCTCACCCGGCAAATCGCCGACGCGGTGCAGCAAGTGACCGGCGCGGCAGGCGTCGCAGTGGTCATCGAGGCGCAGCACATGTGCATGATGATGCGCGGCGTCGAGAAACAGAATTCGACCATGAACACCTCGGTGATGCTCGGTGCCTTCCGCGAGTCGAGCAATACCCGCCAGGAGTTCCTGCAATTGATTGGACGGAGCAAGTAGCAATGCCACAACTTCAGCCAGGCATGGCACGCATCCGGGTCAAAGACCTGTGCCTGCGTACCTTCATCGGCATCAACGAGGATGAAATCCTCAACAAGCAGGATGTGCTGATCAACCTCACCATTCTGTACGCAGCCCAGGAAGCGGTACGGGACAACGACATCGATCACGCGTTGAACTACCGGACCATTACCAAGGCAATCATCGCCCATGTGGAAGGCAACCGCTTTGCGCTGCTCGAACGTCTGACCCAGGAAATTCTCGACCTGGTGATGGCCAACGCATCGGTGCTGTACGCCGAGGTCGAGGTCGACAAGCCCCACGCGCTGCGATTCGCCGAGTCGGTGTCGATCACACTCGCGGCAAGCCGCTGAGCTTCAAGCTTCAAGCCGCAAGCGGTAGACTTCAAGCCACCGCAATCCAACTTGCAGCTTCAAGCGTGCCGCTTGAAGCTGTCTCGCAGAGACCGCCATGACCGATCAACAACGCCTGGAACTCGAAGCCGCCGCCTTTCGTCGGCTGGTGGCCCACCTGGACAGCCGCAAGGATGTGCAGAACATCGACCTGATGAATCTCTCGGGCTTTTGCCGCAACTGCCTCTCCAAGTGGTACAAGGCCGCGGCCGACGACCGCCAGATCGAGGTCAGCCTCGACGAAGCCCGCGAAGTGGTTTACGGCATGCCGTACGCCGAATGGAAAGCCCAATATCAGCAAGAAGCCAGCGCCGACCAGCAAGCGGCGTTCGCCAAAGGAAAACCCAATGAGTGATTTGAACACCCTGCGCGCCAGCCTCAAGACCGGCGAACACGCCTTCGCCGACACCCTGGCGTTCATTGCCGCCGGTTACGACTACCAGCCTCAGGCCTTCAACAACGGCGGTGTGGAAAACGCGGCCGGGCAGAACGAAGGCTCGTGCAAGACCCTGGGCCTGGCGCTGCTCGAAGGCTTGAGCGATGAAGAAGCCCTGCTGGCTTTCGGCGAGCATTACCGCTCGGTGCTGGCAACGCCGGAAGGCAGCGACCACGGCAACATCCGCGCGCTGATTGCCCACGGCCTGGCCGGTGTGAAGTTCTCTCAGCAACCGCTGACTCGCCGCTGATTCAAATTGTAGGAGCGAGCCTGCTCGCGATGGACTGAAGAACGCCACGGGGTGTCAGGCTCCCAGCGTCATCGTTCACCACCATCGCGAGCAAGCTCGCTCCTACAGGTTTTGCGTTCATGGCGCGCAATTGATCACAAGCACAACCCGACTTTTAAGATTGACCCGGCAACTTTATTTCGTTTGCCCCGTACCGCTGCTCACGGCTTAGATAAAAAGAAGTCCTCCTTCTTCCGAGCCGGTCATTCATGCGCAGCGAAACCATCAGCCAGTCGATCAACATCGTTCACCCTGTCACGCTCAGCCACGGCAAGAATGCCGAGGTCTGGGACACCGATGGCAAACGCTACATCGACTTTGTCGGCGGCATCGGCGTGTTGAACCTCGGCCATTGCCACCCGCGCATCGTCGAAGCCATTCGCGAACAAGCCACCCGTCTGACCCACTACGCGTTCAACGCTGCGCCCCATGAGCCTTACCTCGAACTGATGGATTGCCTCAGCGCATTCATGCCTGTGGGTTACCCGGTCAGCGGCATGCTCACCAACAGCGGCGCGGAAGCGGCGGAAAACGCCCTGAAGATCGTCCGTGGCGCCACCGGCCGCAGCGCGGTCATCGCCTTCGACGGCGCTTTCCACGGCCGCACACTGGCCACCCTCAACCTCAATGGCAAAGTCGCGCCGTACAAACAGAAAGTCGGCGTACTGCCGGGGCCGGTGTTTCACTTGCCCTTCCCCAGCCGGGACAACGGCGTCACCTGTGCCGAGGCCCTCAAGGCCATGGAGCGCCTGTTCAGCGTCGAGATCGATGTCGAAGACGTCGCCTGCTTTATCGTCGAACCGGTGCAGGGTGAAGCGGGTTTCCTGGCCATGGACATCGAGTTCGCCCAGGCGCTGCGCAAGTTCTGCGACGACAAGGGCATTGTGCTGATCGCCGATGAAATCCAGTCCGGTTTCGGCCGTACCGGGGAGCGTTTCGCCTTCTCGCGGCTGGGCATCGAGCCCGATCTGATTCTGCTCGGCAAAAGCATCGCCGGCGGCGTGCCGCTGGGTGCGGTGGTCGGGCGCAAGTCACTGCTCGACAATTTGCCCAAGGGCGGACTCGGTGGCACTTACTCCGGCAATCCCATCGCCTGTGCAGCGGCACTGGCAACCCTGGACGAAATGAACGATGCCAACCTGCATGCCTGGGGCACCCAACAGGAAGAAGCGATTGTCGGTCGCCATGCGACCTGGCGCGCGAACAACCTGACGCCGTACCTGGGACGCCTGACCGGCGTCGGGGCCATGCGTGGTATCGAGCTGATCAACGCCGATGGCTCGCCCGCAGCCGCGCAGTTGACGCAGCTGCTGGCCCTGGCGCGCGACGCCGGTTTGCTGCTGATGCCGAGCGGCAAGTCGCGGCACATCATTCGCTTGCTGGCGCCGCTGACCATCGAGGCTGCGGTGCTGGAGGAAGGGCTGGATATCCTTGAGGCGTGTCTGAAGAAATTGGCCTGATCCACAGCGCCCACTGTAGGAGCGAGCATGCTCGCGAAGAACCTGAGAGCCCCGCGGGGTGTCAGGCTCCCAGCGTTATCGTTGACGACCATCGCGAGCGCGCTCGCTCCTACAGGGACATGTGTATTTTCCGAAGGCACAAAAAAACCGGCCGAAGCCGGTTTTTCGTTTCTACAGAATCAAGCGTTCTGCAGATTATCCAGGTAACGCTCGGCATCCAGTGCCGCCATGCAACCTGCGCCAGCCGAGGTGATGGCCTGACGGTACACGTGGTCAGCCACGTCACCAGCGGCGAAGATACCTTCGAGGCTGGTGGCAGTGGCGTTGCCGTCACGGCCGCCCTGCACAACCAGGTAGCCGTCTTTGAGGGTCAACTGGCCTTCGAACAGCGAAGTGTTCGGGGTGTGGCCGATGGCGATGAACACGCCGTCGACTTTCACTTCGTCGAAGCTGCCGTCGTTGTTCTTCAGGCGGGCACCGGTCACGCCCATGTTGTCGCCCAGCACTTCGTCCAGGGTCGCGTTCAGCTTCAGCTCGATCTTGCCTTCGGCGACACGGGCGTTCAGCTTGTCGATCAGGATCTTCTCGGCGCGGAAAGTTTCACGACGGTGGATCAGGGTGACTTTGCTGGCGATGTTGGCCAGGTACAGGGCTTCCTCAACAGCGGTGTTGCCGCCGCCGACCACGGCCACCGGCTTGTTGCGATAGAAGAAACCGTCGCAGGTCGCACAGGCCGAAACGCCTTTGCCCATGAAGGTTTCTTCCGATGGCAGGCCCAGGTAACGAGCGCTGGCGCCGGTGGCGATGATCAGGGCGTCACAGGTGTAAGTCGCGCTGTCGCCGGTCAGGGTGTATGGCTTGGCGGCGAAGTCGACGGCATTGATGTGATCGAAAACGATCTCGGTTTCAAAGCGCTCGGCGTGCTCACGCATACGCTCCATCAGCGCCGGGCC
Source organism: Pseudomonas sp. GW456-L13 (assembly GCF_017350115.1). Lineage (NCBI taxonomy): Bacteria > Pseudomonadati > Pseudomonadota > Gammaproteobacteria > Pseudomonadales > Pseudomonadaceae > Pseudomonas > Pseudomonas sp. GW456-L13. The sequence goes on from NZ_JACNAS010000001.1 coordinate 2,333,680, forward strand.
GGTCAGGCCGTGGACGTCGCCCGGCCAGTTGTCGACTTCGGTGGTGGTGGTCAGTTGACCGCCGGCCTGCATGCCGGTGATCAGCAGTGGCTTGAGGTTGGCACGGGCGGCATAGACCGCGGCGCTGTAACCGGCAGGGCCGGAACCGAGAATAATCACTCGCGAATGACGGACTTCAGACATGACCTGCTCCTGTTGACCGGCCCGGAATACCTGGCACGGAACGCCGGATTGCCGGCTGGAATAAAAAAGAACGGTTGAAAGCACTTGGGGAAGGCTTGACCCGACCGTCCTGTAAAAAGATTGGGTGCAGCGTATCGAGGGGGCGAAGATTAAGGAAATACGGTTTAACAATCCAGCTCATAGGTGGTCTCTATGGCATCTGACCGACGATATCGACGTCTTTGTTACAGTGAATGTCGATACCGCCACCGCGCTTTCGCCTGTGAAGCAAAGCCGGTAAGGTCGGCGCGTTTTCCCTCTGCTCGGAGCACCTTATGCCCGCCCCTGTTCTGTCCGGCCCGCAATACCTGCGCGAAGGCCTCAAGCTGGTGTTGAGCCCCAGCCTGCGTTTGTTTGTGCTGTTGCCGTTGGCAATCAACCTGGTGCTGTTCGTCGGATTGATCTACCTGGCCAGCCATCAATTCAGCCTGTGGGTCGACACCTTGATGCCATCGCTGCCCGACTGGCTGAGTTTTCTCAGCTACATCCTCTGGCCATTGTTCGTGGTGCTGGTGGTGTTGATGGTGTTCTTCACCTTCACCATGCTCGCCAACGTCATTGCCGCGCCGTTCAACGGCTTCCTCGCGGAGAAAGTCGAAGTGGTGGTGCGCGGCACCGACGACTTCCCGGCCTTCAGTTGGGGCGAGTTGATCGCCATGATTCCGCGTACCCTGGCCCGGGAAATGCGCAAGCTTGGCTATTTTCTGCCCCGGGCGATCGGGTTGTTCATCCTCTCGTTCATCCCGGTGGTGAACATCATCGCCGCGCCGCTGTGGCTGTTGTTCGGGGTGTGGATGATGGCGATCCAGTACATCGACTACCCGGCGGACAACCACAAGCTGGGCTGGAACGAGATGCTCGCCTGGCTGCGCGAGAAGCGCTGGCAGAGCATGAGCTTCGGCGGCAGCGTGTACCTGGTGCTGCTGATCCCTGTGGTGAACATCCTGATGATGCCGGCTGCCGTGGCCGGGGCGACGCTGTTCTGGGTGCGTGAGCGCGGGGCAGAAAACCTGGTGACCCAGCGCTGAGTCACAAATCCATCATCCCGACGTCACACTGACGACATGGCCCCAGCCGACACTGGGGTCATGACGACAGCTCTGCATATCACCCTGATCACCGAAACCTTCCCACCGGAAATCAACGGCGTGGCCAATACCCTTGGTCGCTTGTGCGACGGCTTGCGCGCGCGCGGGCATCAAGTGGAGCTGGTGCGGCCGCGTCAGGGCTGCGACCAGCAACTGGCCAGCGACGATGAATTGCTGCTGTGCCGCGGCTGGCCACTGCCGGGCTATCCCGGCCTGCAATGGGGTCAGTCGTCGATGCACAAGCTGCTGCGGCGCTGGACGCGTCACCGCCCGGATGTGCTCTACATCGCCACCGAGGGCCCGCTGGGTCTCTCTGCGCTGCGCGCGGCACGGCGACTGGGAATTTCCGTGGTCAGCGGTTTCCACACCAATTTCCAACAGTACTCCAACCAGTACGGGCTTGGTTTGCTCACGCGCCTGCTGACTCACTACCTGCGCTGGTTCCACAACCGCTCGACCATGACCCTGGTGCCCAGCGTCAGCCAACGCATGGAACTGGAGCGGCGGCATTTCGAGCGCCTGGCGTTGCTGTCCCGTGGGGTCGACAGCGAATTGTTTCACCCGGCCAAACGCTTGAATGCCCTGCGCGAGCAATGGGGGCTGGCCGAAGCAGACATCGCCGTCATTCATGTCGGACGCCTGGCCCCGGAAAAGAATCTCGGCCTGCTCAAGCGCACCTTCAATACCCTCAAGGCGAGTTATCCCCAGCGCACGCTGAAACTGGTCGTGGTCGGCGATGGCCCGCAGCGCCAGGAACTGGAAAACGAAATGCCCGAGGCGATTTTCTGCGGCACCCAACGGGGTGAAGCCCTGGCGTGTCACTACGCTTCGGGCGACGTGTTTCTGTTTCCGAGCCTGACCGAAACCTTTGGCAATGTGGTGCTTGAAGCACTTGCCTCGGGGCTCGGCGTGGTCGCCTACGACCAGGCGGCGGCGGCCCAGCATATTCGTCATGGCTACAACGGCGTACTGGCGATGCCGGGGGATGAAGAAGCGTTCTGCGATGCAGCGGCATGGCTGCTGGAGGAAAGGGAAGCCTTGCGCAATGTTAGGCTCAATGCGCGCCAGCATGCCAGTCGCCAGGGTTGGGCGACGATTATCGAGCAGTTCGAGGGACAGTTGCGCGGGGCCTGTGCCGGGGAGATGGTGTTGCCGAATGCGCCGACTGTTCCCTGATTTTTCAGTGATCTTGAGTCAGTCATCGCGAGCAAGCTCGCTCCTACAGGATTTGTGTACAACGCACACCCTGTGGGAGCGAGCTTGCTCGCGATGAGGCCTTCCCGGTCGCCGCTTAAACCAGCGTCATCAACGCCTCACGACTGAACGGCAGAATGTCCTCTTCACGGCCGTCGCGCACTTTCTGCGCCCAGTCCGGGTCCACCAGCAAGGCACGACCGACCGCCACCAGGTCGAACTCATCGTTGTTCAGGCGCTCCAGCAGTTTTTCCAGGCTGGCCGGCTGCGCGACCTTGTCGGTATTGACCATGAACTGCAGGAACTCGCCATCCAGGCCGACACTGCCCACGGTGATGGTCGGCTTGCCGGTGAGTTGGCGGGTCCAGCCAGCCAGGTTCAGCTCGGAACCATCGAACTCCGGCTCCCAGAAGCGGCGGGTCGAACAGTGGAAAATGTCCACGCCCGCGTCGGCCAACGGCTTGAGGAACTCGCCCAAGGCTTCAGGGGTTTGCACCAGACGTGCGGTGTAGTCCTGCTGCTTCCACTGGGAGAAACGGAAGATGATCGGGAAACCTTCACCGACCGCGGCACGCACGGCCTGAACCAATTCAATGGCGAAGCGCGAACGGTTGGCCAGGCTGCCGCCGTATTCGTCGGTACGCTGGTTGCTGCCTTCCCAGAAGAACTGGTCCACCAGATAACCGTGGGCACCGTGGATTTCCACGCCGTCCATACCGATGCTCTGGGCATCCCTGGCGGCTTGGGCGAACGCGGCGATCACGTCCTGGATATCCTGTTTGGTCATGCCGTGAACCACGACCTGGCCTTCCTTCAATTTTTCCGACGGGCCATAACCCGGCACGCTGGCGTCCGGCTCGGTGCCGATCCGGCGCACGCTGCCCACATGCCACAACTGCGGAACGATCTTGCCGCCTTCGGCGTGAACGGCGTCGACGACTTTCTTCCAGCCGGCCAGGGCTGCTTCGCCATAGAAATGCGGAACGTTCGGGTAGCCGTTGGAAGCCTTGTGACCGACGGTGGTGCCTTCGGTGATGATCAGGCCGACGCCGGCTGCGGCGCGGCGACGGTAGTATTCGATCACTTTGGAATTAGGCACGCCACCTGGGGAAAAGGAGCGGGTCATCGGCGCCATGACGACGCGGGTCGGCAGTTCGAGGGTGCCGAGGTGGAACGGTTTGAACAGGGCTTTGACGGGCATGGGACGCTCCACAGAAATGACTTTATGACGGCGATAATATGGAGGTTCGCACGTACTGAACAGCACTATTGATTTGGGTGATGTAGGAGCGAGCTTGCTCGCGATGGTGGTCAACGATAACGCTGGCGGTCTGATGCCCCGCGGTGTTCCTACAACCATCGCGAGCGAGCTCGCTCCTATAGGGGGGGATATCAGCTCAGCGCTTTTTCAATCGCGTGAACGATGGTCGGATCATCCGGCGCCGTACGTGGCGAGAACCGAGCCAGCACACGCCCGTCCTTGCCCAGCAGGAACTTCTCGAAGTTCCAGGTGATATCGCCGGGAAATTCCGCGCCCTCTCCCGCCAGCAGGCGATACAACTGATGACGTTCATGCCCGTTGACTTCCAGCTTGCTGGACAACGGAAAGGTCACGCCATAGTTGAGGCTGCAGAAATCCTTGATTTCCTGCTCGGTCCCCGGTTCCTGCCCGGCAAACTGGTTGCACGGCAAGCCCAGGACGCTGAAGCCCTTGGCCTTGAATTGCTGATAGAGATTTTCCAGCGCCGCGTACTGCGGGGTCAGGCCGCATTTGGAGGCGACGTTGACCACCAGTACGACTTGGCCTTTGAAAGGCGCCAGAGGTAGCTCCTGTCCATCCAGGGCTGTCAATTTAAGGTCGTGAAAAGCACTCATGGCGTACTCCAGATTCCCGTGTTCTTCTCGAAACAGCCACTTGGCGGTGTCATCAGGGACGGCCGCAGACTAAAAAGGCGCCCACAAGGCGCCTCTCCAGTTATCTGAGCTTAGCGCAGAAATCAGTGGTGATGGCCACCTTCGCCATGGACGTGACCATGAGCGATTTCTTCCTGGCTGGCGTCACGGATGGCAACGATCTTGACCTGGAAATTCAGGCGCTGACCGGCCAACGGGTGGTTGCCGTCAACGGTGACGTCGTCGCCGTCCAGATCACGGATGGTCACGATCTGCATCTGGCCGTCCGGAGCGGAAGCGTGGAACTGCATGCCCACTTCCAGCTCGTCGACGCCTTCGAACATGCTGCGGCTCAGGGTGCTGACCAGTTCGGCGGCGTATTCGCCGTAAGCGTCTTCCGGTTCAACGGCTACGGTCAGTTCGTCGCCGACAGCCTTGCCTTCCAGAGCCTTTTCCAGGCCCGGGATGATGTTGCCTGCACCTTGCAGGTAGACCAGCGGCGCGCCGCCGGCGGAGCTGTCGATGACCTCACCAGCGTCGTTGGTCAGGGTATAGTCGATGGAGACAGCCTTATTGGCGGCGATCAGCATGGGGCGAGACCTTTTGCATAGGAAAATTGAAAGGCCAAGTTTAGCGAAGCAATCGTCCGAAAGCGAACACAACCCGGACAGACGGGATTCGACGATCACAGGCTTCCATCAGGACGAGGACGGACACTGGGTGGCCGAGCTTTCCTGCGGCCACACCCAGCACCTGCGGCACCAGCCACCCTGGCAATCCCGCGCCTGGGTCATGGACCCTGTGCAACGCCTTGAAAAAATAGGCCAGCCCTTTGCTTGCGGTTGGTGCGCACAGGGCTCGGTTAGCGATAACCTTGGCGACTGAATTTCGGTAGATCGTCAGATATAGATGATCACCTTTGCCATGCTCCTTCAGAGAATCCGCATGCAAACTTTTTTTATCGCGCCCACCGATTTTGGTGTGGGTCTGACCTCCATCAGCCTCGGGCTGGTGCGCACCCTTGAGCGGGCCGGGCTCAAGGTCGGTTTTTTCAAACCGATTGCCCAGCCGCATCCGGGCGACACGGGCCCGGAACGTTCCACCGAACTGGTGGCGCGTACCCACGGCTTGAAACCGCCCCAGCCCCTGGGCCTGGCCCATGTCGAGCGCATGCTCGGTGACGGCCAGCTCGATGAGTTGCTCGAAGAAATCATCACCCTTTATCAGCAGGCTGCCATCGGCAAGGACGTGCTGATCGTCGAAGGCATGGTGCCGACCCGCAGCGCCAGTTATGCCGCACGGGTCAACCTGCACCTGGCCAAGAGCCTCGACGCCGAGGTGATCCTGGTCTCGGCACCGGAAAACGAAGTGCTGACCGAGCTCTCCGGTCGCGTCGAGTTGCAGGCGCAGTTGTTCGGCGGCCCGAAAGACCCGAAAGTCCTCGGTGTGATCCTCAACAAGGTCAAGACCGAAGAAAGCATGGAGGCCTTCGCCACGCGCCTGAAAGAGCATTCGCCGTTGCTGCGCAGTGGTGATTTCCGCTTGCTCGGCTGCATTCCGTTCCAGCCGGAACTGAACGCCCCGCGCACCCGCGACGTCGCCGACCTGATGGGCGCGCAAGTGCTCAACGCCGGTGATTACGAAACCCGGCGCATGACCAAGATCATCATTTGCGCCCGCACCATGCGTAACACCGTGGAGTTGCTCAAGCCCGGCGTGCTGGTGGTGACCCCCGGCGACCGCGACGACATCATCCTCGCCGTCAGCCTCGCGGCCTTGAACGGCGTGCCGCTCGCCGGCCTGCTGCTGACCAGCGACACCCTGCCCGACCCACGCATCATGGACCTGTGCCGTGGCGCCCTGCAGGCTGGTTTGCCGGTGCTGTCGGTGAGTACCGGCTCCTACGACACCGCCAACCTGCTCAATGGCCTGAACAAGGAAATCCCCATCGATGACCGCGAGCGCGCCGAAATCATCACCGATTTCATCGCCGGCCATCTCGATGCCAACTGGCTGCACCAACGCTGCGGTACGCCACGGGAAATGCGTCTGTCGCCAGCGGTTTTCCGCTATCAATTGATCCAGCGCGCCCAGGCGGCCAACAAGCGCATCGTACTGCCCGAAGGCAGCGAGCCGCTGACCGTGCAGGCCGCCGCGATCTGCCAGGCCCGCGGCATCGCTCGCTGCGTGTTGCTGGCCAAGCCCGAGGACGTGCAGGCTGTCGCCCGCGCCCAGGGCATCGAGTTGCCTCCAGGCCTGGAAATCATTGATCCGGACTTGATCCGCGAGCGCTACGTCGAGCCGATGGTTGCGCTGCGCAAAAGCAAAAGCCTCAATGCGCCGATGGCCGAGCAACAACTGGAAGACACCGTGGTGATCGGCACCATGATGCTGGCCCTGGATGAAGTCGACGGCCTCGTATCGGGCGTGATCAACACCACCGCCAACACCATCCGCCCGGCCCTGCAGCTGATTAAAACCGCGCCAGGCTGCACCCTGGTGTCGTCGGTGTTCTTCATGCTGTTTCCGGAAGAGGTGCTGGTCTACGGCGACTGCGTGATGAACCCGCACCCGAGCGCCAGTGAACTGGCCGAGATCGCCCTGCAAAGCGCTGATTCGGCCGCTGCGTTCGGCATCACGCCACGGGTGGCGATGATCAGCTACTCCAGCGGCGAGTCGGCCAGCGGCGAAGAAGTCGAGAAGGTCCGCGAGGCAACCCTGCTCGCCCACGAACAACAGCACTCGCTGCTGATCGACGGCCCCTTGCAGTACGACGCCGCCGCCAACGAAAGCGTGGCCCGGCAACTGGCGCCGAACAGTCAGGTGGCCGGTCGTGCCACGGTGTACGTATTCCCCGACCTCAACACCGGCAATACCACGCACAAGGCCGTACAGCGCAGCGCCGACTGCGTCAGCCTCGGGCCGATGCTGCAAGGCCTGCGCAAACCGGTGAACGATTTGCCGCGCGGCGCGCAGGTCGATGACATCGTCTACACCATCGCCCTGACCGCGATTCAAGCCGCCAACCGACCTATGGATGTGTAAATGCTGGATTTCTTACCTGCTGCGCTGCGGGGCGTGATCGCCTCGCTGCTGTTGGCATTGAACACGATTCTGCTCTGCTCGTTCCTGTTCTGCGTGGCACTCGTCAAGGTATTGCCGTTCGCCCTCACCCAGCGCCTCGCGGGCTGGCTGATGAGCCATACCCACGAAGCCTGGATCAGCATCAACAAAGGCTGGATGAACCTGGTGCGCCGCACACGCTGGCACATCAGCGGCCTGCAAGGCCTCGACTATCAGCATTCGTACCTGATCACCAGCAACCACCAGAGCTGGGTCGACATCCTGGTGCTGCAATACGTGCTAAACCGGCGCATTCAGCCGCTGAAGTTCTTTCTCAAGCAGGAGCTGATCTGGGTTCCGGTGATCGGTCTGGCCTGGTGGGCGCTGGGCTTTCCGTTCATGAAGCGTTACTCCAAGGCCTATCTGGAAAAGCACCCGGAGAAGAAAGGCAAGGACCTGGAAACCACCCGCAAGACCTGTGCGAAATTCCGCGACAACCCGGTGGGCATTTTCAACTTCGTCGAAGGCACGCGCTTCACCGAGGGCAAGCACAAGCAACAGCAGTCACCCTTCAAGTACCTGCTCAAGGCCAAGGCCGGCGGTATTGCCTTTGTGCTGGATGCGATGGGCGAGCAGCTTGAATCCCTGGTCAACGTGACCATCCACTACCCCGCCGGGCGCCCGGGTTTCTGGGATTTGCTGTGCGGGAACGTTGCGGACGTGGTGGTGCACTTCGAAGAGCTGAAGATTCCGCCACAGTTCATCGGCAAGAATTACGACCAGGACGGTGAATACCGCCTGCAGTTTCAGGGCTGGATCAATCAGTTGTGGCTGGACAAGGATGCGTTGCTGGAACAGCTGCACCACGAATTCCCAGACCGCCGCTGAACCAATGTGGGAGCGGGCTTGCTCGCGAATACGGACTGACATTCAACATTGATGTCGACTGATCCGCCGCTATCGCGAGCAAGCTCGCTCCCACAGGTTTAGTGTTTGTTTTGACTGACTACCAGACATAAAAAAACCCGCCGATGATCACTCATCGACGGGTTTCTTTTTACCGGTCAGCGCTTAGATCGCGCCACGCTCACGCAGCAGACCCAGCACTTGCTTGACGCCTTCCTCCAGCGACACGGACTGGGTGTCGATCACCAGGTCGGCATCCAGCGGCACATCGTACGGGAAGGACTCGCCCGGGATGTTATCCCCGGCCGCCGCGTACAAACCTTGCGGATCACGCTCGGCGCAGACCGTCGGCGAAGCCTGGACGTAGACCGTCAGCAGACGCTCCTTGCCGATCAGTTCCCGGGCCTGTTCACGCCCTTCGGCACTCGGGGCAACGAACGCAGCGAGGGTCAGCAGACCAGCCTCGTTGAACTGACGCGCCACGTGCGCGGCACGACGCCAGTTCTCGGTACGCCCGGCGCGATCCTGTGGCAGACCTTTGTTCAGGTCGTGACGCAGGTTCTGGCCATCGAGTACGAACACCGCGCGCCCCAGGTCGAACAGCTTGCGTTCAACTGCATACGCCAGTGTGCTTTTGCCCGCGCCCGACAAGCCGCTGAACAACACGGTGGCCGGTTGCTGGCCGAAGCGCTGTGCGCGTTCTTCGGTGGCGACGTGAGCTAGTTTGCCGTGGTGCGTGGAGCTGCCGTGAGCTACAGGCTGGGCGACGATCATGCCCGCGCCAACGGTGCCGTTGGTCAAGCGGTCGATGATGATGAAGGCCCCGGTGGTGCGGTTGCTGTCGTAACCGTCGAGGGCAATCGGCGCATCGAGCGCGATCTTGACCTTGCCGATTTCGTTCAGCTGCAACGCACTGGCCGGACCTTCTTCCAGGGTGTTCACGTCGACCTTGTTGACGATGCTGGCGATGGAGCCAGGCACGTAACTGGTGGCGCGTTTGATGTCGTACTTCTTGCCCGGCAGCATCGGCTCTTCAGCCATCCACACCAGCATCGCTTCGAAGCTGTCGGTGACTGGCGGCACGTTGTCGGCATGTACCAACAGGTCGCCACGGGAAATATCGATTTCGTCTTCCATGGTCAGCGTTACAGCCTGACCAGGACCTGCGTGCTCCAGTTCACCTTCGAAGGTGACGATGGATTTCACGCGGCTGCTCTTGCCCGACGGCAGGACCACGACTTCGTCGCCTTTCTTGACGATGCCGCTGGCCAGGGTGCCGGCGAAGCCACGGAAGTTCAGGTTCGGACGGTTGACGTACTGAACCGGGAAACGCAGGTCGGTGAAGTTGCGATCGCCCGCAACTTCCACGGTCTCGAGGATCTCCATCAGCGACTGGCCGGTGTACCACGGCGAGCGCTCGGACTTGTTCACCACGTTGTCGCCTTTCAGCGCAGACATCGGCACGAAGTGCATCGTGGTGGGCTTCATCTTCAAGCCTTCGGCGAACTGCAGGTAGTCGGCCTTGATCGACTCGAACACACCCTGGTCGAAGTCCTTGAGGTCCATCTTGTTGATGGCCACGACTATGTGCTTGATGCCCAGCAACGAGGCGATGAAGCTGTGGCGACGGGTCTGGGTCTGCACGCCGTAACGGGCGTCGACCAGGATGATCGCCAGGTCACAGGTGGAGGCACCGGTGGCCATGTTGCGGGTGTACTGCTCGTGGCCAGGGGTGTCGGCGATGATGAATTTGCGCTTGGCGGTGGAGAAGTAGCGGTACGCGACATCGATGGTGATGCCTTGTTCACGCTCGGCCTGCAGGCCGTCGACCAGCAGCGCCAGGTCGATGTCTTCGCCGGTGGTGCCGACTTTTTTCGAATCGCGGGTAATGGCTTCCAGGTGATCTTCGTAGATCATCTTGGAGTCGTGCAGCAGGCGCCCGATCAGGGTGCTCTTGCCGTCGTCGACGTTACCGCAGGTCAGAAAGCGCAGCAGCTCTTTACGTTCGTGCTGGCCCAGGTAGGCGAGGATGTCCTCGCTGATCAAATCAGATGCGTGCGACATGACAACCCCTTAGAAATAACCCTGACGTTTTTTGTCTTCCATCGAGCCTGCGCCATCGTGGTCGATGACACGGCCCTGGCGCTCGGAAGTTCGCGTCAGGAGCATTTCCTGAATGATGTCCGTGAGGCTTTCGGCCTCGGACTCCACCGCGCCCGTCAACGGGTAGCAACCAAGGGTACGGAAACGCACTTTCTTTTTGACGATGCGCGCTTTGTCTTCGTCGCTCAGGTGCTCGAGGATGCGCTCGTCGTCGATCATGATCAGCGTGCCGTTCTTCTCGATGACTTCACGCTCGGCGGCGAAGTACAGCGGAACGATCGGGATGCCTTCAAGGTAGATGTACTGCCAGATGTCCAGCTCGGTCCAGTTCGACAGCGGGAAGACGCGGATCGACTCGCCCTTGTTGACCTTGCCGTTGTAGACGTTCCACAGCTCGGGGCGCTGGTTTTTCGGATCCCAGCGGTGCTTGCTGTCGCGGAACGAGTACACGCGCTCTTTGGCGCGGGATTTCTCTTCATCGCGACGGGCGCCGCCGAATGCTGCGTCGAAACCATACTTGTCGAGTGCCTGCTTGAGGCCCTCGGTCTTCATGATGTCGGTGTGCTTGGCGCTGCCGTGGGTGAACGGGTTGATGTCCTGCGCCACGCCGTCCGGGTTGACGTGGGTGATCAGGTCGAGGCCCAGCTCGGCGACCATCTTGTCGCGGAAGCTGTACATCTCCTTGAATTTCCAGCGAGTGTCGACGTGCATCACCGGAAACGGCAGCTTGCCCGGGAAGAACGCCTTGCGTGCCAGATGCAGCATCACGGCGGAGTCTTTACCGATGGAGTACAGCATCACCGGGTTATCGAACTCGGCGGCCACCTCGCGGATGATGTGGATGCTTTCCGCCTCCAGCTGTTTCAGATGCGTCAGTTTGTCGACCATGGCTACTCACGAAAACTTTCTTATGAACGGCCACCGGGCCGTGTTCGAGCGGGGATCCTAGCACAGCGCCCCCTTCTAATCAGGACGCCAACTAGATCGAAAGAGCATATGAATATGCCTGCCTGTTTGGGCTCAACCCCTGTAGGAGCGAGCTTGAACTGGCCTAATAATTCCGGACACCTCTTAAGGGCGATATGATTTCGCCAACTTGGAGGTTCCATGAACGAAAGAAAGGTCTATTCACGCGAGTTCAAGCTGCATGCTGCCAGCATGGTGCTTGATGATAACTGCCCGGTTCCAGACGTTTGTGCATCGCTGGATATCGGGCCCACCGCTTTACGGCGTTGGGTCGATCAGGTTCGCAAGGAGCGCGAGGGGCAGCCAGTCAAAGGCACCAAGGCGATTACCGAAGATCAGCGCCAGATCCAGGAACTAAAGGCCAAGATCAAGCGCATGGAAATGGAAGCCGAGATCTTAAAAAAGGCTACCGCTCTCTTGATGTCGGATCCCGATCGTTTTCGATGATTGCGGAACTAAGAGAGTCGTTCCCGACAGCTGTCGTGTGTCGTGTTTTCGATGTGAAGCGCAGCAGCTTTTACGAGTGGCTTCAGCGGCGAGCCCAACCGCGGATCAGGCGCGAAGAGCTCAAGCTCAAAGTGGTTGAACTGCACAGCGAAAGCCGCGAAGCCATGGGTTCCAGAATGATCAGCAAGGGCCTGAAGTCCCAAAACATCGCGATCGGAAGAGGCCTTGTCCGAGCGCTGATGAGGGAGGCCAACATTGTCAGTAAACAACGCCAGCCGCACCCATTCAGATCCAAGGGAGTGGAAGCGTTTGTCGCGCCCAATCGGCTCAAGCGCAACTTCAAACCGGCTGCAGTCGATCAGGTCTGGTGTGGTGACGTGACCAGCTTGATGGTGGGCGAGCGCTGGGTTCATCTGGCCATCGTCATCGATTTGTTTGCTCGCCGGGTCATCGGTTGGGCATTTTCGCTGGTCAATGACGCCAACTTGGTCAGCAAGGCGCTACGCATGGCGACAGAGGTTCGAACGTGCCCTGCGGGACTGATGTTTCACTCGGATCAGGGCTGTCAGTACACCAGCCGCAAGTTTCAGGAAGAACTGAAGCGTCGTGACATATTGCAAAGCATGAGCCATCGCGGGCAGTGCTGGGACAACGCTCCAACAGAGCGATTTTTCGGCACGCTGAAATCAGAATGGGTGCCTCGTAGTGGCTACAGCAAGATCGAGGAAGCCAAAACCGATATGGTGCGCTTCTTCATGTACTACAACCGCACCAGGCTCCACAGCTACAACAACTATCTGTCGCCAATAGCCATGGAGCAAAAAGCGGCATAAACACCGTAACCGGTGTCCGGGATTACTTGACCAGTTCAGCTTGCTCGCGATGGTCGTCAACGATAACGCTGGGAGTCTGACACCCCGTGGTGTCTTCAGGTTCATCGCGAGCAAGCTCGCTCCTACAGGAAGAGGGTGCGCTTTCAGATCGGATTCGGGCAATCGATGAAGATGTGCTCCAGCGCAAACCGACGGGCCAGATAATCCCCCAGCGCCTGAACGCCGTAGCGCTCGGTCGCATGGTGACCGGCGGCGATGAAGCTGATGTCGTTTTCCCTGGCGCTGTGAAAGGTTTGCTCGGAAGCCTCGCCGCTGAGGTACAGATCGACACCCGCCAGAATGGCTTGATCGATGTAACCCTGGCCACCACCGGTGCACCAGCCGACGCGGCGTACCATGGCGCTGCCTTCGATCAACAGCGGCTCACGCCCCATCACTTCCTGGACGCGGCGGGCGAAATCCCGGGGCATCATTGGCTCGTTCAACGAGCCGACCAGGCCGACAATCTTCAGGTTGTCCGGATCCAGCGGTCCTTCGACGGTGATGTCGAGCTGTCGCGCGAGCTGCGCGTTATTGCCGACATCCGGGTGCAGGTCCAGCGGCAGGTGATAGGACAACAGGCTGATATCGTGCTTGAGCAGGGTCTTCAAGCGACGCTGCTTCATGCCGGTGATGCACGGGTTTTCACCCTTCCAGAAGTAGCCATGATGCACCAGCACCAGGTCTGCGTTGGCCTCCACGGCCGCATCGAGCAGGGCCTGGCTGGCGGTGACGCCACTGACAATGCGCATCACTTGTGGCCGCCCCTCGACCTGCAGGCCGTTGGGGCAATAATCGGCGATTTTGGCGCTGTTGAGGTAGCGGTCAGCTTCTTCGACCAGGGTGCTCAGGGCGACGGCCATAAAAGACTCCTAAATATCCCGTTCAGAGGCGCGCGCGGCCTCGTATAATGCGCGTCATTATGAGCGGTCTCAGACCGCCTGCAACTCTCTCAGGAACTGCTTAATGCTCAAGGCGCTGCGTTTTTCCGGCTGGCCGCTGTTGGCCGGCGTGCTTGTCGCTCTTTTGATAATCCAGCGTTACCCGCAGTGGGTCGGGCTCCCGAGCCTCGACGTCAATCTGCAACAAGCGCCGCAAACCACCAGCATGCAGCAGGGTCCGGTGTCTTATGCCGAAGCGGTATCCACCGCGGCGCCATCGGTGGTGAACCTGTACACCACCAAAGTCATCAACAAACCCAACCATCCGCTGTTCGAAGATCCGCAGTTTCGTCGCTTCTTCGGCGATAACTCGCCCAAGCAGAAACGCATGGAGTCGAGCCTCGGTTCCGGCGTGATCATGAGCCCGGAAGGCTACATCCTGACCAACAACCACGTGACCAGCGGTGCCGACCAGATCGTGGTGGCGCTCAAGGACGGCCGGGAAACCCTGGCGCGAGTGATCGGCAGCGACCCGGAGACCGACCTCGCGGTTCTGAAAATCGACTTGAAAAACCTGCCGGCGATCACCGTGGGGCGTTCCGACAACATCCGCATCGGCGATGTGGCGCTGGCCATCGGCAACCCCTTCGGCGTCGGCCAGACCGTAACCATGGGCATCATCAGCGCCACCGGGCGCAATCAATTGGGCCTGAACAACTACGAAGACTTCATCCAGACCGATGCGGCGATCAACCCGGGCAACTCAGGCGGTGCGCTGGTGGATGCCATCGGCAACCTGACCGGCATCAACACGGCGATCTTTTCCAAGTCCGGGGGCTCCCAGGGCATTGGGTTCGCAATCCCCGTGAAGCTGGCGATGGAAGTGATGAAGTCGATCATCGAGCACGGCCAGGTGATTCGTGGCTGGCTGGGTATCGAGGTGCAGCCGCTGACCCAGGAACTGGCCGAGTCGTTCGGCTTGTCCGGTCGTCCAGGCATTGTCGTGGCGGGAATTTTCCGCGATGGCCCGGCACAGAAGGCCGGTCTGCAACTGGGTGATGTGATTCTTGCCATCGATGGCGAACCGGCCGGTGATGGCCGTCGCTCGATGAATCAGGTAGCGCGGATCAAGCCGACCGACAAGGTCGCGATCGAGGTGATGCGCAACGGCAAGGAGCTCAAGCTGATGGCTGAAGTCGGCCTGCGTCCGCCGCCGGCTCCGATCAAGGAAAAAGAAGAAGAGTAAGCGGACAACCCAAAAACCTGTGGGAGCAAGCTTGCTCCGGGCGGCGCTCCGACGATGAGGCAATAACATTCAACATACTCGTTGACTGTAAATCCGCTATCGCGAGCAAGCTCGCTCCCACAGGGTCGTGCCTGGTTTTACAAGTCGCCCAGGCCGTCGATCAGCGCCTGATTCTGCTCCGGCGTGCCGATGGAGATCCGCAGGAACTGGGCAATCCGCTCCTGCTTGAAGTGCCGGACGATCACGCCTTGCTCGCGCAGCTTAGCCGCAAGCCCCGCCGCATCGTACCGGGGGTGACGGGCAAAAATGAAGTTCGCCGCCGATGGCAGCACTTCAAAACCCTTCTCCTCCAGCTGTGCAACGACCTTCTCGCGATTCTCGATCACCAACCGGCAGGTCTTGTCGAAATACTCGCGATCCTCGAACGCGGCGGCAGCGCCGACATTCGCCATGCGATCCAGCGGATAGGAGTTGAAGCTGTTCTTGATCCGCTCCAGCGCCTCGATCAGGTCCGGATGGCCGACCGCCAATCCAACCCGCAGGCCCGCCAGGGAACGGGACTTGGACAGGGTCTGGGTCACCAGCAGGTTCGGATAACGGTCCACCAGGGTGATTGCCGTCTCGCCACCGAAGTCGATGTAGGCCTCGTCGACCACCACCACCGAATCCGGGCTCGCCTTGAGAATCTGCTCCACCGCTTCCAGCGCCAACAGGCAGCCGGTCGGCGCGTTCGGGTTGGGGAAGATGATCCCGCCGTTCGGCCTGGCATAGTCCGCCGGGTTGATCTGGAACTGCTCGTCCAGCGGCACCGCGTCGAACTTGATGCCGTACAAACCGCAGTAGACCGGGTAGAAGCTGTAGCTGATGTCCGGGAACAACAGCGGCTGATCGTGCTGCAGCAAACCGTGGAAGATGTGCGCCAGCACTTCATCGGAACCGTTGCCGAGGAACACTTGATTGCTTTGAACACCGTAGTACCTGGCGACCGCGTTCTTCAGCAGATCGCTGTTCGGGTCCGGGTACAGACGCAGGTTGTCGTTCAGTTCGGTTTGCATCGCGGCCAAGGCTTTGGGCGATGGACCGTACGGATTTTCATTGGTGTTTAGCTTCACCAGTTTTGCCAGCTTCGGCTGCTCGCCCGGGACGTAAGGCACCAGATTCTTGACGAACGGGCTCCAGAATTTACTCATGTTCAGTTCCCCTGCCCTTGTGGAAAGTCTTCGTCGACGATGCGGTACTCGGCGCTACGCGCGTGGGCGGTCAGCGATTCGCCACGGGCCAGCACGGAAGCGGTTTTGCCCAACTCGGAAGCGCCCTGCTCGGAACAGAAGATGATCGACGAGCGTTTCTGGAAGTCGTACACACCCAGCGGCGAGGAGAAACGCGCGGTGCCGGAGGTCGGCAACACGTGGTTGGGACCTGCGCAGTAGTCGCCCAAGGCTTCAGAGGTGTGGCGGCCCATGAAGATCGCGCCGGCGTGGCGGATCTGCGGCAGCCAGGCTTGTGGATCGGCAACGGACAATTCGAGGTGCTCCGGCGCGATGCGGTTGGCCACTTCGATGGCTTGCTCCATGTCGCGCACCTTGATCAGTGCACCACGGCCATTGATCGAGGTTTCGATGATCGCGGCGCGCTCCATGGTCGGCATCAGCTTGGCGATGCTGGCGGCGACCTTGTCGAGGAATTCGGCGTCTGGGCTGACCAGAATCGCCTGGGCGTCTTCGTCGTGCTCGGCCTGGGAGAACAGGTCCATGGCGATCCAGTCCGGATCGGTCTGGCCGTCGCACACCACCAGGATCTCGGAGGGACCGGCGATCATGTCGATTCCGACCTGGCCAAACACGTGGCGCTTGGCGGTGGCGACATAGATGTTGCCCGGGCCGACCACTTTATCGACCTTCGGTACGCTTTCGGTGCCGTAAGCCAATGCGGCAACGGCTTGAGCGCCACCGATGGTGAACACACGGTCGACGCCGGCGATGCAGGCAGCGGCCAGCACCAGTTCATTGATTTCACCGCGCGGGGTCGGTACGACCATGACCACTTCGGTGACGCCGGCGACCTTGGCCGGAATCGCGTTCATCAACACCGACGACGGGTACGACGCCTTGCCACCCGGTACGTACAGGCCGGCACGGTCCAGCGGCGTGACTTTCTGGCCCAGCACGGTGCCGTCGGCCTCGGTGTAGCTCCAGGAGTCCTGCTTCTGTTTTTCGTGGTAGCTGCGCACACGGGCGGCGGCGACTTCCAGCGCTTCGCGCTGAGCCACGGTAATGCGCGTCAGTGCCAATTCCAGACGCTCACGCGGCAGGATCAGGTCGGCCATGGACTTCACGTCCAGGCCGTCGAACTGGCGGGTAAAGTCCACCAGTGCCGCGTCGCCACGTTCACGCACAGCCTTGATGATGTCCAGCACCCGCTGATTGACCGAGTCGTCAGACACACTTTCCCAGCTCAGCAGATGATCCAGATGATGCGCGAAATCCGGGTCAGCAGCGTTGAGTCGGCGAATTGCAGTCGGTGCGGTCATAGCGAGAGCCTCATAGGAATGGCAAAAACTCAGGCGCCCTAACTTAGCAGTCGTTTCCGCTTGGGCACCTGAGAATTCTGGCTATGAGGCGGATAGACGGGCGCGACTTAACGTCGCGCAGGTGAATCAGCCGCGGTGTCGAGACTCCACTGCCTTGCGCAGGGTGTCGATCAACGCCTGGATACGGGCGTGCTGCATCTTCATCGAAGCTTTGTTGACGATCAGCCGGGAGCTGATGGCAGCAATGAAATCCTGTGGCTCCAGACCGTTGGCCCGCAGCGTGTTACCAGTGTCGACCACGTCGATGATCTTGTCCGCCAGGCCGATCAGCGGCGCCAGCTCCATCGAACCGTAGAGCTTGATGATGTCGACCTGACGGCCCTGTTCGGCGTAGTAGCGCTTGGCAACGTTGACGAACTTGGTGGCGATACGCAGGCGGCCCTTGGGCTCGACCGCGCCGACCTTGCCGGCGGTCATCAGCTTGCACTGGGCAATTTGCAGGTCCAGCGGCTCGTACAGGCCCTGGCCGCCGTACTCCATCAGCACATCTTTACCGGCGACACCGAGGTCGGCGGCACCATGCTCGACGTAAGTTGGCACATCGGTGGCACGCACGATCAGCAGGCGTACATCTTCCTGGGTCGTGGGAATGATCAGCTTGCGGCTCTTGTCCGGATTCTCGGTCGGCACGATGCCCGCTTCAGCCAGAAGCGGCAGGGTGTCGTCAAGGATGCGGCCCTTGGACAGTGCGATGGTCAACATGGGAAACGTCAGTCCTTATCAAGGTACTCATGCCCGGTCGCAAATGGCGCCGGACACACATCGAGCCGAAAACGGCTCGACTTCAACAAATCAACGGGCATGTCCTTATGCCCATACAGCAGGGACTAGCCCGGAACGCGACGGATCTTGGCGCCCAGCATCTGCAGTTTTTCTTCGATGCACTCGTAGCCACGGTCTATGTGGTAGATGCGGTCGATCAGCGTGTCGCCTTCGGCGATCAGGGCCGAGATCACCAGGCTGGCCGAAGCACGCAGGTCGGTCGCCATCACTGGCGCGCCCTTGAGCTTTTCGGTGCCGGTGACGATGGCGGTGTTGCCTTCGACCTGGATCTTGGCGCCCATGCGGTGCAGCTCGTAGACGTGCATGAAGCGGTTTTCGAAGATCGTCTCGATCACAGCGCCGGTGCCTTCGGCAATGGCGTTGAGGGAGATGAACTGCGCCTGCATGTCGGTCGGGAACGCCGGGTACGGAGCGGTCCGCACGTTGACGGCTTTCGGACGCTTGCCGTGCATGTTCAGCTCAATCCAGTCTTCGCCACAGGTGATTTCGGCACCGGACTCACGGAGTTTTTCCAGAACGGCTTCGAGGATGGTCGGATCCGTATCCTTGACCTTCACACGACCACCGGTCACCGCCGCCGCCACCAGATAGGTGCCGGTTTCGATGCGGTCAGGCATTACTTTATAAGTGGTAGTGTGCAGGCGCTCGACGCCATCGATGGTGATGGTATCGGTACCGGCGCCGGAAACCTTGGCGCCCATGGCGTTCAGGAAGTTCGCCAGGTCGACCACTTCAGGCTCGCGAGCGGCGTTTTGCAGGACGCTACGGCCCTTGGCCAAGGCCGCGGCCATCATGATGTTTTCGGTACCGGTCACACTGACGGTATCGAAGAAGAAGTGCGCACCGCGCAGGCCACCTTCAGGCGCCTTGGCCTTGATGTAGCCACCTTCGACGTCGATGACGGCGCCCATGGCTTCCAGGCCACGGATGTGCAGGTCAACCGGACGCGAACCGATGGCGCAACCGCCAGGCAAGGCGACTTCGGCTTCACCGAAACGAGCAACCATCGGACCGAGCACCAGAATCGACGCACGCATGGTTTTAACCAGTTCGTAAGGTGCGACCAGGGTCTTGATGGTGCGCGGGTCGATTTCGACGGCCAGCTTCTCGTCGATCACAGGTTCGATACCCATGCGCCCGAACAGCTCGATCATGGTGGTGATGTCGTGCAGGTGCGGCAGGTTGGCCACAGTCACCGGGCCATCGCACAGCAGGGTAGCCGCCAGGATCGGCAGGGCAGAGTTCTTTGCCCCGGAGATGCGGATCTCGCCGTCAAGACGAGCACCGCCAGTAATAATCAATTTATCCATAAGAATCTCGACGCCCTTGGGCTCAGGTGCGCTCGGCCCAGGCCGCGCTGCTGAAAAATTTCATAGTGACCGCATGGATGCTGCCATCGGTGATCCATGGGTTCAAATGGGCATAGACCTGCTGCTGACGCTTGACCGGGCTCAACGCCGCCAGTTCATCGCTAATCACGTTCAGCTGGAAATTGCAGCCTTCGCCCTCGACTTCTACTTTCGTTCCGGGCAGCTTTCCTTCAAGAAAGCTCTTAACTTCGTTGGCCTGCATGCTCAACCTCAATCGGCGCCCTGTGCGCGCGGGTCGGACATCATACAAAAAAGCCCCGCGCCTGCGAACCCCGCCAAGCAGGACTCAGACGGGGGGCTTCTTCATAGATGCGGGTTAGGGGCGCGCCAACAGCTCGGTCAGCTCGCTGACCTGAGCGATTTCACGCATGTCTTCCGGCATCCCACGGATGCTCAGGGCCTTACCGGCCTCCTGCGCATCACGGATAAAGCACAGCAGCAACGACAAACCGACACTGCTGGACTTGGTTACCGCCGAGCAATCGACCACCAGCGCTGCAGCGTTGCTGGCTTTGATCAGCGCCTTGCCCTGCTCGCGCAGGCCAGGGCCGGTGCGGTAATCCAGCACGCCACTGAGTCGCAGCTCGCCCGCTTCGTCCATCTGGACTGCCGACTCACTCATTGGGCTGACTGCTCTGGTTTCTTGTCGGTGGCTTCCTTGGCCTTGGCGACTTCCCCGGCCCAACCATTGATGGTCTTGTCCAGGTCGTTGCCATTGCGCTGCATCGCATCGGCGAACTGATCGCGGAACAGCTTGCCGATATTGATGCCATTGATGATGACGTTACGCAGTTTCCACTCGCCGTTGATCTTTTCCAGCGTGTAGGACACTGGATAGATCGCGCCGCTGCTGCCTTTGACAGTCATGCCTACACTGGTACGGTCGCCCGACTCGTCTTTGGCCGGCTCAACGGTGATGCCCTGGTTGTTGTACTCCAGCAAGGCATTGCCATAGAACTGGAACAGACCCTTCTTGAAGTTTTCTTCGAAGGTCTTCATCTGTGCAGGCGTAGCTTTACGCGAGTACTTGACCGTCATGATGCTCTTGGAAATACCCTCGGCATCCACGACCGGCCCGACGATGGTGTTCAGCGCCGCATAAAAGTCTTGCGGATCCTGCTTGTACTTCTCTTTGTTTGCCGCCAGGTCCGCGAGCATACGGTTGGTTGTGTCCTGCACCAGATCGTGCGCCGAAGTCGCCGCTACGGCGTGGGACACCAACGGAAACACCGCGAGCATTACCAACAGGCCACGTCGCAAGATAGAGATCATTTAACAGTTCCTCATTTAGCTTCTTTGCTAACGGTATTGAGCAGGAATTTACCGATCAGGTCTTCGAGCACCAGCGATGACTGCGTGTCATGGATGGTTCCACCATCCTTGAGCAGGGTGTCTTCCCCGCCCACGCTGATACCGATGTACTTCTCGCCCAACAGGCCAGCAGTCAGGATAGATGCAGTGGAGTCCGCCGGCAGATTATCGATGCGTTTTTCCAGCTGCATGGTCACCCGACCGGTGAAACTGTCGCGATCCAGATCGATGGCCGTGACCTTGCCGATGGTCACACCGGCCATGGTCACCTTTGCTCTGACCGTCAAACCGGCGATATTGTCGAAGTAGGCGTAAAGTTTATACGTGTCGGTGCTCGGAGTCGGGGACAGGCCACTGACCCGCAACGCCAACAAAAGCAAAGCCAGGATGCCAGCCAGCAAGAAAAGGCCGACACCGATTTCCAGGGTGCGGTTTTGCATCAGAAATCTCCAAACATCAAGGCGGTCAGAATAAAGTCCAGGCCGAGTACTGCCAACGAGGCATATACAACGGTCTTGGTAGTGGCACGACTGATCCCCTCGGAAGTGGGTTCGCAGTCATAGCCTTGGAATACGGCGATCCAGGTCACGACAAAGGCAAAGACGATACTTTTGATGATCCCGTTGAGCACATCGTCGGCGAACGTCACGCTGTTCTGCATGTTCGACCAGTAGGAGCCCTCATAGACCCCCAGCCAGTCGACCGCTACCCACGAGCCGCCCCAGATACCCACCACGCTGAAAATCATCGCCAGCACCGGCAGGGAAATGAAACCGGCCCACAGGCGTGGCGCGATGATGTACTTGAGCGGGTCGACCCCGATCATTTCCAGGCTGGACAACTGTTCGGTGGACTTCATGTTGCCGATTTCGGCGGTCAACGCCGAACCTGCGCGCCCGGCGAACAGCAAGGCGGTCACTACCGGCCCCAGTTCACGCAGCAGCGTCAGCGCCACCATCTGCCCGACAGCCTGCTCCGAACCATAGCTGGAAAGAATGTTGAAGCCCTGCAGCGCCAGCACCATGCCGATGAACACCCCGGAGACCACGATGATCACCAGGGACATCACGCCCACCGAATGCAACTGCTTGACCAGCAGCCCGAAGCCGCCACCGATACCGCCCCGGCCGAGCAAGGCATGGAACAGGAACAGGCTCGAACGCCCGAACACCGCCAGCACATCGATGCCGGCCTGGCCGAAGCGGCGAACGCGCTCCATCAATGAAATTCTGCGCATCAGCGCTTCCCCAGAAGATCTGCGCGGTAATCCGTCGCTGGAAAGTGGTACGGAACCGGGCCATCGGGTTCGCCGGTCATGAACTGACGAATGCGCGGTTCATCCGAATTCATCAACTCGTCCGGCGTCCCCTGCCCCAACACCTGACCATCGCCCACCACGTAAATGTAATCGGCAATGCTCGCGGTCTCGGCCAGGTCGTGGGATACCACGATGCTGGTGATGCCCAGCGCATCGTTGAGCAACCGGATGAGGCGCACCAGAACGCCCATTGCGATGGGGTCCTGACCGACAAAGGGCTCGTCGTACATGAGGATCTGCGGGTCGAGCGCAATCGCCCGGGCCAGCGCAACACGGCGCTTCATGCCGCCGGAAAGCTCGTCGGGCATCAGCTCGATGGCACCGCGCAAGCCCACGGCCTGCAATTTGAGCAGGA
Organism: Pseudomonas sp. GW456-L13; assembly: GCF_017350115.1. NCBI lineage: Bacteria > Pseudomonadati > Pseudomonadota > Gammaproteobacteria > Pseudomonadales > Pseudomonadaceae > Pseudomonas > Pseudomonas sp. GW456-L13. The sequence continues at coordinate 2,356,288 of NZ_JACNAS010000001.1, forward strand.
CAATGTCGCGGATCATTTCATCCGGCAGTTGGGTATGAACACGCAACGGAAAAGCGACGTTCTCGAAGACATCGAGGTCGGTAAACAGTGCGCCGCTCTGAAACAGCACGCCCATATGCTTGCGCGCGTCGAACAGGTCGCTGCGCGACAGTTTTGGCAGGTTCTGACCGTTGACCCAGACTTCGCCCTTGGTGGGCCGCAACTGGGCGCCCATCAGACGCAAGAGCGTGGTCTTGCCACACCCGGAAGGCCCCATGATGCCGGTGACCTTGCCGCGCGGGATACGGATATCGACATTATTGAAAATGCTGCGCGCACCGCGCTTGAAGGACAGTCCCTTCAGCTCGACCGCGTAGGCGTTATCGGCACTCATCTAAACTCCTTGCGATGCAGCCTCTCACTCGGACGCCTGGCTTTCTGACAAAAGCACATACCTCCCGGGCAGGCCGAACTGGCGGCGAACTATATCACTGCAACGGCTGCGCGCCCAAGGCCAAAGCCAGGTCATGTTCAGCCGCATGACAGGTTGAAGGCCCCGTTTAGAAGGTTTCCGGCAACAAGGATGGCAATGCGCGACGAACTAGCGTGAGGGATTCGATCATAACCGTTATAATCGCCGCCTTTTCATCAGGCTATACGATTTCTGACATGAGCCAATCCAGCGACCTGATTCAATCTGCACAACGCACCATCCGCCTCGAGGTAGAAGCCGTGCAAGGCCTGCTACCCCATATCGACGCAGATTTCGTACGCGCTTGCGAGATGATTCTGGCCAGCAAAGGCCGCGTGGTCGTGGTCGGCATGGGCAAGTCGGGACACATCGGCAACAAGATTGCCGCGACCTTGGCCAGCACCGGCACCACGGCGTTTTTTGTGCACCCGGCTGAAGCCAGCCACGGTGACATGGGCATGATTACCCGCGACGACATCATTCTGGCGCTCTCGAATTCCGGCTCCACCAATGAAATCGTGACCCTGCTGCCACTGATCAAGCGCCTGGGCATTCAGTTGATCAGCGTGACCGGCAAGCCTGACTCGCCGCTAGCCAAGGCCGCCGAGGTCAACCTGAATGTTCACGTCGAGCACGAAGCCTGTCCGTTGAACCTGGCCCCCACCTCGTCGACCACCGCCGCCCTGGTCATGGGCGATGCCTTGGCAGTCGCACTGCTGGAAGCCCGTGGCTTTACCGCGGAAGACTTCGCCTTTTCCCATCCCGGCGGCGCCCTGGGCCGACGCCTGCTGCTGAAAGTGGAAAATGTCATGCACGCCGGGCAAGAGTTACCGCAAGTACAGCGCGGCACCCTGCTGAAGGACGCGCTAATGGAAATGACCCGCAAAGGCCTGGGCATGACCGTGATCCTGGAAGCCGACGGAAAGCTGGCCGGGATCTTTACTGACGGTGACTTGCGTCGCACGCTGGACCGTAGCATCGACATCCATAGCGCTACCATCGACCAGGTCATGACAGCACACGGCAAGACTGCCCGCGCCGAGATGCTCGCCGCCGAAGCGCTGAAAATCATGGAAGACCATAAAATCAACGCGCTGGTCGTAGTCGACAGTGAAGACCGCCCGGTCGGCGCCTTGAACATGCACGACTTGCTGCGTGCAGGAGTAATGTAATGAGTGCGGACCTGCTGCAACGCGGCAAACAGATCAAGCTGGCAGTGTTCGATGTCGATGGCGTGCTGACCGATGGGCGCCTGTACTTCCTCGAAGACGGCAGCGAGTTCAAGACGTTCAACACCCTCGACGGCCAGGGCATCAAGATGCTGATGGCCGCCGGTGTGCAGACCGCCATCATCAGTGGCCGCAAGACCCCGGTGGTCGAGCGGCGGGCCAAAAACCTCGGTATCCCGCACCTCTATCAGGGTCGCGAGGATAAACTGGTGGTACTCGACGAACTGCTGGCCCAACTCAACTTGAGCTATGAACAGGTGGCCTACCTCGGCGATGACCTGCCGGACCTGCCGGTGATTCGCCGCGTCGGCCTGGGCATGGCGGTGGCCAATGCCGCCAGCTTCGTGCGTGAACACGCCCACGGCATCACCCTCGCCCGTGGCGGCGAAGGTGCCGCTCGCGAATTCTGCGAATTGATCCTGCGCGCCCAGGACCGCCTCGACGCGGCCAATGCGGCGTACCTGTGAGCCCACTATGCTGAGCAAAAAATTTCGCAACACCCTGATGTTCAGTTGCATCGCGGCGATATTCGCTGCGGTTGGCTACTGGAACATCAGCCCGGAACGCTTCCTCGACAAGCCGGTAACGCCGGTCGATGAAAGCGCGATCGACTATTACGCCATCAACGCCCACAGCGTGCAGTACCTGCCCGACGGCAAGCTGCAATATGATCTGGTGTCCGACAAGGTCGAGCACGTGAAAGCGACCGAGGTGACATTGCTGACCAATCCCGACCTGAATGTGTTCCGCGGCACTGAATTCCCGTGGCACGTCCAGAGCCTGCGCGGCGAGGTCAACCCTGATGGCACACAGGTCGAACTGATCGATGACGTGCGCATCACGCGCTTCGACGAGAAAAACCGTAGAACCCTGATCACCAGCACCCGCATGACCGTGTTCCCGCAGCAGCAATATGCGCAGACCGAGCAAGACGTTAGAATCGACGGCGCTGGCGGTGTATCGACTGGCAAGGGAATGAAAGCGTATTTGAAAGAAAGCAGGATACACCTGCTATCGAACGTAAGAGGACAGTATGAGGCTCGTTAAAACCCTCCCGATTTTGCTCAGTCTGGGCGCAGCACTGGGAAGCGTGAGCGCCTGGGCTCTGCCGGAAGACCAACAGCAGCCTATCCGTATTCAGGCCGACGATGCCCAACTGGACGACAAGCAAGGTATTGCTACCTATAAGGGTGACGTGATCATCACCCAAGGCTCGATGAAGGTGACAGGCAACACCGTTACCATCACCCGCACCCCGGCTGGCGACATTGACGTAGTGACCTCGGTGGGCAACCTGGCGTACTTCGAGCAATTGCAAACGGCTGGCGACACCAAGCCTGTCCAGGGTTGGGGCGTGACGATCCAGTATCACGCTTCGCAAAATCGCGTCGTACTGATCGACAAGGCCAAAGTTGTCGACAAGGACAACAACGTCACCCAAGGCGAGAAAATTGTCTACGACACGGACAAGAAACTCGCCAGCGCCGGTCGCGCCACAGGCAGCAAAGTCACCGAGGCGCGTCCGCGTATCGACATGGTGATCCAGCCGAAGAAGAAAACCGACGAGAAAAAGGCCCAGTAATGGCAACTCTGAAAGCTCAGCATCTGGCCAAGAGCTACAAGAGCCGCCAGGTCGTGCGTGACGTCAGCCTGTCCATCGACAGCGGCCAGATCGTCGGCCTGCTTGGCCCGAACGGCGCCGGCAAGACCACCTGCTTCTACATGATCGTCGGCCTGGTGCAAGCCGACCAGGGCCGTGTCCTGATCGATGACCTGGACGTCAGCCACCAACCGATGCACGGCCGCGCAAAGGCCGGTATCGGCTACTTGCCGCAGGAAGCATCGATCTTCCGCAAACTGTCGGTGGCCGACAACATCATGGCCATCCTCGAGACCCGCAAGGAACTCGACAAGGCCGGTCGTCGCAAGGAGCTGGAAAGCCTGCTGCAGGAATTCCACATCAGCCACATCCGCGACAACCTGGGCATGAGCCTGTCCGGTGGTGAGCGCCGTCGCGTGGAAATCGCCCGCGCCCTGGCCACCAACCCGAAATTCATCCTCCTCGACGAGCCCTTCGCCGGCGTGGACCCGATTTCGGTCGGCGACATCAAGCAGATCATTCACCACCTCAAGGCCAAGGGCATTGGCGTGCTGATCACGGACCACAACGTTCGTGAAACCCTGGATATCTGTGAAACCGCCTATATCGTCAATGACGGCCAACTGATTGCCGAAGGCGACGCAGAGACCATCCTGGCCAACGACCTGGTCAAGGAAGTGTATCTGGGCCATGAGTTCCGCCTGTAAGCGCTGAGCCGTGCCCAGGCAGTTGCCCGGGCACCTGACCAGCCACTCACCAGCGCTTCCGTGCCGACAAGCGTGGTCAGCCCTCGACAAGGGCAGCGCTGCAACACAGCTTTATAGTTTTTTATTGTTACAGCGCTCTAGGCAAACCCTTTAGTTTCAGGCATATAATTTGCTTAAGTTTGGCGCCCCGGCGCCCTGTAGTGGATGGCGCATGTGCGCCGGCGAATAAGGTGTTAAGCCCCTGCCATGAAACCATCGCTAGTCTTGAGAATGGGCCAGCAGCTGACGATGACACCGCAGCTGCAACAGGCCATCCGCCTGCTCCAATTGTCGACCCTGGACCTGCAACAGGAAATCCAGGAGGCCCTGGAGTCCAATCCGATGCTCGAACGCCAGGAAGAAGGCGACGACTTCGACAATTCCGACCCCCTGGCCGACAACGCCGAACAAAAGCCCAACACCGACATCCAGGAGCCCTCCTACCAGGAGAGCGCCCCGACGGTTGATAACCTCGATGAGGGTGACTGGAACGAGCGTATCCCCAACGAACTCCCCGTCGACACCGCGTGGGAAGACGTTTACCAGACCAGCGCCAGCAGCCTGCCCAGCAATGATGATGACGAGTGGGACTTCACCACCCGCACCTCGGCCGGCGAAAGCCTGCAGAGCCACTTGCTGTGGCAACTGAACCTGGCCCCGATGTCCGACACCGATCGCCTGATCGCCGTAACCCTGATCGACTGCATCAACAATCAGGGCTACCTGGACGAAACCCTCGAGGAAATCCTCGAAGCGTTCGACCCGGAACTGGACATCGAACTGGACGAAATCGAAGCCGTCCTGCACCGCATCCAGCAATTCGAGCCCGCCGGCATCGGCGCCCGCAACCTGGGCGAATGCCTGCTGCTGCAATTGCGCCAGCTGCCTGCCAAGACCCCTTGGCTGGCCGAGGCCAAGCGCCTGGTCACCGATTACATCGACCTGCTTGGCAGCCGCGACTACAGCCAGTTGATGCGTCGCATGAAGCTCAAGGAAGATGAGCTGCGCCAGGTCATCGAGCTGGTCCAGAGCCTCAACCCGCGCCCGGGCTCACAGATCGAGTCCACCGAAGCCGAGTACGTCGTCCCTGACGTCATCGTGCGCAAGGACAACGAGCGCTGGCTGGTGGAGCTCAATCAGGAGTCGGTGCCACGGCTGCGGGTCAATGCCCAGTACGCCGGTTTCGTGCGCCGCGCCGACACCAGCGCCGACAATACCTTCATGCGCAATCAGTTGCAGGAGGCCCGCTGGTTCATCAAGAGCCTGCAAAGCCGCAATGAAACCCTGATGAAGGTTGCCACCCAGATCGTCGAGCATCAGCGCGGCTTTCTGGAGTACGGCGACGAAGCCATGAAGCCGCTGGTCCTGCATGACATCGCCGAAGCGGTCGGCATGCATGAATCGACGATTTCACGGGTGACCACCCAGAAGTTCATGCACACCCCCCGGGGCATTTATGAACTGAAGTACTTTTTTTCCAGTCACGTAAGCACCTCCGAAGGCGGCGAATGCTCGTCCACGGCGATCCGGGCGATCATCAAAAAACTGGTTGCAGCGGAAAATCAGAAAAAGCCGTTGAGTGACAGCAAGATCGCTGGTTTACTGGAGGCACAAGGCATTCAGGTGGCTCGCCGCACCGTCGCCAAGTACCGCGAATCCCTCGGGATCGCGCCTTCGAGCGAACGCAAGCGGTTGATGTAGGGCCACGCCACAGCGTTCCAGTGGTAGATCATCTGATCTACCGCTTTATGCACTGGCAACGAAGGAGAAGCTGTATGCAAGTCAACATCAGTGGACACCAACTGGAAGTGACCGAACCTCTTCGCACCTACATCGGCGAAAAACTCGAACGATTGGAGCGACATTTCGACAAGATCACTAATGTGCAGGTCACGATGACCGTCGAAAAACTGAAGCAGAAAATCGAAGCCACGCTGCATATTCCCGGGAATGAAGTGGTCGCCAACGCGGAACATACCGATATGTATGCCGCGATCGACGCACTCACCGACAAGCTGGATAAACAACTCAAAAAGCATAAGGAAAAGACCCAGAGCCTCCTCCAGGGCGCAACCGGTCGTTAACACTCCCAACCCATGATCCGACTTGAAAGTATCCTGACCCCCGGCCGTTCCCTGGTGAACGTGCCGGGAGGCAGTAAAAAGAAAGCCCTCGAACAAATTGCCAATCTTATCGCCCGCGAAGTGCCGGCCCTGGAGATGCAAGATGTCTTCGAGGCGCTGATCGCCCGTGAAAAACTCGGCTCCACCGGGTTTGGCAATGGCATCGCTATTCCACATTGCCGTCTCAAGGGCTGTGTTTCGCCCATCAGTGCATTGATGCACCTGGACGCCCCTATCGATTTCGACGCCATCGACGGCGCGCCGGTTGACCTGCTGTTCGTGCTGTTGGTCCCGGAAGCCGCCACCGATGCGCACCTTGAGCTGCTGCGACAGATCGCCAGCATGCTCGACCGCAAGGAAGTTCGCGAAAAGCTGCGTAGTGCTGCAAGCAACGAAGCCCTGTATCAGGTTGTCCTTGACGAGCAAAACGGTCAGTAATCATGCGCTTGATCATCGTCAGTGGCCGTTCCGGCTCAGGTAAAAGTACCGCCCTCGACGTTCTTGAGGACAGCGGCTACTACTGCATCGACAACCTGCCAGCCGGCCTGCTGCCGGAGCTGGCCGAACGCGCCCTGGTTCATACCGAGATGTTGCAGCCGCTGGTCGCCGTTTCCATTGACGCGCGCAACCTGCCCAGCCACCTGTCACGCTTCCCCGACCTGCTCGAGGAAGTCCGTGCCCGCCACATCCAGTGCGATGTGCTGTACCTGGACGCCGACGAAGAAACACTGCTCAAGCGCTTCTCGGAAACCCGACGGCGTCACCCCCTGACCAACGCCAACCGCTCGCTGGCCGAAGCCATCAGCGTCGAGAGCGTCCTGCTCGGGCCGATTGCCGACCTCGCCGATCTCAAGATCAACACTACCAGCCTGAACCTGTATCAACTGCGCGATGCCATCAAACTGCGTCTGTTGAATCAGCCGGAGCCGGGGACTGCGTTCCTGGTTGAATCCTTCGGCTTCAAGCGCGGCATGCCGGTGGACGCCGACCTGGTGTTCGATGTGCGCTGCCTGCCCAACCCTTACTGGAAACCGGAGTTGCGCGAACAGTCCGGGCTCGATCAACCGGTTGCCGAATACCTGGCGGCTCAGCCGGATGTCGAAGAGATGTTCCAGGACATTTCCACATACCTGCTAAAGTGGCTGCCTCGCTTTGCCGCCAGCAACCGCGCCTACGTCACCATTGCCATTGGCTGCACTGGCGGACATCACCGCTCCGTCTACCTGACCGAGCGTCTGGGGCAAACGCTGCAACAATCCCTGAAGAACGTCCAGGTCCGCCACCGCGACCTCAGCTAAAGGATTCACATCGCGATGCCTGCTCTGGAAATCGAAATCATCAATAAACTGGGTCTGCACGCTCGCGCTTCTGCAAAATTCGTTGGGGTAGCAGGTCAGTTCCCGTGCCAGATCAGGGCCGGACGTACACCACAGTCCATGGTCGATGGCAAAAGCATCATGGCGATGATGATGCTGGCCGCCGGCAAAGGCACCACGATCCACTTGAGTACAGAAGGCGAGCAGGAACAGGAAGCGCTGGATGCTCTGGTGGCGTTGATCAACAACTTCTTCGACGAAGGCGAGTAATACAACCACAAAAGCCCCTCACCACAAATCAAGCGAGGGCCGTATCCATCACCATCATCAAACAAAACCCCATCAGCAGCCCGAGGCTGGCAAGCTTGTCATGACCATTGCGGCGCGACTCGGGAATGACTTCGTGGGTCACCACCAGCAGCATCGCCCCCGCCGCCAGCGCCAATCCCAAAGGCAGCAGCAGTTCGGCCAGGCTCACCAGCCACGCGCATAGCAGTGCGAACACCGGTTCTACCAAACCTGACGCCGCACCGATCAGGAACGCCTTGCCCCGGGACATCCCTGCCCCGGCCAGCACCAAAGCGATGACCAACCCTTCCGGTACATCCTGCAAGGCAATGCCCATGGCGAGGCTGTCGGCGTCAGGCATTGCGCCACCGGCCGAAACACCTACCGCCATGCCTTCCGGGATGTTGTGGGCGATGATGGCAAATACGAACAGCCAGATCCGCGGAGCAATGACCGGTCGTTCCAGCGTGCCGACCAGCATGTCCGGGCTGGCGCCAGAGACCTTCCGATCCACCAGGAACAACAGGAAGGCGCCGAGCATAATGCCGAAGCTGATCAACCCACTGGACGCCCAAGGTGACAGTCCAAGCCCTTCGGCGGCAGAGATGCCCGGAACGATCAGCGAAAATGCCGTCGCAGCCAGCATCACGCCAGCGCCAAAGCCAAGCAAAGTGTCGCTAAGCCTCTGCGGCATCCGCCGAATCACCAACACCGGCACCGCGCCCAGCGCGGTACCCAAGGCGCAGATCGCACCGCCCTGCAGTGCGCGCAGCAACTTCGGCTCAAGGTCGAGCCATGCCAGCCCATGGGCAACCAAAAGGCTCATTCCCGCCAGCAGTAACAGCGATCCAAACGCGTAACGAAACATCCGTCCATTTCCGATCGCCAGTGTTTCAGTGCCCATAGTCCAGCCTTGGATTGTTTTTATGGAAGACTTAAACCAGTGCGGCCTGATAGCGCGCAGCGACTTGCGGCCAATTGATCACGCGGTAGAACGCGCTGATGTACTCCGGACGACGGTTCTGATAACGCAGGTAATAGGCGTGCTCCCAGACGTCGAGGCCCAGAATCGGGGTATTGCCGTTCATCAACGGGCTGTCCTGGTTACCGCTGCTTTCCACCACCAAGGTCTTTTGCGGGGTCACGCTCAGCCAGGCCCAGCCGCTGCCGAAGCGGGTCAACGCGGCCTTGGTAAAGGCTTCCTTGAAGCTGTCGAGACCGTCCAGTTGTTCATCGATGGCCTTGGCCAGCACGCCTTCGGGCTCGCCACCACCGTCGGGCGCCATGACTTCCCAGAACAACGAATGATTGGCGTGGCCGCCACCTTGGTTGATCACCGCCGTCCGTAGTTTTTCCGGCAGTTGCTGAACGGCGGACACCAGCTTCTCCACGGGCCACTCGGCATACTCGGTGCCTTCAACAGCCGCGTTCAGGTTATTGATGTAGGTCTGGTGATGCTTGGTGTAGTGGATCTCCATGGTCTGCGCATCGATGTGCGGCTCCAGGGCGTCGTAGGCGTACGGCAAGGCAGGCAAGGTAAAAGCCATGTTCAATGGACTCCTTGATGATGAGGCTCAGGCGAAGCGGCATCGATGTGCAGCAGCCGATGGGTACGCGGATACTCGCCGTGCTCACTGATGAAATTCAGCAGCTCGACGTAGGTCTTGCTGCTCTGGCGCAACGCGGCTTCTCGCAATGTTTGAGGTAGCCGTGGGTCCTGCATGGTCTGCAAGAGCCGTTGGTGGATGGCACACAAGTATTCGGCGCTCTCCTCCGGCTGATTCAGACGCAAGTGCAGGTCCGCCAGGTTGTGATGGGAAATCACGCAGGCCGCTACCGCTTCGTCGGCATCCGCCCAGCGCTCGAACAGCACCTGGGCCAGAGCCAATGCCTGCAGGTACGCCTCGCGGGCATCGACCAGTTCACCCAGCATGAAAAAGCGATTGGCTCTTTCGATCGTGCGTTTCCAGTGCTCCATGGTGCGCCTCCAAAGCGGTAACGGGGCTTAGACGCCGCCCGCAGTGAGTTTTTCCGGGTTGAGCAATTCTTCCAGCTGGCTGCGCGTCAGGTCGGTATGTTCCAGTGCGACGTCAATCACCGGCCGACCTTGCTGATAGGCCTTCTTGGCAATCTCGGCAGCTTTCTGGTAACCGATGATCGGGTTGAGCGCGGTAACCAGAATCGGGTTGCGTGACAGAGCTTCCTTGATCCGGCCTTCGTTGACCTTGAAGCTGGCGATGGCCTTGTCTGCCAGCAGACGACTGGAATTGGCCAGCAACTCGATACTGCTCAGCAGGTTCTGGGCGATGATCGGCAGCATCACGTTCAGTTCGAAATTGCCCGACTGACCGGCGATGGTGATAACACTGTCGTTGCCGATGACCTGAGCCGCGACCATCGCGGTGGCCTCTGGAATGACCGGGTTGACCTTGCCCGGCATGATCGAAGAACCCGGCTGCAAGGCTTGCAGTTCGATCTCGCCAAGGCCGGCCAGCGGGCCGGAGTTCATCCAGCGCAGATCGTTGGCGATTTTCATCAGCGACACGGCAGTGGCCTTTAGCTGTCCGGAGACGGCAACGGCAGTGTCCTGGGAGCCGATCAGCGCGAACAGGTCCTTGCCTGGCTGGAACTCAACCCGGGTCAATTTGCTTAGCTGCTGGCTGAAACGCGCCGCGAACTCGGGGTGGGCGTTGACACCCGTGCCCACCGCCGTGCCGCCTTGAGCCAGGGATTGCAGGCTTGGCTGCAAGTCCTGCAGATGGCCGATGTTGGCCTTGAGCTGCTGCGCCCAACCGTTGAGCACCTGGCTCATGCGCACCGGCATGGCGTCCATCAGGTGCGTACGCCCGGTTTTGACGTGGTGATGAACCTGCTCGGCCTTGCGCTCGATGACCTGCACCAGATGCGTCAGCGCCGGCAGAAGTTGTTCATGGAGCGCCAGTGCTGCGCTGACGTGAATGGTGGTCGGGATGATGTCGTTGCTGCTCTGCCCGCAGTTGACGTGATCGTTGGGGTTCACCGCCTCGCCCAGCAAGCGGCTGGCCAGCGTGGCGATCACTTCGTTGGCGTTCATGTTCGAGCTGGTACCGGAACCGGTCTGGAACACATCCACCGGGAAGTGCTGCATGAAATCGCCTTCGAGCAAGCCTTGGGCTGCGTCGACGATGGCTTTGCCCTGGGCTTCGCCGATCTGCTTGAGCTCGACGTTGGTGCGGGCGGCCGCTGCCTTGGCCAGGATCAAGGCGCGGATGAACTGAACCGGCATCGGTTTGCCGCTGATCGGGAAGTTATCCACCGCACGCTGGGTCTGTGCGCCGTAGAGGGCGTCTTCCGGGACCTGAAGCTCGCCCATACTGTCGCGTTCGATACGGGTATTACTCATCGGGAGATCCTTGCATCAGTTCTATGAGAGGAATCGAGGGCTGCAACTCACAGGTAGCGAGTTGCCAGGTGTAGCTCTGCCAGCGCTTGAGGCGGCATTTGCACAACGAGAGGCGTTCCAGTTCGCGCAGCGGGCGCCAGGCCTGGTCAAGACAGTAAGTGCGCCAATGCCACGGCAGCGCGACATCGGCGGCGGTATCGAGCAACAATCGGAAGGCAGTTTCGGCGACGGTCCAGGGTGAGGTGGCCGTGCAACACGCCAGGTACCGGCCTTCGGCCAGGTAGTGGTCGATCAGGCGAGGCTCGTCGGGGTTCATCGCGCAACGGATCTGGCGACTCATCCAGCGCCAGCTTTCGAGGTAAGGCTGCTCGTGCAAGGCAGAACTCATGATCCGGGGCTCATTCGATAATGAGATTTATTATTATATGATAATGATAACCAAAACAAGGCCGTACCGACACAGCAGATCCATTGTGGAGCGAGCCTGCTCGCGAAGGCGTCATCACTTTCAACATTGATTTCGTCTGACACGCTGCTATCGCGAGCAAGCTCGCTCCCACAGGGGATCTGAGTTGTAGCCAACAAAAAAGGCGCGCCACCCAATGGGTGGCGCGCCTTTTGGTGAAGCGGCCGTGGCTTAGCTGCCTGCCACCGTCATCCGCTCGATCAGCACCGAGCCGGTGCGAATGTTACTGCGCAGTTCCAGGTCATTACCCACGGCAACGATCTGCTTGAACATGTCGCGCATGTTGCCGGCGATGGTCACTTCCTGTACCGCGAACTGGATTTCACCGTTCTCGACCCAGTAACCCGCTGCACCACGGGAGTAATCGCCGGTGACCATGTTGAGGCCCTGCCCCATCAATTCAGTCACCAGCAAGCCACGGCCCATGCGCCGCAGCAACGCCGCCTGGTCTTCGTCGCCATGGGTGACGAACAGGTTGTGCACGCCACCGGCGTTGGCCGTGCTCGGCATACCGAGCTTGCGGCCGGAATAGGTGCCGAGGATGTAAGACACCAACTCGCCCTTTTCGACGAACGGTTTGGCGTAGGTTGCCAAACCATCACCGTCGAACGCTGCACTGCCCATGGCACGCATCAGATGCGGACGTTCGTCGATGGTCAGCCACTCCGGAAACAGCTTCTGCCCGAGAGTGCCCTCAAGGAAGGACGACTTGCGATACAGGCTGCCGCCGGAAATCGCCGACAGGAAACTGCCGAACAGCCCCCCAGCCAACTCTGCGGAAAACAGCACCGGCACCTCGCAAGTCGGTACCGGACGTGCGCCCAGACGACTTGCCGCCCGTTGCGCAGCGCGTTGACCGATGCTCACCGGGTCGGCGAGCAGATTGCCCTGGCGGTTCACGTCGTACCAGTAATCGCGCTGCATCTGGCCATCGGCCTCGGCGATCATCACGCAGCTCAGGCTGTGCCGAGTCGATGCGTAACCGCCGATAAAGCCGTGGCTATTGCCATAAACGCGGCAGCCCTGATGGGTACTGAGGGTGGTGCCGTCGGCGTTCTTGATCCGGCTGTCGGCGGCAAACGCCGCGGCTTCACAGGCCAGGGCCTGTTCGATGGCTTGTTCCGGAGTGATGTCCCATTGGTGGAACAGGTCGAAATCCGGAATATCGCGCGCCATCAGCGCGGCATCCGCAAGGCCCGAGGCTTCGTCTTCCGAAGTGTGTTTGGCAATGGCCAGTGCAGCGGCGACGGTTTCGCGAATCGCATCAGGACCGCTGGCCGAAGTGCTGGCCGAGCCTTTGCGTTGCCCCACGTACAAGGTGATGCCAAACCCCTGGTCGCGGTTGAACTCAACGGTTTCGACTTCACGCTGGCGCACCGAAGTCGACAACCCCTGCTCCAGCGACACCGCCACTTCACAGGCGCTGGCCCCCTGGCGCTTGGCTTCAGCGATGATCTGCTCGACTTGTTCCTGCAGTGCCGGCAACGCTTGTGGGCCGACGCTTTCAACTGCACTCATGCTGTTCTCCACTCAAATTCTGCTTTCGGTAACGGTCATCGAGCGACCGGGCCGGACAAGCGGCCCCCGACTGGTTATCATGGCGGCGTTTCTTTGCGGACGGCCACCATGGTTGATTCTTACGACGACTCCCTCGATACGGGAGAAAAAAGCAAATCCCAGGTCAAACGCGAGCTGCATGCTCTGGTTGACCTTGGCGAGCGCCTTACAACACTCAAGCCTGACTTGCTGGCAAAACTGCCCTTGACCGACGGAATGCGTCGGGCTCTGGCCGATGCGCCCAAGCACACCGCGAACATCGCGCGAAAACGGCACCTTCAGTTCATCGGCAAACTGATGCGCGATCAGGACACTACCGCCATTCTGGTTCTGCTCGATCAACTCGATGCCTCCACCCGTCAATACAACGAACGCTTCCATAACCTGGAACGCTGGCGCGATCGTCTGATTGCCGGCGACGATGCCGTACTGGAAAAATTCGTCGTCGACTACCCGGACGCGGACCGCCAGCAATTGCGTTCCCTGATCCGTCAGGCCCAGCATGAGGTTGCGCAAAACAAACCTCCTGCTTCCAGCCGTAAAATCTTCAAGTACATCCGTGAGCTGGACGAGACTCAACGCGGTCTGCGTTAATTCTCGAAGCGGGTGAGCTGCCTCGCAGCTCACCCGCAGCCTCACTTCTTACGACCCCGTGCCACCCACGGTGATCGCATCAATCTTCAGCGTTGGCTGGCCGACACCCACCGGCACCGACTGCCCATCCTTGCCACACGTACCCACGCCGCTGTCCAGCGACAGATCATTACCGACCATCGACACCTTGCTCATGGCTTCCGGCCCGTTGCCGATCAGGGTCGCGCCCTTGACCGGAGCGGTAATCTTGCCGTCCTCGATCAGGTACGCCTCGCTGGTGGAGAACACGAACTTTCCGCTGGTGATGTCCACCTGACCGCCACCCAGGTTGGCGCAGTAAATGCCGCGCTTCACCGAAGCGATGATTTCCGCCGGGTCGCTTTCGCCGGCGAGCATGTAGGTGTTGGTCATGCGCGGCATCGGCAGGTGCGCGTAGGATTCGCGACGGCCGTTACCGGTGCGTGCCACGCCCATCAGGCGGGCGTTGAGCTTGTCCTGCATGTAGCCTTTGAGTACGCCGTTTTCGATCAGCGTGGTGCACTCGGTCGGCGTGCCTTCGTCGTCGACACTCAACGAGCCACGGCGACCGGCCAGGGTGCCGTCATCGACAATGGTGCACAGCTTCGACGCAACCATCTCGCCCATGCGACCGCTGTAGGCCGAACTGCCCTTGCGGTTGAAGTCGCCTTCCAGACCATGACCGACCGCTTCGTGCAGCAACACGCCCGACCAGCCGGAACCGAGCACCACCGGCAAGGTACCGGCCGGTGCCGGAATGGCTTCGAGGTTGACCAGCGCCTGGCGCAACGCTTCACGGGCATAGCCCATGGCGCGGTCTTCGCCGAGGAAATAACGGTAATCGGTCCGACCGCCACCGCCATGCCCCCCGCGCTCGCGGCGACCGTTCTGCTCGACGATCACACTGACGTTGAAGCGCACCAGCGGCCGTACATCCGCCGCCAGACCGCCGTCGGTGGAAGCCACCAGAATCCGTTCCCAGACACCGGCCATGCTCACGGTGACTTGCTGGATGCGAGGGTCGAGGGCGCGGGTCGCGGCATCGATTCGCTTGAGCAAATCGACTTTCTCGGCACGGGTCAGCACTTCCAGGGGATTGTCCGGCGCATACAACTGCGCGACATCCTGGCTGGTGAATGCCTGCACGGTGCCATTCTGGCCAGCGCGGGAAATCGAACGGGCGGCCCGCGCCGCCGCGCCAAGGGCTTCCAGGGTGATGGCATTGCTGTAGGCAAAACCGGTTTTTTCACCCGATTGCGCGCGCACGCCCACACCTTGGTCAAGGTTGAAGCTGCCTTCCTTGACGATGCCGTCTTCCAGCGCCCAGGACTCGGAGATCTGCCCCTGGAAATACAGGTCGGCCGCATCGATGCCCGGCCCGGCCAGGTCGCCGAGCACGCCTTGCAGGCTCTCGATCGTGACGCCACCGGGCGCCAGCAGGTGTTCACTGACTGAGGACAACAACTCGCTCATATGCTTTACGCCTTAAATTCGTCGTTCTGATGCAGGTCGCTGGGCGCCCTGCGAGAAAAAGCGCCGGTGACTGGACACCGGCATGCGCGCCCGGATGGACGCCTGTTCGCTGCTGTCGCGTTCGGCCAGCAGCACGGCCTCGCCTTGATCCTGTTGTGCCAGCACACGCCCCCACGGGTCGATGATGGCAGCATGACCGAAAGTTTCCCGCGGCCCCGGATGCGTCCCACCCTGGGCAGCCGCGAGCACATAACATTGTGTCTCGATGGCCCGTGCGCGAATCAGCACATCCCAATGCGCCGCGCCGGTCACCGCCGTGAAGGCCGAAGGGGCGGTAATCAGTTCCGCACCGGCCGCGCGCAATTCGCTGTACAGCTCCGGGAAGCGCAAGTCGTAACAGACCGTCAGGCCAACCCGCCCAACCGGTGTGTCCGCCACCACGACCCCACTGCCATAAGCATAGTCATCGGATTCACGATAACGGCCGCGATTGTCGGCCACGTCGACGTCGAACAGGTGCAGCTTGTCGTAGCGCGCCACCGTTTCACCCTGGTCATCGACCAGCAACGAACAGGCATGCACCTTGGCCGCCGGTTGATCCACCGGCGGCAACGGCAACGTGCCGGCCACAATCCATAACTTGAGGTCGCGTGCGGTCTGTTTCAACCAGGGCAGGATCGGGCCTTCGCCCAGTGCTTCGGCGCGTCCGATGTCGGCAATGTCGCGCCGGCCCATGGCGGCGAAGTTCTCCGGCAATACCGCGAGCTTCGCGCCACCGGCGGCCGCTCGCTCGAGCAGCCGCCGGGCCTGGGCCAGATTGGCCAGCACATCGCTCTGGCTGACCATTTGAATCACCGCTAGAGACATGGCCTTTTCCTTATTGAAACCAACACAGACCTTGTAGGAGCGAGCTTGCTCGCGATGAGTTTGAATGCGACGCGTTTTTTCAGACAGCCTGCGTCATCGTTCACGTCCATCGCGAGCGGGCTCGCTCCTACAGGGGGCGAGCCGCAATGGCCATGCTACTCCATAGGCCCGAAGGATGGCGTTTCAAAAAGCCTTGTCGAAGGCAATCTTCGGTTCTTTCCAAGGCCCTTTGACGGTGTACTTCACACTGGCGAAACGGGCGACCCGGTCTCCGATCAGCTTGTCGATCAGGAACAGCGCCCCGCCGACCGCGGGTGCACCGACGATCAATGCGGCAATCGGCAGGTTATTGGTCACCGGCAAGGTCACCATCAGTTTCGCATCGATCTGATCGGCCACCATGTTCAGGGTGCCGTCGAGTTCAATGGTGCTCGACGGACCCGTCAGCTGGATCGGCTTACGGGTGACATACACACCATTGGTCCCGACCAGCAGCCCCTTGACCCGGTCATAACTCAGGCCTTTGCCGAACAGGTCGGAGAAATCCAGGCGCAGGCGCCGGCCGATGGAGTTGAAGTTGAGCAAGCCAAATACCCGCAGCGCCTGGGCACTGCCCTCAACCTCGACGAACTGACCCTGATTGAGGGTCGCATCAAGCGTGCCGGAGAAACGCTTGGTCGCCACCCAGGCCGGTGAGCCGGGCCAGCGGCCATCGACATCCATATAGAAGTCCTGGCTGGTGACGCTCGGCGCAAACCCCCAGCCCTTGAGCACATCGGCGAGGTTCTTGCCGCTGATACGGCCCTTGTACCAGCTGTTGCTGGCGCCAGGTACGCCTTCCCAACCACCGCTGCCCACCAACAGCATGCCCTTGAGGCCCAGGTCCAGGGAGTTGAACTCTATGCCCTTGGGCGTCGGACGAATTTTCAGCGACCAGCCCCCCACCAGATCCTGCCCCTGGAATAGCTGATTGATGGTGATGTCCATCGCGGGGATTTTTGTCGGGTCCACCGACGCCAGCGGATCCGGCGAGTTTTCATCGGCCAGCACGGTCGGGTCCGGTGCGGGCAGGCGCACAGTTTGCAGATTGATCGTGATCGGCGTGGCTTTCGCATCGGGAAGGCTGGCGCTGCCATTGATCTGCTGGCTGTCCAGTTGTAGCGCCCAGGCGGAAGGCTTGCGCGCCAGCTGGATCGAGGCCTGATCGAGGGTGGTGCCGATACCGCTGAGTTTGCCCACCTTGAAATCCGCGCCGCTGAGCAGTTGCCTGGCGCTGCCGCCGGGGTCTTGTCCGGCGTATCTGCCCACCAGATCCTTCCACGGGCCAACGTCCAGCTCCGACAGCACGCCCCGTATCCGCAAACCTTTGGTGCCAGGCAAGACGGACTCGCCGCCACCGAGGAACAACTCCCCGCGACCGTCGGCGAAACTACTGGCCGGGGCCGCGAACGTGAAACTCGCCAAGTCCCCGTAGTTGACCCAATAACGCCGCTCGTCGCCCTGCAAGGTCATGCGGAACGTGGTGTCGCGCCCGGCCTCGGAGGTTATGCCGAACGGTGCAGGCAAATCGACGGCCACGCCCTTGAGGCTGGAATTGACCATCAACTGGCTGTCGGCGCCGTCCAGGGTCAGTTGCAGTTGATACGGGATCACACCGCTCACCGGTAGAGGCTGGGTGACCTTCAGCCAGTCGGTCAGTTTCTTGACCTCGACCTGCCCTGACGCGGCCACCCGGGTACTGTGCTTGCCCGGGCTGCCATCGGCAAATATCTGTGCGGTGACCGGTTTGTCGAACGCCCGGGCGCTGATGTTCTGCCCGGTCAGGCCTTTGCCGCTGTCGAAACGGAAATCACCTTTGAGTTGGGTCAGTTCCAGCGCAGGCTCGGCCAGTTTCAAGCGCGCCTTGGCGGTCTTGAAATCGACGAGGATCTTCGGCTCCTCGCCTTTTGCCAGGGGAATATCGAGCTTCAACTTGCCTTGCAGGTCACCCTCGCCTTCCCAGCCGGCAAAGGTTGCTGCGGTGCCGATCGGTGCTTCCTGAAGGATTTTCAAGCCATCGCCCAAACCGCCGGAAAATCCGCCATCGAGGAACAAATGAACGTTCTGTCCGGCCGGCACATGGGGAATGTCGACGTAGATATCGTTGACCTGGGTGTCGAGCAACTGGCCCTTGCTGGCCAGAATCCGCACGCCGCTGTCTTCGACAAACACATCGCCGCTGACCTTGCTGACATGGGGCCAGCCCGGCTGGAAGGCCAGTTCGGCATCGTGAACCTTGAAGTACAGGCTGATGCTGCGATCGACGTCCGCGGCACCGGGGCTGAGCGACCCTTGATACTGGAAGAAGCCTTGATCCACCGCGCCCTTGAGAATCGCCGTGCGCAACCATTCGTCCAGCGCCGGACTGAGGACCGTCGGCAAGTACTTGGCGGTGTAGCGACCGTCACCGTCCACCAGGCCGACCCGCAGGTCCATGTAGTCTTCCCGGGTGTGATCGAAATACAGGCGAATCAGGAAGTCGCCGGCGATCTTGCCTTCCTCGCCCAGCACTTTCAGATACGGCGCGATCAGGGTGAAACCTTCTTTATCGAGTTTCCAGGTCAGCCGCGCATTGGCCTGAATGTACTGCCATGGCTTGGCGAAAATCGGGTCCAGGTGCAGCATGAAATCCTTGCTGTCCATGCGCAGTTCGCCGTGCCCCAGGTCACCGCTGATGCTGCCGCTGACATTTCGCGCCGCCGGCGCACCGTGATAGGCGTCGAAGCCCACCTGGTCGAGGTTGGCGGCAAACCCGAATTTGCTGTCGTCGGTGGCATTGGGGCGGAAGTCGATCAGCACGTTACGCAGGCCACCCGTGACCTTGAGCCGCTCGACGACCGTGGCAAAACCCTCTGGTAACGGCGCCAGTGCGTTGAGCAGCGGGGTCAGCGGCGTGAGATCAACCCGGTCGGCTTGCAGGTGCCAGAGTTCTTCGGTTTTATCAGTGGCGGCGTTTTGCGTGAGCTGCAGATGCGTTTCCCAGCGGGTCTCGCCGAAGTTCATCGCCAGGGAGTCCAGAGTCACTGACGCACCTTTGGCACTGCGCTGGAAGTAACCATTGAGCGCCAGGTTATTGATCTGGATCGGCTTGCGCTCGGCGTAGGCACCCTTGAGTTGTGGCGCGTTCACGCGCACCGCAGCGCTTTGCAAGGCGCCTTTGCCCCAAGTCACCCACAGCTCGCCGCCGGCCTTGATCTCGGAAAAATTCCACTGTTGGGTCAGGCGTTCAGGCAACCACTTCGACCAGTCGCTTTGCGGCAGGCTCAGGTAGACCTCGGCTTCACCGTCCTTCCATTGACTGGCTCGAATACGGGTACGCAGGCTCATGGCCACCGGTTGCCCGTCCGGCAGGGTCAGCCGTGCGTCGAGCCGCTGCCGCGACGCCCCGGTTTTCAGATTCAGGCCGACATAAGTCAAGGTCAGCGGCGATTCGCCAAACGGCTGCAAGGTCACCTGGCTGTCGAGCACCGACAGTTGCTGGATCATCTGCATCTGATTGAGCAGTTGCTCCGGATCGGTGGGCTGGTCCTGGCGCATCGGCAAACCTTCCAGAGCCCACTGACCGCCCTCAACTTGCCTGAGGTTGATCTTGAGGCCGCTGAACTCCAGATGAGCGATGCGTACCTGGCGGGCCAACAAGCTGGCCCAAAGGTCCGGCACCGCGCGCACCTGATCCAGGTGCAAGGCATTGGCGCCGTCGCCGACCGTCACGTCGCGGGCCATCAATATAGGGGCGAATCCACTCCAGTTGCCTTCGAGCTCGCCGATCTGCAACGGCATGCCCAAGGCATCGCTGGCTTTGGTTTCGATGTCGGCGCGGTACTCGGCGACTAGCGGCGTCAGCTCCCGGCCAAGGCTGACGTAGAGCGCCATCAACACCAAAACCAACGCGCACAGGCCCAGACCCCAGCGGGTCAGTGCGGCCAATATGCGTGTCAGACGGTCCATGTCAGGTGGCTCCCATGGCAAAAGTTTTGCAAAAAGCTGAGGCCAGCCATTCTCGAACAATCAAAACAAAACGCTTCAGAGCAGCACCACGTCGTATTGTTCCTGGGAATACATGGTTTCGACCTGGAAGCGGATGGTGCGCCCGATAAACCCTTCCAGTTCGGCAACGTTGCCCGACTCTTCGTCGAGCAGGCGGTCCACCACTTTCTGGTTTGCCAATACACGATAGCCTTCCGCCTGATAGGCGCGAGCCTCGCGCAAGATTTCACGGAAGATTTCGTAGCAAACGGTTTCCGGGGTCTTGAGCTTGCCCCGTCCCTGACAGGCATT
The DNA here is from genome assembly GCF_017350115.1 of Pseudomonas sp. GW456-L13. Lineage (NCBI taxonomy): Bacteria > Pseudomonadati > Pseudomonadota > Gammaproteobacteria > Pseudomonadales > Pseudomonadaceae > Pseudomonas > Pseudomonas sp. GW456-L13. The sequence continues at coordinate 2,376,715 of NZ_JACNAS010000001.1, forward strand.
GCACGGCTCGCACAACACCTGTTCAAGGCTTTCGCGGGTGCGCTTGCGGGTCATCTGCACCAGGCCCAGCTCGGTGATACCGATGATGTTGGTCTTGGCGTGATCGCGCTCCAGTTGCTTTTCGAGCGTGCGCAACACCTGGCGCTGGTGCTCTTCATCTTCCATGTCGATGAAGTCGATGATGATGATTCCGCCCAGGTTACGCAGGCGCAATTGACGGGCGATGGCCGTCGCGGCTTCGAGGTTGGTCTTGAAGATGGTCTCTTCGAGATTGCGGTGGCCGACGAACGCCCCGGTGTTGACGTCGATGGTGCTCATGGCTTCCGCCGGGTCGACCACCAGATAACCGCCGGACTTGAGCGGGACCTTGCGTTCGAGTGCCTTCTGGATTTCGTCTTCGACGCCATACAGGTCGAAAATCGGCCGCTCGCCCGGGTAATGCTCCAGGCGGTCAGCGATCTCGGGCATCAGTTCGGCGACGAATTGCGTGGTTTTCTGAAAGGTTTCCCGGGAGTCGATGCGGATCTTCTCGATTTTCGGGCTCACCAGGTCACGCAGGGTGCGCAGCGCCAGACCGAGGTCTTCGTAGATTACGCTAGGCGCACTGATGGTTTTGATCTGGGCGTTGATCTGATCCCAGAGACGGCGCAGATAACGGATGTCCATGAGGATTTCATCCGCGCCGGCACCTTCGGCTGCCGTGCGCAGGATGAAACCGCCAGCTTCCTTGATACCTTCCTTGGCCACGCAATCAGTGACCACCTGTTTGAGGCGTTCGCGCTCGGCTTCGTCTTCGATCTTCAGAGAAATACCGACATGGGCCGTGCGCGGCATGTACACCAGATAACGTGAAGGAATCGAAAGCTGGGTGGTCAGGCGTGCGCCTTTGGAACCGATCGGATCCTTGGTCACCTGCACCACCAGGCTCTGGCCCTCGTGCACCAGTGCACTGATGCTCTCGACCGCCGGGCCTTCGCGCAGGGAAATTTCCGACGCATGAATGAACGCGGCACGGTCCAGGCCGATATCGACGAATGCCGCCTGCATTCCAGGCAATACCCGCACGACTTTGCCTTTATAGATGTTGCCGACGATCCCGCGCTTTTGCGTACGCTCGACGTGGACCTCTTGCAGGACACCGTTTTCGACCACCGCCACGCGCGACTCCATCGGCGTGATGTTGATCAGAATCTCTTCACTCATGGCAGGGTCTCGTTCAGGCATGTTCACGATAATGGCCGCATTTGTTCAGAACGTTGCTTGGTGTGCGTTCCGGGGTTGCCAACAGGGTATGCCGAAATGGCCGAGCAGTTCCGCGGTTTCGCAAAGCGGTAGTCCGACCACCGCTGAATAACTTCCATCGAGCCCGGCGACAAACACCGCACCCAGTCCTTGAATGCCATAACCGCCTGCCTTGTCCCGTGGTTCGCCGCTGGCCCAGTAGGCTGCGGCTTCCTCACGACTGATATCTCGAAAACGTACCCGGCTGGTGACAACCCGGGACTCGCAACGTCCGCCATCGAGCACGGCAATCGCGGTCAGGACTTCATGTTCACACCCTGACAGCATCGTCAGCATGGCGCACGCATCCGCTTGATCAACCGGTTTGCCGAGAATTTTTCCATCGAGCACCACGGCGGTATCGGCACCGAGCACGCAGAATGGTTCGTCAGACACGACGCCGCCGCGCCCGGCCTCGGCCTTGCCGCGCGCCAGACGCTCGACGTAGGCCGATGGGGATTCTTGAGCTAAAGGAGTTTCATCGATGTCCGCACTGACGGCGCAGAACGCAACGCCGATCTGCGTGAGCAATTCACGTCGACGCGGCGAACCAGAGGCGAGGTACAACCGTTTCATCAAGACCTCTCCCTGTCCCATGCCTGAGCGAATTAATTGATTTTGTAGCGTCGACGCAGTCCGCGCAAACCGAAACTGATCCAGGGCCAGAGCAGCGCACTGACCAGTGCCGGCAGCACCAGCGCCAACGTCGGCTGACGATTGCCGGTCAAGGCACTGAGCCACAGTTGTACAAGCTGGGCGAGGCCGAAGATCACCAGGATCACCAGGCTCTGTTGCCACATCGGGAACATCCGCAGGCGCTGCTGCAGCGCCAGCACCAGATAGGTGATGAGCGTCAGGATCAAGGCATTCTGACCCAGCAAGGTACCGTAGAGCACGTCTTCAGCCAGCCCCAGGCAAAACGCCGTCACCATCCCGACGGTCTGCGGCAGGTTCAACGCCCAGAATGCCAGCAACAACGCCAGCCACAGCGGGCGCAGGATTTCCATGAATTGCGGCAGAGGCGAAACGCTCAACAGCAGACCGACGGCGAACGTCAGCCAGACTATCCAGCCGTTTCGGGATGCTTTCACACCGCCCATTATTCTCTCCCCACTGGAGTGGCCGGCGCGGACACTGGCGGTTTGGCGGCAGGCTTCGCGGCAGCGGGTTGCGCCGCCGGCGGTTTAGTCGCGGCCGCAGGCTTGGCTGGCGTGGTGGTTGGCTTGGCTGGCGCGGTGACCGCAGGTGCCGCCGTCGCAGGAATCGCCAGTGCGGCGGCCGGTGCAGCGGGGACCGCGGGGCTGACCGGTTTCGGAACCGTCGACGGAATGATCGGCCCACCGCCCTGCGCATCCAGGCTTTCCTGGGCCTGGGCGGCAGCGTTGACGCGCTCTTCGGCAGTCCGGTTGTCGCTGAACACCAGCAACAGGTAACGGCTACGGTTCAAGGCGGCGGTCGGAACGGCGCGGACAATGGCAAACGGCTGGCCGGAATCGTGAATCACTTCCTTGACCGTCGCCACCGGATAACCCGCCGGGAAACGCTGACCGAGGCCGGAGCTGACCAGCAGGTCGCCCTCCTTGATGTCGGCGGTATCGGCCACATGCCGCAACTCTAGACGTTCCGGGTTACCGGTGCCGCTGGCAATCGCCCGCAAACCGTTACGGTTCACCTGCACCGGAATACTGTGGGTGGTATCGGTCAGCAGCAAGACGCGGGAGGTGTAGGGCATCAACTCGACCACCTGCCCCATCAGGCCACGGGCATCGAGTACCGGCTGACCGAGGACTACGCCATCGCGCTCACCTTTATTGATGATGATGCGATGGGTGAAGGGGTTGGGGTCCATGCCGATCAACTCGGCCACTTCGACCTTCTCGTTGACTAGGGCCGAAGAGTTGAGCAACTCGCGCAGCCGAACGTTCTGCTCGGTCAGGGCGGCAAGCTTCTGCATGCGCCCCTGCAACAGCAGGTTCTCGGTCTTGAGTTTTTCGTTTTCGGCGACGAGTTCGGTCCGGCTGCCAAACTGACTGGCAACGCCTTCCCACAGTCGTCCGGGCAGGTCGGTGATCCAGTAGGCGTCCATCAGCACCAGCGACATCTGGCTGCGTGCAGGCTTGAGCAGACTGAAACGGGCATCGACCACCATCAGCGCGACCGATAGCACGACCAGCACCAACAGGCGCACGCCAAGTGAAGGGCCCTTGGTGAAAAGCGGTTTAATAAGCCGCTCCTCCCAGGCAAATGTTCTGTTTATTCATACGGCAGCAATCCGGCCTGGATGCAGACTGACAGAAGATAAACGCGAACAGGCAGCACTGCAAAGTGCTGCCTGCGCGCTCAACAGCATAGAGGCAATCCGGCGACTTATTCGCTGGAAAGCAGGTCCATGGTGTGTTTATCCATCATTTCCAATGCACGGCCACCGCCGCGAGCAACGCAGGTCAGCGGGTCTTCGGCAACGATCACCGGCAGACCGGTTTCCTGGGCCAGCAATTTGTCCAGGTCACGCAGCAAGGCGCCACCACCGGTCAGTACCAGACCACGTTCGGCGATATCGGAAGCCAGCTCCGGAGGCGATTGCTCCAGGGCGCTTTTCACGGCCTGAACGATGGTTGCCAGCGACTCTTGCAGAGCTTCCAGCACTTCGTTGGAGTTCAGGGTGAATGCGCGTGGAACGCCTTCGGCCAGGTTACGGCCGCGAACGTCGACTTCGCGAACTTCGCCGCCCGGATACGCGGTACCGATTTCCTGCTTGATGCGCTCGGCGGTGGATTCACCGATCAGGCTGCCGTAGTTGCGACGCACGTAGGTGATGATCGCTTCGTCGAAGCGGTCGCCGCCCACACGTACGGATTCGGCGTAAACCACACCGTTCAGGGAGATCAGCGCGATTTCAGTGGTACCGCCACCGATATCCACGACCATCGAACCGCGAGCTTCTTCAACCGGCAGACCGGCACCGATCGCAGCGGCCATTGGCTCTTCGATCAGGAACACTTCACGGGCACCGGCGCCAAGGGCCGATTCACGGATGGCACGACGCTCAACCTGGGTGGATTTGCATGGAACGCAGATCAACACGCGTGGGCTAGGCTGCAGGAAGCTGTTTTCGTGAACCTTGTTGATGAAGTACTGCAGCATTTTTTCGCACACGCTGAAGTCGGCGATCACGCCGTCTTTCATCGGACGAATGGCAGCAATGTTGCCCGGCGTACGACCCAGCATGCGCTTGGCTTCGGTGCCGACAGCAACGACACTTTTCTGGTTACCGTGTGTCCGAATGGCCACAACGGAGGGCTCATTCAGGACGATACCGCGCTCGCGCACGTAAATAAGGGTGTTGGCAGTGCCCAGGTCAATGGAAAGATCGCTGGAAAACATGCCACGCAGTTTCTTGAACATGGGAAAGGGACCCTAGGCAACGCGTGGGTAAAAAAGTGCGGCAAACTCTAACAACGACAGGGATTTTGGGCAAGGCGCCAATATGTTAAATTGGCCGCTTTTCTGTGCACCAAGCCCCACAATCGCGGCCTTATGACCGTAGAAGTGCGGTAGTGTTCCGACAATCTAACACACGGACGCCGTCCGTTTTGTTTTCCACTGGAGAATCCCAATGGCGCTTGAACGCTCCGACGTGGAAAAAATCGCTCATCTGGCCTGCCTTGGCCTTAATGATGCCGATCTTCCACACATCACTTCGGCCCTTAACAGCATTCTCGGGCTGGTCGACGAAATGCAGGCGGTCGATACCGACGGTATCGAACCGCTGGCCCACCCACTGGAAGCCAGCCAGCGCCTGCGCGCAGACGTCGTGACCGAGACCAATCACCGCGAGGCCTACCAGTCCATCGCACCAGCGGTCGAAAACGGCCTGTACCTGGTTCCGAAAGTCATCGACTAATAGGGAAAGAGCCTGCAATGCATCAATTGACTCTGGCCGAGATCGCCCGCGGACTCGCCGATAAAAAGTTTTCCTCCGAAGAGCTGACCAAGGTCCTGCTGGCGCGCATCGCCCAGCTCGATCCGCAGCTCAACAGTTTCATCAGCCTCACCGAAGACCTGGCGCTGACGCAGGCGAAAGCCGCTGACGCCCGCCGGGCCAATGGTGAGAGCGGCGCCCTGCTCGGCGCGCCGATCGCCCACAAGGACCTGTTCTGCACCCAGGGCATTCGCACCAGCTGCGGCTCGAAGATGCTCGACAACTTCAAGGCCCCGTACGACGCCACCGTCGTCGCCAAGCTGGCCGCTGCCGGCGCCGTGACCCTGGGCAAGACCAACATGGACGAATTCGCCATGGGTTCGGCCAACGAGTCGAGCTACTACGGCGCGGTGAAAAACCCGTGGAACCTGGAACACGTGCCAGGTGGTTCGTCCGGCGGTTCGGCGGCGGCGGTGGCCGCTCGTCTGTTGCCTGCGGCTACCGGCACCGACACCGGCGGCTCGATCCGCCAGCCAGCGGCATTGACCAACCTCACCGGCCTGAAACCGACGTACGGTCGCGTATCGCGCTGGGGCATGATCGCTTACGCCTCCAGCCTCGATCAGGGCGGCCCGTTGGCGCGCACTGCCGAAGACTGCGCAATTTTGTTGCAAGGTATGGCTGGCTTTGATCCGAATGACTCCACCAGCATCGACGAACCCGTGCCGGACTACAGCGCCAGCCTCAACGGTTCGCTGCAAGGCCTGCGTATCGGTGTACCGAAAGAGTACTTCAGCGCCGGTCTCGACCCGCGCATTGCCGACCTGGTCATGGCCAGCGTCGAAGAGCTGAAAAAGCTCGGCGCCGTGGTCAAGGAAATCAGCCTGCCGAACATGCAGCACGCGATTCCTGCGTACTACGTGATCGCCCCGGCGGAAGCGTCCTCCAACCTGTCGCGTTTCGACGGCGTACGTTTCGGCTACCGTTGCGCAGACCCGAAAAACCTGGAAGACCTGTACAAGCGCTCCCGTGGCGAAGGTTTCGGGACAGAAGTGCAGCGCCGGATCATGGTCGGTGCCTACGCCCTGTCCGCCGGTTACTACGACGCCTACTACCTGAAGGCGCAGAAGATTCGTCGCTTGATCAAGAACGACTTCATGGCCGCCTTCAATGAGGTCGACATCATCCTCGGCCCAACCACGCCGAACCCGGCCTGGAAGCTTGGCGCCAAGAACAGCGACCCGGTCGCTGCGTACCTGGAAGACGTCTACACCATCACCGCCAACCTCGCAGGCCTGCCCGGCCTGTCGATGCCAGCCGGTTTTGTCGACGGCCTGCCGGTCGGCGTGCAATTGCTCGCTCCGTACTTCCAGGAAGGTCGCCTGTTGAACGTTGCCCACCAGTATCAGTTGAACACTGACTGGCACACCCGCACCCCAACCGGCTTCTGAGGAGACACACATGCAATGGGAAGTCGTGATCGGGCTGGAGATTCATACCCAGCTCACCACCCGGTCGAAAATCTTTTCCGGTAGTTCCACCACCTTCGGTTCCGAGCCGAACACCCAGGCCAGCCTGGTGGACCTGGGCATGCCCGGTGTGCTGCCGGTGCTGAACCAGGAAGCGGTACGCATGGCGGTGATGTTCGGTCTGGCGATTGACGCCGAGATCGGCCAGCACAACGTGTTCGCCCGTAAAAACTACTTCTACCCGGATTTGCCCAAGGGCTACCAGATCAGCCAGATGGAGCTGCCGATCGTCGGCAAGGGCCACCTGGACATCGCCCTCGAGGACGGCACGGTCAAACGTGTCGGCATCACCCGCGCGCACCTGGAAGAAGACGCCGGCAAGAGCCTGCACGAAGAATTCAGCGGCGCCACCGGCATCGACCTGAACCGTGCCGGCACGCCGCTGCTGGAAATCGTTTCCGAGCCGGACATGCGCAGCGCCAAGGAAGCCGTGGCCTACGTCAAGGCGATCCACGCCCTGGTGCGTTACTTAGGGATCTGCGACGGCAACATGGCCGAAGGTTCGCTGCGTTGCGACTGCAACGTGTCGATCCGTCCGAAAGGCCAGGTCGAGTTCGGCACCCGCTGCGAGATCAAGAACGTCAACTCGTTCCGCTTCATCGAGAAGGCGATCAACAGCGAAATCCAGCGTCAGATCGAATTGATCGAAGACGGCGGCAAGGTGATCCAGCAGACCCGCCTGTACGACCCGAACAAGGACGAGACCCGTCCAATGCGCAGCAAAGAGGAAGCCAACGACTACCGTTACTTCCCCGATCCTGACCTGTTGCCAGTGGTCATAGAGAACTCCTTCCTCGACGACGTGCGCGCCACCCTGCCGGAATTGCCACCGCAAAAGCGCGAGCGCTTCCAGGAGCAATTCGGTCTGTCGGTCTATGACGCCAGCGTGCTGGCCACCAGCCGCGAGCAAGCCGATTACTTCGAGAAAGTCGCGAGCATCGGCGGCGACGCCAAACTGGCAGCGAACTGGGTGATGGTCGAGTTGGGCAGCCTGCTCAACAAGCAAGGCCTGGACATCGAAGAGTCGCCGGTTTCCGCCGAGCTTCTGGGCGGCATGCTGCTGCGCATCAAGGACAACACTATCTCCGGCAAGATCGCCAAGGTGGTGTTTGAAGCGATGGCCAACGGCGAAGGCAGCGCAGACGAGATCATCGACAAGCGCGGCCTCAAGCAAGTGACCGACACCGGCGCCATCTCGGCGGTGCTGGACGAAATGCTCGCGGCCAACGCCGAGCAGGTCGAACAATACCGCGCCGCAGACGAAGCCAAGCGCGGCAAGATGTTCGGCTTCTTCGTCGGTCAGGCCATGAAAGCCTCCAAAGGCAAGGCCAATCCGCAACAGGTCAACGAACTGCTCAAAAGCAAGCTCGAAGGCTGATGAGAATGGAGCCAGCTCTAAAATCTGGCTCCATTCCCTGTGGGAGCGACGGTGCGACGATTCGACTTGCTCGCGATAGCGGTCCGGCACTCAACACAAAGTTGACTGTCAGAATGCCAATCGCGAGCAAGCTCGCTCCCACATTTGTTTTCGGAAGCTTTCAAATGAAGCGTCTACTTGGACTTTGCGCCCTCCTTTCGCTCCTGGCCGGTTGCGCCAGCACCGACACCGTCGATCCGCATGGCTACGACAAAACCGGCGTGGCTTCGTACTACGGCGCCAAACACCAAGGCAAACGCACCGCCAACGGCGAGCGTTTCAACATGAATTCCATGACCGCCGCCCATCGCCAGCTACCCTTCGGTACACGGGTGAAGGTCACCAATCTGAATAACGACAAATCCTGCGTGGTGCGCATCAATGATCGCGGGCCGCACACCCGGGGCCGCCTGATCGACCTGTCCAAGGAAGCCGCCGAGCGCCTGGGCATGCTGCGCAGCGGCACCGCGCGGGTTCGCGTGCAAGCCCTCGACGACTGACCGATGGAGCCCCGACCATTTTCGGATTAGCCGATTTACCCCTGATCAGCGTGATCGAATTGCTCAGCGGATTGCTCCTGCTGATTATCGGCGCCGAATTGATGGTGCGCGCCGCCGTACGCATCGCCGCGCGATTGCACGTACGACCGCTGATCATCGGCCTGACCATCGTCGCCCTCGGCAGCAGCGCACCGCAGATGGCGGTCAGCCTGCAAGCGACCCTGGCGCACAATGCCGACATCGCCGTCGGCAGTGTGATCGGCAGCAGCATTTTCAACATCCTCGTCACCCTCGGGTTGTCCGCGCTAATCATTCCTTTACGGGTTTCCCGGCAACTGGTGCGCCTGGATATTCCGTTGATGATCGGCGCCAGCCTGTTGGTGTTCGTACTCGCCTGGAATGAAGAACTGACCCGGGCCGACGGCGTGATGTTGCTGACGGCGCTGGCGATTTACCTGGGCTTGTTACTGCGTCAGTCGCGACACTCGGCACGCCCGGTATCGAGCCATGATCACAACGGCCAGGCGTCATGGCTGAGCAGCCTGCTGATGATCGTCGCCGGACTGGCGATGCTGGTGTACGCCGGACACTTGCTGCTGGGGGCAGCCGTTGCGGTCGCTACCGACCTTGGGTTGTCGGAGCGGATCATCGGCCTGACCATCGTCGCCGTCAGTACCTCACTGCCTGAGCTCGCCACTTCGTTGATCGCGGCTATACGCGGCGAACGCGATATTGCCGTGGGCAACGTGATTGGCAGCAACCTGTTCAACCTCCTGGGCGTGCTCGGCTTTACCGCGCTCGTAGCACCGTCACCGCTGTCGGTGTCGCCCAACGCCCTGGATTTCGACCTGCCGGTGATGCTCGGCATCGCGGCGCTGTGCCTGCCGGTGTTCTACTCCGGCTATCGGGTGACCCGCGCCGAAGGCCTGCTGTTTCTGGGTTTGTACCTGGCGTATGGGCTGCACGTGGTGTCGTTCACCACCGGCATGCCACTGGCCGGCAAGCTGGAACACTTGATGCTGTTATTCGTCCTGCCAGCGCTGGTAGCGTTTTTGCTGTTCACGTCACTTCGCGCCTGGCGTCGCCAGCACCATAAGAAGGAAGTCCCATGACCGAGAATAAAAAACCCGGCGTTGAAGTCCGCCGCCAAGTGATGGGCGACGCCTTCGTCGACCGCGCACTGGGCAACGCCACCGAGTTCACCCAGCCGCTGCAAGACTTCGTCAACGAACACGCCTGGGGCGGCGTGTGGAATCGCGAAGGCTTGCCGCTGAAAACCCGCAGCCTGATTACCCTCGCAGCCCTGACCGCACTCAAGTGCCCGCAGGAGTTGAAAGGTCACGTGCGCGGTGCGCTGAACAACGGCTGCACCGTGGAGGAGATTCGCGAAGCGCTGCTGCATTGCGCGGTGTATGCCGGCGTGCCGGCGGCGATCGATGCGTTTCGCGCGGCGCAGGAAGTGATCGACAGCTACCAGAAGCCGGAGTGATCACCATCGCCAGAGCGGACCACAGCCCTCGGTAACGCTCGTGACTGAACGGCTCAACCACATATTTCGACAATAAAAGGCGCCCCGCCAAACCTGTTCATCCACACCTCCTTTCGACACACTGCGCCGACAAAAAACCGCCAGGGGGAAGGCCGGCGCAGCTTCGTTACACCCAGCACTCGAACCTCCCCCTGCCTTACAAGGAGGGTTCCCATGCGATTGAAAGTCAGGTTCGTATTGTCGAAATTGATGTTATCCAGCCTGCTCGTCAGCAGTTCGATACATGCTTCAACCCAAGCGTGCTTCGAGGCCGGCAATCAAGACTTCAGCGAAGTGCTTGCCTGCTACAAGAAAGCCGAAGACGCCAATCCACTGGTTTACACCGCCAAAGGCAACACGACATTTCCAGGTGTGGAAAAGCGCAGTTTCGACCTGTCCTCCCAGCAATGGTCGCCGCTGGGATTGGTCAGTCCAGCACAGTGGAAACACACCGTGGACATCTACATCCCGGACAATGCCCTGCGCGCCCAGTCACTGTTGGTTGCCAATAACGGAACCCCCAACGCAGGGAAAAACAACGCCGGCGAACCGACGGACTTTACCGAAGCCATGGCACTTGAAGTGGCGCGCAAAACACGCACGATTGTCATTTCAGTCAGCAACGTTCCGAACCAGTACCTGACCTATGCCGACGACGGCATAGCGCGCACGGAAGATGCCAGTGTCGCCCACAGCTGGAAACTCTTCCTCGATGACCCGCACCAGCGCCCGTACATGTCGGTGCGCCTGCCCATGGTGGTGTCGATGGTCAAGGCCATGGACCTCGCGCAAAAGGAGCTGCAACCCTGGGGAATAGACCGATTCATTGCCAGCGGCGCATCAAAACGTGGCTGGACCACTTGGCTGGCGGCGATTGCAGATGACCGGATCATGGCCATCGTGCCGTTTGTGATCGACGTACTGGGCACGGACAATGTGCTTGAACATACCTGGCAAGCCTATGGAAAGAACTGGCCACTGGCATTTTTTGACTACCATCACGAGGGCATCACCCAACAGATCAAGACTGAAAACTTCGCACACCTGATGAAAATCGAAGACCCGTTAAGCTACCTGCAAACCCGCTATGCCGATCGGCTGGCGATTCCGAAATACATCGTCAATGCCAGCAGCGACGATTTTTTCCTGCCAGACAATTCGCAGTATTTCTTCGATCAATTGCCAGGTCCGAAAGCTTTGCGAGTCGCTCCCAATGCGAGCCACTACGGTATCAACCGGTTCATCGAGAACTCGCTGATACCGGTCATCAATCGCTGGCAACAGGACAAACCTTTGCCGGTCATTTCCATGCGCTCGAACCCGCACGTTTCATCACAAGGGATGGGGCTGAGCTTTTCCGAGGCACCGGTGCGAGTGGTTCAGTGGACGGCGGTAAATCCGGTCGCCCGGGACTTTCGTCACCCCTGTGGCATCCAGTACGCGCCGGAAGACGTAAAGCTCACGGACCCGTTCAACGCCGACATGCAGATCGACACACCGGAAAATGGCTGGAAAGCGACCTTTGTCGAAACGACTTTTGCCGATGGCTTCGTCGTGACGACCCCGGTTCAGGTCATACCCACGCACTATCCGACCCAGGCGCCTCCGGTTATCGAACCGGCGTGCAAAACCCTGGCCGATGAACAGAGGCGTTAAATCCAGCCACCCCACTGCAAAAAGAAGATCCCGACGTTAGTGGTGACCGCCGCCATCAGCGTGGTGATCACGATGATCGCTGCCGCCAACTCGTGATTGCCGTCCGCCGCCCGGGCCATGACGAAACTGGCTGCGGCTGTCGGGCTGCCGAAGTACAGAAACAGAATCCCCAGTTCCGCCCCACGAAAGCCCCACAACCACGCCCCCAGTGTCGCCAATACTGGCAAGCCGATCATCTTCACCAGGCTTGAACTCAGCGCCATGCTGCCGCTTTTGCGCAGTGCCGCCAGCGACAGCGTGCCGCCGATGCAGATCAGCGCCAGCGGCAACGTGGTTTGCGCCAGGTACTGGCCGGAGGTTTCCAGCCAGCCGGGCAAGCCGATCTTGAAATAGGCGAAGGGTGCAGCCGCAATCACGCTGATGATCAGCGGATTGCTGAACACGCTTTTACAGATGCTCCACGGATCGGACTTGATCACCGGGCTGTACACCGCCAGCACGATGGTCGAAAGGGTGTTGTAGAACAGGATCACCAGCGCCGCCAGGATCGCCCCGAGGGAAATCCCGTAGTCGCCGTACATGCTCGCCGCCAGCGCCAGGCCAATGACCCCGTTGTTACCGCGAAAGGCACCTTGGGTGTAGATCCCCCGATCTTCCCGCGGGCACTTCCAGATCGCCCAAACCCAGGCGATGGCAAAACACACCAGGGTCGCAAGGGAAAAATAGATCAGCAGCGCCGGCTGTAACGCCGCGTGCAGGTCGGCATGCAGGATGCCCAGAAACAGCAGCGCCGGCATGGTGACGTTGAACACCAATGCCGACGCGGTGTGGATGAAATTGTCGTTGATCCAGTCGATGCGCTTGAGCAGCCCCCCCAGAAACAGCATGACGAACACCGGCGCGGTGATGTTCAGGGTTTCGAGGAAAATTGCCAGCATGCCGGGATGACCTTGGGGGTGGGCGTCGTTAGGGGGCTAATGATAAGCCACCAAGTCCCCTGGCGTCTGTTAGACCGATATCGCGAGCAAGCTCGCTCCCACATTTTTCCAGTGCCGAACACAAAATCTGTGCACGGCGAAAATCCATTGTGGGAGCGAGCTTGCTCGCGATGAAGGCGACTCGGTCTTAGGTGATCGGCGCCGGGTTAAACAAGGTGATGTCGTTATGCAGCTTGTGCTGCTCGGCCCACGTCTGCTTCTTGCCGCTCGCCACGTCCAGATAGTAGTGGAACAACTCCCAGCCAAGATCTTCGATGGACGCGCGGCCGGTGGCAATACGCCCTGCGTCGATGTCGATCAGGTCCGGCCAGCGTTGCGCCAGTTCGGTCCGGGTAGAGACCTTCACCACCGGCGCCATGGCCAGACCGTAAGGCGTGCCACGACCGGTGGTGAACACGTGCAGGTTCATCCCCGCCGCCAACTGCAAGGTCCCGCAGACAAAGTCGCTGGCCGGGGTCGCGCAGAAGATCAGGCCTTTGCGCTTGAAACGCTCGCCAGGGCCAAGCACGCCGTTGATCGCGCTGCTGCCGGACTTGACGATCGATCCCAGGGATTTCTCGACAATGTTCGACAACCCGCCCTTCTTGTTGCCCGGCGTAGTGTTGGCACTGCGATCCGCCTCGCCCTTGGCCAGGTATCGGTCGTACCAGTCCATTTCCCGCACCAGTTCCTGGGCGACGTCCTGGTTTTCCGCGCGGGAGGTCAGCAGATAAATCGCATCGCGCACTTCGGTGACTTCGGAGAACATCACCGTCGCACCGGCCCGTAGCAGCAGGTCGGAGGCATAACCGAGCGCCGGGTTGGCGGTGATGCCGGAGAACGCATCACTGCCACCGCATTGCATGCCCAGGATCAACTCGGATGCCGGCACGGTTTCCCGGCGACGTTGATCGAGCTTCTTCAAGCGCGTCTCGGCCAGTTCCATGATCTGCTCGATCATCTCGGTGAAGCCGTGACTGGAATCCTGCAAGCGGTACAGCCATGGCTCGCTCAAATCCACCGAGCTGTCGTTCTCGTGCATCACTTGCCCGGCCTGCAATTTCTCGCAGCCCAGGCTGATCACCAAGGCTTCGCCACCCAGGTTCGGGTTGCGTGCCAGGTTGCGCACGGTGCGGATCGGGATGTACGCGTCGGTGGCGGTGATGGCCACGCCACAGCCGTAGCTGTGGGTCAGCGCCACCACATCATCGACGTGCGGGTACTTGGGCAGCAACTCGTCCTTGATGCGCTTGACCGCATGATCCAGTACTCCGGTCACGCACTGCACGGTGGTAGTGATGCCGAGAATGTTGCGCGTGCCGACGGTGCCGTCGGCGTTGCGATAACCCTCGAAAGTGAAGCCCTCCAGCGGTGCCTGCGCGGCCGGCACGTCGGTGGACAGCGGCAGGCTGTCCAGCGGTGGCGCGGTCGGCATGCGCAGTTGATCTTCCTTGACCCAACTGCCGCGGGGAATCGGCTGCAAGGCATAGCCAATGACCTGGCCATAACGAATCACCTGGCCACCTTCGGGAATGTCTTCCAGGGTGACCTTGTGGCTCTGCGGCACGAAATCCACGGTAACCAGACCGTCCGCAAACTCGGTGCCGGCCGGTACACCCTGATCATTGACCACGATCACTACGTTGTCCCGCTCGTGCAGGCGGATGTAGCGCGGCGAGTCGGAATGTTCAATCAACTGCATGACGCCGCTCCTCAGGAATGCGCTTGAGACAATTTGCCTGGGGCTTCAGTACCGTTCGCTGGTGGCTCTTTGAGCACCACGCGCTTGATCGGGCCCACGATCACCAGGTAGCTGAACACCGCAACCAGTGCGTTGCAACCGACGAACACCAACGCCCACTTGAATGAACCGGTGGAGCTGATGATGTAACCGATCACGATTGGAGTGGTGATCGAAGCAATGTTACCGAAGGTGTTGAACAGGCCACCGCTCAGACCGGCGATCTGCTTCGGCGAAGTGTCGGACACCACGGCCCAGCCCAGTGCGCCGACGCCTTTGCCGAAGAACGCCAGGGCCATGAAGCCGACGACCATCCATTCTACGTCCACGTAGTTGCACGCCACGATGCTGCTGGAAACCAACAGGCCAGCGATGATCGGTGCCTTGCGGGCGAAGGTCAGGGAATGGCCCTTGCGCAACAGGTAATCGGAAATCACCCCGCCGAGCACACCACCAATGAAGCCGCAGATTGCCGGCAAGGACGCAATGAAACCGGCCTTGAGGATGGTCATGCCGCGCTCCTGCACCAGGTACACCGGGAACCAGGTCAGGAAGAAGTAAGTGATGCCATTGATGCAGTACTGGCCCAGGTACACGCCGAGCATCATGCGGTTGGTCAGTAACTGGCGGATGTAATCCCACTTCGGACCGTCGGACTTCTTGCCCTTCTGGTCCATGTCGACCATGCCGCCGTTTTCGGAGATGTGCTTGAACTCAGCATCGTTGATCCGTGGGTGTTCGCGCGGGCTGTAGATCACTTTCAGCCAGACCAGCGAGAAGATGATGCCCAGGATACCCATGACGATGAACACGTGCTCCCAGCCGAAGGAGTAGACGATCCAGCCCATCAGCGGAGCGAACAGCACGGTGGCGAAGTATTGCGCCGAGTTGAAGATCGCCGAGGCCGTACCGCGTTCAGCAGTCGGGAACCACGCCGCAACGATTCGGGCGTTACCAGGGAAAGACGGCGCTTCAGCCAGGCCCACCAGGAAGCGCAGCATGAACAGCGCAACCACCGCCGTGGACATGCCGAATTCACCGACGAAGCCTTGCAGCACGGTGAACAGCGACCAGGTGAAGATGCTCAATGCGTAGATTTTTTTCGAGCCAAAACGGTCCAGTAGCCAGCCGCCGGGGATTTGCCCGGCCACATAGGCCCAACCGAATGCGGAGAAGATGTAGCCGAGGGTCACGGCGTCGATGCCGAGGTCTTTTTGCAGGCTGGAGCCAGCGATTGCGATGGTAGCCCGGTCGGCGTAGTTGATTGTGGTCACCAGAAACAGCATGAGCAGGATCAAATAGCGGACGTGAGTCGGCTTCTGGGTCGATTGCATGTAGATGTACTCCCACTGATTATTTTTATGCGGGTAATAACGGTGCTTTGCAGGAGCGAGCTTGCTCGCGATGGTCGTCAACGATGACGCTGGGCATCAGGCTGAACTTCGCGATCTCGAGACCATCGCGAGCAGAGCTCGCTCCTACAGGGGGCGCGGTATCGTTGCCAATACCGCGGTGTTTCTTGTTACGAACCGATGTAGCTGGTCTTCACGACCGTGTAGAACTCTTGCGCATAGCGACCTTGCTCACGTGATCCATAGGATGAACCTTTACGCCCACCGAACGGAACGTGGTAATCCACACCGGCGGTCGGCAGGTTGACCATCACCATCCCGGCCTGGGAGTGCCGTTTGAAGTGATTGGCGTACTTCAGCGAGGTGGTGGCAATGCCCGCCGACAGCCCGAACTCGGTGTCGTTGGCCATGGCCAGCGCGGCTTCGTAATCGGCGACGCGGACGATGTTGGCCACTGGGCCGAAGATCTCTTCCTGGCTGATGCGCATCGAAGCTTCGCTGTCGGCAAACAGGGTTGGCGCGAGGAAGTAGCCCTCGGTGTCGCACGTCACCAGACCACCGCCGCTGACCAGACGCGCACCTTCGGACTGGCCGATGTCGATGTACTTCATGTCCTGCTCGAGTTGCGCTTGCGAGACCACCGGACCGATATCGGTACCCGCCTTCAATGCATGGCCGACCTTGATCGACTTCATGCGCTCGGCCATGGCTTCGACGAACTGGTCGTGAATCCCGGCGGTGACGATAAAGCGGCTGGAAGCCGTGCAACGCTGGCCGGTGGAATAGAACGCGCTCTGTACTGACAACTCGACCGCTTGCTTGAGGTCGGCGTCGTCGAGAATGATCTGCGGGTTCTTGCCGCCCATTTCCAACTGGACTTTGGCCTGGCGCGATACACAGCTGACAGCGATCTGACGACCCACGCCCACGGAGCCTGTGAAGCTGATGCCGTCGACTTTCGGGCTGTGGACCAGTGCATCGCCCACCACGCGACCGCTGCCCATCACCAGGTTGAACACACCGGCCGGGAAGCCTGCGCGGGAGATGATTTCGGCCAGGGCCCAGGCGCAACCTGGAACCAGGTCTGCGGGTTTCAGCACGACGCAGTTGCCGTAGGCCAGGGCCGGGGCGATTTTCCATGCCGGGATGGCGATCGGGAAGTTCCACGGGGTGATCAGACCGACCACGCCCAAAGCTTCGCGAGTGACTTCAACGTTGACGCCCGGACGCACCGACGGCAGGTAGTCGCCGGACAGGCGCAGGCACTCGCCGGCGAAGAACTTGAAGATATTGCCGGCGCGGGTCACTTCGCCGATGGCTTCAGGCAGGGTCTTGCCCTCTTCCCGGGCCAGCAGGGTGCCGAGTTCTTCGCGACGGGCGAGGATCTCAGTGCCGACTTTATCCAGGGAATCGTGACGCGCCTGAATGCCGGACGTGGACCAGGCCGGGAACGCGGCACGGGCGGCGTCGATGGCAGCGTGGACCTGAGCCAGATCAGCCTTGGCGTAGTCGCCAATGGCGTCGGTCAGTTCGGACGGGTTGATGTTGGTCGAATAATCGCCACCGGCAACCCATTCGCCGTTGATGTAGTTATCGAAACGCTTTGTATCTGCCACTTTGAGATCTCCTCACGCAAAAGGCCGCTGATTGCTCAGCGGCCTTACTTGAACGGATGTGTTACTGCGCGCCCTGCTTGTCGATCAGCGCGGCGAGCATTTCGTACTCTTCGCCGGTCAGATCGGTCAGCGGTGCACGCACAGGACCTGCGTCGTAGCCGGCAATTTTTGCCCCGGCCTTGACGATGCTTACGGCATAACCGGCTTTGCGGTTACGGATGTCCAGGTACGGCAGGAAGAAGTCGTCGATGATCTTGCCGACGGTGGCGTGATCTTCGCGAGCGATCGCGTGGTAGAAGTCCATCGCGGTTTTCGGAATGAAGTTGAACACCGCCGAGGAGTAGACCGGCACGCCCAGTGCCTTGTAGGCCGCGGCGTAGACTTCGGCGGTCGGCAAGCCACCCAGGTAGCTGAAGCGATCACCGAGGCGGCGACGGATCGACACCATCAACTCGATATCACCCAGGCCATCCTTGTAGCCGATCAGGTTCGGGCAGCGCTCGGCCAGACGTTCCAGCAGCGGCGCGGTCAGGCGGCAGACGTTACGGTTGTAGACCACCACGCCGATGTTGACCGATTTGCACACGGCTTCAACGTGGGCGGCAACGCCGTCCTGGCTGGCTTCGGTCAGGTAGTGCGGCAGCAGCAGCAGACCTTTGGCGCCCAGACGCTCTGCTTCCTGTGCGTATTCGATAGCCTGGCGGGTCGAACCGCCGACACCGGCCAGGATTGGCACGCTGGTGGCGCAAGTGTCGACCGCAGTCTTGATGATTTGCGAATATTCGCTGGCCGCCAGAGAGAAGAACTCACCGGTGCCGCCTGCGGCGAACAGAGCCGAGGCGCCGTATGGGGCCAACCATTCCAGACGCTTGATGTAACCCGCGCGGTTGAAGTCGCCCTGTGCATTGAAATCGGTAACCGGGAAAGACAGCAGACCGGAAGAGAGGATGGACTTCAGTTCTTGTGGATTCATTATTCGAACACCCTGGATTGCGACGTTGTGTGAGAAAACCGTTCAGCCTGCGCTGAAGTTGTAGGTCATCGTACAACTTAAAATACAACCGTCAACTGCATTTCATCGCTGCGGGTGAAAATTGTTGGACAACCGGATCAGGAAACCAGCAAATCAGAGGCTCTCCGACCTAAGAGCACGGAGGAAAAAAGTCGCGACCGTAGGCGTATCAGAGATACGTTGTCAGAAGAGAAGTCAGTAGGAACGAGGCTTTCTGGTGTGGCTTACGGCCCAATCGCGAGCAAGTTCGCTCCCACAGGGGGCTGTGTGTGATCTCGATTCTACGATCAACACAAGACACTGTGAGAGCGAGCTTGCTCGCGATGGCGGCAGATCAGGCGAGGGATTACCGGAGTCGGATTTCTTATCCGCGCTGCGCCTCAGCCTCTTCATGGGCATGACGCAACCGCTCACGGCTGTTGGTCAGGTGCAAACGCATGGCGGCCCGCGCCGCATCGGAATCCTGACGGGCAATGGCGTCGTAGATTTCTTCGTGCTCACGGCTCAGGCGACTCATGTAGTGCTGCTGGTCGTCATGGGCCAGGCGCGCGGAGTTCAGCCGGGTGCGCGGAATGATACTGGTGCCCAGGTGGGTCATGATGTCGGTGAAGTAGCGGTTGCCGGTGGACAGCGCGATTTCGAGGTGGAAGGCGAAGTCCGAAGCCACGGCGTCACTGGCGTGAGCGGCACTTTCATTCAACGCATCGAGGGCGGCGCGCATGTTGGCCAGTTGTTCCGGACTGCGACGTTGCGCCGCCAGCCCGGCAGACTCCACTTCCAGACTGATGCGCAGTTCCAGGATCGCCAGCACATCTCGCAGGGTTACCACAGTCGCCGGGTCGATACGGAAACCGCTCGGGCTCGGCGTGTCGAGCACGAAGGTGCCGATACCGTGGCGGGTTTCCACTTGCCCTGCCGCCTGCAAACGGGAAATCGCCTCGCGCACCACCGTGCGGCTGACACCATGGGCATCCATGATGGCCGACTCGGTGGGCAACTTGTCGCCACGCTTGAGATGGCCGTCGCGGATCTGCTCCGACAGCACCGTCACCAGTTCCTGAGCGAGGCTGCGGCGCTTGCGTGGGAGGCGTGGTACGTCGTTCGGGTTTTCCATGGTGAACATCTGTCTCGAAAAAATCGGCGGCTGAAAGCGCATCATAGCGCAACGCGGTTGTACGATCACCTTACCCTGTAGGAGCGAGTCTGCTCGCGATGGAGGTTAACGATAACGCGTGCTTCCTGGATCAACGCGGCGTTTTCAAGTCCATCGCGAGCAAGCTCGCTCCTACAAGGGATTGTGGTGTTATGCAGTCACAGCCTGGTCCACCAGATGGCCATTCTCGATACGAATGTGCCGAGGGTGGAAGCGCTTCAGGCTGCTGCGATGGCCGACACTGACGATGCTCAGCCCCGGCAACTCGTCGATCAGCGCCTGATAAAGCGTGGCCTCGTCTTCTTCGTCCATCGCCGAGGTGGCCTCATCCATGTACAGCCATTGCGGTGCATAAAGCAGCGCACGGGCGAAGGCCAGGCGCTGCTGCTCACCCGGCGACAACATGCGCTGCCAGTGGTTGGCTTCGTCGAGACGGGCAATCAGGTGCGGCAAGCGGCAGGTTTCCAGCACCTGCGCGTAGCGCTCGTTCGGATAGGTATCGCCGGGCTGTGGATAACTGAGGACATCACGCAGGGTGCCAATCGGCAAATACGGTTTTTGCGGCAGGAACAGGTAGCGCGCCGATGGCAGGCGAATACTGCCGTGGCCGGTCGGCCACAGATGCCCCATCGCCCGCAGCAGGGTCGATTTGCCGCTGCCGGAACGACCGCTGAGCATCACACGCTCGCCCTCCTTCACGGTCATGTCGGCGTTGGTCAGCAGGTGACGACCTTCAGCCAGGTCGAGGCCGAGATTGTGCACCTTCAGCACCGATCCCGAATTCTGGACGTCGATGGCCGGCGCACGTTCTTCGTTGTCACGCATGGCCTGGTGGAAGCTCAACAGACGATCGCAGGTGGCGCGCCAGGAAGCGAGGCTCTGGTAGGCACTGATAAACCAGCTGAAACTTTCCTGCACATTGCCGAACGCCGAGCTGATTTGCATCAGTTCGCCCAGTTCGATCTTGCCGGAAAGGTAACGCGGGGCGGCAACCATGAAGGGGAAGATGATCGCGGCCTGGCTGTAACCAGCGGTGAAGAACGTCAGGCGCTTGGACACCTTCATGATGTCCCAGAAGTTATGCCAGACCATCCCGAAGCGGCTGCTCAGCCGGCGGTTTTCGTTCGGCTCTCCGTTGTACAACGCGATGCTTTCGGCGTTCTCGCGAATTCGCACCATGGAGAAACGCAGGTCAGCTTCAAAGCGTTGTTGCTGATTGTTCAGGCCGATCAGGCGACGACCGATCAAATGCGTCAACCAGCTGCCGACCACCGCGTAAACCAGCACGCACCAGAACATGTAGCCGGGAATGGTGATGCCGAATACTTCAATACTGCCCGACACGCCCCACAGGATGATCGAGAACGACACCAGGCTGACGATATTGCGCAGCAGCCCGATACCCAGCTCAAGGGTGTTGGAGGTGAAGTTGTTGAGGTCTTCGGAAATCCGCTGGTCCGGGTTATCGGTGTAACCGCCCTGCTCCAGCTGGTAGTAGTTTTTGTCACCCAGCCAGCGGGTGAAATGCTTTTCGGTGAGCCATGCCCGCCAGCGGATCGTCAGCATCTGCGTCAGGTACAGCCGATACACCGCGCCGACGATCGCCACCGCAGCAATCCCGCAGAAATACAGGATCAGCCGCCAGAATGCCTCCTCGTCCTTTTGTTGCAGCGCGTTGTAGAAATCCTTGTACCAGGTGTTGAACCACACCGAGATCCCTACGCTGATCAGCGACAGCGCAATCACGGCGATCAGCAGAGTCCAGGCTTTGACCTTTTCTTCACTGCGCCAGTAAGGCGTGATCATCGCCCACACTTTGCGAAAAAACTGCCCGCGCACAGCGTCGTTGACCGCGGAATACTCAGCGTTCTGATTCATGGATAAGGCTCGATAGAAAAAAGTACACACACGAACCGATCATAGATGATCGGTCCGGTTTTTCGCGAGATACGGCCCGCATTCGTTCAGCGCAGGTTCAGCGGCGAACGGGACGCTTCTGCAGTTTGCGCTGCAGGGTGCGGCGGTGCATGCCCAGGGCACGGGCGGTGGCGGAGATGTTGCCTTCGTGTTCCGTCAGCACGCGCTGGATGTGCTCCCATTGCAGACGGTCCACGGACATCGGGTTTTCCGGCACCAGGCTGTCGAGGTCGGCGTGCTCGGACAGCAGCGCCGCCAGCACGTCGTCGGCGTCCGCCGGCTTGCACAGGTAGTTGCAGGCACCGCGCTTGATCGCCTCGACGGCAGTGGCAATGCTCGAGTAACCGGTGAGGATTACCACGCGCATTTCCGGGTCCATTTCCAGCAACTTGGGCAGCAGCACCAGGCCGGAATCGCCGTCCATCTTCAGGTCCAGGGCGGCGTAATCCGGCAGATCGGCCTTGGCCAACTCCAGGCCTTCCTCGGCGGAACCGGCAGTGCTGACGCGAAAACCGCGGCGAGCCATGGCGCGGGCCATGACGCGGGTGAATGTGGCGTCGTCATCGACCAGCAACAAATGCGGCAGTTCTTCGCCTTCGACTTGGATCTCTTCACTCATGTTCGTCTCCTCGGGCGACACGGGGCAGGCGCAGCTCGGTGAGCGTGCCACCTTCCTCATGACTGTAGAGTTTCACTGAGCCGCCGGCGCGTGTCACGCTGGCCTTGCTCAAAAACAGGCCCAGGCCGAAGCCTTTGCCCTTGGTGGTAAAAAACGGCTTGCCGATTTGCTCGGCGATGGCCAGCGGCACACCGGCACCATGGTCACGAATGCTGATGGTGAGGTTTTCCCAATCCCAGTCCAGCGTCACTTGCAGCCCTTCGGGGCAGGCATCGGCAGCGTTGTTCAACAGATTCAGCAAAGCCTGGGTCAGGTCCGGCGGCGGCGCCATCCGGGGGACCGGGCCCTGGCCGAGGCGCTGGAAGCGATAACTGGCTTCCGGGCGCATCAGGTGCCAGCGATTGAGGGCTTCATCAAGCCAATCGGTGACGTCCTGCATCTCCACCGCCAACCGGCGATTGGCCTCGGCGGCGCGTACCAGATGCTGCAAGGTCTCTTTACACAGCTTGACCTGATCCTGCAGCACGCTCAGGTCGTCCTGCAACATCGGATCATGATGATCCTGGCGCATTTCCTTGAGTAGCACACTCATGGTCGCCAACGGCGTGCCCAGTTCATGGGCCGCACCGGCGGCCTGGGTGGCGACGGCCAGCAGTTGCTGATCGCGCAGGCCTTCTTCGCGGCGAATGGCGCGCAACTCTTCCTGACGACGCAGCTCTTCGGCCATGCGCGCGGCGAAAAACGTGATCACCGCTGCAGCCAGGGCGAAGCTCAGCCACATTCCGTACACCTGCAGGTTCTCCCGGGCGATCGGGAAGGTTTGCAGCGGGTAGAACTGCGCCAGCAACAGCGTGTACATCGTCAGCGCTATACCCGACAGGATCACCGAGTAACGCCACGGCAAGGTCACGGCGGCAATGGTCAGCGGCACCAGGTAATAGGAGACGAAGGGGTTGGTCGAACCACCGGAGAAATACAGCAATGCGCTGTGGATAAACAGATCGCAGGCCAGTTGCACGGCGTATTCGAGCTCGGTCACCGGCCACGAGGTACGCAGACGAATGGCCGTGAACACGCACAGCAGCATTGAACATGCGAGCGTCGCCGCCAATTGAAACCAGGGCAGTGGCAGCAATTCGAGCCAGTAGGCCAGACCAACGGAACCGGCCTGGGCGGCCAGCACCAACGTGCGGATGAACGTCAGCCGCCAGAGGTTCTGGCGAGTGGCGGAAGTGATTTGAACGGGGGCGAGCATGAGCTCTCCTGATGAGCGCTCCAGGCGGATCGCAGGGAGTATAACCAAGCGCGGGGGCTGACAGGCAAAAGTGCGGCAAACGGCCACAGTGCTACCCATAATTTCGCGGGCGATGACAACTGTGGCGAGGAGGCTTGCCCCCGTTAGGCTGCGAAGCAGTCGCAAATAGGTCGATGCGGTCTAACTGTCATTACGCGGTGCAGGTTTTGGGACTGCTGCGCAGTCCAACGGGGGCAAGCCCCCTCGCCACAGGGCCACCTGAGTTCCATCTGTATAGAAGTTGTAACTGTGCGAACCGAAACTTAAAAGCTAGAGTCTGATGGTTTCACGCAGGTCCGGACCATGCCCCTGCGCACCTTTCAAGGAGCCTTCATGCACACATTCCGCCGCAGCGCCGCCGTCCTCGCCCTGAGCGTTGGCACCGTCGCCAGCCTCCCGGCCCTGGCCGCCGACGAGCTTCATTACAACCAGATTTCCCTGCGCGCCGAAGTCAGTCAGGAAGTGGCCCGCGACCTGATGATCGTGACCCTCTACACCGAAGAACAGAACACCGACCCGGCCAAACTCGCCGCCGATGTCAGCACCACCATGAACAAGGCGCTGGCCAAGGCCAAGCAAGTCAAGGACATCACTCTGCGCCAGGGCAGCCGCAACAGCTACCCGATCTATGACACCAAGGGCCAGAAAATCACCGGCTGGCGCGAGCGCGCCGAATTGCGCCTGGAAAGCCCGGACTTCGCTGCGCTGTCGAAGCTGACCGGCGAACTGCTCACCGACCTGAAAATGGGCGGCATGGACTTCGCCATCGCCACCCCGACCCGCAAGGCCAGCGAAGATGCCCTACTCAAGGACGCCGTGACCGCCTTCAAGGCCCGCGCCCAACTGGCCACCGACGCCCTTGGCGGCAAGAGCTACAAAATCGTCAACCTGAACCTCAACAGCAACGGTTATCCACAGCCTTACATGCGCGCGCCGATGATGATGAAAGCCGCCGCCATGGACAGCGCACCGGTGACGCCGGATGTCGAGGCCGGCACCAGCCAGGTCAGCATGACCGCCGATGGCTCGATTGAAGTGCTGATGCCTTGAATCGGTAGCCCGTAAACAAAAACGGCGATCATGAAAATGATCGCCGTTTTTTTTTTGGCAGTTTTCAGGCATGAGCTATAACTGGATAGGTCCCCCCGAGAAAAGCCGTCGATTGGCCACTATCGGTACAACAATAACCACTCTTATTCACGCCATGCCCACCCCACAATCCGGGGTATGAATAAGTAACACCCCGCCCCACGCGGGAGCAACCCGAGTCAAGAGCGCACTGTAAAAGTGCGTCATTTGCACCATAAAAACGCTGCGCAAACGGTCAAATGCGTCAGGAATTATACAAATGCGACATTAAGGTACGTTCGTGCCACCGTTTAAGGCTTGTAGTCACTCTGGATCTTGCATTGGGTATGGCCCCTGCATAAGTATCCGCAGGCACGACTCACGAGGTCGTCCTCTAATTCCAAAAATGACAACAAATCATGAGGCCACCATGCTTAAACACGCGGTCATTCCGTTCTTAGTTGGCGCAAGCTTGTTAGCCAGCGCACCGTTCGCCCAAGCAGCGACTAACCTGGTGTTCTGCTCCGAAGGGAGCCCGGCCGGTTTCGATCCAGGTCAATACACCACCGGAACCGACTTCGACGCCTCTGCAGAAACCATGTTCAACCGCCTCACCCAGTTCGAACGTGGCGGCACCGCCGTGGTTCCTGGGCTGGCGACCAAGTGGGACGTTTCCGATGACGGCCTGACCTACACCTTCCACCTGCGTGAAGGCGTCAAGTTCCACACTACCCCGTATTTCAAACCGACTCGTGAGTTCAACGCCGACGACGTGCTGTTCACCTTTAATCGCATGATTAACAAGGATGATCCGTTCCGCAAAGCGTACCCGACCGAATTCCCGTACTTCACCGACATGGGGATGGATACCAACATCACCAAGATCGATAAAGTCGACGACCACACGGTCAAGTTCACCCTCAAGGACGTTGATGCCGCGTTCATCCAGAACATGGCCATGAGCTTCGCCTCGATCCAGTCCGCCGAGTACGCTGCCCAGCTGCTCAAGGAAGGCAAGGCCGCCGACATCAACCAGAAGCCGGTCGGCACCGGCCCGTTCGTGTTCAAGAGCTACCAGAAAGACTCCAACATCCGCTACACAGGGAACAAGGACTACTGGAAGCCTGACGACGTGAAGATCGACAACCTGATCTTCGCCATCACCACCGACCCGTCGGTACGCATCCAGAAGCTGAAGAAGAACGAGTGCCAGGTCACCCTGTTCCCTCGTCCGGCCGACCTGAAGGCGCTCAAGGAAGACAAGTCCTTGAAGATGCCTGAGCAGGCCGGGTTCAACCTGGGCTACATCGCCTACAACGTGATGGACAAGATCAAGGGCGACGACAAACCAAACCCGATGTCGCAGTTGAAAGTGCGCCAGGCCATGGACATGGCCGTCAACAAGCAGCAGATCATCGACTCCGTTTACCAGGGCGCTGGCCAACTGGCGGTCAACGCCATGCCGCCGACCCAGTGGTCCTACGACACCACCATCAAGGACGCCAAGTACGATCCCGAGAAAGCCAAGGAGCTGCTCAAGGAAGCCGGCGTCAAGGAAGGTACCGAAATCGTCCTGTGGGCGATGCCGGTTCAGCGTCCGTACAACCCGAACGCCAAGCTGATGGCAGAAATGCTGCAGTCCGACTGGGCCAAGATCGGCCTCAAGGTCAAGATCCAGAGCTACGAGTGGGGCGAGTACATCAAGCGCTCCAAGGGCGGCGAGAACGGCGCGATGCTGATTGGCTGGAGCGGCGACAACGGTGACCCGGACAACTGGCTGAACGTGCTGTTCGGCTGCGATTCGCTGGAAGGCAACAACTTCTCCAAATGGTGCGACAAGAAGTTTGACGACATCGTCAAGCAAGCCAAGCGCACTTCGGACCAAGGCAAACGCACCGAGCTGTACAAACAGGCGCAACACGTCCTCAAGGACGCTGTGCCTATGACACCTATCGCTCACTCGACGGTGTTCCAACCCATGCGCGCCAACGTGCAGGACTTCAAGATCAGCCCATTTGGCTTGAACTCCTTCTACGGCGTCAGCGTCAGCAAATAAGGTTTTGCAACGGCGACGTTCCTGACGTCGCCGTTGCTTTATCTTCCGAGAAAGCAGGAATTCGCCTACACCCTAGTCCGCAGCTGACTACAGCATCGGGCGAGGACGCGTTGCCATTTCCTACGAGTCTTTAGGACTCTACGCATTTACTGCCGGACCCGTGGCTCATACCGTCGGGATCTGACCAGTGCACGCGTGGGTCATCGGTTAATGCTGCGCGCATGGCTTGAAATCAGTGATGCCTCTACGTCCGCGGACGGGACGGCGACTCATTGAAAACACTTTGAGAGAGAAGGGAGCGTTATGCGCCATACCTTGGTTTTATCCGCATTGCTGGGCACCGGCCTGTTGGCCGCCACTTCCATCAGCCAGGCCGCCAACAACAGCCTGGTGTTCTGCTCCGAAGGCAGCCCCGCCGGTTTCGACACGGCACAGTACACCACTGCGACCGACAACGACGCCGCCGAGCCGCTGTACAACCGGTTGGCTGAGTTCGAAAAAGGCGCGACCAACGTCGTACCGGGCCTGGCCACGAGCTGGGATATTTCCGAGGACGGCCTCAAATACACGTTTCACCTGCGCGAAGGGGTGAAGTTTCATACCACCAAATACTTCACGCCGACCCGAGACTTCAATGCCGATGACGTGCTGTTCACCTTCAATCGCATGCTCGACCCGCAGCAACCTTTCCGTAAGGCTTATCCGACAGAGTTTCCGTACTTCAACGGCATGAGCCTGAACAAGAACATCGCCAAGGTCGAAAAGACCGGGCCACTGACCGTGGTCTTTACGCTCAATAGCGTGGACGCCGCGTTCATCCAGAACATCGCCATGAGCTTCGCCGCCATCCTTTCGGCCGAATACGCCGACAAGCTGCTGGCCGAAGGCAAGCCGAGCGACATCAACCAGAAGCCGATCGGCACCGGGCCGTTCGTGTTCAAGAGCTACCAGAAAGACTCGAACATCCGTTACACCGGCAACAAGCATTACTGGGCCCCTGACCGGGTCAAGCTCGATAACCTGATTTTCGCCATCAACACCGACGCCTCGGTGCGCGTGCAGAAACTCAAGGCCGGCGAGTGCCAGATCACCCTGCACCCGCGCCCTGCCGATGTGCCCGCACTGAAGAACGACACGGCCCTGCAACTGATCGAAAAGCCCGGTTTCAACCTCGGTTACATCGCCTACAACGTGCGCCACAAACCGTTCGACCAGCTTGAAGTACGCCAGGCGCTGGACATGGCGGTGAACAAGCAAGGCATTCTCAATGCCGTCTACCAGGGCGCGGGGCAACTGGCGGTAAACGCCATGCCGCCGACCCAATGGTCCTACGACGAGACTATCAAGGACGCCGCCTATAACCCGGAAAAAGCCAAGGAATTGCTCAAGGCTGCCGGCGTCAAGGAAGGCACCGAAATCACCCTCTGGGCCATGCCGGTCCAGCGTCCGTACAACCCCAACGCCAAGTTGATGGCCGAGATGCTCCAGGCTGACTGGGCGAAGATCGGCCTCAAGGTCAAGATCGTCAGTTATGAGTGGGGCGAGTACATCAAGCGCACCAAGAATGGCGAACACGACATCAGCCTGATCGGCTGGACCGGCGACAACGGTGACCCGGACAACTGGCTGGGCACGCTCTACAGCTGTGACGCCATTGGCGGCAACAACTACTCGATGTGGTGTGATCCGGCTTACGACAAGCTGATCAAACAGGCCAAGGTCGTCACCGACCGCGACCAGCGCACCCTGCTCTACAAACAGGCGCAGCAATTGCTCAAGCAGCAAGTGCCGATGACGCCAGTCGCCCACTCGACGGTCAACCAGCCGCTAAGCGCCAAAATCGAAGGGTTCAAGGTGAGCCCGTTCGGTCGCAATGTTTTCTCGGGTGTCAGCATAGAAAAATAACCGATTAGCCAGAAATGCCGGAGGGCGGATTTTCCGCCCTCACGCAGACGCTTTGCCGTCTTTTGCCAATTTGGCTGACAGCAAACGTTTGCGATGCCGTGAATGAGTTCTAAACCAATAGCCGGATCACAAAAAAAGACCGGCATAAAAAAAAGAAAGTAAGGAGCTTTACCCATGAAACTGAGCAGCACCGCGTTATTGGCCATGGCCATCAGCAGCGTAACCGCCACGGCTTACGCAGAAACCCAAAGCCAGGCTTTCACCCCGGTTACCGTGAACGAGAAAAGCGCCCAAAGCGAAGCCACCGGCTTTATCGAAGGCCAGTCGATCACCGGCACCACGCGCAACTGGTACGCCAACGAACAACTGCAACGCGGCGCAAAGTTCGCCTACAAGAAAGACGGCGTTTCGACCCCGACCGATCGCCGGATCAACTGGGTCCAGGGCACCATCCTCAAGTACAACTCGGGCTTCACCGAAGGCACCGTTGGCTTCAGCACTGAGGTAGCGGCGTACAACGCCATCGCACTGGACCAGGACCGCAAAGACCTGGCGTCCAACAACGGCGGCGCACCGGGCACTCGTCCAGGCGCGGGCAACAACCGTACCCTGACCAAAGAGGGCGGCGACGCTCAAGGCCAGTGGAGCAAACTGGGCCTGGCCAACGTCAAGGCTCGTGTCTCCAACAGCACCCTGACCGCCGGCCGCATGAACTTCAGCAGCCCGATGGTCGACGTGATCGGTAACCGTGCACTGCCTTCGAGCTTCCAGGGCGTGGCCCTCCACAGCGAAGAGCTGAACAACCTGGCCTTCGACCTGGCCACCTTCGACCGCAACTCACCGCGTACCGAAGAAAGCCAGCGCAAATTCCGCACCGAATACGCAAACGGCATCGTCGAAACCGACCACGTCTACACCGGCGGTATCACCTACAACCCGTTCGCCAGCCTGACCACCAGCCTCTGGGCGACCCAGGCTGAAGATATCTGGAACCAGTACTACTTCGGCGCCTCTCACGTACTGGGCGACAGCCAGGTACTGAGCCTGACCACCGGCCTGAACTACTACAAAACCAAGGAAACCGGTAAAGCCCTGATCGGCGACATCGACAACGACACCTACTCGCTGTCGTTCGGCCTGACCCACCAGGCCCACACCCTGACCTTCTCGTACCAGGAAGTGAACGGTAACGAGTACTTCGACTACCTGCACGAAACCAACGGCATCTACCTGGCCAACTCCCTGTTGTCGGACTTCAACGGCCCGAACGAAAAATCGTTCCAGGTTGCCTACGGTCTGAACATGGCCGAATACGGCGTACCAGGCCTGAAGTTCAACATCTACCAGGCTCGCGGCTGGGGTATCGACGGTACTCACTACACCGGCAACGGCGGCGTGGCAGGCAAGGGTTACGACGGCATCCAGTCCCAGGATGGCGAACACCATTATGAATACGGCATCGGCGCGACCTACGCCGTGCAGAGCGGCCCGCTCAAGGCCACCACGATTCGCGGCACCTACACCGCTCACCGTGCCAGCGAAAACCAGGCTGACGGCAGCATCAACGAGTTCCGCCTCGTGACCACGGTTCCGTTCAACATCCTGTAATGCCCGTGCCGAACGGCTGATTCAGTGACGAATCGGCCGTTCGGCTTTTGTCCTTTAACTGATTGCAGAGGGTTCTTGATGAAAATGCTTCCCCTACGTGCGGCCATCGCGGCCGCGTTGCTCAGTGTCGCTGTCGGTGTTTCGGCCAAGCCCCTGGTGGTTTGCACGGAAGCCAGCCCCGAAGGCTTCGACATGGTCCAGTACACGACTGCAGTCACCGCCGATGCCGTGGCCGAAACCATCTTCAATCGCCTGGCAGACTTCAAGCCCGGCACCACCGACGTGATTCCGGCACTGGCCGACTCCTGGGACATCAGCGAAGACGGCCTGACCTACACGTTCCATCTGCGTAAAGGCGTAAAGTTCCACACCACCGAATACTTCAAGCCGACCCGCGACATGAATGCCGACGACGTGGTCTGGAGCTTCCAGCGTCAGCTGGACCCGAATCATCCGTGGCACAAGCTGTCGAGCGTGGGCTTCCCGTACTTTGAAAGCATGGGCTTCAAGGAACTGCTCAAGAGCGTCGAGAAAGTCGACGACAACACGGTCAAGTTCACCCTGACCCGTCGCGAAGCACCGTTTCTGGCCGACATCGCCATGGCGTTCTCCTCGATCTACTCCGCCGAGTACGCCGACCTGTTGCTCAAAGCGAACAAGACCGGCGACCTGAACAACAAGCCGATCGGCACTGGCCCGTTCGTCTTCCAGCGCTACAACAAGGACGCCCAGGTCCGCTTCAAGGCCAACCCGGACTACTTCCGTGGCAAACCGCCAGCCGATGCGTTGATCCTGGCCATCGCCACCGACAACAACGTGCGCCTGCAGAAGCTCAAGGCCAACGAGTGCCAGGTCGCGCTCTATCCGAAGCCGGATGACATTCCGAGCATCAAGAAAGACGACAAGCTAAAAGTCGATGAACTGAACGCGATGACCGTTTCCTACATCGCCATGAACACCACGCACAAATATATGAGTGATGTGCGGGTGCGCAAAGCCATCGACATCGCCTTCGACAAAGAGGCATACGTCAATGCGTTGTTCGGCAAGGGCAATGCGACCGCCGCGGTCAACCCGTACCCGGACACCCTGCTGGGCTACAACCACAGCCTGAAAAACCCGGCCCGTGATCTGGACAAGGCTCGCGCCCTGCTCAAGGAAGCCGGCGTACCGGAAGGCACCACCTTCACCCTGTTCACCCGCAACGGTGGCGGTCCGACCAACCCGAACCCGATGCTCGGCGCGCAGATGATGCAAGCCGACCTGGCCAAGGTCGGGATCAAGATCGACATCCGTGTGATGGAATGGGGCGAAATGCTCAAACGCGCCAAAAACGGCGAGCACGACATGGTTTCCGCCGGATGGGCGGGTGATAACGGCGACCCGGATAACTTCCTGACGCCTATGCTCAGTTGTGAAGCGGCCAAGAACGGAGAAAACTACGCACGCTGGTGCAATGACAAGTTCCAGGCGCTGCTCGACCAGGCCCGGGAAAAAACCGATCCGGCCGAACGCGCAGCGCTCTACGAACAGGCCCAGGTTATTTTCAACCAGGACCAGCCGTGGATCAGCATGGCGCACACTAGAATGTTTACCGCAATGCGCAACAACGTAGAGGGCTATCACATTAGCCCCCTCACCACGAATAACTTCGCCACCACCCAGGTGAAGTAATAAGAAAACTCCCGGCATTCCTGACCCAGGCATGCCGGGCACGCCTAACCGGCTGATGAGGTACAACACACGATGTTTAGTTTTATTGCCCGCCGACTGGGGTTACTGATCCCCACGTTCTTCGGCATCACCTTGCTGACTTTCGCGTTGATTCGCATGATCCCGGGCGACCCCGTAGAAGTCATGATGGGAGAACGTAGGGTCGATCCAGAAATGCACGCTCAGGCAATGGAACGCCTAGGTCTGAACAAACCCCTGTATGCCCAGTACCTGGATTACATCGGCAAGCTGGCCCACGGCGATCTCGGGGAATCCCTGCGTACCCGTGAAAGCGTGTGGAGCGAATTCACCTCCCTGTTCCCCGCGACCCTGGAACTGTCCATGGCCGCCCTGTTGTTCGCCGGCATCCTGGGCCTTCTGGCCGGGGTGATCGCGGCACTCAAGCGAGGGTCCCTGTTCGACCATGGAGTGATGGGTGTCTCCCTGGCGGGATACTCGATGCCGATTTTCTGGTGGGGCCTGATCCTGATCATGTTCTTCTCGGTAAGTCTGGGCTGGACCCCGGTATCCGGGCGCATCGACCTGCTGTATGACATCGAGCCACGCACCGGCTTCATGCTGATCGATACGCTGCTGGCCGACGAGCCGGACGCCTTCTTCGACGCCCTGCACCACCTGATCCTGCCGGCCATTGTGCTCGGCACCATTCCGCTGGCAGTGATCGCGCGGATGACCCGTTCATCGATGCTCGAAGTGCTGCGTGAAGACTACATCCGCACCGCCAAGGCCAAAGGTTTGTCGCCGGCACGCGTGGTGTTCGTACACGGCCTGCGCAACGCTCTGATCCCGGTACTCACCGTGGTCGGCCTGCAAGTCGGCACCCTGCTGGCCGGTGCGGTCCTGACCGAAACCATCTTCTCGTGGCCCGGCATCGGCAAATGGCTGATCGAAGCCATTGGCGCCCGGGATTATCCCGTTGTGCAAAACGGCATCCTGTTAATCGCCTGCCTGGTGATTGTGGTCAACTTCGTAGTGGACATCCTCTACGGCTTTGCCAACCCACGCATCCGTCATCAGCGCTGAGATCATGACCATGACCACTCCAATTCCATCGGTAGCAGTCGATCAAAGCCTGCTGTACCCGTCTCCGTACAAAGAATTCTGGCAAGCGTTTTCCAAGAACAAAGGTGCCGTCGCTGGCCTGATGTTCATGCTGCTGGTGATTTTCTGCGCCATCTTCGCCCCGTGGGTTGCCCCTCACGACCCGAGCGAGCAATACCGTGATTTCCTGCTGACCCCGCCGGCCTGGCTGGAAGGTGGACAGATGCAGTTCCTGCTCGGCACCGACGAACTGGGTCGCGACCTGCTGTCGCGCCTGATCCAGGGCTCGCGCCTATCGTTGCTGATCGGTTTGTCGTCGGTGGTGATGTCGCTGATCCCGGGGATCCTGCTGGGTCTGTTCGCCGGGTTCTTCCCGCGCATACTTGGCCCGAGCATCATGCGTCTGATGGACATCATGCTGGCCCTGCCGTCCCTGCTGCTGGCCGTGGCGATCGTCGCCATCCTCGGCCCTGGCCTGATCAATACCGTGATCGCCATCGCCGTGGTGTCCTTGCCGTCCTACGTTCGTCTGACCCGCGCTGCGGTGATGGGCGAACTGAACCGCGACTACGTGACCGCCGCGCGCCTGGCCGGTGCCGGTCTGCCGCGCCTGATGTTCGTCACCGTGCTGCCTAATTGCATGGCGCCGCTGATCGTTCAGGCCACCCTGAGCTTCTCCTCGGCGATCCTCGATGCCGCCGCACTGGGCTTCCTCGGCCTTGGCGTACAACCGCCAACCCCTGAGTGGGGCACCATGCTGGCTTCGGCCCGCGACTACATCGAACGCGCCTGGTGGGTAGTGAGCCTGCCTGGTCTGACCATTTTGCTCAGCGTGCTGGCAATCAACCTGATGGGCGACGGCCTGCGCGATGCGCTGGACCCGAAACTCAAGAACGCCGCCTGAGGAGATTCCCATGTCACTGCTAGAAATCAAGAATCTCAATGTTCGCTTCGGCGACAAAAACGCCACGCCAGTCGTCGATGGCCTCGACCTGCAAGTGGACAAGGGCGAAGTGCTGGCCATCGTTGGCGAGTCCGGTTCCGGCAAGTCCGTGACCATGATGGCGCTGATGGGCCTGATCGAGCATCCGGGGATCGTCACCGCTGACGCCCTGAATTTCGACGGCAAGAACATGCTCAAGCTCAACAATCGCCAGCGTCGCCAGATCGTCGGTAAAGACCTGTCCATGGTCTTCCAGGATCCGATGACTGCCCTGAACCCGAGCTACACCGTCGGTTTCCAGATTGAAGAAGTGCTGCGCCTGCACCTGAAAATGTCCGGCAAGGCTGCCCGCAAGCGCGCCATCGAACTGCTGGAAAAAGTTGAAATCCCGGGTGCCGCCAGCCGTATGGACGCCTACCCGCATCAACTGTCCGGTGGCATGAGCCAACGTGTCGCGATTGCCATGGCGATTGCCGGCGAACCGAAACTGCTGATCGCCGACGAACCGACCACGGCGCTGGACGTAACCATCCAGGCGCAAATCATGGACCTGCTGCTGGCGTTGCAGAAAGAGCAGAACATGGGCCTGGTGCTGATCACCCACGACCTCGCCGTCGTGGCCGAAACCGCCCAGCGCGTGTGCGTGATGTACGCCGGCCAGGCGGTCGAAGTCGGCCAGGTGCCGCAACTGTTCGACATTCCGGCACACCCGTACAGCGAAGCGTTGCTCAAGGCAATTCCGGAACACAGCCTGGGTGCCTCGCGCCTGTCGACCCTGCCGGGCATCGTTCCCGGTCGCTACGACCGCCCGCAAGGTTGCCTGCTGTCGCCACGCTGCCCGTACGTGAAAGACAACTGCCGTCAACAACGTCCGGCCCTTGACCAGAAAAGCAACAGCCTCGCTCGCTGCTTCTACCCGCTGAACCAGGAGGTGGCGTAATGGCCGTCGTTCTTACCGCCCGCGACCTGACCCGTCACTACGAGGTGTCCCGAGGCCTGTTCAAGGGTCACGCCACCGTGCGCGCCCTCAACGGC
This sequence comes from Pseudomonas sp. GW456-L13, assembly GCF_017350115.1. Taxonomy (NCBI): domain Bacteria; kingdom Pseudomonadati; phylum Pseudomonadota; class Gammaproteobacteria; order Pseudomonadales; family Pseudomonadaceae; genus Pseudomonas; species Pseudomonas sp. GW456-L13. Next base: position 2,411,619 of record NZ_JACNAS010000001.1, read on the forward strand.
GTGTCGTTCGAACTGGAAGCCGGCAAGACCCTCGCTGTCGTAGGCGAGTCGGGTTGCGGCAAATCCACCCTGGCCCGTGCCCTGACCCTGATCGAAGAGCCGTCCTCCGGCTCCTTGAAAATTGCCGGGCAGGAAGTCGCCGGTGCCGACAAGGCCCAGCGCAAGCAACTGCGCAAAGACGTGCAGATGGTGTTCCAGAGCCCGTACGCCTCGTTGAACCCTCGGCAGAAAGTCGGTGATCAGCTTGCAGAGCCGTTATTGATCAACACCAACCTGAGCGCCGCGGAACGTCGCGAGAAAGTCCAGGCGATGATGAAGCAGGTGGGCTTGCGTCCCGAGCACTATCAGCGTTATCCGCACATGTTCTCCGGTGGTCAGCGCCAGCGGATCGCCCTGGCCCGCGCGATGATGCTGCAACCGAAAGTGCTGGTGGCGGACGAACCGACCTCGGCACTGGACGTGTCGATTCAGGCACAGGTGCTCAACCTGTTCATGGATTTGCAGCAAGAGTTCAACACCGCCTATGTGTTCATCTCCCACAACCTGGCAGTGGTACGCCACGTTGCCGACCATGTGATGGTGATGTATCTCGGTCGCCCGGTGGAAATGGGCACGAAAGAGGACATTTACTCCCGACCTCTGCACCCCTACACCCAGGCGCTGCTGTCGGCGACGCCGGCCATCCACCCGGATCCGGACAAGCCGAAAATCAAGATCGTAGGCGAATTGCCCAACCCGCTGAACCCGCCGTCCGGCTGCGCCTTCCACAAGCGCTGCCCGTACGCCACCGAGCGTTGCAGCACTGAAGAGCCGGCCCTGCGCCTGATCGCCGGCCGCCAGGTGGCTTGCCACTACGCCGAGCAATTCCTCGACGGCGCGGCATAAAAATGTGGGAGCGGGCTTGCTCGCGAAGGCGTCATTCCAGTCAACCTCAAAGTCGACTGACAGATCGCTTTCGCGAGCAAGCCCGCTCCCACAGGGATTGAGTAGCTCAAGTAATTACGCGTTAACCAAACCCCTTCTGCCTCGAATGCGCATCACTCAGGTAGAAGGGGTTTTCTTTTGCCTGCAATAGAGCGACTACGTCTGGCTGTCGCCCTCTTCCTCATCGGAGTCCGGTTCGTCGGTGGTCGAGTCATCGTCGTTGTCCGCACCGCCCTGCCCCTGATCTCCCGGTTCCGATTCAGACTTGGCAATCATCAACCCCGCATAACCCGCCTGCCCGCTCGAAGCCTGCTCCCCGTGATCGATACACTCGGCCCACGCCGTCGAAGCTCCGAGCGAGAGCATCACCATCACCTTCAACAGCAGTAAAACGCGAAACAACCTGTTCATAGCCGATTCCTTCCTTTCGTTGAGTGCCTGTCTGGTGCTGAGTCAAATCTAGTTCCGATCAGCCGGGTTCTCCAGATTGGACGCTATCTGGCAGGGGAAAATGCAGCGGGTTTGGAGACTGGTTTGGAATAGGGGTTATTCACAACTCAACTAACACCGAAGCCCCCTGTTGGAGCGAGCCTGCTCGCGATGGATGCTAGCGATGACGCGCTCTGTCTGGATAAATACAGCACGGCTGGAATCATCGCGAGCAAGCTCGCTCCTACAGGGAATTGCGCCAGGCAACAAAAAGCCCCGCAGCTTTCGCAACGGGGCTTTTGGATTTTGCAACTCAGCGCTTAATGATGCTCACGGGTCGCACGGAATTTCACGTCCGGCCAGCGCTCTTCCATCAGGGCCAGGTTGACCCGCGTCGGTGCGAGGTAGGTCAGGTGACCACCGCCGTCCAGCGCCAGGTTTTCCACAGCCTTGTTGGAGAATTCCTCAAGCTTCTTCTTGTCGCTGCATTCGATCCAGCGCGCAGAGTAAACAGTGATCGGCTCGTAGGAGCACTCGACCTTGTATTCCTCTTTCAAACGGCTGGCGACCACATCGAACTGCAGCACACCGACGGCGCCGAGGATGATGTCGTTGCTGCGTTCCGGGAAAAACACCTGGGTCGCGCCTTCTTCGGCCAGTTGTTGCAGGCCCTGGCGCAGTTGCTTGGATTTCAGCGGATCTTTCAGGCGTACGCGACGGAACAGTTCCGGGGCGAAGTGTGGAATGCCGGTGAAACCCAGGACTTCGCCTTCGCTGAAGGTGTCGCCGATCTGGATGGTGCCGTGGTTGTGCAGGCCGATGATGTCGCCGGCAAACGCTTCTTCCAGTTGCTCACGCTCGGAGGAGAAGAAGGTCAGCGCGTCGCCGATCCGCACGTCCTTGCCGGTGCGCACGTGGCGCATCTTCATGCCTTTTTCGTACTTGCCGGAGCAGATACGCATGAAGGCGATGCGGTCGCGGTGTTTCGGGTCCATGTTCGCCTGGATCTTGAAGATGAAACCCGAGAACTTCTCTTCCACCGGCTCCACGGTGCGCTCGTTGGCCACGCGTGCCAGTGGACGCGGCGCCCAATCAACGACGGCGTCGAGGACGTGGTCGACACCGAAGTTGCCCAGTGCCGTACCGAAGAACACCGGAGTCAGTTGACCGTCGAGGAACTCCTGCTGGTTGAACTCGTGGCAGGCGCCCTGCACCAGTTCCAGCTGCTCGATGAAACGTTCGTACTCGTCACCCAGGTGGGCGCGGGCTTCATCGGAGTCGAGCTTCTCGATGATCCTGGTTTCGGTGCGTTCGTGGCCGTGACCGGCGGTGTACACGATGATGTAGTCATCGGCGAGGTGATACACGCCTTTGAAGTCACGGTAGCAACCAATCGGCCAGGTGATCGGCGCAGCCTTGATCTTGAGGACGGCTTCGATTTCGTCGAGCAGTTCGATCGGGTCGCGGATGTCACGGTCGAGTTTGTTGATGAAACTGACGATCGGCGTGTCACGCAGACGGCAGACGTCCATCAGGGCGATGGTCCGAGGCTCTACACCTTTACCGCCGTCGAGAACCATCAACGCCGAGTCCACCGCCGTCAGGGTGCGATAGGTATCTTCGGAGAAGTCTTCGTGGCCCGGGGTGTCGAGCAGGTTGATCATGTGTTCGCGATACGGGAACTGCATGACCGACGTGGTAATGGAGATACCCCGCTGCTTTTCCATTTCCATCCAGTCGGAGGTGGCATGGCGATCGGATTTACGAGATTTCACCGTACCGGCTACCGCAATCGCCTTGCCCATCAGCAGGAGCTTCTCGGTGATGGTGGTCTTACCGGCATCGGGGTGGGAAATAATGGCGAAAGTGCGGCGTTTCGCGACTTCGGCGGCCTGTTTGGTCATGGGAAATCGCCTGGCAGGTGATTCAAAAAAGGGCGCAGATTATAGCCCAAGTTGATCCAAGAACCGAACCGTTGAGCACATTAGGGGTGGCCAAATGCTGCTTCAGATGGGAACCTTTTAAGGCACGGAGACGTCCACTCCCCCGTAACGACCACTCGTCGGGGGCTTGAAACACCTGCAATTCGGCCTGACGAGGCTGTGCTCATGGCTCGATTGCCGTGCGTTTCCCCCTGTAGGAGCGAGCCTGCTCGCGATGGACGTCAACGATAATGCTGGGTACCTGAAGGTACGCATTGTCTTGAAGTTTTTCGCGAGCAAGCTCGCTCCTACAGTGAAACGCGCTCGGCATGAGCTGCTTATCGCGATCATTTTTTCGGCAGCCAGGAATGGCGTTGCCACACGAGAAAGTGTTCGCCGACTGAAAAAAGGAGTCCGCCTGTGGCTATCCACTATGGCAAAGGGCTGATAGGAGGCGCGCTGGTATTCGCCCTTCTGGCCCTGCTGATCCAATGGATCGGCATCAACACGATCGAACACTACCGCGACGATTTGTTGTTTTACCTGCAAGCTCATCTGGTTCTCGTCCTCGCTTCCATGCTGGCCGCCCTTGTCGTGGGCATTCCTGCCGGCATCCTCCTCAGCCGCCCGTCCATGATCGGCCGTGCCGAACGCTTCATGCAGTTCTTCAACATTGGCAACACCATTCCGCCCCTGGCCGTCCTGGCCATCGCCTTGGGCATCCTCGGCATCGGCAGCGGTCCTGCCATCTTCGCCCTGTTCCTCGCCTCTTTGCTGCCCATCGTGCGCAACACCTACGAAGGCCTGAAAAACGTTCAGGGTTCGCTCAAGGAAGCCGCCGTCGGCATCGGCATGACCCCGCGCCAGGTGCTGTGGAAAGTCGAATTGCCCAACGCGGTGCCGATCATCATCGGTGGTGTGCGTGTGGCACTGGCGATCAATGTCGGGACGGCGCCGCTGGCGTTCCTGATCGGCGCCAACAGTCTCGGCAGCCTGATCTTCCCCGGCATCGCCCTGAACAATCAGCCGCAATTGCTGCTCGGCGCGGCCTGCACCGCCCTGCTGGCCTTGTTGCTCGACGGCCTGGTGACACTCGCCAGCCGCCTCTGGCTCGAACGCGGCTTGCGCCCGTCTTAAGCCTCGGCAAAGGAATCGTCATGAAAACTTCAAGCTTTTTACTAGGCTGCGTCCTGCTGTTCGCAGGATTTGCCCAAGCCACGGAAAAACCGTTGATCCGCATCGGCGCCCGGGTGTTCACCGAACAGACCCTGCTGGCGGAAATCACCTCGCAGTACCTGCGCACCAAGGGTTACGAGGTGCAGGTGACCGGCGGCCTGGGCAGCAATCTGGCCCGCAGCGCCCACGAAAGTGGCCAACTGGACATGCTCTGGGAATACACCGGCGTTTCGCTGGTGGCCTACAACCATGTCACTGAAAAACTCGACAGCGAACAGTCCTACGCACGAGTAAAAGAACTCGACGCGAAAAAAGGCCTGGTCTGGCTGACACCGTCGAAATTCAGCAACACCTATGCCCTGGCACTGCCGAAAAACGTTGCTGACCAATACCCGCAGATCAACACCATCAGCGAGCTGAACTCGGTGCTGCGCAAGGAGGCCGAGACCAACAATCTGGTGGCGCTGGATACCGAGTTCGCCAACCGCTCGGACGGTCTTGATGGCATGGTCAAGCTCTACGACATGAACCTGACCCGCAAGAACATCCGGCAGATGGACGCCGGTCTGGTTTATACCGCCCTGCGCAACGGCCAGGTGTTTGCCGGTCTGGTCTACACCACCGACGGTCGCCTCAACGCCTTCAAGCTGAAGCTGCTGGAAGACGACAAGCATTACTTCCCCGACTACACCGCTGCACCGGTGGTGCGTCAGGCCTACCTCGATGCGCATCCGCAACTGGCCGAACAACTCAAGCCTCTGGCTGAGCTGTTCGACGACAACACCATGCGCGAGCTCAATGCGCGGGTCGATGTCGATCACCAAAGTCCTTCGTCCGTTGCCGCAGATTTCCTGCGCCAGCATCCAATCAAATAGGGAGGAAAAGCCATGGAATTTCTCAACGCCTTTTCCCACCTCGACTGGCAGCAGGTGATACAGCTGACCGGCCAACACATCACCCTGGTCGGCATCGCCGTGACCCTGGCGATTGTGGTTGGCGTGCCGCTGGGCATCCTGATGACACGCTTCCCGAGCCTCGCCGGGCCTTTGCAAGCCAGCGCCACGGTGCTGCTGACCGTGCCGTCGATTGCCCTGTTTGGCCTGCTGCTGCCGTTCTACTCCAAGTTCGGCCAGGGCCTGGGCCCGATGCCGGCCATCACCGCGGTGTTTCTGTATTCGCTGCTGCCGATCATGCGTAACACCTACCTGGCCCTGACCAACGTCGAACCGGGCATCCGTGAAGCCGCGCGCGGCATCGGCATGACCTTCGGTCAGCGCCTGCGCATGGTCGAATTACCCATTGCCGTGCCGGTGATCCTCGCTGGTGTGCGCACTGCCGTGGTCATGAACATCGGCGTCATGACCATCGCCGCGACCATCGGCGCCGGTGGCCTGGGCGTACTCATCCTCGCTGCCATCAGCCGCAGCGACATGTCGATGCTGATTGTCGGCGCTGTACTGGTCAGTGTGCTGGCGATCATCGCCGACCTGATCCTGCAAGTGCTGCAACGTTCGCTGACTCCAAAAGGACTGCTCAAATGATCGAACTTCAAAACCTCAGCAAGACCTTCCAAAGCAACGGCAAAGATGTGAAAGCCGTGGACTCGGTGAGCCTGACCGTCAATGAAGGCGAAATCTGCGTGTTCCTCGGGCCATCGGGTTGCGGCAAAAGCACCACGCTGAAAATGATCAACCGCCTGATCAAACCGACCTCAGGCAAGATCCTGATCAACGGTGAAGACACCACGGGCCTCGACGAAGTGACGCTGCGCCGCAACATCGGCTACGTCATCCAGCAAATCGGTTTGTTCCCGAACATGACCATCGAGGAGAACATCGTCGTGGTGCCGAAACTGCTCGGCTGGGACAAGCAGAAATGCCACGACCGCGCCCGCGAGTTGATGAGCATGATCAAGCTCGAACCCAAGCAATATCTGCATCGCTATCCACGAGAATTGTCCGGTGGGCAGCAACAGCGGATCGGCGTGATTCGTGCACTGGCCGCCGATGCACCACTGCTATTAATGGACGAGCCGTTCGGGGCAGTCGACCCGATCAACCGCGAGATGATCCAGAACGAGTTCTTCGAAATGCAGCGGGCGCTGAACAAGACCGTGATCATGGTCAGCCACGACATCGACGAGGCGATCAAGCTCGGCGACAAGATCGCGATTTTCCGCGCCGGCAAGCTGCTGCAGATCGATCACCCGGACACTTTGCTCGCACATCCGGCGGATGAGTTTGTCAGCAACTTCGTCGGCCAGGACAGCACACTGAAACGCCTGCTGCTGGTGAAAGCCGAAGATGCGGCGGACAACGCGCCTTCCGTCAGCCCGCATACCCCGGTGGCCGAAGCGCTGGAGTTGATGGACGAGCATGACCGACGCTATGTGGTGGTCACTTGCGCCGAGAATAAAGCCCTGGGTTATGTACGACGTCGCGACTTGCACCGTCAGGCCGGCACCTGCGCGCAGTACCAACGCGAGTTCAACGCCACGGCGGCGTACGACGAGCATTTGCGCATTCTGCTGTCGCGCATGTACGAGTTCAATCGGGCGTGGTTGCCGGTGATGGATGCCGAGCGGGTGTTCCTTGGCGAGGTCACACAGGAGTCGATTGCGGCGTACCTGAGCTCCGGACGTTCGCGGGGGATGAAGACCAATATCGTCTCGCCAGCTGAGGCAGTGGTCGCCTGACAGCTCACGTTACCCGGTAAAAATACAAAACCTGTGGGAGCGAGCTTGCTCGCGATGGCGTCATTTCAGGCAACTACGATGCTGGCTGTGAAAATGTCATCGCGAGCAAGCTCGCTCCCACAGGTTCGATGCGATTTTCCAGTGATTCGCAGGCCGGAAAAAAATATCAACAGTAGCGTCTGTAAAAGCTATCCGAAAACACGCTCCTGAATACTCAAATCCCCTATCAGCCTACCTTTTCGCGGCCAACGTCGCCGATGTTGACGCTATCGTAGTTACTAGCGACTTCGCACACAAAAGCGTCGAACGTGCAGGTATTTTTAACACTCCATAAATCCTCGGGAACATCCGACTGTCATCTGTGTCGGTTACAAAGAGTGATGCCTGCAACGCGCGTCAGAAGAGTGCAAAAACGCGACATTTTTTGTTGATCTCAAGCCCCTCACGCCCTAAAGTTCGCGCCGAACGTCCATGCTGGAAACGATCCATCCGGCTCAAGTACTGACGACGAGACAGCAAGGCCAAGGGAAAGCTGCACTTCCCATGGCCTTTTTGCTTTCGGCGACATGCCTTGGGAAGTAGGCGAACCAAAGTGGGGATACGGAGGACGTTCATTTGCACCCATTGATTAACAACGTTTGCCTTTAGGAGCTCCCAGGTATGTCGATCCAGGTCGAAGACTATTTCGCGCGTGAAACCTTTCAGAAAATGAAGGCGTTCGCCGACAAACAGGAAACCCCGTTCGTGGTGATCGACACCGCGATGATCAGCCAGGCCTATGACGACCTGCGCGCCGGTTTCGAATTCGCCAAGGTCTACTACGCGGTCAAGGCCAACCCGGCCGTCGAGATCATCGACCTGCTCAAAGAGAAAGGCTCGAGCTTCGACATCGCCTCGATCTACGAGCTGGACAAAGTGCTTGGTCGCGGCGTCAGCGCCGACCAGATCAGCTACGGCAACACCATCAAGAAATCCAAGGACATCCGCTACTTCTACGAGAAGGGCGTGCGCCTGTTCGCCACCGACTCCGAAGCCGACCTGCGCAACATCGCCAAGGCCGCACCGGGCTCGAAAGTCTACGTGCGTATCCTGACCGAAGGCTCGACCACCGCCGACTGGCCGTTGTCGCGCAAATTCGGCTGCCAGACCGACATGGCCATGGACCTGCTGATCCTCGCTCGCGACCTGGGCCTGGTGCCTTACGGCATCTCGTTCCACGTCGGCTCGCAGCAGCGCGACATCAGCGTCTGGGACGCGGCGATCGCCAAGGTCAAAGTGATCTTCGAACGTCTGAAGGAAGAAGACGGCATCCACCTGAAGCTGATCAACATGGGTGGCGGCTTCCCGGCCAACTACATCACCCGCACCAACAGCCTGGAAACCTACGCCGAGGAAATCATCCGCTTCCTGAAGGAAGACTTCGGTGATGACTTGCCGGAAATCATCCTGGAGCCAGGCCGCTCGCTGATCGCCAACGCCGGCATCCTGGTTAGCGAAGTGGTACTGGTTGCACGTAAATCCCGTACCGCGGTAGAGCGTTGGGTGTACACGGATGTGGGCAAGTTCTCCGGCCTGATCGAAACCATGGACGAAGCCATCAAGTTCCCGATCTGGACCGAGAAGAAAGGCGAAATGGAAGAAGTGGTCATCGCCGGTCCAACCTGCGACAGCGCCGACATCATGTACGAAAACTACAAGTACGGCCTGCCGCTGAACCTGGCCATCGGTGATCGCCTGTACTGGCTGTCGACCGGTGCGTACACCACCAGTTACAGCGCCGTCGAGTTCAATGGCTTCCCGCCGCTGAAGTCGTTCTACGTGTAAATACTGCGTAGAAAACAAAAAGCCCATGACCTGTCATGGGCTTTTTCATTTACGCCACCCTCTGTGGGAGCGAGCTTGCTCGCGATGGCGATAGCTCAATCAACATTGATGCTGAATATCATGACGTCATCGCGAGCAAGCTCGCTCCCACAAAGGCTCAAGAGACTGGGGTTAATTCTTCGGCACGATGATGGAATTCGTGGGCCAGTGCCTGGATCCGAGGATCGACCGCGCCCATCAGCGCCTGACTCGCTACTCGCAGAAAATTCAGGTTGCCACCGGCCAACGCCTTGCGCAGCCAGACCAACGCATCCTCGATATTCCCTTCGTCGGTCAAGACCGCAGCAAAGCTGAACTGCCCGCGAAAATCCCCGCCTTCGGCCGAACGTCGATACCAGTTACGAGCCGCTGCCGGATTCACAGGACTGACCCGCCCTTCTTCCAGATACCGCCCCAACAGATTCATCGATTTTGCATGACCCAACTCAGCCGCACGGCGATAGAGACTCAGTGCTTGAAGCTGATCCTCAATCACCCCGCGACCGGTCGCCAGCAGATTGGCGTAGTTGTACATCGCCCAATCCAGCCCTGCAGTGGCGGCAAGTCGGTAATGCCTGGCCGCTAGCGATGCATCGGCAGCGCAGCCCCAACCATGCTCATGGCAACGACCGAGCATGTTGCGCGCCATGAGGTGCCCCTGGCGCGCTGCGATGCCGAACCAGCTCAGCGCCAGCGGTTGGTCCTGCGCGATCCCCTGGCCGTCGAGCAGGATCTGCCCGAGCAAGGCCTGGGCTTCGACCTCTCCTTCTCGTGCGGCAATCAGGATGGCCTGGGCCGCACGGGCCGGACTTTCGTCGAGCATGGCTTTGAGCCGGTCACCGTCGAGTACTTCTTCGCGGCGCAGTTGATAACTCATACCTCGACCCAGCGACGCAACAGGTTGTGATAGGTGCCGGTGAGGCGAATCAGCGAAGGGTGGTCGGGCATGTCCTGGGTCAGTTGCTGGATCGCCCCGTCCATTTCGAACAGCAACGCGCGCTGGCTGTCTTCACGCACCAGGCTTTGCGTCCAGAAAAACGAGGCGAGCCGCGCTCCGCGTGTCACCGCATTGACCTTGTGCAGACTGGTGCCGGGATACAGCACCATGTCGCCGGCAGGCAGCTTCACCCGTTGGGTGCCGAAAGTGTCCTGGATCTCCAGCTCGCCGCCGTCGTAATCCTCCGGCTCGCTGAAGAACAGCGTGGCGGACAAATCCGTTCGCACCCGCTCGATGCTGCCTTTTGGCTGACGCACCGCGTTGTCGATATGGAAGTCGAAACTGCCACCGGCGGTGTAACAGTTCACTAACGGAGGGAACACTTTGTGCGGTAACGCTGCTGACATGAACAGCGGATTTTTCCACAGCCGCTCCAGCATCGCCGCGCCGATCTCCTTGGCCAGCGGGTGACCTTCCGGCAACTGCAAATTGTGTTTGGCCTTCGCCGACTGGTAGCCGGCGGTGATCTTGCCATCGGCCCAATCGGCTTGCTCCAGAGCCTCGCGAATGCGCTGCACCTCGTCTTTTTCAAACAGGCCGGGAATGTGCAGCAGCATGACAAAGGCACCTGAAACCAAAGGGATGCCAATGGTATTGATTCTTATTGCCTGTGTAAAACACATCTGACGAATGAGTCAGCAGAAACCGTAAGGGTAAATTGTAAAGAATGTAAATTCAGTGCGAATAGTAATGTTTCGCAATTGATACGAATACGTGTTTACCCTATATTCCGCGGCCTCAAATCCTTGGGGAGGGGAACTCAAATGTCGCGTCAACAACCACAAGTACCGGTCAGTTCACCACGTCTGCTCGCATCGGCCATCGGCATGGCGATTACTGCCGGCTCTGCGGGCCACATGGTTTTCGCGGCGGAAAAAGCCGACGAAAAAGCACCGGGCAATGTGATTTCGCTGGGCGCCACCGCCATCACCGGCGAAGCTCAGGACGAGACGACCTACAACGTAGAGAAAGCCTCCTCGCCCAAGTACACCGCGCCGCTGGTGGACACACCGCGCTCGATCACCGTCATTCCGCAACAAGTGTTGAAAGACACGGGCGCCATGAACATGCAGGACGCCCTGCGCACCATTCCAGGCATCACCTTCGGTGCCGGTGAAGGCGGCAACCCACAGGGCGACCGTCCGTTCATTCGCGGCTTTGACGCCCAGGGCGATACCTACCTGGACGGCGTTCGCGATACCGGTTCCCAGAGCCGCGAGATCTTCGCCGTGGAATCGATCGAAGTCAGCAAAGGCCCGAACTCTGCCATCGGCGGTCGCGGCGCTGCAGGCGGCAGCATCAACCTGGTCAGCAAGAAAGCTCACCTGGGCAATTCGTTCGATGGTGGTTTCACCTGGGGCTCCGACCAGACCCAGCGCTACACCATGGACGGCAACTATCAGTTCACCGACACTGCCGCTGGCCGTCTGAACCTGATGAGCCATGAGAGCAACGTCGCCGGACGTGACAGCGTCGACTACGACCGCTGGGGTGTCGCACCGTCCCTGGCTTTCGGCCTGGGTACAGACACTCGCGTCAACCTCGACTACTACCACCTCGAAAGCAACGACACGCCGGATTCGGGCATTCCGTACTCGATCCCGACCACTCTCGCGGCTGGACGCACCAAGTCCAACCCGGACAAGCCGAATGACGGCGGCGACAGCAGCAATTTCTATGGTCTGACCGACCGCGACTTCCGCAAGACCCGCACCGACACCGCGACCTTCGCCATCGAGCACGACCTGAGCGACTCGCTGACCATCAAGAACACCCTGCGTCACGGCACCAGCATGCAGGATTACATCCTGACCCAGCCGGACGACAGTAAAGGCAACGTCAACAACGGCAGCGTCTGGCGCCGGGCGAACACCCGCGTGAGCAACACCGAGACCACCACCAACCAGACCGACCTGTTTGGTGATATCTACATCGCCGGGTTCAAGAACAGCTTCTCCACCGGTGTCGAATACACCCACGAGGAAAGTGAAAAATCCTCGTACAACGTCAACACGGACACCACCCCGGGAACGGCAGCGGTAACCAACAACTGCTCGCCGGCACTGATCGGCGCGCCAAGCGGTTACAACTGCACCTCGCTGTCCAACCCGACGCCGAATGATCCGTGGAGCGGTGCCATCTCCCGCAACTACGCGGGCACCGATACCAAGGCCAACACCTACGCACTGTATGTATTCGACACCCTGACGTTGTCCGAGCAGTGGCTGGTGAACATGGGCCTGCGCTACGACCATTTCGACACCGACTACAAAACCTTCAACGGTTCCAGCGTGACCACGTCCAAGGGCGATGACACCAGCGAGTTCGTTACCGGTCAGTTCGGTGTGGTGTACAAACCAGCGGAAAACGGCAGCATCTATGCCTCCTATGCGACGTCTGCCACTCCACCAGGCAACACCCTCGGCGATGGCGCGGAAGGCAACCCGTTGGGTGGCACGCCGGATCGCAACGGCAACCTGCTCAAAAGCGACATGGAGCCGGAAACCACCAAGAACTACGAAATCGGTACCAAGTGGGATCTGCTGAACGATCGTTTGTCCCTGACTGCCGACATCTTCCGCACCGAGAAAGAAAACGCTCGTGTGCAAACCAACACCACTACGTTTGAAAACGTCGGCAAAACCCGCGTTCAAGGTATCGAACTGTCGGCCACCGGCAAGCTCACCGACAAATGGCAGGTCTTCGCCGGTTACGCCTACATGGACAGCGAGCAAGTCGATGGCGGCGACCTGCCGGCAAACAAAGCCAACAACGGCAACGAACTGCCTAACACGCCGAAAAACAGCGCCAGCCTGTGGACGACCTATCAGGTCACGCCAAGGCTGACCATCGGTGGCGGTGCGTTCTATGTCGATGACGTGTTCGGCAGTGCCGCCAACACCACCATGGTCGATTCCTACGTTCGTTACGACGCAATGGCGGCGTACAAGCTGACCAAGAACGTCGACCTGCAACTGAACGTACAGAACCTGACCGACGAAACCTACTACGACAAGGCGTTCTCGACTCACTTCGCCAACCAGGCGGCCGGTCGTACCGCTTTGCTGAGCACCAACTTCCACTTCTGATTGCCACTCACACTGCAATCCCTGTGGGTGAATGCTGAAATCAGACCTGGCCCCGTTCATCCACATGAACGGGGCCTTTGTGCGTAAAAAGAATGCTTCTCGACAACCCCACGGCATAATGCGCGCCGTGATGAATCAACTTGAACGAACAAGGCGAGCGACGTGTTGAAGAAAACCCTGTTCCAGTTGCACTGGTTTTTCGGCATCAGCGCCGGGCTGGTCCTGGCCCTGATGGGCATCACCGGGGCGGCGGTGTCGTTTCAGGATGAAATCCTGAGCACACTCAATCCTTCTGTGTTGCAGGTCGAGAAACAGGTCGCCGGTGTGCTGCCGCCCGTCGAACTGGTGGAGCGAATCGAAGCCGCATCGGGCAAAAAAGTCTCGATGCTCACGGTGGAGACCGACAGCGGCAGCGCCGCCAAAGTGTGGTTCACCCCGCCGCCGGGTGAACGCCGTGGCGAGATGCGCTACTTCGACCCGTACACCGCCGAGTTCCTCGGCGACGCCAACGGCCAGGGCTTTTTCGGCCTGATGCTGCAACTGCACCGTTTCCTCGCCATGGGCGACACGGGGCGGCAGATCACCGGCGCGTGCACGCTGATTCTGGTGTTCTTCTGCCTGTCCGGCCTATACCTGCGCTGGCCTCGCCAGTGGAAAAGCTGGCGGACCTGGCTGACCCTGGACTGGAAGAAAAAGGGCCGCAGCTTCAACTGGGACCTGCACTCGGTGGCCGGCACCTGGTGCCTGGTGTTTTACCTTCTGGCGGCGCTGACCGGGTTGTTCTGGTCCTACGAGTGGTACAACAAAGGCCTGACCCGGTTGCTCTCCGACTCACCACAGAGCGAACGCGTTCGCGGCGGACGCGGCCCTGCGCCAAGCGGTCCGGCACCGACGGCCGATTACGCGGCGATGTGGAGCAGCATCTACAGTGCGGCCGGTCCGCAACTGAGCTCCTATAACGTGCGCATGCCACCCGTGGCCGGCCAACCGGCGACCGTTTATTTCCTGCTGAAAACTTCGCCTCACGACCGCGCCCTGAACCAGATCACCCTCGACCCGGTCACCGGCGTGGTCAAACGGGTTGATCGCTACAGCGACAAGAGCCTCAAGGCGCAACTGCTGACCAGCATCTATGCGCTGCACGTCGGTAGTTACTTCGGCATCGTCGGGCGCATTATCCTGACCATCGCCTCGCTGACCATGCCGCTGTTCTTCATCACCGGCTGGATGCTGTACCTGGATCGTCGGCGCAAAAAACGCCAGATCAAGGATGCGCGCAAAGATCTCGTGCAAACCGCCAGCGACGCGCCGGCGTGGCTGATCGGCTTCGCCAGCCAAAGTGGTTTTGCCGAACAGCTGGCATGGCAAACCGCCGGACAATTGCAGGCCGCAGGCTTGCCGGTCAAAGTGCAGCCATTGGCGGACGTCAGCGAGCAGGACTTGCATGAATCGAACAATGCCTTGTTCGTCGTCAGCACCTTCGGCGACGGCGAAGCACCGGACAGCGCCCGCAGTTTCGAGCGCAAGGTACTGGGCCGGACACCGAGCCTGGGACGCCTGAATTACGCCGTCCTGGGGTTGGGCGACCGGCAGTATCAACACTTCTGCGGTTTCGCCAAACGCCTGCACACCTGGTTGGGCGAACATGGCGCAAAGACCCTGTTCGCCCCGGTGGAGGTCGACAGCGGTGACCCTTACGCCTTGCGCCACTGGCAACAGCAACTGGGCCTGTTGACCGGCCAGGCCCCCGTGGATACCTGGCAAGCGCCCAGCTACGACAACTGGACCCTGCTGCATCGTGAACTGCTCAATCCGGACAGCAGTGGCTCGCCGGTGTACTTGTTGGGCCTCAAGCCTCCTTCCACCAGCAGCTGGCTGGCGGGCGACCTGGTGGAAGTGATGCCGCGCAATTGCCCGTGGGCCATCGAGCACTTCCTCGACGGCATGGGGATTCACGGTGAAACCAAGGTGCAACTCAACGGCCTGGAAGAAACCCTCGAACAGGCCCTGGCCAGCCGCCAGTTGCCGGAGAACCGCGCCCACCTGGTCGGCCTGCACGCCCAAGCGTTGGCAGAGGCCCTCGTGCCGCTGGCCATGCGCGAGTATTCCATTGCGTCGATCCCGGCCGATGGCGTGCTGGAATTGATCGTGCGTCAGGAAGTGCATGCCGACGGCAACCTCGGTGTCGGTTCCGGCTGGCTGACCGAACACGCGCCGGTGGGCAGCTCCATCAGCCTGCGCGTGCGGCGCAACAGTGGTTTCCATCTGCCGGCCCAACCGGTGCCGATGATCCTGCTGGGCAATGGCACGGGCCTGGCCGGGTTGCGCAGCCTGCTCAAGGCCCGGATTGCCGATGGTCAGCAACGCCAGTGGCTGCTGTTTGGCGAGCGCCACCGCGAGCACGATTACCTGTGCCGAAAGGAGCTGGAGGAGTGGCTGATCAATGGTGATCTGGCGCGCCTCGACCTGGCATTTTCCCGCGACCAGGCCGAAAAGATCTACGTACAGGATCGCCTGCGTGAATCGGCGGCCGAGCTCAAGAAGTGGCTGGCGGACGATGCGGTGATCTACATCTGCGGCAGCCTTCAAGGCATGGCTTCGGGCGTGGATCAGGTGCTCAACGAAGTGTTGGGTAGCGCCGAAGTGGAGCGCCTGATCGAACAGGGCCGCTACCGCCGCGACGTGTACTGATTCACTGAGTTCCCTGTGGGAGCGAGCTTGCTCGCGATTACGGTCTATCAGTCAACCAATGTGTTGAATGTAATACCGCCATCGCGAGCAAGCTCGCTCCCACAAGGGTTCATGTATCCATCTCCATCTCAAACCGGCTGCAGCTTTTTCTCAAATACAGACACCCCGTCCAGATCCCGCAACACCACGCTCAACTCCCCGCTCTGTCCATCGATGTTCACCTCGCCAAAAAACTGAAACCCGGCAAACGGCGAGACGTTCTGCGCGGGCGGCGCCTTCTCGAACACCACTTCAGGACCAAAGGTTTTATCCAGCGAGTTCGGTCCAAAGCTACCGGCATTCAGCGGTCCGGCGACGAACTCCCAGAACGGTTCGAAATCCTGAAACGCCGCCCGATCCGGATGGTAATGATGGGCCGCGCAGTAATGCACATCCGCGGTCAGGAACAGGAAATTGCGTACCTCTTGCGCCCGCAGAAAGCCGAGCAATTCTGCGATTTCCAGTTCACGCCCCTGTGCCGGGCCGGGGTCACCGTTGGCCACGGCCTCCCAGCGCGCGACACCAGGGCTGACCTCGCCGTCGGGCACGCCGAGGCCAATGGGCATGTCGGCGGCGATCACTTTCCATTGCGCGTTCGAGGCCTGCATTTCGCGCTTGAGCCAGTCCAGTTGTTCACGCCCGAGGAAAGGTTTTTCAGCGCCCTGATTGTCATCGTTGGGCCCGCGATAACTGCGCATGTCCAGTACAAAAACATCGAGCAGCGGCCCGTAACCAAGCTTGCGATAGATCCGCCCGCCGCCATCGGCACTCTGCAAACGCATCGGCGCATATTCAAGCCAGGCCTGGCGTGCGCGGCCCACCAGACTGTGGATATCTTTGTCCTGGTAACGCGCATCCAGCTGCTTGCCCGGCGACCAGTTGTTCACCACTTCGTGGTCGTCCCACTGCCAGACCTGCGGGACCTCGGCATTGAAACGACGGATGTTTTCGTCCATCAGGTTGTAGCGGTAATTGCCGCGGTACTCATCAAGGGTCTCGGCGACTTTGCTCTTGGCCTCGGTGGTGATGTTGCGCCACACCCGGCCACCTTCTGTGATGAGCTGTTCCGGGATCGGACCGTCGGCGTAAATGGTATCGCCGCTGTGGATAAAAAAGTCTGGCAGACGCAGGCGCATTGCTTCGTAGATGCGCATGCCGCCAATGTCGGGGTTGATGCCGAAGCCCTGGCCGACGGTGTCGCCGCTCCAGACAAAACGGATGTCACGGCGGGTCTGCGGCACGCTGCGCAAATGACCGAACCAGGGCTCGCTGGCGATACCGCTCTGGGCGTCTTCAAACTGCACGCGATAGAAAATCGCCTGGTCGGCGGGCAGCCCGGTGAGTTCGACCCGAGCAGTGAAATCGGTGCGTGCATCGGCCAGGGACGAGGCGAATCGCCGGGGGTTGGGAAACAGGCTGCGGGTGTCCCACTCCACCACCATCCGCGCGGGGCGGTCGCAGCGGCTCCAGATGATCGCCCGGTCGCCCAGCAGGTCGCCGGACTGTACGCCGTCGGTGAGTTGCGGCCGATCCTTGACCGAAGCGATCACCGCCGGCGCCAGCCCCGGCAACAACAGCCCGGCGCCGACCGCTTGCATGACACGACGGCGCCCGAGGTTGAAATCGCTCATGGTGTTCTCCCTGGAAAAGGAAAAACTAAAGCATGGCTGGATGAAGCCGGCATGACATCCCCACCCTGTAGGAGCGAGCCCGCTCGCGAAAAACCAATGGGCGCCGCTGGGCATCTGGTTTGACGCGTTATCGTTCGCGACCATCGCGAGCGAGCTCGCTCCTACAGGAATCGGTGTCAGGCGGTGACGGGCTCTACCGCCAACTCCACCACTTCCGGCCGTTTCACCAGCGCATACGCCACCGCCGTCAACAGACTCCCCGCCACAATCGCCAACAGGTAGAGCAGCGCATGGTTGATTGCATTCGGGATCGCCAGGACGAACAACCCACCATGGGGCGCCATCAATTTGCAGCCGAAATACATCGACAACGCACCCGTCAGCGCACCGCCGGCGATGCTCGCCGGAATCACCCGTAGCGGATCTTTCGCCGCAAAAGGAATCGCCCCTTCAGAGATAAAGCACAGCCCCAGCACCAGCGCTGCTTTACCGGCCTCGCGCTCGGTCTGGGCGAACTTGCGTCGGGCAATGAACGTGGCGATGCCCAGGCCGATCGGCGGCACCATGCCGGCCGCCATGGTCGCCGCCATCGGCGCGTAGCTCTGCGACGCCAGCAACCCCACCGAAAACGCATAGGCCGCCTTGTTGATCGGCCCGCCGAGGTCGACGCACATCATGCCGCCCAGCAACACACCGAGCAGAATCGCGTTGGTGGTGCCCATGCTGTCGAGAAAGTTCGTGAGCCCGGCAAGCATCCCGGCGACCGGTTTGCCGACCACGTAGATCATCACCAGACCGGTGAACAGACTCGCCAGCAGCGGGATGATCAGGATCGGCTTGAGCGCCTCAAGACTTTGCGGCAATCGCGCATAACGGTTGATCGCCCTGGCCGCATAACCGGCAAGAAAGCCGGCAATGATCCCGCCGATGAAACCGGCGCCCAAGGTGCTCGCCAGCAGTCCGCCAATCATCCCCGGCGCGAGGCCCGGACGGTCGGCGATGGAATAGGCGATATAGCCTGCCAGCAGCGGCACCATCAGCTTGAACGCGCTGTCGCCACCGATCTGCATCAACGCCGCCGCCAGTGTGCCCTCCTCCTTGAACGCGGTGATGCCGAACACGAACGACAAGGCGATCATCAAGCCGCCGGCCACCACCATCGGCAACATGAAGGACACGCCGGTCAGCAGGTGTTTATAGACGCCCGTCTTCTCCTGTTTGGCCGTTGTTTTGGCAGCGCTCGATGCGCTTTCCTGTTGGCCTTCGGCCAAGGCCTTTTTCAACGTCGCTTCGGCTTGCTTAAGGGCAATGCCGGTGCCGCAGCGATAGATTTTCTTGCCGGCGAAACGCTCGGTGGCGACTTCGATATCGGCCGCCAGCAGCACCACATCGGCCTCGGCAATCGCTTGCGCGCTCAATGGATTGCGCGCGCCGACCGAGCCCTGGGTTTCCACCTGCAGCTCATAGCCCAGGCGCTTGGCCGCTTGCTGCAAGGCTTCGGCGGCCATGAACGTGTGAGCGACACCCGTCGGGCACGCGGTAACGGCCACCAGTCGCGGCGCGTTCTGGACAACCGCCACAGGTTCGACGGCGGCCTCTTCGGCGGCGTAAACCTGAGCGTCCTGCGCTCCACGGCGCAGCACGGCTTCCACGTCTTGCAGGGCCTGGGCCGGGGTGCTCTGGAACACTCGCTTGCCGACAAAACGCGACATTTCCACCGGCGCGCTGGTCACCAGCAACACCCACTCAGCCGCGTCGAGGGTGGCCGCCGACAGTTGCTTTTCGGGATGCGCGGCATCGGTGACTTCGACACTGGTGCTCCAGCCCTGACGCTGGGCCGCGGCATCGAGCAGCCGGGCACACAGCACACTGGTGACCATGCCGTTCGGGCAGGCCGTAACGATGGCTAACTTCATGACAATCCCTCTTATTGTTCTGTCAGGGGACGCACGCGCACACCCTGTTCGAGCTGCGCCAGTTGCGCTGCATCGCCAATGCCGAATCCGATCTGGGTCACTGCCATCGCGGCAATCGCCGTGGCGGTGCGCAAGGTCTGCTCCGGCGTATCGGCACTGAGCAAACCGTGGAGCATCCCCGCCAGCAACGAATCACCCGCGCCCACCGTGCTGGCGACGTTGACCCTGGGTGGTGTGGCATGCAGCGCCGAGCCGACGCTGAACCAGTTCACGCCATCGACGCCATGGGAAATCACCACATGCTCGATGCCCTGGGCATGCAAACGCTCCGCCGCCAAGGCCTGGGCACTGACCGACACGACCTCGCCCAGCACCTCGGCCAACTCTTCAGTGTTGGGTTTGATCAGCCACGGCCCCGCTTTCAGCGCTGCGCGCAATGCCTCGCCGCTGGTGTCGAGGGCGACATTCAGCCCCAGGTTCTTCAAGCGCAAGATCAACGCCTGCAACCATTGCGCACTGACGCCCAGCGGCAAGCTTCCGGCGACAACCACCGCATCGTGCCCCGGAGCAATCTGCTCCAGTCGATCCATCAAGGCCTGCTGCGCCGCCTCGCTGACCTGCGGCCCCGGCCCGTTGATGTCGGTGATGCGGCCGTCGCTTTCCGCCAGTTTGATATTGCTGCGGGTTTCGCCAGGAACACGGATGAAGGCATCAACAAAACCGCGTTTGGCGAACAATGTTTCGAACGCTTGCAGGTTGTCTTCGCCAAGAAAGCCACTGACGGTCAGTTGATGCCCGAGGTCCGCCAGCACCTGTGCCACGTTCACGCCTTTGCCCGCCGCGTGGGTGTGCATCACATCGCTGCGGTTGACCTGGCCGGCGTCAAGGCGCGGCAACTGGACGGTCAGGTCCAGCGCCGGGTTAAGGGTTAGGGTAAGTATCCGGGCCATTACAGGGCCTCCACTAATGCGCGCACTTCATTGGCGCTGCCCACGGCCAGGGCCTGTCGGGCAAGGGTTTGAGTCTGAGTGAAGCCCAGTTCGCGAATCCGCGCCTTGACCTCGGCAATGCTGCGCGCCCCGACGCTGAGCTCATCCACTCCGAGGCCGACCAGCACCGGCACCGCCAGCGGGTCGGCCGCCAGCTCGCCGCACACACCGACCCATTTACCGTGAGCATGGGCCGCACGCACGGTGATGTCGATCAGTTGCAGCACCGCCGGATGCAAGCCATCGGCCTGGGCCGACAGCGTCGGATGGCCACGGTCGATGGCCAGGGTGTACTGGGTCAGGTCGTTGGTGCCGACGCTGAAGAAATCGACTTCCTTGGCCAGGACCGGTGCCAGCAATGCCGCCGACGGCACTTCGATCATGATCCCCAGTTGCAGGTCGGCGACCGGGATTTCCTGGCGCAGGCGTTCGGTCATGTCACGGGCCTGGCGCCACTCGTCGACGCTGCCCACCATCGGAAACATGATCCGCAGCGGCCGGTTGTCGGCAGCCCGCAGCAAGGCGCGCAGTTGCGCTTCCATGATCTGCGGACGCTGCAAGGTCAGGCGAATGCCGCGCACGCCGAGGAACGGGTTTTCTTCCTTCGCAATCGGCCAGTACGGCAGCGGTTTGTCGCCACCGACATCGAGGGTGCGCACCACCAGCGGCCGCCCGGCCAGACCGTCGAGTACGCGGCGGTACTCGACTTCCTGGGTCGCCTCGTCGGGCACTTGCGGGTGGGCCATGAAAATCAGTTCGGTGCGCAACAGGCCAATGCCTTCGGCGCCCTGCTCCACCGCACTGGTGACGCCGGCGCTTTCACCAATGTTGGCGAACACTTCGACGGCGTGGCCATCGATGGTCAATGCCGGTTGATGACGCAGTTCAGCAGCCGCCTTCAAGCGTTGCTCGCGGGTATCGCGTTCGGCCGTGGCGCGCTGCAAGGTCGCCGCGTCAGCGTCCACATGCAGACGACCACGCTGGCCATCGAGCAGCAAAGCCGTACCCGGTGCCAGCAGCAACACGCCGGGACCGGCGCCGACCAAGGCCGGAATACCCAGCGCCCGGGCAACAATCGCACTGTGCGCCGTAGCACCACCCCGCGCGGTGAGAATCCCCGCCACGCGAGCCGGGTCGAGACGCGCGACGTCGGACGGGCCGACCTCGTCCATCACCAGAATGTACGGTTGATCCGGTTCGCTCGGGGTTTCGATGCCGCTGAGTTGCATCAACACCCGACGCCCGATGTCGCGCAAGTCGGCCGCACGCTCGGCGAGCAAGGCATCCTGCAACGTTTCCTGCTGCCGAGCCGCCGCTTCAATCACGGCCATCCACGCCGCCTCGGCACTTTCGCCCTGTTTGAGGCGCGTATCGACCTCATCGGTCAGTTCCGGGTCGTCGAGCATCTCTTGGTGGGTAATGAAGATTTCGCGAATGGCTTTGCTCTTGCTGCGCTCGATCAGGCCCTGGATGTCACGGCGTACCTGCGCCAGGGCGTGCTGGAGGCGCTCGCGCTCGATGCCGGCGGACTCGCCGCGCAACGGGTAATCGATGGTTTGCAGCACCTGAATATGCGCCGGGCCGATGGCGAACCCCGGAGCGGCGGCAATCGCCTGAACCACGCTGCCAGATGACGGGGCGAGGACCACTTCGGCCATATCGGCAACGACTTCACGCGCCTGACTTACCGGCGGCAGCGGTTCGACTTCCTCCCCGAGGCCTTCTTCGATGGCGGCCAACAAGGCCGGCAACGCATCCGCCGCGATGCCCGGTTCGGCGATGATTTCCAGGACCTGCCCCCGACGGGCGCCGAGGCTGAGCAACTTGCTCAAGCTCTTTACCGACACCGCACTGTCATGGCCATCGACGATGCGTACGCGGATGTCACCTTCAAAACTCTTTGCCAGTTGCGCGAGGATTTTCGCCGGGCGCGCATGCAAACCGTGGGCGTTGGCCAATGCAATTCGCGCGCTGGGCCAGTCGGCGGGCACTTCACCACCGAGCACTTCGAGGACCTTGCGGCTGCTGGTGGCGCGCCCCAACTCATGGCCACGCCCTTCGATCAACAACGCGCACAGGCGTTCGAGCAGGGCTTGATGGGCCTCACCGAGGCTGGCCAGGCAGAACAGTCCAGTGAGTGGCTGGCCGAGATAACGCAGCGGTCTGTCCGGGGTGACGAAGGCCAGGCCCGGACGCTTCACCGTCTGTTCGCTGTGCAGCCACCACAGGCCATCGCCCAAGGGCAGCGCTTCAACCTGCTGCAGCACGGCGGAGAAACCGTTGCTCACGCAGTCGGCCTGCCGCAGCAAACGTGCACCACGCCAGACCAGCTCTTCGAAATCTTCGGCCGCCACACCGAGACCGATCATCTGTGCATCCAGCGCCAACTCCTGCGGCGCGCCTTGCAGCAACTTCAGCAAGGCTTCGGCGGAACCGGCGCGACGCAGGGCCTGGCCCAGGTCAGTCTCGCCGAGGGCGCGGGTGAGCAATTGCAACAGGCGCAGATGTTCATCGGATTTGGCGGCGATGCCGATCGCCAGGTAAACGATATGACCATCGCCCCAGTCCACGCCATCGGGGAACTGCATCAGGCGCACACCAGTGGTGAACACCAGGTCGCGGGTTTCGGGCGTACCGTGGGGGATGGCAATACCTTGACCGAGAAAGGTCGAGCCCTGAGCCTCCCGCGCCTGCAAGCCGGCGAGATAACCCTCGGCAACCAGGCCGTCGGCGACCAGATGCCCGGCCAGCAATTGCAGGGCTGCGGACTTATCCACAGCCGACTGGCCCATCGAAATCTGCTCTACAGTGAGCTCGAGCATGCTTTCTCCTTTTTGGCGCCTTGGGGCACCAGGTATTGTTTTGAATGAGTCAGCTTAGGCGCTTGGTCATCGCTTTTGGCGGTTTCACGGCAGAACCGGCCAAAGGCGCCTAAAACGTAGAAAATACGCTTGCTGAAACGTTTAATCTATATCGATTGGCACGTTACTCGAAATTGGCCCATCCTTGAAGTCCAACTTGTCGGATGCGTTGCGACAATGGTCGCCTGCCTTAATCGGTTAGGATTGACGAAAATGTCGAGGCAATCTCGAAAAAACAAGGAAACAGCGGGTTGAAACTCAGTGATATCGCCCAGTTGGCCGGTGTGTCCGTCACCACCGCCAGCTATGTCATCAATGGCAAGGCCGAACAACAGCGCATCAGCAGCGCTACCGTCGAACGCGTGCGCGCGGTCGTCGAACAACATGGCTTCACGCCTAACCCACAGGCCGCCGGATTGCGCAGCCGACACACCCGCACATTGGGGTTCATTCTGCCGGATCTGGAAAACCCCAGTTACGCGCGAATCGCCAAATTGCTGGAACAAGGTGCGCGGGCCCGGGGTTATCAGTTGCTGATCGCCAGTTCCGACGATGCGCCGGACAGCGAACGGCAATTGCTGCAGTTGTTCCGCGCCCGGCGCTGCGACGCACTGATCGTTGCCAGCTGCCTGCCGCCCGGCGACGACAGCTATCGCCAATTGCAGGCCAAGGGCATTCCGATCATCGCCATCGACCGGGTCATGGAACCCGAGCATTTCTGCTCGGTGATCAGTGACGACCGCGAGGCCAGCCTGCAACTGACCCGCAGCCTGCTCGCCCCCTTGCCCAAACAGATCGCGCTGATTGGCGCCCGCCCGGAGCTGAGCATCAGCCAGGAACGTTGCGCCGGCTTCAAAGAGGCGCTCGTCGGGTTCAACGGTGAGGTGCTGATTGAAGAAGGCGAATCCTTCAGCCGCGAGTGCGGCAAACAATTGATGGAAGAATTGCTGCAGCGCCTGGGCCATTTGCCCGATGCCCTGGTGACCACATCCTACGTGCTGCTTCAAGGCGTGTTCGATGCGCTGCACGACTTCCCGCTGAAAAACCGCCCGCTGCGCCTCGGCACGTTCGGCGACACTCAGTTGCTGGACTTCCTGCCGCTGCCGGTCAACGCCATGGCCCAGCAGCACCAGTTGATCGCCGACAAGGCCCTCGCGCTGGCCCTGGCAGCCATCGAGCAGTCGGATTACCGGCCCGGTGTGCAAGCCATTGCCCGCACGTTCAAGCAGCGTATTCGCCAGGACTGAACCGTGGAGCTGATCGACACCCACACCCATCTGGATTTTCCGGACTTCGACGCCGACCGTCAGGCGCTGCTGGCCGAAAGCCGCGCCCTCGGGGTGCGGCGGATCGTGGTGCTGGGGGTTTATCAGGCCAATTGGCAGCGGGTCTGGGAGCTGGTGCAAAACGATCCCGACCTGCATGCGGCGTTCGGATTGCACCCGGTGTATCTGGACGATCATCGCCCTGAAGACTTGAGCGAACTCGGCGATTGGCTGACCCGCCTGGCTGGCCATCGGCAACTGTGTGCCGTCGGCGAGATCGGCCTGGACTACTTCATCGAAACCCTCGACCGTGAGCGCCAGCAGTCGTTGTTCGAGGCGCAATTGCAATTGGCGGCGGACTTCAATCTTCCAGCACTGATCCATGTGCGGCGCAGCCATGCGGCGGTGATTGCCACGCTCAAACGGTTTAGCCTGAAACGGGCCGGCATCATCCACGCCTTTGCCGGCAGCCAGGAAGAAGCCCGGGAATACATCAAGCTGGGTTTCAAACTCGGCCTGGGCGGTGCCGCGACCTGGCCTCAAGCGCTGCGCATGCACCGAGTGCTCGCCGAGCTACCGCAGGATTCTGTGGTGCTGGAAACCGACTCCCCGGACATGGCGCCCGCCATGTTCCCCGGCCAACGCAACAGCCCCGCGCATCTGCCCGCGATCTGCGCGGCACTGGCCGACATCATGGCGATCAGCCCCGAGCAATTGGCTGCGGCCAGTACGGCCAATGCCTGCGAGTTGTTCAACTGGTGAATCAAATCCTGTGGTATCAGGCGACCGCTACACCCGAAACGCGCTGATCAACTGTTTCAACTCCACGACCTGGGCCGACAACGCCCGACTGGCATCTTCGGTCTGATGCGCACCTTCAGCGGTGCGCTCGCCGGCGCGATTGATCTCGACGATGTTCTGGTCGATGTCGTGGGCCACGGCAGTTTGCTGCTCCACCGCGGCGGCAATCTGCTGGTTCTGGTCGACGATCATGCCAACCGCTCCCAAGATGTTTTCCAGCGCCCGCTGGACCTTTTCCGACTGCCCGACCGTGCCATTGGCCATTTCATGGCTGGTGCCCATGGCCTTGACCGCCGCGCCGACACCGCCATGGAGCTTGGCGATCATCTGCTCGATTTCTTCGGTCGATTGCTGGGTTCGTTTGGCCAGGGTCCGGACTTCGTCGGCTACCACGGCGAAACCACGGCCCTGCTCACCGGCCCGTGCCGCCTCGATGGCGGCATTGAGCGCCAGCAGGTTGGTCTGCTCGGCGATGCTCTTGATCACTTCGAGCACACGGCTGATGGACTGGCTGTCGCTGGCCAGTTGGTTGATCACCAGTACCGATTGATCGATCTCGCTGGCCAGCGCGGCAATGCTGCCTTGCTGCGACTCCACCAGGCCACGACCACTGATGGTCTCATCGTTGACACTGTGGGCACTGCTCACCGCCGCGGCGGCACTGCGCGCCACTTCCTGGGAAGTGGCCGACATCTGGTTCATCGCCGTGGCCACTTGTTCGATCTGCGTTCGCTGCCCGGCGACGGCCTGGTTGCTTTGTGCGGAAACGCTTTCCACCTGGCCGGCCTGACGCTCGACTTCGCTGACGGTCTGCCCCACCCGCTCGATCAGGTCATGGATCTTTTTCACCGTGCCGTTGAACACTTCGCCCAGCTCCCCCAGCTCATCGCGGCTGTGGGCGCTGAAGGTCACTGTCATGTCGCCGGCCGCCACCTTGTCCATCACCGCGCCCAGGCGCTTGAGCGTGGTGCGGGTCGAGGCATAGAAAGCGCCGTAGAGATAAAAGATCAACACAAAGACGACTGACAGCGCCACGGCCTGCAAGACCATGTGCGTGCGATTCTGCTCAAGTCGCTGCTGCAATTGCGGGCCGAGATACTTCAGGACCGCCTCGTTGAGTTGGTAAGTCTGGTCCATCAGGGCGCTGACCTGATCGTAAAAGCCCTGCCACGGCGCGTCGAGGGTATCCGCCATGACCACTTGTTCTTCGAACAGCTCGCTGGCTTTCTTCAGGGATGCCCGGCTGCTGTCGGCCTGAGCGGCCAGGGTATCGCGCGCAGCCTTGCTGGAACCCAGGGCATCCAGCAACTTCAGGCCATACTCGGCCTGGAGCTTTTCAATCTGCGCCAGCAATTCATCGAAACGGGTACTCGAAGCCGAGTTGATGAATCCCTGCCCCAACGAGTAAGACCCCATTGCCCGACCTTCGCCCAGGATCTGGGTGACCCGCGGCGTGACGAGGGTGACAAGCTCGCTCAACTGGCGCATGTCGCTCTGGTTGTCGCGACTGAGACCGGACTGGCTGGTGATGAGCTGGCTGAAAATCTGCGCGCTGCCCACCAGCTTGCCGATCAAGGCACTTTTGCTTTGCAGGGAATTTTCCGTTTGCTGGGCCTTGAACGCGGCGATCATTTCATCGCGTTTGCCATCAAACACCGCAACCTGCTCCGGGTCGCTGGTCATCGCCGTCAGCCCTTGCAGACGAGTCAGAATATTCTGCTCAAGGGCGCTGATTTTCGACTCGACGTTGCCGGCCTTGCCGGATTGGCCGAGGCTGACATTGATCTGCACCAGGTTGTTCAGGGTTTCCAGATCGCGCCGCAACGTCAGGCTGCTGCCCAACAGGTCGAGACTTTGCAGCTCGATGCGCGTGCCCTGGAATTCGCGGTAGGAGTCACGCACCAGATAGAAGTTGGTCACCAGCATCGGCACCAGGAACAGTACGCTGATCAGGCTGAACTTCATACCGAAGCTCAGACGGTTCATCAGTGCGACAGCGGGATAGAGCAAGCTCTTCACTGGATGTCTCCCTTCAGTTTCTTATTTTTTTTATTGGCAGGCGCAGACAGAAAGCAGATAGCCACTATTCGACGCTATCTCTGTATAACTTAAATCGGCAGGAGGTTTTGTAACTTAAGGTTAACGACAGAAGTCCGCGAGCGATACGAAGCGAACTCAATGTGGCGAGGGGGCAAGCCCCCTCGCCACAATGGCTCAGACAGCCGGGCTAATGCAGGACCGTCCACAACGCAAAGCCGGCATACCAGAGCACCGCCGCACGCAGCAGCAGCGCCCAGATGCGGTCCAGATTGTTGATACCTTCCGCGCCGGTCACCGGCGCCGGAATTTCACCGGCCACCAGCCCGACTTTCACGATCAATTGCGCGGCGCTGATGTTCCAGTTCAGCAGCTCATGCAGCATCACCCGACTGACCGCGACAAAATTGCCGACCAACGCCAGGCTCGCGGCCAGCAGACGCACCGGCAACCAGTCGAAGGCGTGACGCAGTTGCCCGGCGCGCTCGACCACTGCAGGGTTTTTCCCGTGCTCTTCGGCCAGCGCCAGCAACCGATAACTCAGCGCCGCAACCGGACCCAAAAGGAAGTACCAGAAAATCACCGCGAAAAAGCTCTGGTAGGCTTCCCACAGCAAATGCCCTTCGACCTGCTCCAGCAGCTGCTCGCCATTGTCTGCGCAGATATCCAGATCGCGCTGGGCGACATGGGCCGCCGCTTGCAGGTCCTCCCGACGCCAGGCATCGCGGAACGGCCCGAGATCGCCCAGTAGATCACCGCGCCCCAGGCTATAGATGACTACCAGCATATGGATCGGCAACGCCAGCAAGCCGTAGGCCACCGGCTCGATGACGACCAGCAGCAACCCCAGCAACGCCACCGGCAACAAGACCAGTATCGACAGCACCAGCCATGGTCGGTTTGAAAATCGCGGGCTGGCCTCAAGCTTGTTCAGCTCGTGTGTCCAGCCATTGTCACGCTGAACCCGATGGCGCAGGGCCGAGAACTTCTCGATCCACACCGCCAACAGCAACACCAGAAAACTCATCGTCCTTCCTCTTGTGCCAGGGCGGCACGATAGCGTGCCCAGTCGAACGCCGGCCCTGGATCGGTTTTGCGCCCCGGTGCAATGTCGCTGTGCCCGCAGATGCGCTCTGTGGTGATTGCCGTGAACGCCTGTTGCAACTGGCGCGTCAGGGCTGTCAACGCGTGGTATTGCGCGTCGGTGAACGGCAGATCATCCGTGCCTTCGAGCTCGATGCCCACGGAAAAATCGTTACAGGTTTCCCGCCCCTCGAAGCTCGAGACGCCCGCATGCCACGCACGCTCAAGGCACGAAACAAACTGGGTAACGGTACCGTCACGCTCGATCAGAAAGTGCGCCGACACTCGCAAGTCCACGATCCCTTCAAAATAGGGATGTTCGGTGACATCCAGACGATTCTGGAAAAACTCCTGCACCTTGCCGGTGGCGAACTGCGCTGGCGGCAGGCTGATGTTGTGGATCACCAGCAGGGAAATTTCGCCTGTGGGGCGCGCATTGAAGTTGGGAGAGGGGCAGACATGCACACCCTGAATCCAACCGCTCGCGGGGTCCAACTGCATACCGATTCCTTCAACGTCGACTGTATTGGCACAGTATGCCGCGATAATCCCCCAGGACGCGATCACTTGCCGCGTTTGAGGTTGCCGATCTCAAACAGGCGTATGTTCGGAATCGACAGCCAACGCCGGTAACGTCAGGGATTCGACCAAATACAGGTGCCAGCGCAAACGTAACGCTCTGATGCCTTGGGTTGGTCGGTGCCATGGCCCTATAATCGAGCCACTTTGTTTGTGGAGTCCGTTATGCCGAATCTACGTCTCGCCGATCTGACCGCCGAAATCGAAGCCAACGTGCGCCGTGCGCTGCATGAAGACATCGGCAGCGGCGATATCACCGCGCAGTTGATCCCGGCTGAACGCCTGGCCAAAGCCACCATCATTACCCGCGACGCGGCCGTCATCAGCGGCACCGCCTGGGTCGATAACGTGTTTCGGCAACTGGACCCGCGGGTGGCGGTGCACTGGCAGGTTGCTGACGGTGAACGGGTGACGCCCAATCAGGTGCTGTTCCACCTCGAAGGCCCTGCGCGCTCACTGCTGACCGGCGAACGCAGCGCCCTGAATTTCCTGCAACTGCTCTCCGGTGTGGCGACCCGCGCGCAATACCTGGCGGACTTCGTGGCCGAGACTCAGGTCAAGCTGCTCGACACCCGCAAAACACTGCCGGGGCTGCGCCTGGCGCAAAAGTACGCCGTGACCTGCGGCGGTTGCCATAACCACCGCATCGGCCTGTATGACGCCTTCCTGATCAAGGAAAACCACATCGCCGCCAGCGGCGGCATCGCGCAGGCCATTGCCGCTGCGCACAAGATCGCTCCGGGCAAACCGGTCGAGATTGAAGTGGAAAGCCTGGATGAACTCAAGGAAGCGCTGGCGGCCGGTGCCGACATCATCATGCTCGACGAACTGAGCCTGGACGACATGCGTGAAGCCGTGCGCCTGAATGCCGGCAAGGCCAAGCTGGAGGCCAGCGGCGGGATCAACGAAAGTACGTTGCTGCCAATTGCACAGACCGGGGTGGATTACATTTCGATCGGTGCGATGACCAAGGATGTGAAGGCGGTCGATCTGTCGATGCGCCTGAGTCTCTGATCACACGTATGTGAGTTGCCAAAACTGTAGGAGCGAGCTTGCTCGCGATGTACCTGAGAGCGCCATGTTTAACCAGTAAACAGGCGTTATCGTTAACGACCATCGCGAGCAAGCTCGCTCCTACATGAGTGTCAGACCACCAGATTGTTCATCTCGCAGTACTCTTCCCACTCGACGCCCAACACCTCGGCAGCTTCCTTGTGCAGTTTCAGGCGTTCGGTCTCGTATTCTTCCGGGGTTGATGTGTACTTGAGCGTCAGTTCCCACGGTTGCAAGCCCTGGGCTTCGGCTTCATCCTCGAACGCCCACTGGATCTGGTCTTTCTGATCGTCGGCGGGCAAGTCCTTGATCTCGTCCATCAACTCGGGGGCATCCAGCACATACTTCTTCAGCGCTTCTTCGTGTCGGGCTTCCTGGGTCATCTCTTTAACAGTCATGGCGTTCTCGCTGATCTGGGAATGGAAGATGGATCTGGATCTTCAAGGATCTCTCTGACACAAAAAACCGGATCAAGCCCGGTTTATATGGCCTTCAGAACCATTCTGGATCATCTGAAAACTGCTGGGCGTTGCTCAGGCAGACTCCGAATATAGGACGTTTGGCTGAGGATTTACACGTCTCTTTACATCTCCCCACAAAAAGTTGTGCACACAATGTTTTGATGGCGGCGGGAACATAAATTCAAACAGCGATCAGGACCGCGAACTCGAGAACCTCAAGCGCACCGTCGAGAACCTGAACAGAAAGGTGAAACAAGCGAGGGAGAAATGGTGCCCGAGACAGGAATCGAACCTGCGACCTTCGCGTTACGAGTGCGCTGCTCTACCGGCTGAGCTACACGGGCGGTGGGCTAAACCTAGCACCGAGTTTCAGCAACGGCAACGTCGTCAATCAACTCTGTGATCTACAGACAAAAAAATGCCCCGCCGTTTTCACGGCGGGACATTTTTTATAACGTTGAAGCGGTCAGGCGTGAGGCGTGATTAAACGCCCGAAGCCTTGGCTGCCGCCACGTCTTTGATGGACAGTTTGATACGGCCGCGGTTGTCCACGTCCAGTACCAGCACTTCCACTTCCTGGCCTTCTTTCAGGATGTCGGTCACTTTCTCAACGCGAGCATCGCTCAGCATGGAGATGTGAACCAGACCGTCCTTGCCCGGCAGGATGTTGACGAACGCGCCGAAGTCGACGATGCGCTCAACCTTACCGACGTAGATCTTGCCGATCTCGGCTTCAGCGGTGATGCCCAGTACGCGCTGACGTGCTGCTTCAGCCGCTTCCTTGGTTTCGCCGAAGATCTTGATCGAACCGTCGTCTTCGATGTCGATCGAAGCCTTGGTTTCTTCACAGATCGCACGAATGGTCGCGCCGCCTTTACCGATGACATCACGGATTTTGTCGGTGTCGATCTTCATCGCGATCATGGTCGGAGCGTTGGCCGACAGTTCGGTACGCGACTGGCCAATGATCTGGTTCATCTGGCCGAGGATGTTCAGGCGCGCTTCCAGGGCTTGGCCCAGAGCGATTTCCATGATCTCTTCGGTGATGCCCTTGATCTTGATGTCCATCTGCAGCGCGGTGACGCCTTTGGCGGTACCGGCTACCTTGAAGTCCATGTCGCCCAGGTGGTCTTCGTCACCCAGGATGTCGGTCAGGACGGCGAATTTCTCGCCTTCTTTAACCAGACCCATGGCGATACCGGCAACCGGCGCCTTCATCGGCACACCAGCGTCCATCAGGGCCAGGGAAGCGCCGCAAACGGAAGCCATCGAGCTCGAACCGTTGGATTCAGTGATTTCCGACACAACACGGATGGTGTACGGGAACACGTCAGCGGCAGGCAGCATGGCCGAAACCGAACGACGGGCCAGACGGCCGTGACCGATTTCGCGACGACCAGCGCCACCCATGCGACCACACTCGCCTACCGAGAACGGAGGGAAGTTGTAGTGCAGCATGAACGGGTCTTTCTTCTCGCCTTCCAGGGTGTCCAGCAGTTGTGCGTCACGGGCGGTGCCCAGAGTTGCAACGACCAGAGCCTGGGTTTCGCCACGGGTGAACAGAGCCGAACCGTGGGTTTTAGGCAGTACGCCGACTTCGATGTTCAACGGACGTACGGTCTTGGTGTCGCGACCGTCGATACGTGGCTTGCCGTTAACGATGTTTTCGCGAACGGTGCGGTATTCGATTTCGCCGAAAGCCGCTTTGACTTCGCTGGAAGAAGGCTGGCCTTCTTCACCGGACAGCTTGGCAACGACCTGGTCCTTCAACTCGCCCAGGCGAGCGTAACGGTCGGCCTTGACGGTGATGGTGTAGGCCTGGGAGATCGCTTCGCCGAACTCGGCACGGATAGCGCCCAGCAGTTCGGTAGCTTCTGGCGCAGGAGCCCAGGTCCAGGTTGGCTTGGCAGCTTCAGCGGCCAGTTCTTTGACGGCGTTGATCACAACCTGGAACTCGTCGTGAGCAAACAGTACCGCGCCCAGCATCTGGTCTTCGGTCAGCTCTTTGGCTTCCGATTCAACCATCAGCACAGCGTCCGAAGTACCGGCAACGACCATGTCCAGGCTCGATGCAGCCTGTTGCTCGTAAGTCGGGTTCAGCAGGTAACCGGTGCTTTCGTGGAACGCAACGCGGGCAGCGCCGATCGGGCCATCGAAAGGAATGCCGGAGATCGCCAGCGCAGCCGAGGTACCGATCATCGCAGCGATGTCCGGATCGGTCTTCTTGCTGGTGGAAACGACGGTGCAGACAACCTGCACTTCGTTCATGAAGCCTTCCGGGAACAGCGGACGGATCGGACGGTCGATCAGTCGGGAAGTCAGGGTTTCTTTCTCGGAAGGACGGCCTTCGCGCTTGAAGAAACCGCCAGGGATCTTACCGGCAGCGTAAGTCTTTTCCTGGTAGTGAACAGACAGAGGGAAGAAGCCCTTGCCTGGATCGGCTTGTTTTGCACCGACTACGGTCACCAATACGCTGACGTCGTCGTCAACGGTGACCAATACTGCGCCGGAGGCCTGACGGGCGATACGGCCAGTCTCGAGGGTAACGGTCGACTGACCGAACTGGAATTTTTTGATTACCGGGTTCACGGTGTCCTACCTTCTTTGTGGCTCTTGGGGGAACTGGTTTCTTGCGAAATTCTTGGGCAACGCCGGGAATCGGCCCGACTGGTTTGTCCAGGTGTTACTCAGGTAAAGCAGGTATCCAGATAAAACTTGAGGCTGGGAGCCTGCCATGCGCCGGCGGGAAACCCGCTGGTGCACGACAGACAACCAACCTCTAGCGCAATCGCTTATTAGCGACGCAGACCCAGGCGACCGATCAGAGTCTGATAACGACCCAGATCCTTGCCTTTCAGGTAGTCCAGCAGCTTACGACGCTGGTTAACCATGCGGATCAGACCACGACGGGAGTGGTGGTCTTTACCGTTGGCCTTGAAGTGACCTTGCAGTTTGTTGATGTTGGCGGTCAGCAGTGCAACTTGCACTTCTGGCGAACCGGTGTCACCAACAGCTTGCTGGTAGTCAGCTACGATTTGAGCTTTTTCTTGAACGTCGAGAGCCATGAGGCAATCCTTTTATCAGGAAACTGTTTCAGAAAAACAGTTTCAACAGGCCAGGGACAAATCCCTGTATCTAAAAATGAGTAGTGACCGTGCCTGTTGACAGCCACCCTCGTCCGGTCATTCTGACCGAATCAGTCGACGCGGCGCGATGCGCCCGTCTTCGCTCACTTCACCGATACCGATGAAGCGACCATTGTGATCCTGTACCCGTACCATGCCGAACTTCGGAGCATCCGGGGCACGTACCGGCTGGCCGTTGAGCCAGTAGAACGCACTCGCTTCCGAGAACTGCAACAGTGGCCAATCCAGCAGGCCGCTGTCCGATGGCATCAGGAAGCGATCGACCGCTTCGTTGCCGCCTTCGGCATGTACCGCTTCCAGCTCTTCGAGGGTAACCGTCTGCGCCAGGGTGAATGGCCCGGCCTGGGTACGTCGCAGTTCTGCAACGTAAGCGCCACAACCGAGTTGCTCACCGATATCCTCCACCAGGGTACGGATATAGGTGCCTTTGCTGCAATCCACCGCCAGCCGCGCAGTATCTCCTTCGAAGGCCAGCAATTCCAAGCGCGTAATAGTAACAGAACGCGGTTCGCGCTCCACTACTTCGCCTGCACGAGCCAGCTTGTACAGTGGCTGGCCGTCACGCTTGAGCGCCGAGTACATCGGCGGTATCTGACTGATTTGCCCACGAAATTTCGGCAGTACAGCCTCGATATCGGTGCGACCAACGGTCACCGGGCGCTCCTGCAAAACTTCACCTTCGGCATCCGCCGTGGTGGTGGTCTTGCCCAGTTGCGCCAGGGTTTCATAACCCTTGTCGGAATCGAGCAGGTATTGCGAGAACTTGGTCGCCTCGCCGAAGCACAGCGGCAACACGCCGGTGGCCAAGGGATCGAGACTGCCGGTATGACCTGCCTTTTCGGCGTTCAGCAACCAGCGAACCTTCTGCAAGGCCGCGTTGGAGGTGAACCCCAGCGGTTTGTCGAGAAGGATAATGCCGCTGACGTTACGACGGATACGTTTGACCTGAGCCACCGATTACTCCTTGGTGTCTTCGGCTTCTGCCGCAACCGGATGCTGATTGTCTTCAGCCACTGCGCGCTCGATCAATGCCGACAGATGCGCACCACGCACGACGCTTTCGTCGTAGTGGAAGTGCAGCTGTGGAACGCTGCGCAGTTTCATCTCGCGAGCCAACTGCATGCGCAGGAAACCGGCGGCGGAGTTGAGCACCTTGATGCTTTGTGCAATTTCTTCGGCGCTGTCCTGCCCCATCACGGTGATGAAGATCTTGGCGTGACCGACGTCACGGCTGACTTCCACTGCGGTAATGGTGACCAGGCCGACGCGCGGGTCTTTGACTTCACGACGGATCAGTTGTGCCAGCTCACGCTGCATCTGATCGCCGATGCGTTGGGTACGGCTATATTCTTTTGCCATGTCTTGTTACCTGTTACTGCCCCACGGTGAAACCCGTGAGGTCTGAAAGCGGCAAACGCCCGGCCTGACAAAAGCCAGACCGGGCGTTGCGTTTAGAGTCCTGGTGACGAATTGCGCATTTGCATGCGACGACCCGTCACGGCTCCTGAAGTGCGCGAGTTAGAGGCTGCGAGCAACCTGCACCTTCTCGAAGACTTCGATCTTGTCACCGACTTTAACGTCGTTGTAGCTCTTCACGCCGATACCGCATTCCATGCCGGCACGTACTTCGGAAGCGTCATCCTTGAAGCGGCGCAGGGATTCCAGCTCGCCTTCGAAGATAACGATGTCTTCACGCAGTACACGGATTGGACGGTTACGGTGAACAACACCTTCGATAACCATGCAACCGGCGATCGCGCCAAACTTCGGCGAACGGAACACGTCACGCACTTCGGCGATACCCAGGATGTTCTCGCGAACATCGCTGCCGAGCATACCGGTCAGGGCTTTCTTGACGTCTTCGATGATGTCGTAGATCACGTTGTAGTAACGCATATCCAGACCTTCCTGCTCGACGATCTTGCGCGCGCCGGCATCGGCACGCACGTTGAAGCCGAACAGTACAGCGTTGGAGGCCAGTGCCAGGTTGGCATCGGATTCGGTGATACCACCGACACCGCCACCCACTACACGCACTTGCACTTCGTCGTTACCCAGGCCGTTCAAGGCACCGTTCAACGCTTCCAGCGAACCACGGACGTCGGATTTGAGGACGATGTTGAGCGTCTTCTTCTCTTCCTGGCCCATGTTTTCGAAGATGTTTTCCAGCTTGCCGGCGTGAGCGCGAGCCAGTTTGACTTCGCGGAACTTGCCTTGACGGAACAAAGCCACTTCACGGGCTTTCTTCTCGTCGGCAACCACGCTCATCTCGTCGCCAGCGTCCGGGGTACCGTCCAGGCCGAGAATCTCGACAGGGATGGCCGGACCGGCTTCCTTGATTGGCTTGCCGTTCTCGTCGAGCATGGCACGTACACGGCCATAGTTCGAACCGACCAGGACCATGTCGCCTTGGCGCAGGGTACCGTCTTGAACCAGAACGGTAGCCACCGGGCCACGGCCCTTGTCCAGACGCGATTCAACCACGACGCCACGACCAGGAGCCGACGGAGTTGCAGTCAGTTCCAGGACTTCGGCTTGCAGCAATACGGCTTCGAGCAGTTCGTCGACGCCAGTACCCATCTTCGCCGAGACCGGTACGAACGGAGTGTCACCACCCCACTCTTCCGACGTCACGCCGTGAACCGACAGTTCGCTACGGATGCGATCGAGGTCAGCACCTGGCTTGTCGATCTTGTTCACTGCAACAACCAGTGGCACACCAGCCGCTACTGCGTGCTGGACAGCTTCAATGGTCTGCGGCATCACGCCGTCGTCCGCTGCAACCACCAGGATCACGATGTCGGTCGCCTTGGCACCACGGGCACGCATTGCGGTAAACGCGGCGTGACCAGGGGTGTCGAGGAACGTCACCATGCCACGGTCGGTTTCAACGTGGTATGCGCCGATGTGCTGGGTGATACCACCGGCTTCGCCAGCAGCAACCTTGGCACGACGGATGTAGTCGAGCAGGGAAGTCTTACCGTGGTCAACGTGGCCCATTACGGTCACGACTGGTGCACGGGAAACTGCCTCGCCTTCAAACTTCAGGGACTCGGCCAGGGAATCTTCCAGGGCGGTGTCGCTGACCAGGGTCACTTTGTGGCCCAGCTCCTCGGCAACCAACTGGGCAGTTTCCTGATCCAGTACCTGGTTGATGGTCGCTGGAGTACCCAGTTTGAACATGAACTTGATGATTTCAGCAGCCTTCACCGACATCTGCTGGGCGAGATCGCCAACAGTGATGGTTTCGCCGATCTTCACTTCGCGCACGACAGGGCCGGTCGGGCTCTGGAAACCGTGGGCGTTGCGCTTCTTCAGCTTGGCCTTGCCGCGACCACCACGACGGAAGCCATCGCTTTCTTCGTCGGTAGTACGTGGGGCAACACGTGGAGCCGGAGCCTTTTCCTTGACCGAAGCACGATGCGGAGCGTTTTTGCGCTCGCCATCGCCGCTACCGCGACGATTGTTGTCGTCGGCACGTGGCTTGTCCGGACGGCGCTGTTCGTCGCGCTTGCGGGTATCGGCCGCAGGAGCTGGAGCAGCCGCCACAACCGGTGCGCTTTCGCGAACTGGCTCGGCCACCGCAGCAGGCGCTGCAACAGGTTCGGCTTGAGCGGTCGGCGCAGCAGCAGGCTGGCGACGCGCTTCTTCTTCGGCGCGACGCTTGGCTTCTTCTTCAGCCTTCTGACGAGCAGCATTTTCTACTGCGCGACGTTCATCCAGTTCACGCTTGCGCTCGGCTTCGATTTCTTCCGGGCTGCGCTGTACGAAGACTTTCTTCTTGCGTACTTCAACGCTGATGCTCTTGCTGCCAGCAACACGCAG
Organism: Pseudomonas sp. GW456-L13; assembly: GCF_017350115.1. Classification (NCBI taxonomy): domain Bacteria; kingdom Pseudomonadati; phylum Pseudomonadota; class Gammaproteobacteria; order Pseudomonadales; family Pseudomonadaceae; genus Pseudomonas; species Pseudomonas sp. GW456-L13. Next base: position 2,449,091 of record NZ_JACNAS010000001.1, read on the forward strand.
GGTGCTGGTGGTTTTACGCTGCAGCGTAATCTTGCGTGGTTCTTCCACTTTCGCCTTGTGGCTGCTTTTCAAGTGAGTCAGCAACGATTGCTTCTCACTGTCAGTCACACTTTCTTCGGCGGCGGTGTGCGGCAGACCTGCCTCACGCATCTGCTGCAACAGGCGCTCTACCGGTGTTTTGACCTCATCGGCCAGTTGTTTCACCGTGACTTGCGTCATGCACTTCTCTCCTCAGGCCGCGCCTAATTACTCGAACCAGTGGGCTCGGGCGGCCATGATCAACTTGCCGGCACGATCATCGTCAATGCCGTCGATGTCGAGCAGGTCGTCAATAGACTGCTCGGCCAGGTCTTCGCGGGTAATTACGCCGCGCACCGCCAGTTCCATCGCCAAATCCTTGTCCATACCCTCAAGCGAGAGCAGGTCTTCGGCCGGATGGGCGTCTGCCAGCTTTTCCTCAGTAGCGATGGCTTTGGTCAACAAGCGATCCTTGGCACGAGCGCGAAGCTCGTTGACGATTTCCTCGTCAAAGCCGTCGATGTTGAGCATTTCTTCCAACGGTACGTAGGCAATCTCTTCCAGGCTGGTGAAGCCTTCATCAACCAGCACCTGAGCCAGTTCTTCGTCGACTTCCAGCTCGTCGATGAAGTTGCGCAGGATGTCGCCGGTTTCTGCTTGCTGTTTAGCCTGGATGTCCGATTCGGTCATCACGTTCAGGGTCCAGCCAGTCAACTGGCTGGCCAGACGCACGTTCTGACCACCGCGACCGATGGCCTGAGCCAGATTGTCTGCGCCAACGGCGATGTCCATTGCGTGGGCATCTTCGTCAACGATAATTGCCGCAACCTCGGCCGGGGACATGGCGTTGATCACGAACTGAGCCGGGTTGTCGTCCCACAGGACGATGTCAACACGCTCACCGCCCAACTCACCCGACACTGCCTGGACGCGCGAACCGCGCATACCGATGCAAGCGCCCTGCGGGTCGATGCGTTTGTCCTTGGAGCGAACGGCGATCTTGGCGCGCGAACCCGGATCACGGGACGCAGCCATCACTTCGATCAGGCCTTCGGCAATTTCCGGCACTTCGATGCGGAACAACTCGATCAGCATTTCCGGCGCGGTACGCGACAGGATCAACTGCGGGCCGCGGTTCTCAGTGCGGATTTCCTTGAGCAGCGCACGCAGACGCACGCCAACCCGGAAAGTTTCGCGAGAAATGATGTCTTCACGGGCCAGCAACGCTTCAGCGTTGTTGCCCAGATCAACGATCACGTTGTCGCGGGTAACTTTTTTCACGGTGCCGGAGATGATTTCACCCAGGCGCTCGCGGTAAGCGTCAACAACCTGAGCGCGCTCGGCTTCGCGAACTTTCTGCACAATGACTTGCTTGGCAGTCTGTGCAGCAATGCGGCCGAACTCGATGGACTCGATCTTCTCTTCTACGACGTCACCGACCTTGGCGCCAGGATGCGTTTCAGCAACCTTGCTCGGCCAGGTTTCGATGGCCGGATCGTCCAGGTCTGCTTCTTCGACGACCGTCCAGCGACGGAATGTCTCGTATGCACCCGTGTGGCGGTTGATTTCCACACGCAGATCAACTTCGTCTTCAAAACGCTTTTTGGTAGCAGTGGCCAAGGCCAGCTCCAGCGCTTCAAAAATCACGTTTGCCGGTACGCCCTTTTCATTGGATACCGACTCAACAACCAGCAGTACTTCTTTGCTCATCGTACGCCTCGCCTTTCGCAAGCCATTGGATCCGCGGGATCCGCAGTATCTGGCACGCCTCAGTCAAAACTGGGAATAATGTTGGCCTTGTCGATCATATCGATCGGCAACAGGAACTCATGGTCATCTACCTGCACCACGACATCCTGCTCTTCTACGCCGCGCAGAAGGCCCTGAAAGTTGCGTCGTCCTTCAAAAGGCGAGCGCAGCTTGATCTTCACTTGTTCACCGGCAAATTTTGCAAACTGCTCAAGAGTGAACAGAGGGCGTTCCATGCCAGGCGAGGAAACTTCAAGGGTGTACTCAACGGAGATTGGATCTTCAACATCCAGCACACCGCTGATCTGACGGCTGACGATGGCGCAATCGTCCACCAGCACGCCGCCTTCTTTATCGATATAAACGCGCAACATCGAGTGACGACCCTGAGCCGAAAACTCGATACCCCAGCATTCATAGCCTAGGGCCACGACCACCGGGGCCAGCAAGGCCTGCAACTCTTCTAGCTTGCTCGACACCTGAACCCCCTAGTGCATGTATGTGCATGCTATGCAAAATAAAAAAATGGGCGAAACGCCCATCCTTGAAACGCCGTCGAACAGCGGCGTTGAAAGTGTCCAGCTAACAAAAAGCCCCTTAAAAGGGGCTCCTTAAACTGGTTGCGGGGGCCGGATTTGAACCGACGACCTTCGGGTTATGAGCCCGACGAGCTACCAGACTGCTCCACCCCGCGACAAAGCTGGGGCGGAAGTATACGACCGATCCCCTACAGGGTCAATGTAACCTTCCACCTGCAAGAAAGCCCGCAACAGCGGGCTCTCCTGACTAATTGGTACCGAGAAGGGGACTCGAACCCCTACACCCTATGGGCACAACCACCTCAAGGTTGCGTGTCTACCAATTCCACCACCTCGGCAATACTACGTTTGAAACCCTTCTTACTTCTGCTCTTGAGCTGGAGGCACGTCAGTCGCTGGAGTAGCCGACTTTTGCTCTTGAAGCACCGGGACATCATCAGAAGCCGGTTGTTGCTTTGGAACTTCCAGTACCGCTGGATTTGGGAGACCTACTTGAGTCAGCTGGTGAGCCTTCTCTTTAGCAAAGTAACCTAACCCCAAGCTGGTTATGAAAAAACCTGCGGCAAGTATAGCAGTAAACTTACTAAGAAAGGTAGAGGAACCTTGGCTTCCGAACACAGTATTTGAAGCACCTGCTCCGAAAGACGCGCCAGCATCCGCACCTTTACCCTGCTGCAGCAAAACCAGAGCTACTACGCCCAATGCACCCAGCAGATGAAAAACGACTACGACTGTTTCCAGCATTTTTTCAGTTTCCCGCGGCGCGACAGATCGCACCGAACTCATCTGCATTCAGGGAAGCCCCACCAATGAGACCCCCATCGATATCCGGCATGCCGAACAGTTCGACCGCATTGGCCGCCTTCACGCTGCCGCCGTATAGAAGCCGCACACCTTGTGCGACTTCAGAATTCTCTGCCGCCAACTGGGCGCGAATGGCTGCGTGCACATCCTGCGCCTGTTGCGGCGTTGCAGTCAGCCCCGTGCCAATGGCCCAGACCGGCTCGTAAGCGATCACTGCCTTGGCAAAGGCACCGACACCCAGCTCCTCAATGATACTGCCAAGCTGACGCGAGACAACCTCAAGAGTTTTTCCGGCTTCACGTTGCTCCAGGGTCTCCCCTATGCACAACACCGGAGTCAAGCCACATGCCTGTGCCGCTGCGAACTTGCGGATCAGCACTGCGTCCTGCTCCCCCAGAATCTGGCGGCGCTCGGAATGCCCGACAAGTACCAGGGAACAACCTGCATCCACCAACTGACTCGGTGCAACTTCACCGGTCAACGCACCTTGTCCGGATTCCACCGCAGAATTCTGCGCGCCGACCGAAATCGACTTTCCTTCCAGGCCTTCAATCACTTGATTGATATGCAGGAAAGGCGGGAATACCGCAACATCAACACTGCTCGGCAAGGCCAAGTCACGAAGGCCGTTGATCAGCTCTGCGACGCTGGCGCGGGTACCGTGCATCTTCCAGTTACCAGCTACCATAGGGCGACGCATGCTGTACCTCGTCGGTCAAAGTGGGCGCAGATGTTACCCAACACAATCATGGCTGGCAAGCCGAATTCAGGCAGAAACTTCAGTAACCAGTTTTGCCAGCTCTTCGGCATACCCACGAACCTGCGTTTCGTCTTCGCCTTCGACCATCACACGCACCAGCGGTTCGGTTCCGGACTTGCGCAACAGCACACGCCCGCGACCTGCCATGGCCTTGGTCACACGCTCGCTGGCCTCCTTGACCGACGGATGCTCGAGAGGGCTTGCGCCGCCGCCGAATCGCACATTGATCAGCACCTGAGGACACTTGCGCAGCGCCTGCCGCGATTGCGCCAGACCTTCGTCACGCCTGCCCAGCGCCATCAACACCTGCAGCGCCGCAATAATTGCATCGCCCGTGGTGGTGTGGCTGAAGCACACGATGTGCCCGGAGTTTTCACCACCCACGATCCAGTTGCGCTCCAGCAGTTCGGCAATGACATAGCGGTCACCGACATTGGCGCGCACCAATGGAATACCCAGATCCGCCAAGGCCAGCTCCAGCCCCAGGTTACTCATCAGGGTTCCGACCACGCCGCCCTGCAGCTTGCCGCGCTCATGCAGGTCACGGGCAATGATGAACAGCAATTCGTCGCCGTCCACCACCGCTCCCGTGTGATCGACCATCTGAACGCGATCACCGTCACCATCGAAGGCAATGCCCAGATCAGCCTTCTCGGCCACGACGGCAGCCTGCAGCGACCCCATATGGGTCGAACCGCAATTGTCGTTGATGTTCAATCCATTCGGCTGCGCCGACAATACGACGACTTCAGCGCCCAACTCGCGGAACACGCTCGGCGCCACTTTGTAGGTCGCACCGTGAGCGCAGTCGATCACGATCTTGAGGCCGGTAAAGCTGGTACCGGTCGGCACACTGCTCTTGCAGAATTCGATATACCGACCCGACGCGTCATTGATTCGCGACACCTTGCCGATCTTGCTCGACTCAACCACAGTCATTGGGGTATCGAGCAGCTCTTCGATCATGTGCTCGACTTCATCCGGAAGCTTGGTGCCCTGGCCGGAGAAGAACTTGATGCCATTGTCATCATGCGGATTATGTGACGCACTGATGACGATGCCTGCCTCGGCATGGAAAGTGCGCGTCAGGTAGGCGATTGCCGGAGTCGGCATCGGCCCCAGCAGCATCACATCGGCACCTGCCGACGTCAGCCCCGCTTCAAGCGCCGACTCAAACATGTAGCCGGAGATTCGGGTGTCCTTGCCTACCAATACCTTGCAGGCGCCCATCTTGCGGAAAGCCATGCCTGCAGCCCAGCCGAGCTTGAGCATGAAATCAGGAGTAATCGGGTACTCACCGACACGCCCACGAATACCATCGGTGCCAAAATATTTTTTGCTCATAAGTGCTCCTTCATTCTTATTCGGCTGATTCCACTGCGGCGATCATCCGCACCACATCCACTGTTTCGGCTACATCATGGACGCGCAATATACGCGCACCTTTCGCCAAAGCCAGCGCCGCGAGCGCCAAACCACCATACAGCCGGTCTCCCACCGGACGATTCAATGCCTGACCAATCATGCTCTTACGCGAAACCCCGACCAACAGGGGCCGCCCCAAGACATGCAGGGCTTCCATATGTTTGAACAAACTCAGATTGTGCTGCAAGGTTTTGGCGAAGCCAAAGCCGGGATCAAGAATGATCCGCTCAGCTGGAATACCCGCCAATGAACACCGATGCATGCGCTCGGCGAGAAACTCGCCGACCTCCCGGGTGACATCCTGATACTGCGGATTGTCCTGCATATCGCCCGGCTCGCCCAGCATGTGCATCAGACAAACCGGCAGCCCGGTGGCAGCAGCAGCATCCAGGGCACCATCGCGTCGCAACGAACGCACATCATTGATCAGGCCCGCACCCAGGCGCGCTGCTTCTCGCATGACGGCAGGCGTTGAGGTGTCGACCGAGATGATCACATCCAGCTCGCGATTGATGCGCTCGACGATGGGGGCTACGCGCTCCAGCTCTTCGAGTGGCGACACAACCCTGGCACCAGGGCGGGTGGACTCTCCACCGACATCGATCAGCGTCGCGCCGGCCGCCACCATGGCTTCGGCGTGGCGCATGGCCGCGTCGAGCTGGCTGTATTGGCCACCATCGGAGAAAGAATCAGGGGTGACATTGAGAATACCCATGACATGCGTCTGGGCCAAATCAAGAACCCGGTTGCCGCAAGGCAACCGGGTCGAGGACTGAACAGAAGTCATTTAAAACCTTATACGTCAGCAGCAGGACCGCCGATCGGTGTTTCCGGACGCTCATCCTGCACCACCGGAGGGGTGCCGGAAGTACCCGTGCCACCCGACCAGTCGCGCGGCTCGCGAGGCGTACGACCCGCCATAATGTCGTCGATCTGCTCGGCATCGATCGTTTCGTACTTCATCAAGGCATCGGCCATCGCATCGAGCTTGTCACGGTTGTCCGTGAGAATCTGCTTCGCCGTGCCATAGCACTGATCGATGATGCTGCGCACTTCGGAATCGATCAGCTTGGCTGTCTCACCAGAGAAGCTTGCACTCTGACCGCCACCGCCGCGACCGAGGAACACTTCACCCTCTTCTTCGGCGTACATCAACGGACCGAGCTTTTCCGAAAGACCCCACTTGGTCACCATGTTCCGCGCAATCTGGCTGGCGCGCATGATGTCGTTGGAGGCACCGGTGGTCACGCCATCGAAGCCCAGGGTCATTTCTTCAGCGATACGACCGCCGTACAGCGAGCAGATCTGGCTGATCAACGCACGCTTGGACAGGCTGTAACGATCTTCTTCCGGCAGGAACATGGTCACACCCAGCGCGCGACCGCGCGGGATGATCGACACCTTGTACACCGGATCATGCTCAGGCACGACACGACCTACAATGGCGTGACCCGCTTCGTGATAAGCCGTGTTCTGCTTTTCTTTCTCGGACATGACCATGGATTTGCGCTCGGCGCCCATCATGATCTTGTCTTTCGCCAGTTCGAATTCTTTCATCTCGACGATGCGCTTGCCGGCACGGGCAGCGAACAACGATGCCTCGTTGACCAGGTTCGCCAGGTCAGCACCGGAGAAGCCTGGAGTACCACGAGCGATCACAGCCGGGGCAACGTCGTCGCCCATCGGCACTTTGCGCATGTGAACCTTGAGAATCTGTTCGCGACCACGGATGTCCGGCAGACCAACTACAACCTGACGGTCGAAACGGCCCGGACGCAGCAGCGCAGGGTCCAGAACATCGGGACGGTTGGTCGCGGCAATCACGATGATGCCGTCATTCATCTCAAAGCCGTCCATCTCAACCAGCAATTGGTTGAGCGTCTGCTCGCGCTCGTCGTGACCACCACCCATGCCAGCACCACGATGGCGACCGACCGCATCGATTTCGTCGATGAAGATGATGCATGGAGCGTGTTTCTTGGCCTGCTCGAACATGTCGCGAACACGGCTGGCACCCACGCCGACGAACATTTCGACGAAGTCGGAGCCGGAAATGGTGAAGAACGGTACCTTGGCTTCGCCGGCGATGGCCTTGGCGATCAAGGTTTTACCGGTACCCGGAGGACCCACCATCAGCACACCGCGAGGAATGCGGCCACCCAGGCGCTGGAATTTGCCCGGATCGCGCAGGAACTCGACCAGTTCACCGACTTCTTCCTTGGCTTCGTCGCAACCGGCAACGTCAGCCAGGGTCGTCTTCACCTGATCTTCGGAGAGCAGGCGCGCCTTGCTTTTGCCGAAGCTCATCGGCCCGCCCTTGCCACCGGCACCGCCCTGCATCTGCCGCATGAAGAACATGAACACGGCGATGATCACGAGGATCGGGAAGCTGGCAACCAGAAGCTGAGTCCAGATGCTTTGCTGTTCAGGCTGCTTGCCTTCGACCACGACGTGGTTATCCACCAGGTCGCCGATCAGGCCGTTGTCCTGGATCGCCGGGCGAATGGTCTTGAAGCTGTCGCCATCGTTGCGCTTGCCGGTAATCACGTAGCCATCAACCGCTACGCGCTCGACCTTGCCATCCTTGACCTGCTGGATGAAGTCGGAATAGTTGAGGGTCTGCGGCTCGTTAGGGCTGGAGAAGTTGTTCATCACCGTCACCAGGACAGCCGCGATGATCAACCACAGGATCAGATTCTTTGCCATATCGTTCAATTAACTACCCTCTGAAGCAAGCTCCGCTACTGGCGCGCGCTTCGCATGATATTCACCGGCCTAACTTACTACATTACCTACAACTTGGCAGGCGCCGTCTGTAACCCTTTGTGAAACACTTCCTACACAATATTCGCTAATTCTGACAAGGCGTAATACAAAAATCCTATCGCCTTGATCGAAAATTCACTCAACTCTCACTGCGTCCGCGGAAACCACGGCCCAGCAGGTACTGCTCGCGAGAACGGTCGCGCGACGAAGTCGGCTTGCGCATCTGCACCTTCTCGAACTGCTGGCGAACGCTCTTGTGGAACTCGTCGAAACCTTCGCCCTGGAAGATCTTGATCAAAAAATCACCACCGGGCTTGAGCACCCGAGTCGAAAGATCCAGTGCCAACTCGCACAGGAACATCGCTCGCGGCATGTCCACGGCTGGTAGTCCACTCATATTGGGGGCCATATCGGAAATCACAAGGTCTACTTCCTTATTTCCGACGGCATCGAGGATCTGGGCCAGCACGGCATCCTCGGTAAAGTCGCCCTGAATGAAGGTCACGTCCGGGATGCTGTCCATTTCCAGAATGTCAGAAGCGATCAATGTCCCCTGCCCACCAATCAGACGACTGGTCACCTGGGACCAGCCACCAGGGGCCGCTCCAAGGTCGATTACGCTCATGCCCGGGCGGATCAGACGGTCCTTTTCCTGGATCTCCAGCAGTTTGTAGCTGGCGCGGGAACGATACCCGTCTTTTTGTGCCATTTTGACGAATGGGTCGTTGAAATGTTCTTTCAGCCAGTTAAGGCTTGTCTTGGAACGGGCCACGGGCCACCTCGAAAATAAAACGGGTCGTGATTAACTGGGCGGTCCCGGACTCGCTCGGGTAAACTGGCCGCCGCTTTTTACAAGATCAGACGCAGGGGTCAGATTATGCCGCTCACTCAAGAGCAGAAGAAACAGTACAAATCCATTGGCCACCATCTGAAACCGGTTCTAATTGTGGCAGACAATGGTTTGACTGAAGGTGTGTTAGCCGAATTCGAACGCGCATTGGCGGATCACGAGCTGATCAAGATCAAGCTCAACATCCTCGATCGCGAATCGCGCCTGGCGTCCATTGCAGAGCTCTGCAAGGTCGGCAAAGCGGATCTGGTCCAGGTCATCGGCAAGATGGCACTGATCTACCGCAAGAACTTCAGCGTCAACAAGCAGCTGTCGAACGTCCATCGCTTCAAGTGATGGCAAGGGTCAAGGGTGTGCTTCGCGCACCCTGCCACTCCATCCCGGCATCGGCTGCAACACCAGCACCAGCCCTGTAAAGCCCAGAACAAGATAGCTGAACGCCTGCCAACGCACGGCATCCGGCCAGCCGAAACGCACCACGAAGTACATCGCGCACGCATACAGCGCCATCAACAGCAGTTGCCCGCGAATATCGCGCCATAGACTGACAAGGCCCTCGGCCTTAACCAGCACCAAAGCCTGCAATATCACACACGCCGTAGCGAATCCCACTACCAACGCATTGAGCATGCCTGCGATTTCTTCGATCAGCAGCGGTGCCAGGCCAATTCGTCCCAGCACCGGCAAAAGACCGACGTGCAACAGCCACAAGCCGCCGACCCACAACATCTGGGTCAGCTGCCAAAGCATGACGCCCGCACGAAGCGGGCGCCGGCCTTCAGACGTGGCGAACTTCGACAATCTCGTACTCGATAACGCCACCAGGCGTTTTGACTGCAACCACATCACCCTCTTCCTTGGCAATCAAGGCGCGGGCAATCGGCGAGCCGACAGAGATCTTGCCGAGTTTGATGTCAGCCTCGTCCTCACCAACGATCTGGTAAGTCACGCTTTCATCGGTTTCGACGTTGGCGATTTCGACGGTTGTGCCGAAAATCACCTTGCCGGAGTGAGGAATGGTCGTCACATCGATGATCACCGCGTTCTGCATGCGGCCTTCGATATCACGGATCCGCGCCTCGACCATACCCTGCTGCTCACGGGCAGCGTGGTATTCGGCGTTTTCCTTCAAGTCACCCAACTCGCGGGCCGTACCGATGTCCTGGCTAAGCTTCGGACGGACGACCTTGGTCAGGTGAGTGTGTTCCTCTTCCAGGGCGCGAGCGCCCTGAACGGTCATTGGGTACTTCGTTATGCTCATGCCTTCAATCCTGCGTGTAGATCCTGCAAGCGGCGTACGGTCTTCTCGGGACCGAACTTCAGCGCTTCGCAGATGGCTTCGCCAGCAGCAATGGTGGTGGTGCAGTAAATCTTGTGCTGCAAGGCATTACGACGAATGGAGTACGAATCAGCGATCGACTGACGACCTTCGGTGGTGTTGATGATCAGCGTGACTTCGTCATTCTTGATCATGTCGACCACGTGCGGACGACCCTCGGTCACCTTGTTCACACGACGCACTTTCAGGCCTGCAGCCTCGATCAGCTTGGCAGTGCCGGCAGTGGCGACCACTTCGAAGCCCAAGTTGATCAGATCACGGGCCACGCCTGCAACCAGTGGCTTGTCGTCGTCACGTACGCTGATGAACGCAGTACCGCCGGTTGGCAACACTTCGCTGGCACCCATCTGGGCCTTGGCGAACGCTTCACCGAAGGTGTCGCCCACGCCCATCACTTCACCGGTGGACTTCATCTCCGGGCCGAGGATCGGGTCAACGCCAGGGAATTTGGCGAACGGGAACACCGCCTCTTTCACGCTGTAGAAGTTCGGAATGATTTCCTTGGTGAAACCCAGTTCTTTCAGGGTTTTACCGGCCATCACGCGCGCCGCGATCATCGCCAGGGAAACACCGATGCACTTGGACACGAACGGTACGGTACGGGAAGCGCGCGGGTTGACTTCGATGACGTAGATGTCCTCGCCTTGCAGCGCCAACTGTACGTTCATCAGGCCGACTACACCCAGCTCCAGGGCCATTTTCTTGACCTGTTCGCGCATCTCGTCCTGGATGTGCGCCGGCAGCGAGTATGGCGGCAGCGAGCATGCGGAGTCACCGGAGTGAACGCCAGCCTGCTCGATGTGCTGCATGATCGCGCCGATTACCACGTCCTTGCCGTCGCAGACCGCATCAACGTCCATTTCGATGGCGCAATTGAGGAAGTGGTCCAGCAGCACCGGGCTGTCATTGGACACTTGAACCGCTTCGCGCAGGTAGCGCTTGAGTTCTTCTTCTTCGTAGACGATTTCCATCGCACGACCGCCCAATACATAGGACGGACGCACCACCAGCGGGTAACCGATCTTGGCGGCGGCACGAATCGCTTCGTCTTCGCTGCGCACGGTGGCGTTTGGCGGCTGACGCAGGTTCAGGCGCTGAACCATCTGCTGGAAGCGCTCACGGTCTTCCGCACGGTCGATGGCGTCAGGGCTGGTACCGATGATCGGCACGCCAGCAGCTTCCAGGGCACGAGCCAGTTTCAGCGGGGTCTGGCCGCCGTACTGGACGATAACGCCTTTTGGCTTCTCGACGCGGACGATTTCCAGCACGTCTTCCAGGGTTACTGGTTCGAAGTACAGGCGATCGGAGGTGTCGTAGTCGGTGGATACGGTTTCCGGGTTGCAGTTGACCATGATGGTCTCGTAGCCGTCATCGCGCAGGGCCAGTGCCGCGTGTACGCAGCAGTAGTCGAACTCGATTCCCTGGCCGATACGGTTCGGACCGCCACCCAGGATCATGATCTTGTCGCGACCCGATGGCGCCGCTTCGCACTCTTCTTCGTACGTCGAGTACAGGTAAGCGGTATCGGTGGCGAACTCAGCGGCGCAGGTGTCGACGCGCTTGTAGACCGGGAAGATTTCCAGCTTGTGACGATGAGCACGCAGGCTCTTCTCGGTCACGCCCAGCAGTTTGGCCAGGCGCATATCGGAGAAGCCTTTGCGCTTGAGGCGGAACATCAGGTCGCGGTCGATGCTGGTCAGACCCAGGGTCTTGACCTTCTCTTCGTCCTTGATCAGGTCTTCCATCTGCACCAGGAACCAAGGATCGATCATGGTCATGCCGAAGATGTCTTCAACACTCATGCCGGCGCGCATGGCGTCCGCCACGTACCAGATACGCTCGGCGCCCGGCACGGTCAGCTCGCGCTTGAGCACGCTCATGCTTTCCGGGTTGGCCAGATCAACCTTCTCGTCCAGACCGCAAACACCGACTTCCAGGCCGCGCAGGGCTTTCTGCAGGGACTCCTGGAAGGTCCGGCCGATGGCCATGACTTCACCGACCGACTTCATCTGAGTGGTCAGGCGCGCGTCAGCCTTGGAGAACTTCTCGAAGGCAAAGCGTGGCAGCTTGGTGACGACGTAGTCGATGGACGGCTCGAAGGACGCCGGGGTCTTGCCGCCGGTGATGTCGTTCGACAGCTCGTCGAGGGTGTAACCCACGGCCAGCTTGGCCGCAACCTTGGCGATCGGGAAGCCGGTGGCTTTCGAAGCCAGGGCCGACGAACGGGATACACGCGGGTTCATCTCGATCACGACCATGCGGCCAGTGTTCGGGCAGATACCGAACTGAACGTTGGAGCCGCCGGTTTCCACGCCGATCTCGCGCAGTACCGCCAGGGAGGCGTTACGCAGGATCTGGTATTCCTTGTCAGTCAGGGTCTGTGCAGGTGCCACGGTGATCGAGTCACCGGTGTGCACGCCCATCGGGTCGAAGTTTTCGATGGAGCAGACGATGATGCAGTTGTCCTTCTTATCGCGGACAACCTCCATCTCGTACTCTTTCCAACCGATCAGCGATTCGTCGATCAGCAGCTCCTTGGTCGGCGACAGGTCCAGACCACGGGCGCAGATTTCTTCGAACTCTTCACGGTTGTAAGCGATACCGCCACCGGTGCCGCCCATGGTGAAGGACGGACGGATGATGCACGGGAAGCCGAGCTTCTCGAGGACCGCATTGGCCTCTTCCATGCTGTGGGCGATACCGGAACGCGGGCACGCCAGGCCGATGGACTTCATCGCCTTGTCGAAACGCGAACGGTCTTCAGCCTTGTCGATGGTGTCGGCGTTGGCACCGATCATCTCTACGCCGAACTTCTCCAGAACGCCTTCGCGCTCCAGGTCCAGGGCGCAGTTCAGAGCAGTCTGGCCGCCCATGGTCGGCAGCAGCGCGTCCGGACGCTCTTTTTCGATGATCTTGGCAACGGTCTGCCACTTGATCGGCTCGATGTAGGTGGCGTCGGCCATGGCCGGGTCGGTCATGATAGTGGCCGGGTTGGAGTTCACCAGGATGACGCGGTAGCCCTCCTCGCGCAGGGCTTTACAGGCCTGGGCGCCGGAGTAGTCGAATTCGCAGGCCTGGCCGATCACGATCGGGCCAGCGCCGAGAATCAGGATGCTTTTAATGTCTGTACGTTTTGGCATGGGTTTGTCACTCAAATCCGCAGGTCAGTCGGCAAGCCGTCTTGTTCAATCTGAAGCCTTGAGGGGGCCGCCGGTATCGGGACCACCCTCAAGCCTTGCTACATCAGGGCGAGCGATCAGCGTCGCTTGGCCATCTCGGTGATGAAGCGATCGAACAATGGCGCTACGTCGTTCGGGCCAGGGCTGGCTTCCGGGTGACCCTGGAAGCTGAAGGCGCTCTTGTCGGTACGCTCGATACCTTGCAGGGTGCCGTCGAACAGCGATTTGTGGATCGCGCGAACGTTGGCCGGCAGGGTCGCTTCGTCTACGGCAAAACCGTGGTTCTGGCTGGTGATCATCACCACACCGCTGTCCAGGTCCTGGACGGGGTGGTTGGCACCGTGGTGGCCATGACCCATTTTCAGGGTCTTGGCGCCGGAGGCCAGGGCCAGCAGTTGGTGACCGAGGCAGATACCGAAGACCGGAATTTCGGTTTCCAGCACGTCCTTGATCGCCTGGATCGCGTAGTCGCAAGGCTCCGGGTCACCAGGGCCGTTGGACAGGAATACGCCGTCCGGCTTCAGCGCCAGCACATCGGCAGCAGGTGTTTGCGCAGGCACGACGGTCACGCGGCAACCGCGCTCGACCAGCATGCGCAGGATGTTCACCTTGACACCGTAGTCGTAGGCAACCACGTGGTACGGCAGCTCGGAAGCTTCGATAGTCGCGTGGCTGTCGGTTTTCAGATCCCAGACAGTCGAGCGCCACTCGTAGCTTTCCTTGGTGCTGACGACTTTCGCCAGGTCCATGCCCTTGAGGCCTGGGAAACCCTGGGCGGCGGCAATGGCGGCGGCTTCGGAAATGTTGTCACCAGCCATGATGCAGCCGTTCTGTGCGCCTTTTTCACGCAGGATGCGCGTCAGGCGGCGGGTGTCGATACCGGCGATGGCCACAACATTGTTGGCCTTCAGGTAGTCGGACAGGGACATCGTGTTACGCCAGTTGCTCGCCACCAGTGGCAGGTCACGGATGACCAGGCCGGCAGACCAGACGCGGTTGGATTCGGCGTCTTCCGGCGTGGTGCCGGTGTTGCCGATGTGCGGGTAAGTCAGGGTAACAATCTGTTGGGCGTAGGAAGGATCGGTAAGGATTTCCTGATAGCCGGTCATTGCGGTGTTGAACACCACCTCACCAACGGTTTGACCGTCGGCTCCAATGGCTTCGCCGCGAAAAATGCTGCCATCAGCAAGGGCGAGTATGGCTGGCTTAGTCAAGAAGACCTCCCGTAAATAAAGCCTGAAAGGGCGATCGCAGGTTGTAAAAAAGCGGAGTGACGTATGGACACGTCACCCCGCTTCTTCACTGAATTATTCTGCGCGCTTTTAGTGGACACACTAAAGCTGTAGCTTACAGAAAAAGGCCTTTTTGGTCTACCGCCAATGAGCCTTAAAGGCTGGAGAATGCGACAGGACGTCGCTTGGCGGAACAAAACCGGGCTCAAACGCTGTGCGCGAGCCCGATTTCGGGTGCATCTTAACGCAGATCGAGTACGTCTTGCATGTCGTAAAGGCCAGGCTCGCGCCCGTCCAGCCACAATGCAGCACGTACCGCGCCCTTGGCGAACGTCATGCGACTGGACGCCTTGTGGGTGATCTCGACACGCTCGCCGTCGGCGGCGAACAGCACGGTGTGATCACCGACGATGTCGCCAGCGCGTACAGTGGCGAAACCAATGGTCTCGCGATCACGAGCGCCGGTCTGGCCCTCACGGCCATACACCGCCACCTTTTTCAGATCGCGACCCAACGCATCGGCAATCACCTCCCCCATGCGCACGGCAGTGCCGGACGGCGCATCGACTTTATGCCGATGGTGAGCCTCGGTGATTTCGATATCGACATCGTCGCCCAATACGCGAGCGGCCGTGTCGAGCAACTTCAGGCACAGGTTGACCCCGACACTGAAGTTGGCCGCGAAGACAATCGGTATGTCCTTGCCCGCTTCCGCCAGCAGCTGCTTTTCTTCAACGCTGAAACCGGTGGTACCGATGATCATGGCCTTGCCGTGTTTACGGCAGAAAGCCAGGTTCTTCAGGGTCACCGTCGGGTGCGTGAAGTCGATCAGCACGTCGAACTCGTCGACCACCCGATCCAGATCACCGGACAGAGGCACGCCGATACGACCCAGCGCAGCCAACTCACCGGCATCCGCGCCGACCAACGTGCTGTCGGGACGATCCACCGCCGCCGTCAGACCGGCGCCCGGGGTTTGCTGCACGGCTTCAATCAGGGTCTTGCCCATGCGCCCGGCGGCGCCCATCACTGCAATACGTCGCATGCCTGTCTCCTTACAAATCGCCGAAGAAACGCTTCACGCCTTCGAACCAACCGGTAGTTTTTGGTGAATGGCTGTTGTCATCCGCCAGCGAACTACGGAATTCCTCGAGCATTTCACGCTGGCGACGGCTCAGGTTGACCGGAGTCTCGACCGCCACGCGGCACATCAAGTCGCCAGCACCACCGCCACGCACTGGCGCGACACCCTTGCCACGCACTCGGAACTGCTTGCCGGTCTGGGTCCCCTCAGGGATCTTCAGCTTGACCCGGCCATCAAGGGTCGGAATCTCCAGCTCGCCACCCAGCGCCGCATCGACGAAGCTGATCGGCACTTCGCAGAACAGGTGCTTGCCATCGCGCTGGAAAATCGAGTGCTCGCGTACATTGATCACCACGTACAGGTCGCCAGTCGGGCCACCCTGGGCACCCGCCTCGCCTTCGCCGGACAGACGAATGCGATCACCGGTATCGACACCGGCCGGCACCTTCACCGAGAGGGTCTTGTACTCTTCGACACGACCTTCGCCGTGGCAGGAATCGCACGGATCGGAAATGATCTTGCCCTGGCCATGGCAGCGCGGGCAGGTCTGCTGCACCGAGAAGAAACCTTGCTGCATGCGCACCTGGCCGATACCGCCGCAAGTCGGGCAGGTCACCGGCGCAGAACCTTTCTTGGCGCCGGAGCCGTCGCAAGGCTTGCAGTTGACCAGCGTCGGAACGCGGATATTCACGGTCGTACCGCGCACCGCCTCTTCGAGATCCAGCTCCAGGGTGTAGCGCAAGTCACTGCCGCGCTGAGCACCGCCACGGGAACCGCCGCGACCGCCACCGAAGAAGTCACTGAAGACATCACCAAAGATATCGGAGAAGTTCTGACCGCCGAACCCGGCACCGCCGCCGCCCATGCTCGGGTCGACACCGGCATGGCCGTACTGATCGTACGCCGCGCGCTTGCTGGAATCGGACAGCACTTCGTAGGCCTCGTTGGCCTCCTTGAACATCTCTTCCGACGCCTTGTCATCGGGATTACGGTCCGGGTGGTGCTTCATCGCCAGGCGACGGTAAGCCTTCTTCAGGTCCGCTTCGCTTGAGCCACGCTCAACACCCAACACTTCGTAATAGTCACGCTTTGCCATAAGTCTTTGCACTCTTGAGGACGTCCGACAAAACCCTCCTGAGTTTGCCGAACTCGTTGAGCCCCAATACAGGCCCGGACCCAACTCACGTCAATTCAACGATCCTGGTCTTTGATTCTTGCGGTACTTGCGGCACGAAAAGCAGGAGCATTTCCGGCCATACCACCAGCACGTGAACGTTGTCGCATGCTGTAAAAATTCGCGTATTCCAGATACGCCAACGCGGGAGCAAGCTCCCGCGCGGCGACATCCTACCAGTCACCACCTAAAGGCAGTCAACCGGCCGACCAACAACTTACTTGTGGTCTTTGACTTCTTCGAACTCGGCGTCGACAACGTCGTCAGCCTTTTCTGCCTTGTCGTCGTGCGGTGCCGCGCCTTCAGCAGGCTGAGCCTGTTCGGCGTACATCTTCTGCGCCACTGGAGCGGAGACTTTCGACAGTTCTTCAACCTTGGCGTCGATAGCAGCCTTGTCGTCGCCTTTAACGGCGGCTTCCAGGGCAACTACGGCAGCTTCGATTGCAGTCTTCTCTTCAGCGGTCACTTTATCGCCGGCGTCGGAGACCATTTTGCGAGTCGAGTGAACCAGTGCATCACCCTGGTTACGGGCAGCGGCCAGCTCTTCGAACTTGCGATCTTCCTCGGCGTTAGCCTCGGCATCACGCACCATGCGCTCGATTTCTTCGTCGGACAGACCGGAGTTGGCCTTGATCACGATCGACTGAGTCTTGCCGGTAGCCTTGTCCTTCGCACCTACGTGCAGGATGCCGTTGGCGTCGATGTCGAAGGTCACTTCGATCTGCGGCACGCCACGTGGAGCTGGTGGAATGTCGGCCAGGTCGAACTTGCCCAGGGACTTGTTCTGTGCGGCTTGCTTACGCTCGCCTTGCAGCACGTGAATGGTCACGGCGCCCTGGTTGTCGTCGGCAGTCGAGAACACTTGCGATTTCTTGGTAGGAATCGTGGTGTTTTTCTCGATCAGCGCGGTCATCACGCCACCCATGGTTTCGATACCCAGGGTCAGCGGGCTGACGTCGAGCAGCAGAACGTCTTTCACGTCACCGGCCAGTACCGCACCCTGGATGGCAGCACCCATGGCAACCGCTTCGTCCGGGTTGACGTCTTTACGAGCTTCTTTACCGAAGAACTCGGTTACCAGCTTCTGAACCAGTGGCATACGGGTCTGACCGCCCACCAGGATCACGTCGTTGATCGCGCCAACGTCGATACCGGCATCTTTCATTGCGATGCGGCAAGGTTCGATGGTGCGCTGAACCAGGTCTTCCACCAGCGCTTCGAGCTTGGCGCGGGAGATCTTCACGTTCAAGTGCTTAGGACCGGTGGCGTCTGCAGTGATGTACGGCAGGTTCACGTCGGTCGACTGGCTCGAGGACAGTTCGATCTTGGCTTTTTCAGCAGCTTCTTTCAGGCGCTGCATGGCCAGCGGGTCGCCCTTGAGGTTCATGCCGCTTTCTTTCTTGAATTCGTCGACGAGGTAGTCGATCAGACGAATGTCAAAGTCTTCACCGCCCAGGAACGTGTCACCGTTGGTGGCCAGTACTTCGAACTGGTGCTCGCCATCGACTTCAGCGATCTCGATCACGGAAACGTCGAAAGTACCGCCGCCCAGGTCGTAAACGATCACGGTGTGATCGCCCTTGGCCTTGTCCATGCCGTAAGCCAGAGCAGCTGCGGTTGGTTCGTTGATGATACGTTTTACGTCCAGGCCAGCGATGCGGCCGGCGTCTTTGGTCGCCTGGCGCTGGCTGTCGTTGAAGTAGGCCGGAACGGTGATCACCGCTTCAGTCACGGTCTCGCCGAGATAGTCTTCGGCGGTCTTCTTCATCTTCTTAAGGATTTCAGCCGAGATTTGTGGCGGTGCCATTTTCTGGCCGTTCACTTCAACCCAGGCGTCGCTGTTGTCAGCCTTGACGATCTTGTAAGGGACCATCTGAATGTCTTTCTGCACGACTTCTTCGTCGAAACGACGACCGATCAGACGCTTCACCGCGTACAGGGTGTTGTGCGGATTGGTCACGGCCTGACGCTTGGCCGACTGGCCAACCAGGATTTCGCCATCGTTGGCGTAAGCGATGATCGACGGCGTGGTACGCGCGCCTTCAGCGTTTTCAATAACTTTTGCCTTGCCGTTTTCCAGCACGGAGACGCAGGAGTTGGTAGTCCCCAGGTCGATACCGATAATTTTGCCCATGTTCACTCTCCCGAAACTTTGGATTTGGTTGCCGCAGCAGTGGTGGCTAACTGCGGTAGCACTTAAACGCTTGACTTATAAATGGGGGCCTTGCGGCGGATTTCAAGCCTGCTCGTCAATCGAAGGCGAAACCGGCGCAGGCGCCTTGCTGACCACGACCATCGCCGGGCGCAACAGGCGACCATTGAGCTGATAGCCCTTCTGGAACACCTTCAGAACGCTGTTCGGCTCGACATCTGCGCTTTCCTGCATGGCCATTGCCTGATGCTGAACGGCGTTGAACGGTTCGCCATGCGGATCGATCGCTTCAAGCTGATAACGCTTGAGAGTGTCGTGGAACATTTTCAGGGTCAGCTCGATGCCTTCGCGCATCGGACGGATGCTTTCGTCGTCCGGGCTGGACAGTTCCAGGCCACGCTCCAGGCTGTCGACGATCGGCAGCAGGTCGCCGGCGAATTTTTCCAGCGCGAACTTGTGAGCCTTCTCCACATCCTGCTCGGCGCGACGGCGGACGTTCTGCAGATCGGCGGCTACACGCAAAGCCTGATCCTGAGCGCCTGCCAGTTGCTCTTCGAGCACTTGTACACGAGCCGCCAGGTCATCACCCGAAGCCTCGGGCGCCTGGTTGGCGTCTGGGTTTTGCGTATCCACTGTCTGTTCGTCAGCCATAGATTTCTCCTTTCAATTTCGTCCGCGAGCTCAACTCGCGCGTCTGCCCAGCTATATGGGGCCGCAAAATCCGGCTTCAAGGGGGGCCGACGATTAACCCTACAAAAAACAACTGCTTTGTCATTCCCGGTCGCGATAAGGCTTTCGTCGGTCCGAGCGAATCGAGCTAACGAGGGGCATTGTCAGCCCGAAACAAAACACTGTATAAATAACCAGACCTAACACCTGGGAGCGGCCCATATGCTGGTGCACCTGTCCGTACACAACTACGCCATCGTTGAACATCTCGATCTCGAACTCGATCGCGGGATGAGCGTGATCACCGGAGAAACCGGCGCGGGCAAGTCGATCATGCTCGACGCGCTGGGCCTTACCCTGGGTGATCGCGCCGACAGCGGCGTGGTCCGCCCCGGCGCCGACAAGGCCGATATCCTGGCCACCTTCGATCTGGTCGACATTCCGGAAGCCAGCGCCTGGCTGGCCGAACGCGACCTCGAAAACGACGGCCCGTGCATCCTGCGCCGGGTCATCACATCCGAAGGACGTTCGCGCGGCTACATCAACGGCACGCCCTGCCCGCTTGGCGACCTCAAGGCGCTGGGCGAGCTGCTGATCGACATTCACAGCCAGCACGAACACCAATCCCTGCTCAAGACCGATACTCACCGCCGCCTGCTCGATGAATATGCCGGCGCGACCGACCTTGCCCGTCAGGTTCAGCTCGCCGCCCAGCGTTGGCGCCAGACCCGCCAGGAACTGGAGCGACTCTCCAACTCCGGCGATGAGCAACGCGCTCGCCATCAGTTGCTCAGCTATCAACTCGAAGAACTGGAGAACCTTGGCCTTGGCGACAACGAGCTGGAGCAGCTTGAGCAGGAACACAAGAACCTGACCAACGCAGAGACCTTGCTCGGGATCTGCCGGCAAGTCGTCGAGCAATGCAGTGAAAGTGATTCCGGGAATGTACTGAACGCCCTGACCGCCAGCCTCAACCGCCTGTCGAGCGTGAACAGCTCGATCGGTGCGCTGGGCGAAGCCAGCAGCCTGTTGACCAGTGCACAGATCCAGGTTGAAGAGGCCGTGGGTGAACTGAACCGCTTCCTCGACAACTTCGACGCCGATCCATCGCGCCTTCAATACCTTGAAGAGCGCCTCGACGCGATCTACACCCTGGCGCGCAAACACCGCATCCAGCCGACCGAAGTTGCCGAGATGCAGCAGAAACTGCTGGATGAAATCGAAACCCTCAACGCCAACGACGAATCAATCGAGCGACTGAGCGATGAGCTGTCTTCATACGCTCGCCATTATCAGGAAAAGGCTCGCGAACTGAGCGACCTGCGCCATCAAGCCTCGAGTAGCCTGGCCAGCGCCGTGGAACAGGAGATCCAGCGCCTGGGCATGCCTGGCGGGCGTTTCACCATCGAGTTGCGCCCAAACAGTAGCGACGAACTGCTGCCTAACGGACTTGAACAGGTTGAACTACTGGTCAGCGCCAACCCGGGCCAACCATTGAAAGCCTTGGCAAAAGTTGCATCCGGAGGCGAGCTGTCACGGATCAGCCTGGCGATCCAGGTGATCACCGCGCAGACATCTCGCGTTCCCACTCTGGTGTTCGACGAAGTGGACGTTGGTATCGGTGGTCCGACTGCAGAAATCGTCGGCCAGCTGTTGCGTCGCCTCGGCGAGCGCGGGCAGGTACTGACCGTGACCCACTTGCCGCAAGTGGCAGCGCAAGGCCATCAACATCTATTTGTGCATAAAGTGCGCGGCGAAGATGCCACCCGCACGGCCGTTTCCAGATTGAGCAAAAACGACCGCGTCGAAGAAGTCGCACGGATGCTGGGCGGCATCGACCTCACCAAGGAATCCCTGGCGCATGCCAAAAAAATGGTGGTGGCCGCAAAAGCCTGAATAAAGGCAGAAAGCACGAAGGCGACCCTGGGGTCGCCTTCGTTCGTTTCGCGAACTGAATGTTCGCGCGACATGCTTACTTTTTCTTGCGCACGTACAGCACCAGATTGTGATCAACCATCTCGAAGCCATACTTGTCGACGATTGCTTTCTGAAGCCGCTCGATTTCTTCGTCGAAGAATTCGATCACTTCGCTGGTTTCGACGTTGACCATATGGTCGTGATGCTTTCCGTCGTCCAGTTCGAAGACCGCATGGCCTCCGTCGAAGTTGTGCCGCACCACAAGGCCAGCTGCCTCGAACTGGGTCAGAACACGGTAAACCGTGGCCAGACCGACGTCCTCACCAGCCTCCATAAGGGCCTTGTAGACATCCTCGGCACTCATGTGGCGCTGCTCGGCGGAATCGAGCATTTGCAGAATTTTGACCCGTGGCAGGGTCACTTTGAGGCCGGCTTTGCGTAGTTCGCTATTTTCAACCATGGTCAGCTTTCTCGCGATGCTGCTTCGCAGCTTCTCTTAATGCGGGTATGATCGGCGTTTACGTTGTCCCAGCCAAGATAGTGGAAGTCGCCCACCGATGCAAAACACCAAGCTCTTGCTAACCAGTTTCACCTTTGTGGGACTGCTCGCACTCGCCGGTTGTTCATTCCCCGGGGTTTACAAAATCGACATCCAGCAGGGCAATGTCGTCACGCAGGACATGATAGACCAGTTACGCCCGGGAATGACCCGTAAGCAAGTACGGTTTATCATGGGCAACCCTCTGCTGACTGACACGTTCCATGCCGATCGCTGGGATTATCTGTACAGCCTGCAACCGGGTGGCGGTGAACGCCAACAGGAACGCATTAGCGTTATCTTCAACCCAAATGATCAGCTTGTCAGCCTCTCTGGTGATTTCATGCCAGGCGTGAGCCGTGACGAAGCCATTCTCGGCAAGGACAGCGGCACGACAGTGGCTGCCCCGGCAGAAAACGTCGAGAAGCCAAAACCGGAAAAACCGGTCAAGCCAGGTTCGTTGCTGGATCAGATCCAGAAGGACGTCGACGGCGTAGAAACCGTTCCGGTCCCGACGCCGGAGCCACTGGACACCTCGCCGCAATAATTTGCGACGCAATAAAAAGCCCGGCATGCCCGGGCTTTTTATTGTCTGGCGTTCAAGCCACTCACTGATTCCGCGCTTTGGCCTCGGCAGCTTTCGCCGCGCGCAGTCGGCGCACCTCTTTCGGATCGGCCAGCAACGGGCGGTAAATCTCGATGCGATCCCCGGCCTGGACTACCCGACTCCCCGGGTCAGCGACCACCTTGCCGAAGATCCCCACAGGGCAATGGGTCAGATCCAGCTCCGGAAACTCTTCAGCCACGGCCGACCTGAGCAAGGCCGCCCGCACGGTCGTTCCGACAGGTACTGCCACTGTCAGCAGCACCTGACGGTCTACGGCCGCGTAGACCACCTCGACTTCAATCATGACCTCAACCATGTATCTGCTTGGCGCGCTGGCAGAACGCATCCACCAAAGTGTTGGCCGCCTGATTGAACAGCGGCCCCAAAGTGGCGCGAACCAGCGGCCCGGCATAATCGAATGACAGATCGAGGCTGATCTTGCAGGCTTTGTCGGTCAGCGCCTTGAATACCCAGATGCCATGCAATTGGGTGAAAGGGCCCTCTTCGAGGTTCATTTCGATCGACTGCCCCGGAATCAACGTGTTGCGCGTCACGAAATGCTGACTGAGGCCACCCTTCGCCACGCCGACACTCGCCCGCATATGCTCAGGTGAGCTCTCCAGGACTTCGGCGGACGAGCACCACGGCAGAAACTCCGGATAGCGCGCCACGTCGTTGACCAGGTCATACAGCGCTTGCGCCGGGTACGGCAGCAAGGCCGAACGTGAAATGTGTGTCGTCATGTCAGCGTCACTTCCACAGCTGGGCGGCAAACACTACGAGAATGCCGATGGGCGCCACATAGCGCATCAAGAACAAGGACAGGCCAAACAGCGCAGGGTTACGGATCGACAACTCGTCACGCACCGCTTCACGCCCCATGATCCAGCCCGCAAACACCACGAAACACAAACCGCCAAGCGGCAGCATGAGTCGCGAGGTGAAGAAATCGATCACACCAAAGAAGTCGAGGCCTCCGGCCGCTCCCCATTGGTAGAGGTGGAACATCCCGCCTTCGTTCACGAAGAACTTGGCCTCCTTCCAGATATTGAAGGAGAACACCGTACCCAGGCCGACAAACCAGCAGCTGAACGCCAGCCAGAAGGTGACCCAGGCACGACTCACTTTAGTGCGCTCGACCAGGTAGGCCACCATCGGTTCCAGCAGGGAAATCGCCGAACTCCAGGCAGCGACCGCCACCAGCACGAAGAACACAACACCCATCAATTGCCCGAACGCTACGTTACCGAAGGCAAACGGCAGGCTGACGAACATCAGCCCCGGCCCTTCGCTCGGATTCAGGCCCGCCGCGAAAACAATCGGAAACAACGCCAGGCCGGCCACCAGGGAAACGAAGGTGTCGAGCAGCGCCACGCCGACAACCGTCCCTGAAATCGATGAGTTCTTCGGCATGTACGCACCGTAGATCATGATCGAGCCAACGCCCACGCTCAGGGAAAAGAACGCATGCCCCATCGCGGGCAACAAGCCGTCCATGACCTTTTCCGGGTGGAAGTCGAACATGAAATGCACGCCTTCCATGAAATGACCGGTGGTCATGCTGTAGCCCAGCAGCACGAGGATCATCACGAACAACAACGGCATCATGATGCGCAAACTGCGTTCAAGCCCGGCAACCACGCCCTTGGCGATCACCACCGCTGACAACAGCATGAAAATCGTGTGCCAAAGTGTCAGGCGCCAGGGATCGGCGATCACATTGCCGAAGTAAGCCCCCACTTGATCAGGCGTCGCGCCCTGGAAGTCGCCACGCCCCATGTCGATGATGTAGTCCAGCGACCAGCCGCCAACCACACTGTAGAACGACAGGATCAGCAATGCCGTGATCATCCCGGCAAACGCGCCCCAGGACCATTTGGCCGAGTGCCCCGCCTCGACCGCCAGCATCTTCAAGGCATTGGCCGGACTCTGCCGGGCACGCCGGCCGATCAGGGTTTCCGCCAGCATGACCGGCACGCCGATCAATGCGATACAGGCCAGGAACATCAGCACGAAGGCGCCGCCGCCATAGACGCCGACCATGTACGGGAATTTCCAGATACTACCCAGCCCCACGGCCGAACCGGTCGCGGCGAGTATGAAGACCCAGCGGCTAGCCCAACTGCCGTGGACAGAAACCTTGTCTGTCGACATCGTTATCACGCCCAAGCGTTCAAAAAAGAGGCCGCATTGTCCGGGATTCAATCAACCTGCTCAAGCACGTAGCAACACCGTAGCCGACTCGCGTGCAACTCCCTATAATGCCGCCCCTATGGCTAAACAGAAGAAACACCCAACAGGGACCATCGCGCAAAACAAAAAGGCGCGACACGATTACTTCATCGAACATCGTTTCGAGGCTGGTCTGGTCCTGGCCGGCTGGGAAGTAAAAAGTCTGCGGGCAAGCAAGCTGCAGCTGGTTGACAGCTACGTACTGCTCAAGGATGGCGAAGCCTGGCTGCTCGGCAGCCACATTACGCCCCTGACGACCGCCAGTACCCACGTCATTGCCGATCCGGTGCGCACCCGTAAATTGCTGCTCAACCGGCGCGAGCTGGAAAAGCTGGCCGCGGCCGTGCAGCAAAAGGGTTATGCCTGCGTGTGCCTGTCCTGGTACTGGAGCAAGCACATGGTCAAGTGCGAGATCGCTCTGGGCAAGGGCAAGAAGGAGTACGACAAGCGCGATACCGAGCGCGAACGCGACGCTGGTCGCGAGTTGCAGCGTGCGGTGCGCAACAAGGGCAAGGAAGACTGACTCTTTCGCCTTGAGGCCCCTTCGCGGGCAAGCCCGCTCCCACAGGGTTTCGGTGTACCTGTGGGAGCGAGCTTGCCCGCGAAAGCAACCTCACAAACGATATGGAACCGACTGGCTACATCCCCTTGCGCCGTTCCGCCCGGGCCACGCGCTGCACTTCCTGACGCACCTCCTCCAGTACCTCCTGCACATACAGAATGTGTCGGCTGGAAACTTCCCGCGCCTGCTCCGCCCGCCCTTCGATAATCGCCTGATACAACTCTCGATGCTGCGTGATCAGCATGTCGCGGGTTTCAGTGCGCTGCTTGTACATGCCACCTATGTTCGTCACCACGTTGCGCTTGAGCAGGTCGAACAGCCCGCGAATGGTGTGAAGCAGCACAGCATTGTGGCTGGCCTCGGCGATCGCCAGGTGAAAGCTTGCGTCCGCCGCACCCTCTTCGGCACGACTCACCTCTTCGTGACGCGAATAGCAGTCCTGTAATTCGTTGAATGCTGCGGTCAGTCGCTCGCGATCCACATCAGTGGCACGCAACGCCGCGTAGTAGGCGCAAGACGCTTCCAGCGTATGCCGAAACTCCAGCAGATCGCGCTGTGCCTCGGGGTTGCTTTCCAGCAAGTGCAACAAGGGATCACTGAAGGTGCTACCCAGCGACTCCACCACATAGTTGCCGCCGCCCTGGCGACTGACCAGCAGGCCTTTGGCGGTCAGCTTCTGAATGGCTTCGCGCAATGAAGGGCGTGACACGCCAAATTGTTCGGCCAACGCACGTTCGGCCGGCAAGCGCTCACCCGCTTTCAGCGTGCCCTCGAGGATCATGCCCTCAAGCTGCTCGACAATATCGTCAGACAAACGGCGCTGACGAATCTGATCAAACCCCATAACTCGATTACTCCACGATCCGACGGCTCGCCGGGGCTCTATTCTGGCCTATCGGCGCCGCGCCAGCACCTGCCACAACGCATTTGGTCTTACCAGGCAGGCGACCTGCGGACTTTGCATTCGACAAAAGTTTTAGGGCGGCAAATTGACACACCGCCTACAAGGCTTTTACCCTAGCCAACAGCGATTGTAAATTGGTCTTACCAATTATCCAAGAACGCTGATCAGTGCCTGACCAACAACAATTAGGGGCCACCCCATATGCAAACCTGGCAACAGCTCTATACCCCGCTTGGCAGCCTCGGCTTGTCCGCACTCGCCGCCGTCATCCCCATCGTATTTTTCTTCCTGGCTTTGGCCGTGTTCCGCCTCAAAGGACATGTGGCCGGCAGCATCACCCTGGCCTTGTCGATCCTGGTGGCGATCTTCGCCTTCCAGATGCCGGTCGATATGGCGTTCGCCGCCGCCGGGTATGGCTTCGCTTATGGCCTGTGGCCGATCGCTTGGATCATCGTGGCAGCGGTGTTCCTCTACAAACTGACGGTCAAGAGCGGGCAGTTTGAAGTCATCCGCAGTTCGGTTCTGTCGATCACCGATGACCAGCGCCTGCAGGTTCTGCTGATCGGTTTCTGCTTCGGCGCCTTCCTCGAAGGTGCAGCCGGTTTTGGCGCACCCGTGGCGATTACCGCTGCGCTGCTGGTAGGTCTTGGCTTCAACCCGCTGTACGCCGCCGGCCTGTGCCTGATCGCCAACACCGCGCCGGTGGCCTTCGGCGCCCTGGGCATTCCGATCATCGTTGCCGGGCAAGTGACCGGTATCGACGCGTTCAAGATCGGCGCCATGACCGGCCGCCAACTGCCGCTGCTGTCGCTGTTCGTGCCGTTCTGGCTGGTGTTCATGATGGACGGCCTGCGCGGCGTGCGGGAAACGTGGCCGGCAGCGCTGGTGGCCGGCTTGAGCTTTGCCGTCACCCAGTACTTCACCTCGAACTTCATCGGCCCGGAACTGCCGGACATCACCTCGGCCCTGGCCAGCCTGATTTCCCTGACCCTGTTCCTGAAAGTCTGGCAACCAAAACGCGCCGCCGGCCAACACATCGTCGGCGCTGTCTCGGCCTCAGTGGTAAGCGCCAGCGTCGGTGGTTTCGGTCAGAAGCGCACCACCGTGGCTTCGCCCTACAGCCTTGGGGAAATCTTCAAGGCATGGTCGCCGTTCCTGATCCTGACCGTACTGGTCACCATCTGGACCCTGAAGCCGTTCAAGGCGATGTTCGCCGCCGGCGGTTCGATGTACAGCTTCGTATTCAACTTCGCCATCCCGCACCTGGACCAGATGGTGATCAAGGTCGCACCGATCGTAGTCGCGCCAACCGCCCTTCCGGCAGTGTTCAAACTGGACCCGATTTCCGCCACCGGCACGGCGATTTTCTTCTCGGCGCTGATCTCGATGCTGGTGCTGAAGATCAATATCAAAACTGGTCTGACCACTTTTAAAGAGACCTTCTACGAACTGCGCTGGCCGATCCTGTCCATCGGCATGGTGCTGGCGTTTGCCTTCGTCACCAACTACTCGGGCATGTCTTCGACCATGGCCCTGGTGTTGGCTGGCACCGGTGCAGCGTTCCCGTTCTTCTCGCCGTTCCTCGGCTGGCTGGGCGTATTCCTCACTGGCTCCGATACCTCGTCCAACGCCCTGTTCAGTTCGCTGCAAGCGACCACTGCGCACCAGATCGGCGTCAACGACACCTTGCTGGTGGCGGCGAACACCAGTGGTGGCGTGACCGGCAAGATGATCTCGCCACAATCGATCGCCGTGGCTTGTGCCGCGACCGGCCTGGTGGGCAAAGAATCGGATCTGTTCCGCTTCACCCTCAAGCACAGCCTATTCTTTGCAACGATTGTCGGCTTGATCACGTTGGCCCAGGCCTACTGGTTCACCGGCATGCTGGTGCACTAAGGACTACAGGCAACACGATAAAAACCGACGCCGGGCCACGCCCCCGGCGTCCGCTATTCACACCCCGGTCTGTAAGGCTGCTGAAAGCTACCGGCTCTATATTCAGCAGCCTCAACAGACGAATAACCGGGACCACCCGGAGACCGCCTGATGAGCGAGCTTTTTTACAACGCCGTGCCGAATGCGACCCGTGTCGCCCCGCCACTGCCCGAGCCTCGGCAATACCCCAGCGAGAAACCGTCACGGGTCTACCTGTTCGGGACCTGCGTGGTCGATTTGTTCTACCCGGAAGCCGGGATGGATGCGATTCACCTGCTGGAGCGTGAAGGCATTCGTGTCGAATACCCGCAAGGGCAAAGCTGCTGCGGCCAACCGGCCTACACCTCGGGTTACACCGAGCAGGCACGGACCGTGGCGCGCTCGCAACTGGCGCTGTTTGCCGGCGACTATCCGGTGGTGGTGCCCTCAGGCTCTTGCGCGGGCATGCTGCGCGAACATTACGCCGACTTGTTCAAGGACGAGCCGGACACGTTGAAACAGGTCCAGGCCCTGGCGGCCAGAACCTACGAGCTGGCCGAGTTCCTGTTGTTTGTCTGCAAGGTGCAGCTCAAGGACGGCGGCGAGCCCGTAAAAGTGGCGCTGCACACCTCGTGCTCGGCACGCCGTGAAATGAACACCCACCTGCACGGCCGCGAGTTGTTGGCGCAGTTGAGCAATGTGGAGCGGGTCAACCACGATCACGAAAGTGAATGCTGTGGCTTTGGTGGGACATTCAGCGTCCGTATGCCAGACATTTCCGGCGCGATGGTGGCTGACAAGACCCGGGCGCTGAAGGAGTCCGGCGCGCACAAGGTATTGAGTGCCGACTGCGGCTGTTTGATGAACATCAACGGCTCGCTGGAAAAACAGCAGGAAGCATTGCGCGGTCAGCATCTGGCCAGCTTCCTCTGGCAGCGAACCGGAGGTGTGAAATGAGCACCTCGACGATTATTCCTACGGTTGCCGTAGAAGAAGATTTCCGCACCCGCGCCCACAACGCACTGGGTGACCCGCAATTGCGAAGCAACTTTCGCAAGGCGATGGATTCACTGATGACCAAACGGGCAGCCGCTTTCAGCGATGCCCATGAAAGAGAACACTTGCGCGCACTGGGCAATGCAATCCGTGCCCGCGCGCTCTCCAAGTTGCCCGACCTGCTCGAGCAACTGGAACAGAACCTGACCCGCAACGGTGTGACAGTGCACTGGGCGGAAACGGTGGACGAGGCCAATGGCATCGTCCTCTCGATCATCCGCGCTCACGAGGGGCGGCAAGTGATCAAGGGCAAATCGATGGTCAGCGAAGAGATGGAGATGAACCATGTCCTCGCTGAACAGGGCATTGAATGCCTGGAATCGGACATGGGCGAGTACATCGTCCAGCTCGACCACGAGAAGCCTTCACACATAATCATGCCGGCAATCCACAAGAACGCC
The DNA here is from genome assembly GCF_017350115.1 of Pseudomonas sp. GW456-L13. NCBI lineage: Bacteria > Pseudomonadati > Pseudomonadota > Gammaproteobacteria > Pseudomonadales > Pseudomonadaceae > Pseudomonas > Pseudomonas sp. GW456-L13. Next base: position 2,478,962 of record NZ_JACNAS010000001.1, read on the forward strand.
GGTCAGGTCGCGTCCTTGTTCCACGACAAACTTGGCGTGGAATACACCAAGGACGTAGACCAACTCATTCAGATCGGCCGCAGAGTCCTGCGGCAGAAATTCTTTGAAGCGGACATCGGCGTCTCCGGTGTCAACTTCGCCGTGGCCGAAACCGGCACCCTGCTGCTGGTGGAAAACGAAGGCAACGGTCGCATGACCACCACGGTGCCACCCGTGCACATCGCCGTCACCGGTATCGAAAAAGTCGTGGAAAACCTGCGTGATGTGGTGCCGTTGCTGTCACTGCTGACCCGTTCAGCCTTGGGCATTCCGATCACCACCTACGTCAACATGATCTCCGGCCCGCGCAAGGAACATGAACTCGACGGCCCGCAGGAAGTGCACCTCGTACTGCTCGATAACGGCCGCAGCCAGGCCTTTGCCGACAGCGAATTGCGCCAGACCCTGAACTGCATTCGCTGTGGCGCCTGTATGAATCATTGCCCGGTGTACACCCGAATCGGCGGCCATGCCTATGGGGAGGTTTACCCCGGGCCTATCGGAAAAATCATCACCCCGCACATGGTCGGCCTGGCGAAAGTCCCGGATCACCCGAGCGCCTCGTCGCTGTGCGGTGCCTGCGGTGAAGTGTGTCCGGTGAAAATCCCGATCCCTGCTTTGCTGCGGCGCCTGCGGGAAGAAAACGTCAAGGCCCCGGACAGCCCCCATCAAGTGATGCGCGGCCAGGGCAGCAAGTATTCGCGCAAGGAGCGGTTCATCTGGAACGCCTGGGCCAAGCTCAACAGTTCGCCGACGCTCTATCGCCTGTTCGGTTTCTTTGCCACCCGTTTGCGCGCCCTTACGCCGAGCAATGTCGGCCCGTGGACGCAAAACCACAGCGCACCGAAACCCGCTGCCCGCTCATTGCATGACATGGCCCGCGAGCACTTGGCCAAACAGGGAGAACGCCGATGAGCGCCAAACAAAATATCCTCGCCAAACTGCGTAAAAGCCTGACAGGCACCACGCCAGTGGCCGACAACTTCGATGTCGATCTGGTGACCCAGCCTTACACCTACGCGCCAGAGCAGCGCATTGCGCAGCTGCGCAAATTGATGGAAGCGGTGCACACGGAAATTCATCTGACGTCCGGCCAAGAGTGGCCGACGCTACTCGCGCAGTTGCTGCAGGACCGCCAGTTGCCAAGCCTGCTGATCGCACCGACAACGCCCCACGGTCAACGGATCACGCAGCACTGGGCGAATAATCCCGGCCTGCCAATGCTGAAAGCCTACGACCGCCCGATTGAAGAATGGAAAGCCGAGCTGTTCAACGACACCCCGGCGAGCATCACTGGAACCCTCGGTGCCATCGCTGCCACGGGCAGCCTTATTCTCTGGCCGACCCGGGAAGAACCGCGCCTGATGAGCCTGGCGCCACCGGTGCATTTCGCCCTGCTCAAGGCCAGTGAAATCCGCGACAACTTCTATCAGGTGCAACAGGAATTCGAATGGGCCCAGGGCATGCCGACTAACGCACTGCTGGTGTCCGGCCCGTCGAAGACCGCCGACATCGAGCAAGTGCTGGCGTACGGCGCCCACGGTCCGAAAGACCTGGTGGTGCTGATCCTGGAGGACCTATGAGTCTACCGGCCGCTTTCCTGCGTGATGCACAGCAACTGATTCCCCAAGAGCGACGTTTCGACGACCCGCTGTCGACCCTGGCCTTCGGCACCGACGCCAGCTTCTATCGTTTGATTCCGCAACTGGTGATCCGCGTCGAGTCCGAAGACGAAGTGGTGGCACTGCTGCAACTGGCGCAACGGGATCAGGTGCCGGTGACTTTCCGCGCCGCCGGTACCAGTCTGTCCGGACAAGCCATCAGCGACTCGGTGCTGATCGTGCTGGGGGATAACTGGAACGGTCGCGAGATCCGCGGCCAAGGCACGCAAATCCGCCTGCAACCGGGGGTGATCGGCGCCCAGGCCAACGCCTGGCTGGCACCGTTCGGACGCAAGATCGGTCCGGACCCGGCCTCGATCAATGCCTGCAAGATCGGCGGGATCGTCGCCAACAATGCCAGCGGCATGTGCTGCGGCACCGCGCAAAACACCTATCACACCCTGGCCGGCATTCGTCTGGTGCTGGCCGATGGCAGTCGTCTCGACACCGAGGATGCCGCCAGCGTCACGGCGTTTCGCCAAAGCCACGCCGCGCTGCTGGAACGCTTGGCGATCCTGGGCCGCGAGACCCGCGCAAATACCGAGCTGGCTGCGAAAATTCGCCACAAATACCGCCTGAAAAATACCACCGGCCTGTCGCTCAATGCACTGGTGGATTTCGACGAGCCTGTGGATATCTTGAGCCACTTGCTGGTCGGCTCCGAAGGCACGCTCGGGTTCATCAGTGCCGTGACCTACGACACGGTGATCGACCATCCGAATAAAGCCTCGGCCCTGATTGTGTTCCCGGATGTCGAGACCTGCTGCAATGCGGTCACCGTGTTGAAAAGCCAACCGGTGTCGGCCGTGGAACTGCTGGACCGGCGCAGCCTGCGCTCGGTACAGAACAAACCCGGCATGCCCGCTTTCGTACAACATCTGTCGAACAATGCCTGCGCCTTGCTGATCGAATCCCGCGCCGCGTCGTCCACTTTGCTGCACGAGCAACTGGCGCAGATCATGGCGTCGCTCAAGGCGTTCCCGGTAGAAAAGCAGGTCGACTTCACCGAAGACCCGCAAGAAAACGCCCGGCTCTGGGCCATCCGCAAGGACACCTTCCCCGCCGTCGGCGCCGTGCGCAAGACCGGCACCACGGTGATCATCGAAGACGTCACCTTCCCGGTCGAACAACTGGCCATCGGCGTCAACCGCCTGATCGAACTGTTCGACAAACATCACTACGACGAAGCGATCCTTTTCGGACACGCCCTGGAAGGCAATCTGCACTTCGTCTTCACCCAAGGCTTCAACAGCCCGGAAGAAGTCGCACGCTATCAGGCGTTCATGGACGACGTGGCGCAACTGGTGGCGGTGGAGTTCGGTGGTTCGCTGAAGGCTGAACACGGCACCGGACGCAACATGGCGCCGTTCGTTGAACTGGAATGGGGCAGCGATGCCTACCAGTTGATGTGGCAGCTCAAACGATTGCTCGACCCCAATGGCATTCTCAACCCGGACGTGGTGCTCAGCGAAGATCCACAGATCCACCTCAAGCACCTCAAGCCCTTGCCCGCTGCTGACGAGATTGTGGACAAGTGCATCGAATGCGGCTTCTGCGAACCGGTCTGCCCGTCAAAAGGCCTGACCCTGAGCCCGCGTCAGCGCATCGTGATCTGGCGCGACATTCAGGCGAAGAAACGCGCGGGCATCGATACGTCCGAACTCGAAGCCGCCTACGACTATCAAGGCATCGATACCTGCGCCGCCACCGGCCTGTGCGCACAACGTTGCCCTGTAGGCATCAATACCGGCGAGCTGGTGAAAAAGCTGCGCAGCCGGAAGGCGACACATACGAAAACCGCTAACTGGCTTGAAGGACATTTCGCCACGGCACTGCAAGGTGCACGCTTCACCCTGCACGTGGCCAATGGTGCGCGGATGTTGCTGGGGGCACCGAGATTGGCGAAGTTGTCGGCGACGTTGACGCGCCTGTCCAAGGGTCAAGTCCCGCAATGGACCAACGCCATGCCTCAGCCTGAACGGCCGATTCGCTTCAGCCCGACGGTGACGGACGCGCGCCCGCGCGTGGTCTATCTGGCGGCCTGTGTATCCCGCGCCATGGGCCCGGCAGTGGGCGATACGGAGCAAATGTCGCTGCACGACAAGACCCGAGGCCTGCTGGAAAAGGCCGGCTACCAGGTAGTGTTCCCGGACAACCTCGACAACCTGTGCTGCGGCCAGCCATTCGCCTCCAAAGGCTACGCCGAGCAAGCCGAGCACAAACGACAGGAACTGATCGGCGCCCTGCTCCACGCCAGCCGTGGCGGGCTCGACCCGATCTACTGCGACACCAGCCCCTGCACCTTGCGCCTGGTTCAAGACCTCGGGGAAGTCCGCCTGGACCTGTACGACCCGGTGCGTTTCATCCGCACACACCTGATGGATCGCCTGGACTTCACGCCACAGGAGGCGCCGATCGCCGTGCACGTGACCTGCAGCACTCAGCACCTCGGCGAAAGTCAGGCGTTGATCGACCTGGCGCGCAAGTGCAGCAAAAACGTGGTCATTCCCGAAGGTATTCACTGCTGCGGCTTTGCCGGCGACAAGGGCTTCACCACGCCGGAGCTGAACGCCCATTCGCTGCGCACGCTCAAGGATGCGGTGCAGCAGTGCAGCGAGGGGATTTCCACCAGCCGTACCTGCGAGATCGGTCTGACGCAACATGGCGGCATTGACTACCACGGACTAGTCTATCTGGTGGACCGCGTTACCCAGGCTAGGGTGCCCTGATAGCAGGATCTAAAGGAAGGTGCATAAAGGTGCCCTTCGTTAACGCTTCTTGTCGGAATCGACAGTTCTACAGCAGAAAAAAGAACCCTGATGTGCCGCCGCAGTCCACTGATCAAGTCCCGCCAATGCGGGACCTTCCCAAAACTCGGTAGACCGATTTGATGGCCAGCAATGCTTGGTCCTTCAGTTCAAGGAGAAACACATGAATCGTTCTGTGCTTTTAGGTTTGTTCGTTGCTGCTTCCATGATGGCTTCCACTTCGTTTGCGGCCGAAAAAGACCTATGCGCGGTCAACCTGCAAACCATCGAAAACGGCAAGGCACAGATTCCTCCGGAAATGACTGACCAGGTAAAAGCCTCCGTCGAGCAAGCCAAAGCCGACCAGGCAAAAGGCACCAAGGAAGGCATTGATGATTGCATCGCCGAGACCAACGACATTATCAAGGCCGTCACCGACTCGAAAAAAGGCGCCAAGTAACTCGGCTCAAGGCCAACCTTCGGGTTGGCCTTCCGGGCCGCGTTGGCGTACATCAACAACGGAGTACTGGCAGCCGGGAGCTCAAAGCCCGGCCGTGCCCGATACGAAGCAAACCAAAACCCGCCAATTGCGGGTTTTGTTGCATCTGGGGGGCTGGATACGTGTAACCGCCCGCATCGCTGCAAAAGCTCGACACATTTTCTGAGAAAAACGAATTCTTGCGTTGAATCGTAGTCTTTGAGGTAGGCCCCATCAGACCGGGCGGACTTTTCGGGCTCGGCTTGGCCGTCTACTCATACGACAGCACCGAGACCATCAGCTCAAGGAGATACCCATGAAACGCACCACACTCGCTGGCCTGTTCATTGCTGCTGCCATGCTGGCCTCTCCTGTATTTGCTGCGGACAACAACCTCTGTACGAGCAAGCTGCAAGAGCTCAAAGGCAAAGTGAATGCGCTGCCGGCGAACTCCGCAAACACCACGATGGAGATCAAAAGACTGATGTCCAGCGCCGAAGCCTCACAAGCCTCCGGAGACGACAAAAAATGCGTCACCGAGGCCACCCAGGCATTGGCGCTCGCTGACAGACAGAGCACCCAACCAAACCCATGATCTGTGGTGGCCAACCTTCAGGTTGGCCTTCCGGGGCGTGATGACGTACACTGTATATGCCTGCTGCTCACTTGATTCACAGAGCATCAGGCTCGGGGCCGTTTAGGATTCGACGCCGGTTGCGAAACTTTAGGTGCATGCCGAGTTGGTAACAGAACTCGTAAATCCACTGTTGCAACTACTTATAGTTGCCAATGACGATAACTACGGCCAGGAATTCGCTCTCGCTGCGTAAGCAGCCTTAGCCCTGAGCTTCTGGTACCTTCGGGTCCAGCAATCACCAGGGGATGTCTGTAAACCCAAAGTGATTGTCATATAGAACAGAATCGCCGTGCAGTACGTTGTGGACGAAGCGGCTAAAACTTACACAACTCGCCCAAAGCACCCTGCCCGTCGGGTCGCTGAGGGTTAACTTAATAGACACGGCTACGCATGTAGTACCGACAGCGGAGTACTGGCGGACGGGGGTTCAAATCCCCCCGGCTCCACCAATTGAGACACCAACGAAGCCCGCCCAGTGCGGGCTTTGTTGTTTCTGGCTGTATCGCAAGCCCTGCAACCGTCTGAAACAGGACCCACGCCAACGATCAGTACTTGATATCCCGAGCTGTGCGACGGGTATCCTGCTTGGTGCTGCGCTTGTCCTGGCGACATTCCACGTTGCTCTTGTCATTGCCCTTTCTGCATTCATCCTTGGTTTGCCGGGCAGTGGATCGCCCTTCCTGCCTGGTATCGCGGGCTTCACGCCGCTGTTCACCCTGCTCGGTCGCGTAGACGGGTAGCGTCACCCACTGCACGCCAGCGGCGATAAGCAGCGTCGCCAGGGCTTTCAAGTAGTGCTTGCGAATCATGATTTTTCTCCAATTCAACATCGCTCGGTCGCTTCGTTCGCTCCCCCAGGCATTCAGCTAAAACGTGAGTTACATCGTACGCCCACAACTCACAAAAACACTTTGTGGCAGGTGAAATCTGACGATAGGGTCACATGGTCAGTCGCGCAATGCCGCTATGTGCATGGTTGCAATATGGGCACCGGCCCGAACCTCCTTGTTTCCAGGTAGTGGCGTCGAGTCGATGCCTGACAGACAAACCGGTCGGAAGCAGACTTTGCCGCGGATCATTTGCCGTAGCTATGCCGCAAGCTCTGGTACAAGGCTTTGATCCAGATGAATTTTTCTTCACCCCACGGTTGCGTTACTGCCTGTACATTGCACTCGCTCATTCAAGAAACTACGGTTTGCCCGCCCTCCCGCGGGCTTTTTTTTGTCTGCGAATTCGCAATTCGAGACTCACTGAAGGTTTCCGCGAGCAACAAAAAACCCGCACCCCTTTCGAGATGCGGGTTTTGCGGTTCAACACCAACTCAATTCGCTGCCTGGATCTGAGTCGCCGCCACCGGTTGTTGCGCTTTGGAGAGCACCGGCTGTTCCAGCCTCGCTCGCCCGTAGAACGCCAGCGCCGTCAGCAAACACGCCAGCCATACGAAGATCCCGGCCCAGAAGGTGTGGGACATGTAGTGCCACCCTTGCAATACCCGCGTGGTGCCATAGATGAAACCGAGGGTCAGCGAGCCGTACATGATCGCTTTCGAATAACGCCAGCGATAACGGCGAGCCACGAAGTACAACGCCAGCATGGTGAAACCGCCCGATGCATGTCCGCCCGGCCAGCAGCGCCCCTCACCGGCGACTTTCAACAGGTCGAAATTTTCATACCACTCGATGTGCTCCAATTTGCCGCCGTACAGGGTCGTCTCGATCGGGCAATACACGCTGGTGTGGCCCTTGAGGTAGTGAATGACCCCGGTGCTGATGGAGAACGCGAACACCACGTAGAGAAAGTCGCGTCGATGGCGATTGGCAAAGCGCAGCACCGGTGCGACTTTGATTTTTTCCAGGAAGGCGATGATTTTCGAGTGCTTTTCAGTCTTCAGGCGCGGCCAGAGAAACGACAGCAAGGCACCGATAATCGCCATTTCTCCGGTCCAGTTCGGAATGATCCGCGCCCATTTGTGGGTGATTTTTTCGAACAGATGGACCTGGTCCAACGGGTACGTCTGCGTCACCGGATCAAAAAAGTAATTGTTGAAGGCGATGTCGATACTGATCATGTCGAACATCAGGAACACCGCGACCGCGCAGGCCAGCGGAATACCAAAATTCACCCAGTAAAAGCGGGAAGCGGTCTGCATGCTCAGTCCTGATTCGAAGGGATGGTGACATTCAACGGGTCGTCACCGTCGGCCAATCCGATGCTTCGATAAAGCCAAGCATGCGCGGAGTCTGCGGCGTTTCGGCGGAGATAAACAAAGAAGCCCCGTAACCCAGGGTCGACGTCGGCAAATGGAGGTCTTTTTCCATTTGGTCCATGCATTCGCTGTGGGTCACCAGAATCAGGTTACGTCCGGCTACCTTGTGCGCCAATGCGTCGCGCAGCATGGTGCCCCTGCAACCGATCAGCCAGTCTTCGCCCGTGCCGACCTTGTTGAACATGAAACCGGCGGTCTGCGCCGTACGCAGGATCGGGCTGTTGTAGATATCGGCCTTGTCCAGGCCCAGGTTCTGGAAATGCGCACCGACACCCATGGCGACACTGCGCGAGCGCTCGGTAATGCCATCGTTGCCAACCAGGCAAGGCGCCGAGGAGTGATCGCAGCGCTCGACGTGGCGCACCAGAACGATCAGGTCGCCCTTGGCCCACCCGGTCATCAACGCCTGTGCACCGGTCACATTGCCGTGAGCCAGGTCCGCAACGGCAGCAGGTCGCAGCAAGAACAGCACCAACGGGATCACCAGCAGCGCCGAGACCAACACCACCGCAGCGTTGCGATAACGGGCGAAGCGGTTCAGATCGATCGAGCGTTTTACCCCAAAAAGACTCAGTCTTAATTCCACATCAAGCCGCCTCGCCGGCACGCACTACCTCATCAGATACCGGCAGGTTAAGGAAACGCGCGTCGGTGGCTGGTGAAACCCATGTGAAAAAAAGCTTAAAGCCGCTGTAAAAGTCTTGTTACAGAACCGTGCGGAAAAAACCTTTCAGCTCCCGGGATTGCTGCCGATACATCCTGCTTACACCGCTTGGCGGCTTCCAAAAAAAACAACCTTCCAGCCAACCGACGATAAAGAAGTACCAAGTTCCTGGAGGAATGAGATGAATAGCTGGTTCGGCAACATCAGCGTGAACCTGAAACTGGGCCTGGGGTTTGGCCTGGTCCTGGCACTGACCTGCGTCCTGGCCCTGACCGGCTGGACCAGCCTGGGCGGGTTGATCGACCGCAGCAACTGGATGAGCGACATCACCCAGCTCAACGCCGGCCTGACCAAGCTGCGCGTGGTTCGCCTGCAATACATGCTGACCAACGGCGACGAAACCGCCGCGCAGAATGTGCAGACCACCCTCGACGCCTTCTCGGCCCAGCAGCAAGCCCTGCTGGCGAAGTTCAAGAGCCCGGAAAACCTCAAGCTGCTGCGAGAGCAAGGCGCCGTCATCGACGCCTACAGGACGTCCCTGGGCAAGATGCGCAGCGCCTATCGCGCCGGCAACAGCGCCCGCGACACCATGGGTGCCAACGCCGAAACCGCCAACACGCTGATCAATGACATCAATACCCGCGTGCAGCAAATGCCGTTGAGCGACCAGCGCGTCGAACAGTTCCAGGCCATCACCGCGGCCAAGGAAGCGTTCCTGCTGGCCCGCTACGAAGTGCGCGGCTACACCGCCAGTACCAATGCCGAGACCGAGCAAAAAGCCGTCGGTCAACTGGACGCCGCCATCGCCAGTCTGAAACCGCTGAACGTGCATTTCGCCGATTCCCAACAAGACGCCTTGCGTCAGCTGGAAACCGCGCTGGGCAACTACCGCAGCGCCTTGCAGACCTACAAGGCCGCCAGCAATGACGCGGTGCAGGCGCGCAAGGAAATGACCGAACAGGGCGCCGCCATCGTGTCCCAGAGCGATCAGCTGTACCAGATCCAGCTCGACCGCCGTGATGCCGAAAGTGCCCAGGCCCGCACCCTGCAACTGATCAGCACGTTGCTGGCACTGCTGGTGGGCGTCATTGCCGCCGTGGTCATCACTCGCCAGATCACCCGTCCATTGCGCGACACCCTGGCGGTGGTCGATCGCATCGCCAGCGGTGACCTGTCCCACAATGTGCTGGTCACTCGCCGTGATGAACTCGGCGTGTTGCAGCAAGGCATCGCGCGCATGGGCGTGACCCTGCGCGACTTGATCAGCGGCATCCGCGACGGCGTGACCCAGATCGCCAGCGCCGCCGAAGAGCTGTCGGCCGTGACCGAGCAGACCAGTGCCGGGGTCAACAGCCAGAAAGTCGAGACCGATCAGGTCGCTACCGCCATGCACGAGATGACCGCCACCGTGCAGGAAGTCGCGCGCAACGCCGAAGAAGCCTCGCAAGCCGCTGCGGCGGCGGACGGCGAAGCCCGTGAAGGCGACAAAGTGGTCAACGAAGCCATCGCCCAGATCGAGCGCCTGGCCAGCGAAGTGCTGCGCTCCACCGAAGCCATGAGCGTGCTGCAACAGGAAAGCGACAAGATCGGCAGCGTCATGGACGTGATCAAGGCCGTGGCCGAGCAGACCAACCTGCTGGCGCTCAACGCTGCCATCGAAGCGGCCCGCGCCGGGGAAGCCGGTCGTGGTTTTGCGGTGGTGGCCGACGAGGTCCGCGGCCTGGCCCAGCGCACGCAGAAATCCACCGAGGAAATCGAAGGCCTGGTAGCCGGCCTGCAGAACGGCACGCAGCAAGTGTCCGCCGTGATGAACAACAGCCGCGTCCTCACCGACAGCAGCGTGGCCCTCACCCGCAAGGCCGGCGAGTCACTGGAGAACATCACCCGCACGGTGTCCAACATCCAGTCGATGAACCAGCAGATCGCCGCCGCTGCCGAACAGCAAAGTGCCGTGGCGGAAGAGATCAGCCGCAGCATCATCAACGTGCGCGATGTGTCCGAGCAGACCGCTGCGGCGAGCGATGAGACCGCCAAGTCCAGCATTGAACTGGCGCGGTTGGGTGGTCAATTGCAGCAGATGGTGAGCCACTTCCGCGTCTGACGTTCAGCGCTCGCTGAATCGACCATCCAATCGCGAACAGGCTCGTCCTGTAGGAGCGAGCTTGCTCGCGATGGTGGTCAACGATAACGCGTGCATTCTGAATGACCGCGGCGCTGGCAGGTACTTCGCGAGCGAGCTCGCTCCTACAGGACCGGTTTTCCGCGATTGAGGTCTGACTGACTGCAACTTTCCAAGACTTACGCCCTCACCGCGTCCCGCGCTGGCGCAATGCCGACGGCATGAAGTACGCGTCTTCGGGTACCGGCTGGGCAAAGTCCACTGTGCCCGGCTCTTCGTTATCCAGGTTCTGCACGTAGTAACGACGCGCCTGCAAGTCATGGAATACGTCCAGCGCACTCCAGGTGGTGGGCAGGTCGTAGAAGTTTTTCAGGTAGGCCATCGACACCCGCCACAACTCCCCACGCCCGTCATATTGATCCACCAATGCGGCGCCCCAACTGTCCTCGTCCAGAAACAGCACGCGCTTGGAATAGATATGCCGCGCGCCCGGCTTGAGCGTGCCTTCGACCACCCAGACCCGATGCAGCTCATAACGGGTGAATTGCGGGTTGAGGTGGCCCGGTGTGAGCAACTGCTCGTACTTCACCTCAGGGCTGCCGACCTTGTAATTGTTATAGGGGATGTAGACCTCTTGCTTGCCCTTGAGCTTCCAGTCGTAGCGGTCTGGCGAGCCGTTGAACAGGTCCGTATCGTCCGCCGTGCGCAGGCCGTCGGATGAGGCGATCGGGGTGTCATACGCGAGGTTCGGCGCCCGGCGCACACGGCGCTGGCCCGCGTCGTAGACCCAGGCCTGACGCGGGTCCTTGAGCTGGTCCAGGGTCTCGTGAACCAATGCCGCACCGCCCGCCAGACGGGCCGGGCTCTTCACGAACGCCAGGTAATAGAACAGGATGTTTTTCAGGTCGGCAAACTGCCCGCTCGGGCGGTAATAGTTGAAGAGTCCCTCCTGCTGCGAGGTCACGAGCGCGAAGCTGCCGTTGCGTTGTACCGGCGCTTCGGAGGCACGACGGACCACATAGATGCCGCGATAACGGGTGATGTGGTTCCACAGCACCTCGATGCCATCCTTGGGCACCGGGAACGGCACACCGCCATAGGCATCGTCAAAACCGGTGCCGCCATCGAGCAGCTTGGCCGAGGTCGCGTTTTTCAAGGTGTTGTCATACAGCCACTGCGGCGCCGCGCCCGAGCGGCGAGAGGGATAGACCGGCATCTGGAAGGTGTCGGGGTAGCTGTTGAACAGTGCGATCTGACCCGGGCTGAGGTGGGCCTTGTATTGTTCAAGGTTGGTCTTGGTGATGGTGAACAGGGGCTTGTCCGCCGCGTACGGGTCCAGGTGATGCTGGCCCGGCTTGTAGCCCGCCGGCGCCTGGGTGATGCCGCCGTTCCAGGCCGGAATGGTCCCGGCCGCATTGCCGGCACGCTCGGCCCCCAGCGGCGTCAGCGTGGTCTTCAATTGCTCGGCCTGCTGGGGCGAGATCGCGGCCAGCGCGCTGCCGGCGGCCAGGCTCAGGAGCAGCGCCAGCGTGGTCTTGGTCAGTTGTGAAGTGTGAAACATGATCGTTCTCCGAAGTACAAAAACCTGTGGGAGCGAGCTTGCTCGCGAATGCGGTTTTTCAGGCGACATCTGCGTTGAATGTGCCGCCCATTTCGCGAGCAGGCTCGCTCCCACAATGGGTCTGCGTGTAGCAATCAAAGGAAGTACTTGAGGTTGAAGCCGACGTTGTCGCGGTCACGCAGGCCGTTGTCCTGCCCACCGCCGTAGAACTCGGTGTATTGCAGCTCGGCCTCCAGCTTGTTCTGGTAGTTGGCCTTGATCCCCAGGGTGTAGGCCTTGCGGCCCTCGATGATGTTGCCCGCCTGGTAACTGTTGCCCTTGAAGTCATCCTTGTAGACGACATAAGGCGAGACGTTGACCCCGGCATACACGTCGTTCCAGGTGCCGTTGAGCATCGCGGTGTAGCTGTAGGAGTTGCGGTTGACCTGATCGCTGCGTTCGCCGCCGGACACATAGGAAAAGTTACCGGTGCCAGCGTAGTAACGGGTACTGCCGTCATACGCGGTGTATTGCAGGCTGCTGCCGCGCAGGTGCTCGGACGCCAGCTCGAATACGCCGAACATCGAGTCGAATGACAGGCTCGGGCCAAAGTTGTAAATGGTGCCCATGGACGTGTTGAACGCTTCCACCCGCTCGGCGTTATTGATCTGGCTGTCGAGCGTGACCTGCTGCCCGCCGATGTTGATGGTCTGGCCGCCTGCCGCTGCGGCGGCACCGTTGGCCAGGTCGCCGATCAGGTCGTTGGTGGCGGCGACCCCGATGGGCAGGTTCGGCCGATAGGCCACTTCGCCGAAAACCGACGCCTGGCCCAGGGTGGTGTTGAAACTGAAGCCGTACATGCGGATGTCTTCGGCGTAGCGCCGATGCGCCTGAATATTGCCCAGCACATCCATGGTCGCCAGGCCGTTGGCCAGTTGCCCCGCCTGGCTGCCGGCAACACCGGCCAACAGGTTGGTCAGGGCGTTCATGTCGATGCCCTTGTACCCACCCAGATCGGCGGAAATGGTCGGTTCCTTGGCGTGGTAGTTGACCATGTACAACCCGAACTCGGTGCTGTTGAGCTCTTCTACGATGTAGCGAAAAGCGAAACCGAACTGGCCGTCGTTGCGCGCGTTGTAATCCTTGCCGACCGAGGCCACTTTGACGGTGTTGCCAAAGGCCGGGGTGACCCCGTTGGCGTACAGGCCGGTGGTGCTCAGGGCCTGGCTGAGCAGCGGGTTGTTGCCCAGCGCGCTGTACAGATCGATCACGTTGCCGAAGCCAGGCACCGGGGTGTCCAGGGCGGTACCGGTAAAGTTGTTGTAGGCGGTGTTGCCGCCGTCGGCGAACAGGTCCGTCTGCGAGTAGAACGTGCCGACCGGGTCGATGCGGGTTTCCTTCCAGTTCGTCTGGTAAAAGCTTTCCATGGTCAGGCTGTCGGTCAGGCCGATGTTGAAGCTCAGCGCTTCCACCGGCACCAGCACTTCCTTGACTTCAGCCCCGGGCAAACGGTATTTGGCCGCGTCCACCGGGTTGGTGGTGTTGACCCCGCCACGGTAGAAAATCCCCTCACCCCAGTTGAACACCTGGCGCCCGACACGGGCCGTGACTGGCATCTGCGCAACGTCCCAGTTGCCATAGAGGTAGGCATCGAGCATCTCCACCCGGCTGCCGGCGATATCGCGGGTCTGGTCAGTGAAGTGGTCGTCCTGCGGGAAACTCTGGCTGGGTTGCGACGGGTTGTTGTTGCGGTAGTAATCGTTGCGCTTGTCCATCAGTTGCGTGTCATAGAACGCGGTGCCGCGCACGAACATCCCGTAGTTCTGATAGTTGGCCTCGAGCTCCGAGGTGATCTTGTACACCTCGGAAACCAGCCCGGTGTCGAAGTTGCGATTGCCGTCGTTGGTGTTGACGTCGTCGTTGTTTTTGTCCCGGCCCTGGACCCGCCACAAGCGGCCATAGGACAAGGTACTGTCGAATGAACCGGTGATCTGGTTGTCCAGCACGCTGAACTCCTTGGCCTGCACGCCGTCGACCGCGCACAGTTGCAGCAGCCCTGCCAGGCCCACGCCGGGAAGCGCCGCGCCAGACAGGCGAAATCGAGTGCTCATGATCCGTTCCTCTTTCCCTGGTTTTATTGTTTTTGTGTTCTGAAAATGTGGCTGCGATGGCTATGGTGCCAATCCCGCACGGGCGTAAATCCGGCTGTGGGCGCCGAAATTTCCCAGCAGATTGAACAGCTGCCGGTTAAGTGCCGGATGGTCGAAGTCTTCGCGCTGCAGCTGATTACCGCTGCTGAAATCGCTGGTGGTCGGTGCCGTGTCCAACCACTGGCCGATGGCTTCATCAAACGCCGCGGATTCGTCGACGGACTCGGCACTCACCACTTCACGCAGGTAGTTCACTGAATACGGCGGATAGCGGCCGTCCTGTGCAGAGTCGGTATAAGCGTCGAGCATCGGGTGTGCATGGCCGGCACGCAGCAGGCGACGAAGCCAGATCGACTGATACTTCTCCACTTCCATGTGTCGGGTGGCGACCCGTTCGATGGCGGCATGTTTGTCCGCATCGAAGCCGGCCAGGGCCTTGCCTTCCAGCACCAGCAGGCTCGCCAGTTCGACACCGGGCAGCGGCTTGGCGTGATAAGGCTGGGTCAGATCCTGAACGTGGTGCAGGCCCCAACCGAGAAATCGATAGCCCCAATAAGAATGGCCAGTGGCAAACGCCAGTCGCGCCAAGCCCATGTACTGGTAGGCGCGCCAGTCCGGCCAGCTGCGCTGAAGAAACCCGGCAGCGGCGTACACCACCGGGCTTTCATGGAAAAAGCCCATATGGAACGGCGCCTGGGAGCTGTACTGAAACCGGGCGTCGCCGAAAGGCTGCGGGCCGAAGCCGTACAACGCGCCGACTTCGCCGGGGTTGTCACTGAACAGGTTGATGTCGTGGCCGTAATCCGGCTCATCGGCAGCGCTGGCCAACACGGCCAGGGGCGCGACTTGTTCGTGGTCAGCGACAACGATGAAGCGCTGGCGATTCCACGGTGAAAGCGTCTGTTGCACCATGACTTGTTCGGTCTTGAGGTGTTCACGCTCGGGCAGATCCTTGCCCGGCATCGGCTGGATGACCATCGCCAGATGAATCCCGGGGTTGATGCGCAGTGCGCTGAGGAAGTCGTGGCGCAGATTGTCCCCAGGCACGACAGGCAATCGCAGGTTGTCGGGGCGCGGCGGGTATTGGGCGAAGTGCTCGCGGGCGAAGCGCTCCTGCTCATCGAGCAGCGCACTCACGGCTTGGTATTGCTGCGAAAGAAACTGTTCCAGCGGCTCGACTTCGACCTGCGGTGCATCACGCAAGGCCGGCAAATCCTGCAACGCCAGGTAGCTGCCCACCGTATGGTTCGACCAGCCCCAGGCTGTGGGGGCCGTTGCACAAAGCAGCAACAGGAGGAATGTCAGCTTCATTGCTTGGTTCTTATTGGATGTGCTGTGGGGGTTGAGCCTAACAACCGACCCTGCCCCTGACACTGTCCAATCTCACCAGAAAAGGTCTCCGATAGCGCCACATGAGGTGACATGAAATCACCCCCGGACATTGTAGGAGTGAGCCTGCTCGCGATAGCGGTGGGTCAGCCAACAGTTACTTTGACTGACACACCGCTATCGCGAGCAAGCTCGCTCCCACAGGGTTCCCGGGTGTTTTCCTAAGCGGGGTAACCAGTGATTTTGCGGATGCTCTGGTACAACGGCTTGAGCTGTCGATACATGCGCAGGTAAACCTCTTTGTACAGTCGCTCATAGATCTGCTGCGCCTCGGGTTGCGGCATGAATACCGCACCGACCCGGGTCATGGCGGCCATCGCCGTGGGGAAATCCGCGTGCAGCCCCAGCCCCACCGCGCAGCAAATGGCCGCGCCCAGGCCGGACGCTTCGTAGACATGCGGACGCTCGGCCGGCAGGCCGAAAATGTTCGCCGTGAGTTGCATCGCGGCATCACTCTGGGAGCCACCTCCGGCAACGCGCAAGCGCGTGATGGAGACCCTCGAACGCTTCTCGATTTTCTCCATGCCCTGACGCAAGGCATACGCCAGACCTTCGAGGATCGCCCGGTAAATGTGTGCGCGGGTATGCACGTCGCCGAAGCCGATCATCGCGCCCTTGGCTTCGACACCCGGCTCGCGGATACCGGGCGACCAGTAGGGTTGCAGCATCAACCCCATGGAGCCCGGCGGCACGGCGTCGACCAGCGCATCGAAGAGTTGCTCGGGCTCCACGCCCTGGGCTTTGGCCTGCTGCATTTCCCGCAGGCCGAACTCGTTCTTGAACCAGCTGACCATCCAGTAGCCGCGATAGATCATCACCTCGCAGTTGTATTGATCCGGCACTGCGGACGGGTAAGGCGGAATCAACGGGACGATTTCCAGGTAGCGCGACCGGGTGCTGGTGATCGTCGCCGTGGTGCCGTAGGAAAGGCACACGGTGCCTGGGTCGACGACGCCGGAACCCACGACTTCGCAGGCCTTGTCGGCACCCGCGGCAATCAGCGGCAGCCCCTCGGGAATGCCGGTGTGGCGGCTGGCCTCGGCGCTGATGTAGCCGAGGGTTTCACCGGGCTTGTGCAGGCTTGGCAGTTGTTCGGGGCGCACCGCCAGCGCCTGCCATTTCCAGTCGGAGGGGGCGGCCCAGCGCAAGCGCTTGAAGTCGAACGGCAGGTAACCGACGCAACAGCCCACCGAATCGACAAAGCGCCCACACAGGCGATGGGTGAGAAACCCCGAGAGCAGCAAAAACTTGTCGGTCGCCGCCCAGACCTCAGGCTGGTGGCGGGCGATCCAGTTGGCCTCGGCCTGGGCGCGAAAGTAGTCCACTGTGGCTTGCGCGCCGACCAGTTTGAACAGCCAGCCCCACGGTCCCTTGATGCCACCCTTGACTTCGGCCTGGCGTTGATCGAGCCACAGGATCGCCGGGCGCAGCGCCTTGCCCTGGGCATCGACGTTGATCACCGTGCCGCGCTGGGTGGTCAGGGATACACCGGCGATCTGTGAGCGATCGATGCCGGTTTGCTCCCACAACTGCTGGCAGGCCTCACCGAGTTTTGCCCAGTAATACTCCGGGTCCTGTTCGGCCCAGCCGGGTTGAGTCGAGTAATAGGCCTGCAACTCGACCTTGCCTTTGCCCAGCAGATTGCCCTGCAGGTCGAAGAGCAGAGCGCGCACGCTCTGGGTGCCATTGTCGATGGCCAACAGGTAACGCTTGTTCGGGTGGTTATCCATGGAGCTCTCTTCAATGGGCATCAATGCGCGGCATCCGGCAAACCATGATGGCGTTGCCACAACGCCCGATAACGCTGTAATTCCTGCTGCCAATGCTCATCGTCCCAACCCAGTCGCGGTTGGCAGAGTTGGCGAATGGCAGCGAAATAATCCTCGCCACCGCGCGGCAGCAACAGGCCCAGGCGGGTTCGGCGCAGCAACAGGTCATCCAGGTGCAGGACCATTTCCCCATCGCAGGCAACGGCCAGCTCCGCCCACAAGGTGTCAGTGCCGCCGACGGTGTCATGGCCGAGTTCCGCGATCAGTTGCGCCAGCCTCGGCAGGTCACGGCCATGCCGCCCGGCCAGGCGCCGCCACCGGTTGGCGCTGAGCCCCGGTATCGCCAGCGGCGGCACGGCGGCGAACACCGGCGTGGCGTCATCAACGAACGGACGATCGAGCATGGTTGCGCAGGCCTTGAGCACTTCAATCGCCTGCGGGCGAAAGGTGGTCAGCTTGCCGCCGGCCAGGGTCACGCAACCAGGCTCCTGCCACAGCACATGCTCACGGGTTTCATTCGACGGCTTGTCTTGATGCTCACCCGCCGCACTGCCCACCACCGGGCGCACGCCCGACCAGGTCGACAGCACATCGGCGGCGACCACCTCGGCCTGGGGGAACTGTTGGCTGCAGGCCGCCAGCAGATAGTCGAGCTCATCAAAGCTGATGCTCGCGCTCTGGTCCAGATCGCCGTGATGATCGAGGTCCGTGGTGCCGACCACCGTGGCACCCTCCCACGGGAAAACGAACACCGGTCGACGGTCGCGCTCGTGCAGGAAGGTGAAGGCTTGCGCCACTGGAAGGCGCCAGCCCGGCAACAGCAAATGACTGCCACGCAACGGCCGCAACTGGCGAGGGGCATCGGGCAGGCGCAAGCGCTCGGCCCACGCGCCGGTGGCCACGGCCAGCGCACCACAACGCAATGTCAGTAACCCACCCCCTTCGCAGTCTTCGACCTGAACCCCGCAAACGCGCCCCTCTTCACGCAGCAATTGCTGCACGCGCACGCCGTTGAGCACCACGGCGCCGTCGGCCCGGGCCTCGCCCAATACGCGCATCACCAGACGGGCATCATCGGTCAGCGCATCGACAAAACAGGTGCCGCCCAGCAGGTCATCTTCCTTCACCCCGGGCGCCAGATAACGCAGTTGTTGCGCGTCATGGAAGTGATGGCTGCGTCGCCCGGCCAATGCGTCATAGATGGACAACAAACCACCCAGCACCCGTGGTCCGGGAAAACCGCCACGGTAATGCGGCATCATGAAACTCATCGGCTCCACCAGCCCCGGCGCCTCGTCGAGCAGGCGCTGGCGTTCGCGGACTGAGTCGCGGGTCAGGCGCCACTGGCCCTTGGCGATGTAGCGCAAGCCGCCATGGACCATTTTCGAGGAGCGGCTGGAGGTGCCCCAGGCGAAATCGCGCTGCTCCAACAGCAGGCAACGCCACCCGCGGCGCGCGGCTTCGCGCAGGATGCCGGCGCCGCTGATGCCGCCACCGATGACGATCAGGTCCCAGGTTTCATCCGCCAGCGTCGGCAGCACTCGCTGTCGCCACGCCGCGTTCCAGTCCAGGCTCATGGCCGTCACTCCTGCAACAGCGTGCCAGGGTTCAGTCGCCCGGCCGGATCGAAATGCCGACTCAGTGCCTGCAGGGTGTCCATCGCCAGCGCGCCCTTCTCCCGCCGCAGGTACGGCGCGTGGTCCTTGCCCACGCCATGCTGGTGACTGATGGTGCCGTGGTTGTCGACGATGGTCTGGCTGGCCGCCTGCTTGAGCGCCTGCCAGCGCGCCAGGGTGGCGGGGTAGTCGGCCGCCGGGCGAAACACATAGGTGGTGTAGATGCTCGATCCTTCGCCATAGACATGGGAAAGGTGGGTGAAGACATGCACCCGCTCGCCTTCGGCAGCCAAGGCGTCGCGCAGGCTGTTTTCGATCAGCGTGAGCAGGTTATCGACGTTGCTCCAGTCAGTGGCGGTTTCCAGGGTGTCCACCACGTAACCGGCGTTCCACAGGTTTTCCCGCAGGTAGGGAAAACGAAAACGGTTCTGCGCCCACTTCTTGCCGAGCAAGGTGCCGGTAAACACCCCGCCGAACGCCTTGAGGTGCTGCCGGGCCTGGCGCAGGGACAGCGCATTTTGTCGACGATTGCCGGTAACACCGAACGTCAGCAGGCATTTGCCCGCACCGGCGCCGCGCAGGGCCAGGTACTTTTCCAGCCAGGCGATCTGCTGCGGGTGACCGGCCAGCGCCAGCTGGGTTTCGGTTTCCACCGCGTTGGACAGACGCAGCATCGACAGCGGTACCCGCGCCTGGGCCAACTGGCGGATGGCTTGCAGCGCCTTGGGCCAATCGGGCAGAAACACACCATAGAAACGCTCATCGGCGGGCAGAGCGCTGACCCGTACCTTCACCTCGGAAATGATCCCGAAGCGGCCCTCACAGCCCAACACCACCTCGCGCAGATCGGGCCCGGCCGCCGAAGCCGGAAAAGATGGAATTTCCAAAGGTCCGGCAAAGGTTTCCAGGGTCCCGCCGGCGAACAGTTGCTCGATCCGCCCATAGCGCAGCGACTGCTGGCCACTGGAGCGGCTGGCGACCCAACCACCCAGGGTCGACAGCTCCCACGATTGCGGGAAATGCCCCAGGGTGTAACCACGGGCGCGCAACTGACTTTCCACCTGCGGTCCGCTGGTGCCAGGGCCGAAGGTGGCCATCAGGCTCTGTTCGTCGAGGTCCAGCAGGCGATTCATGCGGGCCAGGGAAACTGTCACCACCGGCCGCGCGGAACTCGGCGGGTTGATGTGACCGGCCACCGAGGTGCCACCGCCATAAGGAATCAGGCACAGGTCCTGTTCATGGGCGAGCAACAGTAACCGGCGAATCTGTTCAGCGTTCACGGGATAGGCCACGGCGTCGGGATAATTCCCCAACGCGCCTTCACGCAACGCCAGCCAGTCCGGCAGGCTCTGCCCTCGCGCATGCAGCAAACGATCTTGGGCATCCACGCTGTACAGGAAGTGTTGCTGCAACCGCGACGGGGGCACGCGGGCCAATGCTGTCTCAAGCGTCGCATCGGGCAGCGCTCGACCGTCTCCCACCCGCTGGGCGAGAAAACTCGCGCCCTGGGCCGGCAGTTCGACCACCGTGGTTGCATCTCCCCAGCCGTTCCAGCGTCGCATGCGTGTGTCCTTTTGCGGTTCTGATCAGTGATATTTCAGGCCCCCATACTAGTCAGCCGCCGAAAAGTGTCACGGTCGCATCCGGCCAGTTCGAGTAGCCAATTGAGTCAAACGTCGCGCAGGCGTCAGCCATTTACTTTAGCCGTGGTTTCAAATTACCTTTCAGGGCATTCATCCGCGCACGCGGGCCTTGATCAAAGGAATACGATCATGCAATCCCTGGGCTTCACTTCAGTTCCACCGCTGCTCAAATACCTGCGTCATGCCGAACAACTGGGCATGGCCATCGAGCCTGCGTTGGCGGCTGCCGGGTTGCAGGCACAGCAGTTGAGTGACAACAGCCTGCGGTTGCCGGGAGAAGCCCATGAACGGCTGCTCGATTATTTCTGCGAACACTCGGGCGATGCGTTGTTCGGTCTCAACGCCGCACGTTTTGTGTTGCCCAACTCCTGGAGCGTGCTGGGTTACATCACCATGAACTGCGCGACACTGGGCGACGCCATGAGCCGCATCATGCCGTTCGAGAAGCTGGTGGGAGACATGGGCGTCAGCCGCGCCGAGGTGCAGGGCAGCGACGTGCACCTGATCTGGACATGCCGCCATCAACGCCCGCGAATTCGCCGACACCTGGTGGAAAACGTGCTCGGTTCCTGGCTGCAATACGCGCGCTGGATCGCCGACACGCAAATGTCACCGGCTGCCGTCTGGCTGGAACATGCCTGTCCGGCCGACACGACGCTGGCACAGTACGAGCAGTTCTTCGACTGCCCGGTACTGTTCGACCAGCCTTATTCGGCGCTGATTGTCCCATTGCCGTATTTGCAGTTGCCATTGCGCCAGGCCGATGCGCAATTGCTGCGCACCCTGGAAGAACATGCCCAGGGGTTGATGGCCACACTGGAGGACGCTTCGCTGGAACAGCGGGTCAAAAGCATCCTGCGAAAATTGCTCAAGGAAGGTCTGCCGCGCAAGGAGCAGGTGGCCGAGCATCTCGCGGTGTCAGTGCGCACGCTGCAACGCCAGCTGCATCAGGCCGGTACGTCGTACCAGCAGATCCTCGATGACCTGCGCCAGGAGCTGGCCGAGCATTACCTGCTCAACAGCACCCTGCCGATCCAGGACATCGCCCAGTACCTGGGTTTCACTGAACCCCGCTCGTTTCACCGCACGTTCAAAAGCCGACGCGGGATGCCGCCCGGCGAGTTTCGCCAAACCCACCGGGTGCCGAACGAAGGCTGAAGGCTTAAACCTGAGGGGCTGAAGGCTCAGAGGCTGATCGCGTTGGTGAACACCAACCGATTGCCGAACGGGTCGGCGATGGTCATGTCCTGGCTGCCCCAGGGCATGGCCTGAATCTGCGGATGGGAAAACCTGTATTGCCTGGCCAACAGTTGCTGCTGAAACTTCTCCAGCTCATCCGTCTCGATCCGCAGCGCAGACCCCGGCGTGCTGTCGCCATGGTGTTCGGACAAGTGCAGCACACATTCGCCACGGGAGATTTGCAGGTACAGCGGGTAATTCGCTTCGAATCGATGTTGCCAGTCGATCTTGAACCCCAGGAAATCGACGTAGAACTCCACTGCCTTGGCTTCGTCGAAAATACGCAGGATCGGAGTTGTTTTGCCGAAGCTCATCGGATTGCTCCCTGTAGGAGCGAGCCTGCTCGCGATGGTCGTTAACGATAACGCGTTTTGACTGGCTAAACGCGGCGCCTTTGACTCCATCGCGAGCAGGCTCGCTCCTACATGATTGAACAGCGTTAGGTTGTCGGGTTTGATAACAGTCCTTCGGCGCGGAAATGCCATTCTTTAGCCTCAAAGTGCCATCACTGTGACGCAGTCCTCGAAACTCACTGAAAACCCGTGCGCAAATCCCCTTCCCGGGCCAGAAACCGTCCTTCCCTGCGCCCGTTGGCCTGGCCATCACGGTAACTCAACACACCGTTGATCCATACCCCTTCAATGCCCTCCGCCGCCCGCTGTGGGTCGTTGAAGTCGGCGACATCACGAATGGTCGCCGGGTCGAACAACACCAGGTCCGCCCAATGGCCTTCGCGTATTTCACCGCGCGCCTTCAAGCCGAAGCGCGCCGCCGACAGCCCGGTCATTTTGT
Organism: Pseudomonas sp. GW456-L13; assembly: GCF_017350115.1. Taxonomy (NCBI): domain Bacteria; kingdom Pseudomonadati; phylum Pseudomonadota; class Gammaproteobacteria; order Pseudomonadales; family Pseudomonadaceae; genus Pseudomonas; species Pseudomonas sp. GW456-L13. The sequence goes on from NZ_JACNAS010000001.1 coordinate 2,501,711, forward strand.
GCACGGCGGTGTGCAGCGGGAACAGTCCCACGTCGCGGCTGAAATGTCCGAGCACCCGAGGGAATGCACCCCACAAGCGTGGGTGCGGAAACGGATCTTCCGGCAAGCCGTCGGAGCCGACCATCGACAGCGGATGCGCGAGGATCCGACGGACATCCGCCTCATCCATTCCGTAGTACACCGCACCGGCCGGTTGCAGTTGGCGAGCGGCCTCCAGCAACGGCAGATTCCATTCGGCGGCGATGTCCATCAGGTCGCGACCGCCCATCTGCGGATGCGGGGTCGACCAGGTGATGGTGATGCGGTGAGCATCGGTCACCTGCTTGAGGTCCAGGGTCGAAGAGCTCGCGGCGTAGGGATAACAGTCGCAACCCACCGGGTGGGTCTTCGCTGCCTCTTCAAGGGATGCCAGCAACTGCGGACTGCGCCCCCAGTTACCGGCGCCGGCGCATTTGAGGTGAGAGATGATCACCGGGCTTTGCGCATGGCGCCCGATCCGGTACGCCTCGTCCATGGCCTCCAGCACCGGTTCGAATTCGCTGCGCAAATGGGTGGTATAGACCGCCCCGAACGCGGTCAATTCTTCGGTCAGTTGCATCACTTCATCGGTCGATGCCGAGAAGGCACTGGCATAGGCAAGGCCGGTAGACAGGCCAAGGGCACCGGCCTCGAGGCTTTCGCGCAGTTGCTCGCGCATGGCGCTGATTTCATCGGCCGTGGCGGTGCGAAACAGGTCGTCCAGATGATTGCTGCGCAACGCCGTATGACCGACCAGCGCGGCAACGTTCAACGTGGTGTTCGCCGCTTCGACGGCCACGCGGTAGTCGCGGAAGGTCGGATAAACGAACGCAGCGGCCGTGCCCAGCAGGTTCATCGGGTCCGGCGGATCACCGCGCAAGCTCACTGGCGAGGCACTGATCCCGCAGTTGCCGACGATGACCGTGGTCACGCCTTGGCTGAGCTTGGGCAGCATCTGCGGCTGACGAATCACCACGGTGTCGTCATGGGTGTGCACGTCGATGAAACCCGGCGCCAGCACATGGCCCTGCGCGTCGATTTCCTCGCAGGCACGGGCATCGCGCAAGTCGCCGATACGCTCGATGCGCCCGTTGAGAATGGCCACGTCGGCGGGGTATCCAGGGCTGTTGCTGCCGTCGATGATCAGGGCGTTGCGAATCAGCGTGTCGTACTGCATGTCAGTCTCCCAGCGGCAAGTGATCGTCGCCGCCGCGGTATTCGTCGAGGGCGAGTTTGATCCGCCGCAGACGTTCTTGATTGTCTTCAGGATTGGCCAGGGCCAGCTCGGTGGCGAGCACATCGATGGCCAGCAACATGCCGTAGCGCGCTGCCGTGGGTTTGTAGATGAACGAGGTTTCGGCGCTTTGCAGGGGCAGGACGATGTCGGCCAGTTGCGCCAGGGGCGAATCTGCCCGGGTGATGGCCAGAATGCCTGCGCCATAGTTGCGCGCCAGCTCCACCGTTTCAATCAGCTCCGGGGTGATCCCGGTCAGCGAGCAGACAATCACCACGTGTTCAGCGCTGAGGCTGGCGGCGGTGACGCGCATCATCACCGCATCGTGGCACACCGCAATCGGATAGCCGAGGCGCACCAGGCGCACTTGCAGTTCATCGCTGCACAGGGTCGAGCAGCCACCCATGCCGAAAGCGTGGATCATGCGCGCCTTGCCCAGCAGTTTCGCCGCATCAGCGAAATGCGACTCATCGAACGCGGCCAGGTGCTGGCGCAAGGTCGACTCGATGTCGCCCACGATCTGCCCGTAGAACGCCGACTGCTCGGGCGTGCCCGCCGGGTCGAGAAACCGGCTGCCGACGCCGCTGGCCTGGGCCAGTTGCAAGCGCAAGTCACGCAGGTCCTTGCAGCCGACCGTACGGGCGAACCGCGACAGCGTGGCGCTGCTGACCTCCGCCCGCAGCGCCAGCTCATCAAGACTGGCGGAGGCGGCAAATCCTACGTCGTCGAGCATCAGGCGGGCGATACGCCCTTCACCGGCGCTGAAGGAGTCCTGACGGGCGCGGATCTGGTAGAGGATATCCATGCAAGTGGCTCCGGCTAAATCAGGTAAGAAAGGCCAACGGTCAGGCCGAAGGCGACGACCGAGATCAACGTCTCGAGCACGGTCCAGGTCTTGAAGGTTTGGGTAACGGTCATGTTGAAGTATTCCTTGATCAACCAGAAACCACCGTCGTTGACGTGGGAAAAGATAACCGACCCGGCGCCAGTCGCCAGCACCAGCAACTCCGGATGGGGATAACCCAGACCAATGGCCACTGGCGCGACCACGCCTGAAGCGGTGGTCATGGCCACAGTGGCAGAACCGGTGGCGATACGCATCAACGCGGCAAACAGCCAGCCCATCAACAGCGGCGACAAATGAAATTCGTGGGCCAGGCCGACGATCTGGTCGGTGACGCCGGCGTCCACCAGAATCCGGTTCAAACCACCGCCGGCGCCTACCAGCAAGGTGATGCTCGCAGTCGGTGCCAGGCATTCATTGGTGAACTTGAGGATCGATTCACGGTTGAAGCCCTGGGCCAGGCCGAGGGTCCAGAAACTCAACAAGGTGGCCAGCAACAGCGCGATCACCGAGTTGCCGATGAACAGCAGGAACTGATTGAAACCACTACCCGGCGTAGAAATCAGATTGGCCCAGCCACCGATCAGCATCAGCACCACCGGCAACAGGATGGTCGCCATGGTAATGCCGAAACCCGGCAGGCTGTCGCGCGGTTCACGCTCCAGGAACTGGCGTTCCAGCGGGTTTTCCGCCGGCAACTGAATGCGCGGCACGATGAATTTGGCGTACAACGGACCTGCGATGATCGCCGTCGGAATGCCGATCAGGATCGCGTACATCAAGGTCTGCCCCACCGACGCCTGATACACCTGCACCGCCAGCATCGCCGCCGGGTGCGGCGGTACCAGCGCATGCACCACCGAAAGCCCGGCGACCATCGGCAAGCCGACCATCAGGATCGAGACGCCCACGCGCCGCGCCACGGTAAAGGCAATCGGCACCAGCAAGACGAACCCGACTTCGAAGAACAGCGGCAACCCCACCAGAAACGCGATGGTCACCATCGCCCAATGCGCGTTCTTCTCGCCAAAGCGGTCGATCAAGGTCCGCGCCACCTGCTCGGCGCCACCGGACTCGGCCATCATCTTGCCGAGCATGGTGCCCAGCGCCACCACCAGCGCAATGTGCCCCAGGGTCTTGCCGACCCCGGCCTCGTACGCCCCCACCACACCCGACGGTGGCATGCCCGCCACCAGCGCCAGGCCGATGGAAATCAGGGTGATGACAATGAACGGGTTGAGCCGGTAACGGGCGATCAGAACGATCAGTGCAATGATGGCGATGGCGGCATACACCAGCAGCCAATAGCCGAAGGACAGGGTCATGCGGTACTCCTCGAGAGGGTCACGTCGAAATATTTGTGAAACTCTTAAAACATTTCGGAAGGTGATTTTCAAACGAGGTGAAAGTAATTTTCGTGTAGAGGTAAGGCGTGTCGCGCAGAGGTATGAGTTGTCGCAATTAATGAAAATCAGGCAGGCGGATTTTCATCGCGCCTGCCTGTTTGATTTCAGTCGTGCTGCATCCGGGCACGCTTGAGCAATTTCTTGCAACGCTCGGACAAATGCAGCACCCGCAGGTGCTTGCCAGCCTTGGTGTAGCGCTCGCGCAAGGTGCCCAGTGCAGCGATGGCCGAGTAGTCGACAAAGCTCAGGTGCTGGCAATCAAGTGTCACTTGCGCCGGGTCATTGGCCGGATCGAACTGATTGAGGAAGGGTGTGGTCGAGGCGAAGAACAGCGTGCCATGCACCCGGTACAGCTTGCTGCCGTCGGTTTCCAGATGACTGTCGGCGTACAGCTGCCGGGCCTGCTGCCAGGCGAAATTGAGCGCCGCGATGATGATCCCGCAGAGCACTGCCATTGCCAGATCGGTGAAAACGGTAATCACCGTCACCGCGATGATCACCAGCACGTCGTTCAACGGCACCTTGTTCAGCACCCGCAACGAAGCCCAGGCGAAGGTCTGTTGCGACACCACGAACATCACCCCCACCAGCGCGGCCAGCGGAATGCGCTCGATAAGCGGCGACAGAAACAGGATGAACAACAGGATCGACACCCCCGCCACCACCCCGGACAAACGCCCGCGACCGCCGGAGCTGAGGTTGATCACGGTCTGGCCGATCATGGCGCACCCGCCCATGCCGCCGAACGCACCGGACACCAGATTCGCCGCCCCCAGCGCCACGCACTCGCGATCCGGGTAACCACGACTTTCGGTGAATTCGTCGGTGAGGTTCAGGGTCAACAGGGTTTCCAGCAACCCGACCAGCGCCATCACGATCGCGTAGGGCGCGATGATGCGCAGGGTGTCCAGGTTCCACGCAATGTCCGGCAGCGCCAGCGTCGGCAAGCCACCGGCAATGTGCGCCATGTCGCCCAGGGTGCGGGTCGGCAGGCCAAGCAGATACACCGCCAGGCCCACACCGAGAATCGCCACCAGCGCCGGTGGCACCGTACGGGTCAGGCGCGGCATCACATAGACAACGGCCATGGTCACCGCGACCAGCCCGAGCATCATGTACAGCGGCGTACCGCTCAACCAGGCCTCACCGTTCTTGAAGTGCTCCAGTTGCGCCAGGGCAATGACAATCGCCAGGCCGTTGACGAAACCGAGCATCACCGGGTACGGCACCATGCGCACCAGCTTGCCGAGCTTGAGCAGCCCGAACGCGATCATGATCAACCCGCCCAGCAACACCGTGGCCAGCAGATACTGCACACCGTGTTGCACCACCAGCGCGACGATCACCACGGCCATCGAGCCTGCCGCGCCGGACACCATGCCCGGTCGCCCACCGAACAGCGCGGTCAGGGTGCAAATGATGAACGCGCCATAGAGCCCCATCAACGGATTGAGATGGGCCACCAGCGCAAAAGCGATGCACTCGGGCAACAGGGCGAAGGAAGTGGTAAGCCCCGCCAGGACATCGGCGCGTAGACGTTTTGCTTTCATTGGGAACCGCACACAGGGAGAGACGAAAAAGAGTGTGCGGATGTTACGGAAATGCAGTCAGACCGACCAGTTGTTGTGCCTGCGCAAACGCCATCGCGAGCAAGCTCGCTCCCACAAGTTTTGTGTCATTCACGAAATGGGCGAACAACACAGTACCTGTGGGAGCGTGGCTTGCCCGCGAAGAACGATGACGCGGTCTAAAGCGAGCTCAGCCCCTCTCGTCATTGCGCAGCAATCACGAATCAACCCTTGAAGTCAGCGCTCGCATAATCGGCCAACTTGCCCTGGATAAAGTCCAGGAAGCACTGAATGCGCAGGGCCAGTTGCGAGTTGCGGTAGTACACCGCGTTGATCGGCTGGCGATAACCGCTGTTGAACTCGGCCAGCAACACCTTCAAGCGTCCGGCACGAATGTCTTCGATGGTCATGAAATGCGACAGGCTGGCGATGCCTTGCCCGTCCAGTGCGAGATGGCGGATGGTTTCGCCGCTGGAAGCACTGATCGACGCCTGGATCGGCCAGCGATCGCCATGCACATAACGCAGCGGCCATTGGTTGAGGCCTTCGTTCTGGGTGAACCCCAGCAGCGTATGGTGGGCCAGGTCAGCCACGGCTTGCGGTGTGCCGTATTTTTCCAGGTACGCCGGGCTGGCGACGATGTGCAGCGGGCTGCAACCCAGGGAGCGGGCATGCAGCGTCGAGTCGGTCAGGGTGCCAATGCGAATGGCGATGTCGGTACTCTGCTCCAGCAGGTCAATGATCAAATCGTTGCTGTTGAGTTCGAGCTGGATGTCGGGGTAAAGCCTGCGGAATTCATCGATGTAGGGCACGATGGCGTGCAGCATGAACGGTGATGCCGCGTTGATCCGCAGCCGCCCGGACGGTGTTTGCTGGCGTGAAGACAGACGGTCTTCGAGCTCATCCATCTGATCGAGAATCCGCTTGGCGTGTTCGAAGAAGTACTTGCCCTCTTCGGTCAGGTCCATGCGCCGCGTGGTGCGGTTGATCAACGTGGTGTCGAGCTTGGCCTCCAGCCGCGACAGCGTACGACTGACCGCCGAAGGCGTTTGCCCGACCTGCTCGGCCGCCGCAGAAATCGACCCGCATTCAATCACGCAGACGAAAATCTGCAACTCATCGGATCTGGCTTTCACGTGTGTCCCTTATCGATAGTCCTGCGCCGCCCTATTGTGCAGAGAAAATCCATTGTGGCGAGGGGGCTTGCCCCCGTTGGTGCGCGAAGCGGACCCAAAACCCACAAACGCGGTGGCTCAGGAAATCGCGCGTCAACCGACTTTACGACGGCTTCGCCGCCGAACGGGGGCAAGCCCCCTCGCCACAAAAGCCCGCACACAAACTCAAGCTTTCGATACTAGCTGACAGTTACGCCTTCAGGCCAAACACCTCTGCCAAATGCTGCTCATAGCGCGTCACGTCGCCTTCGATGTTTGGGCGCTTCATCACGTCCACACACAGGAACGTCGGCAAACCGGTCATGCCCAGGAACTCGTTGGCCTTGTGGAACGGGAAGTACACCGCGTCCACGCCTTTGGCCTCGAAGAAATCGGTCGGGTCGTCGAAGGCCTGCTGCGGGGCGTTCCAGGTCAGCGACAACATGTATTGCTTGCCGTGAATCAGGCCGCCGCTGCCGTACTTCTGCGACGCGTCCGAACGGGTGCGACCGTCGCTGGCATAGAGGCTGCCATGGCCTTCGGTGAAGACTTCATCAATGTACTTTTTCACGGTCCACGGCGCGCCCATCCACCAGCCGGGCATCTGGTAAATGATCACGTCGGCCCAGAGGAACTTGGCCACTTCTTCGGCGACGTCGTAGCCCTCGTCGATGAAAGTGGTTTTGACATCCATACCGCCGCGATCCAGCACGCTCAACGCGGCTTCATGCAGGGTGGCGTTGTAGCGGCCGTCGGAGTGTGCAAATTTTTTGCCGCCATTGAGCAACAGGACTTTTTTCATGGGAGGTCTCGGGAAGGTCGGGAATCGGATGGCGGCAGAGTACCGATCGACCTCACGCGGAGTAAGCGTCGATTTGGCAAAATTAATTTGACCTACAAGCACGAATCAACAGGCGATTGTTGCCTTAGACTGGCGCCAGTTCTGACTTGAGGAGAGATGTAGATGAGTGAAATCCAGGGATTCATCCTGCACGCCAAGACCCGTCCGGAAAAATCCGACGCCTTTGAAGCGTTTTTCAGCGGCTACGTGCAAGCGAGCCGAGCCGAACCCGGTTGCATCGAATACCACATGTTGCGCGACAAACAGGACCCGACCCTGTTCATCTTCTACGAGATCTGGCAATCCCAGGCCCACCTCGATGTGCACTCGAACCTGCCGCACATGAAGCAGTTCCTCGAGCAGCGCGATGAATACCTGGAACGGGATTTCGAGATCCGCGCCATCGACATGATCAGTCCGTCGTCCGCTAGCCGCTGATCAGCAAATGGCCGCCGAGCCCCCCCAGGCCAACGAAGAACACGCGCTTGAACCACAGGGCGCTGATCCGCTGGCGCAGCGATTGTCCCAGCCACATGCCGAGCATGGCCGGGATCAGCGCCAACAGCGATGCGCTCAATTCGCCCCCGCCGAGCGCGCCGCGCCATAGCAAACCACCGGCCAGGGCCAGGGTCGAGACGGTGAACGACAGGCCCAGCGCCTGCACCAGCTGATCCTTGCTCAAGCCCAGCGCTTGCAGATAGGGCACCGCCGGAATCACGAACACGCCGGTGGCTGACGTGATGACGCCGGTCAGCACGCCGCACAGAGGACCGAGCCAGCGTTCGCTGCGCCGCCCCACGCGCACAGTCGGCAGGAACAAACCGCTGAGCGCATACAGCAACAATGCCGCGCCCAACCCCCGCACCACCCAATGGCCACCGCTCATGCCGACCCACAGCGTGCCTGCCCCGGTGCCAATGAAAATCGCCAGCAACATCGGCCATAACCGCTTGGCCAGCCCCGACAGATGCCCGCCGAATGCCAGTTGCCAAATGTTGGTCAGGGTCGCCGGAATGATCAGCAGCGCCGCAGCCTGCGTCGGCGCCATAGCCAGACCGAGCAGGCCCATGGCAACGGTCGGCAGGCCGAGGCCGATCACCCCCTTGATCATGCCGGCCAGCACAAAGGTGCCGATAACCAGCAGCGAAAGGGCCAAGCCGAGATGCTGATAAAACGCCGAGAGTGTATTCATGGGGCCATGGTGAGCCCGCGGGGGTTGATTGAAAATCTGCCATATACTAAGGCTGCCTCTCTTCAAACAAGAGGCTGAATAATCGGGTGCGGTATCTGACGCCATCGCGAGCAAGCTCGCTCCCACAGTAGTTATCTGTTGTTCACAAATCTCCTGTGGGAGCGAGCTTGCTCGCGATGGCGGCCTCCCTGACAACACACATCCAGAGGTTGCCGCAATGCACTTCGACCTGACCGACTTGCGCCTGTACCTGAACATCCTCGACACCGGCAACATCACCGCCGGTGCCGCGCGCAGTCATTTGTCCCTGGCAGCGGCCAGCGCGCGCATCCGTGCCATGGAGGCGTCGCTGGGCGTCGAATTTCTTCAGCGCAATCGTCGTGGGGTCAGCCCGACGCCGGCCGGCAATGCCCTGGCCCGACACGCCCGGGTTCTGCTGCAACAGGCCGAACGCCTGCAACAGGAACTGGCCGAATACGCCCAGGGCGTCAAAGGCCAGGTGCGGCTGCTGTGCAACACCACGGCGATCACCGAGTACCTGCCAGAGCTGCTTGCGGATTTCCTGCACAGCCATCCCAACCTCGACATCGACTTGCAGGAACTGCCCAGCGCCCGCATCACCCACGCCTTGCGCCAGGGTGCAGCGGACCTGGGCATCGTTTCCGACGCGGTGGACACCGATGACCTGCAGACCCGAGCGTTTCGCGATGATCCGCTGGTGCTGATCATGCCCCGGGAACATCCCTTGTCTCATGCGACCTCAGTGAGCTTCACCGACACGTTGCATCACGACTACGTTGGCCTGAATGCCAACAGCGCGCTGGCGGTGTACCTGGAAGAGCAGGCACTGCACGCCGGCCTGCGCATGCAGATTCGCATCCGCGCCGACGGTTTCGATGGCGTGATGCGCATGGTCGCCCGAGGGGCGGGACTGGCAATCGTACCGCTGGCCGCGGTCGAACGCGGGTCCGCCGGACTACCCTTCAAAAGCCTCGCCCTGCAAGAACCCTGGGGCCAACGCAAACTGCTGCTCTGTGCCCGGGACTTCGCCGCATTACCCGGTTATGCCAAGGCCCTGCTGCACGCCTTGACTCTCCCCTGAGGGGCAGACTTTATCCTTGAGGTTTGATCTTCAAGGACAGCGATGATGGGTAAACGAATACTGGTGATACTCGGGCATCCGTCCGGCAACAGCTTCTGCGCCGCCCTTGCCGAGCGCTACACACTGTCGGCAGTGCGCGCCGGGCATGAAGTGCGTCAATTGTTTCTGGGCCGCATGGATTTTGACCCGGTGCTGCGCGAAGGCTATCAACAGGTCCAGCCGCTGGAAGCCGACTTGCGTAACGCCCAGGCCGATATCCTGTGGGCCGAACAACTGACGCTGGTTTATCCCATCTGGTGGGGTGGCGTACCGGCCTTGCTCAAGGGGTTTTTCGACCGGGTGTTCTTGCCGGGTTTTGCCTTCAAGTATCGCCAGGGCAAAGCCTTCCCCGACAAACTCCTGCGTGGCCGAACCGCCCACCTGCTGGTGACCATGGACACACCGCCTTGGTACTACCGATGGATCTACCGCATGCCCGGTTTGCATCAGGTCCGCAAAACCACGCTGGAGTTCTGTGGCATCAAGCCAACCCGAACCCTCACCTTCGGGCCAATTCTCGGCGCCAGCGCAGACCGGCATGCAGCCTGGTTGCGGCAAGCCGAAGCTATCGCCAGCGCTTGAGTCGGTCGATAATGCGCCGAGCTTTATCCTCGGAGAAAAGGACCTTCCCATGTACATCGGCCAAGCCGCGCAACGTTCCGGAACCACGGTCAAAAGCATCCGTCATTACGAGTCGATTGGCCTGCTGCCTGCTGCTCGCCGCCTGGGCAAGTACCGCATCTATGACCAGCACAGCGTCGACCTGCTGATGTTCATCAAATGTGCCCAGCAGTTGGGTTTCAGGCTCAAGGAACTGCAGTCGGTCTTCGCCGGACATCAGGGTCCGCAGTTACCATGGGAACGGGCACACCAGATCATCGCCAGCAAAAAACAGGAAATCGCCGAGCGGATAGCGGCGCTGTCGCAACAGCACTCACAATTGGTCGAGTTCGAGAACAGCCTCGAACAATCCAGGCTCGACTGCCCGCTGACCCGTCCTTGAGGGTTGTGCGTTTCTGGACAGCTCAGTGTCGAGCACAGACAACTGAACGATGGGCAGGCGCTATAGGGTGCGACTTCAGTTCTTGAGCCCACTGCCCGGAGTCATCATGACCGCACCGATTACCGTACTTCGCGATACCCACCCGCTGCCCGTGCTCGACGCCTGCAAATGGGAAAAACTCGAAGGCGACCCGCACACTGTCAACCTCAACGCCTACACGAGTGAAGACGGCAGCAAGATCATGGGCACCTGGATCTGCACGCCGGGCAAGTGGTACGTCGAATATGTGAAGTGGGAGTACTGCCATTTCCAGGAAGGCTACTGCGTCATCACCCCGGAAGGCATGGCACCGATCCACCTGCGCGCCGGCGACATTTTCGTCATCGAACCGGGAATGAAAGGCACCTGGGAAGTGGTGGAAACCGTGCGCAAATATTTCGTGTTTGCCTGATACAAAAAAACCGGGGGATCACCCGACGTGATCTCCCGGTAAATATCTTTGGGTACATGCAGTCCCTGTGGGAGCGAGCTTGCTCGCGATTGCGGTGGGTCAATCACCATCAATGTCGACTGTAACGACCTCATCGCGAGCAAGCTCGCTCCCACAGTTTTTTCACCGCCCTTCTATTGCGGCTTGCGATAACCGTTGATGATCGCCGAGAAGTCCTGACCACCCTCCCCACGCAAACTCATCGCCTGATACAACTGCTGGGCCACCGCGCCGAGTACCACCGGCTGGTGCGCCTGACGCGCCGCTTCAGTGGCCAGCCCCAGATCCTTGAGCATCAGTTCAGCACCGAAACCACCGGTGTAACCGCGCGACGCCGGCGCTGTTTCAACGATGCCCGGCCATGGGTTGTACATCTCCGAACTCCAGCAACGCCCGGTGGAACTGTTGATGATGCCCGCCAGCACCTTGGTGTCGATGCCCAGGGCATCGCCCAACGCCATGGCTTCGCTGACGCCGACCATGGAAATCCCCAGCAGCAGGTTGTTGCAGATTTTAGCGATTTGCCCAGTACCGACCTCACCACAATGGACGATGTTGCGGCCCATTTGCGCCAGTACCGGTTGCAGGGTGGCGAACAGTTCGGGGGTGGCGCCGACCATAAAAGTCAGTGTCCCGGCGGCTGCGCCACCGGTGCCGCCAGAGACCGGTGCATCGGCCATGGCCACGCCCTGTTTGGCAGCGGCGGCGGCCACGTCCCGCGCGGTCTGCGGATCGATGGTGCTGCAATCCACGGCCGGCACACCTTTGCCGATACCGGCGAGCACGCCGTCTTCACCCAGCCACACACTGCGCACATGCACCGCGGCAGGCAGCATGGTGATGACCAGTTCGGCGCCCTCTGCCGCTTCACGGGCCGATGCACTGATACTGCCGCCCAGTTGTTCCAGTTCCGCCAGCACGGCTTTGTTCAGGTCCACCAGGCGCAGTGCATGGCCGGCCTTGATCAGGTTGCGCGCCATCGGCGCGCCCATGTTGCCCAGACCGATAAAAGCGATTTTCATGTCCGGCTCCTTAACGCAGGTTGATGGTGGTGTTCACACCGTCGTTGACGCTGTCGTCATCGAACCAGCGACTGGTGACGGTCTTGGTCTGAGTGTAGAACTGCACCACTTGCTTGCCGTACGGGCCGAGGTCGCCGAGCTTGGAACCGCGCGAACCGGTGAAGCTGAAGAACGGGACCGGCACCGGAATCGGGATGTTGATGCCGACCTGGCCGACGTCGATTTCGTTCTGAAATTTACGCGCCGCCGCACCGCTCTGGGTGAACAGGCCCGTGCCGTTGCCGAACGGGTTGGCGTTGACCAGGGCGATGGCCTCGTCGAGCGTATTAACCTCCAGCACCACCAGCACCGGGCCGAAGATTTCCTGGGTGTAGATCTGCATGTCGGTGGTCACACCGGAGAACAGGGTCGGACCGACAAAGTTGCCTTTCTCGTAACCTGGAACCGAGATCTCGCGACCGTCCAGCTCCAGTTTCGCGCCTTCCTTGATGCCGCTCTCGATCAGGTCGAGAATCCGCGCCTTGGCCTTTTTCGAAATGACAGGGCCAACATCAGTGCCCGGCTCGCTGCCGGCATTGACCTTGAGTTTTTGCGCCAGCGCCTTGAGATCCGGCAGCCATTGCTTGGCCGCGCCCACCAGCACCACCACCGAAGTGGCCATGCAGCGTTGACCGGCGGCACCGAAACCGGCACCCACCAGCGCATTCAGCGCTTGTTCGCGATTGGCATCCGGCAGCACCACGGCGTGGTTCTTGGCGCCCATCATCGATTGCACACGCTTGCCGTGTTTACCGGCCAGGTCGTAGACATGCGTACCGACGGCGGTTGAACCGACGAAGGAAACCGCCTTGATATCTTTATGGGTGCAGAGCCCGTCGACCACATCCTTGCCGCCATGCACGACGTTGAGCACACCGGCCGGAATGCCCGCCTCGATCGCCAGCTCCACCAGGAGCATGGTCGACATCGGGTCCTGTTCGGACGGCTTGAGCACGAAGGTGTTGCCGCAGGCGATGGCCATCGGGAACATCCACAGCGGAATCATCGCCGGGAAGTTGAACGGGGTAATGCCGGCGCACACGCCGATTGGCTGGCGCAGGGTGTAGGTGTCGACGCCACCGGCGACGTTTTCAGCGAACTCGCCCATTTGCAGGCTGCCGATGGAACAGGCGTGCTCGACCACTTCCAGGCCACGGAAAATATCGCCTTCGGCGTCGGCAATGGTCTTGCCCTGCTCGGCGCTGAGGACCGCGGCGATGCGCTTGGAGTGTTCGCGAATCAGCGCCTGGAGCTTGAGCATGATGCGCATGCGCGCGCCGATAGGCGTCAGCTTCCAGGTCTGGAATGCACGATGAGCGGCGCTGATGGCAGCATCGACTTCTTCAGCGGTGGCAAACGGCACCTTGGCCAGCACCTGCTGGGTCGCCGGGTTGATGATGTCGTGCCATTCGGTGGTCTTGGATTCGACCCACTGGCCGTCGATCAACAGTTTGACCTTCTGCACGGTGGTGTCATTGGGCGTGAGCGATACGTTCATGTGGGTCTCCAGATCTTTGTTGTTATCTTGGGAGCCAAGGCGAAATAGTCGCCTTGAGAAGAGGCATGCGCCGCGAATTGGTTAACGGGCTGTTTTTGGAGTATAGATGTGCAAACTTCTGATAAGAACGCACATAAAAACCGGTCCAACATGCAAAAAAACATCACCTCCCTCGGCTCGTTGAACTGGGACGACCTCAAGTTTTTCCTGGAAGTCTCCCGCACCCGCAAGGCCAGCACCGCGGCCAAGCGCCTGGCGGTGGACTACACCACGGTGTCGCGGCGCATCAGCTCCCTGGAAACCGCACTGGGCACATTGCTGTTCGAGAAATCCCGGACCAGCGGCTTTGTCCTGACCGCCGAAGGCCAGCGGTTGATGGGGTATGCCGAGTCGATCGAAAGTACCTTGCACATGGCGTGCGAGCAGGTTTCCGGGTCCGGCGTGGCGCTGTCCGGTCATGTGCGCATGGGCTGCACCGAAGGCTTCGGCAGCTTTTTCATCACGCCGCAGCTGAGCCACTTCGTCGACACCTACCCGGCCATCTCGGTGGATATCCTGCCGCTGCCGCATTTCATCAGCCTGTCCAAGCGCGAGGCCGACATCGTCATCGCCCTGGAGCGCCCGGAGCATGGACCGTACGTCTGCTGCAAACTGTGCGACTACCGATTGCAGCTGTACGCAACCCAAGACTATCTGGACAACCACCCACCGATCCGCCGACCGGCAGACTTGGCCAAACATTCGTTTATCAGTTACGTCGACGACCTGGCGTTCAGCTCGGAGCTGCTGTACCTGGCCAACGTATTGCCCGGCGCCAGCGCCAACCTGCGCAGCACCAGCGTGATCGCGCAATTTGTGGCCGCGCAGCAAGGACGCTCACTGGCGATCCTGCCATGCTTCCTCGCCACTCAGGACCCTCGCCTGCTGCCGGTGTTGCCGCAGGAAATCAACATCACCCGACAGTTCTGGATGTACTGCCGCGAGGATTTGAGGAAGCTCAAGCGGATTACCCTGTTGTGGGATTACATCCGCGAGGTGACCGAGCGCAATCAGGGACTGCTGATGGGTGAAAGCCGGGAGATGCTGTTCGCCGATTAGGAGTATTCAAGGAGTCAGGTAGCGGCATCGTGACGAGGTCCAAAGACCGGACCAGCCTCCAAAGAGCGGCACGAACGAGACAAGGCCCTGAACCCTGGCTACCAGGGCGCAAGAGTCCTTAGTAGCTTGGGGTTCAGGTTTGAGAGGGGGGACTTTTGAATGATCCTCAGTTCTTTAACGAAACTTGTTTGGCGTCGATTTTCAGATCACTGAGGCGCTTGAGCATAGCAATGATGTTTACCCGAGCGGATCCCTCATTGGCCAAGCGTAGTCGCTTGATTCCTATAACCGAATCGCCCATGCCAGCGGTGAAGGGAGTCCGGATGATTTCACGCAAAATGACCTTGTCAGTGCTTGACTCTGTCAAGGTGTATTCAACTTCACTGGTCACTTCAAAATTCAGTCCAAATACAGGCTGATCGACGCGCAGCAGGTTGGCACGCAGAGCATAGGGGGCTGACTCGTCGCCAAGCAAGTTAGCATTGACGAGCGATTGCTTGAGTGCAGCGCCGAAGTCAGGGGCGTCGATTTCGGAAGTCCACAGAGGGTTGGTTTTATCTCCACCATTCACCTCAGAAAGCCGTACATTGTTTCGCAGCTGGGAGTCATAAGTGTTTGCCTTGGCCTGATCAGCCGTTACTGACATGCCGGAAATCTGAGCAGGCGAGGCACAACCAGTGCAAAGAGCAATCAGGGCTGAAGCTAAAAGCAAGCGCAGGTACGTCATTCGACAAATCCTTTTAATTGTAAAAGTTCCAAAGAGATCGCAAATAGTAGCACTATGCCACTCTTTCGAATAGTTAGCTCGACACCTGATACGGTGTCTGGAAGCTCTCTGGTTTAGTCCTTCGGGCGCGAACTTGTGGATGGAATAGCCCCTGTATTCATTGGGTTGACCTGAGTTCCTTGAAGTTCTGGATGTACTGCCGGGAGGATCTGCGCAAGCTCAAGCGGATCACCCTGTTGTGGGATTACATCCGCGAGGTGACCGAGCGCAATCAGGAACTGCTGATGGGTGAAAGCCGGGAGATGCTGTTCGCCGACTAGTCGGCGCCGAGCCCCAGCATCAACCCGCTCAAGCGCTTGACCTTGCGCCTCACCGCCTCTTCGAACACCCCTGTGCGGGGCTCGATCAAGGTGAACCAGTTCTTGGCCCGGGTGATCCCGGTGTAGATCAGTTCCTTGGTCAACACGGGGTTCAAGGCGTCAGGCAAAATCAACGCGGTGTGGGCAAATTCCGAGCCCTGGGATTTATGCACGGTCATGGCGTACACGGTTTCGACATCATTGAGCCGGCTCGGCAGGACAAAGCGCACGCCACCCTGGCCGTCATTGCGCGGAAAGGCGACACGCAGAACCTGCTTGCCGGCCTCGGGGCCCTCACGCTCCGGAAGCTTGAGGGCGATGCCGATATCGCCGTTCATCAAACCCAGGCCGTAGTCATTGCGAGTCATCAGAACCGGACGGCCTTCGTACCACTGCTGGTCACTGTCGATCAGGCGTGCCCTTAGCAAGGCGTCCGTGACTCGCTGGTTCAAGCCCTCCACACCCCACGGCCCCTTGCGCACGGCACATAACAACTGGAACGCGTCGAAGGCTTGCAACACCTCCCGGGCCCAGTCGGTCCAGCGTGAATCTTCCAACGGACAATCGAGCGCCGGGCGCTGATTGCGCAGCAGGCTCAGGTAGTGCCGATAACCCTGCGGCCCTTCACCGTGGCCTTCGAGCAGCAAGCGCTCCAGGGCCCGGTCCTGCTCCCCCTTGAGGGACAAGGCATACACATCGTCATGGCTTCGCGCAGACAACAACCTGCGTGCTTCTTCGGGTTGCTGCTGGTTGACCCAACGAGCCAGTTGGCCAATACCACTGCCCTCACCGAATCGCCGGGAATGGCGCAACATCACGACCTGTTGGGCCAACGGATGAGCACCCTGCACGTCCTCCTGCAGTCCGCTGGCCTGCAGGCTTTCGCCACTGACGGCTTCCAGCCACTGGCGTGTCTGCGGGCTGTACCAGCCAGCCTCCGCGTCGCGACACAGATCCCCCAGTACCGCACCGGCTTCTACCGAAGCCAGTTGATCCTTGTCCCCCAACAGCACCAGGCGCGCATGGGCGGGCAAGGCGTCGAGCAGGTTGGCCATCATTTCCAGGTCGATCATCGAGGCCTCGTCCACCACCAACACATCCAGCGGCAGGCGATTGCCCGCGTGGTGCCGGAAATGACGAGTTCCGGGCCGGCTGCCGAGCAGGCGGTGAACGGTGGTGACGTCGGACGGAATCTTTTCCCGAACGTCCTCCGTGACCTTCAAGGTCCGGACTTGCTGGCTGATGGATTCTGTCAGACGCGCCGCGGCCTTGCCGGTCGGTGCGGCGAGGCGAATGCGCAGGGGCATGCCGGCCTCGACCGCTGGCGCCTGGAGCAACGCCAGCAAGCGCACGACGGTGGTGGTCTTGCCGGTTCCCGGCCCCCCCGTCACGATGCTGAAGGCGCTGCGCGTCGCCAGGGCGCAGGCCAGCTTCTGCCAGTCGATCACGTCACCAGGCCGGGCAGGACCAAACAACCCGGTGAGACGCTGGAGCAAGTCGATCGGTGTGGATTCGTGTTCCGTCAGACGCTCGCGCAACGAAAGGTCGATTCGCCGCTCGTAGGCCCAATAGCGGCGCAGGTACAAGCGTTTGCCCGATAACACCAAAGGCCGGTCACGCACGTTGTCACGACTGTCAGCAGCCAGTGCGACCAGGTTGCTGGCGGCCAGCACCTTGCACCAATGAGCACCGTCCAGCGATCCCAGCAATTGCGAGGGCAACAACATCGCGCCGCCTTGCACGTCACCTTCGGGTGGCAGCGACAGGGCGAAGTCCGGTTCTTTCAGTGTCTCGAACAGGTCGAGGCAGACATGCCCGTGACCCAACTGGTGGCTGGTCAGCGCGGCTGCCAGCAACACCAACGGATCATCCTCCGGCGCCAGTTCATGTAGAAACGCCACAAAGGCTTTGTCCAGCGCGCGCAACCAGCCACGCTCGACCCAACGCGTGAGCAACAACAGCAAGTCGTCGGCACGACTCAGCGGCGCCAGATCGACCAGGCTTTCGGCTGCCAGCGATGTGGGCAACAAATCGGCGAATGTGCGACTCATAACAGTACTCCCTGTTCCCAAGCGGGTTCGGCCTTGGGCTCTGGCTTGCCCTGGAACAACCTGTCCAGACGCTCGATCAGCTCTCTTGGCGGGCGGGCGAAAAACACACCCTGGCTGGCCGCACGGGTACCGCGCAAAAACAGGTACAACGCACCGCCGACATGCCGGTCGTAGTCGTAATCGGCGAGCCGCGCCTTGAGCTGGCGGTGCAGGGCCAACAGGTACAACACGTATTGCAGGTCATAACGGTTGTCGAGAATCGATTGTTCCATGGCCTGCGCGGTGTAGGCCGCATCATCGACGCCGAGCCAGTTGGATTTGTAGTCGGCAACGTAATAACGGCCGTCATGTTCGAACGTCAGGTCGATGAAGCCCTTGAACATACCGTTGAGCAACACCGGTTCCGCGGCCACCCGGGCCACGCCGTTATGGGTGTATTGGCACACCAGCGCATCGAGCTTGAGCACATCGACCTTATGGCTGGCGAACCAGAACTCCATCTCGACCTGATACTGCGTCAACTGGCCGAATACCACCGGTGCCTGACCAGCGCCCAGTTGCAACGGCGACTTGAGCAGATGCTGCAGCCAGTCACTCAAGGTACTGATCCAGCCCTCCCAGCCTCGACGGTTGCAGCGACGGGCAATGGCGTCGATCACCTCGTGTGGTGCCGCATCAAAACCCTCGCCCCCCGCCCATTCGAGCAAGCCATGGAGGAAGGTGCCGGGATTCGGGCCGCGCGGGAAGCGATGGATATCGCCACCACCGGCAACCACCTCTCTGGGGGCCTGCGGATCGAGGCGTTCGTCATCGAACAGTTTTTGCGCCTGCGGGCTCTCCGGCGCCTCGTCCGTGCCGACACTCAGGGTGTCGCCAATGCGTAACGCGCTGTAGGAAGCGATCCACCAGTTTTCACTGGCCTTGCGTTTCGGAACCCGCGGAACCAGCAGCGCCGCATCGTTTTGTGGAGGCTGATAATGCTCTGCTGTTGCTTCAGGCATCTCGGCATACGCCAGCGCCGGGCAGTCCTGTTGCAGATCCTGCAGCCAACGCTGCAACGCCGGGGACTCGGCCAACGGCGCACCGCCGCCCAGCAGATAACCCAATGCCGACAGATGCAGCACCGAGCCATTGTTGTTACCGCGCTTGAGGTCGGCCACCCCCAGCCAGCAGGCGTGTTGCGCCCGGGTCAGGGCGACATAGAGCAAACGCAGATCCTCGGCCAGACGCTCATCGTCAGCCAGGGCAATCAATTCTGCCGTCGGCTTTAAGGTGACTTGGGCGTTGCCGGATTCATCGTGGTAGTGCAGCGGCAGGCGACTGCCATCCACTGGTTTCGCCGAGCAAATGAACGGCAGGAACACCACGGGGTATTCAAGGCCTTTGGACTTGTGGATGGTCACGACCTTGACCAATTGCTCATCACTTTCCAGACGCAGGATCTGCTCTTCGCCAGCCTGCCCGGACAGCGCCAGATGCTCGGACAAATGCCGGATCAAGGCTTGCTCGCCATCGAGTTCAGCGGCGGCTTGTTGCAGCAGTTCGAAAAGGTGCAGAAGGTTGGTCAAAACGCGTTCGCCGTCACTGCGGGCGATCAAAGCCTGGGGCAAACGGAAGTCGTGCAGCAAGCGTCGCAGCATCGGCAGTACGCCCTGCTTGCGCCAGACTTCGCGATAGCCACGGAACTGCATGACCCGGGACTCCCAGGCCAACTCGTCCTGATTCAGACGCTCCAGTTCCGTCAATGACAGGTTCAACGTGATGCTGGCCAACGCAGCCCGCAGCGGTCGCTCGACATCCGGCTCGGCGCAGGCCTTGAGCCAGGTCAGCACGTCATGCGCCTCCTGGGCGGCGAACACCGAGTCCTTGTCCGACAGGTAAACACTGCGCACACCACGGGCGGCCAATTGCGCACGAACCGCCTGCGCCTCCTTGCCATCGCGCACCAGGATGGCGATGTCCGCCGGTAGCAGGCCCCTGAAGGCTTTGCCGTCCTGGGTGAATCCCGCTTGCCCCTGCTGCCCGCCATTGAGCAATGCCGTGATTTCACTGGCGCAGGCAGCCGCCAGATGTTGCCGGTACACCGCACCGGACAACGGTTGTTCGGCCGACAAGTGCCAGATGTTCAAGGCAGGGATTGCCTGGTCATTGATGCGCAAGACTTCTTTGCGGCCCTGGGAGGCAACCGGCGTGAACGGAACCGGGTTGTCGCCATTCTTCTCCCGAAAGAGGAACGCGCCGCGTCCTGACTCACGGGCTTCGGCGCGCGCGAACACATGGTTCACCGCGTTGACCATGCCATGGCTTGAGCGGAAGTTGGTGCCCAGGGTGTGCAGGCGGCCAGTGGTGGCCTGGCGGGCGCGCAAGTAGGTATGGATGTCGGCGCCGCGAAAAGCGTAGATCGCCTGTTTCGGGTCGCCGATCAGGAACAGGCCGCACTCGGGGCTGTTCTCTTCAATGCGGTAGATGCTCTCGAAGATCCGGTATTGCACCGGGTCGGTGTCCTGGAACTCATCGATCAGTGCCACCGGAAACTGCTCGCGAATCAGGGTTGCCAGTCGCTCGCCGCCATCGGACTGCAAGGCCGCATCGAGGCGCAGCAACATGTCGTCGAAGCCCATTTCCGCACGGCGGCGCTTCTCTTCCTCGAATCGCGCCCCGACCCAGCGGGCGGCATGTTGCAGTACGGCGGCATCAGGCGTTGGCAGCCCATCGAGACAGGCCTTGAGCCCGGCCATCGCATCGAGCCCCGGATGTCGAGGCGCTTCGCCCTTCCAGGCTTCGGCCATGCCATCAGGGGTCAGGCGCGTGAAACCGGTGCCGATATCCAGTTGCTCGACGGATTCGTCTTCGGCCCAGGCTTTGATCTTTTCAAACCAGGGCTCGAAATAGCGTGCCTGCATCTTGCGACCGTCGACAGCCTTGCTGGCAACGCCTTGCTGACAGATCGCAAGCAACTCGTCCGCCCACTGCAGCCAGGGCTTCTTGAGTTCGATCAGGGCCGCCCTTCGCTCTTGCAAGCATTGCGAAATCACTTCGGCGGGTTCTTTCCCTTCAAGGGTATCCCGCTCGCTGGCGAACAGTGCACGAATCCGCGGCAGCAGCGCCGCCGGTCCGCCCCAATTGCTGCGCACCCAATTCAAGGCGTCACCTTGCATCGGGTAGCAGAACAGTCGCCAGTAATCGCGCAGGACTTCCCCCAGCAAGTCGCTGTGGTCGGTTTCCAGGGTCTGGGTAAACAGGCTGCCGCTGTCGAATGCGTGCTCGCGCAACATGCGCTGGCACCAACTGTGGATGGTCGACACCGCCGCCTCGTCCATCCACTGGGCGGCGATATCCAGGCGGTTTGCGCATCCGGGCCATTGCTCGGGCAAGTACTGATCACGCAACTCGGCAATCAGGCTGTCGGGGGCTGGTGTTTCATCCCGGAAATATCGCGCGGCCTCGGCGAGTCGCGTACGGATGCGTTCGCGCAGCTCTTTGGTAGCGGCGTCGGTGAACGTCACGACGAGGATCTGCGGCGGCAACAGCTCACGCCCGAAACCACTGTCCTCCCCGCCGTTGCCAAGCACCAGACGCAGGTACAACGCGGAAATGGTGAACGTCTTGCCGGTCCCGGCGCTGGCTTCGATCAGTTGACTGCCGCGCAGCGGGAATGCCAGGGCCAAAGGTGTCTTCGTGCTCATCAACGCGACTCCTCGCTGGACAGGGAACGCCAGGGCGCTTCAAGAAGCGGACGATAGAGTGCGTCACACCACTGGGGGAACGTCTCGTCGGCGACCAAGGCATCGTAATCGGCGAATTGGCGCGCCAGTGCCGGGCTTTCGCGCCGCTCCCCGTCCGTCGTCTGCCCGTCGCCTTCATAGGCCTTGCGCGCAGCGGCCTCGGCCTTGACCGGGTCGGTTTGCCCCAGCCACGCGAAGGCTGTCTTGACCGCGATCGGCAGAGGCTGGCGCATCCCCGACTGCCAGGCCATCAACAGATCACCGAGAATTTTCCGCGCCGTGGACTGGTCCAGCGGACCGAGCAACAGGCTGTCGTCGCTGGCCACCAATGCGGTGGTCAACGCCATGCCACTGGCACAAGCCATCAGATGATTGACCCAAGGGCGTGTCAGTCGATGCCATTTGCGCGACTTGATCGAGCCGATGCTGTTGGGGATCGTTGTAACAGACAACAAACCACCATCAGCACGCTGATGCAGGCCGCCGAGCCAGCCCTCGATGTGCAGGCCTTGCAGCTCAAGACTGACGGGCAACGCGCTGCTCAGCGGTGTTGGCCACAACGCCAGGAGCTGTTGGTGGCGTTGCAGCAAGTCAGGCAATGGCTCGATCAACTCACGTTGCAGGCACTCACCGAATCCGGCCATCGGCAGCAGCCCGCTGTTCTGCAAACGCTTCGCCTGATCCTCCAGCGCCTGCCCGGTATTTCCAGGATCTGCCAGCGCCGCTTCGAGCAAGCGGTCGCTGAGGCTGTAACGCTGCAACGCATCCAGGACAAAGGGTTCTTCATCGGCCAACGGCACTTCTGCCGCCTCGAAGAAGACCTTCAGTCGCTGGCTGAAAAAGTGCCGTACCGGATTGCGCAGGAAATCCTGCAGTTGACCGAGACTCAGTGGTTCGTCCTGAATGTGGGGCCCGAGCACTTCGGCGCTTGGATGCTGCTCTGCCGCTTGATGCAGGACCTGCCATTCGGTGGCGTAGCTGAACGACTCATCCCCGTCGTGAAAGTAGCGAGCACTGAAGGGTTGCAACGGGTGTTCCCGGGTCATGGCTTCCAGCAGATCCTCGTCGCTTTGCAGCATTCGCCAACCGCTGGCCAAATGGTCACGCAACTGGCCGATCAGCACCGAGGCAGGCCGCTCGCTGTTGTCGCGGATGCTTCGGCCCACCCAACTGATGTAGAGTTGGTCCCGTGCCGACAACAAGGCTTCCAGTAACAGGTAGCGGTCATCTTCGCGCCGGGAGCGGTCACCCGGACGGTAATCACTGCCCATCAGATCGAAATCCAGCGGCGGTTGCGCGCGCGGATAATCGCCGTCATTCATGCCCAGCAGGCACACCAGTTTGAACGGGATAGCGCGCATGGGCATCAAGGTGCAGAAGTTGACCGCACCGGCCAGAAAACGTTGGGACAAACGCCCCTGATCCAGACCTGCAAGCCAGGCTTCACGGACGACGGTCAGCGGCAACTCATCCTGCAACCCGACGGATTCGCAGGTCTCGAGCCAGGTCTCACGCAGCTCTTCGAGCTGGGCCAGCAAGTAGTCATCGTGTTCGTTACCGGCAAGGAAGAACAACTGCACCAACGCCTGCAAGCGCAAGCCCCATTGCCCTGGCGATGCCGGCTGAGAGAGTTCGTGGTGAGCCACTTCCAGCGCGTCCAGCAACGCAACCAGCGGACCGATGAGCGCAGCGTCCAGACCACCGATCTCGTCGTAGGGCTCGATACCCTCATAAGCATCGGCGCTGCCAACGGCATAACCGAGCAACATTCGTCGCAAGCCGAAGCGCCAGCTGTTTTGCTCCAGTTCGTTGGGTAGCCCGAGCCCGGCACGTTGCTCGGCATTCATGCCCCAACGAATGCCGGCACCTTCGATCCAGCGGTGCAGCGTCGGCAGGTCACGCTCCTCGACACCAAAGCGAGCACGCAGTGCCGGAACGTCCAGCAGATCGAGAATCTCACTGACGGGGAATCGGCTGTCAGGCAGCTTGAGCAGGTGCTCGACAGCAATCAGCAATGGATCGCGACCACGCTGGCCCTGGTCAGCCAGGGTAAACGGAATGAAGCGAGGATCCTGGCGGTCAAGCTGACCAAACACGGCCCGAATGTGCGGGGCGTAGCTGTCGATGTCCGGGACCATCACGATGATGTCTCGGGGCCGCAATGTCGGGGCGGCGCTGAAGCGCGCGAGCAGTTGATCGTGGAGGATCTCGACTTCTCGCTGGGCGCTATGGGCGATATGAAAACGGATCGATTCGTCCTGCTGCAGATCGATAGCCGGCCAACGCTCCCGAGTCTCGTTGAGGGGGCGCAACTCGAGGATGTCATCCTGCAACTGGTTGAGCACATTCAGCGGCTGACCGTCACTGAACAGGTCGATGCGCCCGTCGCGGAATGCCGAACGATAGCTGTTGGGATCGTCATAACTGTCGAGCAGGTTGATATAGTCCCGCCCCTGCTTGCCCCATGCGGCCAGCAACGGGTGAGCATGCTGATGCAGGGTTTGCGGATCGATCACTACCGGCATGCCGCTTTTGCGGGCCTGACGCTTGTATTGATGCCGCAACAGGTCTTTATCGGCGACGATGTCCGCCCAATGGTGACGACACGGGTTATGCACGCACAGCAAAACCTGACTGAATCGTGCCAGTCCCGCCAGTGCTTCCAGGGCTTGTGCAGGCAGCGAAGAAATCCCGAAAACGATCACTCGCGAGGGTAACCCCTTGGGGGCTGCTTCGAGATGGTTGATACGCTCGACAAATCGCTGATGGACACCGGCACGGCTTTGCGCCATGCCTTCTTCTCCCACATCCAGCAAGAGTGCGCGCCATAGCTCTGCCTGCCAGCAATTGGCCGGGGTCAGGGGTTTGGCTTCACCCCTGGCGTTTCTTGTTTGATGGCGACCTTCCGCCCAGTCTTCGAGCCAGTCGGCTCGGTACACCTGGTATTGGTCGAACAGATCCGCCAGACGCTCAGCCAATTGATAGCGCTTGCGCAGATCGGTGTCATGGGTCAGGAAACGCTGTAGCGGCTCGAAGTGCGGCTGATTGATCAACTGCGGCAGCAGGCGCATCAGACGCCAGGTCAGTGGGGCTTTATCGAGCAGGGACTTGACCGGAATTTCGTCACGGCCAAGGACCATGCGATAGAGCTGCCACATGAAGCTGCCGGGCAACTGCACGTCGATGGCGGCAGCGATGCCGCAGCCTCCCATGTCGTCTTCTTCAGAGTCTTCCGCCAGCGCCAGCTTCAGCCATTGGGCAATGCCATTGCTTTGCACCAACGCGATTTCGTTCTCCAGGGGAGCCAGCGGGTAGCGTCGCATCCAGCTGACCACCAGGCTGCGCAACTCGTCCAGGCGGTTGCCGTGAACCACCATAAAACCAGCACTGAGGGACGTCGCGTCCGGCATAAAGGCTTCCTTGGATAATACAAATTCGAGGGACGACTTTAGCATTGAAGGCGATTGGCTTCATTGTAGGAGCGAACTCGCTCGCGAAGAACGCCAATGATGACGCGGGAAACCTGACACCCCGCGGCGCTCGCGGGTTTTCGCGAGCGGGCTCGCGCCTACAGGGACGCCAAAAACAAAACCCCTACCTGCATACGCAGATAGGGGTTTCGGAATTTAATCTTGACGATGACCTACTCTCACATGGGGAAACCCCACACTACCATCGGCGATGCATCGTTTCACTGCTGAGTTCGGGATGGGATCAGGTGGTTCCAACGCTCTATGGTCGTCAAGAAATTCGGGTACTGAGTCGTGGCCGGTCGGCCTCGCTTCAGCAAATTGGGTATGTGACAGCTTTCGGTGTTTTGCAAGCGTCGAACTTTCGGTTCTTTCGTCTTCACACACCGCAATCTGATGCTCTTCCGAGTAGTCAAATTGCTTGGGTGTTATATGGTCAAGCCTCACGGGCAATTAGTATTGGTTAGCTCAACGCCTCACAGCGCTTACACACCCAACCTATCAACGTCGTAGTCTTCGACGGCCCTTCAGGGGACTCAAGGTCCCAGTGAGATCTCATCTTGAGGCAAGTTTCCCGCTTAGATGCTTTCAGCGGTTATCTTTTCCGAACATAGCTACCCGGCAATGCCACTGGCGTGACAACCGGAACACCAGAGGTTCGTCCACTCCGGTCCTCTCGTACTAGGAGCAGCCCCTCTCAAATCTCAAACGTCCACGGCAGATAGGGACCGAACTGTCTCACGACGTTCTAAACCCAGCTCGCGTACCACTTTAAATGGCGAACAGCCATACCCTTGGGACCGGCTTCAGCCCCAGGATGTGATGAGCCGACATCGAGGTGCCAAACACCGCCGTCGATATGAACTCTTGGGCGGTATCAGCCTGTTATCCCCGGAGTACCTTTTATCCG